>NZ_CP120738.1:4800000-6595225 GCF_029581175.1 Solwaraspora sp. WMMD937 | reverse complement strand
CCCTCGTGCCCGGCGACGCCGAGCGGCAGCGGCAGGTGGCCGACGATGTCCCAGGTCGCCAGGACCACGATGACGGTGCCGGCGATGACCAGGTTGGCGACCACGCAGCGCCGGGCCCGCCGGGCGAGGGCGACGACCGCCGGGATGGTGGTCAGGTCGTCGCGGACGATGACGGTGTCCGCGGTTTCCAGAGCGAGGTCGGCACCGACGCCACCCATCGCGACGCCGGTGTGCGCGGTGGCCAGTGCGGGCGCGTCGTTGACCCCGTCGCCGACCACCAGCACCCGCCGGCCGTCGGCCTGCAGTTGCCGTACCGCGGCGACCTTGTCCTGCGGCAGCAGACCGGCCCGTACCTCGTCGATGCCGACCTCGGCGGCCAGCCCGCCGGCTGCCTGCGGGTTGTCGCCGGTGAGCAGCACCGGCGACCGCCCGGTCAGGGCACGCAGCGCGGCGGTGACCGGGGCCGCGCCGGGTCGCAACCGGTCGGTGAGCGCGAGGACGGCTGCCGGCGTGCCGTCGACGGCGACCACGACGGCGGTCTGGCCGGCGGACTCCACTTCGGCGACCAGCCGGCGGGCCCCGTCGTCGGTGGCGGTCAGCAGCTGGGCCGGGCTGGCCACGGCTACCTGCCGGTCACCGACGCGGGCCGTGACGCCGCGCCCTGGTAGTGCGGCGAACGTGTCGGTGGCGGCGATCGCCAACTGGCGGTCGCGGGCGGCGGCGACCACGGCGACACCGATCGGGTGTTCGCTGGGCAGTTCGGCGGCGGCGGCGAGAGCCAGCAGTTGGTCCGCGTCGCCGGTGGCCGGATCACCGGGTACGGGGTGGACGGCGGTGACTCGGGGCCGACCTTCGGTGAGGGTGCCGGTCTTGTCGAAGGCGACCAGGTCGGCACGGCCGAGGCGTTCGATCACCCCGGCGGATTTGACCAGTACGCCGTGTCTGCCGGCGGTGGCGATCGCGGCGAGCAGCGGCGGCATGGTCGCCAGCACCACGGCACAGGGGGAAGCGACGATCATGAAGGTCATCGCCCGCAGCAGGGCGTCGGTGAGGCTGTCGCCGAGGGCGAGCGGGATGCCGAACAGGGCGAGAGTCGCGACCACGACTCCGACCGAGTAGCGTTGCTCGATCCGTTCGATGAACAGCTGGGTGGGTGCCTTGCTGGCGGCGGCCTCCTCGACCATGGCGGCGATCCGGGCGACGACGGTCTCGCCTGCCGGGGTGGTCACCCGGACCCGTAGCGCTCCGGTGCCGTTGAGGGTGCCGGCGTACACGTCGTCGCCGTGGCTGCGGTCCACCGGTAGCGGCTCGCCGGTGATGGTGGCCTGGTCGACCTCGCTGGCGCCGTCGACAACCTGTCCGTCGGCGCCGATCCGCTCGCCGGGGCGGACCAGGATGACGTCGCCGACGCGCAGTGTGACGGTGTCGACCCGCTGTTCGGTGCCGTCGACGATCCGCGTCGCCTGGGGTGGGGCCAGGTCGAGCAGGCTGTGGACGGCGTCGGCGGTTCGTCGGGTGGCGAGCGCTTCCAGCGCGCCGGAGGTGGCGAAGATGACGATCAGCAGGGCGCCGTCGAAGACCTGGTTGACGGCGGCGGCACCGATCGCGGCGACCACCATCAGCAGGTCGACGTCGAGGGTGCGTTCGCGTAGTGCGCGCAGCCCGGACCAGCCCGGTTCCCAACCGCCGGCGACGTAGCAGGCCAGGTAGGCGGCCCACCAGCTCCACGCCGGGGCTCCGGCCAGGTGCAGCGTGCCGCCGAGGGCGAACAGCGCGGTCGCGGCGGTCGCCCAGCGGACCTCGGGCAGCGCCCAGATCGGGGTACGGCGGGTGGCGTCGGCCAGGCGCTCGGCGCGTTTCGGGGGCGCGTACGGCGGGGTATCGATGAGCACGGCCATTACAATAGCTGCGCAGATATGCAGGTATGCAAGTAGGCGGCCTCGACTAGTCTGACCGGCATGCACACCTCGATTCCGGATTTCCGGATGCCGGTCGAGGAGCAGGTGCACCTGGCCGCGGAGACGTTCCGCCTGCTCGCCGACCCCACCCGGATCAAGATTCTCTGGGCGCTGCTGCAGGGGGAGTCGTCGGTCGCCTGCCTGGCCGAGTTGGTCGGTGCCGCGCCGACGGCGGTCAGCCAGCACCTGGCCAAGCTGCGGCTCGCCGGGCTGGTGCGGGGGCGCCGGGAGGGCACATTCGTCTACTACTCGGCCGCAGACGTGCACGTCCGGCAGTTGCTGGCCGAGGCGCTGTTCCACGCCGACCATGCCGACCGCGAGCTGCCCGACCACGGGCCGGGGGAGCGGGTCTCCGATCACCACGGGTGAGCGCCTGGCTCGTGGCCGGTCACCTGTGGTGGAGTCGAAACCGGCCGCGTCGGTCCTACTTAATGAAAACGGCTTCCGTTATCGTCTGGGTAGACGAGAGGAGGCCGTCCATGGCCGTACCGAAGCGCCGCACCTCGCGGTCGAACACCCGCCACCGGCGCGCCCAGTGGAAGGCGGCGGTGCCGATGCTGGTGACCTGCCCCTGCCCGCGACAGGAGAAGGTCCTGCCGCACCGGGCCTGCGCACACTGCGGCCTGTACCGGGGCCGCCAGGTCGAGGATCCGCGATGACCGGTGCGGTGGCCAGCGAGGGGAACGGTGCGACGGCCGGCGCGGTGGCCAGTGACCGTCGGCTGCCGGTAACGGTGCTGTCCGGATTCCTCGGTGCGGGCAAGACCACCCTGCTCAACCACATTCTGGCCAACCGGGAAGGGCGGCGGGTCGCGGTCATTGTCAACGACATGAGCGAGATCAACATCGACGCCGCGCTGGTGCGCGACGGCGGTAGCCTGTCGCGTACCGAGGAACGCCTGGTCGAGATGACCAACGGCTGCATCTGCTGCACGCTGCGCGACGACCTGCTGGTGGAAATCGCCCGACTGGCTCGGCTGGGCCGCTTCGACTACCTGGTGATCGAGTCCAGCGGCATCTCCGAACCACTGCCGGTGGCGGCCACGTTCGCCTTCGGCACCGACGACGGTGGGGTGCTGGCCGACATCGCCCGGCTGGACACCATGGTCACTGTCGTCGACGCGCCGCACCTGATCGCCCAGTTGCGGGCCGGCGAGTCGTTGGAGCAGCGTGGGCTGGCCGCGTACGACGACGATGACCGCACCATCGCCGACCTGCTGGTCGACCAGATCGAGTTCGCCGACGTGATCCTGGTCAACAAGACCGACCTGGTCGGGTCGGCCGAGTTGGCGACAGTCGAGGCGCTGGTGACCAGGCTGAACCCGAAGGCCCGTCAGCTGCGGACCGTGCGGGCGCAGGTCCCGTTGGGCGAGGTGCTCGACACCGGGCGGTTCGATCTGGAGGCGGCCGAGACCGCTCCCGGTTGGGTCGCCGAACTCAACGGCGAGCACGTGCCGGAGACGATCGAGTACGGCATCAGCAGCATCGTCTACCGGGCGGTCGCGCCGTTTCATCCGCAGCGGCTCTGGGATCTGCTCGCCGAGCTGGACAGCTTCGGCGTCGTACGGTCGAAGGGCTTTCTCTGGCTGGCGACCCGGCCCGATGTGCAGGCACTGTGGTCGCAGGCCGGTCCGTCGGCGCGGTGCGACCCGGCGGGGGTGCCGGTGGCCAGCTCCGGTGAGTGGCCCGACGACCCGGCCGAGCGGGCCGACCTGGAGTCCCGGTGGGATCCGGTCTTCGGCGACCGGCACCAGGAGCTGGTGTTCATCGGCATCGGGCTCGATGGCGAGCGGCTACGGGCGGCGCTGGACGCCGCGCTGCTCACCGATGCCGAGCTCGCGGCGGCCGGAGCGGGGCTGGTCGCCGGGCTCGCGGCATGGCGCGAGCTGCCGGACCCGTTTCCCGACTGGGATGTCGGCGAGCTCGACGAACATGGACATGTGTCGACTCAGACAGGTCGCACCCCTACCGCGATAAGTTGAAAACGATTACCGTTAGCTTCCGGTGGTCCACCAGGGACCACCGGAAGGGAGTCTGTCCCATGTCGACCGCAACTCACCGGCGGGCCGCCGGTACGCTCGTCGCCAGCGCCGCGATGATTGCCGCTCTGGTGGTTTCGGCCACTCCGGCGCAGGCACACGGCACCGGCCTGCCCGTGGTCCTGCATGAAGGACACGTCGACGTCATCGAGGTCGAGTACGAGGACGGTGAGCTGGAGCTCGGCGTCCACGACGACACCGTCGAGCCGGGCGAGCACCGCCACCACGACGACGTGATCTTCGTCGTCAAGCCCCAGGCGAAGACCACCGTGCCCAGTGACCCGGCCTTCGCCTTCCTCGGCGCCGCCGGCTCGCCGGTGTGGATCCTGCCGCAGATCGAGGACGAGGAACTGCTCTTCGCCGGCCTCGCCACCGAGGAGCTCGAAGCGGGCGTCTTCGCCGGCGACTCGGTCGACCTGACCGTGCAGCAGCTGATCAGCGCCCCCAGCTCCGCCAAGATTGCGATCTACACCGAGGACCTGTTCGGGCAGCCGACCGTGCTGGCCAACAGCCGCGACGGGCTGCCGGACGTTGTCGACCTGGCGGTCGGTGAGCACCTGCACGTCAACTGGGCGTTCAGCAAGGCGGGCGCCTACCTGCTCAAGGTCAAGGCCAGTGCCACTCTGGCGGGCACCACGACCGTCGTCGAGTCCGACTCGGTCTACCTGCGATTCGTCGTCCTGCCCTGACGTGCGTCGGGAATCCGGAGGGAGCAGTGTGATGAAGACTCCTGGCCGCCGGCTGCTGGCCGGTATCGCGTCGAGTGCCCTCGCTGCGGTGCTCGCGGTCGCCGTACCCACCCCGGCGCAGGCCACGATCGTCGAACTGACCAGTGGCCACGTCGATGTCATCAATGTCGACCATGTCGCCGGTGGGCCGATCGAGGTCACCGTTGGCGACGACACCGGCGCTACCTTCGTCGAGCGTGACCCGTCCACCGTGGTCCTCGTGGTGCCTGCCGCCGCGCACACGGCGGTGCCGTCCGGTTCCGCCTGGTCGTTCCTCGGCAGCGGGGGGTACGCCTACGTGTTGCCGCAGACCAACACCGCCGGGCTGCTCTGGGCCGGCTGGGACACCACCGGGGTGGCCAGCGGGGCGTTGCAGTTCAACCGGGTCGTGTTCAAGCTGACCGGCGTGCAGGGGCCGGGCGGGTTCAGCATCTTCACCGCCTCGGGCGGCACGCCCACGGTGCTGTTCGACAGCGGCAACGGTTTGCCGGACAGCCTGAACGTCAACCGCAACACCCATGCCCACGTCAACTGGGGCTTCGACGTGGCCGGCACCTACGTGGCGACGTTCGAGGTAAGCGGCGTGCGTGCGTCGAACGGGCAGCCGGTGAGCAGCACCGAGGAGTTCACCTTCGAGGTCGGCTGACCCCCGTTCGACCGGAGTGGTTGATTCGTCGGTTGATCCGACCGCCGACCCGTGCAGCCGGTGCCGAACATCACCCGTTCGGCACCGGCTGCACGCGGATCGAGTATGACAACGGTTATCGTTTGCGTGCTAGCGTGCGGTGCGCGGGCGCAGGGCGTACGGAAGGTGGGGTGGATCATGCGCGCACGGTGGCTCATCGGGCCGGCGCTGCTCGCTGTCAGTCTTGGTAACCTGGCGGCCTGTGTCGTCCCCGAGACGCTGAGCGCCGCTGACGACCGTCTCCAGGTCGTCACCACCACCGGCATTCTGCGGGACCTGGTCGACAACGTCGGCGGGGACCGCGTCGCGGTCGCCTCGCTCGTCCCCGACGGTGCCGACCCCCACTCGTACGAGCCGTCGCTGCGCGACGTGCGCAACGTCGTCTACGCCGACGTCGCCTTCAGCAACTACCTGCTGCTGGAGGAGCACGCCATCATCAAGGCGCTCGACGCCAACCTGCCGGAGGGCGTACCGAACATCTCGCTCGCCGAGGGGGCGATCAAGTACGCCGCCGAGATCATCCCGCTGGTCGAGGACTTCTCGCTCGACACCATCTGGCTCGGCATGCGGGTACGCGGCACCGGCGGGACCTATGGTGCAGACCGGGTCTCCGACATCCTGCTGCAGAGCACCAACGTGACCGGCCCCGGCGCCATGGCCGCCTACCTCACCGAGTCGTTCGGCAACCCGGCCGTCTATCTCGACTCGGCCGACGGCTTCGACGCCGCCACCGGCTACCGGGACGACACCGCCACCCTCCCGCCCGACGCGCACACCCACATGAGCTGGGCATTCACCGAGCCGGGCGTCTACCGGCTCACCATGTCGGCACGGTTGGCGGTCACCACCGACAGTCGCCCCGTCGCCCTCGGGGAACAGACCTTCACGTTTGCCGTCGGCGTCGATCCGCACAGCCTGCCCGGGATGGCCGGGGCCGACGTACTGCGCGGCGGGCACGCCGACATCACCGTCGACCTCGACGCGGCGGCGCGCGGCGAGCCGTCGCTGTACCTGTTCGCCGACCCGCACGGCGCCGGTGACGCCCATCAGCATGTGCACGATCCGGCCGACACCGTCATCGAGGTGCCGAACAAGGCCCTCGCCCAGGTGCCGGCCGGTCGGGACTTCCGCTTCCTCGGCCGACCGGGCACCGAGATCTTCCAACTGCCGCAGGCGGTGCTCGGCAAGCACGTGCACGGCGAGATCGACCCGCACCTGTGGCAGAACGTCCGCAACGTCATCGCGTACACCGAACTGATCCGCGACACCCTGATCGGCGTCGACCCGGCCGGTGCCGCCGACTACCGGCGGCACGCGGCGGCGTACATCGCCGAGTTGACCACGCTGGACGACTACGTCCGCGACACGATCGCGCGGATCCCGCCCGCCCGGCGGCACCTGATCACTACTCACGACGCGTTCGGCTACCTCGGGGCCGCGTACGACGTGCAGATCTCCGGCTTCGTCAGCCCGCACCCGGCGGCCGAGCCGAGCCTGGCCGACCGGCGCCGGCTCACCGAGACCATCCGCAACCTGCGGGTACCGGCGGTCTTCCTGGAGCCGAACCTGCGGTCGAGGTCCTCGACATTGGCCGAACTCGCCGACGACCTCGACGTACGGGTCTGCGATATCTACGGCGACACCTTTGACGACCGGGTGACCAGCTACGTCGAGCTGATGCGGTTCAACGCCGAGTCGCTGCTCGACTGTCTGGCACCATGAGGAGGCATCAGTGAAGTCGATCGGCCTGTCGACGGCCGTCTCCGCGCTGCTGGCGATGACGCTGGCCGCCCAGCCGACATCGCCCGACCCGGCACTGGACCAGTCGATCGCTCCGGACCAGCCGGTCGCCGCGGACACGGCCGTGCTGGCGGCCGGCCATGTCGACATCGGACCGCGCTACGTCGACGACGAGTGGACCCTGCTGCTGCACGACGACGCGGCGCAGCCGGTGTGGCGGGATCCGGACCGGACCGTGCTGAGGGTCACCGACGCCGCGCTGCAGACCGTGCCGGATGATCCGGTGTACGGCTTCCTCGACGTGCCGGCCGGCACCGAGGTGCACGTGGTGCCGCAGGTGCAGCACCCCGACGTGGTGTGGGTCGGTTGGAACACCCAGGACCCCCGGGTGATGCAGACGATCGACCGGGGCGTGACGTTGGAGCTCGCCGGGGTCGAAGGACCTGGCGAGGTCACCATGTATCTGCAGGCCGGCACGTTCAGCGAACCGCAGGTGCTGTGGCGCTCCACCGAGCCGCCCGGCCAGCCGATGTGGGTGGAGGTCAACACTCACACCCACGCCAACTGGGTGTTCACCGCCCCCGGCGTGTACCTGGTCGCCGTCCGGGTCAGTGCCGACCTGGTCGGCGGCGAGCAGGTGAGCGCGGTACGGCACCTGCGGTTCGCGGTCGGCGACGCCGTCAGCACCGACGACGCGTTCGCCGCGCAACCCGACGAGGTCGCGGCCGCGCCGGTCGCCTCCGACGGTGCTGACGGCCAGGGGGCCGCAGCGGACGGCACCGGCGACGGCACCGGCCCCTGGCTGGTCGGCGGCCTTGTGCTGGCCGCGGTCGTGCTGGCGGTTGCGCTGGTCGTCGTGGTGCTGCGCGGCCGGGCGGTACGCCGACGGGTCGAGCAGGAGCGTGCCGCCTCATGACCGCGCTCGCCGTACACGATCTCGACGTCGACCTCGGCGGCCGCCCGGTGCTGCGCGGGGTGCGGTTGCACGTCGATCCGGGTGAGCTGGTCGGGCTGATCGGGCCGAACGGGGCCGGCAAGACCACGCTGCTGCGGTCGGTGCTCGGGCTGGTCCGGACCCGGTCCGGACAGGTGTTGGTCGACGGGGTGCCGAGCCGGCCGGGGCGGTGTGCGATCGGGTACGTGCCGCAGCGGCACGAGTTCGCCTGGGAGTTCCCGATCTCGGTGGAGCAGGCGGTGCTCAGCGGCCGGACCGGTCGGATCGGGCTGCTGCGCCGGCCGGGGCGGGCCGACTGGCGGGCCACCGCCGAGGCGATCGACCGGGTACGCCTGGGCGGCCTGCGCCGTCGGCCGGTCGCCGAGTTGTCCGGTGGCCAGCGCCAGCGGGTGCTGGTGGCCCGGGCATTGGCGCTGCAGCCGGCGTTGCTGCTGCTCGACGAGCCGTTCACCGGGCTGGACATGCCGACTCAGGAGCTGCTCGGTGAGCTGTTCGCCGGTCTGGCGGCCGAGGGTACGCCGCTGTTGATGACCACGCACGACCTGATCGGGGCGATGGATGCCTGTTCCCGGCTGGTGCTGCTGAACCGGCAGGTGATCGCCGAGGGCAAGCCGACCGAGCTGCGGGATCCGCAGCTGTGGATGCGTACGTTCGGGATCACGGAACGGTCGCCGTTGCTGCGGATCGTCGGCGCCGGCACCATGCCCGTCGGGGTCGGCGAGGGGAGCGGCTGATGCCGGTCACCGAGTTCGTCGCCGACCTGTTCAACCCGGATCTGGCCTTCCTGCCGAAGGCGCTGCTGATCGCCATCATGTCCAGTGTGGTCTGCGGGGTGGTCGGTTGCCACGTGGTGCTGCGGGGGATGGCGTTCATCGGTGACGCCGTGGCGCACGCGGTGTTCCCGGGGCTGGCGGTCGCCTTCGTGCTGCAGGGCAGCCTGGTGCTGGGCGGTGCGGTCGCCGGGATCGTGACCGCGCTGCTGATCGCGGTGTTCGCGCAGCGGCGGCGGGTCAAGGAGGACTCGTTGATCGGAGTGTTCTTCGTGGCCGCCTTCGCCCTGGGCATCGTGATCATCTCGCAGGCACCAGGGTACGCCGGTTCGCTGCAGCAGTTCCTGTTCGGTTCGATCACCGGCATTCCGGACCGGGATCTCTACACGGTCGGCTTCACCGGGCTGGCCATCCTGACCGCGTTGTTCCTGCTGCACAAGGAGCTGGTCGCGGTCAGTCTCGACCGGGAGTCGGCCCGGTCGGTCGGGTTGCCGGTGTTCTGGCTGGACATCGTGCTGTACGTGCTGGTCACCCTCGCCGTGGTGATCTCGCTGCAGACGATCGGCAACATCCTGGTACTGGCGTTGCTGATCACGCCGGCGGCGGCGGCGCGGCTGCTGACCGACCGGCTCGCGGTGATGATGCTGCTCGCCCCGCTGATCGGTGGCGGCTCGGCGCTGGTGGGGTTGTACCTGTCCTGGAGCTACGACCTACCGGTGGGCGGCACCATCGTGCTGGTCGCGACGGCGGTGTTCCTGCTGGCCTGGTTCCTGGCCCCGCGGCACGGTCTGGTCGCCCGCTGGCGGCGGCAGCCGGCAGGGCCCGACGAGGCGCAGGTCACACCGGTGCT
Source organism: Solwaraspora sp. WMMD937 (assembly GCF_029581175.1). Classification (NCBI taxonomy): domain Bacteria; kingdom Bacillati; phylum Actinomycetota; class Actinomycetes; order Micromonosporales; family Micromonosporaceae; genus Solwaraspora; species Solwaraspora sp. WMMD937. The sequence goes on along the minus strand of NZ_CP120738.1, from coordinate 6,585,501 downwards.
GACAGAGGTGGCCGAACGGCCGATAGGTTAATGAAAATGATAGTCGTTACGTTGCGGTGGGGCTTCCGCCCCGTCACGACCACGTCCCGCACCGGTCCGCGGTACGGGCGAGGGGAGGAAACAACGATGAGAACGACAGGTGCCCGCAGGCTCGCGGCCCTGGCCGGTGCGGCGGTGATCGCCGGCGGCGTACTGCTGGTGCCGACCGCCGCGGCCGCAGCCGAGAAGGTGGTGCTCGCCAAGGGCCACACCGACGCGGTCGACGTCCACTACCACGATGGCGAACTGTCCCTGGAGGTCCACGACGACACGGTCAGCCCGTCGGTCAACCGTGATCCGGCGGACGTGACCTTCCAGGTGCTGCCCGAAGCGGCCATGACGGTGCCGGACGACCCCCGGTTCGCCTTCCTCGGGCCGGCCGGATCGCAGATCTGGCTGCTGCCGCTGACCCAGGACCCCGACCTGCTCTGGCCCGGTTGGAACACCACCACCCTCGGCTCCGGCGTCTTCGCCGGCGACAAGGTCCAGTTGAGCCTCGTCGAGGTCACCGGACCAGGAAACGTCTGGGTGTTCACCCAGGACAGCTTCGGCGGCCCGATCATGAAGTTCCGCAGCGACGACGGCCTGCCGGACGCCATCGACGTACCGATCCGCACCCACGCGCACGCCAACTGGGCGTTCAGCGCGCTGGGCGCCTACACGCTGACCTTCCAGGCCGACGCGACGCTGACCGACGGCACCACCGTCAGCACCGGCCCGGTCGACTACGCGTTCGTGGTCGGCGAGCTCGACGGCACCGGTCCCGAGACCGTGCTGAGCATCGCCGGCATGGCCGACGAGTACCAGCCCGGCGACACCGTCACACTGCAGGCGGTACAGACCCCGCAGACTGAGCTGGACCACTACCACTGGTTCAGCCGCTGCCCCGGCAGCGACGACTTCGCCATCATTGCCGGCGAGGCCGGCGCGTCCTACAGCTTCACCGCCACCCGTGAGCTCAACGCCTGCGAATACCAGGTGAAGCTCTACGACGACAACCACAGCGTCGTCGCGACCAGCGCGGAGGTCTGGCTCTGGGTGGCCTTCACCCCGACCGACCCGGAGGCCTCGCAGACCATCACCGCGTCGATCGATCCCACCCAGGGCGCGCTGGTGATCAGCGTCGACCCGGACGACCGCAGCGTCGTCCTGCCGCCGGCGCAGCTGACCAGCGGTGGTGACAGTTGGGAGAGCACCGGAAACCTGCGCCCGGTCACCGTCACCGACACCCGGGCCGGCACTCCCGGCTGGAGCGCCTCCGGTCAGCTGCCGGAGAACTTCACCGGACCCGACGGTGCCACCTTCAGCTCCGGCTACCTCGGCTGGACCCCGCAGGTGGTCGACCAGTCCGCCGGTCAGGGCGTCGTCGCGGGCCCGGTCGTCGAGCCGTACGTCGTCGGCGCCGGCGGTGGACTCGGCAGCAGTGCCGTGCTCGGCTCGGCACCGACCGGCGTGGGCCGGGGTACCGCGACCCTGTCGGCCGGCCTGCAGCTGCGCCTGCCGACCGAGACCGTGCCCGGCACCTACACCGCGACCCTCACCCTCACCGCGATCTGAGGATCGCACCAGGGAACGGTCCGGGCGACGACACCGTGCCGCGTCGTCGCCCGGACCGCCCCACACCCTCCGCGAAACGGACCACCCCGCATGCGTACGCCAGCAGCCCTGCTCGCCGGACTCCTCGCCGCCGCCGTCGTGTCGACGGGCCCGGTCACCGGCCCGGCGACGGTCGGATCGCCGAGCTACACGCCCCTCGCGGCGCAGTCCCTCACCTGGGGCGTCGCCCCGTCCAGCCCCGACGGGCCGAACGGACGGCCGGCGTTCGAGTACAAACTGGATCCGGGTGCCACGCTCACCGACTACGTGGCGATCACGAACCACTCCGACCAGCCGATCACCCTCGACGTGTACGCCAGCGACGCGTTCACCACCGACCAGGGCGGCTTCGACCTGCTGCCGGCGACCGGGGAACCGGTCGACGTCGGGTCCTGGGTCACGTTCGAGTCCGGCACCTTCACCGTGCCGTCGACGTCGCGGCTGGACGTGCCGTTCACCATCGCGGTGCCGGACAACGCCACCCCCGGCGACCACCCCGGCGGCATCGTCGCCTCGCTCGCCGCCACCGGCACCGACGGCGAGGGCAACCAGGTGGCGGTCGACCATCGGGTCGGCTCGCGGATCTATCTACGGGTCACCGGGGAACTGCAGCCGGGCCTGGACGTCGGGGACCTGTCGACGACGTACGACGGCACCTGGAACCCGGTCGGCGGTGGCTCCGTCACGACGAGTTTTACCGTGCGCAACACCGGCAACGTACGGCTCACCGGGCAGCCGCAGCTGACCGTCGCCGGACCGTTCGGGCTGGCCGGGCGCAAGGTCGACGGCGATCCGCTGCCGGAGATCCTGCCCGGCGACAGTTACCGGACCACTATCCGGGTCGACGGCGTGCCGCCGATGTTCCGGCTCGGTGCGCGGCTCACGGTCGCACCGACCGCCGTCGCCGACGAGCTGCTCGACCCGCCCCCAGCGACCGTGACCCGCGAAAGCGGCCTGTGGGCCGTCCCGTGGTCGCAGCTGGTGATCCTGCTGGTGATCGGGCTGGCCGGCTGGCTGGTCGTCGCCCGCCGCCGCCGCGCCCGGCGCCGGCAGGCCGCACAACTCGAACAGGCCGTCGCCGCCGCGCGCGAACAGGGCCGCGCCGAGGCCGTTCGCGACCGCGCGGTCACCGATGCCACTGACGACAAGACGACCCAGGGGACCTCAAGATGACGACGATCCACCGCCCCACCGGTGCGGCGACCCGTCGCCGGTGCGCCGCCGTGCTGGCGATCGGTGCACTGGCTGCGGCCCTGACCGCGCCGGCCCCGGTGACCGCCGCACCCGCGACCGCCGTGCCGCCGACGGCTGCGCCGCCTACCGTACCGCCGACGTCTCTGTCGGTGAGCGCCGCCGGGGCCGACCTGGTGGCGGTCGCGATCGACAGCGAGACGCTGTCAGTGGTCACCCGAGCGGCGGCCTGGCCGGCGGGTACGGAGTCGGCGACTGGTCGAGGAACTCCCGGCGTCGGCCGGCAGCCGGCGACGGTGGTCTTCGGACCGGCGGGCGGCGTGGCGGTGCGGACCCCTGACCATCCGGCATTGCGGTTCCTCGGCACGGCCGGTCGGCCGATGTGGGCACTGACCGGTGGCGACACCGATTTTCCGTACCTGGACACGAGCGCGGTGCCCCGCGGGGCGGTCCGCGGCGACACCATCGAGCTGTCGCTGCGTCAGGTCGACGGCCCGGGTGGATTCGCCGCCTACACCCTCGGTGGGCTCGGCCAGCCGACGCCGTTGTTCGGCACCCTCGACGCGATGCCGCGTACCGCCCGGCTGCCGGCAGCGACCAGGACCGGCGGTCTGGTCTGGCTTTTCGACGCCGCGGGCGAGTACCGGCTGACGCTGTCGGCGGCCGCGACGCTGGCCAACGGCACCGAGGTGACGGCCGACGCCGACTACCGGGTGCTGGTGCCGCAGTTCGACGAGGCACGGCCCGATCCCGCAGACACCCGGCCGGTGCCGGCCCCGGCTCCCGCTCCGGCGGCGGACCTGGCGAGGGCGTCCGGTGCCGCTCCGGGCGACGGTGTACCGCTCGGTGCCGATTCGCCGTCGGCCGGCGCCCCCGTGCGCGCCCTCGCGGCGGGTGCGGCCCCGGCGGCGACCGGCAGCGCGTCACCGCTCGTCGCAGCGGCTCAGCAGGACGGGTCACGGGTGGTGATCGACGACGGTCACGTCGACATGGGTCCGGAGCTCAGCGGTGCGAACTGGACGATCCGCCTCAAGGACGACACCGTCTCGCCCCCGGTGTGGCGCGACCTCACCGACGTGGTGCTGCACGTCAAGGACAACGCGAAGATCACCGTGCCGGACAACGCCGACTTCCTGGGCGCGCCGGGTGACGAGGTGTGGCTGTTGCCGCAGGGGCAGCGCGCCGGGATCGTCTGGCCGGGCTGGAACACCCAGCATCCGTCGGTCGTGGCCGGGGTTCGTGGCCCGGTCACCTGGACTTTCAAGGGTGTCGACGGCCCCGGCCGGTTCGCGCTGTTCCTGACCGGGTCGTTCGGTGAATCCGAGGTGCTGTTCGATTCGTCGGCCCGGCTGCCGCAGCAGCTCGACATCCCGATCAACACCCACGCCCACGGCAACTGGGCGTTCAGCGAGCCCGGGATCTACCGGCTGGCCTTCGAGATGTCGGCCACCACGTCGTCGGGATCGACGGTCACCGACTCCCGCTCGCTCACTGTGGCGGTCGGTGACGCGACGGACCCGGACACGGGCTTCGGACCCGGAGGCGACGACAACCCGGGTGGTGGCTCCGGCGACGGGAGACTGCCGCGGACCGGATCGTCGTGGCACCTGCCGGCCACCGGAGCCATCCTGGTGATCGCTGGCGCGCTGGTGTTGTTCGCGACGCGTCGGCGCCGCGCCGCTCAGTGCTCGTCGTAGTGGTCGCCGTGGGACACCATCTCGTGGCCACAGTCGGGACCATGCGTGTGGTCAGCATGTGACTCAGCTGTCACGTGCTGGTCCGTGCCGCACTCGTCCCAGTGCCCGGCGTGCTCGTGGTGGACATGCCCGTCGTGCAGGTAGTCCGTGTGCCCGTCGTGGGTCACCGCGGCGTGCCTGGCGCGTCCCGGATCCGGGAGCGTGGCGGCTCTAGTAAAATGACAACCATTATCGTCTACAGGAAGGCTGGTTCCAGTCGATGAAGCCTGATATTCACCCCAAGTACGATTATGTGGTTTTCCGGGATAGAAGTGCGGATTTCGCGTTCTTGACCCGATCGACCGCGACCAGCCAGAAGACGGTCGAGTGGACCGACGGCCAGACGTACCCGGTGGTCGACGTGGAAATCTCCTCGGCCAGCCACCCGTTCTGGACGGGTCGGCAGCGCCTGCTGGACAGTGCCGGTCGAGTGGAGAAGTTCCGTGCCAAGTACGCCCGGAAGAAGCGCCCGGAGGGCGGTGCCGCGGCCGGCTAGCGTACGCAGCCGCCCCGCGCTTCCCGGTATGTCGTGGCCGGGTTAGCCGAGCCGGTCGCCGGGTAGCCGGCAGACGCTGGTAGTCGCGACCGTAGCGGCAGTGGCCGGCGAGGAGGCGTGATGGCTGGCATCGGTGCCCGCGTCTGGGCGGTGGCCGGGGGGCGGATCCCGCCGGTCAGCAACGGCGACGAGCCGGAGTTCACCAGCTTCGACCAGCTCTGCCTGCTCAACGCCGGCGACGTCGACGCCCAGGTCGAGCTGACCGTGTACTACGACGATCAGGAGCCGGCGGGGCCGTACCGTTGGGTGGTGTGGGCGCGCCGGATCCGGCACGCCCGGCTCAACGACCTCGTCGACCCGGAGCCGATCCAGCTGGGCCGACCGTTCGGCTGCGTACTGACCTCGTCGGAGCCGGTGGTGGTGCAGTTCCAGCGGCAGGACACCCGGCTGCCGGGAGTGGTCGTGTTGACCGATGTGCTCGCCTACGCCGGATCGTGAGCCGCCCTGCTCACACTGCGGCGAGCGCCAGGCAGTAGCAGACGAATGCGACGACGCAGGCGACGGTACGCAGGCCGTGCCAGATGAGCCAGGGACGCTCGAAGGCCCGGCGTACGCCGGATGGATCGGCGAGCTGCGCCGCCGGGCCGGCGCGGTCGAGCCGGTTGTTCAGCGGGATGTTGCCGACGAACGTGACGACGAAAGTGACCGCGTAGCCGGTCAGTCCGGCAGTCGCCCAGGCGAACACGTCGGCGCGGTCGGCGTACCGCCAGGCGGCGACGGCACCGCTCACCAGCGCGCCGAGGAAGATCAGCCCGAACAGCGGATTCTTGATCGCGGTGTTGACACGTTGCCAGGCGTCGATGAACGCGCGGTCGTCGACCTTGGCCAGACCGGGCACCACGGAGACCGAGAATCCGGCGAGGAGCCCGGCCATCAGCCCGGTGGTCGCTACCGCGACGATCAGTGTCCCGGCCGACATCGGTCGCCTCCAGTCGTTCGTCCGTCGGTGCACTCTCAGGGGCGCGGTGCCGCGCCCCTGAGAGCATTCTCGACGCTGTGGTCAAGACCGGGTCGGGGACCTGCTGAAGCCCGGCGCGGCCTGGCGATCAGTTGGTGGCCGGCTGTCGCCGACCGGTCATCACCGCGACGTACAGTACCGCGCCGATGACCGCACCGATCACCCAGGCGAAGCCGCTCAGCTCCACCAGCCAGGGCACCCACACTGCGGCCACCGAGAAGGCGGCCGCCGCGGCGAACGCGGCGATCGCCCGCAGGTTCCAGCCGTTGACGTAGTGGTACCGCCCAGCCGGGTCCATGCTGTACAGATCCTCGACCAGCAGCGCGCGGCGCTGCACCAGGTAGTAGTCGGCGACCAGGACGCCGTACAGCGGGGCCAGCACCGCGCCCAACGTGTCGACGAACTTCGGCAGCCCGATCTGGTTGATCACCGCGACCCAGAGCGCACCGATGACGAAGCCGAACAACGCCGTCAGGTAGCCGCCGCGCCGGAAGCTGATCCGCTGTGGTGCCAGGTTCGACAGGTCGTACGCGGGTGGGATGAAGTTGGCAACCAGGTTGATGCCGATCGTGGCGACCAGGAAGGTCAGCGCCGCCACCACGGTGAGCGCGGTGTTGCCGACCTGTCCGACGATGTCCGCCGGGTTGGTCAGCGGATCGCCCTGACCGTCCTGGTAGACGACGTACGCCCCGGCGGTGATGAACAGCGACAGGAAGGTGAACAACGCCAGACTCAACGGCAGACCGGTGAAGTTCCCGATCTTCATCCCGCGTTCGGTCCGGGAGAAGCGGGAGAAGTCTCCGAAGTTGATGATCACCGCCGAGAAGTAGGCGACCATCGTGCCGACGACTCCGAGGAACGCGGTGACCACCGCCCAGCCCTGGACGTCGTCGTTGCTGAAGATGCCGCCGACGGCCGGCAGGAGTTCATCGCCGGCCTGGACCCAGATCGCCACCAGGAGCGCGACCATGACCACGTACACGGCGGGGCCGGCGACGTTGAGGAACCGCTCGATCCAGGTGATGCCCCGGACGAACAGCAGGATCTGGATCGCTGCGACGATCAGATAGGACACCCAGTCCACACCGGTCATGCCGAGCACCGTCGGCCCGCCGGGACTGCCGAACACCGCGTTGAGCGCGAGCGCGACCGCGGTCGAGGCGAAGTAGGTCTGTGCGCCGTACCAGAAGATGGCGACGATGCCGCGGACCAGCGCGGGGAACGTCGCGCCCCGTACGCCCATCCCGGCGCGAGCCATGACCGCGTACGGGATGCCGTACCGGACACTCGGTGTACCGGTGAGGTTGACCAGCCAGTTGACGAACAGTCCGGCGAGGACGATGGCCGCGAAGACCCACCAGCCGTTGATGCCGGCGGTGATGAACAGGCTCGCGGCGAGGGTGTAGCCGGCAAGACTCTGGACGTCGTTGGTCCAGACGTTGAAGATCTCGAACCAGCCCCACCTCCGGCGTGACTCGGGCAACGGCGCAAGGTCCTCGTTGTACAGGTCGGGATGCGGGGCTGATCCGGCGGTGAGCAGGCGGGGCGGGGCGGGGGTATCCGGAGTCGCGGGGGTTTTGGTGTTGGTGGACACGGCTCCTCCTGGCGCTGGTAGGGAGGGAGCGACGACGACCCTGCAGGTTGAATTAAGCTATTACTTAACGGTCGTCGGTTGTATTCTCACTCGGTAAACAAGCTGTTACCGCGTACCGTCAGCCATACCGACACCCCCGGCGTGTCCAGGGAGTTGTTCACCACCCGGTGGGGCCGCTGCGCCGGGAACGACAGCGACCCGCCGGCGCTCACCTCGACCGCGCCTTCGCTGAACTCGAAGGTCAGGGTGCCGGCGATGACGCTGCCGACCTCGTGACCGGCATGGCTGAGCATCGCCCCGTCGACGCTCGACGCCGCACCCGGCGGATAGTAGGTCTCGAAGACGTCGATGCCGGGAATCTGCACCGGGCTCAACCGCCGGTAGACGACGCCCTGACCCAAACCGAGCCGTGCCTGTCGGCTGGCGGCGGTGACCAGCACGCCGGGAAAGACCTCCAGCACGGTGCCGTCGTCCGGCTCGACCACCACCGGCGGCTCCTGATGCGAGGCGAACAGCGCGGTGACCGGGAACCCGATCGCGGAGACGATCTCCACCAGCCGGTTGACCGACGGCTGCATACTGCCGGTCTCGATCTGAGAGAGCGCGCTGGACGAGATGCCGACTTGCTGGGCGACCGAGGCGAGGCTACGGCCGGCCCGTAGCCGCAGCTCCCGGATCCGGGCGCCGATCGCCAGCGGTACGCCGCCCCCGTCGCCTGAACCCGGCGACCCGGCATCAGCCGGCCCGCCGGATCGGCCGCCACCAGTTCGGCTACTCATACGCCCAAGCTTGCCGCATCGGCGAGCCGGTGCCGGAACACAGGCGCTGCGCTGCCGGGTAGTTTGTCAGGAGAACACCCTACCGCGACACCGTCAACTCACCGAACCACCGGCCGGCGTCGCGGAACACCTCCCGGACGGTCAGCCCACCGACGGCCGCAGCGGCCCCTACCGCGTCGGTGTCCAGCCGTGCCCACCGGAACGCCGGCCCCAGCCGGGGCCGGCCCCCGGCGGCGGTGCTGACCACGTGCGCGTACCCTCGCCACAGCCCGACCCCGGGCGGATCCAGCTCCACCAGCAGGGTGCCCAGCGGATGCAGCAACGACCGGCACCGGCGCAGCAGCGCCACCGGGTCGCCGCCGATGCCGATGTTGCCGTCCAGCAGTACGGCGTGCCGCCACCGGCCTTCGGCAGGCAGTCGGTCGAACAGGTCACGGTGGATCGCCACCCCGCCCCGGGCCCGGGTCAGCGCCACCGCTCGGGCCGACACGTCCACCCCGACGGCGGTCACCCCGGCCCGGGCCAGCGCCACCGTGACCCGGCCCGGCCCGCAGCCCAGGTCCAGGGTCGGGCCACAGCACCGGGCCACCACCGCATCGGTCGTCGGTTCCACCGGCCCATGCCAGCGCTCCACCGGCAGCCGCCAGCGGACCCCGTCACCCTGCACCAGCCAGTGTCCGCCGGCCGCCGGAGCCAGCAGCGCGGCGGCGAAACCGTGGTCCGCCGCGTACCGGCCGGGCACGTCGGCGGTCACCGTCGCGCCCCGACGGCCGGCACCGGTATCCGGGCCAGGGCCGGCACGCCCACCGCCGCCACCTGGCCGGCGAACCGGCTGCCGGGGACCGCGTCGGCCACCGCCAGCGCGTCGCGCCACTCGTCGACGTCGCGCAGCACCGGCAGCGGCGCGACCCGCAGCCCTCGCGCGCGCAGCGCCGACCAGGTGTCGCGCCCGGTGTGCGAGGTCGACATCGGCACCCGCCGCAGCACCTCGGCATGCCGGGGATCGATCAGACCCAGCGCCCACCAGCCGCCGTCGGCCGCCCAACCGAGCACCGCGGCGGTGCCGGCCCGCACCCCACCCGCCTGGGTCGGCGCCCCACCGGCACCGGTCAGCGTCTCGACGGCGGCGGTCAGCGCCGCACCGGTCAGCTGCGGAGTGTCCATCCCGATCTGCAGCACCGACCGACCCGGGTACGCCGCCGCCACGTCGGCGTGCGCGTTGGCCAGCCGGTCGGCGAACCCGTCCCCGCGCTGCGGCAGTACCCGCCAGCCGGCAGTCGCCACGACCAGCTTCTCAGCGGCACCCGGGTACGCGTCGGCGTCGGTCAGCCGGCCGGCCAGCGCCAGCACCGGCGTCACCGCACCGGCCGCGCCGGTCGCACGGACCGCGTCCATCGTGTCCAGCAGCGCGGCGGTGGCGATCCGGGCGGCCTGCGCGGGAGTGGCCGGCGGGCAGAGTCGGGTCTTCACCAGCCCGGCCACCGGTGTCTTCGCCATCACCAGCAGGACGGTCAACGGGCACCGTCCACGGTGCGCAACACCCGACCGAAGTCGCGGGTCGCCCGCAGCGTGCCGCGTACCGAGCCGGACACCTTCGACCGGGTGCCGGCCGCCCGGGGCGCGTACGTCACGTCCAGCTCGACGATGCGCCACCCGGCACCGGCGGCCCGGATCATCAGCTCCAACGGGTAGCCGAAGGCCCGGTCGGTGACCCCGAGCGAGAGCAGCGCCTCGCGGCGGGCCACCCGGATCGGGCTGAGGTCCCGCAGCGGTACGCCGCGCTGCCGTAGCAGCGCCGCGACCAGCGCCGTACCGGCCCGGGCATGCCAGGGCCAGACCCGCGCCGACACCGGTCGGCGGCGTCCCACGGTCAGCTCGGCGTGCCCGTCGGCGACCGGGCGCACCAGCGCCGGCAGCTCCGCCGGATCGAACGACCCGTCCGCGTCGAGCACACCGACCAGCTCGGTCTCGGCGGCCAGCAGGCCGGTGTGCACGGCGGCCCCGTACCCGCGCCGGGGCTCGTGCACCACTCGGGCGCCGTGCGCGGCGGCCACCTGCGGGGAGCCGTCCCGGGACCCGTTGTCCACCACCACCGCCCGGTAGCCGGGCGGCAACGCGGCGAGTACGCCGGGCAGGGCGGCTGCCTCGTCGAGGCAGGGCAGCACCACGTCGATCGGTGTCGGCATACCGCCGACGCTAGGACGAACCGCCCCCGGTCGGGTGGCGTTCCGCGCTTACGGAAGTCTTACGGGCGGCAATTCTTACCGGAGGGTTACGGTCCGGCCGTTGCCCGGTCCGGGTGCCGGCGCAGGCCGTACTGTCCGGTGGTCATGACACCAGAACCCGCCACCCGGCGGTCCGGTCGCGCGGACCTGATCGTGCTCGGGGTCGAGCTGGCGCTGATCGCCGCCGCAGCCGTCGTCGGTGTGGTGCTCAACCGGCGAGGCGTCGGACTCTATGCCGAGACCGCACCGCTGTACGCGTTCTGGCGTCCGCACGTCGGCTGGGGCACGCCGCTCGCGGTCGCGGTCGCCGTCGTGGTCGTCGGTTGGGGGGTACGGTGGGCGCGTACCGCCAACTGGGGCCGACTGCTCGGTGTCGGCTACCTCGCTGCGGTGGTCTGGATCCTGTCGCTGGCCCTGATCGACGGCTGGACCGCCGGGGTCACCGAACGCCTCACCAACCAGGCCGAGTACCTGCACGAGGTGCACCGGATCACCAGCATCCCGGCGATGCTGGCCGGGTTCAGCGACCGGATCATCGACTTCCAGCCCGGCTCCTGGTCCACGCACACCGCCGGCCACCCGCCGGGGGCGCTGCTGGTCTTCGTCTGGCTGGACCGGATCGGCCTCGGCGGTGGCACCGCGGCCGGCCTGGCCTGCATCCTGATCGGCGCGACCATGGTGGTCAGCGTGCCGGCGGCGCTGCGCCGGCTCGGCGCCGAGGACGCCGCCCGCACCGTCCTGCCGTTCCTGGTGCTGCTGCCCGGCGCGGTGTGGATCGGCTCGTCCGGCGACGGGGTGTTCACCGGGGTGGTCGCCGCCGGGCTGGCCCTGCTGGCCGCCCGCCACCCGGCGGCGCTGCTCACCGGCGGCCTGCTGCTCGGCTTCGCGCTCTACCTGTCGTACGGGTTCGTGCTGGTCGGACCGTTGGCGTTGGCGGTGCTGGTGATGCGGCCCGGGCGGTCCCTGCCCGCGGTGCTGATCGCCGGCACCGGGGTGGTGGCCGTCGTGGTCGCGTTCACCGCCGCCGGATTCTGGTGGTGGGAGGGCTATCAGCTGGTCGTCGAGCGGTACTACCAGGGCTGGGCGGCCGAGCGTCCGTACAGCTACTGGGTGTGGGCCAACCTGGCGGCGATGCTGCTCTCCGCTGGCCTGGTCGTCGGGCCGGCGCTGCGGCGCACGATCGGGGCGGCCCGGCAGGCGGTACCTGCTGCCCCGACCGAGCCGGCCGGCGCGTCGCGCGGGCGACGGCTGCTCGCCGGGTTGCGGGTCGCCGCACGGCCGACGGTGGTGCTGCCACTGACGGCGGCCGTCGCGATTCTCGCCGCCGACCTGTCCGGGCTGAGCAAGGCCGAGGTGGAGCGGATCTGGCTGCCGTTCGTGGTGTGGCTGCTGGTCGCCACCGCCCACCTACCGGCCGGCACACGCCGCTGGTGGCTGGCCGGGCAGGCGGCGACCGCGCTCGCCGTCAACCATCTGCTACTCACCTTCTCCTGACCGGGTCTCAGGCGGGCACCGGCAGGGCAGCCGGTTCACGCGGCAGCGCGGCCGGCTCACGCAGCGGGTCGGTGGCGAACGCGGTCACCCCGTCGGCGAAACCGACCCGGGCGGTGAAGCCGAGCAGTCGCGCCGCCCGGCCCGGGTCGGCCACCACGTGGCGTACGTCCGCCGGCCGGGCACCGCCGACGATCGCCGGCTCCGGCCCGCCCATCGCCGCCGCCAGTTGCCGGGCAAGCTCACCGACCGGGTGCGGCTCACCCGAGCAGACGTTCACCGGCACCATGCCGGCCGGCTGGTCGGCGACCATGGCCAGCAGGTTCGCCCAGGCGACGTCGGTGACGTGCACGAAGTCCCGCTGCTGCCGGCCATCCTCGAGCACCTGCGGTGCCCGTCCGTCGGCCAACGCCGACCGGAACAGCGACGCCACTCCCGCGTACGGGGTGTCGCGTGGCATCCGGGGGCCGTAGACGTTGTGGTAGCGCAGCGCCCAGCCACCGCCGCCGGTCTGCCGCGCCCACGCCGCCGCCAGATGCTCCTGGGCGAGCTTGCTCGCCGCGTAGGTGCTGCGCGGCTCAAGCGGCGCGTCCTCCGGCACCCGCGTCCAGCGGAGTTCACCGGCGCACCGCGGGCAGCGGGGGTCGTACCGGCCGGCGGCCAGGTCGTCAGGGCGGCGTGGTGCCGGCCGGACGACGCCGTGCCCGGCACAGGTGTAGCGGCCTTCGCCGTACACCACCATCGAGCTGGCCAGCACCAGTCGGGTCACGCCGGCCCGGTGCATCGCGGCCAGCAGCACCGCGGTGCCGTAGTCGTTGTGCCCGGCGTAGGCCGGCGCGTCCGACGGGTCGAGGCCGTGGCCGACCATCGCCGCCTGGTGACAGACCACGTCGACGCCGGGCAGCAGCCGGTCCAGAAGTTCGCCGTCGCGGACGTCGCCGCGTACCAGGTCGTGCCGGCGGACCCAGTCGGGTGGCTCGTCGCCGTGCGCCTGCGGCAGCAGCGCGTCCAGCGCGACCACCTCGTGTCCCTCGTCGGCCAGCAGGTCGGCGACGTGCGATCCGATGAACCCGGCCGCGCCGGTGAGCAGTATCCGCATCCGCTCACGGTATGGCCGGCCGGTGGGTCGCCGGTCCGGTTCCGGCCAGCCGTCAGAATTCCGTAATCGTCGAACCGGGCCCTGACCGGGTCGTCGCGAACTAGCGTCCCGGTACATGGCCGCCACCACCGATCCGGCACCGGACCCCGGCTCCGCCCGTCCTACCTCCACCAGGCCCGCCGGTCCCACCTCCGCCGGCCCGTTCGACGTTGCCCGCCGCTGGCGCAGCCCGCTGCGCGGCCCCTGGCTGACCTCGGTCCTCGGCCTCGTCCTGCTGATCGGCCTGCCGGTGGTGATGATCACCGGGCTGCTCGACTACATCGCCTACGGGCCGCAGTTCGGGCAGGCGTTCCCGCGCGACGTCGGCTGGCTGCGGCTGCCGTACTTCGACTGGCCGACCCGCCCGTCCTGGCTGTTCCGGGTCAACCAGGGCCTGCACGTGGCGTTGGGGATCGCGCTGATCCCGGTGATCCTGGCCAAACTGTGGTCGGTGATTCCGAAACTGTTCGCCTGGCCGCCGGTGCGGTCGGTGGCGCAGGCACTGGAGCGGATCTCCCTGCTGCTGCTGGTCGGCGGGATTCTGTTCCAGACCGTCACCGGTGTGCTCAACGTGCAGTACGCGTACCTGTTCGGGTTTGACTTCTACACCGCGCACTATTTCGGCGCGTGGGTGTTCACCGCCGCGTTCGTCGTCCACGTCGTACTCAAGCTGCCCCGGATGGTCACCGCGCTGCGGTCCCGGTCGCTGCGTGCCGAACTGCGCACCTCGCGGGCCGACACCCGGCCCGAGTCGCCCGACCCGGACGGCCTGGTCGCCCCGCGGCCCGTCCCGGCGACGATCAGCCGCCGGGGAGCGCTCGCCCTGATCGGCGGCGGGTCGCTGCTGCTGGCCGTGCTCACCGTCGGGCAGAGCCTGGACGGCCCGTGGCGGCGGCTGGCCCTGCTGCTGCCCCGTGGTCGACCGGCCGGTGACGGACCGAACGGCTTCCCGGTCAACCGCACCGCCGCGGCGGCCGGGATCAGGCCGGCCGACACCGGCGACGGCTGGCGGCTGGAGCTGCTCGGTGACGACGGCCGGGTGGTGAGGCTGAGCCGGGAACAGCTGCTCGGCATGCCGTCGCACACCGCCCGGCTGCCGATCGCGTGTGTGGAGGGCTGGTCGACCCTGCAGACCTGGACCGGGGTACGGCTGCGTGACCTGGCTGCCGAGGTCGGAGTGCCCGAGCCGGCGTCGGCCCGGGTCACCTCGATGCAGCGCGGCGGCCTGTTCAACAAGGCGACCCTGCAGGCCAACCAGGTGCTGGACCCGGACTCGCTGCTGGCGCTGCGGGTCAACGGCGTCGACCTCTCCCTCGATCACGGCTTTCCGGCCCGGATCATCGTGCCGGCGCTGCCCGGCGTGCACTGCACCAAATGGGTGGTGACCATCGAGTTCAGCGGCGACGGTGACGGTGATGGGTGACCGGAGCAGGCAACTGGTGGCCGGGCGGCTCCGGGCCGGCTACGGGGCGCCGTGGTGGCACCTGCTGTTGCTGGTGGGTTGTTTCGCGGTCACCGGCTGGGTGGTGCTGCGGCTGGCCGGCGAGGCGACCGCCGTACGGATGCTGATCTGGTTCGTGGCCGCAGTGATCGTGCACGACCTGGTCATGTTCCCGGTCTACGCGGCCGCCGACCGGGCGCTGCTCACCGCGACCCGGCCCGCCGCCGCCACCCGGTCCGCGACCGCGACCCAGACGGATGTCGGGAACGGTAGCCGCCCGGCCCGGCTGTCCGTGGCGAACCACGTCCGGGTGCCGGCGCTCGGCGCGGCGCTGCTGTTCGTCGTCTACCTGCCCGGCATCCTGCGGCTGGGCGGCGGCACGTTCACCGCCGCGACCGGCCTGACCCAGCAGCCGTACCTGACTCGCTGGCTGCTGGCCAGCGTGGCGATGTTCGCCGTCAGCGGGCTGTGGCTCGCCGTCCGCCTGCCCCGTGCCCGGTGGCGGAGCCGCCGATGATCCACAACGTCCCGTCAGGCCTTGGCCTGCATGCTGGACCGGGCGGGATTGGCCTGCTTCGCCGCCTTCGGGTCGTTCTCATCCTGCTTGGCCCGGACTCCGGCGGCCACCCGGTCGCCGATGCTCTTGTCGACGTTGCGCCAGTACTCGAAGGCACGCTGCAGCACCGGTTCGCTCACCCCGTTGAGCAGGTGCCCGACGATGTTGTCGACCAGCCGGTCGCGGGCCGCGTCGTCCAGCACCTGGCGGACCATGGTTCCGGCCTGCCCCCAGTCGTCGTCCTCGGCGTGCGACGAGTATGCCGCCCGGACCATCTCGCCGTCGGCGTACCAGGTGCCGCCGTCGTCGGTGAGATCCGGCTGCGCCTGCGGTCCGCCGTACGAGTTCGGCGCGTACACCGGGTCGGTGACGTTGTGCACGCGCATCGCGCCGTCCTTGGAGTAGCTGTGCGTCGGCACCTTCGGCGAGTTGACCGGGATCTGCCGGTAGTTGACGCCGAGCCGGGCGCGGTGCGCGTCGGCGTAGCTGAACCCGCGGGCCAGCAGCATCTTGTCCGGGGAGAGCCCGGTGCCGGGCACCACGTTGTTCGGCTCGAACGCCGCCTGTTCCATCTCGGTGTGGTAGTCGGTGACGTTGCGGTTCAGGGTCAGCCGGCCCACCTCGTGCAGCGGGTAGTCGCCGTGCGGCCATACCTTGGTCAGGTCGAACGGGTTGAACCGGTACGTCCTGGCCTGCTCGAACGGCATCACCTGCACGTACAGCGTCCAGGACGGGAACTGTCCGGCGGCGATGTGCTCGAACAGGTCCCGCTGGTGGTAGTCGGTGTCGGCCGACGCCATCTGGTCCGCCTCGTCCTGGGTGAAGAACTCGATGCCCTGGTCGGTCTTGAAGTGGTATTTGATCCAGAACTTCTCGCCCCGCGAGTTGATCCACATGTACGTGTGGCTGCCGTACCCGTTCATGTGCCGCCAGGTACGTGGAATGCCCCGGTCGCCCATCAACCAGGTGACCTGGTGCGCGGATTCCGGCGACAGGGTCCAGAAGTCCCACTGCATGTCGTGGTCGCGCAGGTTGTTGTCGGCCCGGCGTTTCTGCGACCGGATGAAATGCTGGAACTTCATCGGGTCCTTGATGAAGAAGATCGGCGTGTTGTTGCCGACGATGTCGAG
The DNA here is from genome assembly GCF_029581175.1 of Solwaraspora sp. WMMD937. Classification (NCBI taxonomy): domain Bacteria; kingdom Bacillati; phylum Actinomycetota; class Actinomycetes; order Micromonosporales; family Micromonosporaceae; genus Solwaraspora; species Solwaraspora sp. WMMD937. The sequence continues at coordinate 6,569,071 of NZ_CP120738.1, read as the reverse complement.
GTTGCCGTCGCTGGTGTACAGCTTCACGGCGAAGCCGCGCGGGTCACGCCAGGTGTCCGGGCTGCCCCGTTCCCCGGCGACGGTGGAGAACCGGACGATCGCCTCGGTCTCGGTGCCGGGCTGGAAGACCGTCGCCCGGGTGTACGCGCTGACGTCGCCGGTCACCTGGAACACGCCGAACGCGCCGCCGCCCTTGGCGTGCGGCTGCCGCTCCGGGATCCGCTCCCGGTTGAAGTTCGCCATCTGCTCGATCAGGTAGTGGTCCTGCAGCAGCAGCGGGCCGTTCGGGCCGACGGTGAGCGAGTGCTCGTCACTGGCGACCGGCACCCCGGCGTCGGTGGTGGTCGGTGGGCGTTGTCGCTGGTCGGTCACGAGCTCTCCTCGGGTCGGCGGCAAGTCCGTGCGCTACTGGCACCCATACCCAACCAACGACGCTTTCAGCCCTGCGTGCTCGGCCGCCGGGCCCGACGCCGGATCCCCGAGCAGGCGATGCGGGTGGCCGTGCCGACCGGCACGGCCGGCACCCGGTCGGGGTGCCGGACCGCGAGGAACGGTCCGGCACACCGACCGGGGGAGGAAGGTCAGATCATCCAGCGGTTGCGCTGCACGAAGGGCAGCTTCGCCCAGAGCCGGCCGAGACCCCAGGTGTGGCCGGCGTACGCGGCAGCGAGGACGACCAGGACGACCGCGTAGACGATGTGGTAGTCGACCAGCGGGTTTGTCGCGTGGGCGGGTTCGCCGCTCGCGGTGACGCGGTCGAGCGGGAACTCGGCGAGCCACATGAACACCATCATGAGGGCGCCGGAAGCGGCGGCGACGCGCAGCCCGATGCCGGCGATCAGGGCGATGCCGATGGCACCGAGACCGGTCATGAACAGGGTGTCGGCCCACCAGGTGCCGGCGATCGAGTGGAAGAACGACTGCAGCGGGCCGACCTCGACCGAGGAGAGGAAGCCCTTGGTCGGCGAGCCGCCGTTGACCCAGGCCCGCTCGGCCGGGGTGGCGAAGCCGAAGCCGAAGGTCTTGTCGAGGAACGCCCAGAGGAAGACGAATCCGGTGGAGATCCGCAGCACGGCCAGGGCCCGGGCGGCGGTGGTGGTCAGCATCGCGCCGGGGAGTTCGGCGCGCTCGAGGGGCCGTTCGATCGACCGGTGGCTGGTGTGCTGGGTGGTGGTCATCGTCGCCTCCGCGACTCGTATCTCGCTGTGACGAGATGAGCTTCCCGCGTTGGCGGTTCCCGGCGCCTGAGGCGGAACACCCGTGGTGGCCGGGACCAAGGTCCCGGCCACCACGGGACGTCCGTCGGCGCCGTCGGCGCTCCGTTCGGCGTGGTCAGAGTCCGGCTGCGGCGTCGTAACGGCGACGCAGATCGACCATCTCCGCTTCGGCCAGGGCTTCCTTCATCGCCAGCTCCGCGTACTTGGCCGGAAACATCTGCCGCAGCCGGTCGACGAACATGATCTCAGCGGTGGCCTCGACCACCTGGATCCCCGGTGGCTCGGTGGACAGGTCCATGATCACCGGACCGGCGAGCTTCGGAGCGACGTCCCAGGGGCGGTCGGGTCCGGCGACCCCGCACAGGTGGAAGCCGTAGACGGTCCGTACGTCGGCGAGCTTGTCGACGTCGGCCGGCTCGTGGCCGTAGACGTGGACCCCGCAGATCACCGCCGGTGCCGGCTCGTCCCCGTTGGCCGCCTGCACGATGTGTCCGGCGTGGTTGTGCTGCTCCGGGTCCGCCTCTTCGAGCGTAACGCGCATCCGGGTCATGATCTGTCCGCGCAGATCCGCCGGTGTCAGGTCGGGGTCGGCCGAGTCGACCAGTACGACCACGCTGACCGACGTCGCGAGCAGGATCACCGCCACCCAGGCAAAGCGGTTTCGGTACCAGCTGGCAAATCTTTCCCGGGAAACCATGGCTACTTCTCACCTCGTCGCCGAAATCGATGCCTTGGCAGACCAGAGTGGATGTTGCTGACGGGCAGCCCGTCGGGCGGTGCGGCGCGGGTGTCTGCCAGGTGCCGCGCTGTCGACGCTGCGATGCTCCCGGCTGGCCGTTCTCAGCGCGGTTGCCCCCACGCTGCGGCGATGTGAGTCATTTCAGCACGAGCAGACTGATTCAGCAACATCGATGCTGGTGTGGATGTAGGGGATACCCAAGAGGTGCGTGGTGCTCGAGGAGTATCCACGTGATACTCCGTGCACGAGGGCGGCGAACCGGGTGTGGACCGGGTTCTGGGGTTGGAGGTCGTCCGAGGCCGCATCACCGAAGGAGGCTCATCGTGAGATTGACCCGCTCAGTCAAGATGGCGCTCGCCGTGGCAACCGGCTTGGCGCTGACCTTGGCGATAAGTCCATCGACCGCGTCGGCGGCCGTCGGCACGGGATCGGCGGCACCTGCCGCCGGAACCTCGCAGGCGACCTGGCACCTGTCCGACTATGAGCAGCGTGTATGCCTTCCGGCTGGCCAATCCAACTTCACGTACTTCATCGCATTCGTCGCTGGCTCGTGGTCATCGCCCCTGCACGTCGACATGCACGGTCTACCCGAGGGTACGGACTGGGGCCTGCCACATCCGATCGCGCCGGGGTCCAACGGTGACCGGTACGTCGGCATGGCCTGGGTCGCGATGACCCTGCCGCCGCTGGACTTCGGGGAGTACCGGGCCGAGATGACGCTGACGGATGGCGTGGTGACCCAGAGCATGCCGGTACTGATCACAATTCAGGAGCAGTGGGGCTGTTCCCCCTGGTAACCCGCTGAGGATTGCCGCGACCTAGGGGTGTTTCGATCCAGGTGCCAGTGAGGACCTCGCCGTGGGTGTGACCGGCTCGCCGCCGGCGCGCCCGCGACGAGGTCCTCACTGGTCCCGCGGGCGGATTACCCGGCTGAGCAGGTGGGGGTCATGCCGGTGCCGGTGCCGGTGCCCTGGAAGCCGAACTCGGTCGACTGGCCGGCACCGATGTTGCCGTTGTAGCTGACGTTACTGAACTGGACGGTGCCGCTGTTGCCGCTCCGGCTGGCGTTCCAGGCGTTGGTCACGCTGGCGCCCGACGGCAGGGCCATGGTGACCGACCAGCCGTTGACCGGCGAGGAGCCGGCGGTCACCCGTACGGTGGCGACGAAGCCGCCCGGCCACTGGTTGACCGACACCGTCGCCGTGCAGCCGCCGGCGGGCGGCGGTGTGGTCGGCGGCGGTGGGGTGGTCGGTGGAGCGGTAGTTGGTGGAGCGGTGGTCGGCGGTGGGGTCGTGGGTGGTGGGGTCGTGGGTGGAGCGGTGGTCGGGGGCGGGGTGGTCGGGCCGTCGGCGAGGGCCGGCGTCGTCCAGTCCCGCCACTGGGCCAGGTTTCCTGACTTGTTGCTGGCGATCCGGAAGGTGCCGGCCGCACTGCCGGTCTTCAGCAGGTACTTCTGGATGTGCTGCTGCAGCGGGGTGCGCCACTCCGACCGACTGGCGCAGTGGGTGCCGTCGGAGACCGCGGACCAGTAGGTGATGTTCTCGTACGCCCCGAGCGCCCGGTAGACCTCGGCGCCACCGAGCGCGGCGACGCTGCCCGACTGGGCGGCCAGCCAGTCGATGTGCGGGTTCTCCATGATGAACAGGCCACGTGGGGCGACCATGCCGACCATCTGGTGGGTGTCCACCGGCAGGCCGGCCGGGTTGCCGGTGTACGAGCCGAATGCGTCGCCGAGCCATGGCTGCTCGCCGTACGCGCTGCTCAGCGGCTGTGCCCCGCCCTCCTGAGCGATCGCGCGGAAGGCAGGCGCGCCGCCGCTGCCCGACTCGATCGGCATGGTCAGCGCCACCCGCTGGTCGAACACGCCGGCCACGAAGGCCCCCTTGCCGAACCGGGAGCAGCCGGTGACGCCGATGTCGGTCCGCAGGATGTTGCCGCCGGACTGCTCGATGACATCGATGATCCGGCTGACGCCCCACGCCCAGGCCATCAGCAGTCCGGTGCTGCTGGACGAGCCGTAGATGCTGTAGAAGGCACCCTGCTTGTTGCTGCGTCCGGTGCCTTCCTGCCCGACGGAGAACGGGTCGAAGCTGATCACGGCGGCGCCGGCGGACCGGATGGTGGCGGTGTCCGCGCCGAAACCGCCGTAGACGATGACGGCCGGGTGGGGTCCGGATCCGCTGGGCAGTTGGACGCTGGCCGAGAAGTTGGAACTGCGGCCGTTGTGCGAGACGTTCACCGTGATGTTGGAACTGGTCACGGTGCCGGTGACGGTGGCCGGTTTCGCCGGCTTGTCACCGTAGACGTACCGTTCGGCCTGTTCCCGGATCTCGGCCCGCCGGCATACCCACTCGGCCTTGGTGGTGATCCGCGAACCGTCGATTTTCCGGAACGGATCTGGAAGTCGGGAGCTGGGGCTGAAGGAACCTGGATTGGGTACGGGGCAGTCGGCGCCCTCATCCTCGACATCCGAGGCGAAGGCGAGGGTGCCGACGGCGGCGTCGGCGGCGCGGGTTCCCGCCAGTACTGTCATGGCTCCAGCGACCGCGAGGGCTGCTGTGGACAGCATGACGACCGCCGAACGGATCTTCGAGTGGCCCGAGCTGAGGATCACCAGGGCTCTCCCTTCCGGCTAGGTGATGGTTGCGACATCGATCGAAGATCGCGGATGCCACAGCGATAAGTTTCGAACGATACAACGAAACATGTCAATGGGCGGCGGGGGTGCTGGCCGGTCGGACCACAGGAAGCAGGGCGCCTCCCAGGCGGACCAACAGCGTCCTGCCTGGGAGGCGCCCCTTGGCCGCCGCTCCGTCCCCACGGCCGGCGGCTGACCTGACCTACCGGACGTTGATCACCATCCGCCGGAAGGAGTACAGGTTGGGCGATCCGTTGTCACGTACCTGCAGGATGATGTGGATGCTCTGCCCGCCTGCGTTCGACGGGATCTGCACCGTGGCCGAGGTACCAGAGCTGTTGCTGATCGACACGCTGCCGTTGTACGAGCTGGGCTCGTCGTAGTACGACCACGTGTACGCCAGTGAGTTGCCGTCCGGGTCGCTGGAGCCGGCTGCGCTGAGATTCACACTGGAGCCAGCGGAGGCGGACATCTCCAGGACATCCTTGGTGGTGTCACCGTTGAGCACGGCGATCGGATGGTGGTTGGCGCCGGAGTAGCTGCTGGTGATGCTCCAGTCCATCCGGGCCGCGAAGTCGTTGTGAATGGCGGTGCTCCACCGGTTGATCGAGCTGCCACCCTCCGACGCGTCGGTGTACATGTAGTAGGGGTCGAACGACGGCTCGTGGTCGAGCCGACCGCTGCAGGACATACCACGTACAGCGGACCTTTCGGCCGGGCCGAACCGACCGCCAAAGCCGCCCCAGTCCACGTGGTCCGGATCGGTCAGCCCGTTCGCGATCTGGTGCAGGAACGCCGGGGTGTCACCCTCGGTCGCCCACTGCTTGTCCGGGTACTGCGCCCCCAGGGGGCCGTGGTTCTGGACGTTGGAGTCCAACCAACCGTCCGACGGCTGCCAGCTGTACACCAGGTTCTTTGCGCGGATGTAGACGAGGTTCGGGTAATTCTTCGTCAACCACGCGCCAGCATCGTCCTGACCGAGGATGTCGTACACCCGGAGCTTGCTGATGAACCGGTTGACCTCTGCCTGGCTGCGAGTGTTCTGTACCTTCCAGACCGCTTGCGCCAAAGTGTTGCCGCCACCCCAGAAGTTGACCCAAACCGGTCGGGGATCGTCCCGGTCCACCGCAGCGATGATCAGCTCTGAGCCGGGGGTGTCCCTACCCGAACCGACCGCGTCCATGCCGTAGCCGGTCTGACCCAGCTTCGAGATGGACTGCAGGTACGACAGGCTCGGGTATCCGTCGGCGTGCCGTTGCAGGTTGGACAGTACCTGACCGTACGCGTTCAGCCGGGGATTGAGCAGGTTGCTCATGTTGGAGGAGCTTTGCGTCGGCCGCCAGCAACTGGTGCTGCCGATGATGCCTTCCAGGTCCACCTCGTTGGCCATCACCAGCATACGAACGAGCGACTGCAGGTCGTCCGGGTCAGCCCCCAGGTCGGTCGTGTTGATGACCCGCGGCTTCGAGGACGCGGCTCGTACCGATACCGACTTGGCGAGGGAGTTGGTGCGGCCGTCGTTGTCGGTGACGGTGACGGTGACGGTGTAGGTGCCCGCAGCGGAGTACTGGTGGGTGGTGACTGCGCCGGTCTTGACGGTGCCGTTGCCGTAGTCGGTGCGGAAGGCGGTGATGGTGCCGTCGAGGTCATAGGATGCGGTGGCGTCGACGGTGATGGTGTCGCCGGGTTTGGGGTTGGTCGGGGTGATGGTGAAGGCGGCCACTGGGTCGCCGGGGTTGCTGGCGCGGGCGACTTTGATGGCGTTGACCTTTGCGTTCTCGACGTTGGATACGAACTGGATGTTGATGGTGCCGTCGCCGACCGCCACGGAGCTCTGGGTGGTATAGGCGGTGTCCGCGCCGACTCGGGCGAAGATGTCGAGGTCGCTGACCTGTTCGGCGTCCTCCATGAGGACGTCGAAGCTCCGGAGGCCGGCCGCGGTGTGGTAGACCTCGGCGAAGTAGAGGGTGACGGTGTAGTAGCCGTTCGGCACTGCGGCTGAGTAGCTGAAGTTGCCGTAGCGTTCGCTCTGAAAGAGAGCGTCGTCGGTAGTGCCGTTGATGGAGTCGCTGACGGTGTAGGTGGAGCCGCCGGAGAAGCCGGTGTCGGCAGCGAAGGCGGTGCCGTCCGAGCTGGTGAAGGCGCTGCCGCCAGCGTTGATGGCGAAGACCGTCTGAGTGGGTGGTGCTGTGGTTGGTGGTGCTGTGGTTGGTGGTGCTGTGGTTGGTGGTGCTGTGGTTGGGGTGGTGGAGCCGGTGCAGACGGTGCCGTTCAGGGTGAACGAGGTGGGCTCCGGGTTGTTGTTGGTCCAGGCTCCGTTGAACCCTGGGCTGACGGTGCCGTTGGTGGGAATGTTGCCGTTGTACGAGGCGTTTCTGACGGTCACGTTGCTGCCGGACTGGCTGACTGAGCCGTTCCAGAGCTGAGTGATTGTCTGGCCTGCGGGGAAGGTGAACTGTAGGGTCCAGCCCGAGATCGGGTCGCCGAGGTTCGTGATGTCGATGGTTGCGCCGAAGCCGCCGGACCATTGGCTGGTGATGTTGTAGTCGACCCGGCAACCGGCTGCGGCGTTGGCTTGAGTGGCGACGGCGACTGTTGCGCCGGAAGCAACGACGAGCGCAGTCGCGGCAAGGGCGCTACGTCGGAGTCCGGACAGTCGAAATCTCCTGTGTTTGGCAAGCCTCATCGGGCTTCCTCTCTGCCGCCCTAATCAGGACGATGGGCGGCGAATAGCGCAGCTGGACCTGAGTCGAGCGCATTGCTGCCAGAAGGTGAACGGACATGTCGCCGGCTGCCGCCCCAGCTGCGGGTATGAAGGACGGAAGCTTCTGCGGCCGTTGCCCTCGGCCACAGAATGAGCAGAACCTCCGGTCTCCCGAACGCCATATCGACAGTCATCGTCGCAGACGGGAATCGCAGCTGCAAGGGTAGTCGTCACTGAATATCTATTCTATGTCCGTTGGGTGTGCTGTTTCGCCTTGAATGGCGTCGGTGTTTGTGGGGTGCCCGGCCGGGCTGACGCTTTCCAGTGGGCGCTGCGCATGCGACAGCGAGCGTCGCTGCGGTGACCGCGCGACGCCGGGATGGGCGTAGCTGAGGGCGTGGGCCTGCTTCTCGCCGGGTGGCCGGCGTGCTACTGCTGGCCTTTGCCCTCAGCTACGTCGTCGAGGAATGGGTGCATCCGTCGCCGTTGCCCTCGGCCACGGAACATCAGCGCTTCTGGGCTCCCAGCGCGTGTTGTCCACACCTCATCATGCCAGTAGAGGTCGGGCGCTGCAAGGAAAGTCGGTTATGAATACCTACTCGACGAGGGTGCGACATCGGTTGACTGCGGAAGTAGGCAATCTTGTCGACCTGCCAGACTTACCAGTTTCGCTGGCCTCGGCGAAACAAAATCGGATGAGCTACCGGGAAGTAGGTCGATCTGGGGTGTCAACCAGGAGTTGGGCGACCGTGAGATCGGTGATGAGCACATTGACGTGCTTGCCGAGCAGCGCGCCGCGGATGGCGGCGAGCTTGTTCCGCCCGCCAGCGACGGCGACCCGCCGAGGAATCGTCTGCAACTCTGTGGGACTGATGCCAAGGATTCGGTCGCCGAGCGGGGTGTGCACGGCCTGACCTACGGCGTCGTAGAACCGCAGACAGACATCCCCTACGGCACCGCCAGCGCGTAGGGCCGCCTGGTCAGGCTCCGCGAGGGCGTTGCCGCTCTCGAGTAGCAGCGGCGAGGGCTCGAGGCTGCCGATGCCGACCAGTGCCATCGTCAGCTTCGGCCAGGTCTGCAGCACTTCCGCGACGGTGGGATCCCGCAACAACGCCTCGCGAGCAGCCTCGGTGCCGAGCATCGCCGGCGCCGGCATGAAGAGTGGCTCGGCTCCGGTCATCGCCGCGAATCGGCTCATCAGCAGGTTTGCGCGTACCTGCACGCGAGGATTCCCGACACCACCGACGATCTGGACAACCTGATCAACGACGCGGGTGCGGGACGGACGCATCCGTTCGACGGCGGCCAGCAGAGTCGCGCTCCACGAGGAGATACCGACCCGGTCCCCGCCGGTGAGGGTGGTCTCCAGGTATTCAGCTGCCGCCGCGCCCAGAGCTGGGAGCAGATCATCCACGCTCGAGGCATCGACCACCACGGCCTCATGTAGGTCGTACTGCTGCTCGATGGCCTCCTCCAAGTCGGTGTGGACACCGGCCGGCAGCGACACGATCGTCCGGACGATGCCGATCTCAGTAGCTCGTTTAAGCAGCCTGGACACACGTGCCTGCGAGATGTGCAACTCATCGGCGATGCTGGTCTGCCGCATGTTCCGTTCGTGGTACATGCGGGCGACCTTCGCGACAAGCCGAACCTGGTCGTCGCTGTATGCCGCTCGTGGTTTCGTGCCGACGACGTCCTCCTCAGCTGCGGCTTGGTGGCTGCCCTCTGGCACTTGCCCGAGAGCCGGTTGGCCGATCCCTGCCGATCGTAGCGCCCGCCTTCCGGTCGGCAGGCGCACGCGCAGCACGGCCTACTCGGAACCCCGTGTGGGTCAGCGTCGAAGCGCCCGGTGGGCCGCGTCCACGATGCCGGCGGGAGAGATCCCGAAGTGATCCAGCAGCCATCGGGCCGAACCGGTGGGCGCGAATACGCCGGGGACGCCGACGAACCTGACCGGAACCGGATGGTGCTGCACAACGGTCTCCGCGACCGCTCCGCCCAGACCACCCGTGGTCAGCGCCTCTTCGACGGTGACGATCGCGCCGGTGTCCCGAGCCGCCGCGACGACGGCGTCGACGTCGAGCGGCTTCACGGTCGGCATCGACAGCACCCGGGCCTCGATGTCAAGTCGACTCAGCAGCCCGGCGGCCTCCATCGCCGCGGCCACGACGGTTCCGTTGGCGATGATTGTGAGGTCGGTTCCTTCGCGGAGCCGGACCGCCTGCCCGGCCACGAAGCGGTAGTTCTCGGCGTTGACCGCAGCGACTCCCATCCGACTGACCCGGATGAAGACCGGCCCGGGATGTCCGGCCGCCCAGCGGACCGCCTGTCCGGTCTCGGCGGGGTCGCTGGGCACGATGACCGTGAGATTGGGTATGGCACGGAGCCAGGCCAGGTCCTCGATCGAGTGGTGGGTGGGTCCCAGTTCGCCGTACGCCATGCCCGGGCTCATCCCGCACAGGTTCAGGTTGTGGTTGGAGTACGCGGCGTCGACCTTGATCTGCTCGAGCGCGCGGGCGGTGAGGAAACACGAGGCGGCCGAGACGAACGGGATCTTCCCGCCGTTGGCCAGGCCGGCGGCAACGCCCACCATGTCCTGCTCGGCGATGCCGACGTTGATCAGCCGGTCAGGAAATCTGCTGCTGAACTCGCTCAGCTTGCTGGAACCCACCGAGTCGTTGACCACCGCGACGATCCGTGGATCGGTTGCTGCGAGCTCGACGAGGGTCGCCGCGTAGGCGTCGCGGCAGTCGTGCAGGACCTGATCGGTCGTCAAGGTGCTCACTCTGTCTCCAACTCAGCGAGGGCGGTGGCAACCTGGTCGGCGTCGGGGACCTTGTGGTGCCAGGCGACCTCGTCGCTCATGAAGGTGATCGGATGGCCCTTCACCGTGTGGGCGATCACGAACGTGGGTTTGCCGTCGGCCGGGGCGCGGGTGAGCACGTCGAGCAGCGCGCCGTGGTCGTGTCCGTCTACCTCGACCGGCTGCCAACCGAAGGCACGGATCTTGTCCGCGAGTGGCTCCAGCTCGTTGGTGTCAGCGACCCGGGCACCCTGCTGCAGCCGGTTGCGGTCGACAATCGCGGTGAGGCGCTCCAACCGGTGGTGTGCGGCGGCCATCATCGCCTCCCAGTTGGAGCCCTCCTGCAACTCGCCGTCGCCGAGGACGACGAAGGTGCGTCGACGGGAACCGTCGAGCTTGCCGGCCAGGGCGGTGCCGACCGCGATCGGCAGTCCGTGCCCGAGCGGGCCGGTGTTGGCCTCGACACCGCGGACCTTGGTCCGGTCGGGATGTCCGTTGAGCTTCGACAGCGGCTGCAGGAATGTGTCCAGGGCGACCGGGTCGAGCAGACCGGCGGCGGCCAGCGTGGCGTAGAGTGCGCCGGCCGCGTGACCTTTGGACAGGATGAGCCGATCTCGCTCCGGATCATCCAAATGGTCTGCGGAGATCTCCAGCACGTGCAGATAGAGGGTGGCCAGGATGTCGATGACACTGAATTCGCCACCGACATGCCCCAGCCCGGCCGCGTTGATCATGCTGATGTCGCGCCGCCGGATGAGCCGGGCTCCCTCCCGGATGTGCGCGATGATCGCTTCCCGGCCGGCCTCGGGGCCGATCCGACCGAGAACCGGCAGCGCCGGGGTGTCGGGGGCAGCGACCGGTGCCGCGTTCATCGGTCCACTGCCATTGATCGCAGCAGGGCGTCCTGCACCAGGCGTTGTGCGGTGAGTGCGTCCTGGCGGTGCTGTGCCTCGCGTAGCGCCTGAACGTCGAGCAGATCCAGACCTCGGTGCACCGCTTTGAGGAAGCGGATCGACAGCCGGGCCGCCTCGATGCTGTCCTCCCGGAACGGGAACTGGTCGAGCTGCCAGACGCCTTCCCAGTTGTTCACCCGCAGGGTGTAGAAGAACTCGAAGATCTCGGTGAGGTGGACGGTGCCGACGACCAGGTCGTCGTCCCAGCCGCGGAGGTTGTCGTTGACGTCCATCCCGTAGAGCCGGCCGTGGTCGATGAGCAGCTGAGCGGCGTCGGCGGGCGACTCTCCGCCGTACAGTGAGTGACCGAAGTCGAGCAGGACCCCGACGTTGTCCAAGCCGATCTGCTGGATGCCCAGCAGCGAACGGGCGGCGGAGTCCCAGGTCATGTGCACCCGGGGCTCGCGCGGCTTGTACTCGATGGCGAACTTCAGGTCGGGATGAGCGCCAGCGAGCTCGCGCATGCCGTCGACGGCCAGTGCCCAGAGCTGCCGGTGGTCAACCTGGAACGGGTAGTCCCAGCCGTCCTGACCGGGCCATATCTTGACGTAGTCGGCGCCGAGCTCGCGGACGACTCCGGCTGCCTCGTGCATCAGGTCGAGCGCGGCGGACCGCACCGCCGGGTCCGGGTTGGTGAAGGCACCCTTGCTGAACCTGCGCAGGTAGATCTCCGGCGTGATGCCGATGGCAGCCAGGCCGGCCTCGGCAAGCGCGTCCTTCACCTCGGACAGACCGACTCCCGCAGTGAACGGGTAGTTCAGATCGACCACGGACAGCTCACCGACCTCGCCCGCCCGGGCTATTGCTTCCAGGGTGGTGACAGCGGGGGCGTAGCCGTCCACCGCGTAGCGGTCGACGTAACTGGCGAAGTGCCACAGTCCGGCACCGAACCTCGGCTCACTAGGCATATCTATTCAACTCCGAAATCCGATTCATTAGAAGGTTACCAGAGCCCGGTAGGGGCGCAAAGCTTCCCAGCGCCCCTACCGGGCGGCGTACGTCACTCCAGCGCGAACAAGGTGTACGAGTCGGCGTTGTCCGCGGTGATCAGGGCGCAGTCGATGGACTGCTTTTCGGGCTGGCTGGCGGTACCGGTGCGAATCACCTCGTCGGCCTGTTCCACCGCGGTTTCGGCGATCAGCACGGCCGGCTGCAGGCCGGTCGCGAGCAACTCGCCGGCCTTGATCGCGGCCACCGCGTCCGGGCTGCCGTCGAAGCCGGCGATGACGATGTCGTCGCCCAGGCCGGCGGCCTTGACCGCGGCCAGCGCACCCAGTGCCATCGTGTCGTTACCCGCAATAATGCCCTTGATGTCCGGGTTCGTCTGCAGAATCGTCTCCGTCTTGGTGAACGCCTCCTGCTGGTCCCAGTTCGCCGTCTCCTGGGCGACCAGCTGCATGTCCGGGTACTGCGAGATCACACCCGAGTAGGCGCTGGAACGAACTCCGGCGTTGGTGTCGGAGGCCTTGCCGGTCAGCTCGACGTAACCGCCGCTACCGTCCATCGCCCGGACGAACTCCTCGGCGACCAGCGCAGCACCCTGTGAGTTGTTCGCCACGATCTGCGCGGTGGCCAGGCCGGTCTCGTTGATCTCCCGGTCGATGAGGAAGACCTTCACGTCGGCCTCGACCGCCTTTCGGATCGGGCCGATCGACGCGTCGGCGCCGGCGTTGTCCAGGATGATCGCTTTGGCCCCAGCGCTGATCGCCGAATCGATCAGCTCGGACTGCTTGTTGGGGTCGTCGTCGTGCGACGTCGACGTCGTCTCGTAGCCGAGCGACTCGGCCTTGGCCACCGCCGCGTCGGCCTCTGCCTTGAAGAACGGGTTGTCGTGCGACGGGGTGATGACGGCGATCAGCCCGCCGGCCGAGTCGGTCGAATCGTCGGTGGCCGGTGCGGTGCCGTCGTCGGTGCCGCACGCCGCCAGGGCGAGCGTCCCGGCGACCAGCAGCGCGGTCGCCCGCAGTACGGGAGAACGGAACATCGGTGCTGCCTCCTCAGTTGGGGTTTTGTGGGGAAGAGGGTGCCGTCGGCGGCGGCTGAGAGGATGCCTGTCTCGCCGCCGTAGCTGCAGTGGAGCGTTTGAGCCGTTGCTGGCCCTGATCGAGCAGCACGGCGAGGATGATCACCGCTCCCTTGATCACGATCTGCCAGAACGTCGAGACTCCGACCATCACGAGACCGTCGGAGAGAAAACCGATCACGAACGCACCGACCAACGCGCCGCGGACCGTGCCCCGCCCGCCGGCCAGAGACGCACCGCCGATCACGACGGCGGCGATCGCGTTGAGTTCGAAGGTCTCTCCGGACTGTGGCGCGGCCGAGGTCAGCTCCGAGGCGATGATCAGACCGACCATGGCGGCACAGAATCCGGATAGCATGTAGACCCACATTTTGACCTTGCGGATCGGTACGCCGGACAGCTCGGCCGCCCGCTCGTTGCCGCCGACGCTGTACAACCAGCGCCCGAACGGCATCCGACGGATCAGCACCATCGCGAGCAGGGCCAGCAGCACCATGATCCAGATCGAGGTGGGAATACCGAGCAGTCGGCCGCGGCCGAGGAAGCCGAAACCGGTGTTGCCCAGTTCCGGGCTGCCTTCGAGCCGGGGGAACGTGGCGCCGTCCGAGATCAGCATGGCGATCCCGCGCGCCACGTACAGCATGCCGAGGGTGGCGATGAACGGGGCCAGGTTGAATCGTGCGACGAGCAGCCCGTTGACCGCGCCGACCAGCATCCCGACCGCGAGGGAGATGACGATCACCGCCCACACCTGCGGGTACAGGACGACGTCGAAGGAATTGATCTCCCAGCCCTGCAGCAGCACCCCGGCGACGATGCCGGACAGCCCCACGATCGAGCCGACAGACAGATCGATGCCGCCGGTGAGGATGACTAACAGCATGCCCAGCGCGAGAATGGCGTTGATCGCCACATGGCGGGTCATCGTGATCAGGTTGCTGCTGGTCAGGTAGGTGTCGGACAGCGAAGCGAAGATGACCACGATGACGGCGAGGGCGATGAACGCCCGCAGCTCCAGGGCGGCGTCACCCAGCCGGCGGGTCCAGGTCGGTCCCGATCGCACCGTCGGCCGGCGTTCGCCGGCCGTGGCGGTGGCCGGCTCGCTGGTGCGGATGCTGGTCATGCGGTCGCTCCATTCGACGGTGGCGGCGGCTCGGCCTCGCCGGAGGCCGCCATGAGCTGCTCCTTGCTGGTGGTCGCCGGGTCCAGGATCTGCACCACCCGGCCGCGGTACATCACCACCACCCGGGTGGCGGCGTTCAGCGCCTCACCCAGCTCCGAGGTGGCGAACAGCACCGCGACACCCTGCCGGGCTTGGTCCGCCATCAGGGTGAAGATGTCCGCCTTGGCGCCGACGTCGATACCCCGCGTCGGTTCGTCCAGCAGCAGCACCTGCGGCTCGGTCAGCAGCGCCTTTCCGATCACCACCTTCTGCTGGTTGCCGCCGGACAGCGAAGAGATCGCTACACCGGCACCAGCGGCCTTCACCGTGACACTGGCAATCGTTCGGCCGACCGCGCTGGCCTCCTTCGCCCGGGCGATGAGCGGCCCGAGCCGGAGCCGCCGGATCGCCGCCAGTGTCAGGTTCTCGCCGACCGACATGGTCTGCACCAGGCCGTCCCGTTGACGATCCTCAGGAACCAGTACGAGCCCCAGGCTGATCCGCTCGGCGATGCCCGCCGAGGCGACGTCCCGGCCGGCTACCGCGACCGATCCAGCGTGCAGCGGAAGCCGGCCGGCTAGCGCCTCCAGAAGTTCGGTACGGCCAGCGCCCATCAGGCCGTACAGGCAGACCACCTCGCCGGCGTGCACGGTCAGGTCCAGACTGTCGACGGCGAGGCGAGCCGGGTTGGTCGCGTCCACGACGCTCAACCCGCGAATCTGCAGCAGCGGCTCGCCCGCCGGAGTCGTCAGCTTCGGGTACAGGTCGTCCGGGCTGCGACCGACCATGTTCGCGACGATCCAGTTCAGGTCGACGTTGGCGGCGTCGTCGGTGGCGATGAGCGTCCCGTCGCGCAGGACGGCGACATCGTCGGCGATCTCCAGTGCCTCCTCCAAGTGGTGGGAGATGTACACGATCGCCACACCGTTGCCGGTCAGCTCGCGGATGACCCGGAACAGCACCTCGACCTCGGAAGCGCTCAGCGCGGAAGTCGGTTCGTCCATGATCAGAACCCGGGTGTCGAGCGAGATCGCACGCGCGATCTCGACGATCTGCTGCTGACCCAGACGAAGGTCACCGACCAGGGTGTTCGGATCGATCGGCTCCTCCAGCCGGTCCAGCAGGGCCGCTGTGATCCGCCGTTGCCCTCGAGAGTCGAGCAGGCCTCCGCGCCCGGTGCGCTCACGCCGGAGGAACAGGTTGTCGGTCACGCTGAGGTTCGGGCACAGGTTGAGCTCCTGGTGGATGATCGCGACGCCGTGCCGGACGGCGTCAGCGGCCGACCGGAACGTCACCGGCGTGCCGTCCATCTCGATCACCCCGCTCGACGGCGTCTCCACCCCGGCCAGGATCTTCATCAAGGTGGACTTGCCGGCGCCGTTCTCACCGAACAGGGCGGTGACGGCGCCGGTACGGATGCTGAAATCGACTTCGGTGAGCGCGTGGGTGCCGCCGTACACCTTGCTGACCGCACGGGTGCGCATCACCACCGGCCCGGCGGTGTTCACCGTGCCACCGTCAGTTCGACCGGCGTGACCTGGATCAGCTCCGGGTTGCTGCCGTAGGTGAACGCACCCACGAACGACACCTGCTCGCCGGCTGCGGCCTCGGCGTCGAACCCTGCCAGCACCTTCGCCTTCACCTGGTTGTTCAGCTCGGTGGCGGCGTCGGCGTACTCCAACTGATTGAGGAACTGGTCGAAGGTGATGAAGCCGACGGCGTCGCGAAGGGCGGTGCCGTTGATCGCCGGCCCGATCTGCAAACTCACCTGCACCCCCGCGGGCACCCCGTCGATCTGCAGTGGCAGCAGGGTGCCCGCGACTGGTCCGGCCACGCCGGTGCCGGAGACGGCAAAGGCATAGCGGGCGTTCGGGCCGTCGCGGTGCCCGTACTCCTGCCCGGCCGCCGCCGGGTCGGCGGTGACCGCCTCCAGCAGCTGGGCGATGTCGACCGCGTTCTGTTCGATGGCCGGCACCACCTCTGAGTCGTAGCGCTGTGCGGCGTACTCGGAGGCGTCGAACTGCTGTGCCGCACCCGCGACGGCGGCTTCCTCCGCATCGACCACCTTGGTGGTGGACACGATCGCGATCAGCAGCGCCACCAGGCACGTACCGCCGATCACCGAGGGACGGCGTAGCAACGCTACGGCGGATTGTCGGGTTGTCTGCGTCATCGCGAAGGTGCTCCTCTCGACGGGGTTGTCGCGGACGGGTCGCGGCTCGTCCGGTCGTCAGTCGCCGACGTCCGGCAGGTCAGACACCAGACCGACCCTGGACCGCGCAACGGCTGCGGCCCACTCGGTCCGGCGCCGGGCCCGAGCCTCGGCCGCCATGGTGGGCTCGACGAGCATGCCTGCGGACACCGCCGCGTCGGCATCGGTCAGGCCGAGCGACTGCCGGGCGAGCGTCGCCGCGCCCAGCGCGGACGCGTCCACCGCGTCCGCCACCCGAATCGACCGGCCCAACAGGTCGGCCTGCAACCGCATGAGTCGACCGCTGGCGGTGGCGGCACCGTCGGTGTGCAGCACGTCGATCGCGGACGAGTCGACCTCGATCGCCTCGAGTACGTCGGTCACCTGGTGAGCGACACTCTCCAGGGCAGCCATCGCCAGATGCGCCCGGTCGGTGCCGCCGGTGATTCCGGTCAGGATGCCGGTCGCGGACCGGTCCCAGTACGGGGCGCCGAGGCCGGAGAACGCCGGTACGAAGTGCACACCGCCGGCGTCGTCGACCGCGTCGGCGACCTTCTCCAGCTGCCCCACGTCGGGCAGACCGAGAGTACGGGCCATCCAGGCGAGCGCGGCTCCGGACGCGATGATGTTGCCTTCCCGGGCATAGGTCGGCTTGCTGGTCAGCCAGGCCAGTGTTGTGGCCACCCCGGCGGCCGGGACGTCGGGGCGCGCGACCGCCGCCATCACCGAGGTCCCGGTGCCGTAGGTGGCCTTCGCCGTACCGGGCAGGTGACAACCGTGCTGGTACAGCGCGGCGTGCGAGTCGGCCAGCACTGCGGCGACTGGCAACTTCGCCGGCAGTACGCCGAGGTCGGCGGTGACCCCGAAGCCCGCGTCGGAGGCGCGCACGGGGGGCAGAGCCGCGCGGGGTACGCCGAACGCGGTCAGTAGGTCCGTGTCCCAGTCCAGCGTCGTGAGGTCGTAAAGCAGCGTTCGGGAAGCGTTGCCGGCCTCGCAGGCGAACACAGCTCCACCGGTGAGGTTCCAGACGAGCCAGGCGTCGACCGTGCCCACGGCGATCCCGGCCTGCTGCGCCGTGCCGGGTTGAGTCAAACCTGCCGCCGCCAGCAGCCAGGCCATCTTGGGTGCGGAGAACATCGGGTCCAACGGCAGTCCGGTCCGCTGGCGTACGGTGTCGGCCAGCCCGGCGGCGGTCAGCTGCCGGCACTTGTCGTCCGCTCGGGCGTCCTGCCAGCTGAGCACCGGGCCGATCGGCCGGCCGGTGCGGCGGTCCCACCCGACGACGGACTCCCGCTGGCTGGACACGGCGACCGCGGTGGGGGTCTGGCCGCCTGCGGCGTCGAGGCAGTCCCGAACCGCGGTCAGAACGCTGCGCCACAGCTCCTCGGCGTCCTGTTCGACCCAGCCCGGGCGGGGAAAGGTGACGCCTGCGGGGGCCGACGCCCGGCCGAGGACCGTCCCGGAGCCGTCGACGAGCAACGCCTTCGTGTTGGTGGTGCCCTGGTCCACCGACAGGATCGTGTCCATCGTCACCCTCTGGATATCTATTCACTATTGAATCAATTGGTCATCAGGTTACGGCCCCGTGACCACCACGTGTCAAGAGTCGGCTGCGTACCCGTTACTGCACGATCTGTGTCCGCTGGCGGCGTTCACCGGGCAGCGGCGGGCTGGGTGAGACCGGCAGGGTCGGCCAGCGCCGTCGCTCGTCAGCTAACCGGAGGTCCGGTACGGTGGCAGGCGAATTCTGCGGCCCCTCGACAACGCCAACGGCGGAGCGGCCGACGGCACCTGGGCTCAACCGGCGCCGAAGCAGACGAACGCGGCGGCCGTCGCATGCCGGGCCCCGACCGCACCGTCCGGGTCCGCGGCGAACGCCCGCTGTGCCCGGGCCAGCGCCACCGCCGGAGCATGCCCGGCCAGCATCTCGCGGTGCAACTCCAGCATCAGCGCGGTGGTCAGCTCGCCCGGCACCGGCAGCACCGTCGCGATCAGACAGCGGGCGCCCAGCGCCAGCAGCACCGCAGTGAAGCCCATCACCTCGTCGCCGGGGCGGATCCCGGCCAGCCCGGAATCACAGGCCGACAACACCACGCAACCGGGCGGACTGATGATCCGCTCCAGTTCGTACGCGGTCAACGGTCCGTCAGCCAGCTCCAGCGTAGAGAACAGCGGGTTGTCCGCCCGGAAGCGCCCGTGCGCGGCGATGTGCGCCAGCCCAGCGCCGTTGAGCGCCCCGGTTACCGCGTCGGCGGTGGCGGCGGCCCTGGTGAGCACGCGGGAGCCGGGCAGCACCGCACCGAGCTGCCGTACCTCGGTCTCGGCAGCCGGTAGTCGCGGCCCGGCCACCAGTACCGCTGGTCCGCCGGCCCGCTGCACCCCGGCCGCCGGTCCGCCGGCCTGCTGCGGGTCCGCCCCGCCGGTGCGTCGGCCGGTGGCCCGCAGCCACGCTGTCGCCGACGGGGCCACCGTCACCGCCCGGCCCGCACAGGTCGGCAGACCCGACCACGGTACGGCGTGTAGTTCGCCGATCGGCACGATCACCAGCGGTCGGTCGGCGATCAGGCCGCGTACCGGATCGAACAGCTGCCGGTCCAACGCGCCGGCCGTGTGCCGTACCCCGGCCTGGGCGTCGGCACTGTCGCCGGTGGTGACCAGCCGACGTAGACCGAACCGGTGCAGCCGGGCCACCCGTACCGTGTCGGTCAGTGACCCGAGATCGTGCAGCGTCGGCCGGCCGTCGCGGACCAGCACCGCGAGCAGCCGCTCGCCGTGCGCCACCAGTTCCAGCAGTACGGCGGCACCGAGCGCACCGGCGAGGTCGGCGACCCCGGGCGGCGCGAGCAGTTCGCCGCCACCGTTGACCCCTCGGGCCAGCTCCCGGATCCGCTGCTCCAGCCGGGCCTGACTGCCGCGTAGCGTCTGCACCGGGTTGCCGGCCAACAACGCGTCCTCGAGTGCGGCGCTGACCATCCGCAGCTCGGTCAGCGCGGTGGCCAGGTCCGGATCCGGCGGCGGTGAGACCCGCCGCATCCGTAGCGCGTTGGCCCGCCACCGTTCCGCCCAGGCGAACACCTGCGCCGGTGCGCCCCGCTGGATGGCGATGTCCAGGCCTTCGGCGGCCAGCTCCTTACCGTACGTCCCGCTGTTGGCCCGCAGCTCGGTCGCGCCGAGCGAGGCGCGGTGCCCGTCGAGTACGGCCAGTCCGTGGCGTAGCGCACGGGCCGCCCCGGCCTCGTCGCCGGCCAGCCGGTGGCGCAACGCCAGGGCGTACCACCCCTGGGCGCGGCGGGGTGCGGTGCCCCGCCGCCGGGCGTCAGCGGCGACCTCCAGCAGTTCGACCGCCCGGCTGTGCCGGCCCAGCGTGGTGGCCAGCCGGGCGGCCTCGATCCTGCTGGTCAGGGCGGGTCCGGGCCAGCCGGTGGCGTCGAGCTGGTCGGCGGTACGGATCATCGCGGCGAGCAGCGCGGGGGACCGAGTGCCCCGGGCGTACCCGGCCCGCAGCTCGACGTGCCGGGCGAGGATTGCCCAGGCCCGCCGGCCCTGTCGTCGGAACCGGCTACGCGCCGCCCCGGCAGTGTCGGCCGCAGTGGCCAGGTCGCCGGCGAGCAGGGCAGCCCGCGCCTGGGCGAGCAGCGCCTCGGCCAGGTCCGAGGCCATCCCGAGCCGGCGCAGCTCGGTCACGGCGGTCCCGGCCACCGCGACCGCCTCGTCGATCAGCGGTACGGACAGCAGCAGCTCGAAGCGGTCCAGCAGCAGCGCGGGGCGGGGCACCGCGAGCCGGCGGTACTCGTTGTCGACCTCGGCGAAGCAGTGCAGCGCGCCGGCCACGTCGCCGCGTTGTCCGGTGGCGATGCCGCTGTTCCACCGGGCGTCGGCGGCGGCCAGGTCCAGCCCGAGCTGACTGAAGATGGCCGCGGCGCGGTTCAGATCGTCGTCGGTGTCGGCATCGAGGTGGGCGTTCAGGTGTGCGTTGAGCAGTCCTCGGTTGTTGCGGGCGCGCGCCTCCAGCAGCAGGTCGCCCTCGCGGCGGGCGATCTCCACCGCTTGGTCGTAGTCGCGGACCGCCTCGTCGAACCGGCCCCGGTAGTGCAGCACCACGCCGCGCTGCATCCGGGCCCGGCCGGCGTCGGCGCCGGTCAGCTGCGGCAGGGCCAGGGTGACGACCCGCAGCGCGGCGGTGGTCCGGCCGGCGCTGGCCAGGACGTAGCCGAGGCTCATCCGGGCCAGTGCCCGAAGCCGGGCGTCGTCCCCAGCCCGCACCGCCCGGCGCAGGTGGCGTGTCGCGCCGGTCAGGTCGTTGAGCTCGCGTAACGCCAGGCCGATGGCGCGTTCCGCAGTGGACCGGGTGCGGGCGTCCGGCGCGTCGGCAAGCACCCGGTGGGCGATCGAGATGGCCTCGTGTGGGTAGCGCTGGACGGTGTCCAGGGCCCGCTGTGCCAGGTCGACACCGGAATCGGTGCGTTCGGTCACGAGAGAGAGAATTCCCCACCCGTGCACCCCGGGTCAACGGCGGCGCCCGGACGCCAGTCATTTAATTGACACATAACTATCCTTTGAAATAATCGTGTCGGTCCCGTAACCTTCTGTGGTCGCCCTCGTGGTGCCGGCCCCGTCTCCCACCCGCTTGGAGGGTCAGGTGTCGTCCGACCACCGTCACCCCGTGCCGGGTCTCCCCGGGCAGATCTCCCGCCGGCAGCTGATGGGGTGGTCCGCGCTGGCCGCCGCGCTGCTGCCCCTAGGTCCGGCGACCAGCTGGCCGCACCTGACCGGCCAGGCCGGCGCGCCAGGACCCGCCGACCGGTCCCTCGACCAGAGCTATCAACGCGCGTTCCTGGAGACCCTGGCCGCCCACCCGGCGGTACGGCGGTACACCGCGGCAGCCGGCAAGGAGTTCCTCTACCGCCCCCGGCAACTACTGGTCGCCCCGGCCGACGTCGAGCGGGTGACGGCCCGGCTGCGCGCCGACGGCCACCAGGTCACCGAGGACGACGGGTTCGCCCAGGTCGGCCGGCTGCGCTTCGACCGGGAGACCGACATCCCGGCCGTGGTCGACAAGCTCCGCGACCCGCGCCAGTGGCCCGGCGGGCGGGCCCCGCAGGTGCAGCCGCACCACGTCCTGCTCGGCTTCGGCAACATCATGGGCAACCCCGGCGGGCCACCACGGTTGGCGGCCGCGCTGCCACCGCCGGACCCGGCCCGGCTCGGTGAAGGGGCCGACGTCACGGTCGGTGTCTGCGACACCGGCATCTGGCGGCTGGCCGGCGACGTGCACCCGGACTGGCTCGGCGGCAGCTACCTGCCGGAGACCGACGATGAGGACCCGCTGTACCTCGGCGGCACCCAACTGGCTCTGCAGGGCGGGCACGGCACCTTCGTCGCCGGTGTCGTACGGCAGGCCGCCCCCGGCGTACGGGTCGACCCGGAGTCCGCACTGGACGCCAACGGCATCGGCGACGAGGAGAGCCTGATCGCCGCGATCGGCCGGCTCGGCCAGCAGGTGTCGGTCATCAACCTCTCCCTCGGCTACTTCACGCAGCACGACCAGCCGCCGTTGCCGCTGGCCAACGCCCTCGCCGCGCTGCCCAAGACGACGAAGGTGGTCGCCGCCGCCGGAAACGCCGGCACCAGCCGCCAGTCCTGGCCGGCGGCGCTGCCCGGGGTGCTGGCCGTCGCCGCCCTCGACGCGACCGACGGCGTCCCGGTGCCGGCCGACTACAGCAACTACGGCTCGTGGGTGGACGCCAGCGCGTACGGCGACCGCACCAGCACGTACGTCGACGGGGAGATGGTCCTGCCCGGCCAGCCGGTGCTGCACTTCGACGGCTTCGCCGCGTGGGCCGGCACCTCCTTCGCCACCGGCCACGTGTCCGGTCGGCTCGCCGCCCTGATGACCGGCACCGGGCTGGACGCGGCGGCCGCCGCGGCGGTGCTGACCGCCGGTCCGGCCTGGCACCCCGACTACGGCGTGCTGGTCGAATGAGCAGCCCCGACGCCGTCCCCGACCCAGCGCCGGCTACCGACCCACCGCCGGCTACCGTTCCCGACCTGGTTTCCGCTGCCGCCGACGGCGACGAGACCGCCTGGGCTGCACTGGTCCACCGGTACGGCCCGCTGGTAGCGGCGGTGATCCGCAGCCACGGGCTCGACCACGCCGACGCCGCTGACGTCAACCAGACCGTCTGGTTGCGGCTGGTCGAGCACCTCGGCCGGCTGCGTGAGGCACACGCTCTGCCCGCGTGGCTGGTGACCACCACCCGACGGGAGTGTCACCGAATGCTGCGGCTCGGCCGGCGTACGCAGCCGTTCGACCCGTACGACGAGTCGACCGACGCGCATGTCGGTGTCTTCCGGCTGGTCGACCCGACGACCCCTGACGAGGATCTGCTCCGGGACGAGCGGTGCCAGGCGCTGCGCGACGCGCTCGCCGAGTTGCCGCCGCGCTGCCGGGAACTACTCACGCTACTCGTCGCCGACCCGCCGGCCAGCTACCGTGAGATCGGCGAGCGACTCGGCATGCCCACTGGAAGTGTCGGCCCGACCCAGGCCCGATGCTTGGCGAAGCTGCGCAACTGCCCAGCCCTCGCCCCGTACGTCAGGATCGGCCCGCTCGGAGAGCAGCAGGGGAACGGAGGTGAACGTGATGCGGCAGTGGCCACCAAACAGTGACGACGAGCTGCTGATCGAGCTGGGTGCCGCCCTGCGCGACTCCGGACCGGTGCCGGAGCACTTCCTGGCCGCGGCACTGGCCGCGTTCAGCTGGCGGACCGTCGACGCCGAGCTGGCGGTCGCCGAGCTGATCTTCGACTCGGCTTGTGACCTGGAGCCGGTCGGGTCGACCCGGTCCGGCGGTACCGACCGGACCCTGACCTTCCGGTCCGGCCCGGTGGTCCTCGCCGTCGAGGTCACCGGTAGCGGGGTGGTGGGGCAGCTCTCTCCGGCCGCGCCGGGACGACTCAGCGCCCGGTCCGCCGCCGGGCAGTACGAGGACGTGCCAGTGGACGAGGCCGGGTTCTTTTCGATGGGCGTACCGCCGACCGGCCCGGTGCAGCTGCGGGCCAGCACCGCGACGTACAAGGTCCGGACCTGCTGGGTCAGTCTTCGCTGAGCCAGCAGATCCGGAACCTTGTCGGGACGGAGGTCACGGGTCCCGGACGCCACCTCCGTCCCTGCCCTGCGAGGTGGCTAACGGTCCTGCTTGCTGACGGTCACGTCGTAGCGCACACCACCCAGGTCGGCCCGGTCGGAGCCGTCGACGTCCGGGCCGAACTGCGTCACCAGTACGGCGATCGGCTTATCGACCGGGTTGGTGGCGGTGAACAGCAGTCGCATGGTCAGCCGCTCGTTGCCCCGGAGCATCAGGTTGTCCAGACTGGCCTGGCCCGGTTCGACGATCTCGACCCGGTTACGGCCCGCCTCCCGGATGCCCTTACCGGCCATGCCGCCCTCGACCCAGCGGGCGAACAACGTCGGCCCGAGATCCACCACGAGCCGCCCGCCAGCGGCCTGCAGTGGTGCACCTTCCGCGCTGAAGACCACGCTGTTGCGGGTCGGCTGGGCCAGTGCGTTGCCGATCGCGAACGGCCGGACCTCGGTCTGCCCGTTGGCCGACAGCGCCACCGAGTCGACGTTGCGCCACGCGATGTTGTTGTTCTGCCGGGTGTTCACGCTGATGCTCGGACCTTCGATGGTCATCGGGTCGTTAGGGGAGACCCAGCGGGCGAGCAGACAGAAGTGTCCCGGACCGGGGACACCGTTCCAGGGGATGGTGACGGTGGTGACACCGGCGTAGACCGGCACCGACATCCAGCCGATCTCGGTCCAGTGGGTGGGCCAGGTCGCGCCGCCACCCGGCGTGGTCCGGTAGACGTGGATCTCACCCTGCTCCATGCCGCCGGAACCGTACGGTCCGGGGTTGCGCAGCTTGATGAAGATGTAGTTGGTCTGCCCGACGATCGGGTTCTGGCTGGTCGAGCACTCGACGGCGGTGGGGCAGACCTTGATGTCGGGGCTCGCCCAGATCGGGTTCAGGCCGTGCGGCTGAATCCCGACGTCCGACGGATGGTCCTTCATGAAGACGTCGACGGGTGCGGCGGTTGCACCGCTGCCGGTCGAGCGGTCCAGCGCCGCCGCCGTGGCCGAGCTGACCGGCAGCAGCAGTGCTACGGCGGCAGCGGTTACCAGGGCGAGCGTTGATCGACGTACGCGTTGCGTCAGTCGCGTGGACAAGGTTCCTCCCGAGGTAGGGGTGTGAGAGGCAGACCGTGACGGTCACGGTCGCGCGGGGCGGATACCTCTACCGAGAGAGATCGATGGACAGAAATACCTTTGGTGGGGTGGTGGGATCGGCAGATGGCGAAAATTGCGGCGTCTGGCGTCCGGTGTCGAGTTCTGGGTTCTTCGGAGAGCTGGTCAGCTGGTTCTCATCAGAACAGGCGCCACTGCTGCCGGGGTGCGTTGAGGCAGTCCCACAGCTGCAACGGGGGCGCCGTCCCGCGTATCGGGTCCGCGCACATCGACGCAGCGGCTGGCGAACAGGCTCTGGATCTGCTGCGGCGCACTCGACGGGGCGACCACCACGGCAGGGCTGGGCGCGTGCTGGCGGGATACGGCGCGGCATTCGGCACAGCTGCTCGCCACGGGCCGGTGGGGGCCGGACACAGTGGAACAGACGATGAAGGCCGCTGACTGGGCTTGCCCTGGTCAGCGGCCTTCATCGTGCAGGTCAAAGGTTCTTTAGCAAGTGTGCCCCCGGCAGGATTCGAACCTGCGCTCCCGCCTCCGGAGGGCGGTGCTCTATCCCCTGAGCTACGGGGGCTCAGCGACCCAGGAAGATTAGCAAACCCAGCACCGGGTCGCCGAATCGGTATCCGCCGTGTCCGGTCCCGGCCGGCGCGGTGGTCCGGTCGCCGGCCGCGACGCCGGAGTTGCTCAGGCCGACCGGGCCGGGCGGGCGCAGCTGGGCAGCAGGTGCGTGACGATGCTCCGGGGCAACCGGCGGGGCAGTTCGGAGCTGGCCCAGGAGCCATCCACCACGAGATGCGCCCCGCGCCGGTCCGGTCCGCACAGCCGCAGCAGGAACTCGCGCGGCAGTGGCGGATCTATCGACGGGGTCAGGATCATGAACCGGGTCTGGCCGCGTACCGAGGCGGCCGACAGCACGTCGGCGGCCGGGGTGGTGCCGTGCAGCCGGGTCCGCCCGAGCCACCACAGGTCCGTCCGGTGCTCCCGGGCCGCGCGCAGCACCGTCGGGTAGACCCGCTCGGCCCACTCGTTGACCGCATCGACGCAGAGTCCGCAGGCGCGTTCCTCCGGCCGCCGGGGTGCCAGCCCCCAGGCGTCCAGGTAGTGGCCGACGTCAGTCGGGCTCAGCGTCAGCCCGAACCGCCGCTCGATCAGCGTCGCGACGGTACGCCGGCTCCACAGCTCGTCGTCCAGCGCGTGGTCCTCCGGCCATCGGCCCCGCAACAGGTCGATCAGGTCGAGTTCCTGCTCCGGTGTCAGCCCGCCAGCGTCACCGGTGGGTGATCCGCGACGGCGGGCCGCCACCGCGCCGTCACCGCCGAGCGTATGCCGTCGGCACCAGCTCGTGATCGATCTCCGAGTATCGCTAAGAAGTGCCCCCACGTCAGGACCAACGAGGCTGTATCAGGACGGTAGCGATATGTGCCTAGAAAACGTCTGAGACGGTAGAGTCCGTCAAAGTGTGCGAAGTCGTGGTATAGGTAGACATACCCGACCGGGTGCACCGGGAGGCGAGCAGGTACGACGCCGCCCGCCCCGGCGAAGGCCGGGACGGGCGGGTGAAGCCGGCAGGCGTAGGGGCCGCCGTCGGGCGGTGCGGTGTCAGCCGCCGACCTGGGACTGCAGGGTACGGATCAGCTCAATCTCCTTCTGCTGGCCGCTCACCATCGACTCGGCCAGCCAGCGCACGTCCTCGTCGTCGGAGAGCTCGAGCACACCGTCGGCCATGTGGATGCCGCCCAGGTGGTGGGTGAGCATCAGCGACAGGTACAGCCGGTCCACCTCGGCGCCGGTCGCCGCCCTCAGTTCGGCGCGCTGCGCGTCGGTGGCCATCCCCGGCATCAGACCGTCGACCACCGCCCACTCGCCGGTGGTCTCCATCCAGTCCATCCGGGGCTGGGTGCCGGTCGGCTCCAGGCCCCACTCGCGTAGCCAGGTCTGCATCATGCCGATCTGGCCCTGCTGGGTCAGCGCGATGTCGCTGGCGAGGGTTCGCACCGCCGGGTTCTCGCTGCGCTCCAGCACGATCATCGACATCTCCACGGCCTGCGCGTGGTGGGTCGACATGTCCCGGGTGAACCCGGCCTCCGGCGAGGTGTCGCCGGGACGCAGCAGACCGGGGGTGAGCAGGCCGGCGGCGTACCCGAGCAGGAGACCGACCACGACGGCCGCAGCCAGCCACGCGGTGCCGAACCGGCCACGACGGCTGGTTGCGGCCGCATCGCCGCCGGGCGGCGGTGGATCGGTCGGTTCCCCGCCGGCCGGGTCGGCCGGCCGGTCCTGCGTCGCCGGCCCGTCGACGGGCCCCCGCCCGGTGTCGGCCATCGCGTCCGTCTCCGTCCTGGTGGTCACGACCCGGCGCCGCCGTCCATCTGCTGCTCCTGGGCGCCGATGTCACGCGGGGTGGTGCCGGTGGCGGTGATCCCACCCGAGCAGGTGGCGCCCGGCTCGACGGTGGCGTTCTGCCGCAACGCCCGGATGAACTCGTCGATCCGTGGGTCGTTGACGTCGTCGACGGCCAACTGGTAGCCCCACGCCTGCAGCGAGACCGCCGACTCCAGGCCCTCGAACGGGCTCATCAAGGTGAATTCGTTGCCCCGGATCTTGCTGGCCAGCGTCTCGACCTGGTCGGCGGGCAGGCCCTCCTGGTAGGTGAGCCAGACCGCGCCGTGCTCCATGCTGTGCACGGCGTGCTCACTGGCGATCGGCGCGTCGTAGACGTCACCCATGCAGTTCTGCCAGTTCGGGTTGTGGCTGCTGCCGACCGGCGGCTGGATCTCGTACTCCAGCGGGCCCCACTCGTGCGACTGCTTGCCGGCCATCGGGTCCAGCGCCGCCGGGTTGGACTCCCGGTAGTTGATCAGGTCGGTGATGTCCGAGGCGCGGTCCTGCCATGACCGGGCCTCCTGGGATACGGCGTACGCCCCGTACCCGATGATCGCGGTGGCCAGCACGCCGACGCCGACCATCAGCGCGATCGGACCCCAGTTGCGCTCCTGGGTGACCTTGACCGGTTTGACCGGCTTGCGGCCGCCCTTGCCGGCCTTGCCGCTGGTCTTGCCGCCGGCGGTCCGGGCGGCCGTGGCACCACCGCCCCGGCTGCTCGCCGATTTGCCCTTCGCCGGCTTGCCCGCGGCCTTGTCGTCGGTCCGGGGCTTGCCGCCGGCCGCCGGCTTGCCGGTGCTGACCACGGAGGGGTTGCGGTTGTCGCCACCCTGGGTGCTGATGCTCATGGTGTGGTGCCTCGTCAGGTCGGTCGGTCAAGGGGCATTCAGCGGGGACACAGCAGGTGAGGGTCGCCGCCAAGGCCACGAGTCTACCCCCGGTAACATGCTTTGGTGACTCCCGCCAATCTCGCTGAGCTCGTCCGCGCCGCGGCCCGGTCGGTCTTCGTCGACCGTGACATCGATCTATCTTTACTCCCCGACGTGGTCACCGTCGAGCGTCCGCGCAACCCCGACCACGGCGACTACGCCTCGAACCTGGCGTTGCAACTGGCGAAGCGAGTCGGCACCGCCCCACGTGAGCTGGCCGCCGCGCTGGCCGCCGCGCTCAGCGAGGCCGACGGGATCGCCTCGGTGGAGATCGCCGGGCCGGGCTTCCTGAACATCCGACTCGACTCGGCCGCCGCCGGTGCGCTGGCCCGCACCGTGGTCCTGGCCGGCCGGGAGTACGGCCACAGCACCCGTCTGGCCGGCCGCCGGCTCAACCTGGAGTTTGTCTCGGCCAACCCGACCGGCCCGGTGCACCTCGGTGGCACCCGCTGGGCCGCCGTGGGCGACGCTCTCGCCCGGATCCTGCGGGCCAGCGGGGCCGACGTCGGCACCGAGTACTACTTCAACGACGCCGGCTCCCAGATCGACCGGTTCGCCAAGTCGTTGCTGGCCGCCGCGCGGGGCGAGGCGGCGCCCGAGGACGGGTACGGCGGGGCGTACATCGCCGACATCGCCGGTGCCGTGGCCGCCAAGCACCCCGAGGTCCGCGAACTCGACGACGACGCCGCCCGGGAGCTGTTCCGGGTCGAGGGCGTGGCGTTGATGTTCGACGAGATCAAGGCTTCGCTGGCCGGTTTCGGGGTGCACTTCGACACGTACTTCAATGAGAAGGACCTGCACGCCCGGGGCGAGCTGGAGCTGGCGTTGACCCGGCTGGGCGAGCAGGGGCGCACCTACCAGCGCGACGGCGCGACCTGGCTACGTAGTACCGACTTCGGCGACGACAAGGACCGGGTGCTGCGCAAGTCCAACGGCGAGTGGACCTACTTCGCCGCCGACTGCGCCTACTACCTGGACAAGCGGGAGCGCGGCTTCGACCAGGTCGTGATCATGCTCGGTGCCGACCACCACGGCTACATCGGCCGGCTGCGGGCGATGGCCGCCTGCTTCGGCGACGACCCGGATCAGACTCTGGAGATCCTGATCGGGCAGATGGTGAACCTGGTGCGCGAGGGGACGCCGGTGCGGATGTCCAAGCGGGCCGGCACCGTGGTCACCCTGGAGGACCTGGTCGAGGCGATCGGCGTCGACGCAGCCCGGTACGCCCTGGCCCGCTACTCGTCCGACTCGCCGATCGACATCGACGTGGAGCGGTGGACCCGGGCCAAGAACGACAACCCGGTCTTCTACGTGCAGTACGTGGCCGCCCGGACGGCCAGCGTGGCCCGCAACGCCACCGAGGTGGGGCTGACCCGGGGCGCACCGGACGACTTCCGGCCCGAGCTGCTCGACCATGAGAAGGAGAACGAGCTGCTCAAGGCGCTCGGCGAGTTCCCCGCCGTGGTCGCCTCTGCCGCTGAGCTGCGCGAGCCGCACCGGATCGCCCGCTACCTTGAGGAGCTGGCCGGGGCGTACCACCGGTTCTACGACAAGTGCCGGATCATGCCGCTCGGCGACGAGGAGATCACCGACCGGCACCGGGCCCGGCTGTGGCTCAACGACGCCACCCGTACGGTGATCGCCAACGGCCTGGACCTGCTCGGCGTCTCGGCGCCCGAGCGGATGTGAATGGCTGACACGACCCATGAGCGACGAAGGACGGTAGCGCCGTGCGCGCACACGAGGCCGGGGCCCTGCACGGTGACCTCGGCAGCCGGGGGCCGGGCTGGCTGCGTACCCCGGATGACGTCAACACCCTGCTGCCGCAGCTGTGGCCGCGGACGGTGACCCGGACGGACACCGGGTCGATCACCGTCGGCGGCCGGGACGTGCGGGAGCTGGCCGCCGAGTACGGCACCCCGGCGTACCTGCTCGACGAGGACGACCTGCGGGCCCGCTGCCGCGACTTCCGGGCCGCCTTCGCCGGCCAGGACGTCTACTACGCCGGCAAGGCGTTCCTGTGCCGGGCGGTGGTGCGCATCATCGCCGAGGAGGGCCTGCACCTGGACGTCTGCACCGGCGGTGAGCTGGCCGTCGCGCTGTCGGCCGGGATGCCGCCGGAGCGGATCGGCCTGCACGGCAACAACAAGAGCGTCCCCGAGCTGACCCGGGCCCTCGACGCCGGGGTGGGCCGGATCATCGTCGACTCGTTCGACGAGATCGACCGGCTGACCGCGCTTGGCCGGGAGCGGCAGGTCCGGCCGAAGGTGCTGGTCCGGGTCACCGTCGGGGTCGAGGCGCACACCCACGAGTTCATCGCCACCGCCCACGAGGACCAGAAGTTCGGCTTCTCGCTGGCCGGCGGCGCAGCGTTCGAGGCGGCCGCCCGGATCCTCGACGAGGGTGTGCTGGAGCTGCGCGGGCTGCACTCGCACATCGGTTCGCAGATCTTCGACACCGGCGGCTTCGAGGTGTCCGCCCGGCGGGTGCTGGCGCTGCAGGCGCAGATTCGCGACGCGCGCGGCGTCGAGCTGCCCGAGCTGGATCTCGGCGGCGGATTCGGCATCGCCTACACCACCCAGGACGACCCGGCGCCGGCCCACGAGCTGGCCAAGCGGATGAACAAGATCGTCGACAGTGAGTGTGAGGCGTTGCGGCTCGCCGTGCCGCACCTGTCGGTCGAGCCGGGCCGGGCGATCATCGGCCCGGCGGTGTTCACCCTCTACCAGGTCGGCACCGTCAAGGACGTCGACGGCATCCGGAGCTACGTCAGCGTCGACGGCGGGATGAGCGACAACATCCGTACCGCCCTCTACGACGCCTCCTACTCGGCGACGGTCGCCTCCCGGGCGTCGACTGCGGCTCCGATCCTCGCCCGCGTCGTGGGAAAGCATTGTGAGTCCGGGGACATCGTGGTGAAGGATGAATTCCTGCCCGCCGACGTGCAGCCGGGAGATCTTCTCGCGGTGCCGGGCACGGGGGCGTACTGCCGGAGCATGGCGAGCAACTACAACCATGTGCCCCGGCCGCCGGTTATCGCGGTCCGCGACGGAGCGGCCCGGGTGATCGTCCGTCGGGAGACCGAGGCCGATCTGCTGGCACTGGACGTGGGATAGCGCCGCAGGCGGCGGGACGACGTGGATAGCGCGTGCGGCGCGCGGTCGCGAGGTATGGGGTGAGCATGGGTAAGCCGGTACGGCTGGCGTTGCTGGGCTGCGGCACGGTGGGCTCCGAGGTGGTGCGGCTGCTGCACGAGCAGGCTGCCGACCTCGCCGCCCGGGTCGGGGCGCCGATCGAGATCGCCGGGATCGCGGTCCGCCGGCCCAACCGGGCCCGGGGTGACCTGCCGGTCGACCCGGCGCTGTTCACCACCGACGCGTTGGGCCTGGTCAAACGGGACGACGTCGACGTGGTGGTCGAGGTGGTCGGCGGCATCGAACCGGCCCGGACCTGGCTGGTCGAGGCGCTGCGCAGCGGCAAGAGCGCGGTCACCGCCAACAAGGCGCTGCTCGCCGAGGACGGCGGCACCCTGCACGACGCCGCCGCCGAGGGCGGTGCCGACCTGTTCTACGAGGCGTCGGTGGCCGGCGCCATCCCGCTGCTGCGCCCGCTGCGCGATTCGCTGCACGGCGACTCGATCACCCGGGTCACCGGCATCGTCAACGGCACCACCAACTTCATCCTCTCCGCGATGGACGCCACCGGGGCCGGGTTCACCGAGGCGTTGGAGGAGGCGACCGCCCTCGGGTACGCCGAGGCCGACCCGACCGCCGACGTGGAGGGGTTCGACGCCGCGGCCAAGGCCGCCATCCTGGCCTCGCTGGCCTTCCACACCCGGGTCGGCGCCGACGACGTGCACCGCGAGGGGATCACCGAGGTCAGCGCCGCCGACATGGCCAGCGCCAAGGCGATGGGCTGCACCATCAAGCTGCTCTGCATAGCCGACCGGGGCCCGGGCGCCGACGGCGCCGAGTCGGTCAGCGTCCGGGTGCACCCGGCGATGATCCCACGTAGCCATCCGCTGGCCAGCGTCGGCGACGCGTTCAACGCGGTCTTCGTCGAGGCGGTCGCGGCCGGGCAGTTGATGTTCTACGGCCGGGGCGCCGGTGGGGCGCCGACCGCCAGCGCGGTGCTCGGCGACATCGTCGCGGTGGCCCGCAACCGGCTCGCCGGGGTGCACACGGCCAGCGAGTCCGCCTACGCCGACCTGCCGATCCGGCCGATGGGGGAGGCGGTCACCCGCTACCACATCAGCCTCGACGTGGCCGACCGGGCCGGGGTGCTGGCCGCCGTCGCCGGGGTGTTCGCCCGGCACGACGTGTCCATCGCCACCGTGCGCCAGTCCGGCCGGGACAACGACGCCAGCCTGGTGATCGTCACCCACCGGGCGCCGGACGCCGCCCTCGCGGCCACCGTCGAGGAGCTGCGCGGCCTGGACGTCGTCCGTTCCATCGCCAGCGTGCTGCGGGTCGAGGGCGGCCAGTAGCCGCCCGGTACGCTGTGCCGGCGCGAACCGAGGAGGTTGTCATGTGGCGGGGCCTGATCGAGGCGTACCGGGACCGGTTGCCGGTCACCGACGCCACGCCGGTGGTCACCCTCTACGAGGGCAACACGCCGCTGCTGCCGGCGCCGGTGCTCTCCGCCCGGGTCGGTGCCGACGTCTACCTCAAGGTCGAGGGGGCCAATCCGACCGGGTCGTTCAAGGACCGGGGCATGACGATGGCGGTCTCCAAGGCGGTCGAGGAGGGCAACAAGGCGATCATCTGCGCCTCGACCGGCAACACCAGCGCGTCGGCCGCCGCGTACGCCGCCCGCGCCGGCCTGACCTGCGCGGTGCTCGTGCCGCAGGGCAAGATCGCGCTCGGCAAGCTCGCCCAGGCGCTGGTGCACGGGGCCCGCCTGCTGCAGGTCGACGGCAACTTCGACGACTGCCTGTCGATGGCGGCCAAGCTGGCCCAGGACTACCCGGTGGCGCTGGTCAACTCGGTGAACATCTTCCGGCTGCACGGGCAGAAGACCGCCGCGTTCGAGATCGTCGCCGGGCTCGGCGACGCCCCGGACATCCACTGCCTTCCGGTCGGCAACGCCGGCAACATCAGCGCCTACTGGATGGGTTACCTGGAGGACGTCGAGGCCGGCAACGCCACCCGCGTCCCGAAGATGTACGGCTTCCAGGCGTCGGGTGCCGCCCCGATCGTCTCTGGCGAGGTGGTCCGCCAGCCGTCGACGATCGCCACCGCGATCCGGATCGGCAACCCGGCGAGCTGGACCAAGGCGCTCGACGCCCGGGACGCCTCGGGGGGTCTGATCGACGCGGTCACCGACCGGGACATCCTGGCGGCGTACCGGCTGCTGGCCCGGGAGGTCGGGGTCTTCGTCGAGCTGGCCAGCGCGGCCAGCGTCGCCGGGCTGCTGCAGGCCGCCGCCGCCGGCAAGGTACCGGCCGGTGCCACCGTGGTCTGCACGGTCACCGGGCACGGTCTGAAGGACCCGGAGTGGGCGATCTCCACCGCTCCGGCACCGACCACCATCGGCAATGATCCGCTACTCGCGGCCCGTGCTCTCGACCTGGCCTGAGGACGGCGCCGGTCGGGTGTGACGCGGCTCGACCTGAGCCGTGTCGGTTTCGGCCAGGTCCGCTTCCGCGGCGTCGACCAGCAGCCGGGTCGCGACGGCAACGGTACGCAGCTCGTCGGTGTCCAGCCGGGCCAACAGCCGGGCCTGGCGGTCGGTGCCGGCGGTGACGATCCGGTCCATCAGCTGCCGCCCGTCGTCGGTCAGCTCGATCCGGCGGACCCGCCGGTCCCCGGGGTCCTCCCGGCGGCCGACCAGCCGGTGCGCCGCGAGTCGGTCCACGATTCCGCTGACCGTGGCCATCCGTACCCCGAGCACCTGGCTGAGCTCCTGTCCCGAGGCGCTGCCACGCAGGTACAGCAGGAGCAGTATCTTCAGCTGCGGCACGGTGAGGTGTGAGTCGAACAGCGGGTCGGAACGGTCGGAGGCGAACAGGACCTGCAGCCGGCGGCTGGTCGCCGTGATCTGGTCGATCAGTTCGTCCCGCTGGGCCACCTGCGCTCCCTCTGGTCCGGCACGGTGGTGGGCCGGCCGCCCGCCGTGCGCAGACGATATCCCAACAACTTCGCGTGACGCTAACTGTTAGCCTTGGCCGAACAATTCCCGTCGTTCCGCCGCCGGACTCTTCCAGGAGTGAGCCCGCACATGTCGTTGCTCGCCAGACTCAGCCTCGCCAACCGAGGGCTCGTGGCGCTCGTCGCGGTCGTGATCACGATCTTCGGCGCCGTCACCATCCCGACGCTCAAACAGCAACTTCTGCCTTCGTTGGAGTTCCCGGCCGCCTTCGTCAGCGCGGTCTACCCCGGCGCGGCACCGGAGATCGTCGAATCGCAGGTGACCGAGCCCATCGAGAACGCCATCTCGGGCGTCGCCGACCTCGAGAGCGTCACCTCCACCTCCAGCGAGAGCTTCGCCACCGTGCAGGTCGAGTTCGCCTTCGGCACCGACCTGACCAGCGCCGTGAACGAGCTGGAGACCTCGATCAACCGGATTCAGCTGCCCGACGGTGTGGAACCGGCCGTCTTTGCCGGCAGCACCGATGACCTGCCGGCTGTGGTGCTCGCCGCCACCGGCGCCGGTGGACCGGGGCTCGCCGGACGTCTGGACGAGGTCGTGCTGCCCGAGCTGGAAGCAATCGATGGGGTACGCGCCGTCGACGTCACCGGCGCCGGTGAACAGATCGTCTCGATCACCCCCGACTACGCCGCGCTGGCCTCCGCCGGTCTCGACCCGAGCGCGATCGGCAACGCCCTGCGGGTCAACGGCGTCACCATCCCGGCCGGCTCCCTCACCGACGGCGACGAGAGCCTGACCGTCCAGGTCGGCACCAGGATCGATTCACTGAGCGACCTCGCCGGGATCTACCTCACCGCGTCCGGCCGGCCGTCGGTGCGGCTCGGCGACGTCGCCGAGATCAGCGAGCAGACCGCTCCCGCCACCTCGATCACCAGAACCAACGGCGCGGACAGCCTCGGGATCGCGGTGACCGCCGGCCCCGACGGCGACGCGGTCGGCATCTCGCACGAGATCCGGGACCGGCTCGACGAGCTTGGCGCGGCCGCCGACACCGAGCTGATCGTGGTGTTCGACCAGGCGCCGTTCGTGGAACGCTCGATCGAGGCGCTCACCACCGAAGGCATGCTCGGCCTGGTGATGGCGGTGCTGGTCATCCTGATCTTCCTGCTGTCGGTACGGTCCACCGTGGTCACCGCGGTCTCCATCCCGCTGTCGGTGCTGATTGCGCTGATCGCCCTGTGGATCGGCGAGTACTCGCTCAACCTGCTCACCCTCGGCGCGCTGACCATCTCGGTCGGCCGCGTGGTGGACGACTCGATCGTGGTGCTGGAGAACATCAAACGACATCTGGAGTACGGCGAGGACCGGCGTACCGCGATCCTGACCGGGGTCCGGGAGGTGGCCGGTGCGGTCACCTCGTCCACCCTGGCGACCGTCGCCGTCTTCGCCCCGATCGCGATCGTCGGCGGGTTCGTCGGCCAGCTGTTCGCGCCGTTCGCCATCACGGTGACCGTCGCGCTGCTCGCTTCGCTGCTGGTCTCGCTCACCATCATCCC
This sequence comes from Solwaraspora sp. WMMD937, assembly GCF_029581175.1. Taxonomy (NCBI): domain Bacteria; kingdom Bacillati; phylum Actinomycetota; class Actinomycetes; order Micromonosporales; family Micromonosporaceae; genus Solwaraspora; species Solwaraspora sp. WMMD937. The sequence continues at coordinate 6,533,437 of NZ_CP120738.1, read as the reverse complement.
GGTGCTCGCCTACTGGTTCCTCAAGCCGGCCGCCGCCGGCACCGACCTGGAGCAGGTCCGGCAGGAGGCCGAAGCCAAGGAGCTGCGCAACCCGTTGCAGCGCGGCTACCTGCCGGTGATCCGGTTCGCCACCACCCGGCGGTGGGCCACCGTCGGCATCGGGCTGGCGGTACTGCTCGGCACGTTCGCGCTGAGCACCCGGCTGGAGACCAACTTCATCGACGACGCCGGCCAGGACACCCTGAGCATGCGGCAGGAGTTGCCGGCGGGCACCAGCCTGGCCGCCGTCGACCGGGCCGCCATCTCGGTGGAGCGGGTCCTCGCACGGACCGACGGAATCGAGTCCTACCAGGTGTCGATCGGCGCGAGCAGCAACCCGTTCGCCGGTGGCGGCGGCAACACCACGGCGAGCTACTCGATCAGCCTGACCGAGGACACCGACAACATCGCCGTGCAGCAGCAGTTGCGGGACGAGTTCGCCGGCCGCGACGGCCTGGGCGAGATCACGCTCGGGGCGGCCGACGGCGGGCCCGGTGGCGGGAGCGCCAACCAGCTGCAGGTCATCGTGCAGGCCAACGACCCGGACGATCTGGCCACCGCCGCGGAGCGGGTCCGGGCCGCGATGTCGCGGACCCCGGACGTCGCCGACGTCACCAGCACCCTGTCCGAGGACGTGACCCGGCTGCAGGTGCAGATCGACCGCGCGGCGGCAGCTCAGGCCGGGCTGAACGAGGCCGCGCTCGGGCAACTCGTCGCCCAAGCCTTCCGCGGCAGCCCGCTGGGACAGGTCACCATCGACGGCGACCGGCTGGACGTGGTGCTCAGCCCGAGCGCCCGGGTGACCTCGGCCGAGGAGTTGGCGGCGTTGCCAGTCGGGCCGGCGACCCTCGCAGCCTTCGCCGACATCGTCGAAGTCAGCGGGCCGGTGCAGATCAACCGGGTGGACGGCGAACGCAGTGCCACTGTCACCGGCACCGCGACCGGCTCCAACGTCGGGCGGACCAGCGCGCAGCTCGAGGATCGGCTCGAGGAGCTGCGGCTGCCGGCCGGCGCCACTTACACCATCGGTGGGGTCAGCGCCGACCAGGCGGAGGCGTTCGCCGACCTCGGGCTGGCCCTGCTCGCCGCGATCGCCATCGTCTTCGTGATCATGGTGGCGACGTTCCGCAGCCTGATCCAGCCGCTGATCCTGCTGGTGTCGGTGCCGTTCGCGGCGACCGGCGCGATCGGTCTGCTGGTCGTCACCGGTACGCCGATGGGTGTGCCGGCGCTGATCGGCGCGTTGATGCTGGTCGGCATCGTGGTGACCAACGCGATCGTGCTGATGGACCTGATCAACCAGTACCGCGAGCAGGGGATGAGCGTGTCCCAGGCGGTGGTCGAGGGCGGCCGGCGTCGGCTGCGGCCGATCCTGATGACCGCGATTGCCACCATCTGCGCGTTGACGCCGATGGCGCTCGGCCTGACCGGGGTGGCCGGCTTCATCGGCCAGCCGTTGGCGATCGTGGTGATCGGCGGCCTGTTCAGCTCGACGCTGCTCACCCTGGTCCTGGTGCCGACGCTCTACACCATGGTCGAGGGCACCAAGGAGCGGCTGCGGCAGCGCCGGGCCGCCCGCCGGTCGGCCGGCCCGGCCGACGACACGGGTGACGTCGCTGCGGCACCGGACCGGCCGTCAGGAGCCGTTACCGGCACCGATGCCGTACGAGGCACCGGCGACGCGGCGGATGGCCGCAACGGCTCCGACACCGCCGGCCCCGCCAGTCGTACGTCGCCGGTCGCCGCGCCGCCGGCCCGCCCCTCGGCGGCACTGGTCGACGGTACCGACCAGTTCGAGGTGCTGAAACTGCCGAAGAGCCGCACCTCGCCGCTGCCGCCGACGGATCCGCCGACGGAGAAGTGACCGTGCGGGTCCCCGGGGCGCCGGCCCCGGGGACCCGCGACGACCGGTCGCGCAGATCACACTTCGTCCACTGTCCGGTTTCCGGTCGGTAAGGTGTCGGTACGTGTCCTCACCGTTAGCGGTCCTTACCGGAAACCGGGATTTCCGCCGGCTGCTCCTCGCCGAGCTGGTCGTCTTCGGGGCGGACTGGTTCGTCATGGTGCCGCTGGTGGTGCTGCTGCCGGAGCTGACCGGCAGCGGCGTCTGGGGCGCTCTGGTGCTCGCCGTGGACACCGGCATCCACGCCCTGATGTTGCCGTTCACCGGTACGCTCGCCGACCGCTTCGACCGCCGTCGGATCCTGATCGCCGCGAACCTGGCCGCCGTCGTCGCGGTGCTGTTGCTGCTGGCCGTGCGCACCCCGGGTACCGCCTGGCTGGCGTTGTTCGCCATCGCGTCGCTCGCGGTGGCGAAGTCCTGCTACTCGCCGGCCGCCCAGGCCGCGCTGCCGAACGTGGTCTCGGCGGCGGAGCTGCCCGCCGCCAACGTCTTCGCCGGATCCGCGTGGGGCACCATGGCGATCGTGGGCGCGTCGCTGGGCGGGCTGCTCAGCGCGGCCCTCGGCCCGTACGCGTGCTTCTGGATCGCTGCCGCGGCGCTGCTGCTGGCGGCGGTGGTCACCATGTCGATCCGCCGGCCGATGCAGGCCCCGCGCGACGCCACGCTGCCGGCGCCCCGGACGCTGACCGCGATCCGGGAGGCGCTGGTCTACATCGCTGGCCGTCCGCAGGTGCTCGCCCTGGTGACCGCGAAGAGCGCGGTCGGCCTCGGCAACGGCGTACTCACGTTGTTTCCGCTGTTGGCCGGGGTGTACGGGGTCGGCGCGATCGGCACCGGGCTGCTGTTCGCCGTGCGGGGCGCCGGCGCGGTCATCGGGCCGCTGCTGACCCGCCCGGTGCTGAACCGGCGGTCCTGGCTGCTCACCGGGTTGGCCGCGTCGATGTCGGTGTACGGGCTGTCCTACGCCAGTATCTCGCTGGTCACCTGGTTCCCGCTGGTGCTCGCCCTGGTCTTCCTGGCGCACCTGGGCGGCGGCAGCAACTGGGTGCTGTCGAACTACGCCCTGCAGGCGGTGGTGCCGGACCGGCTGCGCGGCCGGGTCTTCGCCACCGATCTGATGCTCGCCACCCTGTCGATCTCGGTGAGTCAGTTGATCGTGGCCAGTGTGATCGACACCCTGGACACCCGGATCATCCTGGCGACGTGCGGCCTGGTGACCGTCACCTATGCGATCGGCTGGCGGTTGGCGACCCGCCGGCTGGGCTCGGTGGTTGCGGCCAGCCGCTAGCATCGTGATATCACTTTGATAGCGAGCTGGTGGTGGAGGGAACGAGCATGGAACGAGCCGTGTTCCGGATGTCCGGATTCGTGGCGATCAGCGGCCTGATGGTGCCAGGTCTGCTCGGCCTGGCGGTGGTGGCGCCCGGCATCAATTCGGTGGCCGACGTGGATGTCTGGATGGCCGTCGCCGCCGTGGTCTACGTCGGGGTCGTCGCGCTGGCCGCCACCGGGTTCACCGTGGTCGACCCCAACGAGGCGCAGGTGGTGCAGTTCTTCGGCCGCTACCTCGGCTCGATCCGGGTCGCCGGCCTGCACTGGACCTGGCCGCTGACCGCCCGGCGCAAGGTCACCCTGCGGGTGCGCAACTTCGAGACCGACCGGCTGAAGGTCGCCGACGCCGACGGCAACCCGGTAGAGATCGCCGCCGTCGTGGTGTGGCGGGTGGTCGACTCGGCGAGCGCTGTCTTCGCCGTCGACGACCACGTCGAGTACGTGGCGGTCCAGGCCGAGGCCGCCGTCCGGCACCTGGCCACCAGCTACCCGTACGAGGCGCACGACGCCGAGCGGGCCAGCCTGCGGGACAGTACGGTGGTCGCCGACGAGCTCACCGAGGAGTTGCGGGAGCGGGTCGAGTTGGCCGGCGTGGAGGTGCTGGAGTCCCGGGTCACCCACCTCGCGTACGCCCCTGAGATCGCCCACGCGATGCTCGCCCGGCAGCAGGCCGCCGCTGTCGTCGCGGCCCGGTTCCGGATCGTCGAGGGCGCCGTCGGCATGGTCTCCAACGCGCTGGAACGGTTGGCCGACGAGCATGTGGTCGACCTCGACGAGGAACGCAAGGCCCAGATGGTCGCCAACCTGCTGGTGGTGCTCTGCGGCGATCGGGCGGTGCAGCCGGTGGTGAACACCGGGTCTCTCTACAGCTGAGGCGGTCCACGGCTGATGGCCGAACGCAAGAAGCTGCTGTTGCGGCTCGATCCGGCGGTCCACGAGGCGATTGCCAAGTGGGCCGCCGACGACCTGCGCAGCGTCAACGCCCAGATCGAGTACGCGCTGCGGTTCGCGCTGCGCGCCGCCGGCCGGGCACCTGGATCCGATCGGGCACCTGGATCGGGCCCGTCGGCCGCCGGCCCGGACCGGCCGCCGGCGCCCTGACACCGGACGACCTGCCAGGACCTAGCATGGTGCGATGGCTATCAGCTTCGTCCCCGGGCCGGTGACCGTGCGGGTCCCGGCCACCAGCGCCAACCTCGGCCCCGGGTTCGACGCGCTCGGGTTGGCGCTCGGTCACCACGACGAGGTGACCGCCCAGGTGGTGCCCGCCGGCTGCCGGGTCGAGATCTTTGGCGAAGGCACCGGGGAGTTGCCGCTCGACGACGGCCATCTCGTCGTCCGCGCCATGCACGCCACCTTCGACGAGCTCGGCGGCCGGCCGGCCGGCCTGGCGCTGAGCTGCGTGAACCAGATTCCCCAGGCACGCGGCCTGGGTTCGTCGTCGGCGGCGATCGTGGCCGGCGTGCAACTGGCCCGCGGGCTCGTCGTCGGCGGGACGCAGCTGCTGGACACCGCCGCCGCGCTGCGGATCGCCGCGCGGCTGGAGGGCCACCCGGACAACGTGGCGCCCTGCCTGCTGGGAGGCTTCACCATCGCCTGGACCGAAGCGTCCGGGGCGCGCGCGGTGTCGGTGCCGGTGCATCCGGCGGTGTCGCCGACCGTCTACGTACCCAGTAACCGGGGTCTGACCGAGGCGGCGCGGGCGGCGTTGCCCGCTCAAGTCCCGCACGCGGACGCCGCGTTCACCGCCGGTCGGGCCGCCCTGCTGAGCCACGCGATCAGCGCCGACCCGACGCTGTTGCTGGCCGCTACCGAGGACCGGGTGCACCAGGACTACCGGGTTCCATCGATGCCGGCCAGTGCGGAACTGCTTCGCCGCCTGCGGGCAACCGGTGTGGCTGCCGTGATCAGTGGGGCAGGTCCGAGCGTCCTGGCGTTGACCGAAGTCCCGGCGGGCTTCTGTCCGGGAATGGACTGGCAGACTCACTTGTTTCCGGTAGACGTTGCCGGAGCGCGGATCGAAGGCGCTATAGTAGGACACGCCGAGCGGGACCCTGTTGCCGCAGGTCGGAAGAGTTGACTACGCTCTAGGCCAAGCACAGCCGCGAAGCACGCGATCTCCTGCGGGGCGGCGCACCCCCGAAGCTATCGGCGGTAAGCCCGTCTCACCCCTGCCTAGGTCACCGCCAAACCGCAGTCTCCACGGATCGCTGCAGATGTCGAGAGCTGCCCACCGAGGCTGGTGAAGCGGGCTCGGCAGAGCTGCGCGAAGACTCCCGCGACGTGTCATGCGAGGCGGGTGCACCGAGGCCACCCGGCCACCTAGCGTTTTGACCCGGGTTGCCCGGCCTATCGAGGGAAGGAATCCATTGAGCGACACCACCGACGTGACGTCGGATGTCTCCAACGTCGCTGACGACACCACCGCTGCTCCTGCCCGCCGTCGGCGGTCCGGCACCGGGCTGTCCGCGATGCTGCTGCCGGAGTTGCAGAGCCTCGCCGCGTCGCTCGGCATCTCCGGCACCGCCCGGATGCGCAAGAGTGAGTTGATCACCGCGATCACCGAGCGCCAGGCCGGCGGGGGCGCCCCACGGCCGCGCGCCGAGGTGGCGGCGGCGACCGCACCCCCTCGGGAGGAGGTCCGCGCCGAGGTCCGTCCTGAGGCCGAGCGGCGCGACGGCGGGTCCGAGCAACTCGCCATCGTCGACGAGCCGGCCCGCGACGAGCCGGCCCGCGAGCGCAGCACCCGCCGGGGCCGTCGGTCGGCAGCCGAGTCGCGTACCGACGAGACCGCGACCGCGCAGACCACGCCGACCGAGTCGGGCGAGCGGGCCGACCGGGGCGGTGACGGCCGGGACAACCGTGACCGTGACGGCCGGGACAACCGGGGCGAGCGGGACAACCGCGGCGAGCGGGCCGAGCGGGGCGGTGACAGCCGGGGTGGTCGCGACCGTAACGACCGGGGTGACCGCAGCGAGCGGAACCAGCGGGACAGCAACAACGACGACGACGACAACGAAGGCGGCGGTCGGCGTAGCCGACGCAGCCGGTTCCGCGACCGTCGGCGGCGGGGAGACCGCGGTGACGGCGACGGTGGTGGCGGCCGGGAGCCGCAGGTGACCGAGGACGACGTACTCGTCCCGGTGGCCGGCATCCTCGACGTGCTGGACAACTACGCGTTCGTGCGTACCACCGGCTACCTCTCCGGGCCCAACGACGTCTACGTCTCCATGTCGCAGGTCAAGAAGCACGGTCTGCGGCGCGGTGACGCGGTCACCGGCGCGGTGCGCGCCACCCGCGAGGGTGAGCAGCGCCGGGACAAGTACAACCCGCTGGTCCGGCTGGACACCATCAACGGCATGGAGCCGGAGGAGGCCCGGCGGCGTCCCGAGTTCTACAAGCTCACCCCGCTCTACCCGCAGGACCGGCTGCGGCTGGAGACCGAGCCGCACATCCTCACCACCCGGGTCATCGACCTGGTGATGCCGATCGGTAAGGGGCAGCGGGCGCTGATCGTCTCCCCGCCCAAGGCAGGCAAGACGATGGTGCTGCAGGCGATCGCCAACGCCATCACGCACAACAACCCCGAGTGCCACCTGATGGTGGTGCTGGTCGACGAACGTCCGGAAGAGGTCACCGACATGCAGCGGTCGGTGAAGGGCGAGGTCGTCGCGGCCACGTTCGACCGGCCGCCGCAGGACCACACCACGGTCGCCGAGCTGGCCATCGAACGCGCCAAGCGGCTGGTGGAGCTGGGCCACGACGTCGTCGTGCTGCTCGACTCGGTGACCCGGCTGGGCCGCTCGTACAACCTGGCCGCGCCGGCCAGCGGGCGGATCATGTCCGGTGGTATCGACTCGACGGCGCTGTACCCGCCGAAACGGTTCCTCGGCGCGGCCCGCAACATCGAGAACGGCGGTTCGTTGACCATCCTCGCCACCGCACTGGTGGAGACCGGGTCAATGATGGACACGGTGATTTTCGAGGAGTTCAAGGGGACCGGCAACGCCGAGCTCAAGCTGGACCGCAAGATCGCCGACAAGCGGGTGTTCCCGTCGATCGACATCCACCCGTCCGGCACCCGTAAGGAGGAGATCCTGCTCGCGCCGGAGGAGCTGGCGATCACCCACAAGCTGCGCAAGGTGCTCCACTCGCTGGACTCCCAGGCGGCGCTGGACCTGCTGCTGGACCGGCTCAAGCAGAGCCGGACGAACATCGAGTTCCTGATGCAGATCGCGAAGTCGACGCCGGGGGAGTGACCCCGGCACCGGTCGCCCCGCGCGGTCGGGAATCCGGCAGGTCCGTCGGGCGTTGTGTCCGGCGGTGTTCGTGACGGTCGCGGTGGGCGGTTCGCTCCGCCCACCGCGACCCGCTGCCACGGCCCGTGGCAGACTGACAACAGGCCAGGTTCCGGTTCACGCCAGAGTCGGCCCGCGCACGGCGCGGCCGATGTCGACGGCGACCCGGCGACCGACGAAGAGAGGACCATCCGTGAAGAAGGACATTCACCCGGAGTACGTGACCACCGAGGTCACTTGCTCCTGCGGCGCATCGTTCACCACCCGCAGCACCGCACCCGGCGGCAAGATCCACGCTGAGACCTGCAGCGCCTGCCACCCGTTCTACACCGGCAAGCAGCGCGTCCTCGACACCGCCGGCCGGGTCGCCAAGTTCCAGCAGAAGTACGCCAAGGCGAAGGCCAACAAGGCCAAGTAGCTGTGCACGCGGCGCCCGCTTCCGACCGAGGTCGGGGGCGGGCGCCGCGGTGTCTGGACGGTCCTGGTCTTCTCACCCCGGATGAAGGAGTACTTGGATGAGCAGCGAGCGCCTGGCCGGGCTCCTCGACGAGTACGCCGAGCTGGAGAAGCAGCTGTCTGATCCGGCGATCCACGCGGACCAGACCACCGCCCGCCGGGTCGGTCGCCGGTTCGCCGAGCTGGCCCCGCTGCACAAGGCCGCCGGCGAGCTCGCCCAGGCCCGGGCCGATTTGGCCGCCGCCCGGGAGCTGGCCGGCGAGGACCCGGCGTTCACCGTCGAGGCGGAGGCGATCGCCGCCAGCCTGCCCGACCTGGAGGCCCGCCTCGCCGAACTGCTGATCCCCCGGGACCCGCACGACGCCAAGGACGTCATCGTCGAGATCAAGGCGGGCGAGGGCGGCGAGGAGTCGGCGCTGTTCGCCGGCGACCTGCTCCGGATGTACCTGCGGTACGCCGAACGGCGCGGCTGGCAGGTCGAGGTGCTCGACTCGCAGGATTCCGACCTCGGCGGGGTCAAGGACGTCTCGCTCGCGATCAAGTCGCGGGGGGTGCCCGAGGGCGGTAACGGCGTCTGGTCCCGGCTCAAGTGGGAGGGCGGCGTGCACCGGGTGCAGCGGGTGCCGGTCACCGAGTCGCAGGGCCGGATCCACACCAGCGCAGCCGGGGTGCTGGTGCTGCCGGAAGCCGAGGACGTCGAGGTCAACGTCGACCCGAACGAACTACGCGTCGACGTGTTCCGCTCCTCCGGCCCCGGCGGCCAGTCGGTCAACACCACCGACTCGGCGGTGCGGATCACGCACCTGCCGACCGGCATCGTCGTCTCCTGCCAGAACGAGAAGAGCCAGCTGCAGAACCGGGAGCAGGCGATGCGGATTCTGCGCGCCCGGTTGCTCGCCACCGCCCAGGAACAGGCCGACGCGGCGGCGTCCGACGCCCGCCGATCCCAGGTGCGTACGGTCGACCGGTCCGAGCGGGTGCGCACCTACAACTACCCGCAGAACCGGATCACCGACCACCGGATCGGCTACACGGCGTACAACATGGACCTGGTGGTCGGCGGGGAGCTCGACGGCGTCCTCGACGCGCTCGCCGAGGCGGACCGGGCCGCCCGGCTGGCCGGTGACACCGAACTGACCCGCCGCTGACCGGCCACACCGGCACCGGCCGGGCGGTCAGCGCACCGGATGGGGCCGTTGCCGGGCCTCGCGCATCTGTCGGGCGGCCACCTCGAAGGCCCGACTGAGCGCTTCGCGCAACCCCGGACCGGAACCGCTGATCTCGGCGTAGCCGACGCTGACCCCGACCGGAGTGCCAGGCACCAGCGACTCCCACTCCTCACCGGCCACCGCGGCGGTGATCCGGCGGGCCACGTCGGCCGCCTCGGCCGGGCCGGCGCCCGGCAGCACCACCACGAACTCGTCGCCGCCGTACCTGGCCACGAAGTCACCCCGGCGCATCACCCGGTTGATCACCCCAGCGACCCGTTGCAGCACCAGGTCACCGGAGTGGTGGCCATGCACGGTGTTGACCGACTTGAAACCGTCCAGGTCGCAGACCATCACCACGGCCCGGTCGCCCCGGCCGGCCATGTCGGTGACGTAGAGGTCGAGGTGGCGGCGGCTGGCCAGCCCGGTCAACGGGTCGGTCAGCGCCTCCTGGGTGTACTGCGCGGCGGAGCGACGCATCTCCTCCTGGTCCAGCCGGGCGGCGATGCCGTCGACGTACATGTCGCGCAGCCGGTCGTTGCGCCGGGTAGCCAGCCGGAACGCGTACCGGTCGGCGTCGTGCGCGGCGGCGTGGTCGCCGGCCCGGGTGTGCGCGACGCTGCGCAGCCGGGCCGTCTCGGCGGCACCGAGCGTCTCGGCGGAGACCACCGCCGTGGACAGCCGGGTCAACGCCTCCACCGGCCGGTCCGCCGCGATGGTCAGGCACACCACTCCGAGCTGGCGCAGGTCGCGGGCGCGGGCACTGTCGCCGCCGTCGATCATCAGGCGGGTGGCCTCCGGGGCGCCGGGGGGCAGCCGGGCCGGCTCACCGAGCGCGGCGAGCCGGGCCAGCGCGTACCCGTACGCCACCCGGCTGCTCGGGCGTAGCAGCCCGGTCCGGTCGGCGTGCACGAACTTCGCCAGGTCGCTGCCGATGTCGCGGAGCACCCGCAGGCAGCCGTCGGTGTCTCCATGATGGTCCAACGCGACGGCGTTGCGCAGCCGGATACCGGGCGCGGCGAAGGTCTCCTCTGGAATGCCGGTGGCGTTGCCGAGCTGCCGGGCGTGCTCGATGGCGCTCAACGCGTACCCGTGGAAACTGAGGTAGGAGTAGGCCATCGCCAGGTCGTGCCAGCCCCAGGCGGTTTCCCGGTCGACGTCGGTGGCCGCGCCGAGCGCCCGCGCACTGTGCACCAGATGGGTGACGCACCGGTCGAACGCGCCCTGCTGGTGGGCGGCGAGCGCGGCCAACGCGTGCAGGTGGCCGTGCAGGTACGGCTCGCTGACGTCGCGGGCAGCCTCGAACGCCCGGTCGACGGCCACCGTGTACTCGGCGGACCGGCCGAGGTTGAGTAGCGCGGAGAGCCGCTGCACCAGCGCGTCGGCCCGGACGTACCGGTTGCTGGTGCTCCGGATCACCTGCTCGAAGGCGACACAGGCTTCCGCCGAGCGGCTGCTTTCCATCAGCGCCCGGGCCTGCATCAGCGCCTCGGCCTGGTCGGTGAGCCGGTCGAGCCAACCCACGCACAACCTCCCTGGAGCCCGCTGGAATCTGGCGGAGCACACACCCGACCCGATCCGCGACCTGTTCCACGGACGCCCGGGTGGACGCACCATGATTATGTCGTGAACCACTTGCCAGAGAACACCTCCGGATTGCCGGATCGGACGCCGGTCCGAGCCGCGGTGGCCGCCGCGGCCGCCCGGCTGGCCGCCGCCGGTGTCGCCGCCGCCCGGGTCGACGCGGAGCTGATTGCCGCCTCGGTGCTGGACATTCCGCGTGGCCGGCTGGCATTGAGTGGCGACTTCGACCAGGCCGACATCGGCAGGTTCCACAGTCTGGTGACCCGCCGGGCGGCTGGAGAACCGGTGCAGCACCTCACCGGATCGGCACCGTTTCGTTATCTGGAGCTCGCGGTGGGGCCGGGGGTCTTCGTGCCCCGGCCGGAGACCGAACTGCTCGCCGGGGCGGGCGTCGACGCGCTGCGTGACCAGCCCGGCGAGGCGGTCGTCGTCGACCTGTGCAGCGGCAGTGGCGCGGTGGCACTGGCGGTCGCGCACGAGGTTCCGACGGCGCGGGTGGTCGCGGTCGAACGCTCGGCGGACAGCCTGCGCTGGCTGCGCCGCAACGCCCGGCGACGGGCCGCCGCCGGGGACCGGGCGATCGAGGTGCTGGCCGGCGACGTCCGGGATCCGGGCCTGCTCGGCGAGTTCGCCGGCCACGTGGACGTGCTGCTGTGCAACCCGCCGTACGTACCGGACGACACCCCGGTGCCGCCGGAGGTCGCCAGGCACGACCCGGCCGAGGCGGTCTTCGGCGGGCCGGACGGCCTGGCGGTCATCCGACCGGTGGTGCACCGCGCCGTGACCCTGCTGCGTCCCGGCGGGCTGTTCGGCGTGGAGCACGACGACGGCCACGCCGCCGCGGTCGTCACGTTGGTCGCCGCCGCCGGCCGGTTCGACGCTGTCACCAGCCACCGCGACCTGGCCGGCCGGCCGCGTTTCGTGACCGCCCGCCGGACGGGCTGACGGCAGCTGGAGGTGATCGGTGCGGATCAGCGGTCGGGCACGTGGCAGACTGGCACACCGTGATGCTCTATGACTGCCGGTCCGCCGCCGACCGTGACAAAGGCATCGCCGCGGCGATCGAGGCGGTCAAGAACGGCGAGCTAATCGTGCTGCCGACGGACACCGTGTACGGCGTCGGTGCCGACGCCTTCACCTCGTACGCGGTCACCGCGCTGCTCAACGCCAAGGGCCGGGACCGGCAGATGCCGCCGCCGGTGCTGGTCGGTTCCCGGCACACCCTCGACGGGTTGGTGCTGATCCTGCCGCAGCCCGCCCGCGACCTGGCCGACGCCTTCTGGCCGGGGGCGCTCACCATGATCGTTGAGCACGCGCCCAGCCTGAACTGGGACCTGGGGGACACCAACGGCACCGTGGCGATTCGGATGCCGCTGCATCCGGTGGCGCTGGAGGTGCTGCGGGAGACCGGGCCGATGGCGGTCTCATCGGCGAACAAGACCGGCCGGCCGCCGGCGGTGACCGCTGCCGAGGCCCGGGACCAGCTCGGCTACTCGGTTCGCGCGTACCTGGAGGCCGGCCCGTGCCCCGACCCCGTGCCCAGCACCATCGTCGACCTGACCGGCGACGTGCCCCGGGTGGTCCGTGACGGCGCGATCCCGATCGAGAAGCTGCGTGACGTGGTCCCGGACATCATCGGTACGGAGTCCTAGTGCCGCCGTTCACCGTTCTTCATGTCTGCATGGGCAACATCTGCCGTTCGCCGATGGCCGAGCGGCTGCTGGTGCTGGCGCTCGAGCAGCGGCTGGACCGCCTCGGTCCGGCCGTCGCGCCGCCGGTCGAGGAGCTGTTGCACAGCCACAGCGCCGGCACCGGTGGTTGGCACGCCGGCGAGGAGATGAACCCGCCGGCGGCCCGCCAGGTGCTTGCCCGGGGCGGGCAGGTCGACGGCTTCGCCGCCCGTAAGCTGCGGTCCGACCAGATCGACGCCGCCGATCTGGTCCTCACCGCCACCGCCGACCAGCTCGAGTACGTGCTCGCGTTGCGCCCGGATGCCGCCGAACGCACCTTCGTGCTCGGCGAGTTCGGCCGGTTGCTGCCGGCGGTGGACGCGGCCGGGCTGCCCGGTGCCCGGTCGAGTCCGGACGCGGCGGTCACCCCGGAGGCGGTGCACGCCCGGGGCGCGGCACTGGTCGCCGCGGTCGCCGCGGTCCGGTCCGGCGCCGGTCCGCAGCCGGGGGACGATCTGGACGACCCGTGGGGGCGCGGCGACCACACCTTCGCCCGGGTGGCCGACGAGATCGAGGAGACGGTGGGAGCGCTCGGCGTGGCGCTGCTGCCCTGAGATCGGCGGGGCGGGCAGAGGATGCAGGCGGAGGTCGTCCGGTGATGCGCAGTCGGCTGCGGCATCTGCCGGTGCCGTCGATGGTGTCGGCGGTGCTGCTGGTGGTGCTCGCCGGGGTCGGCGGCTGGCTGGACGGAGTCCCGGGGGCGGTCGGCGCCGTCGTCGGTGTCGCGCTGGTGGCGGCCAGCTATGTGGCCTCCAGCCTGGCGCTGGCCTGGGCGGACTCGGTGCATCCGCGGATGGTGCTCAGTGTGGGCCTGCTCACCTACAGCCTGAAGTTCGCGCTGCTCGGGGTGGCGGTGTTCGCGGTGGCGGCGTCGGACTGGCCGGGGCAGCGGATGCTGGCGGTGGCGATCATCGTGGCAACAGTGGGATGGATCACGGCCCAGGTGTGGTGGACCTTCCGGGCCCGGATCCCGTACGTGGAAATCGATCCGCGCTGATCATCCGGTGACCCCGGGTGCCCATCGACGGCGGGGTCAGCGGCGAGGATCAACGATATTCGCGAGGATTTGTCGGATTTGACCTACGCTGAGGCCGAGATCGCCGGTGGTGTGGGGAGTGGATACCGACCGGGGCGGAAGAGGAGTAGCGTGTGCACCCATCTGATGTGCGACCGGGTCGCCCACACAACGAGGGTTGTGCGGGGGGTGACGCACAGCCTTCATCGTTGCCCTGATATGTTTCCGGCGTCATGGCCGGTGAACCACCTTCCGAACCCGCAGGTCCCTCGGGGGCCGACACCGGGTTTGCCGCGATCGGCTATCTGCTCGGCGGGATGGCCGTGTGGGGCGGCGCGGGGTGGCTCGTCGACCGTTGGCTGGACCTGCCCAACGTCGGGCTGCTGATCGGGCTGATCGGCGGGACGGCGGCCGGGGTCTACCTGACCGTTAAGAAGCTGGGCGCGTGAACCAGGCCCGACCAACGGAGGATGCGCGTTGATTGAGCAGCCGACCGTTCTCGCCGCGGAGTTCCCTCCCGGCGTGGATGCCTTCGACTTCCGCAGCCTGATCCCCGGGTTGGACGGCACCGCCTGGGCGGCCGCCTTCACCAAGATCACGCTGCTGCTCTGGATCGCCGCCGCACTGGTGATGATCTTCTTCCTGGTTACCTACCGCAGCCCGAAGCTGGTGCCGACCAAGGGCCAGTGGCTGGCCGAGTCGGTGTACGGCATGGTTCGCGACAACATCGCCCGGGACGTCATCGGCCGGGACGGGGTGCGGTTCGCGCCCTACCTGACGGTGCTGTTCTGCTTCATCCTGCTGAACAACCTCTGGGGCATCGTCCCGTTCGCCCAGATCTCCCCGATGTCGCACATCGCCTTCCCGATGGTGTTGGCCTTGGTCAGCTGGCTGCTCTACATCGGCCACGGCATCGCCAAGTGGGGTTTCGTCGGTTACGTCAAGCACGTCTGCTGGGTCTCCGGCGCGCCGCTGTGGGTGCAGCCGATCCTGGTGCCGATCGAGTTCGTCTCGAACCTGATCCTGCGGCCCGTCACGCTGTCGGTCCGACTTTTCGCCAACATGTTCGCCGGCCACATGATCCTGCTGGTCTTCACCCTCGGCGGCGTGGCGCTGTTCCAGGCCGACAGCCTGTTCATCAAGCCCATCGCGGTGCTGAGCTGGGGCATGGCGATCGTGATGACCTTCTTCGAGTTCGGCATCATGGTTCTCCAGGCGTACGTGTTCACCCTGCTCAGCGCGACCTATCTGCAGCACTCCCTGGCCGAGTCGCACTGATTCCGCCTCCCTCGACCGATACACGTCCATGGGTCAGCCGCGTGGACGACAACTGAACATTCACCTAAACGTGCGCGTGACGGACACGCGTTCAACGCAGGAGGAAAACAACCATGGAGATCACCGGCAGCCTGAACGCCATCGGCTACGGCATCGCCGCCCTCGGCCCCGGTATCGGCGTTGGTCTGGTGTTCGCCGCCTACATCCAGGCGACCGCCCGCCAGCCGGAGAGCGCCGGCCTGACCCGGGTCTACATGTTCATGGGCTTCGCCGTGATCGAGGCGCTCGCCCTGCTCGGTCTGGTGCTCGCGTTCGCGCTCTAGGCCCACTGGCGGTCTGACTCGGTGACCGGTTGCGCGAGCGCCGGTCCGGGCGAAGGGAAGTGTCCATGTACGAAGAAGTCACGTACATCGCCGCGGAAGAGGGCGGGAACATCCTGCTCCCGCCGCTGTCCGAGATCATCGTCGGCCTGATCGCCTTCGGGCTGCTCGTCGCCGTACTGCTGAAGTTCGTGTTCCCGCGGATGGAAGCGATGTACCAGGCGCGGGTCGAGGCGATCGAGGGCGGCATCAAGCGGGCCGAGGCCGCCCAGGCCGAGGCGAACCAGCTGCTGGAGCAGTACAAGGCCCAGCTGGCCGAGGCGCGTACCGACGCGGCCCGCATCCGCGACGACGCCCGGGCCGACGCCGAAGGGATCCGGCAGGACATCCTCGCCAAGGCGCGGGAGGAGTCCGACCGGATCATCGCGGCCGGCAAGGAGCAGCTCGCCGCCGAGCGGCAGACCATCATCCGGGAGCTGCGCGCCGAGGTCGGCACGCTCGCGGTCGACCTGGCCGGCCGGATCGTCGGGGACGCGCTCGCCGACGAGGCCCGCCGTAAGGGCACCGTCGAGCGGTTCATGGCCGACCTGGAGAACGCGGGGGCCCGCTGATGCAGTCCGCCACCAGCCGGGAGTCCTACGCCGCGGTGACCGAGCGACTGGTCGGCTACGTTGCCGGTGCCGCCCCGACGGCGGTCGCGACCACGGCCGACGAGATCCTCTCGGTGGCTGATCTGCTGCGCCGTCAGCCCCGGCTGCGGCGGGCGCTGGCCGACCCGGCCCGGCCCGCCGACGACCGGACCGGGCTGCTGCGCGGCCTGTTCGAAGGGAAGATCGGCGCGGACAGCCTCGACCTGCTCGACGCGGTCGTCGCGGCCCGCTGGTCGGCGCCGTCGGAGCTGCTCGACGCCACCGAGCGACTCGGCGTCGACACCGCACTGGCCGGTGCCGAGTCGGCCGGCGAGCTGGCCGAGGTGGAGGACGAGCTGTTCCGGTTCGGCAAGATCATCGACGGCGACCCGCAGCTGGGTGCCGTCGTCGGTGACGTCGTCGTGCCGGCCGACCGGCGGGTCGAACTGGTCCGCACGCTGCTCACCGGAAAGGCGCTGCCGGCCACGGTGCGCCTCGCCGAGCAGGCGGTCCGGGGCTTCGGCGGGCGATCCGTCGGCGCCGGACTGGGCCGGCTGGTCGAGCTGGCCGCCGCCCGGCGGGACCGGCAGGTCGCGCACGTCACGGTCGCCGCACCACTGACCCAGCCCGAGGAGCAGCGGCTGGGCGCCACGTTGGCCGAGATGTACGGTCGGGAGGTATCCGTCAAGTTGACGGTCGACCCCGCCGTACTCGGCGGGATGAGCGTACGGATCGGTTCCGACCTGTACGACGGCACCGTTCGGCGCCGCCTCATCGACACTCGCAAGGCGCTCGCCGGGCGCTGATTCAGTCCATGCCGTTCCGGGTTCATCCGGGCCACTAGACATAGAGGAAGCAGAGGATGGCCGAGCTGACCATCTCGTCGGACGAGATCCGTGGTGCCCTAGAACGCTACGTCTCCTCCTACACGCCGGAGCTGTCTCGTGAAGAGGTCGGCACCGTGGCGGACGCCGGGGACGGCATCGCCCACGTCGAGGGCCTGCCTTCGGCGATGGCAAACGAACTGCTGGAATTCGAGGACGGCACGCTGGGCGTGGCGTTGAACCTCGACGTACGTGACATCGGTGTGGTCGTCCTGGGCGACTACGCCGGCATCGAGGAGGGCCAGCGCGTCAAGCGCACCGGCCGGGTGCTCTCCGTCCCGGTCGGCGACGCCTTCCTGGGCCGGGTGGTCAGCGCGCTCGGTGAGCCGATCGACGGCCTCGGGGACATCGCCAACGACGGCTTCCGCGAGCTGGAGCTGCAGGCGCCGAACGTGATGGCCCGCCAGTCGGTGTCCGAGCCGCTGCAGACCGGTATCAAGGCGATCGACGCGATGACCCCGATCGGTCGCGGCCAGCGGCAGCTGATCATCGGCGACCGCAAGACCGGTAAGACCACCGTCGCGCTGGACACGATCCTCAACCAGCGGGCCAACTGGGAGTCCGGCGACCCGGCCAAGCAGGTCCGCTGCATCTACGTGGCGATCGGGCAGAAGGCTTCCACCATCGCCTCGATCAAGGGCGTGCTGGAGGAGCACGGCGCGATGGAGTACACCACCATCGTCGCCTCGCCCGCCTCCGACCCGGCCGGCTTCAAGTACATCGCTCCGTACACCGGGTCGTCGATCGGCCAGCACTGGATGTACGCCGGCAAGCACGTGCTGATCGTCTTCGACGACCTGAGCAAGCAGGCCGAGGCGTACCGCGCGGTGTCGCTGCTGCTGCGCCGTCCGCCGGGCCGTGAGGCGTACCCGGGTGACGTCTTCTACCTGCACTCCCGGCTGCTGGAGCGGTGCGCGAAGCTCTCCGACGAGCTGGGCGGCGGCTCGCTGACCGGTCTGCCGATCATCGAGACCAAGGCCAACGACATCTCGGCCTTCATCCCGACCAACGTCATCTCGATCACCGACGGGCAGATCTTCCTGGAGACCGACCTGTTCAACCAGGGCCAGCGGCCGGCGATCAACGTCGGTACGTCGGTCTCCCGGGTCGGTGGCGCCGCGCAGGTCAAGCCGATGAAGAAGGTCGCCGGCCGGCTGCGGCTGGACCTGGCCCAGTACCGCGAGCTGGAGGCGTTCTCCGCGCTCGCCTCCGACCTGGACAAGGCGTCGCGCAACCAGCTGGAGCGCGGTGCCCGCCTGGTCGAGCTGCTCAAGCAGCCGAACTATTCGCCGTTCCCGGTGCAGGAGCAGGTCGTCTCGGTCTGGTCCGGCACCGAGGGCAAGCTCGACGACATCCCGGTCGGCGAGATCCGGCGGTTCGAGTCGGAGTTCCTGGAGTACCTGCGGCACTCCCACTCCGGCACGCTGGACTCGATCGCCGCGCACAACTGGGACGACGAGATCATCGCGACGCTGTCCGACGCGGTCGAGAAGTTCAAGCAGATGTTCCTGTCCAAGGACCCGGAGCGGGTGGTCAACGAGGCGCCGGCCGAGGCACTGGAGGGCGAGCAGGAACGCGAGAGCGTCACCCGGTACGTCGCCGACGCTGACGCCGAGAAGGAATAGGGCGGTTCCGGATGCCAGCGCAGGTTCGGGTACTCCGCCAGCGGATTCGCTCGGCGAAGTCGATGAAGAAGATCACCAAGGCGATGGAGCTCGTCGCGACGAGTCGGGTCGCCAAGGCCCAGGCGCGGGTGGCGGCCTCGCTGCCGTACGCCAACGCGATCACCGGTGTGCTCACCGCGCTGGCCTCCAATGCCTCGGTCGACCATCCGCTGCTGACCGCACGTCCGAAGGTGCGCCGGGCCGGTGTGCTCGTGGTCACCAGCGACCGGGGCCTGGCCGGCGGGTACAGCACCAACGCGATCAAGACAGCGGAGTCGCTCATCGAGCGGCTGAAGGCCGACGGCAAGGAACCGGTGCTGTACGTGATCGGCCGTAAGGGCGTCTCGTACTACCGGTTCCGTAACCGGCCGATCGAAGCGAGCTGGACCGGCTTCTCCGAGCAGCCCGGCTTCGCCGACGCCCGCGAGGTCGGCCAGACGCTGATCGCGGCGTTCCAGCGCGGCGCGGACGACACCGACGGCGGCGGGGCCGACCAGGTGCTCGGGGTGGACGAACTGCACATCGTCTCCACCGAGTTCAAGTCGCTGATGACGCAGACCCCGGTGCCCCGGATCCTCGGCCCGATGGAGGTCAAGGACGAGCCGAGGGACGCCGCTGGGGTGCTGCCGGCGTACGAGTTCGAGCCGAACGCCGAGGCGCTGCTCGACGCGTTGCTGCCGAAGTACATCAACACCCGGATCTACGCGGCACTGGTCGAATCGGCGGCGAGTGAATCGGCGGCCCGGCGGCGGGCGATGAAGAGCGCCACCGACAACGCCGAGGAAATGATCGAGAAGTACACGCGGCTAATGAACTCGGCGCGTCAGGCCGGGATCACTCAGGAGATCAGCGAGATCGTCGGCGGCGCCAACGCGCTCGCGGCGGCGGGAAGTGAAGTGTGATGACTGCCTCTGTAGAAACCCAGGCAACCGGAGCGACCGCATCGGCTACCGGCCGCGTGGTCCGGGTCATCGGCCCGGTCGTCGACGCCGAGTTCCCGCGCGACGCGATGCCCGACATCTTCAACGCCCTGCACGTGGACGTCGCGCTTGCCGGCGGCGAGCGGACCCTGACCCTCGAGGTCGCCCAGCACCTCGGCGACAACGTCATCCGGGCCATCTCGATGCAGCCGACCGACGGCATGGTCCGGGGCGCGGAGGTCCGCGACACCGGTTCGCCGATCATGGTGCCGGTCGGTGACGGCATCAAGGGCCGGGTGTTCAACACCATCGGTGAGTGCCTCAACCTGGCCGAGGGCGAGACGCTGCAGGTGACCGAGCGCCGGTCGATCCACCAGAAGGCGCCGGCGTTCGCCGACCTGGAGCCGAAGACCGAGATGCTGGAGACCGGCATCAAGGTGCTCGACCTGCTCGCCCCGTACGTCAAGGGCGGCAAGATCGGCCTGTTCGGCGGTGCCGGCGTGGGCAAGACGGTGCTCATCCAGGAGATGATCATCCGGGTCGCGAACAACTTCGGTGGTACGTCGGTCTTCGCCGGCGTCGGGGAGCGGACCCGTGAGGGTAACGACCTGATCCACGAGATGACCGAGTCCGGCGTCATCGACAAGACCGCGTTGGTCTACGGCCAGATGGACGAGCCGCCGGGTACCCGGTTGCGGGTCGCGCTCGCCGCGCTGACCATGGCCGAGTACTTCCGGGACGTGCAGAAGCAGGAAGTGCTGCTGTTCATCGACAACATCTTCCGGTTCACCCAGGCCGGTTCCGAGGTCTCCACGCTGCTCGGCCGGATGCCGTCCGCGGTGGGTTACCAGCCCACCCTGGCCGACGAGATGGGTGAGCTGCAGGAGCGGATCACTTCGGTCCGGGGCCAGGCGATCACCTCGATGCAGGCGATCTACGTGCCCGCCGACGACTACACCGACCCGGCGCCGGCCACCACCTTCGCCCACCTGGACGCCACGACCAACCTGGAGCGGTCCATCTCCGACAAGGGCATCTACCCGGCGGTGGACCCGCTGGCGTCCTCGTCGCGGATCCTCGCCCCGGAGTTCGTCGGCCAGGAGCACTACGCGGTGGCTTCCGAGGTGAAGCGGATCCTGCAGAAGTACAAGGACCTGCAGGACATCATCGCCATCCTCGGTATGGAGGAGCTCTCCGAGGAAGACAAGATCACCGTCTCCCGGGCCCGCCGGATCGAGCGGTTCCTGTCGCAGAACACCTACGCGGCCGAGGTCTTCACCGGCATCAAGGGTTCGTACGTGCCGGTGAAGGACACCATCGAAGCCTTCCGCAAGATCAGTGAAGGGGAGTACGACCACTTCCCCGAGCAGGCCTTCTTCATGTGCGGTGGGCTCGACGACCTGGAGCGCAACGCTCAGGAACTCATGAAGAGCTGACGACGGCGCCAGCCGTCGGCTTGGAGGAAGAGCTGACGACGGCGCCAGCCGTCGGCTTGGAGGAAGAGCTGACGACGGCGCTAGCCGCCCCGGTCGTTCACGAGCGCCCCGCCACTGCGGCGGGGCGCTCGTCGCGTTTGTCGACGGCCATCCGGGGTACCCGACCGGCTCTGCGGCGGACGGGGGGCGGAGCATGACGCAACCGGATCGGACCCGGGCACGCCCAGCGAGGCTGAGCCGGCCGGAACGGCTGGCGTTGCTCGCCGTACTCGTCGGTCTGCTTCTCGCCGGTGGGGCCGTGGTGGTGCTCAGCCGCACCGTCGCCGACCGGTATGCGGCCGCCGTACCCACCGCGGACCTGTTCGGCGACGTCGGCGTCGGCACCGGTGTGGACAGCGCTCCGGACGACCGGCTCACCGGCCCGGTCAACCTGCTGGTGGCCGGCATCGACCGGCCGACCGACCAGCCGGAGAAGGCGCCCCGGGCCGACACCGTGCTGCTGGTGCACGTGCCGAGCGGGCTGTCCCGGGCGTACCTGATCTCGCTGCCCCGGGACCTGCTGGTGGACGTCCCGGCATTCGGTGTCAGCGGCCACCCGGGCGGCGTCGACCGGATCAACGCCGCGATGGCGTACGGCAGCCGGGTGCCCGGTGCCGAGTACCCGGACCCGGTGACCGGATTTCAACTGCTCGCGGCGACGGTCTCGGCCCGCACCGGGATCGACCGGTTCGACGCCGGTGTGATCGTCAACTTCGCCGGCCTGGAACGCCTGGTCGACGCGGTCGGTGGGGTACGGATGACCATTGACGTCGATGTGCGCTCGGCGCACCGCCAACCGGACGGCCGGCCGCGGCCGGGCAATCCCGACGGCCCCGGGTACGTCGGTCCGCAGGCCGAGTACAAGCAGGGGGAGCAGCGGCTCAACGGTTGGCAGGCGTTGGACTACGTCCGGCAGCGGGAGAGCCTGCCGGACGGCGACTACGGCCGGCAGCGGCACCAACGGCAGCTCGTCCGGGCGTTGGCCGAGCAGGTGATCAGCCGGGATCTGATCACCGAACCGGGTCGGTTGACCGCGGTGCTGGACGCCGCCGGTGAGGCGGTGGTGGTGGGCACCCGGGGCCGGTCGCTGGTCGACTTCGCGTTGGCGCTGCGCCAACTGCGTGCCGACGACATCGTCATGCTGGACCTGCCGGGCGTGGCCGTCACCGACCCGGGCGGCGGGTATCAGGGGGAGCGGTTCACCGACGACGCCGACGAATGCCTCGCCGCGTTGCGGGCCGGCACTCTCGACCAGTTCGTGTTGACCCGTCCTGAACTGGTCAATCGCGAAAAGTAACCGGTGCTCCGGCGGGCACCCGGCTGGGAGTCCGCGCATCGCCCCGATTAAACTCGGGTGGTCCTCGCCATCAAAGGAGTCCGCGTTGGCCAAGCAACTGCACGTCGAACTCGTCGCCGTCGAGGAGATGGTCTGGTCCGGTGAGGCCGAGATGGTGATCGCCCGCACCACCGAGGGCGAGCTCGGCGTCCTGCCCGGCCACGCGCCGATGCTCGGCCAGCTCGCCGAGCCCGGCCAGGTGCGGATCACGCTGCCGGGGCGGGAGCAGCTCGCCTACGACGTCGCTGGCGGGTTCCTCTCAGTGACCACCAACGGAGTGACGATTCTCGCGGAGGAAGCCACTCCGGCCGCCCCCGCCACCGCGTCCGGACACTGAGCGGGCTGCGTCGATGTCGACCATCCAATGGTTCGGGATCGGCGTACTGATCCTGCTCGCCGCGATCCTGGTGCTGTTCGTCCGGCGGGCGCTGGTCGTCCGGGTGCGCGGCACCATCAAGTTGAGCTTCCGGGTCTCCACCATGGTCGACGGCCGTGGCTGGTCGTCCGGATTCGGCCGGTTCGCCGGTGATGAGCTGCGCTGGTACCGGATGTTCAGTTTCGCGCTGCGGCCCAAACGGGTGCTGTCCCGGCACGGCCTGGCCGTGGAGAGCCGGCGCAGCCCGCGCGGGCAGGAGCGGCTCGCGTTGCCGCACGACTGGGTGATCCTGCGGTGCACCAGCCACCACGCACCGGTCGAGATCGCCATGGCGGAGTCGACGGTCACCGGCTTCAGCTCCTGGCTCGAGGCGAGCCTGCCGGGCGGCAGCTCACGCAGCCTCGCCGCCTGACCTCTCAAGGCGCATCCGGCGAACAGCAGCGACCCCCCGTGGCCGGCGCCGCCGGGTGGTGAACGCCGGGGACTCCTCCAACACCAGGTACGTCGTGCCGTACCGCCAGGAGCGGCCGGCCAGCGTTGGTACGCCTGCCAGCCGAGTTCACCCAGCAGCCAGGACCAGCCCGGTTCAGCCCCGGACAGATCGGGTACCCACAGCTCCACGTGGTGCAGTCCGGCCATCGGCTGATTCGCGATCTTGTCGAGATCAGCGCCCGCCGCCCGGTTTCCACAGCACGTCGCCGTCCGGGTTTGCGGTTCTGGACAAGATGAAGAGCAGATCCGAGAGACGATTGAGATACTTTGCCGGAAGAGCACTAGTTCGTTCCGGTTCGTGGGTGATCAGCGCCCATGCCGAACGCTCGGCCCGCCGAGCGACGGTGCGGGCCACGTGGAGCAGCGCGGCACCGGGGGTACCGCCTGGCAGGACGAAGGAGTCGAGCTTGGCCAGCCGTGAGTTGTGCTCGTCGCACCACCCCTCCAGCCGGGTGACGTACGCCTCGGTCACCCGCAGCGGCGGGTACGCCGGTTCCGGCTCGACCGGGGTGGCCAGGTCGGCGCCGACGTCGAACAGGTCGTTCTGGATCTGCCCGAGCATCCCACGTAGCGTCTCGTCGAGATCGCCGAGGGCGAGGGCGACACCGAGCGCGGCGTTGCATTCGTCGACGTCGGCGTACGCGCAGATCCGCGGGTCGGTCTTGGCGACCTGTTCGTTGTTGCTCAACCTGGTCGTGCCGGTGTCCCCGGCCTTGGTGTAGATGCGGGTGAGGTGGACGGCCATGAGCGACAGGGTACGGATTCTCAGCCGCGCCGGCAGCGCCACCGTCGAGCCAGCTCTGCTGCCGGCCGCGTCCGGGGACGTCATCCGGGTCGGCGGCGGTAGTCGGCTCGCCGGGACGGTGCCGGTGGAGGGCGCGAAGAACTCGGCGTTGAAACTGATGGCGGCGGCGTTGCTGGCACCGGGCCGGACGGTGATCGGCAACGTGCCGCGGATCACCGACATCGCCATCATGGCCGACGTGCTGCGCGGACTCGGCTGCGAAGTCACCATGAGCGAGGCCGACCCGCTGTCGGTCACCGGACCGTCGTTGGTCGCCGGCTCGCGGTCGGCTGCTGGTTTGCGGCCGGTTGCCGGCTCGCCACGCGCCGACACGGTGACCATCGACGTGCCGCCGGCACCCAGCTGTCAGCCCGACGTCGATCTGGTCCGCCGGCTGCGGGCGTCGATCTGCGTGCTCGGCCCGCTGCTGGCCCGGTGCGGACGCGTCACCGTCGCCCAACCGGGCGGCGACGCGATCGGCTCGCGCGGGCTCGACATGCACGTCGCCGGCCTGGCCCGGATGGGCGCCGAGATCTCCGCCGCCGACGGCCTGGTCGTCGCCTCGGCCGCGCGGGGTCTGCACGGCGCGACGATCTGGCTGGACTTCCCGAGCGTCGGCGCCACCGAGAACCTGGTGATGGCGGCGGTGCTGGCCGATGGGACCACCGAGATCGACAACGCTGCCCGCGAGCCGGAGATCGTCGACATCTGCGCGATGCTCACCGAGATGGGCGCCCAGATCGACGGCGCCGGCACCGCCACCCTGCGGATCGAGGGTGTGCCGGAGCTGCGGCCGGTCCGCCACTCCACCATCGGCGACCGGATCGTCGCCGGCACCTGGGCGTTCGCCGCCGCGATGACCCGCGGCGACGTCACCGTACGCGGCGTCGACCCGTCGTTCCTGGCGGTCGCCCTCGACAAGGTGGCGGCCTCCGGGGCCACCGTCGACACCACCGGCGACGGTTTCCGGGTACGGATGGAACGTCGGCCGAGGGCGGTGGACGTGGTCACCCTGCCGTTCCCCGGCTTCGCCACCGACCTGCTGCCGATGGCGATCGGCCTGGCCTCGGTCAGCGAGGGCGCGTCACTGGTCACCGAGAACATCTTCGACGGCCGGTTCCAGTTCGTCGACGAACTGCTGCGGCTGGGCGCGGACATCAGGACCGACGGCCATCACGCGGTGGTACGCGGCCGGGAACGGCTGGTCGGCGGCCGGGTACGGGCGACCGACATCCGGGCCGGAGCCGGGCTGGTGATCGCCGGGCTCTGCGCCGAAGGGGTCACCGAGATCGCCGACGTGCACCACATCGACCGGGGCTACCCGAACTATGTGGCCGACCTGTGCTCGCTCGGCGTCCAGGTGCAGCGGCTGTCCGGGGCACCGGCCGGCTGACCGCTGGGTGTGCCGTACGGCCAGCGGCTGACCGCCCCTACCGGGTTAGCGATCGTTCAGGTGCGCCGGATAAGCTGCCAGCTGGCACATCCGGTCGAGGCGCGTGGACGAGGAGATGAAGAGATGGCAGGTCAGCTGGCAGTGATCGGCGCGGGGTTGATGGGCTCGGGCATCGCCCAGGTTGCCGCCCAGGCGGGCTGGCGGGTCATCCTGCGCGACCTGGACGACGCGGCGACCTCCCGGGGCGTCGCCGGCATCCGCCAGTCCCTGGACAAGTTCGCCGGCAAGGGCGTGATCAGCGCCGATGACGTCGAATCGACGATGGGCCGGATCACCACCACCACCGAGCTGGAGGCAGCGGCCGACGCGGACGTGGTCGTCGAGGCCGTCTTCGAGCGCATCGAGATCAAGCATGAGGTGTTCCGGGCACTCGACAAGATCTGCAAGGCGGACGCGGTGCTGGCGACCAACACGTCGGCGATCCCGGTGACCCAGATCGCCGCGGTCACCGAACGCCCCGAATCGGTGGTCGGTACCCACTTCTTCTCCCCGGTGCCGATGATGAAGCTGTGCGAGCTGGTCCGCGGCTACAAGACCTCGGACGCGACGCTGGCCACCGCGAAGGCGTTCGCCGAGGAGATCGGCAAGACCTGCGTGGTGGTCAACCGGGACATCGCCGGCTTCGTCACCACCCGGCTGATCGCCGCGCTGGTCGTCGAGGCGGTCAAGCTCGTCGAGTCCGGCGTGGTCTCCGCCGAGGACCTCGACACCGCCTGCAAGCTGGGCTTCGGTCACGCGATGGGGCCGCTGGCCACTACCGACCTGACCGGCGCGGACGTGTTGCTGCACGCGGCGAAGAACATCTACGCCGACACCGCCGACGAGAAGTTCTTCCCGCCGGAGCTGCTGCAGCGGATGGTCACCGCCGGCGACCTGGGCCGCAAGACCGGCCAGGGCTTCTACACCTACTGACCTCGACGCCAGCTACCGGAACGCGGGCCAGTGCTCCGGCCTTCAGGCCGGGGGTGAAGGCCCGCGCGCCGCTGGCCACGGCGTCGACGCTGACGAACTACTGCGCCAGCTTGCTGACCGCGCGGAGCGCGAACAGCAGTGAGCGACGAGGCGTACCGACTTTCCGTAGCGCCCGCTGCCCGGCGAGCCCTGACCAAGGGACCACCTGTCGGCCTGCCGCTGGTCGTCGCGATGGCCGTCGGTCAGTTCCTGACCGGCCCGTTGCTGGAAAGGCCCTATGTGGTCGGCAAGCCGTTGACCCGCGAACTGACCGATTATCACTCGGCACGACGCGGCGCGTATCGGGTGATCTACCGGATCGACGAGGACAACCGAACGGTTCATGTTACCCGCATCGATCACCAAACGGATGTCTACCGTCCGTAGCAGTCGCATCGGTTCAGCTGACGCGTAGTGCTGCTGCCAGAGGTGGTTGGTCGACCGGGTCGCCGGAGCGGCGCATCGCCCATAGCGGCGGCCCGCCGGCCGGCAGGTGCGCCACCCGGACGATCCGGTAGCCGTTGCGCAGGTGGAACGCCTGGGACCGTGGACTGCTCGCCTCGACCACCGCCGGCATGCCGATCCGGTCCAGCCGGGCATGATGCGCGGTGAGCAGCGCCGACCCGATGCCTTGGCGGCGTAGCCACGGCGCCGCCGCCAGGAACGCCAGGTGGTGGTGTCGGCCGGTCGGTTCCAGGCGGCCGGCGGTGAAGGTGTAGTGCGCGTACGGGCCGTGCCGGTCACCGCAGGCCCGCAACCGGCGCCGCTGATGTTCCGCCGACAGGAGCCGGTCTGCCGGGTGCGGGTACCAGATCGCCACGCCGTCGCAGTGCCCGACCACGTCGACGATGCCGTGCCGTACGGCGTACCTCAGCTCGGCGGCGAAGAACCGGTGCATCGTCAGGTACCGCAACGCGTGGTCGTTGATCAGCCAGGACACCACCGGGTCCAGCACACACGCCTGCGCCAACAACTCGGCCAGGGGTTCGACGTCGGCGGCCGTGGCGGTCCGTACGGTCAGCGCCGGACCGCCACGGCTGCCGGCCGCTGGCGTCGACCCGGTCACCGGCGCGCGCCGGCCTGGTAGACGCCGTGCCGAGTGGGCGTTGCCTGGGCGGACTGCCAGCGGCGCAGCGCGTCCTTGATCCGGTCGTTCTGTTCCCAGGTGCGTTCGAGTTCGGCGTACACGATGCCAAGGTCGTGGGCGACGCGGTCGAGGAACGCGGCGACCTCGCCGGGGTCGAGGCCCCGGCCGCCGCCGCGCCGGGCGACCGTCGGGAAGCGGTGGCTGCGGACCTGCCAGGGCCGGATCGGCCGGTACGCCGACCCGCGCTGATTGTGGCCGGCGGGGTTGCCGGGTGCCCGGTAGACGCCGGTGGCGCTGCCGGCGGGCCAGGTAGCCGGTGGTGTGGTGGCCATGGTGCGTCGTCGCCGGCGGACCTGCCACCGGCGCCACAGTTCACGCATCTCGTCTTCCTCCCCATTGCTCGCTACTGCCGCTGGTGGTTCCGTTCATTCGTGTGCCGGGTTGCCGGTGACGGGTGGACGGGGTGGCCCTGCCGCTTGCCGATGCCGGTGGGGCCACCCCTCCCCGATCACCGCAGCCCTCCTCGGCGGTACGGCGACCAGGGCGAACCTTCGGGGCCGGGACGCCCAACGGCGTGACTCGCTACCCGCCCCGACCGCTGTCACTCACGGGCTCATCTATGTGCCCAACAGCCTCACTTATCACTTCGACAGTGTCAAGTCGGTAAGTGCTGAAGTAGTAACACCTTGCCGACCTACGTTCAGGTCGTGAAGCTCGTCGCCCTGGCAGACATCGCCACGATGCTCGGCGGCGTGTCGCGGACGAGGGCCGTGGAGATCGTTCGCCGGCCAGGCTTCCCCGAGCCGATCGATGTGGTGGGCAACGGCCGGATGCGCATTTGGAGCCGCGACGAGGTGGCGGCCTGGATCGCGGCCAACCGGCCGAGTCAGCGCGAGGACTAACCTCGCCGGGGTCGAGGCCCCGGCCGCCGCCGCGCCGGGGGCCGTCGGGAAGCGGTGGCTGCGGACCTGCTGCCGGCGCCACAGTTCACGTATCTCGTGTTCCTCCCCATTGCTCGCTGTTGCTGCTGCTGGTTAGCGTGATCAAATGGGCATGCCATCCGGGGAGTGTTTATGCCCAAGCAGCAGTACCAAGTTCTTGCCGACGAGCTACGAGCGAAGATTGAGTCTGGCGAGTGGCCACCGGGCACAAAGCTGCCCAGCCGCTCACAGCTCTGCCGCGAGTACGACGTCTCGGACACCGTCGTCGGCAAGGCGATGATGATCCTCCGTGCCACCGGGCTGACCGAGACCCTCGAAGGAGTCGGCGTGTTCGTGGCCGAACCAAAGTGACTGCGTGTCGGCGTTGGGCGGACAGGGGTGGCTCGGGCGGCCGTAGTTCATGATCAGGTGAGGCCTACGCACGTTAAAACGCGAAAATAACGTGCGTAGGCCTCACCTCGATAGCGTTCGGCAGGGCGCGGATGATCATCCGCGTCAGCCGGCGGTGTGTCGGTGGCCAGTTCGGTCTTCGCTGGTGGCCAGTTGGCGGGGATATTTCTGGCCGTAGATGACTATGACTACTCAGGGCCGACTACTCAGGGCCGTCCCTGCCCGTGCACCGGCCGAGCTATAACGACGTGGTGGAAACAAAGCCGACCCTTGTCGTCATCAGCGGACCACCCGGGGCTGGCAAGACGACGCTTGCCTACCTGCTCGCCCGGCGGATCGGCTGCCCGGCGATCTGCCGCGACGAGATCAAGGAGGGCATGGTCCACACTGCCGGCGGCATCATCGCCGCACCGAGCGACGAGCTGACCCTTCGAACCCTGCCCACCTTCTTCAACGTGCTGCGACTGCTGCTGACCGCTGGGGTCACCACGGTCACCGAGGCGGCTTTCCAGGACCGCCTGTGGCGGCCGGGCCTGCAGCCGTTGATCGGAATCGCCGACATCCGGGTGGTGCACTGCCGGGTCGCCGCGCAGACGGCCTTCGACCGCGTCCAGCGGCGGCAGGACGAAAACGCAACCCGGCGCGCCCACGCCGATACGTACCTCGGTGACCATCAGACCCATACTGTCGGCCACCACGGCTTCCAGCCCGTCCGACTCGACGTACCCGAGATCGAAGTGGACACCAACGACGGCTACCGTCCTGGGCTCGACGAGATCGTCGCTTTCGTGAACGCCGGACGGTGAGCCGACCGTGGTCCCATTCCGTCGTGGTCCTCGATCACGGCCAGGTGTCGGCGGTCGTGCCAGCTCGTCGGGTTGGTGGTACCGGTTGAGCTTGATGCCTCAGGTGCATCAAGATGCACCTGAGGCATCAAGCCTTGGGCGAGCACCTCGGGTCCAGAGGGAGTCAGCCGTCGCGTTTGGTGGTCCAGCGGAACGTGGTCAGGCAGAGCACCAGGCCGATGACGCACCAGATGGCCAGCACCAGCGCGACCATGCCCAGCTCGAACGAGCCGCCCGGCTCCTGCGTGCCGAAAGCCTCCGGCAGGAAGACCGAGCGCAGCCCCTGGCACATCCACTTGAGCGGGAACAGCGCGGCGATCTGCTGCATCCAGCCGGGCAGCGCGGTGAAGACGAAGAAGACGCCGGAGGTGAACTGCAGCACCAGCGACACCGGGGTGGCCACCGCCGAGGCGCTGCGGCCGCTGCGGGCCAGCGACGAGAACGCGATGCCGCACAGCGTGCAGGCGGTGATGCCGAGCACCGACACCCAGCCCAGGGTGAACCACTTGAACGCCGTGTCCGGCAGCTGCAGGTCGAACAGCAGGGTCGCAACGGCCAGCAGGAGCACCGTTTCGGCGAAGCCGATCACCGCCACCATGATGACCTTGCCGGCGAAGTAGACCCATTTCGGCATCGGGGTGCCGCGCAGCCGCTTGAGTACACCCCGGTCCCGCTCGATCGGGATCTGGATGGCCAGGCTCTGGAAGCCGACGGTCATCAGCCCGGTGGCGATCATGCCGGTGATGAAGTACTGGGTGAACCGGACACCGTCGGTGATCTCGCCGGTGAAGATCGACGCGAAGATCAGGATCATGATGACCGGGAAGGCCATCGTGAAGACGACCGACTCGCGGCTGCGCATGAACTGCCGGATCTCCAGCCGACCCTGCCGCAGCCCCAGCCGCGCCGGCCCGACCCGGGTGACGGCCGCCGAGGTGCCGGGGGCGCCGGCCGCTGGAGAGGTCACAGCGCCGGCGGTGCCGCCGGTGGTCGCGTTCACTTGTGTCCAATCATCCGCAGGTAGACGTCTTCCAGGGTGGGGCGGGTGACGGTCAGACCGGGCACCTCGCCGTCGAAGCGCGCGGCCAGCTCGGCGACCAGCTTCGTCGGCGTCGCGCTCTCCTCGCGATGCGCCGTCCCATCGGCGGTACGCCAGGCGACGGTGGCCAGGGCGTCCCGCCGACCACCCAGCTCGGCCGGGGGTGCCACCTCGACGAGCCGACCGGCGGCGATCACCCCGACCCGGTCGGCGAGGGCTTCGGCCTCGTCCAGGTAGTGGGTGGTCAGCAGGATGGTGGTGCCGGCACCGGCGAGTGACCGGATCAGCTCCCAGAACTCACGGCGGGCCTCCGGGTCGAAGCCGGTGGTCGGCTCGTCGAGGAAGAGCAGCTCCGGTCGGCCGACGATGCCGAGCGCCACGTCGAGGCGACGCTTCTGCCCGCCGGACAGCGTGTGGGTGCGGGCGCGGGCCTTGCCGGCGAGGCCGACCCGGTCGATCACCGCCGCCGGGTCGTCCGGTGTCGGGTAGAAGGCGGCGAAGTGGCCGACCACCTCGGCGACGGTCAGTTCGT
This sequence comes from Solwaraspora sp. WMMD937, assembly GCF_029581175.1. Classification (NCBI taxonomy): domain Bacteria; kingdom Bacillati; phylum Actinomycetota; class Actinomycetes; order Micromonosporales; family Micromonosporaceae; genus Solwaraspora; species Solwaraspora sp. WMMD937. The sequence goes on along the minus strand of NZ_CP120738.1, from coordinate 6,502,476 downwards.
CGAACTCGCCGGTGCCCTGCAGCACGATGCCGATCCGGGAGCGCCACTGCGGCGTACCAGGGTCGGGGTCGACGCCGAGCACCCGGACCTCGCCGGCGTCGCGGCGGCGGTAGCCCTCCAGGATCTCGACGGTGGTGGTCTTGCCAGCGCCGTTCGGGCCGAGCAGAGCGAACACCTCGCCGCGCCGCACGGTCAGGTCGACCCCGTCCACCGCCGGTGTCCCGGCGTACATCTTGCGCAGCCCGCGTACCTCGATGGCCGGCGCGTCCGCCGCCTTGTCGCTCATGGCGTCAACTATCGCCCCTGCCGTGCGGGGGAAGGCGCCCGGGTGTCGTGGTGGTGACGGACACCGCTGGCGGGCTGGACTGGGTTGGTTCGCCGGTGCTACGGTTCATTACACGAGTAATGAACCAGTGAACCAGAGGTGCTCCCGTGTTCGATGATCGAAGTCCGATCTATCAGCAGATAGCCGACAAGATCAAAAACGACATCCTGAGCGGGGCGCTGCAGGAGGGCGAGCAGGTCATGTCCACCAACCAGTACGCCAGCTACTACCGGATCAACCCCGCCACCGCCGCCAAGGGCTTCCACCAGCTCATCGACGAGGGCGTGCTGTTCAAGAAGCGGGGCATCGGCATGTTCGTCAGCCCCAACGCCCGCGAGACGCTGCGCGGCCAGCGCCGCGACCGGTTCTTCACCGAGGTTGTCGACCCGATGGTCACCGAGGCCCGGATCATCGGCATCCCGTTGACCGAGGTCGTCGCCCGCATTCAACACGCAGCAGAAGGGGAACACCAGTGACCGGCCTGGGCATCGAGACCCACGACCTCACCGTCCGCTACGGCGACACCGTCGCCGTCGACTCGCTCGACCTCACCCTCGCCCCGGGTAAGATCTACGGACTGCTCGGCCGCAACGGCTCCGGCAAGACCAGCCTGCTCGCCGTACTGGCCGCCTTCCGGACCGCCACCAGCGGCACGGCGCGCATCGGCGGCGCCGACCCGTTCGAGAACGCGGCGATCATGTCGCAGATCGCGTTCGTCCGGGACAAGGTCGACGCCCAGGACACCGACCGGGTCGGCTGCATCCTGGACCTCGCCGCGACACTGCGGCCCAACTGGGACGCCGACTACGCCGCCCGCCTGGTCGAGCGGTTCGACCTGCCGATGCGCAAGCGGCTCAACGGGCTGAGCCGGGGCATGAAGTCGGCGCTCAGCGTCACCCTCGGGCTGGCCGCCCGGGCACCGCTGACCATCTTCGACGAGGCATACCTCGGCCTCGACGCACCCAGCCGCTACGCCTTCTACGAGGAACTGCTCAACGACTACCTCGCGCACCCGCGCACCATCGTGCTCTCCACCCACCTGATCGAGGAGGTCGGGTCGCTGTTCGAGGAGGTGGTGGTGCTGCACCGGGGCCGGCTGGTCGCCCACGAGGAGACCGAGACGCTGCGGGCCCGGGGGACGGCGGTGACCGGCCCGGCCGCCGCCGTCGACGCGTTCGTCACCGGACGCACCGTGCTCGGCAGCCAGCAGCTCGGCGGCACCCGGTCCACCACCGTCTTCGGGGCCGTCGACGACGGCGACCGGGCCGCCGCCCGCGCCGCCGGCCTGGAGCTCGGCCCGATCGGGCTGCAGGACCTGTTCGTACACCTCACGGCGGACACCACGGACAAGGAGGCCCGGCGATGAACGCCACCGCCTGGAAGGTCACCCGTACGCTGCTGCGCCGGTCGCTGCCGCTGGCCGGGTGGTACTGGACGATCATCTACCTGGTCTGGGCCGTGGTCATCGGCCTGATCGCCCGGTTCGGCACGGTCGAGACGAGCATGTGGCAGAACATGGGCCTGCAGGCACCGCGCTGGTTCACCTTCGTGTTCGGCATCATCGCCGTCGGCACCTACCTGCCGATGTTCGTCGCCCACGGCGTCACCCGGCGGGACGCGCTGATCGGCTCCTGGGGCTTCCTCGTGCCGTACGCCCTCGGCTTCTCCACCCTGACGACGCTCGGCTTCGGCCTCGAATACCTGACCCTCGACGTCTTCGGTCTGCTCGACGGGCTCACCGAGCCGTACCTGGTCGGTTCGGCAGGCGACGCCGCCGCGATCTGGCTGGAGTACAGCCTGGTCAACCTGGGCTACATGGCGGCCGGGGTACTGACCGCGATCGTCTACCACCTGTTCAATCCCTGGTGGGGGACGTTGCTGCTGCCAGTGGTGCTGCTGCCGGCGTTCGTCGTCGAGATCGGCTTCCGTACCGAATGGACCGGGTTCGGCCTCGCCCGGATGCTCGGCCTTGACGACGAGGCACACGCTGGCACCGGGACGGCGATCGCGCTGCTGACCCTGCTGGTCGCCGGTGCCGTCACCTGGCTGCTGGTCCGCCGGCTGCCACTGAAGAAGATCTCCGGCTGAGGAGAGCTGAGGAGCGACGCCATGTCCGTCATCGAGATCGAGCATCTGCACAAGCGGTACGGCGACCTGGTCGCGGTGGACGACGTGTCGTTCACCGTCGATGAGGGGGAGATTTTCGGGATTCTCGGCCGTAACGGTGCCGGCAAGACCACCACTGTGGAGTGCGCGCTCGGGCTGCGCCGGCCGGACCGGGGCGCCGTACGGGTGCTCGGCCTGGACCCGCAGCGCGACGGTGCGCGGCTGCGCCAGCGTCTCGGGGCGCAGCTGCAGGAGAGCCAGCTGCCGGAGCGGATCAAGGTGTGGGAGGCGCTGGAGCTCTACAGCTCCTTCTACCGGCAGCCGGCCGACTGGCGGGAACTGCTCGACCTGCTCGGCCTGTCCGCTCGGCACGACGCCCGGTTCGGCCAGCTCTCCGGCGGGCAGAAGCAGCGCCTGTCCGTCGCCCTGGCCCTGGTCGGCGACCCGAAGGTGGCCTTCCTCGACGAGCTGACCACCGGGCTGGACCCGGCGGCCCGCCGGGACACCTGGGGACTTGTCGAATCGGTCCGCAACCGGGGCGTCACCCTGGTGCTGGTGACGCATCTGATGGAGGAGGCGGAGCGGCTCTGCGACCGGGTCGCGGTGATCGACGCCGGCCGGGTGGTCGCCCTCGACACCCCGGCCGGGCTGGCCGCCAGCGTCGACAGCGGGCAGCGGATCCGGTTCGTCCCGGACCGATCGCTCGACCTCGCCCTGCTGACCGAGCTGCCGCAGGTCACCGCCGCGACCATCGAAGGTCGTGAGGTCGTCGTCGACGGCGGTGCGGAGCTGTTCTTCGCCGTCGCGGCGGCGCTGTCCCGGCACGGCGTCACGCCACGCGAGCTGCGCCTGCAGCAGGCGACGTTGGACGACGCGTTCCTCGCCCTCACCGGAGGTGGCCGATGACCGCGCTACGCCGGCTCACCGTGATGGAGGTCAAACTGTTCCTGCGGGATCCGGCGGCGATCGTGATGTCGCTGGCCTTCCCGATGCTGCTGATCGTCGTGCTGGGTGTGGTGATGCCGGGCTTCCGTACCCCCGTTGCGGAGCTCGCCGGCCTGCGTCCGATCGACATCTACCTGCCGGTGGTGGTCGCGCTGGCGGTCGCCGGCGTCGCGATCAACTCCCTGCCGACGACGATGGCCGGGTACCGGGAACGCGGGGTGCTGCGCCGGATGGCCACCACCCCGGTACGCCCGACGAAGCTGCTCGGTGCCCAGCTGCTGGTCTCGGTGGCCGCGACGACGCTCGCGGTCGGTCTGGCCGTCGCCGCGGCGGCGGTCGCGTTCCGGGTGCCGCTGCCCGAGCACCCGGTGAGCTTCCTCGGCGTGTTCCTGCTCGGCGGGGCGGCCACCTTCACGGTCGGGTTGCTGATCGCGGCGCTGGCGTCGACCGGACGGGCGGCGAACGCCATCGGCATGCTGGTCTACTTCCCGATGCTGTTCTTCGCCGGGGTGTGGACCCCGGGGCCGATGATGCCCGAAACGATCCGCCGGCTGAGCGACCTCACCCCGCTCGGCGCACTGAGCCAGGCGTTGCAGGCCAGCTGGGCCGGGCAGGCGGTTCGTCCGCTGCACCTGCTGGTGATGGTCGGCTACCTGGCGGTGGTCGGTGCCCTGGCGGCCCGCTTGTTCCGCTGGCGGTGAGGCGCTGCGATGTGCGGCCCGGGATGTCCGGTCAGACCCGGTATCCGGCGGCCCGGGCCGCCCGCCGCTCCCGGCGGCGCTGCCGGGCCCGGCGGATCAGCAGCGGCCCGCCGATCAGCAATGCCACCAGGAAGACCAGCACCAGGACGGGCAGCAGGATCGCGACGACCGACATCACCACGCTGGTCGCGTCCTCGGCAGTGCTCGCCACCGGCGCGCCGATCCCGGCGGTGGCGGTGTTGATCACCGGTCGGGCGGTCGCCTTGAGTAGATGTATGCCGAGCGCGATCAGCACACCGACCAGCACCGGAACCCACTGGTCCGAGGAGAAGAACTCCCCGGGGTCGCTGACCGTCACTGTTTCCGACGCCGACCCCGCTCCGAACGCCAGTCCGCCGGCGGTCGGCCGGACGACCGTCTGCACCACGTCGTTGACGTGGTCGACGACCGGCACCTTGTCGGCGACGACCTCGACAACCAGCAGGACGGTGAGGATGCCCAGCACCCATTCGTCGGACATCCACTGCCAGCCGTCCGGCAGCGTGATCAGGCTGGTGTAGCGGGCGAGCACGCCGACAGTCAGCAGTGGAATGTAGGCGTTGAGCCCCGCGGACGCGGCCAGCCCGGTCCCGGTCAGCAGTTCGAACACGTCACCAGGATCGCACCGCCGCGCCAGCCCTGCGCGGTACGCGGGCACCGCTGGCGCTACCCTCGTCGGGTGCGGCTGGTGATTGCTCGATGCTCGGTGGACTATGTCGGTCGGCTCTCGGCACATCTGCCGCCGGCCACCCGGCTGTTGATGGTCAAAGCGGACGGATCGGTCTCGATTCACGCCGACGACCGGGCGTACAAGCCGCTGAACTGGATGAGCCCACCATGCCGGCTGGAGGAGACGCCGGGTATGTGGCGGGTGGTCAACAAGGCCGGCGAGGAGCTGCGGATCACCCTGGAGGAGATTCTTCAGGAGATGTCGTACGACCTGGGTGTCGACCCCGGTCTGCGCAAGGACGGGGTGGAGGCGCATCTCCAGGAACTGCTCGCCGCCAACCCGACCACCTTCGGTGACGATTTCACCCTGGTGCGGCGGGAGTACATGACCGCGATCGGCCCGGTGGACCTGCTCTGTCGCGATGGTGCGGCGAGCGTCGCGGTCGAGGTGAAGCGGCGGGGCGAGATCGACGGTGTCGAGCAGCTGACCCGCTACCTCGAACTGCTCAACCGGGATCCGCTGCTGGCGCCGGTGACCGGCATCTTCGCTGCGCAGGAGATCAAACCGCAGGCCCGGGTGCTGGCCGAGGACCGTGGTATCCGGTGCGTGGTGGTCGACTACGACAAGCTGCGCGGCATCGAACGGGACGAACTCACCCTGTTCTGACCAGCCCGAAGTTTGACCAGCTCCGACACTGAGTATTCTGGAGTTCGCCGATGGGTGTGCGCAACCAGCAGCGTCGAGCCGCCAAGAAGAAGGTCAGGGAGCAGCGGCAACGCCAACGGGCGCAGGCCGCCGGCGCGGCCTACCCCGACGGGTTCGGTTTCTACCAGCCACCGACCGAGGCGCAGCGGGTCGACGAGCTGCTGCGTAGGGCGGCCCGAATGGTGACGGCCGACCGACCGGACGACCTCGACGAGTGCGTGGCCGCGCTGGTCGCAGCCGACGACCGGCTGGTGGACCAGGCGGTTGACGAGGCGTTGCGGCAGGTGGCCGCCGGGCTGTGGGGCCACGGCTGGATGCCGGCCGACGTGCTGCGGGTGGCCGGCCGGGAGCTCGGCAAGCGGGCGGTGAGCCTGACCGCCGGGTACGTCGCGGCGCAGCTGCGCGGATACGCGCCTGCGACGGTCGCCGACCGCTGGCACCGCCAACTGCGTGATCTCGACCTCGACGTGTGGGGTGCTGCTCCGCCAGACCACCGGCTGACCGCCTGGGCGGCCGGAGCCAAGCTGGACCGGTCCGCTGCCGTGCTGCTCGCGGTGCGAGTGGCCGGGCTGCTGATCGGCCTGCCGAGACTGGAGCTGGTGGCCCCCCTGCCCGGCACGGTCCGCCCCGGCGACGACGGGCCGCAGCGCCAGCGGCCGACCGCTGCGGCCCAGTCCGCGACCGAGGACGTGGACGAGCGGCAGCTCGGCCGGATCCGGGCGTTGCTGGCCAAGGCCGAGTCGACCGAGTTCGCGGAGGAGGCCGAAGCACTGTCGGCCAAGGCCCAGGAGCTGATGACCCGGCACCGCATCGACCATGCGCTGCTCGCCGCGCAGCAGCCCGGTGCCGGCGGGCCGCAGGCCGACCCGGTGGCCGTACGGATCGGCCTGGAGGCACCGTACGAGCAGGCCAAGGCGTTGCTGCTGCAGCAGGTCGCCGAGGCGAACGGCTGCCGGTCGGTGTGGTCAAACAATCTCGGCTTCGCCACCGTCGTCGGGTTCGCCGCCGACTGCGAGTCGGTCGAGTTGCTGCACACCTCGCTGCTGGTACAGGCCACCGCGGCGATGCTGCGCAACGGCCCGCAGCGTGGCCGGGGCGGGCAGTCGACCACCCGGTCGTTCCGCCAGTCCTTCCTGGAGGCCTACGCGGTGCGGATCGGGCAGCGGTTGCGTACCGCCGCCGACGACGTCGGCCGGGAGGCGGCCGCGCGGACCGGCACCGCGCTGGTTCCGGTGCTGGCGGCCCGCGACGAGCAGGTGGACCGGGCCACCGAGCGGCTCTTCCCGACGGTGACCAGCCGGTCGATCGCCGGCCACAACCGGGCCGGGTGGATCGCCGGCACCACCGCCGCCGACCAGGCCAGCCTCGGCGCGCACCAGCCGATCGCCGGCTGACCCGCGATCAGTCGCGGCCGTACCGCAGCTTGACCACCTTGACGATACGGGCCAGGTCGGTCGGGGTCCGCTCGAACGTCATCGTCGGTAGCACCGACGGTGCCCGGCGTCGGGTGATCGCCTTCGACCGGGAGAACTCCCGCAGCCCGTCCTCACCGTGCACCCGGCCGAAACCCGAGTCACCAATCCCACCGAACGGCAGCTCACTGAACCCGACGAAGGTGAGCACCGAGTTGATCGACACCATTCCACTGCGGACCCGGCGGGCGACGGCGATCCCCCGCCGCTTGCCGAAGACCGCGCCGCCCAACCCGTAGCGGGTGTCGTTGGCCGCAGCGATCGCCTCATCGATGGTCCCGACCCGGTGGATCGTGACGGTCGGTCCGAAGGTCTCCTCACGGACGGCGGCGCAGTCGGGCGGCACGTCGACCAGGACGGTCGGATGCACGTACGGCGGCTGCACCGCGGCTGCACCGCCGAGTACCGCCCGCCCACCAGCGGCCAGCGCGTCGTTGACGTGCCGTCGGATGACGTCGAGCTGGCCGGGCACGGCGATCGGCCCGACCTGGTCATCCGGCCCGCTACCGACAGTCAGTCGGCCGGCCCGGTCCACCACCGCGGTGACGAACGCGTCGTACACCGGGGCCAGCGCGTACACCCGCTCGATGCCGATGCAGCTCTGCCCGGCGTTGGTCATCGCTCCCCAGACGCAGGCCTCCGCCGCCGCATCGATGTCGGCGTCGTCGTCGACGATCATCGCGTCCTTGCCGCCGGCCTCGATCACCACCGGGGTGAGTGTCTCGGCGCAGGCCGCCATGACCAGGCGGCCGGTCCGTGGTGAGCCGGTGAACGAGAGCTTGTCCACACCGGACCGGCACAACGCGTCGCCGACGTCGCCAAGCCCGTGCACGGCGGTCAGGACCGATTCCGCGCCGACCGCCTCGGTGAGCGTGTCGACCAGCCACTGTCCGGTCACCGGGGTGTACTCGCTGGGCTTGAAGACCACCGTGTTGCCGGCGGCCAGCGCGTACGCAATCGGGCCGATCGGAATGAGCACCGGGTAGTTCCACGCGCCGATCACCCCGATCACGCCGAGCGGCTGGTACTCCAGGTGACCGCTGAACTCGGCGGTGATCAGCCGGGTGCGGGTCCGCCGGACCCCGAGCACCCGCCTGGCGTGCTGGGCCGCCCAGTCGATGTGTTCGATCGCGGCGGCGATCTCGACGACCGCCTCGGCCACCGGCTTGCCACACTCCCGGTTGACCAGATCGGCGAGTTCGGTGATCCGGGTGGCGAGCAGCGACCGCCAGCGCAGCAGCCGGCGGCGGCGTTGCGCGTGGCCGATTCCGACCCACCAGTCGGCAGCGGTCCGGGCCGCCGCCACCGCCGCCGCGACCTGATCGCGGTCGGCGATCCGGACCCGGCCCACCTGCGCACCGGTCGCCGGGTGGCAGGAGAGAAGGTGCCCGTCGTCGACCACCGGTCGGCTCGGGTTCCGTACCACCGTCACCATGGCCTCCTCCACACAGCTGCGGCTGCGCACCGGCCCCGGATCGCTCCGCCTGCCCGCCGCGCAGTATTGTCCGAGGTTAGCCGTGAAGGGTACTCGCGGGTAGCGAGACTTCGATTCTTGGCGATGTAATGACAGCCTTGGCCACCTGGCGTCAGGGCGGGTGTCCGGTTGTCGCGGACCACCGTCGAACCGGTGGCGCGGACCTGACCCGGCCGGCGGCCAACACCGGACAAGGGACCATGTCCCGGGTCGGCGCGAGCTGGCAGGCTGCAACGGGTGGCGCGACGTGCGTCGCTGTCGAGGGGGGAAGGCACTTCACCAGCTGATGTCCGAACACCAGTCGCTGCTACCTCTCCTACAGGTGATAACCGGCCCGACTCCGGGGGCCAGCTACCGGCTGTCGCCCGGGGAACGGGTGATCGGTCGGGACGCCGGCCTGGACATCACCATCGACGACATCAAGGTCAGCCGGTGCCACGCGGTGCTAACCGCCGGTGGCGGCCGTACGGTGCTGACCGACCAGGAGTCGACGAACGGCACCTGGGTCAACGATCTGCGGATCCGGCAGCCGACCGAGCTGCGCGACGGTGACCGGATCCGGATCGGTGGCGCGGAACTGCGGTTCTACGATCCGGCCTCGGCGCTCACCGATCCGGTCGGCACCCGGATCCCCCGGCCGGCCACGGCGGCGCTGCCCGGCGCACCGGTGCGGCCGACCACCGGACCGGGTTCCCCGCTGCATACCGTGCTCGGCGAGCCCACCCAGCCGATGCGGCCCCGCCGTCGGCCCAGCACGCTGCTGATGGCCGGGCTGGCCGGGGTCTTCCTGGTCGGCTGGTTGACCTGGCTGGTCGTGGTGCTCTCCTGAACGACGCCGGTCGTGGTGCTCCTGAACGACGGTGTGGCGGTTCGTGGCAGACTCGCGTCGCACCAGGGCCGGCGCAGGTGACGGACGGAGACCAGATGGCGCGCGAGTTCAACACCGTGGGAGTGGTGGGGCTCGGCACGATGGGTGCCGGGATTGTCGAGGTCTTCGCCCGCAACGGCGTCGACGTGGTCGCCGTCGAGGTGGACGGGGCGGCGCTGGACAAGGGCCGGGCCAACCTGACGGCGTCCACCGACCGGGCCGTCGCCCGCGGCAAACTCGATCCGGCCGACCGGGACGCACTGCACGCCCGGGTGACCTTCGCGGTCGGACTCGACGCACTCCGCGACGTCGACCTTGCCGTCGAGGCGGTCCCGGAGCGGCTCGATCTCAAGCAACGCCTGCTGGCCGAGCTCGATCGGGTGTGCCCACCGGGGGCCGTCCTGGCGACCAACACCTCGTCGTTGAGCGTCACCGAGATCGCTGTCGCCACCGAACGTCCCGGCCAGGTGATCGGGCTGCACTTCTTCAACCCGGCACCGGTGATGCGGTTGGTCGAGGTGATCAGCACCGTGGTGACCGCGCCGGAGGTGGCCCGCGACGTCCAGTCGCTCTGCGTCCGGCTCGGCAAGGTCGGGGTGAGCGTCACCGACCGCGCCGGCTTCATCGCCAACGCGCTGTTGTTCGGGTACCTCAACCAGGCGGTCGGGATGTACGAGGCCGGGTACGCCAGCCGGGAGGACATCGACGCCGCCATGCAGCAGGGCCACGGCCTGCCGATGGGCCCGTTGACGCTGCTCGACCTGATCGGCCTGGATACCGCGTACCAGGTGCTGGAGACGATGTACCAGCGTGGTGGCCACGACCGCCGGCACGCGGCCGCGCCGCTGCTGCGGCAGATGGTCACCGCCGGGCTGCTCGGCCGCAAGTCCGGCCGGGGGTTCTACACCTACCAGGCACCGGGCTCGTCGCGGCTCGCCCCGGACGACCTCAGCCCGGTGGCCGGCGCTGAGGCCGCTGAGCCGGCACCCCGTACGGTCGGGGTGGTCGGGTCGGGCAGCGCCGCGACCGACGTCGCGGACGTCCTCACCGCCGCCGGAGTCGACGTCGTCGCGGTGGCCGACCCCGGTGGCGTCCCGGCGGCCGACCACCACCACCAGGCCGTGCGTGACCTGGCCGCCGTCGACCTGGTGGTGGTGGTCGGCCCGTCGACGGCACCGGTGATCGACGTGGCGATGGCCACCGGCCGGCCGGCCGACGTGGTCGGACTGCACTTCGTTGGCGGTACGGCGGCGCGGGCCCGCCTGGTCGAGGTGGTGCGTACCGTCCGGACCTCGCCGAGCGCGGTGCGGGCCGCGCACCAACTCTGCGCGGCACTCGGTAGGACCGCGGTGACCTGCGGCGACCGCGCCGGCTTCATCGCCGACGCGTTGCTGCTGCCGTACCTCAACGACGCGGTCCGGATGCTGGAGAGCAACTATTCGACGGCGGACGACATCGACGCGGCGATGAAGCTCGGCTGTGGCTATCCCGCCGGGCCGTTCGAGCTGCTCGACACCGTCGGCCTGGACGTGGCGTTGGCCGTCCAGACCGCCATCCACCGGGAGCTGCCCGAGCCGGGTCTGGCACCCGCTCCACTGCTGCGCAACCTGGTGACCGCCGGTCGGCTCGGCCGCCGCACCGGTGGCGGGTTCCGCGACCACGCCGGCTGAGCAGGGCGCCGCACCGGCGACGTACCCTTGCGATCATGAGTCCGCGCCGCAACCGCCCGACCCGCCGGTCCGCCGGTCGCGCCGGCCACGGCGATCCCGGCCAGCCCGAGCCGGTCGACCCGGAGCGGGTGCGCCGGGGCGTCGCCGCCGTGCAGTCGTTCAGCGACGGCGACTGGATGGTGCGGTCGGTGCCCGGTCCGGCGGCGACCAAGACATACCGTTGTCCGGGCTGCGTGCAGGAGATCCGGCCGGGCGTGCCGCACGTGGTCGCCTGGCCGGCGGACGGCCGGGGCGACCTGACCGACCGGCGGCACTGGCACTCCGGCTGCTGGCGGGCCCGCGAGCAGCGGCGGCCGGCGGTCGAGCGATCCCGCTCCGCGCCCCGCTACGGCTGATCCCCGACGGGCCGGCTGGTCAGGGCAGTGCGAGACTGGCCGGGTGAGCGAGCCGATCAGGTCCATGTCGATCCTGCCCGCCGAGCGCCGCGACATCGAGCTGCACACCGCCGACGGGCTCACCCTCGTCGGTGAGCTGGCGTTGCCAGCCGATCGTCCGCCGGTCGCCACGCTGGTCTGCCTGCATCCGCTGCCCACCCACGGCGGGATGATGGACAGCCACGTGTTCCGCAAGGCCGCCTGGCGGCTGCCGGCGCTGGCCGACGTGGCCGTGCTCCGGTTCAACACCCGGGGCACCAGCAGCGAGCGCGGCACCAGCGGCGGCAGCTTCGACTCGGCCGAAGGGGAGCGGTTCGACGTCGCGGCGGCGATCGAGTACGCCGAGTTCGCCGAGCTGCCCAGGATCTGGCTGCTCGGCTGGTCGTTCGGCACCGACCTGGCGCTGCGCTACGGCTGCGACCCGGCGGTCGAGGGCGCGATCCTGTTGTCGCCGCCGCTGCGCTTCGCCACCGACGCCGACCTGGCCACCTGGTCGGCGTCCGGCAAGCCACTGACCGCGCTGGTCCCGGAGCTGGACGACTACCTGCGGCCGGACGAGGCGGCCCGGCGGTTCGCCGCGGTCGGTCAGGCGGAGGTGGTCGGGGTCGCAGGAGCCCGCCATCTCTGGGTCGGCCAGGTGGAGCGGGTGCTCGACGAGGTGGTCCGCCGGGTCGCGCCGCAGATCACGGTGCCGCTGCCGACCAGCTGGGACGGCCCGATGCAGTACGGCGACGCCAACGCGTACGCCGACCGGACGGTGGCGGCGTTCGCCGACGTCCCGGTCGCCGGACCAGCGCAGCGGCAGGCCGACGACGGATGACCGCACAGGTGCGGCCGACGCACGGACGTGCCCGCGGGGTGGGTCGGCCGGGGCGGTCAGCCGGCCGGTTCGAGCCGTTCGGTGGTCGGCCGATCCTCGTCGACCGGCGGGTAGCCGGCCGCCCAGTCCCGGCGGGAGCGCCAGACCTCGATCCAGTCGACGCCCCGGGACCGGTCCCGGCCGAGCAGCGTCTTGCCCACCGCCCGTAGACCGACCCCGGCGACCAGCAGCCGGACGGCGGTCCAGGCCCGCAGCGGCGACCAGTGCCGCCGGACGTAGGTGGCCTTGCCGCGCAGGATCCGGATCCGTTGCCCCTCGGAGCTGGACGAGGCACCGACCAGGTGCACCACCTGAGCGGTCGGGGTCAGCACCGGGCGGGCACCCAGCACCCGGGCCCGGGTGCTGAGGTCGATGTCCTCGCTGTAGAGGAAGTACTGCGGGTCGAAGCCGCCGAGTCGGCCGAACAGGTCCCGCTCGATGAGCAGCATGCAGCCGGACAAAGCCGGCACCTCGCGTACCGACTTGCGGTCGTAGCCGGGCAGCGCTTCCGGATCCGCCCAGGCCCGGCCGCGGAACGCGGTCGACAGCCCGCTGGCGAAGCCGAAGATGCTCCACACCGTGGGCATGCCCCAGCAGGAGTAGTTGTCGTCGGTGCCGTCGGGGTGCAGGGTTCGTCCGGTGTACAGGCCGTGACCGGGGTGCTGGTCGGCGAAGGTGACCAGTTCGGTGACCGGATGGCCGACCGGAACCGTGTCCGGGTTGAGACAGAGCAGGTAGCGCCCGGTGCTGACCGCCGCCCCACGGTTGATGCCTCGGCCGAAACCGACGTTTTCCGTCAGCCGTACCAGGCGGACCTGCGGGAACCGGTCGGCGATGGTGTCGGCGGAACCGTCGGTGGAGGCGTTGTCGACCACCACCACCTCCGCTGTGACGTCCGGGGTCAGGCTCGCGTACAGCTCGGTCAGGCAGCGCACGATCAGCTGGCTCGTGTTGTACGAGACGATGACGACCGAGACGTCGGGGCGGCTCACGGGCGGTTCCCGGAGCCGACCGGGTCGGGACGGTTGGCGTCCCGGTTGTCCTGGCTGTCCTGACTGCCCCGGGGGGCCGGGATGTGCCGGGTCGGCGGGAGCGCCGGCACGCTGCCGGTGTTCGTCGCCTGGTCACCGCGCCGCCACCGGGTTCGGACGCTGCCGCCGAGCAACTGCAGCGCGAACGGTACGTCGTGCAGCAGGTAGCGGCGGGTGAGCCGCTGTGGCTCGCGGAGCAGCCGGTGCATCCACTCCAACCCGGTGCGCTGCATCCACCGGGGGGCCCGACGGTGTACCCCGGCGACGAAACCGATCGCCGCTCCGCAACCCATGAACCAGGTGTTCGGCAGCATCGGCCGGAGCCGGGCGATGAGCCGTTCCTGTTTGGGGAAGCCGAGCCCGACGAAGATCAGGTCCGGTCGGGCGGCGGCCACCTCGGCGCAGATCTGGGTGAGTTGCTCCTCGGACCGGTCGAACCCGAACGGCGGGCTGAGCTGGCCGGCGATGGTGAGCTGGGGAAACTCGCGGCGGAGTACGGCGGCGGCCTGCACCGCCGTGCCTGGCTCGCCACCGAGCAGGTAGACCGACCGGCGCTGCTCGCCGAGCGCCCGGGACAGGCTCCAGATCAGGTCGGACCCGGGGACCCGGGCCGGCAGTGGGTCACCGCTGATCCGGCTGGCCCAGATTAGTGGCGCACCGTCCGCGACTACCAGAGTTGATGACTCTATGTGTCTGTGGCACTCCTCTTCGCGGTTGGCGCGGCGCAGAATATCCACATTTGGGGTGATGATCTGGCCGCCGGTTCCGGCGTCCAGTGCGGCGACGACGTGGCGGATGACGTCTTCTTCCCGAACGGGATCAAAAGCGACATTGCTCAGAGTGATCCGATGCCTATTTGCGGTAACGGGGTACTGGTCACGAGGCACAAGCTGCACCGTACTCGGCGTAGTGGTCCACCGGATGGGCCAATCGGTGTCAGCTAGGCGATAGTGAGGTTGCCCATTCGACTGGTTGTCGCATCGTCCGTGAATGGAAGCATCGTGGTTGTGCAGATTACCGTCATCATGCCGGCCTTCAACGAGGAAGAAGGGATCGGCCCGGTCTTGCGTGCAATGACCGAATCGCCGTCCTTCGGGCCGGACGTCGAGATCATCGTGGCCGCCAACGGCTGCACCGACCGGACGGCGGCGGTCGCCCGGTCCTGCGGCGCCCGGGTGCTGGAGATCGCCACGCCGTCGAAAATCGCCGCGCTCAACGCCGCCGACGAGATTGCCGGGGGAGACGTCCGGATCTACCTGGATGCGGACATCGCGGTATCGGTGGAACTTCTACGCGCGCTCGCCGCCGTGATCGCCGAACCCGGCGTGGAGGCGGCGGCGCCGCGACCGGTGATCGACACCTCGGCGAGTACCTGGCCGGTGCGGGCCTACTACGCGATCAATGCGCGGTTGCCGATATTCAGCGGCCGCCTCTTCGGTCGTGGGTTGATCGCAATCTCCGCCGCTGCGCGGGCGCGATTCACCAATTTTCCGGACATTATCGCCGACGACATGTTTCTCGACGCAGTGGTCAGAGCCGACGAAAAGCGGGACGTTGACCTGCCCGTACGGGTGGTGGCACCACGGCGTACGGGTGAGTTGGTCCGACGAGTGGCCAGGTCCCGGGCCGGTAACGCGGAGTTCTGGGAGTTTGTCCGGACGGATCCGCGGGGCGCCGAGTTGGCACTCGATCCGGTGCCCGGTTCCCGTCCGTGGTCCTGGTTGCGGAGGGTCGTACTCACGGCGCCACACCTTGTTCCGGCCGCGTTCTGTTATGTGGCGATCACCGTTGCTGCAGAGTTAAGGCGGCGTTCTCCTGGTTGGAGCGTGCGCTCCGGTTGGGGACGGACCACTGCCGGTGTGCCGACCGGTGGTCCCGCTGATCCACATTCCGCGGTCGACGCCTCCGGAGCCGGCCCGAGCGGCCGGTAAACGATCTCGATCTGTCGATGTTCGAGGTGAGCGGATTTCATCATTCACGTTCGCTGCGGGTGAGCTCAGGGTCGTGCCGGCTTGCCATAAGAGAGCATTAAGTTCCTTGGGAAGGTTCGTGGCCTGGGTTAACGTCAGCCTCGGTCCCGATGGGGCGGCGTAGCGCGCTGCGATCGGTCGGGACGGGGAGTGCCTGGGGGAGATCCACCGAACGTAGTACCGACAACGGACCATGTCCCGAGAGGTGTACATCTCGTGGTAAGCAAGGATTCTTTCGAGCCGGACGGGGGGCGGGACGAGCCGTTCCCGGGGTCGTCCACGGGTAGTTCGTCCGGTTTGCCCGGATCGCCGCGCGCCCGGCGGCCCGGTCGTCCGTCGCCACGTCCCGTCGCTGACCATGGGCCGGGCCCGGCCGGCCGGCACGCGAGCGTGGCCGGGTCTGGTCGTGGCCGGCGTCGGATGCTGCGTCGTCCGACCGGTCGGCGCGGCCGGCTGATGATGATCGGCGCGGTGGTGTTCAGCTTCCTCGCCACCGCGACGGTGGTCACCGCCTCGGTCGCCGGGGAACAGGTCGACGGCTATACGCTGTTCGCCGAGGCGGACGTGTCCCGGGTGCCGATCGACCCGGACACCCGGCCGGTGGAGCTCGGTGTGCGCTTCACCGCCGACCGCGACGGACTGGTCACCGCGGTGCGGTTCCTCAAGGCCAAGGGCGACCGCGGCGGACACCGGGTCAACCTGTGGTCCGCCGACGGCAAGCGACTGGCGACCGCCGTACCGAAACGGGAGTCCCGCTCCGGGTGGCAGCACGTCGCGTTGCCCGAGCCGGTCGAGGTCGAGGCGGGCGAGGTGTACATCGCCTCGTACCACACCAGCCGGTACCGGGCCACCCAGCGTTACTTCGAACGACCGGTGTCCGCCGGTCCGCTGCGGGCCGACGGCACCGCCGGCGTCTACGCCTACGGATCGGGTGGTTTCCCCCGCCAGACCTGGAAGGCCAGCAACTACTGGGTCGATCTCGCCTTCGAGCCGACCGGGTCGCAGCAGCCGGAACCGTCGCCGTCGCCGACTGCCTCCGCTGAGCCGTCGCCGTCGCTGTCGCCGTCGGCCAGCCCGACCGCCACCCCGTCGGCCACCCCGTCGGCCTCGCCGACCGGCGGTACGCCGGCCGTGCTCGACCTGCCCCGGGTGCCGTGGGAAGGCGGCCCCGCGTACTACGCGAACTTCCCGCAGGCCCGTGCCTCCGGCTGGACCGACCCGTCGTTCTTCCCGATCGGCGTCTGGTACGAGGGTGTCTACACCCAGCAGGACATCGACCGGGACAAGGCGGCCGGCCTCAACACCTACGTCATGCTGACCGATCAGTCGGATGTCGCGCTGATCAGGCGCAACGGCATGTACGCCTTTATCCCGCAGCCGTTCAGTGACCGGGGCAACGAGAGCGTCGGCTGGGTGATCGGTGACGAAGCGGATATGTGGGGCGGGCCGGGCAACGGTACGTGGACCGGAAACTACCCCGGCCAGGGCCCGATCTGTACGTCAAGTCGGGACGGCTGCGGGCTGGACGTGATGAAGAAGGAGTCGGGCACCGTTCCGTCCGGTGACCGTGGGTTGCGCTACGCCAACTACGGCAAGGGCGTGATGTTCTGGCAGTCGGACTCCGACGCCGGCAAGTTCGTCAACGGCTTCAGCTCGGTCGTCTCCAACGACATCTACTGGTACACCGACCCGCACGTCTGCACCGCCCCGGCAGAGGGCCCGACGTACGGCGTGAACAAGGACAACTGCCGGCGGGCGGCCAACTACGGGCTGACCATGCAGCGGATGCGTGAACTCGACGCGATGGACGGCAATCGGCAGCCGGTGTGGGCCTTCGTCGAGGTGGGGCACCCGTTCACCGAGGACTGGGCGCCGACCATCACCGGTGAGCAGATCACCGGTGCGGTGATGAACTCGCTGATCAACGAGGCGCGGGGCATCCAGTACTTCAACCACAACTTCGGCGGGTCGTGCATCTCCCAGCACGTGCTGCGGGAGCGGTGCGGTGACGCGGTCCGGCCGGCCGTTGCCGAGGTGAACAAGCGCATCGCCAGCCTGGCGCCGGTGCTGAACACCCAGTCGTACGAGTGGGAGTTCAACAACGGGCTGGACACGATGCTCAAGGCCCACGACGGCTCGTTCTACGTCTTCGCGATGCTCGGCAAGGACACCCCGACCGGCGGCCACTCGCTGGCGCTGCCGCCCGGCGTGACTGGTGACACCGCCGAGGTGCTGTTCGAGAACCGCTCGGTGCCGATCAGCGGTGGTGCGATCCGGGACACCTTCGCGAAGGAACACACGTACCACATCTACAAGATCACGCCGTAAGGCTCGATCCGACGGGCCGGGTGGACGCTGCAGGGCGCCCACCCGGCCCATTGGTCGGTCCCCCTGACGGCCGAGTCTGTGCTGTCGTGTTGGCGACTCTCGGCGTGGCTCGGTCGTTCGGTGCGGCGTTACAGGACATATGTCCGGGATGGGGCGGCGGTCGGAGGCTTGCGGAGGCGCCGCGCCCGGCCGGACACTGAACCCGGCGGAGGGCTCGACGTGCCACGCCGTACCTTCATGCTTCTCGGCTGGCCATACGATGGAAGACGAGCGCCCCGACCTCGCCACCCAATGGAAGGACAGCAGTGGACTTTTGGGATCTCACCAAACTGCTGTTCCGGCGCTGGTACGTCGCGACGCCGCTGCTGCTCATCTCGGTAGCGGCTGCCGGATGGACCCGGATGAGCGTCGAACCGGACTATATCGCGACATCCTATGTTCAATTGATCCCGCCCACCGCCGCCAACACAGCCCCGGATGAGGATGCCCCGGTTACGCCCCGTAACCCCTGGTTGGAGCTGGGGCTGGGATCGCTGAGCCGGGCCGCTGCCCTCACCGTGCAGGACCAGGCCGTGCTCAAGCAACTGGACGCCGCCGGCCTCAGCGAGAACGTCGCGATCACCCTCGACAACCAGCAGCCGATCATGACGATCGAGGTGGTCGGCGAGTCCGAGGACCAGGCCACCGAGACGACCGAGGAGGTCGTCCGCCGGTTGGAGGCGAGCGTGGTCGGGCTGCAGGCCGACTACGGCGCGAGCGAGGAGAGCTTCATCACCGCTCGCCGTCTCGACCGGGGCGACAACATCCAGGAGGCCAACTCCAAGGTCAACCGGGCGATGATCGCGGTCGCCGGGGTCGGCGTCCTGCTCAGCGCGGCGCTCACCATCGGGATCGACGGTCTGCTGCGGCGCCGCCGGCCGCGACCTGCGGCCGGTGTGCCAATCACCGCTGGCACCGATGAGAGGATCGCCATCCCACCGATGGCCGGGCGGGTCGATCAGACCCGGTCGGTGTCGCGCCCGCAACCGGTCCCGCACCAGAGGGCGAGCGATCGCGACGGCGCGAGCAAGCCCGGCGGTGTCTACAGCTCCGGCAACGCCTCGCAGGGGCGTCAGGAAAGCTCCGGCAACGCCTCGCAGGGGCGTCAGGAAGGCCGGCGGGAGAACCGTCCGGAGGAGCGTCAGGGTGCCGGGTCTTCGCCAGGCGAGGCGCCGGTGGCTGGTAGCGGACTGGCCGGCGGTCAGGTACTGGTCGGCAACGGTTCGTTGACCTTCCGCGCGGTCGACGACCGGGCCGACGGGGCAGGCGAGGAGCGCACCGGATCGAAGCCGGCCACGCCGCAGCCCGGCACGCCGCAGTCGGCCCCCCACCAGCCGCCCGCGTCGTCGGCCAACGACGAGACCGCGGTGATTCGCGCGGTCCGTGACGACGCGACGATAATCCTGCCCAAGGCCGGAGCCGGCCGTGAGCAGTGGACGCCGCCTGAGACGTCCAAGAACGGCAGCCAGGCGCGATGACCGAGGCCAGGACCCGGTGATGTCATCCGGGGTGCACCCGGCAGACCTCGAACCAGCGTGGATCGCCGAGCGCACTTACATCACCCGGCGCCGGCTGACCAGGATCGACGCGCCAGTCATGTTGTCGCTCATGGTCTGCCTGCTGACCCTGATCCCATCGCACCTGATTCTGCCCGGAATGACCGACCTGGGGCGTCCTGCGCTGGTTGTGGCAATTCTGATGTGGTTCTGGTGGATGACCGCCCGGCTCAACTCCCGGTTGGTGCTCACCGGCCCGCAGCCGCTGCGGTGGGCGATCCTGGCTTTCCTGTTGTCGATGCTGCTGTCGTACGCCATCGGGTTCCTCCGTGGTCTGACGGTGATGGAAGCGAACTCGGCGGACCGCTGGATGCTGACTGCGGCGGCGATCTCCGGGGTGATCCTGTTGACCGCCGACGGCATGCCCAACTGGGACCGTCTTGACGGCGTACTGCGGGTGTTTGTCTACTGCTGTGCCTTCGTCGCCGTGGTCGGGCTGATTCAGGCGTTCTTGTACTTTGATCTGACCCAGTACATGCGGGTGCCCGGTTTGCAGATGAAAGGGTGGATCGTCGGCCTGGAGATCCGTGGCGGCGGTGTACGGGTGCCCAGCACAACCTTCCACTACATCGAGTTCAGTCTGTTGATGGCGATGGCGCTGCCGTTCGCGATCCACTTTGCGCGCTTCTCGGCCACTTCCCGGCAGCGGCAGATGTTCGCATTTCTGGCATTGCTCATCGCGGCGGCGATCCCGGCGACGATGTCCCGGACCGGATTCGTGGCGTTGGCGATCGTGTTGCTCGTCCTGATGCCCACCTGGGCGTGGCGGATGCGCTACAACATGATGGCGCTGGGTCTGGTCATGTTCGCCGGAATGGCGGTGGCGAAGCCGTCACTCGTCACCACGATCACCAACATGTTCCTTGGGGCGAGCACGGACCCGAGCATCACCTCGCGGACCGAGCGGTACGAGATGGTCGGGTACTACTTCGCGCAGCGACCGTGGCTCGGCCGGGGGACCGGGACCTGGGTCTCGCCGCAGTACCAGTACCTCGACAACCAGTGGCTCGCCTTCGCGCTCACCAACGGCGTGATCGGGGTCGTGGTCCTCGTCGCGCTGCACGTCACCGCGATCGTCGTCGCGCTGCTCGCCCGGCGCCGGTCGACGTCGGAGCGTGACCGGCACCTCTGTTCCATCCTCGTCGCGGTGCAGCTGGTGGCGATCGCGGCAGGCTTCACCTTCGATTCACTGAGCTTCAGCACCTACGCCACGGCGATGTCACTCATGGTGGGTATGTGTGGTGCGGTGTGGCGACTCAGCCACCCGGCGCTCAAGGTGCGCACGTCGACCCCTCGGTGGTTCGGTTCGTAGCGCCGGCACCGGAGCCCGCGCCCGGGCCGGATCAACCGCCGCCGGTCGTCGATCCGGCATCTCAAAGATCGTCTATCGATTAACTGTGTGAGTGCAGATCATTACGCATTGCCTGGGGCCAGTTGTCCGAATGGGCGATGGGCGGGCTGTCCGGGTCGCGCCGAGGGTCAGATACATGCCCGGTTGTGAGCTTGACTCACGCTGGTAGCGTCGGCGCTGCGTAGCTGGGGGAGGCACGCGGTATCGCGTCGGGCTGGCTCCTGAAGGGACATTCGGTGAGGGCGGGCGTATTTAAGTTTTTTGATCGTGGCAGTCGGCACTTCGTCGCCGTCGCGACCGCCATCGTCATGATGGCGACCCTGATGATCGCGATGCCAGCGGCATCCGCGTCCACTGATCCGTGCGCGCCTCCGGTCAACGTGATTGCCTGTGAGAACAGCAAGTCGGGAACGCCGAGTTCGGTGTGGGACATTTCCGGGGTCGGCGATCCCACGATCCAGGGCTTTGCGACCTCGATAAGCGTGAATGTAGGGGAACAGATCGGCTTCAAGGTGCGCACCGAGGCGTCCGCGTACACGATCAAGGTCTACCGGCTCGGCTGGTACGGCGGCGACGGCGCACGGGAGTGGGCCACGCTGACCCCGAGCCTGCCGCTGGCGGCCAACACCGACGCGGACTGCGTGCGCGCCACCGACTCCCAGATTTTCGACTGCGGCACCTGGCAGGTCGGCGCTACCTGGAACGTGCCGGCCGACGCCGTCTCCGGGGTCTACATCGCCCGACTCATTCGCTCGGACACCGGCGGTGACAGCCACATCCCCTTCATCGTGCGAGATGACACCAGCACCTCGCAGTTGGTGTTCCAGACCTCGGACACCACCTGGCAGGCGTACAACCGCTACGGCGGAGCGGACTTCTACTGGGGCGAAGGTCCGGCGTACCGCGCCTACAAGCTGAGCTACAACCGGCCGTTCGCCACCCGCGGCGCTCAGCAGGGGCGCGACTTTCTCTTCGCCAACGAGTATCCGATGATCCGCTTCCTGGAGCGCAACGGGTACGACGTCAGCTACGTCAGTGGGCTCGACGCGGACGTGCGCGGTGAACTGCTGCTCAACCACGAGGTGTATGTCTCCGTCGGGCACGACGAGTACTGGTCCCCGCAGCAGCGGGCCAATGTCGAGGCGGCCCGCGACGCCGGAGTGCACCTGGCGTTCTTCACCGGCAACGAGGTCTACTGGAAGGTCCGCTGGGAGGACAGCGTCGACGGTGACGGTACGCCGTACCGCACCCTGGTCTGCTACAAGGAGACCTGGGACAACGCGCGGATCGACCCGTCAGACGAGTGGACCGGCGTGTGGCGTGACCCACGCTTCCCGACCGGAGAGGTGCGCGAGCCGGAGAACGCCCTGGTCGGCAACCTCTACATGGCCAACAACACCGACCTGGCCATGCAGGTCCCCGCCGAGCAGGGCCGGCTACGGTTCTGGCGACACACCGGCGTGGCCGAGCTGGCTCCGGGCCAGACCGCCACCCTGGCGCCACACACCGTCGGCTACGAGTCCAACGAGGACCTGGACAACGGCTTCCGACCGGCCGGCACCTTCCGGCTCTCCACCACCACCGGTCATACCCCCGAGTACCTGGTCGGCTACGGCCCGGAGAACAAGCCGGGGGAGACCACCCACCACATGACCATGTACCGGGCACCGAGCGGTGCGCTGGTCTTCGGGGCCGGCACCATCCAGTGGGCGTGGGGGCTCGACGCCTACCATGACGGTGGCTCGGGCGCGCCCGCCGATGACGCGATCCAGCAGGCCACGGTCAACCTCTTCGCCGACATGGGTGCGGCGCCGACCACCCCGATGAGCGGCATCGTGGTGACCAGCCAGTCCGCCGACGCGCTGGCACCCACCGTGACGATCACCGGACCGACCGACGGCAGCTCCGTGGCCCACGGCGCGCCGGTGACGGTCACCGGCACCGCGTCCGACGCCGGCGGCGGGCTGGTCGCCGGCGTCGAGATCTCCACCGACGGCGGCGACACCTGGCACCCGGCCACCACCGGTACGCATTCCTGGACCTACGATTTCCTGCCCACCGACACCGCCGCACACGTGGTGCTGGCGCGGGCAGTCGACGACAGCGGCAACCTCGGCGCACCGTCCGATCCGGTCGCCCTGTCGGTCTCCGGACCGTACTCGCTGTTCGGCCAAGCGGTGCCGGACACCAAGGCGTTCGTCGAGACCGACAATGGCAGGCCAGACGGCGAGCCGCTGAGCACTCAGCCGGCGGTCGAGGTCGGGGTGCGGTTCACTCCTCAGATCGACGGTCTGGTCACCGGACTGCGCTTCTACAAGGGCGAGGGCAACGGTGGCGAGCATCGTGGCACGCTCTGGACCAACGGCGGTTCAGTGCTGGCCACCGCGGTGTTCACCGACGAGACCGAGACCGGCTGGCAGCAGGTGAGTCTCCCGACCCCGGTCCCGGTCTCCGCCGGTACCAGCTACGTGGTCTCCTACTTCGCACCGCAAGGGCGGTACGCCAGCGACGGCGGCTACTTCCTGACCGATCACGTCTCGGGACCCCTCCTGGCGCCCGCCACTGCAGGCACGGTGGGCAACGGTGTCTACCGGGAGGACGGACCCGGCTTCCCGAACAACTCGTGGGGTTCGACGAACTACTACGCCGACGTGACCTTCGTGACCGCCGACGACGCACCGCCCACGGTGTCGTCGACGGTGCCGATCGCGGACGCGGCGAACGTTCCGGCGGATGTGACCCCGTCGATCGTGTTCAGCAAGCCGGTCGACGAGACCACCATCGAGTTCACACTGGCCGGCCCGGCCGACGAGCCGGTGGCGGGTGCCGTCAGTTACGACGGTGCGGCCCGTCGGGCCACCTTCACCCCGGTGGTGCCGCTGACCGAGCAGACCGCCTACACCGCGACGGTGACCGCGCGCGACGAGGCCGACGTGCCGATGAACGCGCCGTACTCGTGGTCGTTCACCTCGACCTTCTCCGATCAGGTGGTGACCCTGTTCGAGCCGGACGCGGTTCCGCAGCAGTCCTCGGTCGGGGAGAGCGACCCGGTGGAGGTGGGCGTCAAGTTCACCCCGTCGGTGGACGGTGAGCTGGTCGGGATGCGGTTCTACCGGGGGCCGGGGAACGTGGGTAGTCAGGTCGGCAGGTTGTGGCCGGTCGGTGGTGGTGCGCCGTTGGCGGAGGTGACGTTCCCGGAGGGTGAGGGTACGGGTTGGCAGGTGGCGGCGTTCGCTGAGCCGGTGGCGGTGTCGGCGGGTACGACGTACGTGTTGTCGTACTACGCGCCGAACGGCAACTACGCCTACGACCCCGGATTCTTCGACTCCGGCTACAGCCGTGGCCCGCTGACCGCCACCGCGGAGAACAACGGTGTGTTCAACTACACCGCCGGTGGTGGCTTCCCGACCCTGACCTACGGTGCGGCGAACTACTGGATCGACCCGTACTTCCTGCCGACCGGTGACGGTTCGTCCCCGTCTCCCTCCCCGTCGCCGTCCGGTCGGCCGGACGAGAGCGGACCGGCGGTGACCGCGACCGTGCCGACACCCGGTTCCACCGGGGTGGCTGCCGAGACGGTGGCCTCCGCACACTTCGACATCGACATCGACGAGTCGTCGCTGGAGTTCGAGCTGGTCGACGCGGCCTCCGAGCCGGTCGCCGGCACGGTCGCCTACGACGGCGCGACCCGGCTCGCCACGTTCACCCCGTCGACCGCGCTGCGGTCGCTGCACACCTACACCGCATCGGTGCGGGCCAGCAGCGACGGGACGACGATGGCGCAGCCGTACACCTGGTCGTTCACCACGACCTACGGCGACGACGTGGTGACCCTGTTCGAGCCGGACGCGGTTCCGCAGCAGTCCTCGGTCGGGGAGAGCGACCCGGTGGAGGTGGGCGTCAAGTTCACCCCGTCGGTGGACGGTGAGCTGGTCGGGATGCGGTTCTACCGGGGGCCGGGGAACGTGGGTAGTCAGGTCGGCAGGTTGTGGCCGGTCGGTGGTGGTGCGCCGTTGGCGGAGGTGACGTTCCCGGAGGGCGGCGTCACGGGCTGGCAGTCGGCGGCGTTCGCCGAGCCGGTGGCGGTGTCGGCGGGTACGACGTACGTGTTGTCGTACTACGCGCCGAACGGCAACTATGCGTTCGATGGCGGTTTCTTCGGCTCCGGCTACAGCCGTGGCCAGTTGAGCGCCCCGGCGGGGGACAACGGGGTCTACCGGTACGGTTCCGGCGGTGGGTTCCCGACCGGAACGTACAACTCGGCGAACTACTGGGTCGACCCGCTGTACATACCCGGTGACCCCGACGCCGACCCGACGCCGACCCCCAGCCCGTCACCGGCAGGACCGTCGCCGTCGCCGTCGACCGAGCCAAGTCCGACCGCGGAGCCGACCCCGACCGGGTCGCCGTCGCCGAGCCCCGAACCGACGCCGAGCCCCGATCCGTCGGCGCCGCCGGTCAGCATCTTCGGCCCGGAGGACGTGCCCGCCGCGGTGAACTGGGCCGACGAGGACGCGGTCGAGGTGGGGGTGCGGTTCCGCTCCGACGTCGCCGGTCAGGTCACCGGTGTCCGGTTCTACAAGGGCCCAGCCAACACCGGGACGCATCGCGGGTCGCTCTGGACGGCGGACGGTGTCCGGTTGGCGACGGCGGTGTTCACCGACGAGACGGAATCCGGTTGGCAGACGGTCACCTTCGATCAGCCGGTGCCCATTGTGGCGAACACCACCTATGTGGCCTCATACCACACGTCGGTCGGCCAGTACGCCGTGACCGCCAACCAGTTCGCCGAAGCCGAGCTGGACCGCTCGCCACTGCATGTGCTGGTCGGCGGGGGTGTGTACCACTACGACCCGTACGGCTGGGTGTTCCCCGGCCAGTCGGTCAACCACAACTACTGGGTAGATGTCGTGTTCACGCCTAACTCTTGAGGACAGTCGCGGCGAAGCCGTTGAATCATCGGCAGGGCGGCTTCGCCGCGATTGAAAGGGACACTAGGTGCGTATCCTCACTTGCCTGCACACGATGGAGATCGGCGGGAGCCAGATCAACGCCATCGAGATCGCGGCGACAGTGGCCGGGCTCGGGCACGAGGTGATCATCTACGGCCCGGACGGCGAGCTGCGGAGCATGGTCGACGAGTGGGGCCTGGAGTTCGTCCAGGCACCACCGAAGGGCGAGGCACCGTCACCGCGCAACGTCGCCGCCATCGCCGACGTCGTCCGGCAGCGCCGCATCGACCTGGTCCACGCCTACGAGTGGGCACCCAGCCTGGAGGCAGCCTACGGCGCGTACCTGCGCCAAGGGGTGCCGCTCGTGGTGACTGTGCTCTCCATGGAGGTCCCGGCCTGGGTGCCCCGGCACCTGCCACTGATCGTCGGCACCGAGCAGATCGCCGCCCAGGAACGCCCACACCGGACCGAGGTGCACGTCATCGAACCGCCTATCGACACCGACGCCAACGCCCCGGTCACCGATCCCGGTCCGGCCCGGCGTGCCCTCGGCATCGCCGCCGACGAGATCGCCGTGGTGTCGGTGTCCCGGTTGGCGGCGGCGCTCAAACTCGAAGGACTGCTCGCCGCGACCCGGGCGATGGTCGGCATCGACCCGGCGCTGCGGATGCGGCTGCTGATCGTCGGCGACGGCGAGGCCCGCGCCGAGATTCAGCAGGCGGCCGACAAGGCCAACGCCGAGCGGGGCGCAGAGGTGGTCACCCTCACCGGCGCGATGCTCGACCCGCACGACGCGTACGCCGCCGCCGACATCGTCATCGGCATGGGGTCGTCGGCGTTGCGGGCGATGGCCTTCGCCAAGCCGGTCGTCGTGCAGGGCGAGCAGGGGTTCTGGCTACCGCTCACCCCGCAGACCCTGCCGGTCTTTCTCGACCAGGGGTTCTATGGTCTCGGCGACGGCACCGACGGCACCGGCCGGGTCGCCGACGCGCTCACCGAACTCGGCACCGCCGACCCACGGCAGCGGGCCGAGCTGGGCGAGTTCGGCCGCCGTACCGTCGTGGAGCGGTTCAGTCTGCAGGCCGCCGGCCGGCGGCAGACGGACATCTACGCCCGCGCCGTGGAGCAACGGCTGAACCTGCCGCGCCGGGCCGGAGCCATGGCCCATCCGACCGCCCATCTGCTCAACTTCAAGGCGAGTCTGGCCCGGCAGCGGTTCGCCGCCGGGCGGACCGCGGCCGGGAGCGGTAGTGACAGCTGACGCAGCCGCACCGGCCCCGCTCGGTGCCAGGGTCAAGCGTGCCCTCGCGTGGAGCACCCTGAACAGCATCGCCCTGCGGATCGGCAGCCTCGGCGTCGGCGTCCTGCTGGCCCGGCTGCTCGCTCCGGAGGAGTTCGGTGTCTTCGCGGTCGCGCTGACCGTGCAGACCATCGTGATGTCCCTGGCCGACCTCGGGATGAGCGCGGACATCATCCGGCACGGGGTGCAGGGCCGAGCCGGCACCGTCACCACCATCTCGTTGCTGACCAGCCTGGGCCTGGCCGGTGCGATGTCGCTGGCCGCCGGGCCGGTGTCGGTGGCCATGGACAGCCCGCAGGCCACCCCGGTGGTGCAGGTGATGTCGTTGACTTTGGTGCTCAGCGGCCTGTCGGTGGTGCCGTACGCGGTCATGCAGCGGGAGTTCCGGCAACGGGCCCAGCTCGGCCTCGACGGTGCCAGCCTGGTGGTGAGCACCACGGTCACGGTCGCTCTGGTGCTGCTTGGGTTCGGCGCGATGTCGCTGGCGATCTCCCGGGTGGTCGCGCAGTCGATGGTCACCGTGCTGCAGTTCGTGCTGACCCGGTCCCGGCCGACGTTCGGGTTCGACTCGGCGGTGGCCCACAGCCTGATCCGGTTCGGCGTGCCGTTGGCCGGCGCCAACGTACTGTCCTGGGTGGTGATGAACGTCGGTCACCTGACCGTCGGCGCCACCGCCGGAACGGTGATGCTCGGCCTCTACACCCTGGCGTTCAACATCTCCACGTGGCCGATGAGCGCCCTCGGGGTGGCGATCCGGGCGGTGGCGCTGCCGGCCTTCGCCACCGTGACCGACCCCCGGCGTAAGGCTGCCGGATTCGTCTCGGCCGCCGCGTTGACCTGGACCGTCGCGCTGCTCGTCGGCGTACTGCTGTCCGGGTTGGCCAGTGTCGTGGTGCCGTTGCTGTACGGTCAACGCTGGTCGATGGCGGCCGACGCGTTGGCCGGTCTGGCCTTCTTCGGGGCGTTCCGGGTGCTGTTCGACCTGGTGGCGACCTACCTCATCGCAGTCGGCGCGAGCCGGGCGTTGTTCGTCGCCCAGGTGGTCTGGCTGGTCGCGCTCTTCCCCGCAGTGATCCTCGGCGTGCGCTGGTACGGCCTGGTCGGTGCCGGGTTCGGGCATGCGCTGGTCTGCGCGCTGATCATCCTGCCGATGTACGCGTTCGCGCTGCGTCGGCACGGCGTCCGACTGCGGGCGTTGGCCGGTGCGCTGGTGCTGCCGCTGGCCGTGGCGGTGCCCGCGGTGGCGCTCGGCCTGCTGATGGTGCGTACCGTGCCGGGCACGCTGTGGCAGTTGCTGGCCGGTGGCGCCGTTATGACCGTGGCGTTCGCCGGGCCGTTGCTGCCCTGGCTGCGGCGCCGACTGCGGGACCTCAAGGCGGCCGGCCAGGTCGCCGACCAGCCGGGCGGCGGCGAGCCAGCCGACCGTGGATCGAGTGACGGCGGCCCGGCCACCGGTCCGCCCCCGCCGGTGCCGCCTGCCCCGACGACGCCGCTCGCCACGGCGGTCCGACCCTGAAAGAGGTGTACGTGTCTCTGCCAGCCCGCCGCGCGCTGCCGCCCCGCACCCGGGTTCCGGCACCGGTCCCGGCCGGTGATCCGGCCCGTACGCCACGGGTGTCGGTGATCATCCCGAGCTACAACTACGGGCGGTTCCTGCCGTCGAGCATCGGCAGTGCGCTCGCCCAGCAGGGCGTCGAGGTCGAGGTGGTCGTCGTGGACGACTGCTCCACCGACGACACCCGGCAGGTGCTGACCACCCTCCGGGCCGACGAACCTCGGCTGGTCGTGGTGCACAACGAGACCAACCACGGGCCCTGCGTGGCGTTCAACGACGGGTTGGCGGTGGCGACAGGGGAGTTCGTCGTCCGACTCGACGCGGACGACCTGCTGACCCCGGGGGCGCTGACCCGCGCGACGCGGCTGTTCGACGAGTTCCCCGAGGTCGGTCTGGTCTACGGCCATCCGGTGCACTTCCACGGGGCGGTGCCGACCGAGTTCCGGTCCGAGGTCACCGGTTGGACGATCTGGTCCGGTGAGGACTGGATCGCACAGCGGTGCCGGTTGGGCGTCAACTGCATCACCACTCCCGAGGCGGTGGTCCGGGCCAGCGTCTACGCCGAGGTCGGCCCGTGGGACAGCCGGATGCGCTACGCCTGCGACATGGAGGCCTGGATGCGGGTGGCGGCGGTTTCCGACGTCGGTCACGTCGACGGTGCCGATCAGGCCTGGCACCGGGAACACGCGGCCAGCGTCAGCGTCACCGCCGCGTCCGGCCGGCGGACCGACCTGATCGAGCGGCGGACCGCCTTCGACGTACTGTTCGACGGTCCCGGCGGCAAGCTGCCCCGGGCCCGGGAGCTGCACGACCTGGCCCGTCGGGCGTTGGCCACCGAGGCTCTCGAATCGGCATGCCACGCCTACGACCGGCGGCTGACCGACCGCGAGCCGGTCGAGTGGTACGTGGAGTTCGCCCGGGAGACGTATCTGGCCGCGGAGCAGTTGCCGCACTGGGCTGGGCTGCAGCGGCGCCGGGCGGTCGGTGCGCGGTTCGCCCCGCTGGTGCCGGGCTTCGCCGCCAGCGTGGTGCAGCGTCGACTGCGCAACGACGCCCGTTACCGCACCTGGATCCGGCACGGCATCTGACGACCGAGCGGGTTGCGGCCCCGGTGACGGGCAGGGGACCGGCGGGGCGGCGGGCCGTGCGGACCGGTCAGCCGGGGGTCAGCAGCGGGTGGTAGAAGGCGGTCAGGTCTTCGCGTAGGCCGGCGACGGTGTAACGGTCCTGCACCGCCGCCGAAGCGGCACCCGCCCGCCTGGCCAGCTCCTCCGGCTGGGTGACCCAGGTGGCGCAGGCCTGCTCGACGGCTCGGGCGAAGGCCAGCAGGTCACCATCGGGCACTGGCGCACAGTGGGCCGGGTCGAAGAACTCGCGGCCGGCCAGGCCGGGGTAGCCGACCACGTACGCGCCGCAGGACATCGCCTCGGCCGGTGGCATACCGAACCCCTCGCGGTCACTGAAGCTCAGGAAAATGGCGCAGTCGCGCATGATCTCCGCGGTCTGTTGCTCGGTGCGTCCGGCGATCCGGGTGACCTCCCAACCGTCCAGCACCCGGCGGGACCGCAGGATGTGCAGCAACTGGTCGCGTTCGTCGGCCCGCCGGTGCCCGACGTACGCGATGTGCCGTCGCCGGGGCCAGCTGCCGAAAGCGAACACGTCGGGGTCGATCACGTTGCGGGTCAGCCGGACCGGGATGTCCGGGAAGGCGTGGCTGAGCAGCTCGACGTTGTCGTGCGAGACGGCCAGCAGCGCGGTCATCCCGGGCAGGTCGGCGTAGGGCGCGCCGGGGCGGGTGTCCGGGTACGGGATGTGGTCGAAGGTGTCGTACGCCCGTTGGTTGAACACCACGAGGCGCGGCCCGCGCGGGATCGTGGTCAGACCGGGTCCGTACCACTCGGGGACGACGAGGATGTCGGTCGGGCCGAGGGTGGCGTTCGCGGCCGCGACGACGGGCGTCTGGTTGGTGAACCAGGTGCAGCGGAACGCCGGGTCCTTGTGCATGACGTACGCCCGGATGCCCATGTCGTTGAGCAGGTCGACATGGCGATAGATGACCCGTACCCCGCCGCTGGGCTGTGGGTTGTCCGGCGCGAGGTAGTAGACGGTCGGTGTGCCGGTCCGTACGTCGGTGGTCCGGAAGGTCGGGACCTGCCGCCGGTTGAGCTCTGCCG
Organism: Solwaraspora sp. WMMD937; assembly: GCF_029581175.1. Taxonomy (NCBI): domain Bacteria; kingdom Bacillati; phylum Actinomycetota; class Actinomycetes; order Micromonosporales; family Micromonosporaceae; genus Solwaraspora; species Solwaraspora sp. WMMD937. The sequence continues at coordinate 6,471,952 of NZ_CP120738.1, read as the reverse complement.
CGGTAAGGCGGGACCGGACCAGGCCCTTGGCCTGGTCCGCGAGACGGTTGATCACGTGAGAACTCCGTGCAGCGGGGGTCGGGGTACCGGCGTGATCGTACCCGGCCGCTACCACCGCTTCGACTACTGTCGGTTGCCGGACAGGCGGCCACCGAACACGGACTGTAGTGGGCAAAGCGGGCAGTTGTCGACGCCGGCTGTTGTTAGCATCGGATGTTCCGCTCAGGGTGGTTGTCCGACTACTGCTGGTCGGCACCCCCCTCGGTGCTGGCAGGTACCGTTCGAAAGGTCGTCCATGGTCGTCGCTACCGGACCCCACCGCCCGCGCCGGCGCTGGATCCTGATCGCCAGCGTCGTCGCCGGCGCGCTCGTCGTCGCCGGTACAGCGTGGGCGATCGGTGGCACCGTCCGCGGTCCGGTCGCCGCCGGGATCGCCCCCGGTACGGTCGCCACCGCGGGTGGCGCCGGCGCGACGCTGCGCCCGGTCGACGGCGGCCCGGACTTCTACGACCGCTTCTCCCCATCACTGCCCACCAGTCCCGAGTTCTTTCCGATCGGCGTCTGGCTGGAAAGCGTCACCGACCCCGCCGACACCGCCAAGGACGTCGAGATCGGCCTCAACACCTACGTCGAGCTGACCGGCACCACCAATCTCGACCTGGTCCGGGCCGCCGGGATGCACACGATCACCAGCCCGATCGGCGAACACGGTGACGAGACCGGCGGCTGGCTGATCTCCGACGAGGCCGATATGTGGGCCGGGCCTGGCGACGACCCATGGACCGGCAACTTCCCGGGGCAGGGCGACATCTGCCAACCGTCCGACGGCGAGTGCGGCTACACCGTGCAGCGTGACATCCTCGACCGGCTGCCGGACGACCAGCGGCTGCGGATGGTCAACTACGGCAAGGGCGTAGCGTTCTGGCAGAGCGACGCCGATGCCGCCCGCTTCGTCAACGAGTTCGCCGACGTCGTGTCGGTCGACACCTACTGGTTCACCGACCGTGGCATCTGCGGGCACAGCGAAGGCGGGCGGTTCTTCGACCCCGACCAGCTCACCACCGTCGACGGAGCCGATCGGTTGCCCGCCGAGCTGTGCCACCGGGCCGCGAACTACGGCCGTACCGTCGACCGGGTCCGGTCCCTGGTCTCGCCGCCCGGCAGCCGACCGGTCTGGAGCTTCGTCGAGGTCGGGCGTCCGTTCAACGAGGAGCACTACCCGACGATCGCCCCGGAGCAGGTCGTCGCGGCGGTCTGGAGCAGCATCATCCACGGTGCCCGGGGCATCGTCTACTTCAACCACAGCTTCAGCGGTCCCTGCCAGAGCCAGCATGCCCTGCGGGAACCCTGCTACGCGCCGGTGCGGTCGGCCGTGGCTGGGGTCAACGACCGGATCACCCGGCTCGCGCCGGTGCTCAACGCCCCGTACGCCGACGGGGTGGCCAGCGTCTCCACCGGAGTCGACCTGGCCACCAAGTGGTACGACGGCCACTTCTACCTGCTCGCCAGCTCGGCCGGCGGCAGCGTCGCCGAGGCGACGTTCCAACTGCCGTGCGTCGGTGACGCCCGGATCACCGTGCTCGACGAGGACCGCACCCTGCTCGCCGACGACGGCCAGTTCACCGACTCGTTCATCGACGGCAACGCCGTGCACGTCTACCGGGTCGACGGCGGCTCCAGCTGCGGCGCGTACTGACCGGTCGCTCAGCCGGTGAGCGCGGTGATCGCCGCGCGGCGCAGCTCCAGCGGCGTCCGCGACTTCGCCGAGATCATCACGGCCACGTCGTCCGGGCCGATCCCGGCGACGAAACGGGCCACCGACGACTCGTCGAGCGGCACCTCCTCCCAGTACGCGTGGCACCGGCTGTCGGTGGTGGCGAACCCGGTCGCGGCCTGACCGCCGAGCACCTCGTCGACGTAGACGCCGTACAGCGTCCACTCGGAGAAGTGCAGCTGTGCCCCGACGACATCGGCCCACCGTCGCCCGGTGACCGACTCGATCCGCTGCAGCAACCCCCGGACGATCACCGGATCCCAGGCAAGCAGGGACGAGACGTAATCCGGGTACGGTGGCGGCTGAGCCGGCAACCCCAGCAACTCGCGGGCCACCTCGTGCCACCGGACATGTCGGGGCAGCCGCTGGTCGACCTCGTCCGGCTGGCGGTAGAACCGTACGACGTCGTCGTGGCGGAAGGTCGCTGCGGAGAACGGCCGGACGAACTCGATGTCCGAGTCGACCAGCACCACGACGTCCGCCGGGATCCGGGCCGCCGCCGACAACTTGATCACCTGCTGCAGGATCCAGCCGCGTAGCGGCGGGAACGGTCGGCGCAGGTTCACCGAGTATTTCGTCCCCGGCAGCGACCGGACCGACGACGGCAGGAACTCGGCCTCGTCGTGCAGCACCGTGCGGTCGCCCCGCAGCGCCCCGAAGCGGGGCAGGTCCGCCCGGGGCACGATGATGTGATGCCGCACCGAGGCGGGGGAGTGGGCCAGCACCGAGCGGTGCAACGCGGCGCACAACTCGAAATCCGGGCCGAAGCTCGGGGTGACCACGGCAAGCTCCGTCAAGATGATCTCCTTCGTCGGGTCACCGGACCACCGCCGGTGACCAGGCATCATGCACCAGCACCTGCGGTGCGCCCGAACCGTCCGCCGAGACCTGCCATACGTCACTGGTCGCCGCGCCGCCGTCCGCGTCGCGGGGCAGCCCGTAGATGACGTTCCCGTCGTCGAGCCACTCGACCTGGTCGTCGACGCTGCGGGTCTCGGCCAGCATGGTCTCGGCGCCGGTGGCCAGGTCGTATACGGCCAACCGCCACTGGCCGGGCGGCAGGTCGCCGCGCTTTTTGAACACCACCCGGGTCCGGTCCGGGGACAACGACGGGCACTCGGCGTCCTCCCGCAGCGCGTCCACCCGGCGCTCGCCGATGCTTCCCTCGACCAGCCAGGTCCGGCCGCCCGACGCGGCGGTGGCGTAGAACCGGTCGTCGTCGGCGAAGGTGACCCCCCACAGGTTCTTGTCGGCCGCGGTGACCGGCTCGCCGTCGACGTACAGCGGGAACTGTTCGATGTCGCCGACCACCTCGCCGTCGGTGCGGCTGATCACCGTACGGGTGGAGAACTCGCCCGGGTTGGCGTAGGAGTCGCCGGCCACAAAGGATGTGGTCGCGGCCAGCGTACCGTCGCGGGACAGCCGTGCCCGGGACGGGATCCCGGTCAACGGCAGGTCCAGCCTCGGTTCGAACCCCGCGTCCAGCAGCCGCGCCCGGTACACGGTGAGCAGCCCACGCTCGGCGGACAGGCAGAGAGTCTGTGAGTCGGTGGCGTACACCCGCTCGCAGCTCGCCCCGGTCAGCGCCCGCGGCCCGTCCGGATCGGACAGTGGCGTCATCGCGACCTCGCCGTAGCCGGTGCCGAGTGCGGTGGAGCGGAACACCAGATGTGCCTCGGCGCGTACCGCCGCCAGGTCGGCCCGCACCGGCACCGGGCTGGCATCGGCCTGCACCCGGGCCTGCGACTGCCGGACCTGCCACACGTACCCGCCGGCGCCGAACGTCACCAGCAGCACGATCGCGACGAGGACCGCCAGCCGGACCCGCAGCCCCATCAGGACCCCTCACCCGCCGGTACGACGGCGTCGCCGGCCGCCGGAGCCCGGTCCACGCCACGCAGCAGCCACCAGGCCACCGGGATGCCGCCGGCCAGGACCGCCGCGAAGATCAGCACCGCACCGGCCGGACCGGTCACCGACCACAGCAGACCGAATGCGATCGACGAGACGAACCGGGTCAGCACCACCACCGTCTGCGCGGCGGCGATCCCACTGCCCCGGGCCGGGGCCGGCACCAACCGGGCGACCAGCGCCGGCAGCACCCCGTCGGTGGCGGCGTAGAAGACGCCGAGCAGCAGCAGCACCGCGACGGTCAACCCGACGCCGCCGGCCGGCGCGGCGGCCAGCAGGTAGCAGACGAGCAGCGCGCCGTGCCCGGCGACCATCACCTTCGCCCGGCCGACCCGGTCAGCCAGCCGGCCCATCGGCACCGCCAACAGCAGGTACGCCACGTTGGTGCCGACGAACAGCAGCGGGAAGTACAACGCGGCGAAGTCGTCGCGGTCCTGCAACGTCAGGTAGAGGAACCCGTCGCCGACGGTCGACAGACCGAGCAGACCGGCGGCGAGCAGCGGCCGGCGCAGCCGGGCTCCGGTCACCTCGGCCACCATCCGCCTTACGCCGAACCGCACCGCGCCCACCGTGGTCGACAGGTTCGGCACGAACAGCACCAGCACCGCCACGCCGACCACCGCGAACGCGAACGACACCAGGAACACCGAGTCGTAGCTGCCCGGGACCGCGGCGAGCAGAGCGAAGGCCACCAGCGGCCCGAGCGCGGCGCCGAAGGTGTCCAACGCCCGGTGCACGCCGAACGCCCGCCCCAGCAGCGCCGGATCCGACGAGGCGGCGATCAGCGCGTCCCGGGGCGCGGTGCGCAGCCCCTTGCCGAGCCGGTCCGTGGTGATCACCGCGGTGATCGCGGCGAACCCCTGGGCCGGCACCATGGCGATCCGGCTCAACGCCGACGCGCCGTAGCCGACCACCGCCACCCACTTCGGGCGCCCACCGCGGTCCCCGGCGTACCCGCCGGCGATCCGGACCAGCGCGCTGACGCCCTGGTAGACACCGTCGAGAAAGCCGTACGCCACCGGGCTGAGCCCGACCACCACGGTCAGGTACAGCGGCAGCACCGAGGCGACCATCTCCGAGGAGACGTCGGTGAGCAGGCTGACCGTGCCGAGCAGCAGTACGGTGCCGGACACCCGCCGGCCGACGGCCCGGCCCGGGGTGCCCGAGTCCGCGCCAGGCCGGTCGCGCAGGGTGACGTACACGGTGGACTGTCCGGTCAACCCGCCAGCGCGGCGGCCAGCACCTCGACGACCCGGTCCTGCTGCTCGGCGGTCAACTGCGGGTAGATCGGCAGCGACAGCAGCTCCGGCGCGGTCGACTCGGCGTGCGGGAACGACCCGGCCGGGTAGCCGAGGTCGGCGAAGGCCGGGGTCAGGTGCACCGGTACCGGGTAGTGAATGCCGGCACCGATCCCGGCCGTGTTCAGCGCGGCCAGCACAGCGTCGCGGCGATCGGTCCCGCCGGGCACCCGGACACAGTAGATGTGCCAGACGTGCACGTTGCCGTCCAGCGTCACCGGCCGGACCACGTCGAGGCCGGCCAGCAGCTCGTGGTAGCGGGCCGCGATGGCGCGCCGTCGGTCGTTCCAGCCGGCCAGCCGGGCAAGCTTGGCCCGCAGCACCACCGCCTGCAGCCCGTCGAGTCGGCTGTTGAAGCCGACCACTTCGTGCACGTACTTGCGGACGCTGCCGTGCGCCGACATCCGCCGGACGTCAGCGGCGAGCTGGGCGTCTGCGGTGACCACCGCGCCGGCGTCGCCGTACGCGCCGAGGTTCTTGCCCGGGTAGAAGCTGGTGGCGGCGATGCCGTCGGCACCGGCGCCCCGGCCGTGCCGGGTCGCCCCCTGGCACTGCGCGGCGTCCTCGACGATCGCGATCTCCTGCCCGGTGGCGGACAAGCTGGCGAGCCCGGCGCGCAGCCGCTCCACCTCGGCGAGCTGGCCGTACAGGTGCACCGGGGCGATCGCCCGGGTGGCCGGGGTGACCGCGGCCAGTGCCGCGTCCACGTCGATCAGGTACGTCGCCGGGTCGCAGTCGACCAGCACCACCCGGGCACCGGCTCGGGCGACCGCCTCGGCGGTGGCGATGAACGTGTTCGCCGGCAGGATCACCTCGCTGCCCGGGCCGACCCCGACCGCCCGCAGGGCCAGCTCCAGCGCGTCGGTGCCGTTGGCCACCCCGACACAGTGCGACACGCCGCTGAACGCGGCGTACTCGGTCTCGAAGGCGGCCACCTCGGCGCCGCCGATGAACGCGGTGCCGGCGAGGACCCGCTTGAAACCGGCATCGACCTCCTCGGCCACCTCGGTGTGGGCGGCGGCAAGGTCGACGAGGGGGATGCTGCTCACGCGTGACTCCTCAACTGCGACTCGTTCGTTCGATCGGCGGGGTGGCCGGCCGGGCCGTCAACCGGCGCGTCGGCTGGGCCGTCAACCGGGGCGTTGGCGGGGCGCAGAAAGCGGGCCGGCGCGCCGACCCACACCTCGCCGGCGGGTACGTCGCGCAGCACCACCGAGCCCATGCCCAGCTGCGACCAGGCACCGACGGCGATCCCGTCGCGCAGCAGCGCGCCAGCACCGACGTAGACGCCGTCGCCGAGCCGCACCCCGCCACCGAATCGCACCCCGGAGGCGATCGTGGCGTACGACCCGATCACGTTGTCGTGGGTCAGCACCACCTGTGGCATCACCGCGACGTGCGCACCGACGGACACCTCGGCGGTCAGATCCACCCCGGCCAGCAGCACGCTGCCCGGCCCGACGGTGCAGCCGACGCCGATCCGGGCGGCCGGGTGCACGATGGTGGCGTACCGCTGGGGCGGCAGGCCGAACCGCTCGACCAGCCGCCGCCGGGACCGGTAGTCGCGCGGGTTGCCGACGCAGACCAGCACCGCCGCGTCGGTCAGCTCGGCGACCAGGTCGGTGCCGCCGATCACCGGTACGCCGACCCGCCGGGTGCCGTGCAACGCCGGGTCGTCGTCGAGGTACCCGAGCAGCCGCCAGGTGGGTGCCGCCACGTTGACCACCGCGACAGCGGCGGCGGTCTCCCGGGCGAAACCGCCCGCCCCGACGATCAGCAGGTCCCTCATCGGCCGGCCAGTTTGCGCAGCACCGCGACGATGTGGTCCTGGTCGGCCTCGGTGAGCGCGTGGTGCAGCGGCAGGATCAGCGAATCCCGGGTCAGCCGCTCGGTCACCGGTAGCGGGGCCGGGGCGACGTGGGCGTACGCCGGCTCCAGGTGGGCGGCCATGATGCCGCGCCGGGCCGACACCCCGGCGTCGGACAGCCCGGTGAGCACGTCGTCGCGGCCGACGCCGAACTCCGGGTCGACCCGCACCCAGAACGACTGGAAGTTGGTTTCGCCGTACGCCGGATCGACCACCGGCACCAGCCCGTCGATCCCGGCGAGCAGTTCGTGGTAGCGGGCGGCGAGCGCCCGCCGGCCGGCGACCAGGCCGGCGAGCCGACCGACCTGGACCAGGCCGACCGCCGCCTGGATGTCGGTCATCCGGTAGTTGAAGGCCGGTTCCAGGTATGCCTCCAGCACCGGCTGGGAGCTGGCGTGCCGGTCGGCGGCGGAGACGTTCATGCCGTGCTCGCGCAGCCGGCGCAGCCGGACCGCGCCGTCGGCGTCGGCCAGGGTCAGCATGCCGCCCTCACCGGTGGTGATCACCTTGCGCGGGTGAAACGACCAGGCAGAGACCGTTGCCCCGGCACCCACCGGTCGGCCGTACGCCCGGGAACCGGCCGCGCAGGCGGCATCCTCGATCAGCGGTACGCCCCAGCCGGCGGCCGCCGTACGCAGCGCGGCCGTGTCGAACGGCATACCGCCCTGGTGGACCGCGATCACCGCCCGGGTACGCGGGGTGCGCACCGCCTCGATCGTCTCGACGGTCAGGTTGCCGGTGGCCAGGTCGACGTCGGCGAAGACCGGCTCGGCACCGGCGTGCCGGACCGCGTTCGCGGTGGCGATGAACGACAGCGACGGCACGACGACCTCGTCGCCGGGGCCGACGCCGTGCAGCACCAGCGCCAGGTGCAGCGCGGTGGTGCAGGAGCTGACCGCCACCCCGTGGTCGGCGCCGACGACGGCGGCGAACTCGCGTTCGAACTGCGCCACCCGGGGGCCCTGGGCCACCCAGCCGGAGCGGATCGCCGCGGCGGCGGCCTGCTCCTCCTCCTCGCCGAGCATCGGCAGCATCACCTGGATGCGGCGCGGACTGGTTTCGCTCATGCCGGTTGGCTCCAGTTCCTGGTCTGCATCCGCTCCAGCGCACCGGGCTGCTCGCGCAGCAACCGCTGGAAGTACTCGAGGGTGTGGCCGATGCCTTCGGCCAATGACACGCGGGGGGCGAAGTCGACCGTCTTGCGCAGTCTGGAGGTGTCCACCCAGAGCCGGGGGACATCGGCCGGGCGCGGCGGCTCGAACACCGGTTGCAGGTCGGTGCGGCCGACCGCCTCCAGCACCGTGCGGGCCAGCAGACCGATGGTCAGCTCCTCGCCGTACCCGAGGTTGACCACCTCGCCGACCAGCTCGGTGGACTCGGCGACCCGGGCCAGTGTCTCGACGCAGTCCTTCACGTACAGGAAGTCGCGGGTGACGCTGCCGTCGCCGAAGACCACCGGCGGCTGCCCGGCCAGTGCCCGCAGGATGAACCGGGGGATCACCTCGCCGGAGTCACCTTCGAAGTGCGACCGCGGCCCGTAGTTGTTGAACGGCCGGACGCAGACCACCGGCAGCCCCCAGCATTCCAGGTACGAGCGGGCGTAGTGCTCACCGGCCAGCTTGCTGCTGCCGTAGACGGTCAGCGGCCAGGGGGTGGTCTGCTCGGTGATCGGGAACTCCAGTGCCCGGCCGTAGATCTCCGAGGTCGACACGTACAGCAGCCGGGACACCTGCGCGGCCCGAGCCGCCTCCAGCACGTTGAGCGTGCCGAGCGCGTTGACCTGGTGGTTCTCCACCGGGCTGTGCAGCGAGTGGCGTACCCCGAGGCAGGCCAGGTGGAACACCACGTCGACCCCGGCCATCGCGTCATGGCAGGTCTGCGGGTCGCAGATGTCGCCCTCGATCACCCGGACCGACTCGGCCCCGGGGAAGGTCAGATTTCCGCGGGTGCCGTTGCGGAAGTTGTCCAGCACGACGACCTGCGCGCCGAGCGAGACGAGGTGCTCGGTCAGGTGCGAGCCGATGAAGCCGGCGCCGCCAGTGACCAGCACGGTCGAGTTGGCCAGGTCGACGGCGGGAGTGGCACCGGGAGTGGACCCGGCAGTGGCTGCGACGGTCATGCGGCGGGCTCCTCGTCCAGCGGGATCATCGTGCCGCCAGCGGCGAGGCTGCGGGTGGCGGCTTCCAGGATGGCCAGCACCCGCAGGCCGGAACGGCCGTCGGTCAACGCCGGGGTGCCGGTACGGATGGCGCGGGCGTATTCGTCGACCATGGTGCGCAACGCCTCCCGCTCGGTCAGCGCCGGGGCGACCATGTCGCCGGAGCGGTACGACACCAGCATGTCCCGGCGGGCCTCGGTGCCGAGTTCGTCGGAGGTGGCGACGTCGACGCCCCGGTCGAACAGGGCGAGTCGCTGGCCCGGGTTGAGGTCGTCCCAGACCAGGGTCCGCTTCGACCCGCCGATGATAGTCGTACGGATCTTGACCGGGGACAGCCAGTTGACGTGCACGTGGGCGATCGCGCCGCTGCTCAGCCGCAGGGTGAGGTACGCCACGCAGGCCCGGCCGGCACCGATGCCGTCGGCGCCGTGCGCCGCGACCGCCACCGGCCGTACCCCCGGCGGCAGCACGAAGTCGAGAATGGACAGGTCGTGTGGGGCGAGGTCCCAGACGACGTCGATGTCGCGCTGCACCAGGCCCAGGTTGATCCGTACCGAGTCGAGGTAATGCAGCTCGCCCAGCTCGCCGGAGTGCAGCATCTCCCGGATCCGCAGCACCGCCGGGGTGTAGCAGTAGGTGTGGTCGCACATCAGGGTCAGGCCGCGCTGCTCGGCCTCGGCGACCAGCCGCGTCCCGTCGGCGTGGTTGGCGGCGAGCGGCTTCTCGACCAGCACGTGCTTGCCGGCGCGCAGCGCGGCGAGGGCGACCTCGAGGTGGGTGCCGGCCGGCGTGGCGATCGCCACGGCACGCACCGAGTCGTCGGCGAGCACCCGGGCCAGGTCGTCGGTCGCGCCGACCGTCGAGTAGCCGCCGAGCACTGCACGGGCCCGACCGAGATCGAGGTCACAGAGCCAGCGCAGCCGGAACGCCGGGCTGGACATGAAGTTGCGGACCAGGTTGGGGCCCCAGTAGCCGGCGCCGATGACGGCTACGCCGATGGGCTCGTCCGGCATGGCAGGCGGATGAGTCACGGATGTCCATTTCGTCGGGGGGCATGCTGACCCGGGCGGAGCCGGGCCGACCCGGGCCACCGCCGGATGGGCGCGGCCTACCGGTGGGCCCGGCGGAGAGGGTCCGTTCGGGAAGCTACCGAGCGCTGCCATGCCGACGCCAGCACTGTGACGTAAACCCGGCACAACCGCGCGGTCAGGAGGTACCTTCGTTGGCCCGGGTCCACCTGTCGGCCAGTGCCGGCCCGGATGGTCGGTTCCTTCCAGCCGGAGAGTCGGCCGCTTCGCAGCACAGGGTCGGTTTTCCGACATCGGTGGCACCGGTGACCCCCTACCGTGTGCGCCGCACCCCCGGCAGCTCTGACACACTGCCGGTGACCAGGGAGGATCACGGCTTATGAGTGCAACCGCAGCGCGTCCGGACGCCACTGCCGCCGACGCCACCGTCGCCGGCTCCGCCGACGTGGCCGACACGGCGAGTATCGGTGCCGGTACCCGCGTCTGGCACCTGGCTCAGGTCCGCGAGGACGCGTCGGTCGGCCGCAACTGCATCATCGGCCGAGGGGCGTACGTCGGTCCGGGGGTCCGGCTCGGCGACAACGTGAAACTGCAGAACCACGCCCTCGTCTACGAGCCGGCGCAACTCGACGACGGAGTGTTCATCGGGCCGGCGGCGGTGCTCACCAACGACGAGTACCCCCGGGCGGTCACCCCGGACGGGCGGCTGAAGACCGGCGACGACTGGACCGCGGTCGGTGTCACCATCGGCACCGGCGCGGCGATCGGTGCCCGGGCGGTCTGCGTCGCCCCGGTGCGGATCGGCCGCTGGGCGACGGTCGCCGCCGGTGCCGTGGTCACCCGGGACGTCCCGGACTTCGCCCTGGTCGTCGGGGTGCCGGCGCGTCGGGTCGGCTGGGTCGGCCGGGCCGGCGTACCACTGGTCGAGGACGGCGACGGCCGGTACGTCTGCCCCCGCACCGGGCAGCGCCACGTCGAGCGCGACGGGCGGCTCACCGAGGAGTGAGCCCGACCACCCCACGTCCGCCGGCAGGATCATCGGCGGTCGGGGCCGGCCGGGTCAGGCGTGGGTACGGCGCTTGCGCTCGGGCGCGCCCGCGGCGACCTTCTCAGCGGTCTGATCGACCGAGACCGCCTCGGTCGGGACCGCGTCGACCGGCAGGGTCTCCTCCGACGCCTCCTCCGGGGCCTGCACCGTCGTCGTTGTCGGCTCGGTCTGCTGCGCGGCCGTCTCGGGCTGCGGCGCCGCCGGTTCTGGTTCCCGCATCCCGGCGAGCCGTTGCTGTTCGGTGGCCAGCTCGGCCTGGACCGCACTGAGCGTACGCCGTGCCTCGTCGGACTCCTGCCGGGTGAGCACCATCTGGTGCCGCAGGTCAGCGAGGGCCTGCTGCGCCTCGGCGACCTCCTGCAGTACCTCGGTGAGCTGCTGACCGGCAGAGACGACCTCACGCTGGGCGGACGCCACCTGCTGCTGACTGCTGGCCAGCTGACGCTGGGCGATCGCGGCGTGCTCCTCGGAGAGGCGCCGCACGCTGGCGGCGTGCTCGTCGGCGCTGACCCGGGTGCTGAGCGCATACTCTTCGGCCTGCTGGCGGATGGTCACCGCCTGCTCCTCGGCCCGGGAGCGGATGTGGGTGGCGTACTCCTCGGCCTCACCGCGCTGGTTCGCGATGATCTCCTGGGTAGTGTCGCGCCACTGCTCCACCTCCTGCTCGGCGGCGGCCCGCAACTCGCCGATCTCCTGCTCCATCGTCGCGCGGCGCCGGTCGACCTCCTGCTGTACGCCGTCACGCAACTCGGCGACCTCCGCTTCGGCGGTACTGCGCAGCGCGGTCACCTCCTGCTCGACCTGGTCACGTCGGGCGGTGAGCTCCTGGTCCAGCTCGGCGCGGGTCTGCGCGACGAACGCGTCGGTCTCGGCGTGGGTCCGGGTGACGTACTCGGTCGCCTGCTCGACGGCCTGAGCGGCCTCCCGACGGGCCGACTCGGCGGCGGCCTCGCCCTCGGTACGGATCCGTTCGGCGTCCTGCCGGGCGGCGGCGACCGCCGCCTCGGCGGCCTCACGCAGGTTCGCCGCCTCCTCCTGGGCGGTGGTGACCATCCGGCTGGCGTCCATCCGGGCCTGGGTGACCAGCCGTTCGGCCTCGGCCTGGGCGTCGGCCAGGGTCCGGTCGGCGGTCTCCTGGGCGGTGCTGACCGCGTTGCTGGCCTGCTCCTGGGCGGTGGTGACGGTCTGCCTGGCTTCCCGCTGCGCGGCCTTGATGGTGTCGTCGGCCTCGCGCCGCGCCGCGTGCAGTGCGTCGTCGGCCTGCTGCTGGGCGGTGGCGATGAGCTGGTCGGCCTCCTCCCGGGCGGCTACCAGCGCCGCCTCGGCCGCTGCCCGCAGGTTGTCCGACTCCTCGCGGGCGCTGGTCACGGTCGCCTCGGCCTCGGCGCGGCGGGCGGCGTTGGCGCGGTCCTCCTCGGCGCGGCGGGCGGAGAGCGCCAGCTCGAAGTCGCGCATCGCGGTGTCGGCCTGCTGCCGGGCGTCGGCGAGCACCTGCTCGGCCTCGGCGCGGCGGGCTGCGATTTCTTCGGCGGCGTTGAACCGGATCTCTTCGGCCTGGTCCTCGGCGAGTCCGAGGATCTGCTCGACCCGGGGGCCGAGGTGCCGGAACGACACCTGGTCCAGGAAGCTGGTCTCCCGCCGGGCCTCGGTAAGATCCGCTTGGAGCTGCTCGATCTGCGCGGCCAGAGTGTGCATCTGCACGTAGATCTGTTCCCGCTCCGCGCCGAGCGTGGCCAGCTCGTTCTCGGTACGGGCGATGTAACGGTCGACCTGACGTTTGTCGTACCCCCGCAGCGCCAGCTCGAAGCTGGGCCCGGACCCGGAGTCCCCGTCAAGGTTGAAGAGTTCTTCGCCTTGCGCCATGGCTCCATCCTCACACGCAACGCCCTGTTGCGGGGCGATACCCATGCTCCTGACAGGACGCGCGTCACTTCGGATGATTTGCCAGGTGTGAACCATTCGCTCAGCGGGTATGTCGCAACACCGGCGGTGACCAGGCGCGTCGCCCCCGGGCGGCAGGCTGGCAGGGACACGTACAGCAGGGGACCGGGCACCGAACGCGAAGGGCCACGCCGGTGGTACGGCGCGGCCCTTCGTCGGTGTGGTTCAGGTGGTCAGTGCACCGCAACGGTGCGGCACCGGGTGGTCAGCCCGCCGACTTGGCGTTGACCGGCTCGGTGCTGTCGTCGGCCTTGGCCTTGCCGCTGTCCGCGCCGCCCTGCGGCACGCCGGGAACGATCCCGGCCAGGCCGGAGAGCATCTGGCCCAGCTGCGAGGTGACCGCGTCCTTCTGCCGGTTCAGGTCCTCGACCTCGCGGCGAGCGGCCTGGGTGGTCAGCTCGGCCTCGGTCCGGGCCTCGGTGAGCAGCCGGTTGGCTTCGCTGCGCGCCTCGTTGAGAGTCTTGTCCGCCAGCGACTTCGCCTTGTCCACGGTCTCCTGGGCGGACCGCTCCGACTCGATCCGGCGTGCCTCGGCGCGCTGCTCGATCTCCTTTGCCCGGTCTTCGGCGGCTCGGGCGCGCCCTTCGGCCTCGGCGACCATCCGCTGAGTCTGCGCGACCTGAGCAGCGTGCCGTTCCGACTCTTCCCGCTCAGCCTTCTCCCGGCGCTCGGCCAGCTGCAGCTCCAGCGCCTGCAGATCCTTGTCCCGCTTGTCGCGAGCGTCGGTGAGCAGCTTGGTGGCCTCGGCCCGCTTCTCCTCGGCCTCCCGGGCCGCCTTGGCCCGCAGCTGGGTGATTTCCCGCTCCGCGGTAGCCCGCAGGGTGGCGACCTCACGCTCCACGGTCGACTTCAGCTCGGCGACCTCGTGTGCGGTGACCGCGCGCAGCTGCTTGGTTTCCCGGTCCGCGTCGGCGCGCAGCGTGTCCGCCTCGCGCCGGGCCTGCACCCGGACCTCGGCCGCCTCCCGCTCGGCTGCGGTCCGGACGCTGCCCGCCTCCCGCTCGGCCCCGGCCTTCATCGCGGCGGCCTCGGCCCGCGCCTTGTCGGTGATCTCCCGGGCCTCCAGCCGGGCTGCGGAGAGGATGCCCTCGGACTCCCGCTTGGCCTCACCGCGGTGGTCGTTGGCCTGTTCCTCGGCGAGCCGGAGGATCTGCTCCACCCGGGTCCCCAGGCCGGAGAGGGTGGGCCGGTTGTTCTCCTCGAGCTGCTTGTTCGTGTCGGTGAGCTTCTGTTCGACCGCGTTGAGTCGCTGCTCAGCTTGGCGGAGCCGGCGCTGCGCGTCGTTCATCCGCTGCTCGGCCTCAGCTCGAGCCTGCTCCGACTGGGTGAGGGCGGCTACCAGCCGCTGCAGGTGGTCATCCACCTGGTTGCGGTCGTAGCCACGAAGCACGACGGTGAAGTCGTGCGGAGCGCTGGCGTTATCGAAGAACGCAAGGGAGGACTGCTGCTGGGGCATTGAGACATAGTGGCAGACGTACCTAGGTGTTTCGCAAGAGCGAACTGCCCGTCACCACGATAGCCGACATGGTCATCTTTTCTCGGCCGACCGGCGGTCGGTATACGAATTGTAGGCGTGCGCGTACGCAACGAAGTTTTTCTGGTCGTCGGGTCATCGCCGTCCACCCTGTCCGGAGCCGGTCAGCGCGACATCTGCCCAGCTCAGAGCGGTCCCCTCTGGGTGGTTCCGGGCAACGCCGACGACGTCGGGTGGGGTCATGCCCGGCCTGCGGGCCGGCCGCCGACGAACCGTTGCGCCGCCGGTGTCACACCGGTGGCTCGCCCCCGGACGCCGTACCTGAAAACCGGTGAAGTTGTCGGTCGGCTTCCTTTGGCATTACCGACCGACCAGTTCCGGTCCGTCGATCGCGATCGACGGACCGGAACTCGCCGGACCGGTCGGCACGACCGACCCGCTCCGTGGCTCAGCCGGCTGGGCCGGTCCGTGGTTCAGGTCGGCTGGGCCGGGGCCGCGGCCGGCTGGACCAGCTCGACCAGGACGCCGCCGGCGTCCTTCGGGTGCACGAAGTTGATCCGTGAACCGGCGGTGCCCGGCCGGGGCGCGTCGTAGAGCAGCCGCAGTCCGCGCTCGCGCAGCGCGGCGCACGCCGCGTCGATGTCCACCACCGTGTACGCCAGCTGCTGCATCCCGGGGCCGTTGCGGTCCAGGAACTTGGCGATGGTCGAATCGGGCGACAACGGGGCGAGTAGCTGCACCTGACCGCCGTCGGGCACCGGCCCGACGGCGAGCATGGCCTCGCGTACCCCTTGGGCGTGATTGACTTCCAGGTGCACGCAGCGCATGCCGAAGGTCCGGGTGTAGAAATCGAGCGCGGTGTCCAGATCCGCCACCGCGATCCCGACATGATCGATCTTCAGCAGGCCGATGTCTGTGACATAGTCCGCAGCGGCCTCGGCGGGAGCTTCTTCCGTCATGGCGATAGTCTGGCCGAACCATCGTTAAGTTGTCGCCGGCACCCCGGCCTTGTCCCACTGTGCGGAGGCGGAATCCCATGACCTCGGTGATCGTCAGCGGCGCACGCACCCCGATGGGCCGGTTGCTCGGCAATTTGAAGGACTTCCCGGCCACCGCCCTCGGCTCGACCGCGATCTCCGCCGCCCTCGGTCGCGGCGGCGTCGACCCCGGTCAGGTGCAGTACGTCATCATGGGCCAGGTGCTCCAGGCCGGCACCGGCCAGATGCCGGCCCGGCAGGCCGCGGTCGGCGCCGGTATCCCGATGAGTGTACCCGCGCTCACCATCAACAAGGTCTGCCTTTCCGGTCTCGACGCGATCGCGCTCGCCGACCAGTTGATCCGGGCCGGCGAGTTCGACGTCGTGGTGGCCGGCGGGATGGAGTCGATGACCAACGCGCCGCATCTGCTGCGGGGCCAGCGCGCCGGCTACAAGTACGGCGACGTCGTGGTCGCCGACCACATGGCCCTGGACGGGCTGACCGACGTGTTCGACTGCTGTGCGATGGGCGAGTCGACCGAGCGGCACGGCACCCGGCTCGGCATCAGCCGGGCCGAGCAGGACGCCTTCGCCGCCACCAGCCACCAGCGGGCCGCAGTAGCCCAAAAGAACGGCGTCTTCGCCGAGGAGATCACCCCGATCGAGGTGCCACAGCGTAAGGGCGACCCGGTCCGGCTGCTCAACGACGAGGGAATCCGGCCGGACACCACCGTCGAGACGCTGGCCCGGCTCCGTCCCGCCTTCACCCCGGACGGCACCATCACCGCCGGTAGTTCGTCACCGATCTCGGACGGCGCGTGCGCCGTGGTGGTGATGAGCCGGTCCCGGGCCGAGGCGCTCGGCCTCGACTGGATCGCCGAGATCGGCGCGCACGGCAACGTCGCCGGCCCGGACAACTCGCTGCACTCCCAGCCGTCCAACGCCATCCGGCACGCCCTCGGCAAGGCCGGGATGACCGTCACCGATCTCGACCTCATCGAGATCAACGAGGCGTTCGCCGCCGTCGGCGTCCAGTCGACCCGGGACCTCGACGTCGATCCAGGCATCGTCAACGTCAACGGCGGCGCGATCGCTCTCGGTCACCCGATCGGCATGTCCGGCGCCCGGCTGGCGCTGACCCTCGCGCTGGAGCTGCGCCGACGCGGCGGCGGGACCGGCGCCGCCGCGCTCTGTGGCGGCGGCGGGCAGGGCGACGCCCTGATCCTGCGGGTGCCGACCGCGAAGTGACTGCGGGTGCCGACCGCGAGGTGACTGCGGGCGCTGACCGCGAGGTGACTGCGGGCGCTGACCGCGAGGTGACTGCGGGTGCCGACCGCGAGGTGAGCAGGGGCGGCTCCCGCGACGTACCGGATCTCGTCCGGCGGGCCCGCGCCGGCGACGCCCGGTCCGTGGCGCGGCTGATCACGCTGGTCGAGTCCGGCGGGCCGCAGCTGCCGCAGATCGCCGCCGAGCTCGCCGGGCACACCGGGCACGCCCTGGTCGTCGGGCTGACCGGAGCTCCCGGCGTCGGCAAGTCGACCACCACCAGCGAGCTGGTCCGGGTGCTGCGTGGTCGGAACCTGCGGATCGGCGTCCTCGCCGTCGATCCGTCCAGCCCGTTCACCGGCGGGGCGATCCTCGGCGACCGGGTACGGATGCAGGACCACGCCACCGACCCGGGCGTGTACATCCGCTCGATGTCCAGCCGGGGCCACCTCGGCGGGCTGTCGTCGGCGACCCCGGCGGCGGTGCGGGTCCTCGACGGCGTCGGCTGCGACGTGGTGCTGATCGAGACGGTCGGTGTCGGGCAGGCCGAGGTCGAGGTGGCCGGGCTGGCCGACACCACGGTGGTACTGCTCGCCCCCGGCATGGGCGACGCCGTGCAGGCGGTGAAGGCCGGCATTCTGGAGATCGCCGACATCTTTGTGGTCAACAAGGCCGACCGGGACGGCGCCGACGGCACCGTACGGGACTTGACGGGCATGCTTGCGTTGACCGCCACCGCCCCGGGCGGATGGCGCCCGCCAGTGCTGCGGACCGTGGCCGCCCACGGCGACGGTCTCGACGATCTGGTGACCGCGATCGAACGGCACCGTGACTGGCTGGCCGGTCGGGGCGAGCTCACCGCCCGTCGGGCCCGGCGGGTCGCCGCCGAGGTCGAGGCGATCGCGATCGGCACGCTGCGCGGGCGGATCAGCTCGCTGCGCGGCGGTACGCTGCCCGCCGAACTCGCCGCCGAGGTGCTCGCCGGCCGGCTCGACCCGTACGCCGCCGCCGACCGGCTGCTCGCCGAGCTGACCCGGTCCACCCCGACACCGCGCTGACCTGGCTGTTTCCGACACCGCGCTGACCTGTGCTGCTCCCGCTTCTCCACCCCGCGTTTCCGTACCGTGCCGATCAGGCTGCTCCCGCACGCGCGGTCGGCGCGCCGATGCTAGGTCCGCTAGGGTCGGCGGGTGCCTACCACCGTCGATTCGCCGATCATCGAGCTCGCGGCTGCCACCGTCGGCTACCTCGGTGCCGAGCCGGTGCTGCGTGACGTGACGCTGACCGTGCGACCCGGTCACCTGCTGGCGGTCACCGGGCCGTCCGGTGCGGGCAAGACGACCCTGCTGTCGGCGATGGCCGGCCTGCTGCGGCCGATCGGCGGATCCATCTCGCTCGGTGGTGAACCGCTGCGCGACCGCGACCACGCTGTGGATCGCAAGGTCGTGCTGGTCCCACAGGACAACGGCCTCGCCGCGATACTGACAGCAGGGGAGAACCTGCAGGTGGCGCTGATCGCTGTCGGGATGAGCCCAGCGGCAGCGCGGCGGGCCGGCGCGGCCGCACTCGACCGGCTCGGCCTCGCCGGTCAGTCCGACCAACTCGTCGAGGAGCTCTCCGGCGGCCAGCAGCAGCGGACCGCCTTGGCCCGGGCGCTGGCGCTGCACGGTGACGTGCTGCTCGCCGACGAGGTGACCAGCGAGCTTGACGCGGCCAACCGTCAGCTGGTCCTCGACCTGCTGCGGGCCGAGGCCGACCGGGGTGCAGCCGTCGTCTTCGCCACCCACGACTCGGAGGCGGCTGCCGCCTGCGACGCCGAACTGCACCTGCTCGACGGCCGGGCCGAACTGACCCGCGGCTGGCCTGAGCCGGCTCAGGGGTCAGGCGACGGATAGCGTGTCGACGACCGTCGAGGTCGCCGCCGTGCCGACACCCGGGTGGCCGCAGGTCATCCGGGCGTCGGCTTGCTGATCAGGGAATCAACAGCAGTTTGCCGGTCGAGCGGCGGTGCTCGAGGTCGTCGTGCGCGGTGCCGGCGTCCGCCAGCGGGTAGGTGCGTCCGAGCTCGGTGACGAGTCCTGGGGTTCCTACATCGGTGTCAGCCTGCGTGAGCTGATCACCACCGGTGTGGGGCGGCCCAACACCAAGGCGGCGGGCGGCGAGTTCTACCGGACTCCCGCCGTGGCGATGATCAGCGTGCCGGTCGTGGGCGAGGCCAGCCGGCCGGCCTGACCACGGGGCGCCGGTCAGTGGAGGCCAGCCCACTCACCGGCACCCGCCCGAGGTCACAACTGTGGTGCCACCTCGGCGGCGACGAGTTCGACGTGGTCGAGGTCGGCCAGGTCCAGCACCTGCAGGTAGATCCGCTGGGCGCCGATCTCGGCGTACCGGCCGATCTTGTCCACCACCTCGGCCGGCGTGCCGGCCAGACCGTTCACGCGCAGCTCGTCCGGCTCCCGACCGATGGCCGCCGCCCGCCGCGCCACTTCGGCGTCGTCACGACCGCAGCACAGCACCAACGCGTTGGACAGCCGCAGGCTGTCCGGGTCGCGGCCGGTCTCGGCGCAGGCCGTCCGTACCTGCTGGAACAGTCGCGCCGACTCGGCGAGGCCCTCGAACGGCACGTTGAACTCGTCGGCGTAGCGGGCAGTCAGCTGCGGGGTCCGACGGCGGCCCTTCCCACCGAGCAGCACCGGCGGCCGGGGCCGCTGCACCGGCTTGGGCAGCGCCGGCGAGTCGGCGATCCGGTAGTAGCTGCCCTGGAAGTCGAAGGTGTCGCCGACCGGGGTCTCCCACAGGCCGGTGATGACCGCCAGCTGCTCGTCGAGCCGGTCGAACCGCTCGGCCAGCGACGGGAACGGAACCGCGTACGCGGTGTGTTCGGCCTCGAACCAGCCGGCCCCGATGCCGAACTCGACCCGACCGCCGCTCATCTCGTCGACCTGCGCGACGGTGATCGCCAGCGGACCGGGGTAGCGGAAGGTCGCGGCGGTCATCAGGGTGCCGAGCCGGATCCGGCTGGTGTCCCGGGCCAGCCCGGCGAGGGTCGTCCAGGCGTCGGTCGGGCCGGGCAGTCCGTCGCCGCCCATCGCCAGATAGTGGTCGGACCGGAAGAATGCGTCGTACCCGGCGTCTTCGGCGCACCGGGCCACCGCGAGAAGCTGCTGGTAGCTGGCACCCTGCTGAGGTTCGGTGAAGATCCGCAAGTCCACGCCGTCGAGCATATGCCGGTCAGGACGACCGGGCCGGGCGCACCGGTACGCCCGGTAGGAGACGTTGTCGTCGGGGACCTGATCGACCAGCACCGCGCTACCTGGGACCCGACCCGGTTTACCCTGTGTCGTTGCTGAGTGCCGCGCCGCCGCCGGAAGTGAGGAAGGCCGTTCATGCGCTGGTCCCGACTACACATTCCTACGTTGCGCGATGACCCGGCGGAGGCCGACGCGCCGAGCCACCGGCTGCTGCTGCGGGCCGGCTACCTGCGGCAGTTGATGGCCGGCCACTACTCGCTGCTGCCGCTGGCGGTGCGGGTACGGGCGAAGGTCATCGAGGTGATCCGCGACGAGATGACGCGGATCGGGGCGCAGGAGTTCAGCCTGCCCGCGTTGCATCCGGCGGAGATCTGGCGCCGGACCGGTCGGTGGGATTCGATGGGTGAGGAGATGTTCCGGCTGCGCGACCGCAGGGGCGCCGACCTGGCGTTGGGCATGACCCACGAAGAGGTGTTCACGATCCTCGCCCGGGAGCTGAACTCCTACCGGGAGCTGCCGCAGCTGTGGTACCAGTTCCAGACCAAGTTCCGGGACGAGCCGCGGCCCAAGGCCGGGCTGATGCGCACCCGCGAGTTCACCATGAAGGACTCGTACAGCTTCGACCTGGACCGGGCCGGGCTGGACCGGTCCTTCGACCTGCACCACGACGCGTACCGGCGGATCTTCGACCGGCTGGGCGTCCCGGCGGTTGCCGTGCAGGCGTCCAGCGGTGCCATGGGCGGGTCGGCGTCGGTCGAGTTCATGTGCCCGGCACCGACCGGCGAGGACCAGGTGGTCGACTGCCCGGCCTGCGGCTACGCCGCGAACCTGGAGAAGGCGACGTCGCGGCTCGATCCATGGACGGACGCCGCCGGGTCCGCCGCCCCGCAGCCGTTCGACACCCCGGGCGTACGGACCATCGACGATCTCGCGGTGCGCTTCGCCGCGCCGGCCGACCGGCAGATCAAGACCCTGGTGTACGTGCTCGACGGCCAGCTCACCCTGGTGCTGCTGCGCGGCGACCACCCGCTCAACGAGCAGAAACTGGCTGACGCCACCGGCGCGGCGCAGCTGCGGCCGGCCGCCGGCGACGAGATTAGGGCGGCGCTGGGGGCGGCCCCGGGCAGCCTGGGCGCGGTCGGGGTGACGGGTCTGCCGGTGATCGCCGACGAGGCGTTGCGCGGCCGGCGGGAGATGTTCACCGGCGCCAACGTCGACGGCGTCCATCTGCGTGGCGTCGACGTCGACCGGGACGTCGCCGTCGGCACCTGGGCCGACCTGCGCGAGGTGGCCGCCGGCCAGCCGTGCGTGCCGTGCGGGGAGCCGCTGCGGGTACGCCGGGCGATCGAGGTCGGGCACATCTTCAAGCTCGGCCAGCGCTACAGCGAGGCGCTGGACGCGTCGGTGCTCGACCCGGCCGGCAACCGGATTCCGGTGGTGATGGGCAGCTACGGGATCGGGGTGGAGCGGGCGATGGCGGCGATCGTGGAGAGCCACCACGACGCCAAGGGCATCGTCTGGCCTGCGGCGGTCGCCCCGTTCGAGGTGGCGGTGGTCGTCGCCCAGGTCGACGATGGTCCGGTGGCTGAAACCGGCGAGCGGATCTACCAGTGGCTGCGCGACGAGCGGGTGGACGTGGTGATCGACGACCGAGCGGAGCGGGCCGGGGTCAAGTTCCGCGACGTCGAGCTGGTCGGCATTCCGTTGCGGGTCACCGTCGGCAAGCGGTCGCTGGCCGAGGGGGTGGTCGAGGTGACCGACCGGGCCACCGGGGAGACGGTACGGGTGCCGGTGGGCGAGGTGGTCGACCATCTCCGGCGGCTGTTGCGGCCGGCGGGCTGAGGTGGCATCCGTCGCCGATCGCAGCCGGTGGGCTTAGCGATCGTTCAGTACGGGCTCTAGACTCGGATCCGCCCGGACCCGAGGAGGCCCTTCGATGGACGCCGAACAGATCGCCGCCGGTCGTGCCCGCTGGCAGGCCCGCTACGACGCCGCGAAGAAACGCGACGCGGACTTCACCACGCTGTCCGGCGCGACGGTGGATCCGGTCTACGGTCCGCCCGACGGCGCCGACCACCCCGGCTTCGAGCGAATCGGCTGGCCGGGCGAGTACCCGTACACCCGAGGGTTGTATCCGACCGGCTACCGGGGGCGGACCTGGACCATTCGGCAGTTCGCCGGCTTCGGCAACGCCCGGCAGACCAACGAGCGGTACAAAATGATCCTCGGTGCCGGCGGCGGAGGACTGTCGGTGGCCTTCGACATGCCGACGCTGATGGGCCGCGACTCCGACGACCCGCAGTCGCTCGGCGAGGTCGGCCACTGCGGGGTGGCGATCGACTCCGCCGCCGACATGGACGTGCTCTTCGACGGCATCGACCTGGCGGCGGTCACCACCTCGATGACCATTTCCGGGCCGGCGGTGCCGGTGTTCTGCATGTACCTGGTCGCCGCCGAACGGCAGGGCGCCGACCTGGCCACCCTGGACGGCACCCTGCAGACCGACATCTTCAAGGAGTACATCGCCCAGAAGGAGTGGCTGTTCGGCCCCGAGCCGCACCTGCGGCTGATCGGTGACCTGATGGAGTTCTGCGCGCGGCGGATTCCGCGCTACAAACCGCTGTCAATCTCCGGATACCACATCCGGGAGGCCGGCTCCACCGCCGCGCAGGAGCTGGCGTACACCCTCGCCGACGGCTTCGGCTACGTCGAGCTGGGGCTCTCCCGCGGGCTGGACGTCAACCGGTTCGCCCCCGGGCTGAGCTTCTTCTTCGACGCGCACGTCGACTTCTTCGAGGAGATCGCGAAGTTCCGCGCCGCCCGGCGGATCTGGGCCCGCTGGCTGCGCGACGAGTACGGCGCCACCGACGAACGCGCCCTCTGGCTGCGGTTCCACACCCAGACCGCCGGGGTGTCACTGACCGCGCAGCAACCGGTCAACAACGTGGTACGTACGGCGGTCGAAGCGCTCGCGGCGGTGCTCGGCGGCACCAACTCGCTGCACACCAACGCCCTGGACGAGACCCTGGCGCTGCCCACCGACGAGTCTGCGGAGATCGCGTTGCGTACCCAGCAGGTGCTGATGGACGAGACCGGGGTGGCCAACGTCGCCGACCCGCTCGGCGGTGCCTGGTACGTCGAGGCGCTCACCGACCGGATCGAGGCCGAGGCGGAGGAGACCTTCGCCCGCATCCGTCAGCTCGGCGGCGACGGCCCGCACCCGATCGGGCCGATCACCTCCGGCATCCTGCGCGGCATCGAAGACGGCTGGTTCACCGGGCAGATCGCCGAGGCGGCGTTCGCGTACCAGCAGGCGGTCGAGGACGGCCGGAAGAAGATCGTCGGGGTGAACTGCCACACCGGTACGGTCGCCAAGGAGCTGGAGATCCTGCGAATCTCTCACGAGGTGGAGGTCGAGCAGCGCCGGCTGCTGGCCGCCCGTAAGGCCGACCGGGACGACGCGCTGGTCCGCCGCCGACTCGACGACCTGGTCACCGCAGCCCGGGACGGCGACAACATGGTGCCGGCGATGCTCGACGCGGTCCGCGTCGAGGCGACCCTCGGCGAGATCTGCGATGCGCTGCGTGCCGAATGGGGCGTCTACCGCGAGCCGGCCCGCTTCTGATCCGACCCCGCGCTCCTGACCTGGGTGCCCGTGCCGGCCACCAATCGGGGGCAGCGGTTCCAAGGGATTCATGGTAGGCAGTACGCCGTGACGGGACTTGCGGTGAGCTGCCGACGGGTGGTGCAGATCTACCGGGGCGAGGCCGGCGACGTGGTCGCGCTCTCCGGCGTCGACCTGCGGATCAACCCCGGTGAGATGCTTGCCCTGGTCGGCCCGTCCGGATCCGGCAAATCGACCCTGGTGGCGCTGCTCGCCGGGCTGATGCGCCCGTCCGCCGGCCGGGTCAGCGTCGGCAGCTACGACCTGGGCAAGCTCTCCGACCGGGAGATCGCCCGGTTGCGGGGCACCCAGATCGGCGTGGTGCTGCAGGGCGCCGCCCGTAACCTGCTGCCGTACGCGACGTTGCGCCGCAACGTCTGGCTTGCCCAGCGGCGGGCCGCCGCCACCGCCGGCATCGACCTGGACGACCCGGACCGCATCCTCGACCTGGTCGGGTTGCCCGGCCGCGGCGATGACCGGCTGGCCGAGCTGACGCCGGGCGCCCGGCAGCGGGCCGCGCTCGCCGTCGGCGTCGCCGCCTCGCCCGGCCTGCTGCTGGTCGACGAGCCGACCAGTCAACTCGACACCCGGGGCCGCGACGAAGTACTCGACGCGCTGGAGACGATCAACCGGGAACGGGAGACCACGATCGTGGTGGTGACCCACGACGCGCAGGTGGGTGCCCGGCTCGGCCGGGCGGTGACCATCCGGGACGGCCGGGTCGGCGCCGAGGGCCGCGACGGTGAGGACTTCGCGGTGGTGGCCGGCGACGGTACGGTGCAGCTGCCGCCCGAGGTGCTCGGCGACTTTCCACCCGGCACCCTGCTGCGGGTGGCCCAGGCCGACGGCGCGGTAACCCTGGTCGTGGGCGGGGCCGCCCCGCCCGGTCTGCTGCCCGACGGCGTCGACGGCACAGGAGTCTGAGTGTTCGCACTGCTCGTTGGCGCGGTCCGGGCCCGCGCCGGCCAGGCCGTCGCCCTGTTGGTGCTAACCGCACTCGCGGTCACCGCCACCACTGCCGCCCCCTGGTACGCAGCGGCGACCACCCGTACCGTCGCCGAGGCCGCGGTCGACGCGGCCGGCCCCAACCTGCTGGCCGCCCGCGCCACCGGCCGGGTCGCCAGCACCGCCGCCGAAGTCGCCGCTGACCAGCAGGTCGACCCAGCCGCCGGGGACCGCTCCGAGCTCGACGCCACCGGCGCCGACCTGGTCGACCGGGCCCGGCACGCCGGCGCCGAGATGATCGGCTACCCGGGTGCGACGGCGAGCAGTTCGGTGTGGAGCACCGGGACCGTCGCCGGCGGCCAGGCCGAGCTGGCCGCCAACCTGACGCACCGGGAGCAGGTCTGCGAACACCTGACCATCACCGGTACCTGCCCGCAGCGCCCCGGCGAGGCGTTGCTCAGCGCACGCAGCGCCGAACGGCTCGGCGTCGGGGCCGGTGACCAGGTCACCCATCAGGCGACGCGCAGCGCGCCGGTGGTTCTCACCGTCACCGGGACCTACCAGGTGACTGATCCCGGGGATCCGTACTGGGCGTTCGACGACCTCGGCAGCGGCGGTACCGACGCCGACAGCGGTGACCCGGTCTTCGCCACCGCCGGCACGCTTGCCGCCGTACCGGTGGACAACCTGTTCGCCGCCCACCACCTGGTGCTGCCGGCCGCCGCCTACCTCGCCGGAGTCGACCTGGCCACCGAGGTCCGCCGCTCCGACGGTGGTGGCGTCGTCGGCCGTTGGCAGGTCCGCACCGACGCGGCGATCCTGGTGGACCAGATCGCCCGCCACCGCCAACTGGTCGAGCTCGGTGTCGCCGTCGCCGCCGGGCAACTGCTGCTGCTGTCCTGGTTCGCCCTGTTCTTCGCCGTCCGACATACCGCCGAACATCGCCGCCGTGACCTGGGACTGGTCAAACTGCGCGGCGGTGCCCGGTGGCGGGTGTGGCTGCTCACGGTGGGCCAGAGCGGGCTGCCGATGATCGTCGGCGCGCTGGTCGGTGCCGCCGCCGGCCTGGTGGCCGCCCGGCTGCTCGCCGGTGCCGGCCCGGACCCGGAGCAGGCCGGCTCCGCCGCCCGGCTCGCCCTCGCCGCGACCGGCACCGCCGTCTCCGGCGCGCTGGTCGCCGCAATCGCCGCCGACCTGCGCAACGCCCGTGCCGCAGTGGTGGACCTGCTCCGGCACGTGCCGGCCCGCCAGCGCGGCTGGCGGACCGATGTCGTCGACCTGATCGCGGTGGCCGTCGCCGGGGCCGGGCTCTACCAGGCGTCCGTCGGCGCGGCCGAGCCGGACGAGGCCGGTGCTCTGGTGCTGCTCGCCCCGGCGTTGCTGGCCCTGGCGATCGCGCTGATCGCCGGTCGGGCGGCCACCCCGGTGGCCGGGCGGGCCGCTGCGGCCCTGCTGCGCGCCGGTCGGCTGCCCGCCGCGCTGGCCGCGCTGCACCTGGCCCGCCGGCCGGGGACCGCGCGGCTGGTCGCCCTGCTCACCGTCGGGGTGGCGTTGCTCGGCACCGCGATCGGCAGCTGGACCGAATCGGTCTCCGCGCGGGCCGTCCGGGCCACCCACGCCACCGGCGCCGACCAGGTGCTCACCGTGCAGGCCCGCAGCCGGGCCCACCTGCTGGCCGCGGTCCGCGCCGCCGACCCGTCCGGCCGGTACGCGATGGCGGTGGTCGGCAACAATCCCGGGTCGGCCCAGTACGTGCTCGCCGTCGACGCCTCCCGGTTCGCCCAGGTCGCCGCCTGGCACCCCGGCTACGGCCCGGTCGCCGCCGAGGTCGCCGCCGCGCTCACCCCGCCGGCCACCGAGGTTCGGGTCGGCGACGGTCCGCTGGTCCTGACCGCCACCGGACCGGACGAGGTGCCGGTCAGCGTCGTCGCGCACCTGGTCGACCCGGCCGGAGACCCGGTGCAGGTGGTCTTCGGCCCGCTCGGCACCGATCGTGCCGGGCACCCCGCCACGGTGACCGGATGCGGCCCGGACGGCTGCCGGCTGGCGTCACTCGAACTGGTCCAACCGGCCTGGAACGGCGCACCGGTGCTGGCCGAACCCGATCTCACGATCATCCTGCACGATCTGGCCGGGGCCACCACACCCCGGCTGGACACGGCGTACCTCGGTGACATCGGAAACTGGCGTGGCGCGGTCGCCGGTGGCGCCCTCGGCCCCCGGATCAGCGCCGGACCGGACGGCGTGACCCTCATCACCCCACCACCGGGCGGGGTGTACCGGGAGCGGTCCACCCGGATCCATCCGATCGACGCGCCGGTGCCGGTGCCGGTGGTGCGCTCCGGGCCGGAGCTCGCCCCGGACGTTCCGGGCGAGCCACGGCTCGCCGTGTTCGGCGGTGCCGAGCTGCCGGTGCGGTACGTGTCGGTGGCCGCCGCTTTGCCGCAGGCCCGCCAGCGCGGCTACCTGGTCGACCTGGAACGGGCTGACCGGCTGGCCGACGGAGCGGGCGCCGGCGACGTGCCGCAGGTCTGGCTCGCCCCCGACGCGCCCGGAGAGCTGACCGACCGGCTCACCGCCGAAGGGTTGACCATCCTCGGCACCGATTCCCGGGCGGCGGTGATCGAGCAGCTCGGCCGCCAGGGTCCGCCATCGGCGCTGCGGTTCCAGTTGGCCGCCGGACTGATCGGGCTGCTGCTGGCTGCCGGGGCGCTGGCGGTGGTCGCTGCGGTGGAACGCGACGACCGGGCCGCCGAGTTGGCCGCTCTGCGGGCGCAGGGGCTACCGGCCCGCGCCGTCACCCGGATCGCCTACGGCGGGTACGCCGTCGCCGTGGCGCTCGCGGTGGTCGTCGGCCTGGTGGCCACCGTGCTCGCCCAGCTGCCGATCCGGCAGACGATGCCGATCTTCGTCGACAACTGGGCCGCCCTGCCGCTGCGGATCGGTCCGCAGGCCGTCCCGTTGCTGGTCAGCGTGCTCACTGCGGCAGGGGTGCTCGGTGCGGCGGCCGCGTTCGCCGGTGCCCGGCTGGTCCGGGCCGTCGACTTGCGGGTCGGTCCGCCGGCCGGTTCTCGAGTGGCTCCGCCGGCCGATTCCCGGGCCGCTCCGCCGGCCGGTTCGAACCCGCCCATGGCCGGCGACCGGGACGGAGACGTCGGATGATCTCCCTGCTGCTGTCGATGCTCGCCGCCCGGCGCGGGCAGGCGCTGGTCGTCTTCCTGCTGAGCGCGTTCGCCACCGCCGCCGCAGTGACCGGCCCGGCGTACCTGGCCGCCGCGGACCGGGCCGTCGTGGCGGCAGAGCTCGACGCGGCCGACCGTGGCGACCGCACCGTCACCCTGTCCATCCCTGACGTGCTACCCGGGGAGGAAGCCGGCCTCCTGGCGGTCACCGGTGCCGTGCTCAATCTGCCCGGCTTCCGCACCGTCTACACGGTGCAGATGCCGATGCTCGGGCTGGAACCCGTCGCCACCGAAATCTCGTACCTGGTCTTTCGCGAGGACGTCTGCGCCAACCTGCGGATGGTCGCCGGGCGTTGTCTGATGTCGCCGAACGAGGTCGTGATCGGGGCGGACACGGCTCGGCGGCTGGACCTGGCCCCGGGCACCCCGATCACCGTCACCTGGGCCGACTACGACCCGGTACAGCGCAGCTACCGCCCCGGCGGGGCGCCGGCCGAAATCACCGTCGTGGGCGTCTACGAACCGGTGGACCCGGACGCGCTCTACTGGGGCCGGACGCCGTACTTCGTACCCGGCGCTCTGGACGCCTACCGCGAGCCGGTATTCACCAGCCGGTACGTCGTCGACGCCATCGACCGGGGCAGCGACTACCGGGGCGTGGACGCGCTGGCCGAGGCCGACGCGTTGGGACCGGACCGGCTGGCGGCGCTCGATGAGCAGTTGGCCAGGCTCGCCGAGCAGGTCCGCGCCGACGGTGCCGGGTACGTCTATCTGTCCGACGACGTCGGGCCGCTGCTGGAGCGGATCTCGGCGGCGCAGGCGCTGAGCCGCCAGGTGGTGCCGGTCGCGGCCGTCCCGCTGGTGGTCCTCTGCCTGTTCGTCGTCTTCGTCGCGGTCGCCGCCGGTACCGTGGCCCGCCGTACCGAGCTGGGCCTGATCGCGCTGCGCGGGATCCCCCGGCGGACGCGGTGGACGCTGGCCGCCGGTGAGCCGGCGGCCGCGATCACCCTCGGCGCGCCGGCCGGCTACCTGCTCGGCTCGGTCGCCGTCGGGCTGCTCGCCGGCCTGCGACTGGAGGAGGGCCGGTTCGCCCCGGTCACCTCGGGCGCGGCGGTGCTGGCCGGCTGCGTCACGTTCGTCGGCGCGCTGCTCGCCGTGCTGGCCGCCCAGCGCAGGGAGCTGGCCAGCCCGGTCGCGGACCTGCTGCGCCGGGTGCCGGCCCGGTCCCGTCGCTGGACGTCGTTGCTGGCGGAGACGGTGATGGTGGCCCTGACCGTGGTCGCCGTGGCGCAGCTGCGGCTGTTCGACAGCCAGCTGATCGGCGTGTCGCTGCTGGTGCCGGCGTTGATCGGGGTCACGGTGGCGTTGCTGGCGGCGCGGGTGGTAGCGCCGCTGACCGGCCGGGTCGGCGCGGTCGCGCTGCGCCGGGGCCGGCTCGGCCCGGCGTTGGGGCTGCTGCACCTGGCCCGGCAGCCGGCCAGCCATCGGCTGTTCACCCTGCTCACCGTCACCGTGGTGCTGACCGGCTACGCGGCCAGCGCGTTCGACGTGGCCCGCCAGTCGCGGGCGGCGCTGGCCGAGGTGCGCAGCGGCGCGGACCGGGTGCTGACCCTGCTGCCCGTCGACGCGGGCACGCTGCTGACGGCCGTACGGTCGGTCGACCCGGCCGGCGAGTACGCGATGGCGGTCGGCTTCGCCGACACGGACGCGGACACCCCGGCGCTGCTCGCCGACACGTCGGCGCTGGCCGCAACGGCCCGCTGGCGGCCCGAGTTCGGCCCGGCCGGCCCCGCTGACGTCGCCGAGGCGCTGCGCCGACCGGCCGCCACCGCGCCGATCACCGTCAACGGGACGGAGATCTCGGTGGACCTGGCCGTCGTCGACGCCGCCCCGGAGCAGCCCGACCCGCAGGACACCGTTCCGGCCGACGATGTGCGGTTCACCGTCCACCTGCGGTCGCCGTCGGGCGGCGCGGTGGCCGAGGCCACCTTCGCCCGGCTGGGACGGCACACCTACCGGATTCCGGTCGAGTGCGCCGAGGGATGCCAGCTCGCCGGGCTGTCCGTCCGGCTCGAACCGGACACCGCCGGTGCGGTCGACCCGGACACCGAGACCGATCCACGGGTCCGTGAGGTGACCCTCACCGGCCTCTCCGTCGACGGGGACCGGCTGCTCGGGGCGGTGGAGCTCACCGACGAGCAGCGCTGGCGTGATCCGTCCGGTGACCCGTCCGAGGCCGGTCCGGACGGGCTGCGACTGCTCGCCGGCGGGGCTGCCCCCGACCCGTGGGCGCTGCCGGCCGACACGCCGTACCCGTTGCCAGCGGTGACCGCCCTGGCCGACGACCGGCCGCCCGGGCTGAACCAGACCACGGCGCTGCTGCCCACCGGTGCGCAGCTGACGTCCGAGGTCGACCCGGTCCCGGCGCTGCCGGCGCTGGGCGACCGCGGCTTCCTGGTCGACATGGAGTACGCCGTACGGGCGGTGCCGGAGAAGACCGGTCTTGAAACGGCCCAGGTCTGGCTCGGTCCCCGGGCACCGGCCGACATCACCGAGCAGTTGGACGCGGCCGGGCTCACCGTCACCGGCGAGTTCACCCCGGAGCAGGTCCGGGCCGGGTTGGACCGGCAGGCACCGGCCCTGGCGATCTGGTTCCACCTGCTCGCCGCCGCCCTGGCGGTGATCCTCGCCGGCTGCGGGATGGTGTTGCTGGCCATGGTCGAACGGCGCCGTCGTGCCGAGGACCTGACCGCGTTGCGGACCCAGGGACTGCCGTCCCGGTCAGCGGCCGGCTCGCTGCGCTGGAGCGGGCTGCCCGCGGTGCTGCTGGCCGCGGCGACCGGGCTTGGCGGCGCGCTGCTCGCCTGGTGGTTGAGCGGCAGCTACCTGCCGGTCGCCGTCGAGGAGGCAGTCCCGCTGGCCCCGGTGCGCTGGCCCCGGCCGGTCGCCGTGCTGCTCCCCGTGATCGGCGTCATGCTGCTGTTCGGGGCGGTGGCGCTGGCGTTGGGACGCGCCCTGCGCGTGCGAGACTAGGTAACCATGAGCGACCCACGTACCACCCCGTCGATTTTCACTCGCGGCGCGGTAGACCTCAGCTCGCTGCGCAGCGCAGCGCCGGCCGGCGGGAACCGGCCGGACGGGACCCCGACCCGGGCCGGTGGCGGCCCGGCGACCGGCGCACCGGCGGCAGCCGGTGCCGTCATCGACGTCACCGAGGCGACCTTCCAGACCGAGGTTCTCGAACGGTCGATGACCACACCGGTGGTCATCGACTTCTGGGCCGAGTGGTGCGAGCCCTGCAAGCAACTGTCGCCGCTGCTGGAGCGACTCGCGGCCGAGGGCGGTGGCGCCTGGACGCTGGCCA
This sequence comes from Solwaraspora sp. WMMD937, assembly GCF_029581175.1. Taxonomy (NCBI): domain Bacteria; kingdom Bacillati; phylum Actinomycetota; class Actinomycetes; order Micromonosporales; family Micromonosporaceae; genus Solwaraspora; species Solwaraspora sp. WMMD937. Next base: position 6,440,805 of record NZ_CP120738.1, on the reverse strand, counting down.
AGATCGACGTGGACAGCAACCAGCGCCTGGCGCAGATGTTCCGGGTGCAGAGCATCCCCATGGTGTACGCCGTCGTCGGCGGCCAGCCGGTCGACGCGTTCGCCGGTGTGGTGCCGGAGGCCCAACTGCGGCAGTGGATCGGCGCCGTGCTCAAAGCTGGCGGCGTCACCGTCGAGGAGCCGGAGAACCCGCTGCTCAACGCCGCCGACGAGGCGCTGATGATGGGCGACCTGGACGCCGCGGAGCAGGCCTACCGGAAGATCCTCAACGAGGCGCCGGCGGACACCGCCGCCGAGGCCGGGCTGGCCCAGGTCGCCCTGGCCCGCCGGGTGCAGGGGGTGGAGCCGGCGGCTGCGCTCGACGCGGCGGCGTCGGCCCCGGACGACGTACCGGCCCAGCTGCTCGCCGCCGACGTGGAGGTGCTCGGCGGTCAGGCGGAGCAGGCGTACCAGCGGTTGATCGGCCTGGTCCGGCGCAGCGCCGGTGACGACCGGGAGACCGTCCGCAAACACCTGGTGTCGCTGTTCATCATGGCCGGTCCGGACGACCCGGCGGTGACCAGGGCCCGCCGGGCGCTGGCCAGCGCACTGTTCTGAGCCCCGCAGATGCGCCGGATCGCCGTACTGGACGCACCGTCGAATCTCGGTCTGCGACCGCCGACCGGGACGTCGGTGCCTGGCTGCGCGAAAGCGCCCGGCGCACTGCGGGACCATCAGCTGGTGGGTCGCCTCGGCGCCCGTGACGCCGGGTGTCTGACCCCGCCCCGGTACGACCCGGCGGACTGGCGACCCGGCGACGGGGTCTGCCACGCCGGGTCGATCTCGGCGTACACGATCGCCCTCGCCGGGCGGATCGGTGCCGTCATCGACGCCGGGGAGTTCCCGGTGGTGCTGGGCGGCGACTGCTCGATCCTGCTCGGCGGGGCGCTCGCCATGCACCGGCTCGGCGAGGCGGTCGGCGGGCGGATCGGCCTGGTCTACGTCGACGGGCACTCCGACTTCCGGCATCCCGGCAACGCCTCCTACGTCGGTGCGGCAGCCGGCGAAGGGCTTGCCCTGGTCACCGGCCGGGGCCAGCCGGATCTGGCGGGGATCGAGGGCCGCCGGCCGTACTTCCGTGACATCGACGTCGTGGTGCTCGGCATCCGGGCCCAGGACGAGTACCGGCTGGATCTGCAGGCGGCCGGTATCGTCACCCGACCGGTGCCGGAGTTGCGTGCCGAGGGGGCGGCGCGCAGCGCCCAGTGGGCCCGCGACCAGCTGGCCGACTGCGCCGGCTACTGGGTGCATGTCGATGTGGACGTGCTCGACCCGGCGGTGATGCCGGCGGTCGACGCGCCGGACCCGGGCGGCATTGCCTTCGCCGAGCTGGAGCTGCTGCTCGCGGACCTGGTCGACACCCCGCACTGCCTCGGCGTCGAGTTGACCGTCTTCGACCCCGATTACGACCCGGACGGCAGCTACGCCGCCGACATCGTCTCGACCCTGGTGGCCGGTCTGCGTCCGGTGCACGCCGACCGCGTTCCGGTTGAGGAGGCACCGTCGCAGGCAGCCGATTTGACTGTTGCCGCCCCTGCCGAGCAGGAGACACCGGCGGTCGCCGGGCTGCGGCCGGCGGTGCCGCCTCCGGCGGTGACCTTGACGGTCGCGGATCGGAGCGCGCCAGGTGGCGGGGCGGCCAAGCCCGGACGGCTACGGCGGCAGGCGCCGTCCCCGCGGCCTCCTGACGCTGACTCCACCAACCCGTCGCCGCAACAACCGCCGGCCGCCGAACCGCCGGCTCCGTCCGCCGCCGACACGTGATCTGTCACCGCTGGGAATCGTCGCGCCACCATGCCGGAGTGGACTAAGATGCTAGCTAACTGGGAGGTCTAGTCATGTCTGCCGAGGCCGTGCACTACAACATGCACGACGCCAAGACCCACCTCTCGCGCATCATCGAGCGGGTGGAGCGCGGCGAGGAGATCATCATCGACCGGGCAGGTACCCCGGTGGCGAAGGTGGTGCCGTTGGTACGTCGGGCGAATCGGACCGCGGTCGGCTCACTCGCGGGGCAGCTGGACCTGTCCGGGGACTGGGACTCGGCCCAGACCAACGCCGAGATCGCCGCCGACTTCGGCGTCGGCGCATGAGCTTGCTGCTGGACACCCACGTCGCGCTGTGGGCCATCACCGGCGACGCCACCCTCGGCGACGACCTCCTGGACCGGCTCCGCCACGATCCGGACATCTTCCTGTCTCCGGTCAGCCTGTGGGAGATCACCATCAAGCAGGCCGCCGGAAAGCTCGCCGGCCCGACCGACCTCGCCGAGCAGGTGCGGAACATGGGTTTCGTCGAGCTGCCGGTGACCCACGCTCACGCGATCGCGGCTGGTCGCCTACCTGCGCATCACCGAGATCCCTTCGACAGGATGCTGGTGGCGCAGGCGATCGTCGAGGGTGCGACGCTCGCCTCCCGCGACTCGTCGATAGCGCTGTACGATGTGGACATTTTGAAGGTGTGACAAGCCGGTCAGATCGATTTCGCCAACCAGGTGCCGCTGCCGGGGTCAGTCGGTGGCGAGCCCGCGCAGGAACCGCTCAGCGATCGGGACCGCCCGCCCGGAGCCGGAGCCGCCCTGCTCGACGAAGACGGCGAAGGCCAGGTCGCCCTGCCAGCCGACGAACCAGGCGTGCGTGTTCGCCGGGTCGTTGTCGTACTCGGCCGTGCCGGTCTTGCCGTGCACCGGCTCGCCCGGCACGTCCCGCAACGCCTGCCCGGTGCCGTCGGTGACCACCTCACGCATCATCGTCCGCAGCGCCTGCACCGCCGCCGCGTCCAGCTGCGGGCCGTCCGGCACAGCCGACGGCGGCGGCGGCTCGACGATGAGCGTCGGCTGGCGCCACTGCCCCCGGACGACCGCCGCGGTGGCGCCGGCCATCGCCACCGGGCTGACCAGCGTGGTGCCCTGGCCGAAGGCGGCGGCAGCCCGTTCCGCCGGTGGGCCACCGGCGGAGACCGCGCCGGTGAAGGCGGACACGCCGAGCCGCCATTCGCCTTCCAGCCCGAGCAGCCGGCCCGCCTCGGCCAGCCCGTCCGCCTCCAGCTGCGGGGCCAGCTCGACGAAGGTGGTGTTGCACGACTTGGCGAAGGCGGTCCGGAACGGCACCCGACCCAGCTCGAAGCCGTCGGAGTTGGTGAACGAGCGTCCGTCGACGGTGGCCGTCTTCGGGCAGTCGACCGGCGCGTCCGGGTCGACCGCGCCGGCTTCGAGCAGCCCGAGCGCGCTGATCATCTTGAACGTGGAGCCGGGCGGGACCTGCGCGGTCAACGCCAGGTTCTCCGTACCACCGTCGGGGCCGTTGGCGACGGCGACCAGCGCGCCGTCGCTGACCCGCACCGCCACCAGCGCGGCGCGCTGCCCCTCGTCGGCCAGCGCGGCGTCGGCGGCGGTCTGCACGGCCGTGTCCAACGTGGTCCGCAACGGCTCACCAGGCTGGGCGTCGGCGCGGAACACCACCTCGTCGCCGGAGACGCTGCCGTCCGGGGCGGTCCCGACGATCTGCACCGAGTACCCGGGGACGCCGCGTAGCCGCTCCTCGTACCCGCCCTGCAAGCCGCCGTGGCCAACCAGGTCGCCGACCTCGTACCGGCCGGGGTGCGCCTCCATGTCCTGCCGCTGCACCGGGTCGACGGTGCCGAGCAGCGCGCGGGCGAACTCCCGGGTGGGGGCCAGGTCCCACTCCTGCCGGCGGAACTTGGTGCCGGGCAGCTCGTAGATCCGGTCCCGAATCTGCTCGTACGCCTCCTCGCGCAGGGTGACCACCTCGACGAAGGCGTCCGGTTTCGCCGCGTCGAGCCGGTCCGCCAGCCCGGAGACGTCCACCGGCGGGCTGATCGCCGGTCGGATCGCCCGGAACGCGGCGTCGAGCTGGGCGGCCAGGGCGGCCGGGTCGTCGACCTCGCCGGGCTGTACGCCGACCACCACCACCGGGCGCGGCGCGACGATCGGTTGCCCGGCCCCGTCCAGGATGGCGCCGCGGGGCGGGGCGAGCCGGCTCAGTGCCAGCTGGTCGCCGCTGCCGAGCCGCTCGTGGACGATCGCCGGCTCCCAGATGATCTGCCAGGCGTCGTCGGCGCCCCGGCGTAGCCGGACCGACGTCGGGTAGCTCCACCGCACATCGCCGGGGAGCGTCCATTCGACGGCGATGGTGGCGGTCGCGATGTCCTCGGTCACCTCGGCGTCGCCGTCCGGGCGCAGCTGCGGCGGCGTGTCCTTCAGATCGCCGACGAGGGCGGTCAGCTCCTCGGTGACGTCGGTGGCGGGCAACCGTTCGCCGGCCGGGGTGATGAAGCCGATGTCGGTGAGGTCACCGGAGTGCCATCCGTCGATGAAGGCCGCGACTGTGGCGTCCGGTCCGTCATCGGAGGAACAGCTGGTCAGTGTGGTGACGACGAGTAGCAGCGCGATCGCGACGGTCGCCTTGCGGCGCATGCGACGGCCCCCTTCCGGACGCATGGCGGACACCGGAACGGTAGTACGTGTGCGCATGGACCGCTGTCCCTCGGGGTACCGGATGAACCGCTGTCCCGTTTCGTCCAGGGCATATCACACGACGTGGTCAAACGGTGTCGCCAAGCCGACGACGGGGGGCCGGTGTGCCGTCGGAACGACGATCCGGGAGGAATAGGCTTGGCCGAGGTTGACCCCACAGCGTGGTGGGGCCGAGGGGAGTCTGCGCCAATGAACCGCCGTCCGGTCACGAAGTCGAAACGCCAGGCCTCGGGCGGTGACGGGCAGCGTCGCCGGCAGAGCGCCGGGCCGCACCGCCAGTCCGAGCTGGATCCGGACGAGGTGTTCGACCTCCAGACGTTCGCGCCGCCGGAGTCGGCGCTGGCCGCCGTGGTCGACGACACCGACGACAACGGGTACGACGAACCGATGCCCAGCGCCGAGCGGCTGATCGCCCAGGCGGTGTCGCTGGCCGACACCGACCACGACGCCGCCTGCCTGGTGGACCGGTTCTGGCGGTTCGCCGCCGACGAGGAGCTGGTCGGCTGCCGTCCGCAGGAGATGCTCGACGCCGCCCGAGCGCACCGGGAGCTGGCCGGGCACCGGCTGCCCGGCGAGCTGAAGCTGCGGCTGACCCCGCCCGGCGACGGCCGGCCGTACACGATCGTCGAGATCGTCACCGACGACATGCCGTTCCTGGTCGACTCGGTGACCGCGCTGCTGGCCGAACGGCACTTCGACGTCCATCTGCTGGTGCACCCGCTGGTGGTGGTCCGCCGCGAACCACTCGGCCAGCTCACCGAGGTGGCGGCCGACGTCGAGCCGGACGACGCGATCGACGGCGACCTGGTGGAGAGCTGGATCCGGATCGAGATCGACCCGATCCGGATCGCCGGTGACCTGGACCGGCTCCGCCGCGACCTGCAGCGGGTCCTCACCGACGTACGGGAAGCGGTGGAGGACTGGCCCCGGATGCGGCAACGGGCGCTGGCCCTGGCCGACGAACTCGACCGGGCGGAGCCCGGATCACCCGACGCGCCGCCGGTGCCGGAGAAGGACCTCACCGACTCGGTCGAGCTGCTGCGCTGGCTGGCCGACGACCACTTCACCTTCCTCGGCTACCGGGAGTACCGGCTGGTCGACAACGCGGACGGGGACAAGGCGCTGGTCGCGGTGCTCGGTTCCGGGCTGGGCATCCTGCGCCAGGACCAGACCCGGCCGCGCCCGCTCACCTCGATGACCCCGCAGGCGGCGGCGAAGGCGTTGGAACAGCGGCTGCTGATCATCACGAAGGCCAACTCGCGGGCCACCGTGCACCGGGCCGCCTACCTCGACTACGTCGGCGTCAAGGTCTTCGACTCGGCCGGGGCAGTGGTCGGCGAGCGCCGGTTCCTCGGGCTGTTCTCCACCGCCGCGTACCGGACCAGCGTGCAGGAGCTGCCGGTGGTCCGGCGCAAGGTCGCCGAGGTGCTGGAGCGCTCCGGGCTCAGCCCACGCAGCCATTCCGGCAAGGACCTGCTGCAGATCCTGGAGACCTATCCACGCGACGAGCTGTTCCAGATCCGCACCGACGACCTCTACCACGCCGTACTCGGGGTGCTGCGGATGGCCGGCCGCCGGCAGTTGCGGCTGTTCCTGCGCTCCGACGGGTACGGGCGGTTCCTGTCCTGCCTGATCTACCTGCCCCGGGACCGGTTCACCACGCACAACCGGCTACGGATGCAGCAGATCCTGCTGCGCGAGCTCAACGGGGTCGGCGTCGACTACACCACCCGGGTCACCGAGTCGATGCTGGCCCGGGTGCACTTCATCGTGCGTACCGACCCGGCGTCGCCCCCCGTCGAGCTGGACCCGGACCGGCTCGCCGAACTGCTCGCCGAGGCCACCCGGCTGTGGGAGGACGACTTCCGGCTGGTGCTGGAACGCAAGCTGGGCGACGAGTCGGCCAAGTCACTGCACCGGCGGTACGCCGACGCCTACCCGGAGGGGTACAAGGAGGAGCACACCGCGTACGAGGCGGTCCAGGACCTGGCCAAGCTGGAACTGCTGGAGGAGCCCGGCCAGCTGGAGATGCACCTGTTCCGGCCACCCGGCGGCACCGGGGTCGACGAGCGGGACGTGCGGTTCAAGGTCTACCGGTACGGCGAACCGATGGTGCTGTCCGACGTGCTGCCGGTGCTGCACTCGCTCGGCGTGCAGGTGATCGACGAACGGCCGTACGAGATCGACCGGGTCGACCAGCGGATTTACCTGTACGACTTCGGGCTGCGGCTGCCGGTCGGCGCGCGGGCGATGGCCGAGGTCCGGCCGCACGTGGAGAACGCGTTCTCGGCGGCCTGGCGCGGTGAGGCGGAGATCGACGGCCTCAACGAGCTGGTGCTGCGCGCCGGGCTGACCTGGCGGCAGGTGGTGGTGCTGCGGGCGTACGCGAAGTACCTGCGCCAGGCCGGCGCGGTCTTCTCCCAGGAGTACATGGAGTCCACCTTCGTCGCCTACCCGGCGATCGCCGCGCTGCTGATCCAACTCTTCGAAACCCGGTTCGCGCCGGGGCCCGACGCCGACGACGAGCGCCGCCGCCGGCGCGGCCAGGAACTGGTCGCCGTGATCGGCCGCCAGTTCGACGAAGTGGACAGCCTCGACCAGGACCGGATCCTGCGCAGCTACCTGACGCTGATCCTGGCCACCCTGCGGACCAACTTCTACCAGCGCGGCGCCGACGGCCGCCCGGTCCCGTACGTGGCGATCAAGCTGGACCCGCAGGCCGTCCCGGACCTGCCGGCACCCCGGCCGGCGTACGAGATCTTCGTCTACTCGCCCCGGTTCGAGGGCGTGCACCTGCGCTTCGGTGAGGTCGCCCGGGGTGGGCTGCGCTGGTCGGACCGGCGGGAGGACTTCCGTACCGAGGTGCTCGGCCTGGTCAAGGCGCAGATGGTGAAGAACGCGGTGATCGTGCCGGTCGGCGCCAAGGGCGGCTTCGTGGTCAAGCAGCCCGGCGGTACCGCGCGCGGTCGGGCGGCGGCCGAGCCACCGGACCGGGAAGCGGCCCAGGCTGAGGGGGTGGCCTGCTACCAGCAGTTCATCTCCGGTCTGCTGGACGTCACCGACAACATCGTCGCCGGGCAGATCGTGCCGCCGCAGCGGGTGGTGCGCCACGACGGCGATGACCCGTACCTGGTGGTCGCCGCTGACAAGGGCACCGCGACCTTCTCCGACGTGGCCAACGCGATCTCGATCTCCCGGGGTTTCTGGATGGGCGACGCGTTCGCCTCCGGCGGGTCGGCCGGCTACGACCACAAGAAGATGGGAATCACCGCGCGGGGGGCCTGGGAGTCGGTCAAGCGGCACTTCCGTGACCTGGGGGTGGACGTCCAGCGGCAGGACTTCACGGTGGTCGGCATCGGTGACATGTCCGGCGACGTGTTCGGCAACGGGATGCTGCTGTCCGAACACGTCCGGCTGGTCGCCGCCTTCGACCACCGGCACATCTTCCTCGACCCGGATCCGGACGCGGCCACCTCGTACGCCGAGCGGCGGCGGCTGTTCGACCTGCCCCGGTCGTCGTGGGCCGACTACGACACCGGGCTGATCTCGGCTGGCGGTGGCGTGTACCCGCGTACCGCCAAGTCGGTGCCGGTCAGCCGGCAGGTCCGCGCGGCGCTCGGCCTCGACGACGGGGTCGACCTGCTCTCCCCGCCGGAGCTGATCCGGGCGATCCTGCGCGCCCCGGTGGACCTGCTGTTCAACGGCGGCATCGGCACCTACGTCAAGGCCTCCGGCGAGTCGCATGCCGACGTCGGCGACAAGGCCAACGACCCGATCCGGGTCGACGGCCGGTCGGTGCGGGCGAAGGTGGTCGGCGAGGGCGGCAACCTGGGGCTCACCCAGCGTGGCCGGATCGAGTACGCGACCGCCGGCGGGCGGATCTACACCGACTTCATCGACAACTCGGCAGGCGTGGACTGCTCCGACCACGAGGTCAACATCAAGATCCTGCTGGGCGGCGCGGTGGCCGATGGCGAGCTGACCGTACCGCAGCGTGACGCGTTGCTCGTGGAGATGACCGACGAGGTCGCCGCGCTGGTGCTGCGGGACAACTACGACCAGGCTCGGGCCCTGGCCAACGCCTGCGCCCAGGCACGTCCGCTGCTGCCGGTGCACCGGCGGATGATCACCGACCTGGAACAGTCCGGGCAGCTGGACCGGGAGTTGGAGGCGCTGCCGTCCGACGACGATCTGGCGGAGCGGATCCGCGCCGGCGCGGACGGGTTGACCCTGCCCGAGTTCGCGGTGCTGCTCGCCTACGCCAAGATCTCCATCGAGGGGCAGGTGCTGGCCGACGGGCTGCCCGACGAGGCGTGGACCGACCGGGTGCTGGCCGACTACTTCCCGACGCCGCTGCGCGAGCGGTACGGCGCCCGGATGACCGACCACCGACTGCGCCGGGAGATCGTGGTGACCAGCCTGGTCAACGAGGCGGTCAACCGGGGCGGCATGTCCTTCGTCTACCGGACGATGGAGGAGACCGGAGCGTCGGCCGCCGACGTGCTGCGGGCCTACGTGGTGGTCCGCGACGTGTTCGGGCTCGACACGCTGTGGGCCGACATCGACGCACTGGACAATGTGGTCGACACCGCCGCGCAGGTTGCGGTCTACCTGGAGAGTCGGCGACTGCTGGACCGGGCCGTCCGCTGGCTGGTCACCAACCGCAAGTCCCCGCTGGACGTGTCGGGCGAGACCGCCCGGCTGCGCGAAGGGGTCTCGCGACTGCTGCCGGAGCTGGGCGACTACTTCCGGGGCGACGAGCGGGAGTCGCTGCGGGCCCACGTCGACACCATGACCGGTCGCGGTCTGCCGCCGGATCTCGCCGACCGGGCCACTCGGATCATGTACAGCTTCGGGCTGCTCGACGTGGTGGAGACCGCCGCCGACACCGGCTGCTACGTCACCGAGGTCGCGTCGGTGTACTTCATGCTGTCCGAACGGTTCCGGGTCGACTGGCTGCTGAGCAAGATCTCGTTGCTACCCCGGGGGGACCGCTGGCAGACGCTGGCCCGCACCGCGCTGCGCTACGACCTGTACGCCGCGCTGGCGGCGCTCACCGTCGAGGTGCTCACCTCCACCCCGAGTGAGCTGGCGGTGCAGGACCGGGCCGAACAGTGGGAGCTGGACAACGCCAGCGCGGTGGCCCGGGTACGGCGGGCGATGGAGGACTTCGCCCACTCACCGGCCGACCTCGCCGCACTGTCGGTGCTGCTGCGCCAGATCCGGACACTGGTTCGCACATCTTCGGCCAACTGACCACATCGGCCGGAAAAGCTGCATACTTTCGGCAGGGTAGACAGAGGCGTTTCCGGGCGGGTGAACGGCTTCTCCATCAGGGCGGCGTGCGGGCCGTTCCGTACGGCAGGAGGCAGGCAGGATGCTGGACAAGCGTCTCTACCACCATCTGGTCAGCTGGCTGGGCCAGTGGCCGGCCGGCCGGGCGTTGCAGGTGGTCGGCTCGGAGCGGCGAGTCCGACCGGGCTGGGACGGCCGGCTGCATCCGGTGGTCGGCGTCGGGGCGCCCGGCGGCGCGGTGCTGTCCGTGCCACCCGACAAGGTCGAGGCGGTACGCGCGTTGACCGACCTGCCGCTCACCGATCTGCTGGCCAAGTTGCCCACCGCGGTCGGCCGTCCTGGCTGGCGGGCGCAGCGCACCGTGTTCCGGTACTGTCTGGCGCCGGCGCCGCTGCCCGACGCCGGGGACTGGATCGACTCCGCTGACGAGTCGTTGCCGCCCTGGCTGCGGCAGTTCACCAACCCGGTGCTGGTCGCCCGGGACGCCGAGGGGACGTTCCTGGCCGGGGTCGGGCTGAAGCGGCACGACGCGCACGGCCAGGAGATCGCGGTCGGCACCGTACCGGCGGCGCGTGGTCGTGGTCTGGCCCGCCGGCTGGTCGCCCAGGCCGCCCGTCGGGTGCTCGACGGCGGCGCCGTCCCCACCTACCTGCACGCGGTGGGCAACGCCGCGTCGGCGAAGGTGGCCTCGGCCGCCGGGTTCCGCGACCGGGGCTGGACCGCGTACGGCATCTCCGCCGACTGATCGAGCACCGGCGCTCCTGGCCCGACAACCGGGCCGGCTTCACTCGGTACGGGTGATGCCGTACCACCCAATCGGCCGCGACCCTGCCACTGGGTGGAGGGAGCGGATCATGCCGCAGACGACGCAGCGGGCGCAGACCACACGGACGGCCTCGGCGCGTGAACCGATGCCGGCGACGCGGGAGTTCTTCGACCGCCTCGGCCATAAGGAGAACGCGGCGCTGCTGCGGCAGATCTCCGGGACGGTGCGGTTCGACCTGGCACACGACGAACAGGTGGACTACTGGTTCGTCACCTTCGATGACGGCCGGGCCAGCCTGGTGCGCGAGCAGCGGGACGCAGAGAGCGTGCTGCGTACCGATCAGGAGGTCTTCGAAGGGATGGCCCGGGGCGAGATCAACCCGATGGCGGCGATGTTACGCGGCGACATCATGGTGCTCGGCGATCTTCGCCTGCTGATCCTGATCGAGCGGATGATGCCCGGCCCACCCGGTTCCCACGACCCACGCGCGTTCGCCCGGCGGGAGAGGACTGAGCAATGACCGAGGGAATGGTCAGTATCCTGGACGGTAACACCTTCGTGGTCAGTGACAGTCAGGGCGACATCGACGCCTCTCCGGCGGCACCCACCGGGCTGTTCTCGTTCGACACCCGGTTCCTGTCGAAGTGGCAGCTGACCATTGACGGTGAGCGGCTGTCCTCACTGTCGGTCGATGACCTGCAGTACTTCGAGGCACGGTTCTTCCTGGTGCCCGGCGAGCCGACCCACTACGTCGACGCCGAGATGTCGGTGATCCGGCAGCGCTGGGTGGGCGGCAGCTTCGACGAGGAAATAACCATTCTCAACCATGCCCAGGAGCCGGTGGAGCTGAAAGTCCGGCTGGAGGCGGGCAGTGACTTTGCCGACCTGTTCGAGATCAAGGACGTCCGGAACAAGGTCGGTAAGCACTACGCCCACGTCGACCGGGACTGCCTGCGGCTCGGCTACCAGCGGGAAAGCTTCCACCGGGAGACGGTCATCTCCAGCAGCGAGCCGGCAGCGATCGACGAGCACGGACTGAGCTTCACCATCGTCATCGAGCCGCACGGCCGCTGGGTCACCCACATCAAGGTGAAGACCACGGCGATCGGTCCGGACGGTCGTGACCTGCGCGAAGGGATGCTCGGTCAGCACTTTGACCGGGCCAAGCCGGAGATGCGCCGGGAACTGGACGAGTGGATCGCCCGGGCACCTCGACTGTCCTGCGAGTGTGAGCCGCTCGCGTCGACGTACCGGCGGAGCCTGGTGGATCTGGCCGCGCTGCGCTACACCCCGTTGTCGCTGGCCGGCCAGTCGGTGCCGGCCGCCGGTGTGCCGTGGTTCGCCACCATGTTCGGCCGGGACAGCATCTTCACCAGCCTGCAGGCATTGCCGTTCGCTCCGGAACTGGCGGCGTCTACCCTGCGGCTGCTCGGCGGGTTGCAGGGCAGCAAGCTCGACGACTTCCGGGACGAGGAACCGGGAAAGATCCTGCACGAGATCCGGTACGGCGAGTCGTCGGCCTTCGAGGAGCAGCCGCACACTCCGTACTTCGGGGCAGCCGACTCGACCCCGCTGTTCGTCGTGCTGCTCGACGAGTACGAGCGGTGGAGCGGCGATGTCAAGCTGGTCCGGGCCTTGGAGGCCGAGGCCCGGCAGGCGCTGTGCTGGATCGACACCTACGGTGATCTGCTCAATAACGGCTACCTGTGGTACGAGCGGCGCAACGAGGAGACCGGGCTGGAGAACCAGTGCTGGAAGGACTCCTGGGATGCGATCTGCTACCGCGACGGCCGGCTGCCCGGCTACCCCCGGGCGACCTGTGAGCTGCAGGGGTACGCGTACGACGCCAAGATGCGCGGCGCCCGGCTGGCCCGCGAGATCTGGCACGACCCAGGGTACGCCGACCAGTTGGAGCGGGAGGCGGCCGACCTGAAACATCGGTTCAACCGGGACTTCTGGGTCGCCGACGGGGAGTACTTCGCGCTCGCGCTGGACCCGGAGGGCGGCCAGGTCGACGCGTTGTCGTCGAACATAGGCCACCTGCTGTGGAGCGGCATCGTCGATGTCGGCAAGGCCAAGAAGATCGCCAAGCACCTGGTCAGCCCGCGGATGTTCTCCGGCTGGGGGGTGCGGACCCTTGCCGAGGGGGAGGGCCGGTTCAATCCGATCGGCTACCACGTCGGCACGGTCTGGCCGTTCGACAACTCGTTCATCGCCTGGGGCCTGCGCAAGTACGGCTTCGTCGAGGAGTCGGCCCGGATCGCTGACGGGATCATCAACGCCGCGCAGTACTTCAACGGCCGGCTGCCGGAGGCGTTCGGCGGCTACGACCGGGCGCTGACCAAGTATCCGGTGGAGTATCCGACCTCCTGCAGCCCGCAGGCCTGGTCGACCGGGGCCACCCTGCTGCTGCTGCGGACCCTGCTCGGCCTGGAGCCGCAGGGTGAGCACCTGGTGGTCGACCCGGCGTTGCCGATCAGCATGGGCCGGATCGAACTGTTGGACATTCCCGGCAGGTGGGGCCATATCGACGCGTTCGGACGCGGTCGGATGGACATCCATCGAAAGGACCGCGAGCCGGCCTGACCCGGGGCATCCGGGCGTCCGGCCGGCCCGGGACATCCGGGCGTAGGGTGTCGACCGTGCGGGTAGGGATAGTGATCTTGCCGGACGAGCCGTGGTCGGTGACGTCGCGCCGCTGGCGCCAGGCCGAGGAGTGGGGCTTCGACCACGCCTGGACCTACGACCATCTGGGGTGGCGGGACCTGGTCGACGGGCCGTGGTTCGACGCTGTCCCGACGCTGGCCGCCGCCGCGTCCGTCACCGCCCGGATCCCGCTCGGCACCCTGGTGGCCTCACCGAACTTCCGGCACCCGGTGCACTTCGCCCGCGAGGTCACCGCGTTGGACGACATCTCCGCCGGCCGGCTGCTGCTCGGGGTCGGCGCCGGCGGGCTCGGATTCGACGCCACGGTGCTCGGCGCCAAGCCGTTGACACCGCGCGCCCGTGTCGACCGGTACGCCGAGTTCGTCGAGCTGCTCGACCTGCTGCTGCGCACCGACCGGGTGACCTGGCAGGGCCGGTACTTCCAGGCGGTGGACGCCCGCAGCACGCCCGGCTGCCGCCAGTGGCCCCGGGTGCCGTTCGTCATGGCCGCCAACGGGCCCCGGTCGTTGGACCTGGTCGCCCGGTACGGCGCCGGCTGGGTGACCACCGGCACCGTATTCGACGACCAAGCCGCCTGGTGGGCCTCGGTGGCCCAGTTGACGCGGCGGTGCGACGCGGCGGTGGACCGGGCCGGACGGGACCGGGACGACCTGCGCCGGTACCTGTCGCTGGACTCGGCACCGGTCTTCTCGCTGACCAGCGCCGACTTCTTCGCCGACGCGGTCGCTCGGGCCGCCGCGCTCGGCTTCACCGATGTGATCACCCACTGGCCGCGCCGGAGCAGTTGGTACGCCGGTGACGAGCAGGTGCTGGCTGAGGTGGCGACCGACGTACTGCCGCAGTTGCGGGCATGACTCTGCCCGCCGAGCGCCGCCCGCGACGAGGCGTCAACCGGACCGGTCGGCCGGCCGTGGTCCGGGCAGCTCGGCACTGGGCTGGCGGTCGGCCCGCAGTCCGGCCACCTCGGCCCGCAACGCGGCGAGTTCCTCGGTGAGCGCGACGACGTCGGCGCGGGTCGCCGGCGACTCGGTGGTGTCGGCGTCGCCCGCTGCGGAGATGCGTTCCACGATCCAGCTGGCCAGCGAACCGGTGACGAAACCGATCAGGCCGATACCGCCGATCATCAGGGCCAGCGCCACGAACCGGCCGGTGCTGGTGATCGGGTAGTAGTCGCCGTAGCCGACGGTCGTGATGGTGACCACCGACCACCACAGCGCGTCCGGATAGGTGTTGATCGCACCGTCCGGGTGGCTGCGTTCGGCGTCCAGCACCGCCAGCGCGGAGACGATCACCAGCAGGACAGTGGTCGAGCCGACGTAGAGCGCCAGCCGGCCACGCGCCCAGACCTCGGTGCGCCGGGTCAGCAGGAGCACCGCGGTGACCAGCCGGAGCATCCGCAACGGCCGGAGAATGGGCAGCAGCAGCACGATCAGGTCGAACAGGTTGGCGCGGACGAACCGCCACCGGTCGCCGGCCAGCCACAGCCGGACGAGGTAGTCGACCCAGAAAAGCGCCCAGATCACGATGTTGGCAGCGACACACACGGCGTGCCAGCGCGCCGGCATCTGCGGGTAGAGAATGGGCGCGGCATAGACGACGAGGAACGCCACGGCGAGCACGGTCAACCCGGCCGCTGTCTGGCGCTCCCACCTGGCGGTTCGGTCCTCGCGGTGGGGGTCGGGCCCCGGATCCTGGAGAGACATGCCCGACAGGCTGCCTGATGGCGGCAACCGGCCCGCCACCGGCCCCACCGCGACCTCGGCTGGCCGGCGTCGTCGGTGGCGGGTCCCGATGTGGCGGCGCGGTGCCGACCGGTTCCAGCACCCGGCCCAGGTGATCGCCGGCGGGTTCGCTGCCGCCATCGCGCTCGGTACGGCGCTGCTGATGCTGCCGGCGGCGAGCCGGTCCGGCACCTCGCCGCCGCTGATCGACGCCCTGTTCACCGCGACCTCCGCGGTCTGCGTGACCGGGCTGGTGGTGGTCGACACGGGGGGTCACTGGTCGGCGTTCGGCCAACTGGTGATCATGGGCCTGATCCAGATCGGCGGACTGGGCATCATGACCCTGGCGACGCTGTTCACCGTACTGCTGTCCCGCCGCCTCGGCCTGCGGGCCCGGTTTCTCGCCCAGGCGGAGACCAAGACGCTGAGCCTGCGCGACGTCCGCCGGGTGGTGCGCAACATCGTGCTGTTCAGCCTGGCCAGTGAACTCGTGGTCGCGGTGGTGCTGACCGTACGGTTCGCGGTCGGCTACGACTACCCGTGGGGTCGGGCCGCGTACCACGGGGTGTTCCACGCGGTCTCGGCGTTCAACAACGCCGGCTTCGCCCTGTATGCCGACAGTCTGATGCGCTTTGCCGCCGATCCCTGGATCACCACCACCGTCGCCCTGGCGGTGATCGTCGGCGGACTCGGCTTCCCGGTGGTCTTCGAACTGCTCCGGTGCTGGCACCGTCCCCGCCTCTGGTCGGTGCTGACCCGGATCACCGTGGTGCTGACGGCCAGCCTGCTGGCCGTCGGCACCATCGTGTTCACCCTGGTCGAGCTGCGCAACCCGGCGACGTTCGGCCCACTCGACGGCGCGCACAAGGTGCTGGCCGGCTTCTTCGCCTCGGTGATGACCCGTACCGCTGGGTTCAACAGCGTCGACATCGCGGCCATGCGGCCGGAGAGTCTGCTGCTCAGCGACATCCTGATGTTCATCGGTGGCGGCAGCGCCGGCACCGCCGGCGGGGTCAAGGTGACCACGGTCGGCCTGCTGGCCTTTGTGCTGTGGGCCGAGACGCGCGGCGAGACCCGGGTGAACGTCGGCTCCCGTCGGGTGCCGGAGGGCAACCAGCGGCAGGCGCTCGCGGTGCTGCTGCTGTCCCTCGGCGCGGTGGCGGTGGCCACCTTCACCCTGCTCGCCATGACCCGGTACCCGCTCGACCAGGTGCTGTTCGAGGTCGTCTCGGCGTTCGGCACCGTCGGGCTGTCCACCGGCATCACCGCCGGCCTGCCACCAGCGGCCGACGTCCTGCTGGTCGTGCTGATGTTCATGGGCCGGATCGGGCCGTTGACCGTGGCGTCGGCACTGGCGCTGCGGGAACGGAGCCGGCGCTACGAACTTCCGGAGGAGAGGATCATCGTTGGCTGACGCACGCAACGAACCGGTGGTGGTGATCGGGCTCGGCCGATTTGGCGGGGCGCTCGCCGTCGAACTCAACAACCGGGGCACCGAGGTGCTCGGTATCGATGGCGATGCCCGGACCACCCAGAGCTACAGCGGGCAGCTGCCGCATCTGGCCACCGCCGACGCCACCGACGTCGAGGCGCTGCGCCAGCTCGGGGTGAACGAGTTTCACCGGGCGGTGGTCGGCATCGGCACCGACATCCAGGCCAGCATCCTGGCCACCTCGTTGCTCGCCGAGCTCGGCGTGGCGGACATCTGGGCGAAGGCGATCAGCCGGCAGCACGGCCGGATCCTGGAACGGGTCGGTGCCCATCACGTGATCCTGCCGGAGCACGACATGGGCGAGCGGGTCGCCCATCTGCTGACCGGGCGGCTGCTGGACTACGTGGAGGTCGACCGGGACTTCGCGATGGTCAAGACGACTCCGCCGCAGGACGCGGTCAGCGTGCCGTTGCGCGAGTCGCGGGTCCGGTCCCGGTACGGCGTGACGGTGGTGGCGGTGAAGAGCGAGGTACGGGGCCCGGACGCCCGGTTCACCTACGCCACCCCGGACACCGTGCTGATGTACGGCGACATCGTCCTGGTGCTCGGCAGGATCGACGACGTGGAGCGGTTCGCCGAGTCCGGCTGACGCCCGGCGGGCGAGCGGTTCAGCGGTCAGCGGCGTGGCCGGGAAGAGCGGTCAGCGGCGTGGCCGGCGGGCGTGGTAGACGAAGGCCGGCGGCAGGTTGCCGAGCACCGTACGCCCCATCACCACCTCCTCGAACCGGTCCCGCAGCAGTTGCCGGAACCGACGGGCCGGCGGGGTCTGCGCGGTCAGTACGTACGCGAACGTGGTGAACGCTCCGTCCGCTCCCAGCACGTCGCACACCGCACCGAGGGCGGACGACTGCAGATCACGCGGGAAGGAGACCCACGGCAGCCCGCTGACCACCACGTCGGCGGTGGCCAGGCCCCGCCCGGCCACCAGGGCCCGGCAGTCGGCGGCGTTGCCGACGATCACCTCGACCTGCGGGTGTCGGCCGGCCAGCAGGTCGGCGAGGGTCGGGCTGAGCTCGATCGCCAGGTGTCGACCCCGGCCGCCGAGCCGCCGCTGGATCACCCCGGTGAAGGCGCCGGTGCCGGGCCCGAGCTCGACGACGACCGGGTCGCCGCGTTCCGGGATCGGCGCGGTGATCGCCTCGGCCAACCGCTGCGAGCTGGGAGCGACCGCACCGATCCGGGTGGGCGACCGGAGGAACTCGCGGAGGAACGCCCCGGCGTCGCCGCCGCGTCGGGCAGCCGGAACCGGCGCGGGCTGCGACGTGGTGGCGCTTTCCGACACGGGAACGGACATGAGGGGAACTCCTCTGCGCGGGTGCTCCGGCGAGCCGGGAGACAGGGTCTGCCTCGGGCCCGAGACACAGCATGCCTATTGCGGCACACCGCGTCAAAAGGGTAGCCGGTCGCGGTCAGCTGGTCGCGCTGAGCAGCCCTCGGAGCCACCCGGCCTGACCTACGTGCTGCAGGTCGTCGTTGACCACGCTGACCAGCCGTGCGCCGAGGGTGACCGGCGGGTCCCACCGTTCGTCGACGATCCGGTCCAGGTCGGCGTCGGTCAGGCCGACCAGGAACCGCCGGGTCCGGTCGGCGACCGCCATGTAGTAGTCGACCAGCACGGCGGCGCTCTCCGGCGCCACCGCGGCCACCTGCTCGGCGCTGTGCCCGTACCCGGTGTCGGCCGGATCGGCGGTCAGGCCGAACCGCCGCGCCCAGCCGTCGCCGACCCAGACCTGCGGCTCGCCCATCACCTCGGCCAGATGGTCGTCCTGGACCCGGGTCAGGTGCCAGACCAGCCAGCCAATCGGGTTCGTGCCCGACCTCGGCGACCAGCGCAGCTGCTCCGGGCCCAGGCCGTCGACCGCCGCGCGGACCAGCTCGGGCAGCCGGTCGAAGGTCTCCACCAGCAGCGCGCTCGAATTCACCGGGCCTGTCTCCTCCCTGGGGCGTCGATGTCCCCGGTCCTGGGCTGGGCCGTGGCGACCCTGCCCGGCCGGCCACGGCGGCCGCAGGCTATCAACGTGCCATGGCCCGCCGCCTGCTCCTTCCCGGTCGGCACCACGCTTCTTACCCGGTTCCAGGCCGACTATCTGAGCCGGCTGGCCGCCGCGAGGCGGCGGCGTCCGATGGGCCGTGCACCCCCGTCTGGGCGGTGACGTCGGCCAACCACGGCAACACCCGGCGCAACCCGGTGCCGTACCACCGGCTCGCCCCGGTCGCATCCCTGTCGAACAGCTGAGCGGTCAGAGCCGCTCGAACGGTTCGGCGTAGCGGAACCGGCCCGGTGTCGGCGTGGCCCCGCCCAGCGGACGGGCCTGGAAGTAGGGCCCCCACCGCGGATCGGGCGCGACGATGCCGAACTCGCTGGCCGGCCGCAGCCCGAACCGGCGGTAGTACGCCGGTTCGCCGAGCAGCGCGACGAGTGTCTCGTCGCGGGCTTCGGCGGCGGCGAGCACCGCGTGCATCAGCGCCGAGCCGACGCCGGCGCGTTGCCGGTTCGGGCGTACCGCCAGCGGGCCGAGGCCCAGCACCGGCCGGCTGTCGAGTCGTCCCCGGGTGCAGACCACGTGCCCGACGACCTCGCCGGTGGCGTCCAGGCCCGGCAGGTGCCCGTCCTGCCCGCGTCCAGCGCCGACGGCGACGGCGACCAGCGACAGCGCCGGGATCCACGCGGGGTCGGCACGCAGTTCGTCCAGCAGCCCGACCTCGGCCGGCGTTTCGGTCACGGTCCCCGGCCGGTCCGTCGGCTCCGGCCGGTGCGCAGCCGGCGGCCGGCTGAAGGCTGCTGCCACCACCTCCCGGACCGCCGCGACGTCGCCAGCTCGTTCCCGCCTGACCAGCACGGCCGCCATCCGATCAGGCCGGGCCCCGGCCGGCAACCGGATTCCCGGCGCGGCTTGGGACAATGGGACGCGATGCTCATCGACCTGTACGACGTCATTCATCGGCGCCGCGACGTGCGGGCCGAGTTCACCGGCGCGCCGGTGCCGGACGAGGTGCTGCACCGGGTGCTGACCGCCGCGCACGCCGCGCCGAGTGTCGGGCTCACCCAGCCGTGGGACTTCGTACTGGTGCGCGATCCGGCGGTGCGTGACGCCTTCCACGCCCATGTGCAGCAGGAACGGCAGACGTTCGCGCAGACCCTCGACCCGGTCGCGGCGGCCCGGTTCGCGCACATCAAGATCGACGGGGTACGGGAGGCCACCCTGTCGATCGTGGTGACCTACGACCCGCAGCGGGGCAGCCCGGCGGTGCTCGGCCGGCACGCCATCGCCGACGCCGGCCTCTACTCGGTCTGCCTGGCCATTCAGAACCTCTGGCTGGCGGCCACCGCGGAAGGTCTCGGGGTCGGTTGGGTCTCCTTCTACCGGGAGCCGTTCCTGCGGGACCTGCTCGCCATCCCGGCCGGCATCCGACCGGTGGCCTGGCTCTGCGTCGGGCCGGTCAGCCGGCTCGCCGACGAACCGGACCTGGAGCGGCACGGCTGGCGGCGGCGCCGGCCGGTGACCGACGCCCTGCACCACGACCGGTGGTGATTTTCGCGGAGCCTGCCGACCACCGGCGTTTGCCAAAACGGCAAGGAAGTTTGCCGCTACCCTGGCGGCGGCGGATCGTGGGTGCCGGAGGTGGTCAGGATGGCTGACGACAAGGTGGGGGGACCCACGTACCGGGTCGCCGTGGCGGTGATCGGCGGCGGTGCCGCCGGGTTGAGCGCGGCGCTGACCCTGGCCCGGGCCCGGCGGGCCGTGATCGTGATCGACGCGGGCGAACCCCGCAACACGCCCTCGGCCGGCGTGCACGGCTACCTCAGCCGCGACGGCATCAGCCCGGCCGGGCTGGTCGCCGCTGGCCGGCAGGAGGTCGAACGGTACGGCGGCGTGGTGCTGCCCGGCCGGGCGGAGGCGGTCGAGCGGGTCGACAGCGGATTCGAGATCAGCCTGGCCGACGGCCGTACGGTGGCCGCCCGGCGGCTGCTGTTCGCCACCGGCGTGGTCGACGAACTGCCCGACATCCCCGGGCTGCGGGACCGCTGGGGCCGTGATGTGCTGCACTGCCCGTACTGCCACGGGTGGGAGGTCCGGGACCAGCCGGTCGGGGTGCTCGCCACCGGCGAGATGGCGCTGCACCAGGTGCAGCTGTTCCGGCAGTGGACCTCCGACCTGGTGCTGTTCACCCACACCGGCGTCGACCTCACCGACGAGCAGGCCGAACAGCTGGCGGCCCGCGGCGTCCGGGTGGTGCCGGGCGAGGTCGTCGGGCTGGAGGCGGCCGACGACCGGCTCACCGGGGTGCGGCTCGCCGACGGGACCATGGTGCCCCGGGCGGCGGTGACGGTCGCCTCCCGGCTGCGGGTCGACGACCGGCTGCTGACCAAGCTGGGGGTGCCGCTGACCAGGCATCCGAGCGGGATGGCCGAGCAGGTCGAGGCGGACCCGACCGGGCGTACCCCGGTGCCGGGAGTCTGGGCGGCCGGCAACCTGACCAACCCGTTCGGCCAGGTGATGGCGGCGGCTGCGGCCGGCGCGATGGCGGCGGCGGCGGTCAACGGCGACCTGGCCGAGGAGGACACCGCCGACGCGGTCCGCCGGCACCGGGCCGCTGTGGCAGGAGCGGACGACAGCGATCTGCCGGTGCACCACGGGCCGGCGGACGTGGCTGAGATCGTCAGCCCGACATTCTGGGACGAACGGTACGGCTCCGTCGACCGGGTGTGGAGCGGCAACCCGAACCCGCAACTGGTCGCCGTCGCGACCGAACTGCCCGCCGGCACCGCCTGCGACGTCGGCGCCGGCGAGGGCGCCGACGCGATCTGGCTGGCCGGCCGGGGCTGGAAGGTGACCGCCGTCGACGTGTCGGCGGTGGCGCTGCGCCGGGCCGCCGAGCAGGCGGCGGCGTCCGACGACGACGTGGCGAAACGGCTCACCTGGCAGCCGGCCGACATCCGTACCTGGGACCCCGGGCCCGACCGGTTCGATCTGGTCACCGCCCAGTTCATGCACCTGCCGGACCCGGACCGGGCGATGCTGCACCGCCGGCTCGCGGCGGCGGTACGCCCCGGCGGCACCCTGCTGATCGTCGGCCACCACCCGTCCGACCTGGACGTGCCGGGGCTGCGCCGGCCCCGGATGCGGGACCTGCTGTTCACCGCCGAGCAGGTGGCGGCGGTGCTGGACCCGCGGCAGTGGGCCAGCATCCGGGCCGAGACGGTGCCCCGGCCGGGCACCGACCCGGACGGCAACCCGGTAACCGTTCACGACGCGGTGCTGCACGCCGTCCGCCGGCGCTGACAGACGCCCACGCGGCTCGCCGGGTGGGCGTCTGTCAGCAGTGGTCGGCAGTTCCCAGCCCCTTAGTACAGGACGAGGTCACCACCGGACGCGGTCAGGTTGATCTCCTCGGTGGCGGTGCCGGTCCAGCTCGACGAGAACATCAGCGTGTCACCGTCCCAGACGGTGATCCCGATCTTGTCCAGCTGGCCCGGCCCGCTGACCAGGGTCGCGCTCACCCGCATGGTCAGTCCGGTCGCCACCGCCACCGGCTGCTGCGGGGTGGACAGGTCGAACAGCGTCACCTGGTAGCGCAGCTGCGCCGTGGCGGGGCCACCGCCGAGAGCGTACGAGCCGTACGACTCCAGAACGTTGCCCTGGAACTTGTACCGCTGGTCGCCGGAGCGGTAGCCGACCAGCACCTTGCCGACCAGCCTCTCGCCGTAGGTGATCCGGCCATCGAGGTCGAACTCGATCCGGTGATCCGGGTCCAGCGGGTAGGCGCCAGCGGTCGACTCGCTGCGCAGATAGCCGTCGCCGAGGAACCGCAGCCTGGTCGGCGGGGAGACGGTCACCGTCGCGGTGACGGACCCGGTGTAGCGGCCGTCGACCGTGGTGGTCACCGGGTGGTTGCCGACCGGCAGGGTCGCCGTACAGCTGGCCATCCCGCCGGTGCGGTCGCTGCCCCACAACTTCACCTCGGTGGCACACAGGGTGGTGTCACCGCTGGTGAAGGCGAGCTGGGCACCTCGGACGTCGCCGGCCTCGGCGCTCACCGCCGCCCGCAGCAACACCTGCGCCTGCTCCGCGCCACCCTCCGGGTGCACCAGTGTGTCCCCGGTGTACGCCACCTCGGCCGCGCGGACCTGGTCGATGCGGATGTCGGCGTCGTTGAGGTCGAAGAAGACGTTGCCGACCGCTTCGATCTTGATCCGACCGGTGGTGGTGTCGATGTTCGGCAAGGTCACCGTGGCGCTGCCGTCGTTCGGCACCGCCTCGGCCAGCACGTACGGGAAGGTCTTCGCCCCATCCGTCGAAAGTGAGATCCGCACCTGTGCGGCGTTCACCGGCGCTGCGTCGGTGCCGGCCACGTCCCAGCTGACCTCCTGAACGGAGCCGCCGAGGTAGAACGACGGAACCGGCTGCGAGGTGACCAGGAACGGACCGGCGTCCGGGGCCAGCATGACCGCGGTCTCGGCGTTGCCGACCCCGCCGCCGCCGACCCGGCCGTCGCGGGCGGTCAGCTTGAAGTGCATGGTCCGGTCGTTGGCGTAGCCCACCCAGTCGGCGGTCGGCAGGAACTCCGAGTAGCAGTCGACCAGCGCCTGCGGCAGGTTCGACGCGCTGCCGCTGGCCGGTGGTGCCGGGGCGGCCGGGCAGGCACCGGTCACCGCGTTGGTGTTGCCGGCCAGGATCTGCGCCATGTCCGGGAAGACCCGGGTCGGGTCGTCGTCGACCGCGTTCAGACCGGGGGAGTAGTACTGCTCGGTGTCGTCCGGGCCGACCAGCGCCGCCGTGCCGAACACCCGGAACAGCGGGCCGTTGGTCTTGACGTTGTCGGTCAACGCGGTGCCGGCGGTGCTGACCCCGGCGATGCCACCGCGGTCGTTCTGCTCCCACAGATAGGTGAGGGCGTCACCGTCGGCGTCGGTGGCGCTGCCGGTCAACGCGAACGGGGTTCGCACCGGGATGGTGAACTGGTCCGGCACGGTCACCACCGGGGCATGGTTGGTGGTCTCGGTAACCTGCCAGCCGCCGTTGTCGACCGGGCCGCCCTTGGCGGTCTCACCGACGAAGCCGTCCATGCCGGAATGGGGGATCAACTCCAGCGGCGGTACGTTGGTCCGCGCCACGGCTCCGCCGTTGAACGTCACCTGGAAACCAGTGTTGTCGAGCGCGCCTACACCGCCGAACGCCGCGACGGTCACCGTCGCGCCGTCCGGCCAGCCGGTCATCGACTCGATCGTCTCCTTGATGTAGGCGGTGGTGTAGCTCTCGCCGTACCCGATCTGCCGGGAGTTCCGGCCGTTGAAGGTGAACTGGAACGAGTCGCCGACAGTGTCGAAGTCGCGCAGCGACACCGTCTGCACCTCGTTGATCGCCGGCCGGGCGGAGTTCACGAACGTGGTGATTTCGTGGTAGCTGCGCTGCGACCAGTACGGGTCGGTGTGCGGCTGCAGGTTGTCCTGCTGGCAGATGCCCGCGTACGCCATGATCGACGAACCGCTGCCCGGTTCGTACGAGTTGGTGGCGCTGCGGTTGCCGCCGGAGCAGTTCCACTGGGTGCCGTTGAAGGTGTGGTTGCCGGCGAACTGGTGGCCGATCTCGTGCGCCACGTAGTCGACGGCGTAGAAGTCGCCGATCGGGTTCGGCAGGCCGGTGCAGCCGCGCGCCTTGCCGTCGCCGCCGGCCACCCCCAGCCCGGCGACCCCGCCGCCGGGCAGACCGAAGCCGATGTGCCCGACGTCGTAGCTGCTCGCCCCGACCAGTTGGCCCAGCACGATCCGGTTGCGGTTGAGCGTCGCGCCGGAACACCCGGTCAGCTGTGCCGCGGAGAAGCACGGCGCGGAGCCGCACGGCCCGTCCGGGCCGGTGGCCAGCTCGGCGGTGTTCAGGTTGGTCTTGTCGGTGTCGTTGATCAGCACGAGCCGGATCGCGGTCTCGTCTTCGTAGATCTGAGTAACCCGGTTCACCAGCGTCACCTTGGCGGCTGTCACGTTCGCCGCACCGAAATAGTCCGCGTACGACGGGTCGGTGAGGAAAGCCAGCCGGTAGGTGCGCAGCTTGACCAGCGACCCGGCGGGGTGGTCGGCCTGGGCCTGCTCGACCTCCGCGTCGATCTGCGCGGCGGTGGTGTCGACGTCGCCCCGCTCGGTCAGCGGGCCGTGCCGGTTCACCAGGTCACCGGCGTGGTAGCTGGCGTAGACGCTCTGGTCGCGGTGGTACGGGTCGACGTACCAGGACCCGGTCGACGAGCGGACCGAGGCGTGGAAGCCGAGCGGGGTCAGGTCGGCCCGGATCGTCGCCGTCGGGTCGTCGACGCCGGTGCCGGCGTACGTCCGGATGTCCGGGTGCCGGGCGGCGAGCCCGTCCTGCATCACCGGAGAGTCGACCACCGCGAACCGCTGCACCACGCCGTCCGGGTCGGGCACGGTCAGCACCAGCGGCGCCGTCGCGGCGGCCCGGTCCGACTCGTCCGGCGCCCGGTCCAGCTGGGCGGCGATCGCCTCCCGGTCCAGGGTGTACGCCGCGAACCGGTGCGCCTGGATGTCCGGCGCGCGACCGGACCGGCTGGCCGTCGGTACGTCGTCGAGCACGGCCCACGGGGTGCCGGCAATCGGCGTACCTTCCTGCGGCGCGGCACTGGCGGCCGTGGTCGGGCCGACCGCCGGCAGCAGCGCCGCCGCGACGACGGCGACGAGCAGGGCGATCAGACGGCGGTTGCCGGACCGGCTGGTCGCGGGCAGTGGCTGCGGACGGCCGTTCGGCGGCGAGTGGCGCCTCGACGAGGGCTTCCTCAAAATGTCTCCTCGGGAGTCCGTGACGATCCACAACCCGAACGGCCAGGGGTGTCCAGGCCGCCGGGCGATGGATCTCAAGGGTCGAAAGTCGACGCTAGGCCCCGAGTCGCGGGTACAGCCATCAGCCGTACGGCTGAGACAGTGCATAATGGCCGGCCTTACGAGACCGGCTCATGTGACGAGCGGAGCTCCTACTCGAAGGCGGTCAGGAACCGGTCCCGGAACGAGTCCATCTGCCACACCGGGGCCTGCGGGCCGGGGCGCAGCCCTTCCTGCCAGTCCCAGCCGGCGACCCGGTCGAGGACCGCCTGATCGCTGGTGACGATGGTGACCGGCACGTCGTGGCTGGCCCCCGGACCGGTCACCACCGGCGCCGGCTGGTGGTCGCCGAGGAAGACCACCACCAGGTCGTCGTCGCCCTGCGACTCGATGTAGGAGATGATCGTGCTCAACGAGTACGCCACCGCCTTCGGGTAGTCGCTGCGCAATCCGTCCTCCGCGGACTTGTTGGCCTGGCCGGCGGCCATCGCCTCCCGGTCGAAGACCGAACCGTCCCGGACCGTGTTCCAGTTGACCAGCTGCGGCAGCGGGGTCCACGGCGCGTGGCTGGACAGCAACGCCACCTCGGCCATCACCGGTTGGTCGTTGTCGCGCCGCTCGAAGCGGTCGAACGCCGACAGCACATACTGGTCGGGGATGGAGGCGAAGTTGAACCTGTCGCCCGCGTACCCCATGTTGCGCGAGTCGTAGACCTGGTCGTAGCCGAAGAACGCCCCCTCCGGCCAGGCCCGGCTGTTGCCGGGGAAGAAGCCGGCGACCCGCCAGCCGGCGTGGCCGAACGCCCGGGTCAACGTCAGCCGGTCACTGGCCACCAGGCTGCGGTAGCGCTGCTGGTTGTCCACCCACAGCCCGGACAGGGTGCTGGCGTGCGCCAGCCAGCTGCTGCCTCCGACCGTCGACGAGGTGAGGAACGCACTGCGCGACTGGAACCCCCGCGCCGCCAGCCGCTGCGTACCGTCGTCGAGCAGATCGCCGATCAGCGGGCTGAAGTCGGGGTGGGTGACCGCGTCCCGGCCGTAGCTCTCCACGAACGCCAGCAGAACGTCCTTGCCACGTAGCGCGGTCAGCAGCTCGTCGCCGGGCACGTCCCGGAACGCGTCGACCGCTGCCAGCTCGGCGAACTCCTGCCGGTCCTGCAGGCTCGCGCCGATCTGCATGGTGTGGTCGTACGCCAACCGGGCGGTCGCCCGGTCGGCGATCGGCAGCCCGATCGTGCGCCACTCGTCCTGGTAGACCACCACCTGCGTACCGAGCAGGGCGAACACCAGCCAGCCGGCGGTCAGCGCAGCGACCGTACCGCCGCCGATCCGTCGGTGTGCGGCCAACAGCCGGGCCAGCCGCAGCGTCGCGGCGACCAGCAGCGTCAGCACCGCGATCGTGAGCACGACGGTGCCGACCGCCGCGCCGACCGCTGCGGCCCGGCCGTAGGAGGCGTCGACGAACCGGAACCCGTCGGCCAGCAGACCCCAGTCCAGGACCGGGTCGAACGGCCGGTCCAGCACCGAGAAGAAGCCGATGTCGGCGACCTTCAGCGTGATCAGTACGCCGAGCAGCGCGCCGAGCGCGGCAGCCACCGGGGTGCGGACCCGGCCCGGCAGCACCAGCAGCAGCGCGGCGGCGACCAGCGCCTCGACCGGGATGCGGGCGAACGCGACCGGGACCACCAGATCCAGCTGGTACGGCAGGGTCATCGCGGCCAGCACGCCGCCGACCGCCAGCACGTCGGCCGACCCTCGGGTGGTACGCCGTAGCCGCTGGCGCCCGCCCTCGGTCCGCGGTGCCGTCTCGTCCGCCGCCGACGTCTGGTCCGCCGCCGCCGACGTCTGGTCCGTCACGTCGTCGGCGGTGACCGGGGCGGAGTTCGTGGCGGAGGACAAGTTCAGGCCTTCCTGGTAG
This sequence comes from Solwaraspora sp. WMMD937, assembly GCF_029581175.1. Lineage (NCBI taxonomy): Bacteria > Bacillati > Actinomycetota > Actinomycetes > Micromonosporales > Micromonosporaceae > Solwaraspora > Solwaraspora sp. WMMD937. The sequence goes on along the minus strand of NZ_CP120738.1, from coordinate 6,413,590 downwards.
TCGGCCAGGCGGTGCGCCCTGCCGGACTGGACTCAGCACGATATCCGTACCACCGGGCACCCACAAATACGCACGACCAGCCGGACCGGATCGATCTGCGGATCACCCGGCTTGCGGCCGTGACCGGTCCGCCGCGTCGACCGGTCTACTTCTGCATGGACCAGTTGCGGACGTACTTCGACCGAGCGCTCGACAGCGAACCGGCACCACCAGCGCCGCCGGACGACCTGGCCCGAGCGGCCATGGCCAGCGGTAGCCGACTACGTCGACGCAGACATATCGGGTACGCCGCTACGACGACCGTCGCTGCCGTGGCGCTCGTCGCGGTGGGCGTGCTGCTCCCGGTCAGGGATGCGCCCGTGCCCGTGCCGGCGCAGGCCGCCCTGCCGTCGGTCTCGCCCGGCTGTGAACTGGTGCGTCCCACCAGTGCTGACGTGGCGACCGAAGCCGCCGTCTACCTGAGCGTCGACGTGACCGCCGAGCAGCGGCGCGCTGTCGACGCGGCGCTGCGGGCCGACCCGCAGGTTGGGTCGGTGGAGTATGAGAGCCGGCAGGACGCGTACCAGCGGTTCATGCGGCGGTACCAGGACGATCCTGCTGTTCTGCTCGATCATCCCGACCTGATGGAGAAGGTGACCCCAGACCAGTTGCCAGAGTCCTTTCGGTTCACCTTGGCGAACCCATCGGCGTACCAGCAGGTCAGCGGCGGACTACAGGCGATGCCCGGCGTCGAGACGGTCACCGGCTGGTTCTGCCTGTACGGCACGGACAAGCAGGTGGGCGAGTGAGTGGGGTTCGGGTCGTAGCGCCGGTCGCTGCGCACTTACCGGCGGAGCCGGCACCGACGAGGTCGGAGCGCGGCGGCGGTCCGCTGGCCCGGTGGGCCGCCAGCCGTCGGAAGCAGCGAGAGGCCGGGGACGAGGCGTTCAGCGCATTCGTCGTCGACGCGGCCCCCCGGCTGCGCCGCGTCGCGTACCTGATGTGCCGGGACTGGCATCTCGCGCAGGACCTCACCCAGATCACCTTCACTCGGATGTACGCCTCGTGGAACCGGATCTGGCCCACGGCGAACCTGACCGCGTACAGCCGTCGGGTGCTGATCAACGCGGTCTCCGACGCGATGAAGCGGCGCAGCCGCACGGAGCTGGTGCTCGCCGAGCCGCCCGAGCCGGCGGGCCAGCCCGCCGGCTCGGGCGGCTCGGCCGAACTGCAGGTGGCATTGCTGCGTGCGCTGGCGGAGCTGCCGGTGCGCGATCGGGCGGTGCTGGTGCTGCGGTACTGGGAGGACCAGAGCGTGCAGGCTGTCGCCGAGATCCTCGGCATCACCACATCGGCGGTGAAGATGTGCAGCATGCGGGCGCTGCAACGGCTGCGTACCGTCCTCGGCGAGGACTTCCCGACCAGCTGATCGGAGCTGCGACCGAGGCTGGGCGGCATGCCACCCGCGTCGACCTCACCGCACCGGCCGACGTCGCCCTACCGCTGGACGTTGCTCGACCTGGTCGTCGCGACGGCGGTGGCCACCGTCGCCTGGCAGTACCGTGCCTCGCTGGCGGACCTGGCGATCGGCTTCGGCATGGCGGTGGCGCTGGTGTGGCGGCGGCGCCGACCGGTGACCGTGATGCTGGCCGTGACCGTGCTCGGTGGGCTGCAACTGTTCGCCGCCCCGGGCGTGCCGGCACTCTACGACGTTGCGGTGCTGATCGCGATGGCCGGGTTGGCGCCGGCCCGCCAGGCCGCCCGGGTCAGCCCGGTCGCCGCCATCGGCGACCCGGACTGAACGGTACCGACGGTGAGTGGGCGGCGGTACGTCGATGCTGGGCGGCGTCACCCCGTACCGCAATGGCTCAGCCGGCCTTGCGCCGGGTAGCTGGGTCGTCAGCCTCGTCGAGGTCGACGATCGGGGCCTGCTGCACCGCGACCGTGAGAGCCTCCAGTGCACGGCGCGCGTCGTCGGAACTGCGGTAGCTCGCAGCACTAGTGGCCAGGATTTCACCGTTCGTACCGACCAGCCGCCAGCGATAGGTACGGAGTCTCCCGCTGACCAACTCGAAGCGAACCTGCCGGAGCTGATCAAACGGACCCGTCACCCGGACGGGCTCGCTATCGGCCAGCATGGCGTCGAATACATCCTCGGTCACGTCGAACTCGGCCAGCTCATCCTGCTGCATGCCTACCATCATCCCCCTCATCCGCCCACCAGCACAGTCCGCAGCCGCCAAGTGCCATCCTTGACGTCCACCGGCTGCAGAATCACCCGCAGCAGCCGTCCCTGCTCATCGTGTGCGACTACCAGAAGCCTACGGCCATGATCGGGATGGTCGTGCCATCCAACGCGAAGTGGGACCGCTGGCCACTGGCACGCGGCTCGGACCTGATCGCCGGTGACACCACGCCGGGAGCGGATCTTTGACTCGATACTCGGCGGTACCTCGATGTAGCCGATCCAGAACGTTGGCACTCGACAACCCTAGGTCACCTTGGTTGGCTGCGCGTCAATGCGTCCTATGGCTGTGGATGGCCAGCGACCGCAGGTCCTCTCTGACCTGGGGCGATGATGGTGCGCCCGGTAGGGTTCGAACCTACGACCTTGGGATTAGAAGTCCCCTGCTCTATCCGCTGAGCTACGGGCGCTTGCTGATCTTCGTCCTAGCGTGCACATAGTAGTGGTCGCAGGTTGCCGTGACGAGTCAGTCGGTCTCCGGTAACCCTCGGTCGACCGGGCGTTTCGCCGCCACCGGTTGACCGGGGTCCGGGCCTAGCGGCTCGGTGGTGAAGTAGCCGCGCAGCCAGCGGTCCAGCTCGCTGAACAGCTCGTCACGGGCCGGCTGGTGGGACAGGGTCAGGTCGTGCAGGCCGCCGTCGATGCGGACCACGGTGACGTGCCGGCCGAGCCGGGGGGCCCACCGGGCCATGTGCTCGACGTCGAGCACCGCGTCGGCCAGGGTAGCCGAATCGTGCCAGCTGTGGCTGCGGTAGGACCGGGAGGAACAGGCCAGCAGGACCGGCGCGGTGATGTGCAGTCCGGCACGCAGTTGTCGTTGGGCGCGGCGGATAGCGGTCAGCCAACCGGCCCGCACCGGGAACCCGGCGAGCGGCTTCCACTCCAGGTCGTAGTTCCAGTGTCCGCGCTGGGAGGCGTGCACGCTCTGCCCGTACACCCGGGAGAGCCCGACCGGGACGACGCGGTAGGGCGAGCGGCCGGTGAGACGGCAGACGGCCGCGGCCACCGGCCGGCGGAGCAGCCACGGTGCATTGAGGTCGAAGAACGGGCTGTTCAGGAACAACCCGTCCGGTGCGGTGCCCTGGCTGGCCCGCGCATCGGCCCAGATCGCGGCGATCAGCCCACCGGTGGAGTGGCCGTTGACCAGCAACGTCTCGTTGCCGTCCTGCTCGCGGATGATCCGGGCAGCGGCGTCCAGTTCCGGAAAGTAGTCGCTGAGGTCGCGGCAGAAGTTCGGGGTCTGGTGCGGTAGCAGGCTCCGGCCGTACTTGCGCAGGTCGAGGGCGTAGAAGTCCCAGCCGCCGCGGACGAAGTGGTCCGCCAGATGGGTCTGGAAGAAGTAGTCGACGAAGCCGTGCAGGTAGAGCACCGCCCGCCCGGCCGGCCGGTCCGCCCGGCGGCGGACCAGGGTCGCGACGACCGGACCCTCGTCGTCCGGGTCCAGCTCGATGACCTGCTGCTCGTACGGGAGTCCGAGGATGTCAGGCTGCACGACCTCGACCGTACCGCCGGATGGTTACCTCCGGGTAGGACCGCGCTGCGCGTCGCACAATCGAAGGCGGCACTGCCAGCGGCCGAGCGGCGGTGCGCGGCGCGAGGAGGTGGGGAGATGAAGGCCGAACAGGCGACGGCGTTTCTGCGGGCGAACCATCGGGCAGTGATGGTGACCCGGCATCCGGACGGTCGGCCGCAGACCAGCCCGGTGCTGGTAGCCGTCGATGACGCCGGCCGGGTGCTGGTCAGCACCAGGGAAGGCGCGGTCAAGGTGCGCAACCTGCTGCGTGACCCACGGGTCACGTTCTGCGTGATGCCGGACCGGTTCTTCGGTGACTGGGTGCAGATCGACGGACAGGCGGAGGTGGTACGGCTACCCGAGGCGCTCGACGTGCTGGTCGACTACTACCGGCGGATCTCCGGGGAGCATTCCGACTGGGACGACTACCGGGCTGCGATGCGCCGCGACAAGCGGGTGGCGATCCGGGTGACCGTCACACATGCCGGCCCGGACGTGCATGGTTGAGCACCGTCGAGGGGTGACGACGCCCCGGCTCCGGTGCCCATAGCAGATGGATCGGAGCGCGTCCCGGTCTGTCCACAGCACGGGCATCGTCCACAGGCGCCGCCCCTGCGCTGGTGGGGGTCGGTTCGTCGGGGTGACGCTGGACGCCGAGTCGACTCGGTTCCAGCCCAGTCCCACGAGCCCATGCGGAGATGCGATGTTTGACACTTACGTAACGATTGTCGGTAACGTGCTGACCACGCCGGACTGGCGGCGGACCACCCAGACGAACACGCTGGTCGCCAACTTCAAGGTGGCTTCGACGGCGCGCCGGCTCGACCGGGAGAACAACCGCTGGGTCGACGGCAACAGCCTGCGGGTCCGGGTGAACTGCTGGCGAAAGCTGGCCGAAGGGGTGTGCTCCTCGGTCATGCTCGGCGACCCGGTCGTGGTGGTCGGCCGGCTCTACACCCGAGACTGGGTGGACGGCGACGGTAACAACCGCCTGCAGTACGAAATGGAGGCGGTCGCGGTCGGGCACGACCTGGCCCGAGGGCGCGGTCGGTTCACCCGCAACCGACCGACGTTGGCGACCAGCGAGGTCGATGGCGACGACCCGGAGCGGCGGGTACAGGGCGAGGTCACCGCTGAGGTGCCGGCCGACGAGGTGCCGGTGACTCGCAACGAGCTGTTCGACGGTGACGACGACCCGATGTTCCTGGAGCCGTCGGTGCCGTCTCCGGTCGAGGGGGAGCCGAACCGCCCGGCCGGCCGCCGGCCCGTCACCCTCGCAGTCGACGTGCTTGCTGCTGCCGCGACTGCCGACACCGGGCCCAGCATCACGGCGGACGGTCACGCCGGTGACGACCACGGCGAGGCCTCGGACGTCGCGGTGGACGAGCCGCAGTCGTCCAGCGGTGACGGGCATTCCGACGGTCCGGACGGCGACCCGCTGCCGGCCGAGGAGCAGTCGGGACCTTCCGGACGGGCCCGACGGTCGCGGAGCCGGGCAGCGGTGCCGGTCTGAGCCGGACCATTCGGAGCTGACGGGGGGTGTGGTGGCGCGGTGGTAATCGGCCGTGCCACCACACCGGCCGCCGGCCCAGTCCCGGTGACCGGGCCAACGTAAGCTGCCACAGTGGCTACCAGCGTTGGCGGGAGCAAGATGTCGGCCGTCGCAGCCACGGCCGGCGGCCTGGCCGCCGGCTACGCCCTGGACACCCTGTTCGGCGACCCGCGCCGCTGGCATCCGGTCGCCGGGTACGGCCGGTTGGCCGGTGCCGCCGAGCGCCGGCTGTACCGGCCGACCCGTCGGGCCGGCGTCGCCTACACGGCCGTGGCCGTCGGGGGGCCGGTGATCGCCGCCGTGGCGGCGTCGGTGCTGACCCGACGACATCCGATCGCCCGGGCTGCTCTCGTCGCCGGCACCACCTGGGCGGTGCTCGGCGGGCGGACGCTGCGGACCGAGGCACAGGTGATGGCGCGGGCGCTGCACCGGGCAGACGTACCAGCGGCCCGACGCCGGCTCAACCATCTCTGCGGCCGGGACCCGGCCACGCTCGACGCGCCGGAGCTGGCCCGGGCGACCGTCGAGTCCGTCGCCGAGAACACCTCGGACGCCGTGGTCGCGCCATTGTTCTGGGGGGCCGTCGCAGGTCTGCCCGGCCTGGTCGGCTACCGGGCGGCGAACACGTTGGACGCCATGGTCGGGCACCGGTCGTCGCGCTACGAACGGTTCGGCACGGCCGCGGCGCGACTCGACGACCTGCTGAACTTCGCGCCGTCGCGGCTCACCGGGCTGGCCGCCGTGTGGTGGTCGCCAGCGGTCAAGGGCGACCGGGCACGGGCCTGGCGGGTGTGGCGTCGGGACCGCGCCGACCATCCGAGCCCCAACGCCGGTCAGTGCGAGGCGGCGTTCGCCGGGGCGCTCGGGGTCCGGCTCGGTGGGCGCAACGTCTACTTCGGGCGTTCCGAGGTGCGTCCGTATCTTGGTGACGGTCCGCGCCCCTCACCTCGGCAGATCCACCGGGCAGCGACGCTGTCCCGGCGGGTCGGCAACACCGCCGCGGCAGTGTCCGTGTTGGCGGCTCCCGTGGTGCAGCTGGTCGCCGCGCAGCTGACCGCGCAGGCGGTCAGAACCGCCGTGCGGGCCATCCGCCCCCGGTAGCAACACCACCAGGAGCAGGTTGGGCAGCGAGACCAGGGTTGCTTAGCGACACCACCAGGAGCGGAAGGGAGGCCGGGGTGCCGGGGAGTGCTGGCCCTGTCGGTGGTGGTGGCCTACTGGTCGCCGGGACCACCTCCGACGCGGGCAAGAGCTTGCTCACCGCCGGAATCTGTCGATGGCTGAACCGGCGTGGGGTGCGGGTCGCGCCGTTCAAGGCACAGAACATGTCCAACAACTCGGCGGTGGTCGTCGGGTCGGACGGTCGGGGCGGCGAGATCGGACGGGCGCAAGCGGTGCAGGCAGCCGCTTGCGGGCTGGAGCCGCAGGTACGGTTCAATCCGGTCCTGCTCAAACCGGGCAGTGACCGGGCCAGCCAGGTCGTGCTGCTGGGGGAGGCGGTCGACACCGTCACCGCGACCAACTACCGTGCGATGCGCTCCCGCCTCGCCGACACCGTGCACACCACCCTCGCCGAGCTGCGTGGCGAGTACGACGTGGTGATCTGTGAAGGAGCCGGCAGCCCAACCGAGATCAACCTGCGGGCTGGCGACTTTGTCAACCTCGGGCTGGCCCGGCATGCCGGGCTGCCGGCGATCGTCGTCGGTGACATCGACCGGGGTGGCGTCTTCGCCGCCATGTTCGGCACCGTAGCCCTGCTCGGCGCCGAGGACCAGGAACACATCGCCGGGTTCGTGATCAACAAGTTCCGTGGTGATCAGGAGTTGCTGCAGCCCGGGGTCGACATGCTGCACCAGGTGACCGGCCGACCCACCTACGGGGTGTTGCCCTGGCAGCCCGATCTCTGGCTGGACGGCGAGGACTCGCTGGCGTACGGCCAGACGATCGGACGACCCACGGTGCCGCGCGGCCGCGAAATCCTGCGGGTCGCGGCGGTGCGACTACCCCGAATGTCCAACGCCACCGATCTCGAAGCGCTCGCCGCCGAGCCGGGCGTGCAGGTCCGGCTCACCGTCGACCCGACCGAGGTCGTCGCCGCCGACCTTGTCGTCCTGCCCGGCACTAGATCGACCGTTGACGATCTGGCCTGGTTGCGGGGGAACGGGCTGGCTACGGCGGTGACCGCGCACGCCAGCGCCGGCCGCCCGCTGCTCGGCATCTGCGGCGGTTTCCAGATGCTCGGCCGGGTGATCCACGACGAGGTGGAGAGCCGCCGGGGCACGGTACCGGGTCTCGGCCTGTTGCCCGTCGAGATCACTTTCGCCGAGCGCAAGACCGTCACCCGCAGCGCGGGGCGGGCCTACAGCGACGTCCCGGTACGCGGCTACGAGATTCACCACGGGTACGTCTCCCGGTCCGATGGGTCGACCTCGCCGCTGTTCACCGGCACCAGCACTGAGGTGGGCACCGGCACCGGCCATGGCGCGACGGGCGGCACCGAGGGCGTACGGCTCGGTTCGGTGTACGGCACCCACTGGCACGGTGCCTTCGAGGCCGACGAGTTCCGTCGCCGCTACCTCACCGACGTGGCCCGCCAGGCCGGCCGGCACGGCTTCGCCGTCGCGCCGGACACCAGCTTCACGGCGCTGCGCCAACGCGGACTTGATCTGCTCGGCGACCTGGTGGAGGAGCACCTGGACACCGCCGCGCTGTGGCGGCTGATCGAGTCCGGGCCGCCCGCCGGACTACCGTTCATCCCACCCGGAGCTCCCCGGTGACGCGGGGGATCTCGACCTTCGAAAGTCTGGCCCGGCGGGTGTACGCCGCCCCGGCTCGCCTCGGCCGGATCCGGCTCGTCGTCGTCGACGGCCCGAGCGGCGCCGGCAAGTCCACCTTCGCCGACCGCCTGGCCACTGCCTGCGCGACGATCACGGCGACAGAGCTGGAGCCGGCCACGGAGCCGTTCAGCACCGCCGCCGGACCGGCCGTCGCGGTCGTACACACCGACGACCTGTTGGATGGCTGGCGTGACCAGTTCACTTTCTGGCCCCGGCTCAGCGCCTGCGTGCTCGACCCGCTGCGGACCGGCCGTCCGGCCCGCTACCGACGATACGACTGGGCCGCCGGGCGGTTCGGCGCAGACTGGACCGTGATCGAACCGCCCGTCGTACTCGTGATCGAAGGGGTGAGCGCGGCCCGCGCGGCGGTCCGGCCGGCCGCGACGCTGTCGGTCTATGTCACCGCGCCAGAACCGGTGCGCCTGGCCCGGTCGCTCACCCGCGACGGGGCCGCGATACAGCCGACGCTCGACCGCTGGCGGCGGGCCGAGGAGCGGTTCTTCTCCGCCGACGGTACGCCTGGTGCGGTCGATTTGCTCGTCGACGGCGCTGCTGAGCTCCAGTCCGGCCAGCTGGCGTACGGGTGGATCCGGGCCTGGCCGGACGTAGACGCCGGTGGCGCAGGTGGGGCACCATCGGCCGGGTAGGCCAGTCAGCCGATCCCGGGGAGCGTCCGCCATGACCGCAGACGACGACGGCACCACGCCCACGACTGCGGCCAGCGGCGGTACGCCGGACGCCACCACCCCGCCGGACCGGCGGCGGATCACGTTGACCGGGATCAGCTCCCGTGCCTGGGAGCACCCGGCCGACCGGGGCGCGTTGACCGCGCTCCGTGAGCTGCGTGGCTTCGACGACGTGGTCCGGACGTTCTTCGGGATGTGGAACGAGCGGGCCTTCCGGCTCAGCTACCTGGCGTCGGCGATCCGGGTTGACCACCGCCAGTACCCTCGGGTGCACCGGTTGCTCGCCGAAGCGGCGACCGCGCTGGACGTTCCGGAGCTGCCGGAGCTGTTCGTGACCCAGTCCCCGGTGCTCGGTGCCCAGGCCATCGGCCTGGACAAACCGTTCATCGTGGTCAACACCGCCTGCGTACAGCAGCTCGACGACGCCGAGCTGCGGACGCTGCTCGGCCACGAGCTGGGGCACGTCCGCAGTGGTCACGCCGTCTACCAGACAATTCTCGCCATCCTGACCCGCTGGGCGGCGAACCTGAGCTGGCTGCCGGTCGGCGCGATCGCGCTGCGGGCGATCATCGCAGCGATGCTGGAGTGGTGGCGCAAGGCGGAGTTGTCCGGCGACCGTGCCGGGCTGCTCGCCGGTCAGGACCCGGCGGCGGCGCAGCGGCTGCTGATGAAGCTGGCCGGCGGCGGCGACCTCAGCCAGATCGACACCGCCGCGTTCCTGGAGCAGGCTGCCGAGTACGACGGCGGCGGTGACCTGCGGGACAGTCTGCACAAGTTCCGGATGACCGCCTGGAGCACCCACCCGGTGCCGGTGGCGCGGGCCGCGGCACTACGGCAGTGGATCGACTCCGGCGGGTACGCGCAGGTGCTGGCCGGTGACTACCCGCGCCGTGCCGACGACCCGGCCGCTTCGGTGACCGAGGAGATCAAGGCAGCCGCGCAGGCGTACCGCGAGGAGTTCGGCCGCAGCCAGGATCCGTTGGTCGGCCTGCTGCGTCGGCTGGGTTCCGGCGCGGCCGACGTCGGCGAGTGGGCCAGCGGGGCCGCCGGCCGCGCCCGGTCCTGGATGGGCGCGGCCAGCTCCACCGGCCGGCCCGGTGGCCGGCGGAGCTGACTTCAGGCCGGCCCGGTGGCCGGCGGGCCGAGCTGCCGCCGGTCAGCGCAGCGCGGCCAGCCGCCGCTCGACCACGTCGGGATCGAACCGCCCCGGGTCCAGCGGTGCCTGCCCGTCGTCGAGACCGAGCCAGTCGCGCCGGTCCGCGTGCTCCGGATGGGACGGGTCGGCCAGCACGTCGAGCAGATGGGCGTAGCCCCAGACGCCGCCGCAGTCCTCCGGTGGGGCGGCCCGCTCGCCTCCCGTACACCGGGGGTAGATCGCCGTCGGGTCGCGGTCGGTGACCGCCACGACGGTGATCTCGTGGGTCCAGTCGTCGCCGAAGTCGTACCGGTAGGTGAACGTGTCGCCGACTGCCGGGGCGACCTGCTCCAGGGTGACCTTGCGCTCCGACTGGTGCCCGGTCCGGTCACCGGGCGGTGCGAAATCGCCGTACGGCGTCTCGAACAGGTGCAGGTGGCTGTCGTCCCAATCGAACGCCGACTGGATCACGTGGTGCAGGTCCTCCAGCGGAGTGTCACCGACGACCTCCAGCTGCCGCCGGACCGGCGGCTCGCTGTCAGCCAGCACCACGTCGACCCGGTAGACCGGCGCCGGTCCCTGTGACTTCTTCCGTCTGGCCGGCAGGTTGCGCGTCGGCGCCGGCCGGACCGACCCGGGACGGCGCTGCGCGGGGAACCCACGGCCGTCGGGCAGGACGGGGAGCAGGTCCACCAGGTCGTCGGGACCGGCTTCGTGGTGCGGGGCCGGCGGCCGGCCCGACTCCGGCATGGTGGCCAGCCGGGCGTCCAGCAGGGTGGCCAGCACCGGGTACGGCGGTCCTTCGTCGTCGTCGGGCTCCGGTTCGTCGTCGAGTTCGGCGTCGGCCTCGTCGTGCACGCCGCGGGCGTCCAGCGCCTGCTCGACGTGCCACCGCAGGTCGGCCGGGTCGAGTCGGGTCCGGGTCGTGCCCGGATCCCGGGTCAGTTCGTCCAGGGCCGCCGGCAGTTGGTCACCGTCCAGCAGCAGGATGTCCTGTGCGGCAGCGCAGTCGGCGTGGTCGACGATCACCATCATGGCGTGCGTACGGCCGGCCCGTCGGAAGGCGACGGTGAAGACCGAGTCGGTCCCGTCCGGGCTGTCGATCCGCCAGCAGTCGTCCACCGTCACCTCGGCGGCGACCTCGTCGGCCCACTTCGGCATCGGTACGCCGGTCCCGGCGAGGGACGTCGCCGCGGCTCTGGCCTCCTCGGCGGCGGGCGGTGGGGACACGGCGGCGATTGCGGTCAGCAGGGCCACCGCCTCGGGGCCGCCTCGGTCGGCTAGCTGCGGAATGAGTCCGTCGCGGAGCGGGCGGACGCCGTCGGGGTCGGGTTCGTCGCCGACCATCGCGACGAACATCGCCCCGGTGAGTTCGGCGGCGATCGGATCGTCGTCGTCGACCAGGGCGGCGGCGCCGCTCAGCAGGGTGCCGATGACGTCGCCGGACTCCTCACTGCAGCCGGGGCAGTCGCACGGTTCGGGGTTGTCGGTGCCGTCCATCGCGCCAGTGTGCCCGTCCGCTGGCGGCGGCGCGAGGCGAGGCCCACGGCGTGTCGTCGGATGAGAACCGGACGGCCCTACCATCGTCGGATGACGACTGCCATTCCCACCGCCGCCGACCTGCGGTCCGCCATCGCCCGGGAGCTGCCCGGGGTCCGCGCCGACCTGGAGCGGCTGATCCGTATCCCCGGTATCGCCTTCGACGGGTTCGACCACAGCCAGGTGGAGCGGTCCGCCGCAGCGGTCGCCGAGCTGGCCCGGGGCTGCGGGCTGGACGTGCAGGTGGTCCGGGCCGGCGGGCAGCCGGCGGTGCTCGGCCGCCGGCCGGCGCCGCCCGGCGCCCCGACGGTGCTGCTGTATGCCCACCACGACGTGCAGCCGGTCGGCGATCCGGCGCGGTGGTCCAGTGACCCGTTCGAGCCGGTGGAGCGGGACGGCCGGCTGTACGGGCGTGGTGCCGCCGACGACAAGGCCGGAGTCATGGCGCACGTCGCCGCGCTGCGGGCGTTCGGCGACGCGCTGCCGGTCGGTGTGGTGCTCTTCGTCGAGGGGGAGGAGGAGTACGGCAGCGAGTCGCTTTCCCGACTGCTCGACGCCCACCGCGACGAGCTCGCCGCCGACGTGATCGTCATCGCCGACTCGGCGAACTGGGAGATCGGCGTACCGGCGTTGACCACGTCGCTGCGGGGTCTGGTCAACTGTTTCGTCGAGGTCCGCACCCTCGAGCAGGCGGTGCACAGCGGCATGTTCGGCGGTCCGGTGCCGGACGCGCTGACCGCGCTCTGCCGGCTGCTGGCCACCCTGCACGACGAGGCCGGCGACGTGGCGGTACCGGGCCTGGTCGGCCGGACCGGCTCCGCCGTGGACCTGCCGGAGCAGCGGATACGGGACGAAGCCGGCATGGTCGACGGGGTGCGGTTCACCGGCACCGGAGCGTTGACCGACCGGCTGTGGACCAAGCCGGCGCTGGCCGTGCTCGGCATCGACGCCCCGGCCACCGACGGCGCCCCGAACGCCCTGGTGCCGGCGGCGCGGGCCAAGCTGAGCCTGCGGTTGGCCCCGGGTGACGACCCGTCGGCGGCGTACGCGGCGCTGACCGCGCACCTGCGGGCAAAGGCCCCGTGGGGGGCACGGGTCGAGGTGAGCCTGGAAAGTGACGGCGACGCCTGCGTGATCGACGCGACCGGTCCGTACTTCGACGCGGCCCGCGCGGCGTTCGCGGCGGCGTGGGACGGCGTGGCGCCGGTGGACGTCGGCGTCGGCGGTTCGATTCCGTTCATCGCCACCTTCCAGGAGATGTTCCCGGACGCGGCGATCCTGGTGACCGGGGTGGAGGACCCGTACACCGGCGCGCACGGGCCGAACGAGAGCCTGCACCTGGGCGAGTTCGCCCGGGTCTGCCTGGCCGAGGCGTTCCTGCTCGCGGCGGTCGCGGATCCGGCGATTCAGCTGCGCGGGCTTCCGCCGGTACGCTAGTGTTTCGAACATGAGTACGAACGAGGTGATTGCGCGGCTCGACGCCGCGGTCAGTGCTCTGCGGGGCGTCAGCGTCTCCGCTTGGTCCGAGGAGTCGCTGCGCGCCCAGCTCGGCGAGGTCTCGGTCGCCCTCTGCGCCATTGATTCCGCGTTGGCCCGGGTGGCCGACGAGGTGCGTGCCCACGGTCTGCGGGTCGAGGAACCGGCCACGGCTGGCGTCTCAAGCGGGTCGTGACCTGGTCTGTCGGTCGGCCGTGACCTGGGTCCCGGCCGACCGACGAAGGGAGCCAGGGCCGACGGACGTCGGTCTCAGACCAGCGGGGTGTGGTCGGCCGGCACGCGCTCGGCGGCCGGTGGCGGCCCCGGCGGGCTGCCGGTGCCGAACGGGCGCCCGCCGAGCCTGTCGCGTCCGTGCGGGGTCAGCCAGTTGGTCAGGTCCGGGCCGGCCGGTACCACTCCGGTCGGGTTGATGTCCCGGTGGACCTCGTAGTAGTGCCGTTTGATGTGGTCGAAGTCGATGGTGTCCCCGAATCCCGGCGTTTGGAACAGATCGCGGGCGTACGCCCAGAGCACCGGCATTTCGGTCAGCTTCTGCCGGTTGCACTTGAAGTGTCCGTGGTAGACGGGGTCGAAGCGCACCAGTGTGGTGAACAGTCGTACGTCGGCTTCGGTGATGGTGTCGCCGACCAGGTAACGCTGGTTCTCCAGTCGCGTGGAAAGCCAGTCGAGCCGGTCGAACAACCGTCGGTACGCCGCTTCGTATGCCTGCTGGCTGCCGGCGAACCCGCAGCGGTAGACCCCGTTGTTCACGTCGGCGAAGACCACTGAGTTGACCTCGTCGATCTCGTCGCGCAGCGGCTCCGGGTAGAGCTGCGGCGCGCCGCTGCGGTGGTACGCGGTCCACTCGGTGGACAGGTCGATGGTCATCTGGGCGTAGTCGTTGGTCACCACCTGCCCGGTCGGCACGTCGACGAACGCCGGCACGGTGATGCCGCGCTCGTAGCCGGGGAACCGGGCGAAGTAGGCGTCCTGTAGCCGTTCGACACCGAGTACCGGATCGCGTCCGTCCGGGTCGAGGTCAAAAGTCCAGCTGCGCTTGTCGTGGGTGGGCCCGGCCACGCCCATCGACAGAGCCTGTTCCAGACCGAGCAGCCGGCGGACGATGATTGCCCGGTTTGCCCACGGGCACGCCCGGCTGACCACCAGACGATATCGATCCGGCTCCACCGGGTATCCGTCGCGACCGTCGGCGGTGATCCGGGTTGCGATGTACCGCTGGTCGCGGGTGAACTCGCCGCCGGGGTTGACGTAGCTGCCGTCTGCCGTCTTCGCCATGTCTGCACCGTACCCACTCGACGCGCGCCGCACCTGGTCCGGACGCAGTCGGGTCGACAGCGGCAGCTTCCTGTGCGGTATCGGTCATGCCGGTGGCTTCGGTAGACGTCGGACGGGGATTGGTAGTCTGCTCAGCCAGTTATCGCCCGGCGACGTGCACCCTGGCTCATCGTCGTGCAACTCTCCGGTGGGCGTTGACCCACCTGAAATCACCCCGGAGGCAGGGCATGGCTTCACTCGACACGGCACTCAAGGACGCGATGGGCATCGAGGGTGCCATCGGTGCCGCGCTGGTCGACTATTCCAGCGGCATGACACTCGGCACCGCCGGTGGCTCTGCTGAGATGGATCTCGCGGTGGCCGCAGCAGGGAACACGGACGTGGTCCGGGCCAAGATGCGCACCCTGGAGATGCTGAAGATCGCCGACGGCATCGAGGACATCCTCATCACGCTGGACACCCAGTACCACCTCATCCGCCCGGTCTCCTCCCGGTCCGGTCAGGGCCTGTTCTTCTACCTGGCGCTGAGCCGTTCGCGGTCGAACCTGGCCCTGGCCCGGCACCAGTTGCGACAGGTCGAGGCCTCGATCGAGCTCTGACCGGGCCGGTAGGAGTTTTCGTCTGCTCGCCGGGGCGGGCGGCCGGGTGCGCTCGGCGGCCCTTCCCGGCGAGTGCGCTGCCCGGGTGGAGAGACGACACCCGCACCGTACCGTCGAACGGAGATCAGTCATGTCTGGAACCAACGGCAGCGTTCCGTCGCCTCCGGATCCGGCGTCCGCTGAACTTGCCTCGCTGAAACACGGCGTCACCGGCGTGATCGGCTCGGTGATCGCCGGTGTCGACGGGCTGTTGCTGCTGCACGATCTGACCGACGGGACAGAGCCGCACGACCTGGCGGCGCTCGCGGCGGCGACCTTCGGACTTGGCCGGCAGACCGGCCTCGCGCTGCGGCAGGGCCCGTTCCGGGAGTCCACCGTCCGCAGCCACAAGGGCTATTTCTCGGTGTACGCGATCAATGACAGTGCGCTACTCGCGGTGCTCGGCGCAGACGGGTTGAACGTAGCCCGGTTGCATATCGAGGCGCGCGGAGCGGCCGGTCGGTTGACCACCATGCTCGACGAGCACCTGGCAAATCAGGTACGCCTCTGAGTAGACGTCAACCCAAGGTTGACGTCGGGACATGCGTCAACCTATGGTTGACGCATGTCCGAATACCTGCCGCTCGGCAATCCGGTCCGGCTCGACGACCTGATCGCCGGAATCAAACGAGCCAGTGACGATCGACTCGCCCAGCTCAGCAATGCCGTCGTCGTCGGCGACCACCTTGGCGAGCTCGCCGATCACCTGATCGGCCACTTCGTCGATCAGGCCCGTCGGTCCGGCGCGTCCTGGACCGAGATCGGGCGCAGCATCGGGGTCAGCAAGCAGGCCGCGCAGAAGCGGTTCGTGCCGAGGACCCCGGAGGAACCCAACGACCTTGACCCGCAGCAGGGGTTCGGCCGGTTCACTCCGCAGGCCCGCAACGTGGTGGTCGCCGCGCAGCACGAGGCCCGCAGAGCCGGCAACGACGAGATCACCACCGGGCATCTCGTGCTGGCTCTGCTGGCCGACCCGGACAGCCTTGCCGCTCAGGTTCTGACCGAACGGGTGGGCGACCCGGATCGGATTCGTCAGGTGGCGGTGACCGCCCTGCCGCCGGCGGTCGACCACGTGCCGGAGCTTGTCCCGTTCGACGCCCAGGTGCGCAAGGTGCTGGAGTTGACCTTCCGCGAGGCGCTACGGTTCGACGACCGGATGGTCGGAACGGCCCACATCCTGCTCGCCCTGCTGGAGTACGCCGCCGGGGCCGGCCCGCTGGCCGATCTGGGAGTCACCAAACCCGATGTCGAGACGTACGTCCGCTCCGCGGCCTCCCGGGAGGACCTGCCGGCGTCCTGACCGGCCAGCGGCGGTCGCGGCCGTCCGACAATTCAGCCGTCAGCCGTCAGCCGTCAGCCGTCAGCCGTCAGCCGTCGGTCTCGGCGGCCGATGGTTGGCGGTTGGCGGGCAACTTGCGGGTGTCCCGCAGCTGAAGGTACGGCTCGCGGTCGTCCGGATGACCGGCCGCGATCGCCCGGCCCCGCTCCAGTTCGGCGTCCAACTCGCCGCCGAGCAGGATCGCGATGTTGGTCAGCCACAACCAGACGAGGAAGACGATCACGCTGGCGATGGCACCGTAGGTCTCGTTGTACGACCCGAAGTTGGCGACGTAGAACGCGAACCCGGCAGAGACCAGCAGCCAGAGCAGCACCGCCAGGACGCTGCCCGGGCTCACCCACCGGAACCCGCCCTGCCGGGCGTTCGGCGTGGCCCAGTACAGGATCGAGAACATCAGGCTGACCAGGACCACCAGCACCGGCCACTTGGCGACGTCCCAGGCGGCGACCGCCTCCGGCCCGACGCCCAGCAGTTCCCCGGTCCGGGCGGCCAACTCCCCGGTGAAGACCACGATCAGCGCGCTGGCGATCAGCATCAGCCCGATGACCGCGGTGACGCCCAGCCGGATCGGCAACGTCTTCCAGATCGGGCGACCCTCCGGCACGTCGTAGATGGCGTTCGCGGCCCGCATGAAGGCCCCGATGTAGCTGGACGCCGACCAGAAGGCGGCGAGCAGACCGACGATGGCCACCAGGCCGGCCGTATCGGAACTTTCCCGGACCTGGGCGATCGCCTGGTCGAGGAAGCCGCCGATCTCGCCGGGCGCGAGACCGCCGATCACGCCCTGGACGTCATCGGTGGCGCCGCCGCCGAGTAGCCCGAGCACCGCCACCAGCACCAACAAACCAGGAAAGATCGACAGTACGCCGTAGTAGGTGAGCCCGGCCGCCAGGTCGGGCACCGCGTCGGCGGTGACCTCGCGGACCGTACGCCGAGCGGCCGCCCACAGCGACGCAGTTGACAGCCGGGCAGGACTGGCCGGCCCGTCGTCCGGCCCCACCGGCGGCCGGCCAGGATCGTCCGGGTCACGGCGATCGGTCGCCGGCCCGTCCCGGTCCGGCTGAGTCCCTGTGGTACCCGCTGTCGACATCGTGGCGACCTCCGATCGGTACGGTACGGTACGAGGATCCTGCCCAACCGCCGTCCCGGCCAATCCTCGGGTCGCCCGCCCGCCCGGGCCGGAGGGACCGACTTCAGGCAACGCCCCTGATTGCCGGATCGGGTCGGACGCGGACCCCGGGCCGGATGCGGCGATGAATGGCGGCAGCCGGCTGACGGCGGCCCGGCCCGCGTCGGCCGCATCTCAAGGGGCGCTGCAGTACCTGGCGGCACACTTCTCGGTGCGTGACATTCACGACGGAAGGAATCCGATGACACTTCGTGCCACGATTGTCGGTGCCGGGCTCGCCGGATCGTTGACCGCGGTCGCGTTGGCCCGTTCCGGCGTCGGAACTTCCGTCTACGAGGCGTACCTCGATCCAGCCGGGACGACCGGGGGCTTTCTCAACCTGACCGCCAACGCGCTCGGTGCGCTGCATTCGGTCGGCTGTCTGGAGCAGATACAGGCACGCGGGATCGTGGTGAACCGGTTGTGCCTGTGGAACGGCGAAGGCCGGCTGCTGGGCCGACTGTCTCGGGCCGGTCGCCTGGCCAACCGGACGATGAATCTGTCGATCATGCGTGGCGACCTGGTGTCCGTACTGCGCGACGAAGCGGTTCGGGCCGGGGCAGAGGTCCACACCGGCCGCTGGCTGGCCGGTGCCACCAGCAGCACCGGTGGGGTGACTGCGCAGTTCATCGACGGGGCCCGGGTGGAGTGCGACGTGCTCGTCGGTGCCGACGGGACGCATTCGCGGGTGCGCAGGGTGATCAGCAACGCGGCGCCACCGCCCGAGTACGGCGGACACTGCGCGATCGACGGGGTGACCCGGCTGCCGGGCATCGCGGCCGGGACGTTGCATCTGGTGGTCAGCCGGCAGGGCTGCTTCCAGTACACGCCAAGCCGGACGGCACCGTCTGGTGGAACGCACTGGTGCCCACCGGCGACCTCGACCAGGCGGGGCTGGCCGGCATCAGCGAGCAGGGCTGGCGAAGCCGGCTGTCCGCCCAGTACGGGCAGGGCGATACCCCGTGCGCTGCCCTGATCGCGCAGTGCGCGACGCTGGGCCGGCCCGCGCCGATCTACCTGCCGCAGCGGTTGATCTCGGTGCCGGCGGTCCGGGAGCGCCGTCGGGCGGCCGGCGGCCAGTGCGTGGACCGCTGCCACGGGTAGCCGGGCAGGTCGACGCCGAACCCGTCGGGCAGCCCGGCGAACGGGGCCAGCCCGGCGACGTAGCCGCGGCCGAACGCGGCAGCCAGGTCGGCCGGGGTGCCCTGGTCACGGCGCAGCGTGGACAGCACCCGTGGCGGCTCCGGCCGGGCCGCCGCGAGCTGCTCCAGCGCCGGTACCAGCACCGGGTGCGGGCTGATCTCCACGACGTGGGTGACGCCGTCGTCGAACAGCCGGCCCATCGTGTCGTGGAACTGCACCGGCTGGCGCAGGTTGTCCACCCAGTAGCGGGCGTCCATCTCCGGCTCGGCCAGCGGGGCGACCCGGACCGTGGACATCAGCTCGACCTCGCCCTGACCGGGCCGCAGCTCGTGCAGCGCGGTGAGCAGGTCGTCGGTGAGCGCGTCCATCTGCGGGCTGTGTGAGGCGTAGTCGACGTCGACCAGCAGGCAGAAGACCTCGTCGGCGTCGAGCAGCTCCTTGAGGGTGAGCACCGCCTCGGTCTCGCCGGACAGTACGCACGAGCTGGGACCGTTGTGCACCGCCAGGGAGACCAGCTCCTCGAAGCCGGCGAGCGCGTCGAGCGCCGCTTCCCGGTCCAGCGAGACGGCGAGCATCCGGCCGTTACCGGAGGTACGCAGCGCGAGCGCGCTGCGCCGGGCCACCACCATCGCGGCGTCGGAGTAGCTGAGGATGCCGGCGACCGTGGCGGCGGCGACCTCGCCCTGGCTGTGCCCGACGACCACGTCCGGCACCACGCCGTTGGCCCGCCACAGCTCGGCCAGCCCGACCGAGGTGGCCCACAGGGTCGGCTGCAGCATGTCCACCCGGGACAGCCAGCCGTCCCCGGCGGCGCCGGAGACCACCTCGGCCAGGTCCCAGTCGACGTACGGCCGTAGCGCGTCGGCGCACCGGTCCATGACCTTCGCGAACGTCGGCACCTCGGCGTAGAGCCGTTGCCCTATGGCCGCCCACTGGGCACCCTGCCCGGGGAAGACGAACGCGGTCCGGCCGGTGGTGTCGGCCCGGCCGGCGGTGATCCCGGCGAGGTCCGCCTGTGGGTCGTCCAGATGGGCGTCGATCAGCGTCACGGCCGATTGGGCGTCAGCCGCGACCACGGCGGTACGCAGCGGGAAGTGGTCGCGGCGGTGGCCGGCTCCGCGCGGCGGTTCGTGCCGGCCGGCGGGTCGGCGACCACGACGTGTGCGTTCGTGCCTCCCCAGCCGAACGAGTTGACGCCGAGGCAGACCGCCTCGTCGACCGGCAGCGGCAGCGGCTCGCGGACCAGCTGCAGGTTGAGGCCGGTGAAGTCGATGGCGGGGTTGAGCTCGGCGGAGTGCAGGCTGGGCGGCACCACCCGGTGTTCGATGGCGAGCAGCACCTTGACCAGGCCGGCGAGCCCGGCGGCCGCCTCGGCGTGTCCGATGTTGGTCTTCACCGAGCCGATGGCCAACGGAGTACCCACCTGACCACCGTCACCGGCGCGGGCGCCGGCCCGGCCGAGGACCCGGCCGATGGCGCCGGCCTCGATCGGGTCGCCCCGGCCGGTGCCGGTGCCGTCCGCCTCGACGTAGCGCAGCCGGTCGACCACGCCGTCCAGCCCTTGGTACGCCCGGCGCAGCAGGTCCTCCTGACCGGCCGGGTTCGGGGTGACCAGGCTCTCCCCGCCGCCGTCGTTGTGCCGTGTAGAGCCCCTGCAGGGCGCCGGCGCATCCCGAGGTGAGCTGGAAGGTCGGGATGTCGTTGAGTCCGAGCCGGTCGGCGACCAGGTTGACGGTGGCCGGCATCAGGTGGTCGGGCGACGCGGTGGTCAGGATGACGAAGTCGAGGCTGGCCGGGTCCAGACCGGACCGCAGCAGGGCCTGCTCACCGGCGGCGGTGGCCAGGTCGCTGGTGGACCGGGGCACCCTGGGCGGGCCGTCCGGCCGGCAGAAGTAGCGGGTGCGGTTGCCGGTCATCGCGTCCAGCCACCGTTCGTGTAGGCCGAACCGGGCGGCCATGTCCGCGTTGGTGACCGGCTCGCCGGGTAGTACCTCACTGAGGGATACCAGTCGCACGGCTGCGTCCTTACGTCGGTTCGTGCGGGTACGGGGAATCGGGATTGGCCGGCGGGTCAGCCGTACCGGCTGACGTCGTGGAAGAAACCGGGCACGGTGTGCAGTCCGCCGGCCGCCGCGACGCTGTCGTAGACGTACTTGGCCAGCACCAGGTCCAGCGCCCCGAGTCCGAACGGGGAGAAGACCACTGGCTGGTCGGCGGGGATGTCGATCCGCCCGGTCAGCACGTCGTCCAAGGTGCCGGCGACGAACCGGCGGTGCCCCACCCGCTGCTCGGTCAGGTGCACCGAGGTGTCGGCCTTCATGCAGTGTTCGACGTCGTCGACCACGTTCGTCGAGGCGAGGATCAGCTCCGGGGACAGGTCACGCAGCGAGACGTGCAGCACCAGCGGATGGTGGGCGAGCAGTCGCGGGTCGGACAGGTGGGGCCGGCCGGCGACGGTGGCGAAGACGACCAGCGGGTACGACCGGACCAGCTCCTCGGCGCTGCCGTACAGCTGGACGTCGTCGTGCCCGCCGCGGACCAGATGGTCGCGGAACCCGCCGGCGTGCTCGGCGGACAGGTCGTACAGTCCGACGCTGTCGAACTCGCACCCGTTGCCGACCAGGTAGGTGTGGATGTACGGCGATCAGGCCGGTGCCGACGAAGCCGACCCGGCGCGGTACCCCGCCGCGGGCGGCGGACAGCCGCAGCGCGGCGGACGCTGCGGACGCGGCGGTCCGGGTCGCGCTGATGATCGAGGACTCCAGACAGGCAATCGGGTACCCGGTCTCGTAGTCGTTGAGAACCAGCACGGCTGTGCCGCAGAGCTGGCAGGAACGGCGGTTGATGCCGACCTGCGAGGGTGGTGAGGTTCGATACGAGGCCGACAGGAGCGGTGCTCTCTGTCAAGACTATTGCTCGTGAGTACGACCCGTGCTCTAATTCGTGGTACCCGGTCGGGTAAGCTTCGGCGGTACTGACCTGCACGATCGGTGCGGTGGGTGCCTGGTGCCGGGACCGACGGGACCGCTCGAAGGAGGAGAGGCCTTGGCTTCCGCACGCGCGCTGCGGGAACGCGTCCGCAAGGAACTGACCGAGGAGATCGTCGAGATCGCCAAGGCGCAGCTCGCCGACCGGGGAGCCGAGAACCTTTCCCTGCGGGCGATCGCCCGGGACCTCGGCATGGTCTCGTCGGCGGTCTACCGCTACTTCCCGAGCCGTGACGACCTGCTGACCGCGCTGGTCACCGACGGCTACAACTCCGTCGGCACCGCCGTCGAGCAGGCCGACGAGGCGGCGGCGGCCGACGACTTCGCGGGCCGGTGGCGGTCGGTCGGGCAGGCGCTGCGTAGCTGGGCGATCGAGCACCCGCACGAGTACGCACTTCTCTACGGATCACCGGTACGCGGCTACCACGCCCCGGAGACCACTCTGCAGGCGGCGATGCGGGACAAGGTCGTGCTCGGCCGGATCATCAGCGACGCGCACCGAGCCGGAGTGCTGCGTACCCCGCCGACCGCTCAGGCCACGCCCGAGTCGCTCGGCGGTGACCTCGAGCGGGTGCGGTCGGCCGTGCTCCCAGCCGTGCCCGACGAGTCCGTCATCGCCGCGCTGGCCGCCTGGAGCGGGCTGTTCGGGATGCTCAACCTGGAGCTGTTCGGCCATTTCAACAACATCATCGACGACCGGGCAGCCCTGTTCGACCAGGCCCTGACCCGCCTGGCCGAGTTGGCCGGACTGCCGACCTGACCCGACACACCACGCCAAGACACCGCGACACCCCTCGGAACACCGCGGTACACCACGCCCGAACAACTGGAGACTGTCCGTTTGGATCATCGTCATCATCTGCTCAGCCGTGCTCATCATGGAGTTCGTCCTGCACGGCCTCGCCATGTACATCGGTATGGAGGCAGGTATCCAGCCGTTGCAGAACCACTTCGGGTTCCGCCCCAGCCGGGCGTTGACCCTGCTGATCGCGGTCCTCGACACTCTGGCCGCCGCCGGCCTGGTGATCGGCATCTGGCGGCCGGAGATCGGCGCCATCGCCGCCGGCTACACAGTGGCCTTCTTCGGCATGATGCTGATCCTGCGCTTCTACCGTAACCTCGGCGGCATCCTGCCGCCCGACTTCCCGCTGTTCTTCGCCCTCGGCGTGGTCGTCCTGGTACTGCAGCTGATGCGTTGACGCCCGCAGCGGACGCGAGTCGGAGCCGGTGGGCGAAGCGGCCCCAGCGGGCGAGGTTGGCGCGGCGGCCAACCGCACCGGCCGGGCCGGCCGGTACCCGACTGGTGATCGGCGTGGAACGATGGGCGGATGCCACGAGGTGCGAAGGCGGGCGAGGAGCGGGCCGGGGTGCCGTTGACCAACCTCGACCAGCCGCTGTTCGACGGCGCCGGTGCGACAAAACGCGACCTCGTCGACTATCTCGACGCGGTGCACGACCGGATCGTCCCCGCGCTGCGCGACCGGCCGCTGTCGGTGGTCCGGGTCCGACCCGGCCAGCCACCGTTCATGCAGAAGAACCTGCCCGGGTACGCACCGGACTGGATCGCCACCGCCGAGGTGTGGGCGGACCGTTCCCGGCGGATGCTGACCTACGGCCTGTGTAACGACCGGCGGACTCTGCTCTGGTTCGCCAATCAGCGGTCGGTCGAGTTCCATCCGACGTTGACGACAGCCGGCGAACGGGCGTACCCGACGCACCTGATCCTCGACCTCGACCCGCCGCCGGGCGGCGCGTTCCGGTTGGCGGCGCAGGCGGCCCTGCTGGTCCGCGAGGTGCTGACCTCGTGCGGCATGGCCGGGGCGGTGAAGACCAGCGGCGCCAAGGGTGCGCACGTGTTCGTGCCGCTGGCGGGTGACGCCGACCATGCCGACGTCGCCGCGGCGACCCGGGCGATCGCAACCCGCGCCGAACGCCTGGACCCGGCGCTGGCGACGACGGCTTTCATCGTCGAGCAGCGGGACGGCAAGGTCTTCCTCGACTCGACCCGGGCCGGCGGCGCGACCGTGGTCGCCCCGTACAGCCCACGGCTGCGGCCGGGTCTGCCGGTCTCCTTCCCACTGACCTGGGAGGCGCTGGAGGCGGCGGTGCCGACCGACTACACCATCGGTACGGTGCCGTCCCTGCTCGGCGACGGCGATCCGTGGGCGACGCTGATGCCGCTGCCGCAGCGCCTCGATCCCGGCCTGGTCGAGCAGGGCCACGGCATCCCGATCGCGCGGGTGGTCGCGATGCACGAAGGCAAGCGCCGCGCCGCCGAACGCCGTAGACGCGAGGCCCGGGAGCCCGACGGCGGGCCGGGCTGACGCTGTCCGGGTACGACGGCCTGGCCGGGTACGACGGTCAGTCGATCCGGCCGACCGGCTCGCGCTTCTCGGCCTGGAACACGTCCTCGGTGCGGCCGCGGGCCCAGTAGCCGGAGATGGAGATCGCCTCGCGGGGGATGCCCCGTGCCTGGAGCACCTTGCGGACAGCCTTGATCGACTCACGCTCGCCGTGGGCGAAGACCTGCACGGCGCCGGGAGAGTCCTCGGCGGGCGGCCAGGGCCAGTCCTCCATCGCGCGGGCGAGGAACACGGTGTCGCCGTCGTCGGCGTTGACCAGCCAGTTCACCGTCACCTGGGCGGGATGTTCGAGGTCGATGATGTCGGCCGGATCGGTGATCTCGAGGTGCGCGACGCCGCGCGCGTGCTCCGGCAGTGCCTGCAGGGACGCGGCGATCGCTGGCAACGCGGACAGGTCCCCGGCGAACACGTGCCAGCCGACCGCCGGGTCGGGCGCGTACGCACCGCCGGGACCCGACAGCACCAGCCGGTCGCCGGGCGTGGCCTTGGCCGCCCACACCGCCGCCACCCCGGCGTCGCCGTGCGTCACGAAGTCGATCGCCAGCCGCCGGGTGGCCTGGTCGAACCAGCGGACCGTGTAGGTACGGGTCACCGGCCGTTGCCCGGCCGGCAGGGTGGTTCGCAGCGCGGCGAGGTCGTAGGGCGGCTCCAGCCCGAGCGTGGGGTCGACGAACAGCAGTTTCACGTACGCGTCGGTGTGGGCGGCGTAGCTGAACTCGGCCAGTGACGGCCCGGCGAGAACCACTCGCACCAGGTGCGGCGTCAGCCACTCGGTGGACTCGACCGCGAGTACGTACTGATTCGGTGCCTGTCGCTGGGTCGTCGCCATCGCGTGTTCCTCCGCTCGCTGCTCCTTCTTAGGTTAGGCGAGCCTACTTCGCGGCGCACTGCGTGGCGACGGAGGTCGGTGCGTGACCCCCCGGGCGACCTCGTCGTGTATCGGCTCCGACATGGCTTGCTAACCGTGCCGCAACAGCCAGGGCGACATCGCCGTAACAAGCTCTACCTAATCTCGTCTCTAGTCTATAGAGAAGGGAGTGAGATGACCGCTACGCAGAGTGCGGCCCTCGTCGAGGCGGCCGGCACCCACAACGAGGTGCTGGCGTCGAGTGCCCCTGAACCTGCGCCCATGGTGTCGATCGTCGACCTCCACAAGCAATACCGCACCGCCGACGGCGATGTTCACGCCGTACGGGGGATCAGCTTCGACATCGCCAAGGGCGAGTTCGTCACGCTGCTCGGCCCGAGCGGCTGCGGCAAGACCACCATCCTGCGCTCGGTCGCCGGCCTGGAGACGCCGACCTCCGGCGAGATCGCCATCGGCGGCCGACCCGTCTACTCATCCGACCGTCGGATCCGGCTCACCCCGGCCCAGCGCCAGATCGGCATGGTGTTCCAGTCGTACGCGATCTGGCCGCACATGTCGGTCTTCGACAACGTGGCCTACCCGCTGCGGCGGCGCAAGCTGCGCAAGGCCGAGATCAATGCCCGGACCACCGAGGTACTGGAAATGCTGGGGCTCGACCACGCGGCGCGGCGCCCGGCAACCAAGCTCAGCGGTGGACAGCAGCAGCGCGTCGCGGTGGCCCGCGCCCTGGTGTCCCGTTCCGAACTCATCCTCTTCGACGAACCACTGTCGAACCTCGACGCGAAACTGCGTAAGGAAGTCCGCCAGGAGATCCGCGACCTGCAGCAGCGGCTCGGCATCACGGTCCTCTACGTCACCCACGACCAGGAAGAGGCGATGGCGGTCTCAGACCGGATCCTGGTGCTGGAGAGCGGCGAGATCAAGGACCAGGGCGCCCCGACGCGGGTCTACTCGCGCCCCGCCGACGTGTTCGCGGCGAACTTCGTCGGCGAAAGCGAGACGCTGCCGGGCACCGTCGTTGACGCCGACGCCGATCACTGGCTGGTACAGACCGTTATCGGCCAGCTCCACGTGGCGCGACAGCCACACGACACCGTACGGGTCTCCGAACCCGTCGTGCTCACCGTCCGTCCGGAGCACCTGCAACTGCGGGAGGCGACCTCGGACACCCCGGTGCCGGCGATCGCCGGGTCGGTGCGCTCGGCGTCCTTTCTCGGCCCGTTCGCCGAACTGGTCGTCGAACTGGAGTCCGGCCACCTCGTCACCGCCCGGGTGACCGGCGGCGCGGGCGCGGCACTGGGCAGCCGGGTGCACGTGCGGATCGAGCCGCACCACGTGGTGCTGCACCCGGACCGCTCGCCGGCGGGCCACGACCCGCAGTGACAAGACGACCAAGACCAGTGCGATGAGCCAGCGACTCAAGGAGAACGACGTGACATACAACCAGGTGCACCCCAAGAGCCACGCCGTCGAGATCATTGACCGCAGCGCGACGCTCCGCAAGCTGAACGACGCCCTGGAGATCGACTTTGCGAAGACCGCCGTCGTGCAGATCGACATGCACGTACGGCAGATCGACAAGGACTGGTCGTCGTTCCCGCAGAACGTGGCCGAGCGGATCCTGCCGAACGCCGCCGCCTTTCTGGACGCCGGCCGCGAGCTCGGGCTGCCGGTCATCCACGTCATGGTCTACCAACGGCTCGTCGAGCGCGGCATGCAGCCGCGCACCGCGATCGTGCAGAGCACCGGCCGGCACGGTACGCCGTACGGCCAGGCACCCCGGCCCGGGTACCACCCGGACGCCCCCGAGGGCTACTTCGAGTGGGACGTCATGCCGATCCTCGGCCCCAAGCCGGGTGACTACATCATCAACACCAAGCGGCAGATGACCAGCAGCTTCCTGTCGACCGACGTGGAGCACCTGATCCGCTGCCTCGGCGTCGACACGTTCTTCGTCGTCGGCATCAACACCAACAACTGCGTCTCCAACTTCTCGTTCGACGCCTACAACCGGATGTGGATGCCAATCGTCGTCACCGACGCGGTGGGCTCCACCCACGGCAAGGACCTGCACGAGTTCGCGCTGCAGAACTACCCCCGCACCATCGGGCTCGCGATGTCCTCGGCCGAGGCCGTCGAGCGGCTCAGCGCCGCCAAGGCCACCGCCGCGGACACCGCGATGGCGGGTATCTGACCTGCCCGCCGGCTGATCGTCACACCAATCGAGGGGAAGACACATATGCTCACCGGACCCACGGTCGACGTGTACGACCGTAAGGAATTTCTTCAGGTCATCAACGACGCCGTTCCGGTCGTCCCGGCCCAGTCCGCAGTCGTGACGGTGGAGATGACCAAGCGTCGGCTCACGCCCACCGCGCCGTTCCCGCCCGGCGTACGCGACGAACTGCTCGCCAACACCGAGGAACTGCTCACCCTGGCGCGGGCCACCGGCACCGCCGTGATCCACGTCCTGTCGGCGCTGCGGCCGGTCGAGACGCAGGCGCGGGCCAACACCCGGGTCGGCCGGGCCTGGGCGGCCATCGGCGAGTCGCCGAGCCCGTACGGCCCGGTGCCCGACGAGTCGGTCGACGTGCAGGACGGCACGTTCAAGCCGGACTTCGCGGTCTCCGTCGCCGACAGCGACTACATCATCAAGACCAAGAAGTCGTTGAGCGCCTTCTACCAGACCGACCTGGAGTGGCTCACCAAGGCGCTCGGCGTCGACACGCTGATCCTCGCCGGGGCGAACACCAACGCCGACATCCAGTCCACCGCGTACGACGCGAGCTGCAAGGCGTACAAGGTGATTACCGTCGCGGAGTGCGTCGCCACCTGGTTCGGCGAGGACCTGCAGGAGCTCGGCCTGCAGCAGCTCGGACGTTGCCAGGGCTGGGTCCTGTCGCTGGCAGAGCTCGCCGGCAAGCTCAACTCCGCCCCGGCCGCGATGGAGGTGCCGGCATGAGACACCACAGAACGACCATGCTGAAGCTCACGGTGCCGCTGACCGCGGCGGCGTTCGTGCTGGCCGCCTGCGGCGGCGGTGACGACGCCGACGCCGCGACGACGGCGCTGCCGGAGGAACTCGCGGTGGCGTCGGCGGTCGACATGACCGACGAGGAGTACGCCGAGTACCTGACCGCGTTGGAGGAGGCGTCGAAGGCGGAGGGTGGCGTACTCAGCTACTACTTCAGCGCTCCCGCCGCCGCTGCGGAGAAGCAGATCAATCTCTTCATCGAGAAGTACCCCTGGGTGGAACTGGAGTACACCTCCGGCGGCACGCTCGAGCTGATCGAGCGCGTCATCACCGAGAACGCGGCCGGGCGCCCCAGCGCCGACGTCCTGCAGGGCGGGCCGCTGGAGGACAACACGCTGTGCCGTGACGAAGGGCTCTGCCTGGAGTACGACCCGCGTGGCGAGGCTGACCTGCCGGCGGACCGCGCCTACGCGGACTGCGGCTGCTCGGTGGCCGACTTCTTCACGTTCCACATCACCTACAACACCAACCAGGTCAGCGCGGCCGAGGCTCCCCAGACGTACGAGGACCTCACCGATCCGAAATGGAAGGGTCGGTTCGGCGTCAACATCGACCAGCTCGACTGGTTCGCCGGCGTGCTGGCCGAGATGGGTGAGCAGGACGGTCTGGCGTTGATGGAGGCGATCGCCGCCAACGAGCCGGTCGTCTACGCCGGCGCCGACGGCCTGGAGAAGCTGGCGGCGGGCGAGTTCGACATCGCGTTCCCGCAGAGCGCGACCCGCACGGTCCGGGATCTGATCGCCGACGGGGCACCGATCGAGATCGTCACCACGCCGGTGACCATCGCCCAGCCGGACATGTACTTCCCGCTGAAGAACGCGCCGCACCCGGCCACCACCCGGCTCTACATGGAGTGGCTGATGAGCGACGACTGGCAGAACAAGGTCGGTGCGGCCGTCGTCAAGGTGCCGATCAAGGAAGGCGCGCCGATCCCCTCGTCGGCCGAGGGCATCCTGGACAGCGAACTGTTCTTCGAGACCACCGACAACTTCGGTGACTACGACACCCGCGTCGAACAGCACCAGTCGATCTTTGTGACGGGCTGATCGACATGACCACCCTCGTGGACAGCTGGGCCCGGCTCACCACCGGTCGGGGCACCCGCTTCCCCGCGCTGCGGGGGGTCTTCACCCCCCGCAGCGTGGTCTACGGCCTGGTCCTGATCATTCTGCTGGCACAGGTGGCGCTGCCGATCGCCATCCTGCTGTTCACCAGTTTCAAGGACGCCCGACCCACCGACGCGGACTTCTTCTCCCTCAGCTTCACGTTGGAGAACTTCCGCGACGCGTTCGCCTCCGGCCGGCTGCTCAGCGTCACCTGGACCACGGTGCAGTTCGCCGGCGGATCCACGCTCGTGGCGCTGGCGCTGGGGACGTTTCTGGCCTGGATCGTCGCCCGCACGAACGCGCCGTTGCGCAACCTCGTCGGGGTGCTCACCATCGTTCAGATGGCGGTGCCGGGGATCCTCGTCCCGGTCGCCTGGACGTTCCTGGCCAGCCCGAAGATCGGGGCGATCAACGTGGCCTGGCGCAACCTCACCGGGACCGAGGGCACCCTGTTCAACGTCTACTCGATGCAGGGCCTGATCCTGGTGAACGGGCTGACCATGGTGCCGATGGTCTACCTGTTCGTGGTAACCGTCTTCTCCTCGATGAACTCCTCGCTGGAGGAGGCCGCCGAGGTGTCGGGAGCCTCGAAGCTGCGCGCGGTACGGGACATCTCGCTCCCGCTCGCGGCGCCCGGCATCGCCGCCGTGGCGATCATGGCCCTGATGCGGGCCTGGGAGGCGTTCGAGATCCCGTGGTTCCTCGGGGTCAACGAGAAGATCTTCACCTACGCCTCGGAGATCTACCTGCGGACCAGTACGCCACCGAGCAACGTCGGTCTCGTCTCCACCTACGCGGTCTTCATGCTCCTCGGGGCCGTGGTGATGATCTGGTGGTACGACCGTTTCAACCAGGCGGGGGAGCGCTACGCCGTGATCAGCGGCAAGAACTTCTCCTCGGTACGGATGGACCTGGGCCGGTGGCGGGTGCCGGTGACCATCCTCACCTTTGCCGTGCTGACCCTGGTGATCCTGCTGCCGCTGTTCATGCTCCTGTGGATGTCGCTCAACCCGTTCTTCCGGCAGTTCAGCTGGGAGGCCGTGACATCGCTGTCACTGGAGTCGTATGTGGCCGCCCTGCAGACGCCCAACATCCTGCAGGGGTTCGCGAACAGTCTGCTGGTCGGCGTACTGGCGAGCGTCGGGGTGCTGACCCTGTCGACCCTGGCGGCGTGGTTCTCCGCCCGGCGGGTTCCCGGCGGCCGGCTGCTCTACCTGCTGACGTCGGTGCCGATGGCGCTGCCGAACGTCATCGTCGGTGTCAGCTTTCTGTGGATCTTCCTGATCACTCCGTTGCCGATCTACTCGACGCACTGGGCGCTGGTGATCGCGTACATCACCATCATCATCGCGGTGGTGTCCCGCCTGGTCAGTGCACGGATGCTGCAGATCAGCTCCGAGCTGGAGGAGGCCGCGCAGGTGGCCGGGGCGAGCTTCGCGCGGGCGATCTGGACGATCGTCGTGCCCCTGCTGTCGCCGGCGTTGCTGGCCGGCGCGCTCATCACGATGGTGATGAGCTTCCGTGAGCTGCAGACCACTCTCTACCTCGCGGGTCCGCAGACCCGTACCGCGGCGGTCGTCATGTTCGACATGGCCGGCGACGGACAGTTCTCCACCGTGGCGGCGTTCGGCATCGTCACCTTCGCCGTACTGCTGGTGGGTCTGGTCGGCTACAACCGCCTCAACGCCCGGATGGGACTCGAGGGCGGCCTCTGAGGCCGCCCTCGGGCCCTGGGCCTACCCCTGTCACCCGGGCCTGTTGCCGACCGTCGCCCAACCCTGCCGACCGGTGTTCCGTGCCGACCGGTGTTCCCTGCCGGCCGGCGGCCACCCTGCGAACACTCTAGTGAGGACGTATGACCACCACCGCCGCGCTACCCCTGACCGACCGTGACTATCCCCGCTTCACCGCCGCCGAGTTCGACCGTCGCGACGCCGAGATCCGCGCCCGGATGGAGGCCCTCGACCTCCAACTCGTCGTCGTCTGCGGTCGGGGCGGGCGGGACCCGAATGTGCTTTACCTCAGCGACTGGTGGTCGACCCGGGAGGCCTGGGTCCTGTTCCCCCGGCACGGCGACCCGACGATGCTGATCCAGCTGTCGAACCATCTGCCGCTGGCCCGGCGGATGTCCCGGTTCCCGGACGTACGCTTCGGCGGCTCGGCGCCGACCGGCTCGGTCGACACCACCCCCACCCTCGTCGAATGTCTGCGGGAACGCGGCGTCTCGACCGGCCGGGTCGGCCTGGCCGGGACCGTCACCTGGCGCGAGTACGCCCGGCTCACCGCCGCCTTCCCCGGGGTGGAGTGGGTGGAGTTCGGCGGGCAGCTTGCCGATCAGCGTCAGGTCAAGAGCTCCGAGGAACTGCAGCGGCTGGCCGTCTCGGCGCGGATGTGCGACGCGTCGGCGATGGCGATCGCCGAGCAGGCCCGGCCCGGCATGACCGAGCACGAGCTGGCCCGGATCATCGAGGACAGCTACCTGACCGACGGCGGGATCAACGGCATTCACTTCATGGTCGCCACCCAGATGGCCGACCCGCGTGGCGGCGTACCGTGCCAGCACCAGTCCGACCGCCGGCTCCAGATCGGTGACGCGCTCGTCGCGGAGCTCAGCACCAACTACGCCGGCTACTCCGCCCAGGTGCTGCGCAGCTACACCATCGGCGCGGACCCGACCCCGCTCTACGCCCGGTTGCACGATGCCGCGCTCGAGGTGTTCGACGCCGTCAGCTCGGTGATCAGGCCGGGCGCGACGGTGTCCGACATTCTCGACGCGGCAGAGGCCGCCCAGCGACACGGCTACACGATCTACGACGACCTGGTGCACGGCTGTGCGCAGCTGCCGGCCATCGTCCGCACCCGGCAAACCTACCGCGGCGAGCCGGAGGGCTTCGTGTACCGGGAGGGCATGTGCCTGGTGGTGCAACCGAACGTGGTGACAGCCGACGGCCTCGCCGGCGTCCAGTACGGCGAGATGTTCGTCGTCACCTCGTCCGGTCTCGAATCGCTGCACTCGGTGCCGCGCGAGTTCTTCCGGTGCGGCTGACCGCGTGAGCGCCACCGACAACCAGGGACGCACGCAGCGCAGCGGGGCCGTCCGTCGCCGCCTGGTCATCGACGTCACCCCGCTGCGCGAGTCACCGGACTTCCGGCGGCTCTGGACCGGTCACGCCGTCGCCATCCTGGGTACCCAGATGACCAGGGTCGCCGTGCCGTACCAGGTCTACGTGCTGACCGACTCGACGCTGATGGTCGGCCTGGCGAGCCTGGCGCAGCTCATCCCGCTGATGGTCTGCTCGCTGTTCGGTGGGTCGGTGGCGGATGCCGTTGACCGCCGCAGGCTGCTGGTGGTCACCGAAGGTCTGCTCGCCGCCGTGGTCGGCGGCCTGGCGCTGCTCGCGCTGCTCGACAGCCCGCCGATCTGGGCCATCTTCGTGCTGGTGGCGGTCACGGCCGGACTCTCGGCGCTGGAGAGCCCGGCGCGCAGCGCGGCGGTCGCCGGCCTGGTCCGTCGGCAGATCCTCCCGTCCGCGTTCGCGTTGAACCAGACCCTCACCCAGGTGGGGGCGATCGTCGGGCCGGCCGCCGCCGGCGTGGTCATCGCGGCGCTCGGCCTGTCGACCACGTACGCGCTGAACGTCGTCACGTTCCTGGTGTCCATCACGGTGCTCACCCGGATGCGGCCGATGCCGCCCGCCCACCAGGTGACCAAGCCGGGGCTCAGGTCGGTGATCGAGGGCCTCACCTACCTGCGGAGCAAGCCGGCGGTGATGGGGTGCTTCCTCGCCGACGTGAACGCGATGTTCTTCGGTATGCCCCGTGCGTTGTTCCCGGCGATCGCCCTCGGCCAGCTCGGCGGCGACGCGGTGACCGTCGGCCTGCTGCACGCGGCCCCGGGCGCCGGGGCACTTATCGGGGCCCTCACCTCCGGCTGGGTCGGGTCGGTGACCCGCCACGGGCGTGCCGTGATCGTCTCGATCATCGTGTGGGGCCTGGCGATCGCCGGGTTCGGGGTGTCGCACTGGTTGCCGCTGACCATCGCCCTGTTGATGGTGGCCGGTGCCGCCGACGTGGTGTCGGCGGTGTTCCGCCAGACGGTGCTGCAGCTCAGCGTCCCGGACCACCTCCGGGGGCGGCTCTCCGCCGTGCATATCGGGGTGGTCACCGGAGGGCCGCTGCTGGGCGATGCGCGGGCCGGGGCGACGGCGAGTTTCAGTAGTCCGGCCTTCGCGATGGTCTCCGGTGGTCTGGCCTGTGCGGTCGTGATGGGCATCCTCGGCTGGCGGCTGACCGCGTTGCGCCGGTGGACGCTCGCTGATGCCCATAACGGGGCCGAAGGCCGAGAGGACGGGGCCTGACGTGCCGCCACGCACGGAACCACGCGACTCCGATGGTCTGACGACTCGACTCTGTAGAATCGAGCCATCGGACGGTACGCCGGGGGGTGTACCGCGGGGTGAGGAGAATCGAGGGCATGGCAGTGGTGTTCGACAACCACGAGGCAACGTCCTTCGCCGGTATCTCGGGAACCGTCCACGAACGTGTCCGGGACTGGATGCGTGCGGCGATCGTCGACGGGACGCTCAAGAGCGGGTCACGGATCGTCCAGACCGAGATCGCGCAGCTGCTGGGGGTCAGCCCCACGCCGGTACGCGAGGCGATGCGCGACCTGGCCGCCGAGGGGTTGATCAAGGTCCACGCCCGGAAGGTGGCCACGGTCACCGCCATCGACGCGGACGAACTGCGCGATATCCGGCAACTGCGCGAGACCCTCGAGGCGCTGGCGGCCCGACTGTGCGCCGAGCGGATCACCGAGGCGGAGCTGGCCGAGGCCGAACGGATGCAGGAGGAGATGGAACGCGACCCGGACCTCGGCAAGTACGTCGAGCTGAACCGAACGTTCCACGTGTTTCTGTACAATGCGGCGCGTTCGCCGCGTCTCACCCAGATGCTGCTGTCGCTGCGTTCGGCGACGCCCGGCATGCTGTCGGTGGCGTTCACCCGGTCCAAGGAGCGGCGGCTCGACGGGCTCGACGAGCACCGGCGCTTCCTGAAGGCCTGCCGCGACCGGGATCTCGACGCGGCGGAGGCCATCTTCCGTACCCACTCGTCTCCCGCCTTCGACGAGATGCTGGCCATGCTGGAACGCCAGCCGACCGACTGACGCCCCGGCCGTCCCGGCGGCCGCTGCTCGCACGGATGCCCCGGCCGGCGCGGCCGTACCTCGGCGGAGGTCAGCCGTGAGCGACGGTGCCGGCCGCCCGGCCCGGACCCCGTTGGCCGCCGCCGTACCCCCGCTGCTGGTGTTCTTCAACCCGCTCACCCAGCTGGCGTACATACCGATCTCGGTCGGCCTGGGGCGCAGTCTCGACCTGAGTCCGGCCCAGATCGGCATCACCATCGGTGCGCACAGCGTGGCCACGGCGGCCGCCGGTGTGCTCACTGGCCCGCTGCTCGACCTCGTTCCGGTCCGCCGGATCCTGCTCCCCGGGATGCTGGTCAACGCCGTCGTGTCGATCCTGCTGTGCCTGTACCAGAGCTACGCCGTACTCACCGTCGGACGGCTGCTCACCGGCTTCGCCAGCGGTGCCGTGGCGCTCTGCGGCCAGGCGCTGGTGGCCGACCTGACCCAGGGCGACCCGAAGGCCCGCGACCGGGGCTACTCGATGTTGCAGACGTTCGTCAGCATGGGCGCCGCCTCGGCGCTCGCGCTGGGCGCGTTCGCCGCGTCGCTGCAGCAGCCGGTCATCGTGTTCGCGGTCGGTGCCGGCTACGCG
This sequence comes from Solwaraspora sp. WMMD937, assembly GCF_029581175.1. NCBI lineage: Bacteria > Bacillati > Actinomycetota > Actinomycetes > Micromonosporales > Micromonosporaceae > Solwaraspora > Solwaraspora sp. WMMD937. The sequence goes on along the minus strand of NZ_CP120738.1, from coordinate 6,378,909 downwards.
ACCGCGCTGCTGGCCGTCGTACTCGTTGCCAGACTGGGCCGGGAACGCCCGCCCGCCACCCATCCGGCCGACGTCCCGTTCGGACAACGGATCCAGCTGACGCTGCGGGCGATCCGCCGGATGCTGGGCGAACGGCGCCGCCGCTGGCTGATTCTGTCCAGCATCGGTATCGGCCTGATCATGCAGGGCAGCCACTTCGGCATCAGCGTGCTCCTCGACCGGCTACCCGAGCTGAGCACACTGGAACGGATCGGCGTGTCGATCCTCATCCCCTGCGGGGTCTTCACCGGCAGCTTCATCAACCGGATGTCGCTGAAACGGATCAGCCGCGAACAGCTGTTCACCCGGCTCTACCTGGTCATCCCGCTCGCGGCGGCGGCATACGCGGCGGTCGCGTTCGCCGGGCTGGATGTGGTGGCCGTCGCGCTGACCCTGGTCCTGCTCGGCACCTGCCTGGGCGCGCTCATGCCGCTGTCCATGGCGATCAGCGTCAACTGGAACCCGGAGCTGCGGGCGACCGCCGCCGCCACCGACGCACTCTCCCGCAGTGTCGGTCAGACCACCGGTCCGATCGCCGTCGGCGCGCTGGTGGCCTTCGGTGGCGTCGGCACGGTCGGCGTGGTCGTCTTCGGCGCTACCCTGCTCGGGCTGGCCGCCTCCCGCAACATCTTCACCGCCAGGGCCTGACCGAGGCCGCGGTCTCGGAACCCGTCTGTTACCGCGAGCGGGTACGCCGCAGAAGGGCTCCTCGGTGCCGGCCAACGCGTCGCTGGGCGTTTCACTACGTGCTGACCGTGCTGATACTGTCGGTCGCACTGCTGCGGGGTCGGCGGCGGTCCCGGCGATCTGCGGCGGCTCCCGCGCCGCCGCGCGGTGGGACGAGTCCGAAGAACCCGGCCCACCAGTCAAGCTCCTCGACTGAGCGCCGTTACCTCTCAGTGGGCTTTGGTGAGCGCACGGTTGGTAGTCCTGCCTTGCGGTAGGACGGTCCCGGTCTGATCCGCTTGAGCGGTGCCGGGTTCACGCTTCACGGCCACCTGCCCGCGTGTGCGGGTCTTCTGGTCGGCTCCACGTGCTGCCACCGGGCCACTCCCGGCGGTTGCCGCCGCAAGGGCGGCCAGGTTCACAGCGGCGTTGCGGTCACGGTCGATGATTAGACCGCACGCCTCACACCGGTATTCACGCTCGGACAGGGCCAGCTTGGTTTTCACCGTGCCACAGCCCGAGCAGGTCTTGCTGGACGGGTACCAGCGGTCGGCCACCACAAGCCGGCCGCCGTTCCATCCGGTCTTGTACGCCAACTGGCGGCGGATCTCCGCGAATCCGGCGTCGGCGACGTGCCGAGCCAACCGCCGGTTGCGCAGCATGCCGGTGACGTTGAGGTCTTCCACCACAACGGTGCCGTACGTCGTGGCGAGTCGGGTAGTGAGCTTGTGCAGCCCGTCACGGCGCAGATGAGCGACCCGGGCGTGAGCGCGACCGAGCCGGCTCGCGGCCCGTTCCCAGCGCTTCGAGGGACGTCGTCCGGTACGCCGGTCCGGGCCCTGCTCGCGCGACAGCGTCCGGCCGAGCGCATGCATCCGTTGCCGCGCGGCCACGAGGTGGCGCGGGTTGTCGACCAACTCGCCGGTGGACAGCACCGCGAGATGCCGGATACCGACGTCCACACCAACCACCGAGCCGGGTCGGGCCGGGCTGCGTTCGGCGCGTTCGACCTCGACGGTGAACGACACATGCCACCGTCCGCCATCACGACGCACTGTCGCGGACATGATCCGGGCGGTGCCGGCTTCAATACGGCGGGCGAGCTTGCGGGCGGACTCGTGCAACTTCAACCGGCCCAGCCGGGGTAGCACCACGTGCATCCGGTCCGGTTCGACCCGGATCGCCCCGGTGGTGAACCGGACGCTGGGCGTGGTACGGCGGCGGGACTTGAACCGGGGGAAACCCGACAACCGACCGGCGCGTTTCCCGCTGCGGGAGTCAGTCCAGTTCTTCAACCCGCGAGCGAGCGCGTCGAGGCCGGTGTTGAACGCCTCCTTCGACACCTCACCCCACCACGGCGCGACTTCGGGCTTCGCGGCGTTCCACGCCTTCCGAAGACCGGCCAGCGACCAGGACAGTGATGGCGTCAGCAACTCGTCTGGTACGCCGTAGGAGCGTTCGGCGACGCGCTGGTCCATGACCGCCTTGACCTTCGCGAGCGCCCAGTTGTGGGCGAGCCGGGCGGCCCCAGCGTGTGCAAGGACGTCGCGTTCCTGGCGCGAGGTGAGGTCGAGGGCGAACCGGTACCCCTGGATCGTTTTCACGCCGGGCCACTCTCGGTGGCGGCTTCGACCGCTCGGCGGGCACGGTTCGCGGCAGCGCGACGCCCGTACAGGCGGGCGCACAACGACGTCAGGATCTCCGTCACGTCGCGGACCAGATCATCGTCGACCTCAGCCGGGTCGACCACCAGCAGTCGGCGGCCCTGCGCGGCCAGCGCCGCCTCAACGTACTCGGCCCCGAACCGGGCGAACCGGTCCCGACGCTCAACCACGATCGTCGCCACCTTCGGGTCGCGCAGCAGCGCGAGGAACTTCTCGCGGTGCCCGTTCAACGCGGATCCAACCTCGGTCACCACCCGGTCGACGCCGAGTTTCTGCCCGGTGGCCCACACGGTGACCCGGGCGACTTGCCGGTCCAGGTCGGGTTTCTGATCGGCTGAGGACACCCGGGCGTACACCACGGTCTGCCCCGTCTCGGCCGACGTGCCGGTGACCGGCTCACCGACCATGATCAGTCGACCGATCCGGTAGGTGGGAACAGGCAGCGTCCCGGCTGCGTACTGTCGCCGAGCGGTGATGTACGCGATGCCGGTCGACGCTGCCCACTCCTTGAGGTTCACGCGAGCATCATAGTAGCTTCAAGAGCGCCATCGATGCCCGGAGCGCCAACAGTCAGCTACCCCCGGTGTCATTCGGCGGGGGCCGCCGAGGCGGGGCGGGTGGCCGCGACCGGGTCGAGCGTCGGTCCGGTGGGTATCCGCGAGACCAGCGTGGTCGGCACGTCGGTCGCCTGGGCCGCCGAGTAGCCGAGCTGCCCGAGGACGGTCGCGTTGGGCACCGGGAACTTGATGCCGAGGTCGGTGACGACGTAGTACGGGCCGGTATCGGCGGTCGGCGCGCCAATCACCCGCACGACGGCGACCCGGCCCGGCGGCACCAGCACATAGTCGGCGAGGATCACGCCGTCGCGGGTGACCGAGCCGGTCGGTACGGCCTCGTCGAGGCCGGCCACCGTACCGCCAACAGCGGCGATCGTCGGTACGGCGCGTGCGTCGCCGGTGACCGCGCACAGCGCGTCGCCGGTTGCCGGTCGGATCAGCGCGGGCGGCGTCGCGGGCGGCGCGCTGTCTCCGGTCGCTGGCCGCACCTGGCTGCTGGTCGGTGCCGCCGTGGCCTGGGACACAGATATCTCGACCGGCTCCACGGTGAACTCGGCGCGCAGGAGGTTCTGCTGCAGCTCGGTGATCGGCGCGAGCCCGTCGTCGAGGACGAGGTAGTACTGTGGCCCCGAACCGGTCTGCGTGACCAGCACCTCGCCGATCGCCCAGCCGTCCACTTCGCCGGACGGCTGGTTGCGGCCGCTGAACTTGACCCGTTCGATGGCGTTGCCGGCGGGCAGCGCGTTGAGCCACGCCGCGCCGACCGGTGCGGCGTCGACCTCTCCGAAGAGGGCGGGTACGACGTTGCGGGCGTCGCGGATCAGGAACCGACGGCCGTGCCAGACGAGGTGCGTCGTGTCCTGCCGGGAGTCGCGGACCAGCACGCCCTCCTCCGCCAGCGACCGCCCGCCGACCGGTGCCCGAGACACGACCAGGGAGACGGTCTCGACGGTTCGGCCGGTGTCATCCCCGCTGGGCGCCGAGCAGATCGTCCAAGGTAGGCCAATGTGCCTACTGGCCGGTGCCAGAGAGTTGGGCGCGCCCGGAATACCGATCGTGACGCCGCGGGGCGTGCTGGCCAGCGAGTTGCCAGGCACCCGGAACACGGGCGCGTCGGTTCGGCCGGAGGCCAGCACCGCCGACGCGTAGTTGAGCGTCGGGTGCAGTTTGCCCTGGAGGTAGATGAAGCTGGCGCCGGTCTCCTTCTCGATCACGACCGCGCCGTCGGCCTGCCACCTGTCGCTGCCGGCCTTGGTCATGATGCCGTAGATGCCGAACCCGGCGGCGACCAGGACGGCGATCATCAGGCCGCCGAAGGTTGCGCCGACACCGCGGCGCAGCGGGGACTGCTGCGGGTCGGTCTCGCGCATCACGAAGGCAGAAATGACCCGTCGAGTGAGAAACTGGTACGAGTGGAGTTGGTCGCGTCGCGTGGCCATGTCTGGGTCACCTCCCGTCGGGGCGGGCGCCGTCACGCGCACCAGGCCGCGTAGGTCGGTCATCTTCGGGCTGCCCTCCGATGCCGTCGCTCGCGTCGATCGTCACGGAGCCGGCTTCACCGGCCGCGACCTCCAGGGCATCGCGGATGCTCGGGTAGGCCCCCGAACGCTGCGTCGAGACGACAGGTACGCGCGCCATCGGTTCCTCCCCGTACCGCTCGGTGAAGAATCGTAACGAGTGGCTGCTCGCGCTCATCACCCCGCAGACGCAAGTCGTGCCCGACAAATGCAATTGCTCCAATTTAGGGAGTCGGGCTTGGTAAGGCCGGCATGATCCAGTTTGAGTTGGTCGACCCGGTCCAGGAAGGAACCGGTTCCGAGGCCACTTGACAGGTCGATCGGGAGCCTGTTTCGTACTTCTGTCCTGGGCGTGTGGCGGGCGATGGTGCGGTGGGGGCACGGTGAGCGGTCTGCTCGGCATCTCGATCGTCAACTACCGCAGTGCGGGTGACACCGGCTGCCTCATCCGTTCCATCGTGACCGGACTGGCCACCGGCCCGCAGGCCACCGGCCCGCGCGTCGCGATCGCGATTGTCGACAACAGCGACCAGGTCGCCGAACTGTCAGAGATCGCCGGGTACGCCGAGCGTGCCGGCGTGCCGGTCCGGGTGATCGCCGGGCACGGCAACGTCGGGTACGCCGCCGGCAACAACCTCGCCGCCACCTGGCTGCTGGCCGAGGGCGCCGAGGTCATCTGGGTGCTCAACCCGGACACTCGGATCGTGGGTGGCAGGCTCGCCTCGGCCCTCGACGTGCTGCGCGCCGGCGACCGCGCGATCGGTGCGACGGCCAGCGCCGCGCCGGGCGTCGCACCGGGCGGCGGGCCGGACCTCGGCATGGTCGACCTGTGGACCGGCCAGAGCGGACGACCGCCCGCCGCCGGGGCGGCTGGTTCGCACAAACTGGTCTACGCGGCCGGCCACTCGCTGCTCGTCACCCGCCGCGCATGGCAGGATCTGGGCGGGTTCTCCGAAGACTTCTTCCTGTTCTACGAGGAGGCTGACATAGCGCTACGCGCGGCCCGGTTGGGCATCCCGACCAGGGTGGTCCCGGACCTGGCCGTCCAGCACACCGGCGGGGTGGCGACCGGGGCGACGGCGGACATGGCGGCCAAGTCGACCACGACGTACTTTCACGCCAGCCGCAGCTGCATGGTTTTCTTCCGCAAGCACTACCGGCACCGGGTGCCGTTCGCCGCCGCGGCCCGGCTCGGCTACGCCGCGAAGGCGCTGCTCGCCCGCCGCCCCGACGCGGCGACCGCCGTCATCCGGGGCACCGTCGCCGGGTTGCGGGCTTGACGAGCCGAGGGCTGAGCCCGGGCCGGCCCAGTCCGGGCCGGGCTGCGCTGGCCGCGTACGCGATCCGGCGCGCGGTCGGCAGCGCGACGGTGATGTACGTGGCCGCGCTGGCCATGTCCGGGTTTGCCATCCTGCTCAGCGTCGCGCTGCCGCCGGCAGAGCGCGGCCTGCTGGTCGCGACGACGACCAGCGCGACCGTCGGCGTCGCGGTCGGCGGGCTGTCACTGGAGACGTTCATGCTCGCTCAGGGCAGCGACTGGCTACGGGAGCGGTCCGGGCGGCGCAGCCTCGCCGTCTACGCCGCCACGGTGCCGCTGTCGGCCACGCTGGGCTGGGTCTTCGCCTGGTACGCGGCGGCGGCGGCGCCGGCACTCGCGGCAGCTGGGGCGGCGTGCGTCGCGGCCGGCACCATGCCCGCGGCGGCGGGCCTGACCCTCGGGCGGTTCGTCGCCGTCTACCGCCAGCGCGCGCTGTTCGCCGCCACCGCGCCCGTGCTCTACCTCGTACTCATCCTCGCCTCGGTCGACGACGCGACGGTCTGGCTGCTGGCCTGGCTGGGCTGCCAGGCGGTGATGGCCGTCGCGATGTGGGCGGCGCACGGGGCACCCTTGGGCGCGATGGCGCGGCGCGCCTCGACGGAGCCCGAACGCCTCGCCCGGCTGGGCCTGACCCATACCGGTTCGGTGGCACAGATCTTCACGTACCGCTTCGACCAACTCGCGCTGGCCCGCTACCAGGGCGCGGACGCACTGGCGATCTACTCCCTGGCGGTAGCGGCCATCGAATTCTCCCAGGCCGGCGCGGTCGTCGCAGCCCAGCGGACGCTGCGCGACCACGAGGAAGGCTCGGCCGACCGGCTGCGCGGGGTGCTGCGCCGGGCCGTCTACCTGGCGGTCGGCATGGGAGTGCTGGTGCTCGTCGGGCTGGCCGGTATCGGGGTGCTGACCAGCGGGTACGCGGCGGCCGTGCTGCTCGGCGCGCTGCTGGTGCCGCGCAGCGTCGCGGTGTCGGTCGGTAAGGTCCTCAGCGCGCGCCTGGTCAACCTCGGCGGCGAGCGCACCACCGCCGTGATCGCGCTCGGTACCGCGCTGGCCGCGGTGGTCGGCTATCCTCTCGTCGCCGCGCCGTACGGGGCGTGGGGCGTCGCCGCGCTGTCGGTGGCTCTGTTCGCCGCGCACAGCATGGTGCTGGGCCTCGCCGTCCGGTCCGGGGCCGGTCATCGGGTGGCGGGGGACAGGGTCGGTGGGCGTGGATAGCGACGGAACCCGCGTCGTCGCGGTGGTGCTCAACTGGAACTGCGCGGACGACACGATCCGCTGCGTCCGGGCGGTCGCCGCCGGCAGTGTCGTGCCGGAGGTCGTCGTGGTCGACAACGGCTCCACCGACGACTCCATCGACAAGCTGCGTACGCTCGGTGACGCGGTGACACTGGTGCGGCTCGACGCCAACCTCGGCTATGCCGGCGGGATGAACGCCGGTATCCGGGTCGCGCACGACCGCGACGCGGCCTTCGTCTGGCTGCTGAACGCGGACTGCGTACCCCGGCCGGACACGCTGCCGGCCCTGTTGTCGCAGGCGGACCGGTACGCGGTGTCCACATCGGTTCAGACGACGTCCGCGCGACCCGACGACCCCGACCCGGAGCCGTACGTCGTCGCCGCGACGCTGCCGGGCGGCCGGGTACGGCCGTTGCGCTGCGCCGGGTGCGAGGTCGGTGCGCACGATGTGGACGTGGTGACCGGCGCGGCCATCCTCCTCGGCGTCGGTTGGGCCGTCCAGGTCGGCCTGTTCGACGAGCGGTTCTTCCACTACAAGGAGGAGTTCGACCTGGTACGGCGGATCGCCGCGGCGGGCGGTCGGATCGGCCTGGTATGCGCCTCGCAGGTGTGGCACCGGCGGGGCGGCAGCCTGGCCGGTTCGAGTCCTCGCGCGCAGTACTACCATCACCGCAACGAGATCCTCTACGTACGCAAGCACTACCCCCGTCCGCTGCGGCGGATCCTGATCGGGGAGCCGGTCCACTACAAGAACCTGGCCAGGTCGGTGCTCCGCCTCGTCGCCGGAGGCCGCAACGACCGGCACCGGGCGCTCGCCGTCCTTGCCGGCTACTGGGACGGGCTGCGTGGAGTGCACGGCCCGACGGAGAGGTTCTAGCGTGCACGTCCTGTTCGTCAGCCACTCCGCCGATCTCATGGGCGCGGAGCGTTCGTTGCTCGCCCTGGTCGGCGAGGCGGTACGGGCGCGCGGGTACCAGGTCACCGTCACGCTACCCGGGGACGGGCCGCTGCGCGCGCAGCTCGCTGCGGCCGGCGCCGATGTGGTCGTGCTGCCGACCTGGTTGTGGATGGGCCGGCGGTACGGCCCTGCTGTCGGCGCGGTCCGACTGCTCCAAGCGCTCGCGTCGGTTCCCCGATACCGGCGGTTGCTGCACCGAACGCGGCCGGACGTCGTGGTCACCAACTCGGCGGTGGTGCCAGCCGGGGCGATCGCCGCACGGATGGCCCGGACGCCGCACATCTGGGTGGTGCGGGAGAGCCTGCTCAGCAACCCGAGCCTGCGGTCCGTGCTGCCCCGGGCCGCGATCGCCCGGCTCATCGCGTGCCTCTCGGACGGCGTCGTAGCGGTTTCCGCGTACGCCGCCGGTCAGGTCACCAGCGCCGTGCCGACGGCGCGGACGAAGCTGCGGGTGATCCCGCCGCCGGTCGAATCCGGGCCGGACGCGGGCGGTCCGTCCGCGCCCGACGGTGTCCTGGCGCCGGGTGCGGACCGTCCGGTCGCACTGGAGCGGCTGCTGCTGCTGGGCCGGCACAGCGCCGAGAAGGGCCAGGCCGACGCGGTGGAGGCGCTGGCGATCTGCGCGCGCCAGGGCCGCACGTTCACCCTCACCCTGGCCGGGGTCGGCGACGGTGAAGCGCGGCGGGGCCTCGTCGACCTGGCCCGCCGGTACGGCGTCGAGACGCAGCTCGAGACCGTCGCGTGGACGGACGACCCGGCCGCGTTGTGCGCGCGGGCGGACGCGACGCTGATGCTGTCCCGCAACGAGGCCTACGGCCGGGTGACGGTGGAGTCGCTCCGCTGCGGCACCCCGGTGATCGGCTACCGGGCGGGTGCCACGACAGAGATCCTCGCCGGTGGTGGCGGACTGCTGGTGGACCCCGACGCCGGTGCGCTCGCCTCGGCGTTGCTGAATCTGGCCGCCGACCGGGAGGCGTTCGGGCGGCTCACGGCCGAGGCGTCACGGCGCGGGCGGGAGCTCGCCACCGAACCGTCCCCGGCCGCACGCTTCGTCGCGTACCTCGAAGAGTTGGGCGCGGTCAGCTGATGTCGCACCTGCCCACGCTGCGCGGCGCGACCCGGCCGGCGGACGCGGCCGTGGCGGTCGTCGCCGGGGCGGCTGCCGTCGCGGTCGGGGTGGTGGCGGCCTGGCAGCCGTTCGCGCTCGCCGCCGTGGCCGTGGCCGGCCTGCTCGCCTGGGGGCTGTGGACCCCGGATCGGCTCAGCTACACGCTGTTCGCGGTCCTGTTGCTCGTTCCGGTCACCGCCGATCCCGGATACCCCGTCGATCCGGTATGGATAGTGCTGCTGGCGGCGACGGCGATCGCCGCACTCGGCCGGATCCAGCGCTTCCAGCCGTACGCGCCGCCGCCGTCCATCGGGATGGTGGGATTCGCGGTCCCGGCGGCCTGCGTGCTCACCGGCCTGGTGTGGTGGACCGGCCCGAAGGACATTGTGATCGCCGTCGCGCCGCTGACCTGCTACGCGCTGGTCGGCTGGCATGTCGTGGCCGAGGCGCGGGCCGGTGCGCCGGTGACCCGCCTGGCGCGGGCGTTCGCCTGGGTCGCCGTACCCATCACGCTGCTGGCCGTCTACCAGCGGATGTCCGGCACCTGGCCGGTTCTCGACCAGCTGGCCATCAGCAACGCGTTCACGGCACAGGCGGGAGCCGGCAGGTCGGCCGGCACCATGGGACATCCGATCGTCTACGGCACGTACGGCATGCTGGCGATGTGCGTGGCCGTCGGCCTGCGCGGCCGGCTCTGGCAGGTGCCGTTCGCCGCAGGCGCGGTCGGCCTGCTGCTGTCCGGGTCGCGCAGCGCGTGGATCGGCACGGCCTGCGCGCTCGCCATCTGGTACCTGGCCCAGCCGCGCAAGCTCACCCGGCGCGGGGTCGGTCTGGTCGCGGCGTCCGCCGCCGCCGGCACCGTGCTGGTGGCCGTCGGTCCCAAGCCGGTGCGGGACCTGACGGACCTCGTCCGGGCCCGCCTGACCAACGTCGGCGGGTCGAGTTCGGCGACGGCGCGCTACCGCCGTACGGAAGAGGCCTGGTCCGGCATCACGGACGGTGCCGGCAGTGCGCTGTTCGGCCTGGGCCCGGAGGCGCACGTGCGGTTCTTCCAGCAGATCGGCATCTCCGACGGGCAGGCACAGGCGTTCGACAACAGTTACCTCACCCTCTGGTACGACTTCGGCGTGCTCGCGCTGCTGGTGTTCGTGTCCATCCTGGCGGTCGTGCTGGTCAAGCTCAGGTCGCTGACGGCACGGATGCTCATCGTCGGGTTCGCCGTACAGATCTGGTTCTTCGACTTCTACCTGTGGCCGGCCGCCGCTGGGGTGCTGCTGCTCGCCGTCGGCATCGGCGCCGCCGAGTCGCTGCGACCCGTCGACTGTAGGCTCCCCGACCCGGCGCTGACGGCCTTCCGACGATGAGCGGAGCGGACCTGCCGCTGGAGTCGACCGTGTGCCCACCAGAACGCACTGAAAGGTGACGGTGTGAGGTTCAGCGTGAAGCTTTCCGAACGGTTCGCCCCGGCTCGGCTGCTCAGCCGGCCTGCCTCCGACGGGCCGGGCGACGGCGCGCCATCCGTACACCAGCAGTGGCAGCAGCTCACCCTCGAGCGCCAGCTGCGAGCCGTGTGGTCGCAGCGGTGGCTGGTGCTGGCGCTGGTGCTGCTTGGCGGCGCGGGCGCGGGTCTCGCGTCCGCCCAGCAGGAACCCATGTACCGGGCGGACGCCCAACTGTTCTTCGCGCCGAACTTCACCACCCGCGACATCGGCCAACTCAACGAGGGCGGCAACTACATCCTGCAGCGGGTGCGCTCGTATGCCGAGGTGGGCAACAGCCCCGAGGTGGCCGAAGCCGTCGTCCGGCGGCTCGGACTGCCGTACCAGCCCTCAGAGTTGACGCAGCGGGTCACGGTGACCGGCGCGGCCGGCACGGCGGTGCTCACCGTCGAGGTCCGTGACCCGGATCCGGTACGCGCCCGCGACATCGCCGACGCGATCGCGGCGGAGTTTCCCGCATACGTCGCGCGCCTGGAAAAGCCGACCGGCATCGACGAGTCACCCGTCAAGGTCTCGGTGACCCGGCCGGCGACGACGCCCTCGGCCCCGGCCACACCGCGGGTCACCGCCGACACCGGGCTCGGCGCCGCCGGGGGCCTTGCGATCGGGGTCCTCTTCGCGGTGGTCCGCTACGCGCGCGACCGCACCGTACGAGACGAGAGCCACGCGGCCGAGGTCGCCGGCACCGTCCTGCTCGGTGCCGTCGCGGCCGGCGGGGGCAGGCCGCCGCTGGCTACCGGCGACGACACGGAGCCGCGCGTCGAGGCGTTCCGGCAGATCCGCGCCAACCTGCTGCTGCGCGCGGCCGGGAGCCGGTTCGCCAGCCTCACGGTCACCGGCTCGGTGCCGGGGGAAGAAAGAACGGCTACTGCGGCGAACATCGCCATCGCGTTCGCCCGGGCCGGCGAGCCGGTCGTGCTGGTCGACGCGGACGTACGGCATCCCGGCGTACACCGGCTCTTCGACGTGCCGAACACGGTCGGCCTGACCAGCGTGCTGCGCGGCGAGGTCGCGGCCGAGCAGGCCACACACCGGCACCCGGACCTGCCGTTGTACGTCCTGCCGGCCGGCCCGGCCGGGCCGGGGCCGAGCGAGCAACTGCTGGCCTCGGATGCGCTGGCCCCGGCGCTGGAGTCGATGCGGCTCGGCGGCCGGTTCGTCGTGGTCGACGCGCCATCGCTACTGTCCGATGCGGAGACACTGCTGCTAGCGAGCGTGACCGACGCGACGCTGCTGGTGGCCCGGGTCGGCTTCACCCGCGCTGATCGGCTGGCCGTCGCCGCCGACGTGCTGCGTGCCCTACCGGTCAACCTGGTGGGCCTGGTGGCGACGCGGCGCGGGGCGGCGACGCGGCGCGGGCGCTCGGCGGTACCCGGTCGCCGGCACAGTCGCGTACGTTAATCCACATGAACGATAGCGTCGCACTGCTCCTGCGACGTGTGGGGTTCGGTCCGACCTCGTCCGAGTTGGCCGCCGCGTCGAAGGCCGGATACGCGGCCACCGTGGCGCGCCTGATGGACCCCGGAGAGCAGGACCGGGGTGCAGCGGCGGCGCCGATGCCGGAGCTTGGCCCCGACGCGTTCGACGATCTGCCCGACCCGGGCGCCGAGCGGCGCGCCGCCGCGGAGGCGCTCCGCCGCCAGCAGACCGACACGATCATCCGGTGGTGGCTCGACCGGCTGACCGTCGCCGACCACCAGGCCACCGAGAAGCTGCTGTTCTTCTGGCACGGGCACTGGGCGACCTCGATACGGAAGGTCGGAAGTCCGCAGTTCATGCTGGCACAGCACCAGAAGATACGGAGCTCGCCGACGTTCACCACAATGGCCCGCAAACTGGTCACCGACCCGGCGCTGGTCTACTGGCTCGACGGGCACACGAACACCAGACGGGCGCCGAACGAGAATCTTGCCCGAGAGCTGATGGAACTGTTCATGCTCGGCATCGGGCAGTACAGCGAACGCGACGTCAAGGCGGCCGGCCGGGCACTGACCGGCTGGAAGACCGACCTGAGCGTGCCGGCGACGGCGATCTTCGTGCCCACGGACCACGATGCCGGTCCCAAGACCATCCTCGGCGCCACCGCGAAGTTCGACGCGCTTTCGCTGGTGGACCACCTCGCCGCCCGCCCGGCCTGCCCCCGGTTCATCGCGGAGCGGCTGTGGATCCGGTACGCGTCCGCCACCGAACCGATCCCGGAGTCCACCCGGGGGAAGATGGTCGCGGCGTTCCCGGTGGGCATCTCGATGCTGCGTGCGCTGGTCGAAGACGAGCAGTTCCGCTCGGGGCGCTACCGGATGGTGAAGCAGCCGATGGAGTGGCTGGTCGGAGCCATGCGGCAGCTCGGCATCCGCCCGGCGCGACTCTCCGGCGAGGCCTTCCACACTGTCGTCAGCGGGCTCAAAGGTCTCGGACAGGTGCCGTTCGCGCCGCCGAGTGTGGCCGGCTGGCCGAGTGGGACCGCCTGGCTGACCTCCTCGGCAGCCCAGGTAAGGCTGGGCCTCGCCGGCGTACTCGCCGAGCTGGCCGGCGGCGTGTGGGTCACGGTGGAGCGGTTGGCCGACGTACTCGTGGTTCCGACGTGGACCAACCGCACCTACGCGGCGTTGAAACAGGCGACGACACCGCGAGAGCTGATCACGCTCGGCCTGGCCAGCCCGGAATACCTGGTGAACTAGCATGGATCCGCTGACCCGACGCACGTTCCTGCTGGCCTCCGGCGCGGTCGGCGGCGGTGCGCTCGCCGCAGCCGGCCTGGGCATCGCCGAGCTGCTCGCCAAGGGCGACAAGGGCGCTGAGCCCGGACCGGCCGACACGCTGGTGATCGTGACGCTGTACGGAGGCAACGACGGGCTGAACACCGTCATCCCGTACGCCGACCCGGCCTACCACTCCGCCCGGCCGGAGCTGGCCTACGCTCCCGAGGAGGTGCTGCACCTCGACGGCGTACTCGGCCTCAACCCCGCGCTGGGCGGACTGAAGCGGCTCTGGGACGACAACCGGTTGGCAGTCGTCCTCGGCGTCGGATACCCCCGGCCGGACCGCAGCCACTTCCGGTCGATGGACATCTGGCAGACAGGGTCGCCCGACACACCGATCCGGACCGGCTGGGTGGGGCGCTGGCTCGACGGGATCCAGGCATCGCCGGAAGCGGCCGTCAGTTTCGAGCCGGTGCTTCCGCCACTGCTGGCGGGCGAGACGCGGGCGGGAGCGAGCGTCACGCTCGGCGCACCCCAACTGCCCTCCGGGATCAGCGCGGAGATGGTCCGCGCACTCGGGCGAGAACAGCGGGGCGAGGACGTCCTGCAGGCGCGGGCGGCGACCGCGCTGCACGACTTCCTGCGGGTGGACGGCCTGATCCGACGGGTACGGGAGTCCGATCAGCCGTTCGAGGCCGGCGAGCCTGGTCACCTCCCGGCCACCGGCACGGGCGGTGAGACGTCACTGGCCACCCAACTCGCGCTCGTGCACCGGTGCATCGAGGCAGGCGTACCCACCCAGGTCTACTCGGTCAGCCTGGGCGGCTTCGACACGCACGCCGACGAACGGCCCGCGCAGGAGCGGCTGCTCAAGGAGGTCGACGGGGCGCTGACCATGTTCATGGACCGGCTGGCGACGAGCCCGGCCGGGCGCGACGTCACCGTCGTTGTCTACAGTGAGTTCGGCCGCCGGGTGCGCGCCAATGCCTCCGACGGCACCGACCACGGGACCGCCGGGCCGGTCTTCGTGCTCGGCTCCCGAGTCGTCGGAGGCTTCCACGGCGGACAGCCCAGCCTCACCGACCTGGACGACGGCGACCTGAAGGCGACCACCGACTTCCGGGACGTATTCGGCACACTGCTCGCCTCCGTACTGCACGCCGATCCGGCCCGCTACCTGGAGGGGTACCAGCCGAAGCCACTGTCGCTGCTCGCGCTGTAGCTAGTGGTGGCGGTCGGGCCCGTGCGGGTCGGGCCCGACTTCGTCGGGCAACGCCTCGTCGTCGGGCCACGTCTGGTCGTCGGGCGCTGCCCCCTGTCGCGGGGCAGGCGGCGCCTGGTAAGCGGGTGCGGGTGGCTGGTAGATAGGTGCGGACGGCTGGTAGATGGGTGCGGGCGGGTATTCCCGCGCTGGCTGTTGTGCCGGATAGGCGGGTGCCGAGGGGTACCCGGGAGTGGGCTGGCCCGGGTATCCGGACGCCGGCGAGAACGGATATGGCGCGGCCGGGGGCACCGGCTCGGCCGACGTGAGCTGGCGGCGGGCGCGGCGCTGCAGAAGCAGCACCACGAGCATGATCAGCCCGATCACCAGCGCGCCGCCGGCCGCGCCGCTGGCCCAGATCAGCCAGCCAGCTCCGCTGGAGAAGCTGTCTTCGATCTTCTGCAGCTCGGTGGCGTTCTGCCGGTACGTCTGGGCGACCGAGTTCACCGGCGAGTTTTCCACGACGGTGCCGAGCTGGCTGATGGCGGTCTCGTAGTCACCGGCGAAGTAGGCGTCGAGCCCGCTGCGGAACAGCTGATCGGTCTCGCCCAACGCGTTGTCGACGCCCGCCTCGGCGAGCAGCGCGGTGATGGTTTGCATCGGCACCAGCGCACGGTTCGCCCGGTCAGGCAGTTCCAGGTCGTTGTCGAGCACCCCGACGACGTGGCCGTTCGTGTCGATCGCCATCCCACCGAGCGAGTGGATGCCGACGTCCTCGTTGACCCGGTACACCGACGCGGAGCCGCGGGTGCCGGTACCGATGACCTTCACCGGCTTGGAGCGCAGCGAGTACGTCGCCGTGCGGGGATCGACCTCGTCGGTGGCGTAGCCGACCACGACCAACGAGGCCCCCGGGTCGAGGGTGCCCGACGAGGCCAGCTCGACCGTGGGCAGGTTCTGCTGTTCCAGCTTGACCAGGGCGATGTTGCCGGCGTCGGCGTCCAGCACCTCGGTCACCTCGCCGGGGATCGCCGGGCTCTCCGTCAGACCGCCCGTGGACGCGACGCCGAGCTGCCCGTACACCTGATGGTCCGGCTCGTCTGCGGCTTCGAGGCCGGTGAAGATGCTCTGGCGGAGGTTGTCGGCGACGTAGCGGTCGAGCGCGTCGGCCTCGAGAGAGTTCTCCGCGATCAGGATGCGTCCGAGCGAGTAGAGGGCGTTCTGCGCCGCGGTGTCCTTCGCCGGCCGAACGCAGAGCCCGTTGGTGATCACCTCGCCGCCGGTGCCGACGACGAATCCGCTGCACCGCCGGGTGAACGTGATCGGCGACGCGCGCAGTGGTGCGCTGGACCGCTTGTCCCGCAGGTATCCGGTGTAGACCACTTCGACGTAGGCCAGTGACGGCGAGGCGATCGCCAGGGCACGCTCATCCAGCGTGTACGGCGGAGCTGCGGCCGCCGGGGTCGGCGTCACAAGGACCACCAGCGCCACGGCGACCGCCGCCGCGTACGCGACGACGCCGGTCGGCCACGACGCGTCCGCACCGACCGTACGGGATGAAACTCGCCTAACAGTCATTTTCGGACTCACAGGTTGGCTGGTGCTGGTAGCGTCTTCCACCCTACGCACCAGTCGCGAAACACCCGCGTATGGTGACGGGCCTCCGGCACTCTGGCTGTGGCACCCCGAAACGACTCTCCAGGCTGCTGTGCCGGCCGTCACAACGTGTACTCATGATCGAGCGTGCTTGGCGGCTGCCCTGGGCTAGGTGGCGCTGCCGCTGGGGCGCGGACGAGCTTGCGAAGCTGGAAGCGGCGCAGGACCGCGCGGACGCCGACGCTGAGCGGCTCTGGGGCGTACGGGCCGAGTCCGGCTGGCTGCAGATCCTGCTGCCTACGACCGCCATATGCGTACGCGCTGGTCAGTAGGCGTTTTTGCTGATCTCTGGGGTGCCCCCGGCAGGATTCGAACCTGCGACACACGGTTTAGGAATGGAATTCGGATCGGATGGCATCTGGGGCGCTGACCTGCGGCGGCGCGGCGAACTCAGCCGCCGACGTTCAAGATCAGTCCGTGCATGGTCCGTGACGCGGGGAACCCTGCCAGCGGGTCCGGTGGGGGAGGATGAGACGTGGTCGAGAGCCGCGAGGAGGTGAACCGGGATGTCGAGCAACGCCGAGCAGATGTCCGAGTTGCCGACCGTTGAGCACGTGCCGGCTGAGGAGCTGGCGCGTCATCAGGGCGTGCGCCCGGTCGCCTCCATCGACGACCTTGCCCGGCCGGACCTGTTCGAGTCGGATGAGGAGCTGGATGACTTCCTCGCCGACCTGTACGCCTCCCGTCGAGCTGAACCCGCCTGAGTCTGGTCCTCCCGAAACCCGCCGTCGCTGCCCCACCTGTCAACGCATCGCCTGCCAGTGGGCGCGGCTGGCCGCTGCCGTACGGGTTACCGCCCCGGCCTTCGGGCCGGGGCGGCTTGCCGTGGCGGCGGTTGCCCGCGACCTGGACCACGTTGACCGGTGGCAAGCCGCGTAGCGGCGCGGCAGCCGATCGCCCCGGCCTCGGCGGCGGCCGACCGCCCTCGCGATCGTCACGCCTCCCCATGGCCTGGCTGACTCGCTCACGCGGGTTCTTAGCAGCATGACCAAGCGCGTAGACTACCGTGCGGGTAGGGCCGAACTATAAATCCGTCACAAAAGCTGTAGAGGCTCGAATCCTCTACCCGTCACTAGGGAGCGACAGGCCCCTGACCTGCGAAATGCAAGTCAGGGCCTTCGGCGTCTCCCGCCACTGTCAACCGCCGCTACCCCTGATCGACCGTCTGAACGGGCACGTAGCGGGCACGGTGAAGGGCTAAGCGCACCCGACTGGCCCTTGGGAGGGGTCTTGATAGTCGCTTCCAGTATGAGCATCGACTGGGTAACCGTGGAGTTTGCGGGTTGGGTTGCCGGGACTCTTACGGGTGTTCTGGGCATCCTCACGAGCCTCGGTGGATTCTTCACGTTGCGTCGCTCGTCTGAGCGATCGGCAGAGCACCTCAAGGTGGAGGTTTCGCGTACCTCACAGGTTGTCCAAGCCGGTCGAGACCTCTATATCTCATGGGCCGAGGATTCGACGGAGGACCGAGTCGAGCGGTTGATGAACGCGTTGCGAGAGTCGCGACAGCTGGTTCAGGAGCTTGAGGCTGAGATAGATACGCGCGCGGCTGCTGTGAAGAGACTGCAGGCCGAAGAGGAGCAGAACCGGCAGCTAGCAGCCCTGCGCAAAGAAGAGGCTAGGGCTGTTCGAAACCTAGTGGATAGCGTTATAACTTCAGCCCACATTGACCTTCAACGGCAGATGGCAGAGGAACGGGACGAGGTCGCCAAAACTCTGGGCGGTCTTCAAGCCGAGATCGTGGCGCTACAGAAGAAGGGACGACGCGACCAGGTCCTCTTTTTCGTCTTCGGTGCCATCCTCTCGATCCCCATTGGCCTGACGATCAACTGGGTCACCGCCTGAAATCCTTGCGGATCTCCTCGTCGGGCAGTCCCCGTCTGGGGAAGCTGGTACCCCTTGTGGTGCCCGGCGAGGTGATTCGCGCGACGGTATCTCTGAGGAGGGTTGGGGTTCGGGGCGGGCCCTGAGGTCTTCATGGTTGTCCGTCAGTGTGGCTGGCCGGCCCGGGCCGATGCCGGCCGGAGGTCGCCAGCAGGCCGGGCCGGCCAGCGCGGCCGCTTTGCGGGCCGCCTTGATTCAGAAGAGAACAACTCGGCAGAGCTTGCAAGTGCAGCGCAAGTGCAGCGCGTGGGGCTGTACCGCCGTCCCCCGTGATCCCTCGCCTGCGACCCCTCCTCGTCTGGGAGGGTCCGCGCAGGTCGTGTTGGCATGGGTGCCGGGTCCTTATCGCTTGGTCGTGGAGCGACTGGTGAGGCCTTCCAGCCTGTCACGCCCACTTCCTAGGAATGTCATCGGGGATATCCGATGGTTCTTCAAGGATTCGCTCGATGACAATCTGCATCCCCCGTGGTCGGTGTCCAGATTCGGCCATCTTGTCGATAATTACATTTCGGAATCCTTCATATGCAATGCGGGGAACGTGGTCTCTTGTGAACAGAGTTAGAATGCTCCGTCCCGGAAACTCTGAAATCCAACTCCCCTCCCGTATTTTGGATAGTAGGTCTTCTCTAATTGAGTCCCTGGTTTGCTCGAGGTAAGCAGATTGGCCAATGACGTCGAGCTTACTTGATAGGCGATACCTTGATGCTTCAATCGACTTCAGTAAGGCAGGTACTGGATTCTCTGCTTGCGGGTCGGTTCCAATATTGATCTGATCGACGATTTGGTTGTTAACGAGACTTTGAAGCTTCTTTGCTGTGATCACTCCAATGCTCTGTTTGGCGCACCTGAGAAGATCGCCGAACACTTCCTCCTCGCTGGAGTACTTACTCTGAATGCCGAGTAGCGCTCGGTGGGCGGCCAGGATATACCTTGGTTCAAGCAAGTAGTTTTCAATGTGATAGACGTCCCAGTGGTACTCTTTGGTGGCTCCGGTGCTGATTCCTATGTCGAAGTCTTTGTCGCAGATTGAGAAGACCTGGTCGCCAAGGCCAAGCCTCCGGGCGACTCGCCGTAAGTGAGAGGCTAGGTCCCTTACCTTCTTCTTGTCTCCGGCGGCGCCGATGTTCACTTGCTGTGCAAACTCTGGGAACAATCTCGATATGACGTCTGTATCGAATCCCTCGCCCTCAACAATTACCACCTTGCTGTAGGGGCGATAAGTTGTAAGATCTCCGACTAGCGCCCGTGTCGCCTCTGCCAGCTCGCTATCTTGAAGCACTGGCGTTGCTTGATTTTGCGTTGGCTTTGGCTGCGAAGAATCCGACATGTAGAAGACGCTATACTTAGGATGCCCGGCGCAGTGGCGGAGCATGACGTCTGAGTGTGTGATCAGCCATATCTGGTTATTCTCTGCGACGCCTAGGTGTTTGTGATAGAAGTCGGGGAGATGGCGGAGAAGCGCGGGGTTCAGGTGGAGCTCCGGCTCATCGAAGAGTATTACGGAGTTCTTTAGTCCTGCCGACTTCAGTCGGAGGTATCCGTACACGATCTCTTTTTCGCCGGAACTTAGTTCGTCGATATCGTGCGAATCTCCGTTGGTAAGTCGTACCGGAAACTGAATCGACCCATGGGGATCGACCTCGGGGCCAAGATATACCTTGGCTGGGAAGAATTGCTGGAATAGCTCGGTGACGGTGGCGTTAAGACTCGGGCCTCGATCTGCCTGCGCGCCACCCTTCGAAAGTAGTCGGTGTAGGAAATCTGTTACGAGGTGGCTTTTGATCGACCGATATTTTGCTTGCGAGTCGTAAAGGGTCTGATCTCTTTGTCGATCAATATTTGATTGCAGATCAAGGCTGATGTTGTTTAGTTTCTCGCGCATGTAGGTCCGGGAGGCGCTTTGAAACTCGAATATTCCTAGACTTGCCGGCAGATAGGTCCCGAAGGCGAGCTCTAAGATTGGCGACTCTAGGGGGATAAGGCTTCCCTTGGGTGAGACCTCTAGTGCCAACTCGTGAGACTGCCTGGAGAGTTGGTTCCTCATTTCAGCGGCAAGAGATTCCGCTCTACGAATGATCCGCGGCTGCTCTCGGAGGTCCTGTGGTAGCGAGCGCCCGGTTGCTGCCGATATATGGTGACCAGGGCTTTCCCGCCAGAGTTTCTCTGCGATTAGATCAACTAGATTCGCCTGGATGAAGTCGATCTCCGCTTTGGCAAGCTCGATAGAGGCTGAAATGTGTAGCGGCTTGGATCTATCACGTAGGAGGCGGTCTGCGAACCATGGCTTATTGATGTCTAGGTTGAATTCTTGAAACCAGCTCTTCCATTCGTTTGGTTTGTAGCCACCGTATGATGACTTGAGTAGCCGAATTGCGTCTAGGACTGAAGACTTCCCGCAGCCGTTGGGTCCTGCGATTACTACAAGGTCTCCGAGTTTGTCAATTTCGAAATTCTCAATGCTTCGAAAGTTCTGGATCTTAATTGACCTGAATCGCATCTGCGTCTTCTTGGCTTCTCTGTTTGTTTGTGATGGGGTTGATGTGGCTTTCCTACTCGCCGTTCTCTGCGTATATCGCAGTGTTGGCGGCGTGTGCCTTGAATGAGGTTCGTATTCGTCTCGCGAGTCGGTCTGGGACATGTGAGTCTAGGTCTGCATCTGAAACCCAGGATAGGTCAGAAATCTCGCCATCGTTAAAGTGTATGTCCTCCGGCTTCAGCTTGTAGTTCCGGCTCCCGTGAAATACGAATAGGATTTTGTCGCCTTCGGTCGGTGCTGGGGCCCAGTCGACGACTAGGAGAGGCCCCACGTCAATCACTAGGCCGAGTTCCTCGTGTATCTCGCGCACGCATGCGGCGCGGGGTGACTCGCCGGGTTCGACGTAGCCGCCGGGGATGTCCCAGTGGTTCTTGTAGGTGGGCCGAACGAGGAGGATGCGGCCGGCGTCGTCGAAGAAGAGTGCGCCAGCGGCAACGCGTGGGGTCGCCATGGGCGGTGTCTCGGGCTCGGTCACCCTTGGCAGGGTAGACGGGGTGGGTCAGTCGAGCACGTTCAACCGGCGGGCGAGGCCGACGAGTTGGGTCGAGGGCTTGCCGCGCTGCCGGCGTACCCAGGTGAGGGCGAGTTGCCGGCTGAGGTAGTGGTGGCGGACCTGTTCGGGTGCCATCTGCTCGGCGTCGAGGAGGATGGCTTGCGCCTCGTCGGTGCGGTTCCATGAGCTGAGGGCGCGGGCGACTTCCAGGGCGTGGCGTATCCGGCGTTCCATCGGTAGCGCGCTGGTGTCGATGCGCGGTCCAAGGTCTACGGCAACCTGGATGTCTCCGAGTTCGGCGGCGGTGGCTACCCGGTGGATGGCGACGTTGGTGGGGCCGAAGGCTGTCCAGAGGTGGTTGGCGTCGTTCCCGAGCCTGGCGGCGGCCTCTTCGGCGGCAGTCAAGAAGGTCCTTGTGGTGCTTGCGTCATCGGACCGGGCTGCGGCCATCGATCCGGCGAGCATCAGCGTTCCGTAGACGGAGAGCAGGGCCGGGCTTGCGGTGGTGCCGACGTGCGGCGCGAGGTAGGCGGCTGCGTCTTCGGTGAGGCGGACGGCTTCGCGGTAGCGGCCGGTGGAGTGCAGTGCGTGGGATACCGAGCGGAACAGCGAACCCATGATGACGGGGTCGCCGGTGGGCCGTACGGCGGCTAATCCGCGGTCGGCGGCAATCCACGCGAGGTCAGCTTCTCCAAGTTTGGTGAGCTGTGTTGCGGCGAGTTGGTACGTGAGGCCGAGCAGCTGGCGGGCCTGGTCCTGGTCGGTGCCGTCGCTTCCGTCGACTGCCGCGTGTGCGTTGTTGATCAGCGCGGGTAGGCCGCTGGTGACGTAGCCGAACCGGGAGCCCTGGTAGGCGCTCCACAGGTCGTCGACCTGGCGTCGGACGTCTGCCGTGTCGGGTGCCTCGTCACGGCTGCCGTTCCCGGCGAGCTGGGTGACTGCGCGGTAGTCGGTGAGCGCTGCCCGGAGAGCAGGGACGGTGCTGGTGCCGCTGTCGCCGGTCCAATCCAGCAGGGTCGGTTCGGCCAGGAGGTCACCGAGTCCGACGTCAAGGACGTCAGCGAGGGCCTTGATCACCGATAGGCGGTCGAGGTCGATCCGGTTGTTTTCGACCTTGCCGAGCCAGTCGGCTGTACGGCCGACGAGTCCGGCCAGGACTTCTTGGGAAAGTCCTCGGCGGCGGCGGTACCAGGCCACGCGTTCGCCGATGGTCAGTGACATGTTCATCCCGCGCATGGTGATGATCCTCCCGCGCTGTGGCTGTGGTACCCCGGAACGATTTTCCGGGTTGATGGGCCGGTTGTGCCACAACCTGTGTTCATGATCGAGCACAACGCGAGCAACTGCCCCTCCTGTGCCGGCTCCGGGTGGAAGTACGTCACCCGACGGTCGGACCTTCAGAGGGTCGCCAGGGGTGCGGGTCGCGGTCAGGCGTTGGCGCGTCGGTCGTGCGTGGACTGCGCCGGCTCGAGGAAGTCGGCCGCGTGAGCTGGGCACCGGGGCGGGTGCTGGCGCCTGGTTGTACGGGACGACGGCAGCCGACTGAATGCCCGCCCGTCCCGGTGCCTGTCCAGTCGTGAGGGGGCACGTGGCGCGGCCCGGCGCGGTGCTGCTGATCGATGGCCGGGCGTCGGTGCAGTTCGCCGGGGATCGCGCGCTGGTGCTGCGGGTGATCTCGGTGTCCGAAGGCCCGACGTACCACGGCTGGGCCTGGCTCACCGGCTACGTGTTGGACGGTGCCGGTCAAGCCCTGGATAGGCGTGAGGTGTTCGTCCAGGTGGCCGGGCTGCGGCCGGTGTCGGTGCGGACGGCGAACGTAGTGGGGAGGAACCGTGGCGTTTGACCTTCGGGTGCGGCTGGGGGACGTGGTCCGGCTGACCGCGCAGGACCGGTTCCGACCGACCGACGGGCCGGTCTCGATCTGGGTGACCGGGGTGCGGCTGGTGACCAACCGTCCGGAGGGCCACGAGTGGATCTGGCTGGAAGGCGTCAAGATGCTGCACGACGGCCGGTCCGGGGATCACGCCCTGGTCCTCGTGCGGGCGTCGATGTTCGCGGCTGACGGCGGGCAGTCGTGACGACGTACCTGTCCGCTGACGCGCGGAAGGCGCTCGCGGCGGCGCAAACTCTGCTCGATCTGCATGTTCCGTCGGTCAACGACGATCGCTGTCTGGAATGCGGGCATGAAGGTCCGTGCCCGGCACGGCGGGCGGCCTTGCGAATCTTCGGCCGTTACCGGCGGTTGCCTCGACGGCGGCCGGGTGCCACGTTCCCCGAACTGATCGGCGAGCGCCTGGGATCCTGGTCCGGCTGGTGGCATGGGTCGTCCCGGCCGGGCACGCCGAACGGCTGACCGTACTTGTCCCGTCATGCTGCGTGCCTTTAGGCTCCTGTCTTGACATGTGATCTTCGATGGTGGGGTGGCCCGCGATGGCGTACGAAGCGCCGACGCCGAAATACCTGCGCGTGTTGAACACGCTGCGGGAGCGCATCGAGAATGGCTCGTACGCGCCGGGCGCGGTGCTGCCGTCAGAGAACCAGTTGTGCTCGGAGTTCGGGGTTTCCCGTCCTACCGTCCTCAAAGCTCTGGGCATCCTGAAGCAGGACGGCTGGATCGAGTCGCAGCAGGGCAAGGGCAGCTTCGTGCGTGGCCGACCGCCCTCGGGTCGCACCTCGCCGCAGTACGCGCGGGACGCGGTCGAGCTGGACGAGAGCGCCGAAACAGAGATCCTGCATGTCGGGCCGGTGCTGGCGTCGCCGCGTGTCGCTGCGGCGTTGAACGTCCCGGACGGAACACCCGTCTACGAGCGGCGTCGCCGGACGGTGTCACAGTTCGGCCCGGTTGACCTGATTTCGACGTTCGTGCCGGTCGACATCGCTGTGGGCACGGAGATCGTCAACCCGCAGCCGATCGTCGGTAGCTTGATCGAGCACATCACTAGACACAAGGGACTACGGGCGGACTACGCCACCGAGCGGATGACCACGCGGCGGGTCAGTGCGGACGAGGCGGACGCTCTGGACGTCTCGGCGGACGAGTCGGTCTTCAGCGTGGTCATCACCGCGCACCGGGCGTCGGGTGAGCCAATCATGGCGTCAGTGCTGGTGCTTCCCGGTAGCCGTCATGAGATCGAGGACACCTACCCGCTGTCCTGACTGGTCGAACGTTCTCACTATCTGCATGATCAGACTTCGACCTTGGCTTGTGTTGACAGGCTGACGTAACTTGTAAGCTCAACCGGATGTCAGGCGGACATCTGGTCCAGCTAGGAGGCTTACGTCGTGGTTCCTGCGTCGATCAAGGTCCCGGTCCCGTTCGAGTACGTGTTCCCCGCCGGTGCGTTGTTCCTCGGCGTCGATGCTCAGGTCGACTTCGACCGGCGTGGCGAGGCGGACAACCAGGCGCGGGACAAGGAGACCGGTGAGCGGGTCTGGGTGGTCCGGGTGCTGGATCTGGACGCTGAGGCGGGCAAGTTCGGTCGGTCCACTGAGGTCAAGGTGAAGATCGTCGCCGGGCAGCGTCCGGTGCCGCCGCCGTCGACCGTGCCGGGGTATCCGCCGGCGGTGGAGTTCGACGGGCTGACCCTGACCCCGTACGTGGATTCGCACCGGTGCCGGGCGTCGGGTCAGTGCCGGGCGCGGATGGCGTACTCGCTGCGGGCCACCGGCATGCAGCCGGCCTCGGCTCACGCTCCCGCCGCTGCCTGACCGCTCCCTCTTCCACGCGGGGCGGGCCGTTTCCCCGCCAAGAGTCCCGGCCCGTCCCGCGCTCCCAACCCTTCAACCCCTCGTGAAAGGGGGCCGGGCTGTGACGCCCATGCTAATGAACCCTGCCCTGCACAGGCCGGACCGCCGCGAGCCACGGCGGTATTGCGACGCCTGCGCGCTCGTCGTCTTCCTCGACCAGCCGGCGGGCGGTGATGACCGTGGCTGACGGAACGCGGTCGTTCGCCGCTGAGCTGGCGGCGCTGCTCAACAGCCGGCCGACCTGGCGGGCGTCCGCCGAGGAGCGGGCTGCCTGGTACGACCGGAAAGCCGACCTGTTCGGCCGGGCTGCCGCTGAGACGTCGTCGCCGGACCTCGCCGGTGAGGCGTCCGACCTGGCCGAGATCGCCCGTGAACAGGCCAACCGCATCCGCCGGGGGTGGTCGGCGTGACGTGGCGTCGTCGTCTGCTCGCTGGTGTGTTGTGGTCCTGGCTGGCGGTGGCCCGCCGGGTGGTCGGCATGCGGGATCTGCCGGCGTTGGTGGATGAGATCCGGTGTCCGCGTTGCGGGCGGTGGGTGCGTCCGCGTCGGTTCGATCTGCTGCACATGGCGTGCCGGACCTGCATGGCGACGCTGGGTCGCCCGGTCCGTTGGTCGGGGCGGTGACGACGTCATGCCGTTGATCAACATCATTCCGGGGGAGAAGGTCCCGGTCGCGCCGATGAACGTGCGGCTGCCGTCGTGGCGGTTGCCGGGCTGGCTGCTCCTGGTGTGGTGGCTGGCCCGTGGCCTGGTCCGGTTGACGGTGTTGGCGGTCCGGTACTGGTGGATTTCCGGCCCGACCATGGCGGTCGGGTGGGTGTATGTGGAGTGGGGGCCGTTGGTCCTGGCCGCCGTCGCCGCCGGCCTCGCCGGGGTGTGCGTGGTGTGGTGGCGGCTGCATCCGGGGTCGTGGTGGCGGTTCGGCTGGTACCCGGTCGTGGGGCGGTGGCGTCGGTTGTGGGTGTACCGGCGTCGTTGGGTCGCGGTCACCGCCACGTGCGGGTTGGCGGTGATCTTCGACGGGGTCCGGTATGTGCCGCGTCTGGTCCGGGTGGTGTCGGACCGGTTCGGGGACACGGTGACGGTGCGGATGCTGCCGGGGCAGGTGCCGGATGACTGGGCGCGTAACGCGGACCGGTTGGCGCACGGTTTCCACCAACGCGAAGCGCGGGCGTCGGGGTGTGTGCGGCCGGATCTGGTGGCGGTGCGGTTCACCCGCCGGGATCCCCTCGCCGGGGTGGTGGCGCCGCTGCCGGTCCCGGCCGTACCCGACCTTGCCGGCCTGCCGCTGGGTGTGCAGGAGGGCGGGGAGCCGTATCGGCTGCGGCTGGCGGGGTCGCATGTGCTGGTGGCGGGGGCGACGAACTCCGGCAAGGGGTCGGTGATCTGGTCGCTGATCTCCGCGTTGGCCGGCGGCGTCCGTTCCGGCTTGGTGGAGCTGTGGGTGTTCGACCCGAAGGGCGGTATGGAGTTGGCGGCGGGGCTGCCGTTGTTCGCCCGGTTCTGCTACCAGGACCCTGACACCATGGCCGGCGTCCTGGAAGAGGCCGTGAAACGGATGCGGCTGCGGGCGGACCGGCTGCGCGGGGTGACCCGGCAGCACACGCCGAGCCGGGATGAGCCGTTGATCGTCGTGGTCGTCGACGAGTTGGCGGCGTTGACCGCCTATCTGACGGACCGCAAGGTCCGCGACCGCATCAAGGAAGCCCTGGGCTTGTTGTTGTCGCAGGGCCGGGCGGTGGGTGTGCATGTGGTGGCGGCGTTGCAGGACCCGCGTAAGGACGTGCTGCCGTTTAGGGATCTGTTCCCGACGCGGATCGCGTTGCGGATGACCGAGCCGGAGCAGGCTGACATGGTCCTCGGCGACGGTGCCCGTGACCGGGGTGCGGTGTGTGACCGGGTTCCGGAGACGCTGCCGGGGGTCGGCTACGTCGTCCTCGACGGTGTGCGGGAACCCGTCCGGGTCCGGTTCGCCTACCTGTCCGACGACGACATTCGCGGCCTGGGCCGGACCTACCGGCACCTCGACGACACCGACACCGACAACGGCGCTGGCGGCGTGCCGGGGGTGGTCGCATGACGCCGACGACTGGTGGGCCGACCCGCGCGGAGCGGGCGGAAGGCGTCGTCCTGGTGCTGATCCTGCTCGTCGTCGGTGGCCTGGCGGGGGCGGCGTCGTTCACCCACGTCCACGACTGGACGATGGACAACTCCCCGCCCGGTACGGGGGAGTGGTTCGGCTGGGCCAACGCCGCTATCAGCGAACTCATCCCCCTCGCCGCGCTGCTGACGATCCGGCGGCGGCGTCGCACCGGTGGGCCGGTCGGCTACCCGATGTTCCTGCTCGTCTGCGCGGTCTGCCTGTCCCTGGCCGCACAACTCGCGGTCGCCAAGCCGGGGATCTCGGGCTGGCTGCTGTCGGCGGTGCCGGCGTTGGCGTTCCTCGGCCTGTCGAAGCTCGTCCTGTCCACCAAACCCGCCACCCCCGGCCCAGCCGGTGTCGACCAGCCGGACAACCAGCGGCCGGCGGCTGCTGTCGTCGAGCCGGGCAACCCCTCGGCGGCTGCTGTCGACCAGGTCGACACCGACCATGCTGCCCCGGTCGTGCCCGTCCCGGCTGCCCGGCCCGTTGACCAGGTCGCGGGCGTCGACCAGGCGCCGATGGCCGAACCGGTCCGCCCGGTTGTCCCCGGTGTGCGGCGGGGTGTGGTGCCGGTACCGGTGGCGGGGTTCCCGACCCGTAACGGCTCTGCGATGGCTGGTGTGGAGGCTGACCAGTGACTCACCCCGAACCCGCGAACCGGCCGGCGGGTGTGGGCGCTCCGATCCCGGACAACGCGCCATCGCCGCTGTCGGTGGTGCCGCGTCCGGGGTCGCGGGCGGCCCGGATGCGCCAACCCCTCGCCAAAGACGCGCTACGGCAGCTGGCGGAGCAGCATCAGGTGTGCGTGCGGCCGGTGGTGCTGCGCCGCACCGACACCGTGACCGGCCGTACCGACGTCGTCGAAGTGCCCTGCGGGGCGACCCTTGCCGCGAAGTGCAAGCCGTGCGCGGAACGCGGCCGGCGTCTACGTATCCAGCAGATCCGGGAAGGCTGGCACCTGGCCGACGAACCGGCCGTCCGCCCGGACAAGCCGGGTGAGGACGTGCTGTCGCTGGTCCGGCTGCGGGCACACCTCGAATTCGAACGCCACGCCCTGGCCTACGAACCGATGCATCCGGACGCGCGGGCGGCGCAGGTCGCGGATCTCGATGCGGCGATCGTCGAGGTTGACGCCGCGTTGGCGGAATCGAACCTGCGTGGCCGGTTGACCCCGGTCGAGCGGGATGAGCGGCCTCGGCGTCGCCGGTCGACCCGCCGACGCCAGGACACCCCGGACCTGCCCCGGCTGCCCGTCGACCCGCGTACGGTCGGCCGCGCCTACACCGGCCGGCAGGGCAAAACGTATCGGCCGTCGATGCTGCTCACGCTCACCCTCGACAGTCACGGCCCGGTGCACTCGCACTTCCGGCGCGGCGGATACGTGGTGCCGTGCGAGTGCGGGCAACGCCACCAACCACACGATCCGCTGCTCAGTACGCCGGTGGATCCGGACAGCTACGACTACCGACGGGCCGCGCTGGACTCGATCCACTTCGCCCGGGTGCTGGACCGGTGGTGGCAGAACCTGCGCCGGGCGGCGGGCTGGAACGTCCAGTACGCCGGGGCCGTCGAGCTGCAACGCCGGCTCGCCCCACACGCACACTTCGCGATCCGGGGGACGCTGCCGCGCAAGTTGTTGAAGCAGATCGCCGCCGCGACGTATCACCAGGTGTGGTGGCCGCGCTTCGACCAGCCCGTCTACGGGGTCGACAAACCGCCGGTGTGGGACGTCGACCAACAGGCGTACGTCGACCCGAAGACCCGTGAGCCGTTACCCACCTGGGGCGAAGCGCTCGATGAGCTGGAGGAACCCGGCACCCCACCCGCGTACGTCGCCCGGCTGGGCCGGATCGACGCACGCGGTATCGACCAGGGCACCAAGGACGCGGAACGCTCCATCCGCTACGTCACGAAGTACGTCACCAAGGACCTGACCGACCAGGCCCGGCCACGCTCCGACCCGCAGAAGGCGCACTTCGACCGGCTCCACGCCGAACTCTCCGTACTCCCGTGCTCGCCGACCTGCGCCAACTGGCTGCTCTACGGCGTCCAACCCGACAAGGCCAAACCCGGCCTCACCCCCGGCCGCTGCACCGGCAAGGTCCACCAACGGGCGACCCTCGGCTTCACGGGCCGCCGGGTGCTGGTCTCCCGGCAGTGGTCCGGCAAGACCCTGGCCGACCACCGCGCCGACAACCGGGCCTGGGTCCGGGCCATTCTCGCCGGGAACCTCGCCGACACCGACGACCAGGCCGCCACGGACAGCAACGACGGCAACGGCGGGCAGGCGGACGGGCAGGTCGACAACCCGGACCGTTACCGGTTCGAACTCGCCCGACCCGACGACCCCGACGTCCCGCCCCTGCAACACCGCATCCTGCGCGCCGTCTCCGAACGCATCCGCTGGCGCACCACCCTCACCAACGCCCGACAACGCGCCACCGGCGCTGTTCCGGCAACGACTCGACCCCTGACCCTCGCAGCCTGAACCCCTCGGAGGAAACCACCCCAATGGACGACGAGCTGTTGACCGTCCCTCAGGTACTCAGCGCACTCAACGGCGTTTCTCGGCGGACCTTCTACCGCTGGCGTGAGCTGGGCATCGCCCCGGAGTGCATCAAGCTCCCGAACGGTGAGCTGCGCATCGGCCGGCGTGACCTGCGTGCCTGGCTCGAACGGCACCGGGAGGCGGCGTGAAGTCCCGCGCTGTGCGGGTGTGGGACATCCGCGTCAACAAGGGCGGCAGGAAGAAGACGTACACCGTCCGGTGGGTCGTCGGCGGCCGGGAGAAGTCGCGGAACTTCGCCACCCGTGCCCTTGCCGACAATTTCCGGTCGGACCTGATGCAGGCCATCAACCGGGGCGAGGCGTTCGACTCGGTGACCGGCCTGCCTGATTCGATGATGGCGGCCAAGGAGGCGCAGACCTGGCTTGAGTTCGTTCAGTCCTACGTCGACATGAAGTGGCCCGGTGCGGCTGCAAAGTCGCGGGCCAGCCTGGTCGACGCGTTGGCCACCGTTACTCCGGCCCTGGTCCGGGACCTGTTGGGCCGACCTGGGCCGGGGGAGCTGCGGCGCGTGCTGGTGGATCACCTGCTGCCGCCGGCTGTTCGGCAATCCGACGTCCCGCCGGAGTTGGCGCCCGCTGCGCGTTGGCTGCGCCGTTGCTTCGCTGCCCCTCGTCGAACTGGGGCAGGCGGCGACGGTCCGGGGCGCTCTCGATGTCCTGGCCCTGACGCTCGACGGGCGGGCGGCTGCGGTGACGACGGTCCGCCGGAAGCGGTCGGTGCTCTACAACGTCCTGCAGTACGCGGTGGAACTGGAACTGCTCGACTTCAACCCGGTCGACAAGCTTCGGGTGCGGTCGACTCGCAAGAAGGTCGCGGTGACGGTCGACCGGCGGGTGGTGGTCAACCCGCGTCAGGCGGCGGAGCTGCTGACCGCGCTGACGTACGTCGGGCGGCGGGGTCGGGTCCGCAAGGGTGAGCGCCTGGTGGCGTTCTTCGCCTGCCTCTACCTCGCGGCGCTGCGGCCCGGTGAGGCGTTGGGCCTGCGTGAGCAGGACTGCCACCTTCCGGCAACTGGGTGGGGTCGGCTGACGCTGGTCGACAACCGGCCGCAGTCCGGCAAGCGGTGGACCGACAGCGGCGAGGCACACGATCGGCGCGGGCTCAAGTATCGGGCCGACGCCGAGTCACGCGGCGTGCCGATCCCTCCGGAGCTGGTGACGATCCTGCGGGAGCACATCGACCGGTACGGCGTGGCGGACGACGGCCGGCTGTTCCGCAGTGAGCGGGGCAACGTCGTGGCGGCGTCCACGTACTCGCGGGTGTGGGAGGAGGCGCGGGCGTTGGCGCTGACTCCGCATCAGGTGGCGTCGCCGTTGGCGGGTCGGCCGTACGACCTGCGGCACGCGGCGGTGTCGCTGTGGCTCAACGCCGGTGCTCCGGCAACGGAGGTCGCGGAGCGGGCCGGGCATTCGGTCGATGTGCTGTTGAAGGTGTACGCGAAGTGCATCGACGGCCAGGAGGCGACGGTCAACCAGCGGATCGGCGACGCGTTGGAGGGCTTCGGTGGGTAGGCTCGCGGTGTCGGCCGCCAGTCCGGATCTTGCTCCGGGCACCGGGTGTGACCTGGGGAAACGCCTTCAAGATCAATCCGTGAATAGTCCGTGGCTGGCGACAAACGGCGGCTTCCGGTGGCATCCGGCTGCATGTTGTGGATCATCGACGGATCTGCGTACGCGCTGGTCAGCTGGCGTTTTCACTGATCTCTGGGGTGCCCCCGGCAGGATTCGAACCTGCGACACACGGTTTAGGAAACCGTTGCTCTATCCCCTGAGCTACGAGGGCGCGAGGGCCCAGTCTAGCGACCTGGGGTTCACCTTGGATGGCAGGGAGTCGCCCACGTTCACCCACGTCACCCGCCCCCGTTCTCCCAGGCCAGGACCACAACTCCAGCACACGAATCCCGGTCTGCGGCCGGCGGTCCGCCCTACGCGGGCGGCACAGCCACGAAGGCGTCGCACAAGGCCGTCTGGCATACCCTGGGCGACGAGCGTAAGGGACGCCGGCACAAACCCGTGCTACGCACCGAGCCGCGCGGCACCCGTTCGGTCACGTGGGCCGAGTTCGTCGAGGCCGGGCTGTTGCGGGAGTACCGCCGTACCCACCGGGTGCCGATGGTCGAGTTGCGGGCGTTCATCGACCTGCTCCGGGAGGATTCGGGGTGCCCTACCCACTCGCCGACCGCCGACCGTACGTCGCCGGCAAGAAAACTCGTTCTGCAAGCTCAGGCGGAGGCTGGTCTCGACCCGGAATACTGCCTGGTGGCCGCAGTCGGTAACCAGTTGCTGCTCACTCCTCCGTCGGCGGCGTTCGTCGAGCGGGTCACCTGGGACGGCGATGTCGCTGCCGGCTGGCGACCGGACCCCAACCCCCAGTCCCCGGTCCGTATCCTGTCAGATGTCCGGTTCGGTCGGCCATCGATCAAGGGGGTCAGCACCGAGGTGCTCTGGGAGCAGGACGAGGCAGGGCTGGGCGTCGAGGAGATTGCCGAGACGTACCAACTCGACGTGCCCGACGTGCGGTGGGCGCTGGCGTACGAAAACTCCCAACGCGCCGCGTGAGCAGGATCAAACCTGCCGAGGTCCGGTTCTATATCGATGCCGACCTCCTCGGCCTTGCGCGCGTCCTCGCCGGCCTCCGCTCCGACGTCACCCATCCCGGCGACCCTGGCACGGTCATCCACAAACGCCAACGCCCCCCGTGTCCCATCGCGCTGCCTCGCCGAGCCGCGACCCTCATCTACGCAGCCACCCGAACCACGATGCGGCAGATCCCGCTGACCTGACGCGGTCGTGAGAGGCCCGGCCCGCAGGCGTCGTTAGGTCGCCAGGCTGACTCGGCAGTGGCAGCACAGCGGCAACGACACGGCAGCGCACCAGCCCTCTGACCGGCGGGTGACTGGTGCTGCCCACCGGGCCACCGATCTGTCGGTGGGGTGAGTAATAGCAGGGCCGTTGCGGGGTAGACCTCCAACCAGGGGACGCAAGCAGATCGACCCGGAGGGTCACCATGACGACACCAGCCGCGCAGC
Source organism: Solwaraspora sp. WMMD937 (assembly GCF_029581175.1). Lineage (NCBI taxonomy): Bacteria > Bacillati > Actinomycetota > Actinomycetes > Micromonosporales > Micromonosporaceae > Solwaraspora > Solwaraspora sp. WMMD937. The sequence continues at coordinate 6,346,387 of NZ_CP120738.1, read as the reverse complement.
CGCCCATGCGGACCAGCAACGAGGCCACCGAGGAGCAGCTCGCCGTCGCCCGGCGGCAGGGTCAGGCGTACGGCGGCGCGCTGCGCGCCATGGCCGAGGAGGACGGGGCGCTGAGCCAACTGGCCGGCGACTACCTCGTGGCGTTCGTCAACGAGGAGGCGGAGGGCATGTACGAGTTCTCCGGCGGTCAGCTGGTCTGGCGGGAGGCTGCCCCGGATGCGAACGTGCATCTGGAGGTCGCGGTCGCGGACGCCGCCGACGGCCGGTTCATCCCCGGTCTGGACGTGCGGATCACGGTCAGCCGGAACGGTCAACCGGTCGCCACCGCCGGCCTGCCGTTCCTGTGGCACCCGTTCCTGTACCACTATGGCGGCAACGCCTCGGTGCCCGGTCCCGGCCCGTACGACGTGACGGTCCGGATCGCGCCGCCGCAGTTCATGCGGCACGACCCGGTCAACGGTAAGCGGTACGCGACTCCGGTCGAGGTGCGCTTCGACCAGGTGACGTTCGCGAACGGGCGCAAGACCAGCCCGGACGCGCAGCCCCGTGGTGCCGACGCCCCGACGATCGGCGGGGACGGTGCCGGCCCACGCGACTGGGCGGACACCGCTGCCGCCTCCCGTACCTCGGACGATCCCAGTGCCCGTACCCCGCATGACGCCGCCGGGGTGCCGTCGATCGGCCGCTGGTAGCGCCCGCGACATCGACTGCAGCTATCGGCGGCGGAGCGCCAACATGGCGATGTCGTCGACCAGCGGTCGGCCGTCCACCAGCGCGCCCATTGTTTCCGCGCAGGCCGTTTCGGCGCTGGTGGCGACCAACGAGTCGCACAACTGACGCAGGCCGTTGTCGATGGTCGGCCCCCACCGCTCCACCAGGCCGTCGGTGAAGAAGAACAGCAGCGCGCCGGGCTCGAGGGGGTGCCTGCGCGCCCGGCGTGGCCGGTGGATGCGGGTGCCGAGCGGAAGGTCCGCCAGCACCGGCAGACTGTGTGCGGCGTGGCCGGCGCCGATCATCACCGGCGGCGGATGGCCGGCCGTCGACACCGACACGACCGTCCGGGTGGGGTCGATCGTCGCGTAGCACACCGTCGCCATCATGCCCGGCTCGAAGTGCTGCACCTTGCGGTCCAGCCGGGCGAGCACGTCGGCCGGGTCGGTGGTTTCCAGAGCGTACGCGCGCAGCGCGCTGCGCAGCCGGCCCATCACGGTGGCCGCGTGCAGCCCGCGTCCGGTGACGTCGCCGATCGCCACGCCGACCCATCCGTTCGGCAGCGGCAGTACGTCGTACCAGTCACCGCCGACCCCGGCGTCGTGGCCGGCTACGTACCGGGCGGCGAACTCCAGCCCGGCGACCGCCGGTAGTTCGGTGGGCAGCAGGTCGTACTGCAGCGCCAGGGTGGCGGCGCGGTCGACCTGGCTTTCGCGGGCCTGGTCGGCCAGGGCGATCCGGTCGGCCAGCAGCCGCAACATATGTTCGTCGTCGCAGGCCGGCCCGCGTCGTCGGGTTGCCACGTGCAGCACCCCGCCGACCGAGCCGCCGATCGTCACCGGCACCGCCAGCAGCGACCGGATGCCCTGCCCCTGCAACGCCGGATGCGCCAGCGCGTCGTCGTCAGGGTCGGTCAGCATGACCGTGTCACCGGTGGTCAGCACCTTGCCGGCGTACCCGCGCCCCAGCGGCAGCCGGGCCGGCGGTTCGTGGCCGGCCTCGATTCCCCAGGCAGCTGCGGTGACCAGCTGCTGGGAGTGCGCGTCGAGCAGGCAGACGGCGGCGGAGTCGGCGCCGAGCAGCCCGCCGGTGCGGGCCAGTGACTCGACCAGTAGCGCGTCAAAGCTCAGCCGGGACAGGGCAGGGTCGGTGATCGCCTCGATGCGTTTGAGGCGCTCGTCCGCGTTCCCACCCTCGACTGACACGAACGCAGCCTAGTCGAGCGGCCGGCTCACCCGGCACCGACGGACAGTGACGCCGTGTCGGACAGGTATCGAAGCCGGTGCCTTGGCGGGTAATGACCGATTCGTCACCCGGTGGTGGCGACCCGGTCCGGCTCCGCCTCGTCGCGGGCGTCGACGATTGCGGCCACCAGGTCGTCCAGAGTGTCCATCCGCTGGCCGGGGCCGTCGAACTCCACCTCGACGCCGAACTCGGCCTCGACGGCGTCGACCAGTCGGAGCAGGCCCAGCGAGTCGACTCCCAGCGCGATCAGCGATCCGCCGTCGGCCAGCTGGTCGACCGGCACCGTGCCGCCGGTCGCCTCGTCGACCAGCTCCATCACCCGCTGCCGCAGCGTCGTCGTGTCCACCGAATCCTCCTTCGTCTCCACCTTGTTCGGCGTCGTCCGCCCGGTCAGCACCGGCCGCCGGCCTCGCGGACCAGGTTGGCGATCTCGGCGATCGTCGGCGTGTCGAAGAACGCGTCCAGAGGCACCTCGACGCCGAGCCGACGGTGGATCCGGCTACTGATCCGGGTGATCGTCAACGAGTGCCCGCCCAGGTCGAAAAGGTCCTCGTCGATGCCGATCTCGGCAATCTGCAGCACGTCCTGCCAGATCGACCGGATCGCCTCGACGACCGGGTCCGCCTCGGCGGGGTCTGGGGCGCCGACCGGGTCCGTACCGCCGCTCGTCGCCGCCGGCAGCGCGGCCCGGTCCAGTTTTCCGTTCGGGCTCACCGGTAGCCGATCGAGCAGCACCCAGTCGGTGGGCACCATCGTCGTGGGCAGCGTCTCGGTCAGGTGCCGGCGCAGCTCGGCGATGGTCGGCGCGGCGTTGCGGGGCACCAGGTAGGCGACGAGCCGCGGGGTCGCCTCGTCCGTACCGTCCAGCAGTACGGCGGCCTCGGCGAGAGCCGGATGCTCCAGCAGCCGGCCGGTGATCTCACCCAGCTCCACCCGGTGGCCGCGGATCTTCACCTGGTCGTCGGCCCGGCCGAGGAATTCCAGCCGGCCGTCGGGCAGCCAGCGACACAGGTCGCCGGTGCGGTACAGACGACGGCCGGCGTCGGTAGCGTACGGGTCGGGGACGAACCGCTCGGCGGTCAGCTCGGGGCGGTTCAGGTAGCCGTCGGCGACGCCCCGCCCGCCCAGGTACAGCTCGCCGGGCACTCCGATCGGCACCGGCCGCCGCTCTGCGTCCAGCAGGTACGCGGTGGTGTTCGGCACCGGCCGGCCGATGGTGACCTCGGCCGGCTGCGGCGGGATCTCCGCCATCGTCGCGTAGATCGTCGCCTCGGTCGGGCCGTACCCGTTGACCAGCCGGGCCACCCGTGAGCGCAACTGGCGGGCCAGCGGGACCGCCAGCGCCTCGCCGCCGGTGACCGCCACCACCTGGTCGTCGAGCCCGGCCTCCAGCAGGACCCGCCAACCCGACGGAGTCGCCTGCACATGTGTCACCCCGGTCTCGCGCATCAGCCGCAGCACCCCGGCGCCGTCGAGCGCGCTGACCCCGGAGGCCACCACCACCTGGCCGCCGGTGGTCAGCGGCAGGTAGACCTCGACCCCCGAGATGTCGAACGACGGCGATGTCAGGTTGAGCCACCGGTCAGCCGGCCCACTGTCGAACATGTCCCGCATGCCGAGCAGGAGGTTGGCCAGCGCGCCGTGCGGGACACGTACCCCCTTGGGCCGCCCGGTGGAACCCGAGGTATAGAGCACGTACGCCAGCTCGTCCGGGTCGGGCAGGTCCGCGGTCCACGGGTCAGCGGCCCCTGGGGCACCGGTTTCTGGGTCAGCAGTCGTCGGATCGAGCTGGTCGAGGGCGAGCACCGGTGGCCCGGCCGGCAGGGCGGCCGCCGTACCGCTGGTGGTCAGTACCAGCGCCGGCGCGGCGTCGTCGAGGATCATCGCCTGCCGGGCCGGCGGATAGTTGGGGTCGACGGGCAGGTACGCGGCCCGACTGCGCAGCACCGCGAGCAGCGCGACGACCGCCTGCCAGGAGCGGTCCAGCAGCACGGCGACCAGCGATCCCGCCCCGACGCCACGGGCCCGCAGCAGCCCGGCCAGCCGAGCGCTGGCCGCGTCGAGATCGGCGTAGCTCAGCGTACGCCCACCGTCGACGACCGCGACGGCGTCCGGTGTCCGCCGTACCGCCGCCGCGAACAGCAGCGGCACGGTCGTGTCGGCCGGGTAGTCACGGCCGGTGGCGTTCCAGCCACGGCAGACCAGCTCGGACTCGGCGGGAGGCAGCACCGGAAGGTCGGCGACCGGCTGTTCCGGGTCGGTGGCCACGGCGGCCAGCAGGGTCCGCAAATGGTCGCCGACCCGGGCGACGGCGGCGGTGGGAACGGCCGTCGGGCTGAACTGCAGGTTGATCTCCAGGTTGCTTTCCAGGTGCTCCTGGTCGCTGTCCGGTGCCGGCCCGTCGACGACCTGGATGTGCAGCGCGTTGCGGGCCGCGCCGCTGAACATCGCCCAGTCGACGGTGGTCGGCACCGCGTCGAATACAGGTCCCGGCGCGCGGCGGCGGTAGCCGATCGACACCGGGGTGAGCGCGGGCGCCGGCCGCAGCCCGGTGGCAACGTGCGCCAGCGGGACGGCCCGGAACCGGTTCAGCGCCCGTGTCTCGTCCCGGACGGCGTGCGCGAGGTCACGGAAACCCGCGTCGTCGGGCACCGGGGCGGTGACCGGCAGTTCGTTGACGAACAGGCCGATCTCGTCGGCGTCGTCGGCGGTACGGGTCGACACCCCGACGCCGACCGGGACCTGCTGGTTGCCGTACCTGTGCAGCAGCGCGTGCACCGCGGCAAGCAGCAGCTCGAACCGGGTGACCCCGAGCTTGCGCCGGGCCTGGTCGAGCCCGGCGACCAGACCCGGCTCCAGGACCACCGGTACGGCGTCGCCGGGTTCGGCGCCGGTCGGCACCCGGGTGAGACCGGGCAGCACCAGCCCACCCGGGCCGGACCAGCGGGTGGCCCAGTGCTCTGCGGCCGCCGCCGACTCGGCCGCGACCCGGTCCCGTTCGATGCCGGCCCGTGCCGTGTACCCGTCGGTCGGTGCCGCCGGCAGTTCGACCGGGCGACCGGCGCGGGCGGCACCGTACGCCGCCGCCAGGTCCCGGACCAGCACGTCCTTGGAGGTGCCGTCGAAGACCAGGTGGTGGGCGGTGATCAGCAGCAGGTGCCGGTCACCGTCGGCGGCGGGGATCAGGCTGAACCTGGCCAGCGGACCGGTGCGCAGGTCGTGGCGGCGGGCGATCTCCGCCGCGATCAGCCGGTCGGCGTCCGCGCCACCGGCCGACGGCGTCAGCCGCTGCAGCGTCTGATGCTGCAGCGTCGGGCGGTCGGCGGCCGGGGCGAGTCGCGGTACGCCGTCGCTGTCGTCGACCCGGGTGGCCAGCACCGGGTGCCGGTCGACGACGGCGGCGCACGCCGTGGCCAGCGCCGCCTGGTCCAGGCCGGCGGCGAACCACACGCCGAGAGCCATGTGGTACGCCGTACCCGCCACCCCGGCCTGTTCGGTGAACCAGACGGCGTGCTGTGCGTACGTCGCTTCGGCGGTGCCCACGGGATCCTCCTGGTACTGCTGTTGTCTTGTCGATGTCGGACGGTGCGGCCGGGTTGGAGCCGGTCAGCCCGGCGGGTCGAACAGCGCGGCCAGCGCCCGTTTGAGGACCTTGCCGGCCTCGTTGCGGGGCAGCGCCTCGACGACCAGCACCCGGGCCGGCAGTTGGTAGTCGGCGAGCCGGTCGGACAGGAAGGCACGCACCGCGGGCAGGGCGAGTTCGTGCGGTGCATGCCCGGCGCGGGGTACCAGCACCGCCCCGACAGCCGACCCGAGCACGGGGTGCGGGACGGCGACCACGGCCGCCTCGCCGACGGCCGGATGCTCGTGCAGCGCGGCCTCCACCTCCAGTGAGGAGATCTTGAAGGCACCGGACTTGATCATGTCCTGGTGCCGGTCGGCGAGGTACAGGTAGCCGTCGGCGTCCAGCCGGCCGAGATCGCCCATCCGGACCCAGCCCTGACGGAAGGTCGCCTCGGTGGCCGGGCCGTCGCGGTAGTACGAGCGCGGATGCGGGCAGCGCAGCCAGACCTCGCCGACACTGCCGGGCGGCAGCGGCCGGCCCTGTTCGTCGGCGATAATCAGCTGACCGTCGGCCGGTCGGCCCACGGCGGCCCGCCGTGCCGGGTCGAAGACCATCACGGTCTGGGCGGGGGCGGCCTCGGTCGACGAGTAGTAGTTGACGATCGTCGCGGCCGGGAACGTCGCGGCCAGCCGGGTGGCGACCGCCGGTGCGAGCGCCGCCGCCGTCGACCCGATCAGCATCACGCCGGAGGTGTCCCGCGCCCGCAGGGCACCGGAGTCGAGCAGTTCGATCGCCATCGACGGGACCAGGAAGACGGTGCCGGTGCCGGGCGCGGTCACCAGGCGGGCGAACCGCGCCGGTGTGAACCGGGGCAGGGTCAGCGCGGCCGGCTTCGCGGTCAACGCGTTGAACAGCATGGTCTGCCCGGCGTTGGTGCCGATCGGGAAGGCGTGCAGGAAGCGTTCCGAGTGGGCCAGGGCCAGCCGGCGCGGGTGGTTCGGCGCCCCGGCCACCAGGTTGGCGTGACAGGCGCCGACGCCCTTGGGCCGGCCCGTGGTGCCCGAGGTGTAGAGGATCTGAGCCAGGTCACCGGGGCGTGGCGGGGGAGCGGGCGCGTCGGTGCCGCCGGCGACCGGGCCGTCGGCGACCAGGTCGGCGAGCGCCAGTGGCGCGACCCCGGCGGGTACGGCCGGCGCCGGTCCGGCCGGGCCGGTCAGCGGTCCGTGCAGCACCAGCCGGGCGGCGCAGTGCCGCACCGCGTACTCCAGTTGGGCCGGGGCGAGACGGTCGGACAGCGGCACCGCGACCGCACCGGCCCGCAACACCGCGCAGTACGCCACGGCGTAGCCGGTCCACTCCCGCGCCGCGAACACCAGCCCGACCCGGTCACCGGGGGCCACTCCGGCCCGCCGCAGCGCGGCGGCCACCGCCAGCGAACCGGCCCGCCAGGCGGCGAAGGTGAGCTGGTCCACGCCGTGGACCTCGACGGCGACCCGGTCGGGGTGCAGGGCGCAGCGCCAGTCGAGCAGTTCGGGTACGGTCCGAGCGGCCGGCGCGGCGGCCGGCCGCCGGGGGACGCCGGTTGCTGGGCTCATCGGCCACCGCCGGGGGACGCCGGTTGCTGGGCTCGCTGTCCACCGCCGGGGTACGCCGCCACCCGGGCCTGCCGGGTCTCGATGCCGACCAGGTCGTCCGGCGGGGCGTCCGGCACCTCGTCGTCGAACCGGGACAACACCCGGGTACGCATGGAGACGGTCGCGGTCAGCGCGATGCAGACGCCGAAGGCGATGTAGAGCAGGGCGATGCCCCGGCCCGGACCGACCCCGATCACCAGCCCGACCGTGCCGGCCAGCGCCCCGTCCGGCATCAGCAGCGGCTCCATCAGGCTGGTGGCCAGCGGGGCGATCACCCCCCAGCCGAGTGGCATCGTCGACCAGGCGACCATCTGGTTGAGCGCGAACACCCGACCGTGGAACCGGGGCGGCACCTTGATCTGGATGATCGTGTTGTAGATGCCGTTGACCAGGCCGAGCGCGCAGTACATGCCGAACGCTCCGGCACCGATCACCAGCAGGCTGGGGCGTAGCCCGGTCACCGCGCAGGCCACTGCGATGCCCAGCGTGCCGATCAGCACGGCCCGCATCCGGTAGCGGCGCGGGCCGCCCCAGACCAGCATCACCAGGCCGCCGACGGCCGCGCCGACCCCGCCGGTGAGCGCGATCCGGGCCACCTCGGCCAACTCGGCGAAGCCCAGCACCAGCGGGGAGAGCAGGAACAGCACGGGGAACAGGAACAGGTTGAGGGCGGCGAAGAAGGCGAGCATGCCGCGGAACTCCCGGCGGCGCAGCGAGTAGCGCAACCCACCGAGGATCTCCTGCCCCAGGCTCTCCCGCCGCTGCAGCGCCAGCGTGCGGGGGAACCGGATGGCGATCAGCACCGCGACGGCGAAAACGTACGCCACCACGTCGATGATCATGATGCCGCGCAGTCCCACCGTCTCCAGCAGCGCGACCGCCAGCAGCGGCACCATGAACTGGGTCAACCCGACTGCGGTCTGGGTAAGGCCGTTGGCGTGGCCGAGGAAGCGTTTCGGCACCAGCTGCGGCACCGCCGACACGAACGACAGCCGTTGGAACGCCAACGCCACCGACAGCCAGCCGACGAGCAGGTAGAAGTGCCAGATCTCGGCCCGGTCGGCGATCAGCAGCCCGGCCATCACCGCCTTGGCGCCGCCAGCGGCGACGCTTGCCGCCAGCAGTACCCGGCGGCGACTCGTCCGGTCGATCAACGCCCCGGCCAGCGGGGCGATCAGCAGTCCGGGAAGCAGGCTGACGATGGAGAACAGGGCGAACCGGGCCAGCGAACCGGTCTCCAGGTAGATCCACAGTGGTACGGCGAAGTTGGTCAACGCGGTGCCGGTGGTGGTGACGATCTGGCCGGCCGCGACCAGACCGAACCGGCGCAGGCTGGGCTGTGGCCCACCTGCCCGGTCCGGTCCGGTCGCCGCCCGGTCCGGTGCCGACGGTCCGGACCGGGCCCCCGGCGGGTCGGCGGCCGGGCCTCGGTCGGAGACCGCGTGCAGCCGCCACGCCGGGTCTTCCGCCCCCGCGTCGTCGGTGGGTGGCACGTCTGGTTCGGCCGGTACGGCGAGCCGGAGGTGGACGCTGGTGACAATTTCCGCCAACTCGCCGGCCCGGTACTTGAGGAAGTAGTGCCCTGCCTCGTCGATCACCGCCAGCGCGGTGCGGTCGGACAGGAAGTGCCACTCCTGGAAACGTTCCTCGTGGAAGTCGGTGCCCCGGTCGCGTTCCCCGACGACCGAGATCACCGGGGCGCGCAGCGGGGTCACCTGGTCGCGCATCAGCGCGGTGAAGTAGTCCTCGCTGACCCGGGCGTCGTGACGCATCGCCCGGATCAGGAACGCCGCCTCTTCCGGGTCGAGGGAACCGATCGACGTGCCCTGCGCCTGCAACCAGGTGCGGTAGATCCGGTCGCTGCGTACCCGCTCCACCAACCGCAGCCGCAGCAGCGGACCGAGCAGCCCGCCGGTCGGCCGGCCGAACGGGAAGATCGCACCGAGGTAGACCGCGGTCAACTCCCGCCCGGCCTGTTCCAGCCGGCGGGCCACCTCGACGGCGAGCGCCCCGCCAGGCCCACAGTGGCCGTAGAGGATCAGCGGCCCGTCGACCCGGTCCAGGATCTCCGCGACCACGCCTTCGGCGACTTCGTCGATCGGCGCCGGCTCATCGGCCAGCCCGATGTCGTGGCCGGGCATCGCCACCGACAGCAGCCGCCAGCCGGCCGGCAGCGCGTCGGCGAGCGGCTGATAGACCACTGCGTTGCCGCCGCCGTACGGGACACAGACCAGGGTGGCGACCCGCTCGGCAGCGGAGGCCGGTGCGGTCAGCTCATGCAGCAGCCGACCCCGCTCGGCGTCACCGTCGGTCAGCAGGGCGGCGAGTTCGCGTACGGTCCGGTGCCGGAACAGGTCCATCACGCTGACCGCCGGAGGCGCGCCGTCACCGGCGCGGACCGTCGGCAGTTCCCGGCGCAGCCGGGCGACCACCTGGGTGGCCAGCAGCGAATGCCCGCCCAGCTCGAAGAAGTCGTCGTCGGTGCCGACCCGGGGCACCTGCAGCACCGCCTGCCAGACGGCGGCGATCAGCGTCTGCACCGGACCGGTCGGCTCGACGTACTCGCGGGCGGGTTGATCGTCGCCCGGTTCCGGCAGCGCCCTGCGGTCGATCTTGCCGTGCTCCTGCAGCGGCAGCCGGTCCAGCCAGCAGTACCGACTGGGGATCATGTGGTCCGGCAATCGGTCGGCGAGCAGCCGGCGCAGCTCGGCCGGCTCAGGCCCGTGCGCCGTCTCCGGTGCCGGGTCCTGCGGGGCGCGTTCCAGGTAGCCGACCAACCGGTCGTCACGCAGCAGTACGGCGGCCTGCCGTACCCCGGGAATCTCGCGCAGCGCCGCCTCCACCTCACCCAGCTCCACCCGGTAGCCGCGGATCTTGACCTGGTGGTCGGTGCGGCCCAGGAAGAGCAGTTCGCCGTCGGCACGCCACGCGCCGAGGTCACCGGTGCGGTACAGCCGGGAGCCGGGCGGACCGAACGGGTCCGGGACGAACCGCTGCCCGGTCAGCCCGGGCCGGTTCAGGTAGCCGCGGGCCAGCCGGTCGCCGCCCAGGTACACCTCACCCGGTACGCCGACCGGCACCGGCCGCAGCCGGGCGTCGAGCACGTGCACCCGGGCGTACGGCAGTGGGCGGCCGATCGGCACGCTGCCCGGCCCCCGCTCGTGCGCCGACACCCGGTAGGTGGTCACCCCGACGGTGGCCTCAGTCGGTCCATAATGGTTGAACACTGGTACGCCGTGCCCGGCCAGGTCCGCCGCCCAGTCCAGGTCGGCCGCCTCCCCGCCCAGGATCAGCGCCCGCCGGGGCAGCAGCCGCGCCGTGTCAACCTCGGCGGCCAGCGCCCGCAGATGCGACGGCGTCATCTTCAGGTAGTCGATCCGTCCGGTGCGCAGCGCGTCGGCGAGCTCCTCGCCGGTGCATCGCCTCGGCACCAGATGCACGCAACCGCCGGTCGCCAACGCCAGGTAGAACACGGTGACGCTGAAGTCGAACGACAGCGACTGCAGCAGCGCGTACCGGCCGGCCGGCACGACGTCGAACCGCTCGGCGACCCCGTCCAGATAGTTCAGTACCTGCCGGTGGGCGACCGCGACCCCCTTGGGCACGCCGGTCGAGCCGGACGTGTAGATGACGTAGGCCAGGTCGTCGCCGCTCGCCGCCCCGGCCGGCGGCCCGGTCGGCTGCTTTGCGACGACCGGGGCGATCCGGTCCAGGCAGGTCGCCCCGGCGAGGGCCGCCTGGGCGGCGTCGCCGCCCAGCTCGGCGCGGATCGCGCTGCTGGTCAACACCACCGTCGGGGCGGCGTCGGCGAGCATCAGCCGCAGCCGGGCGGGTGGCTGCTCGGGATCGAGCGGCAGGTAGGCCCCGCCGGCCCGCAGTACGGCGAGCAGCGCGACCGCCAACTGCACCGACTGATCCAGGCAGACGCCGACCAGGTGGCCCGGCGCGACACCCTGCTCCCGCAGCTGGTGGGCCAGCTGGTTGGCGCGTCGGTCCAGCTCGGCGTAGCTGATCAGGTCGTCGCCGTGGACCACGGCGGGTGCCTGCGGGGTGGTCGTGGCGTGCCGGGTGACCAGGTCGCCGAGGGTGACCGCCCCGGCAGTGGCCGGTCGTGGCCGGTCGGTGCCGGGCACCGGGCCGGTGCTGAAGGCGGTCAGCTGCCGCTGCTCTGCGTCGTCGAGCAGCGGCAGATCCACCACCGGCCGGTCCGGGTCGGCCACCGCGGCGCGCAGCAACGCCCGGTAGTGCCCGGTGAGCCGTGCCACGGTGGCGGCGTCGAACAGGTCGGTGTTGTAGACCAGCATGGCCCGCAGCCCGTCGCCGGTCTCGCTGACGTAGAGCGACAGGTCGAACCGGGCCGCCGCCGTGTCGCTGCCGAACGCCCCGGTGGTGATCCCGCGCGGCCAGCTGCTCTGCGCCCGCGAGTAGTTCTGCAGGGTGAACAGCACCTGGAACACCGGCGCCCGACTGACGTCGCGGGCGACGTTGAGCTCCTTGACCAGACGTTCGAACGGGACCTCCTGGTGGCTCAGCGCCCGTAGCACCCGCCCCCGGGTACGGCGCAGCAGCTCACCGAAGCCCGGCTCACCGCCGTCGCCGGCACTGCTGGCACCACCGCGATCGCCGGCACCGCCACCGCCACCGCCGGCGCCGTTGGCCGGTGCCCGGGACAGGTCGGCCCGGATCGCCACCGTGTTGACGAACAGCCCGACAAGGTTCTCCACCTCCGGCACCACCCGGCCGGCGACCGGTGATCCGACGGCGAAGTCCCGCTGCCCGCTGTACCGGAACAACGTCGCCTGCCAGCCGGCGAGCAGCGTCATGTAGAGGGTGCTGCGGTGGGCCCGGCTCAGCCGGCGCAGCGCCGCGGTGAGCTCGGCGTCGAAGCCGAACCGGTGCACGTCGCCGGCGTACGACTGCACGGCGGGTCGGGGCCGGTCGGTCGGCAGCTGCAGCGGCGGCACTCCGGCGAGCGCCCCGGTCCAGTAGGTGAGCTCCCGCTGAACGGCCGGCCCGTCACCGCGTACCCGCTGCCAGGCGGCGTAGTCGGCGTAGTCGATGGCCGGTGCCGGCGGCACCGGCAGACCGTCGGTGAGCGCGCCGTAGAGGGCGGCGACCTCGGCCAGCAGCAGGTTCAGCGACCAGCCGTCGCTGACGATGTGGTGCATCCCGACGTGCAGCACCTGGTCGTCGTCGCCGAGCCGGACCAGGAGCACCCGCAGCAGCGGTGCGACGGCCAGGTCGAACGGGGTCCGCACGGCGGCGTCGACCAGCTTCCGGGCGTGTGTCTCGCTGTCGGCGTCGAGCACCCTGAACGGTACGGTGACCTGCGGTACCACCTCGACCCGCGGCTCGCCGTCGAGGTTCTCGGTGAACCGCATCCGCAGGCTGTCGTGGCGGGCCGCGGCGGTGTCCACTGCGGCGCGCAGCAGGTCGGCATCGAGCGGTCCACCCATCCGTACCGTGCTGTGCACGACGTAGCCGGCGGTGCCCGGCGTCAGCTGTTCGGTGAACCAGATCCGTTCCTGACCGAACGACAGTGCCGGACTTTCCCCATTTCGCCGCTGAATCACTTGTGATTGGATCGGGACATCCTGCGTTGGTACGTCGAGATTCGTCACCCGGATTGCCTTTGATTTTGTCTACGTGAACCATCAGCCTGACTCCCGTCGTCGGCACAGCGGAATCAACTTTTGGTGCACTGTGGTGCAGACGAACGATCGATTCGATGCACGTCGTGCCGTCGTACCGTCAGGAATGCGATTCGCCGATGCCATCGTGCCCACCGAGTGGGCCATGGACGAGTTGATCCACGCGGAGTTCCACGGTGGTCGGACCGAGGACGCGCCGATGACCTGGGCGCAGCAGGTCATGTGGCGGGCAGCCACCCTGTCGAGGACCCAGCATCTGTTCCTCAACCTGCGCCGGGTGCTGACGGTGCCGCGTCGGGCCCCGGCCGATCTGTCCAGCGTGGTGCAGGCGATCGGCACGCTGGTCGGCCGGCACGGCGGGCTGCGTACCCGGGTATGCCGGACGGCGGACGGCACGTCGCGGCAGGAGACTGCGGCGGCCGGGCAGGTCCCGGTCCTGGTGGTTGCGGGCACCGGCGACGGCGCCGTGGCGGCCGCCGAGCTCACCCGCCGGCTGGGTGATGTCGCCTTCGACCACGGTCGGGAGTGGCCGGTGCGGTTCGCCGTGGTGCGGGTCGACGGCGTGGTACGCCAGCTGGTGCTGGTCTTCAGCCACTCGACCGTGGACGCGTACGCGGTCGAGGTGGTGCTGCGTGACCTGCGGCTGATCCTGCTCCGGGGCGACCTGGGCACCCCGGCCGGGCTGCAGTCGGTGGACGTGGCCCGCCGCCAGCACGGGCCGGACCAGCGGCACTCGGGCCGTACCGTGGCGTACTGGCTCCGGCAGTACCGCCGGCTGGCCGACGTCTCGCTCGACGAGCCGGCGCCGCCGGCCACCCCACGGCTGCACCGGGGCACGCTGGTCTCGTCGGCCGCCGCCACCGCTGCCCGGATGGTCGCCGCCCGGCATCGGGTGAGTTTCTCGACGGTGCTGCTCGCCGCTACCACCGCCCTGTCCGCCGGAGCGACCGGGCGTCAGGTCTGCGGACTGTTCAACATGTCGCACAACCGCTTCCGGCCCGAGTACGTCAATGCGATCGCCAATCTCGGTCAAATCGGCTTCTGCGTGCTAGACATCGCCGATCGCCCGGGTTTCTTTGAGCTGCTACCACGGATCTATCGGGTCGCGCTGGACGGATATTTGCACGCCTACTACGACGCCGTCGCGATGCGGACGACGTTCGAGGAGCTCGGCTACGACTACACCACTGCATTCCTGCCGCACTACTATTTCAACGACGTCCGGCTGCCCGGCGGGGACGTGGTGGACGACGTGCCGCCGGTAGCCGAGCAGCAGTTGCGGGCGACCGCAGACGGCAGCCATTTCACTCTCATCGACGGCCTGGACGCCGCCTCCTGGCACCGCCTGCTGCACGTGGTGGACGAGCCGGAGGCGCTCGGCCTCACCTACACGGTCGACACCCGGTTCCTTGCGCCGGAGACGATCGAGCCGTACCTGCGTGACCTGGAGGCGCTGCTCATCGAGGCCGCGTACCGGGACGTGCCCTGGCCCTGGCAGCCCGGTTGTGCCGGTGGGCGGAGCTGAACCCGCCGGTCGGCCCCGCTTCTGTACCGACCGGCGACAGATCTGCCCCGCCCTCGTCGTGTGGGGGCGGGGCAGATCACGGTAGGCGTGGTTACCTACGAGCCCCAGCAGGTTAGCGACGCCCGTGGCGTGAGGCCCCGCTGCGTTGGATGATGGTGAGCTGCGCCGCACCACCGGTTGACAGCGCATCGGTGGTTCGTATGGCTCAGCGGGAGGCGACGCCGGCGCGGCGCTTGCTCCACACATCGAAGGCGACCGCGGCCAGCAGCACCGCACCCTTGACCAGCATGACGTTCTCACTGGGGGCGCCGATCAGCGACATCCCGTTGTTGATCACGCCCATGATCAGACCGCCGGTGACCGCGCCGACCACCTTGCCGACCCCGCCCTGCACGGCCGCCCCGCCGATGAAGGCGGCGGCGATCGCGTCCAGCTCGAAGGTGTTGCCGGCGGTCGGTCCGGCCAGGTTGAGCCGGCCGGCGAAGATGATCCCGGCCAGCGCGGAGAGCACCCCCATGTTCACGAAGATCCAGAACACGACCGACTTGACCTTGACCCCGGACAGCACTGCGGCCTGCAGATTGCCACCGACCGCGTAGATCTGCCGACCGAACACCGACCGCTTGGTCAGCAGCGAGTAGCCGAGCACCAGCGCCGCCAGCAGCACCAGCACCCACGGCAGATTCTTGAACCGGGCCAGCTGCACGATCACGAACAGCACCGCCGCCGAGGCGCCGACGATCTTGAACAGGAAGACCGGCATCGGGTCCACCGCCTGGTCGTAGCCGAGCCGGGCCACCCGGGCCCGCCACTGGCTGACCGCGATACCGCCGACCGCGACCAGACCGACCAGCAGGCTGACCAGATCGGCGCCGCCGAGCGGGCCCAACCCGATGTTGCCCAGATAGCCCTCGGTGAAGCCGTTGGCGAGGGTACGCACCGGATCCGGGAACGGCCCGATGCCCTGGTTGCCGAGCACACTCAGGGTGAGTGCCCGGAACAGCAGCATCCCGGCCAGGGTGACAATGAACGCCGGGATGCCGAAGTACGCGATCCAGAAGCCCTGCCAGGCGCCGATCGCGGCACCGGCGATCAGGGTGATCAGCAGGGCCACCGGCCAGGGCAGGTCGTGCTCGACCATCAGTACGGCGGCGATCGCCCCGGTCGCGCCGACCACCGAGCCGACCGACAGGTCGATATGCCCGGCGATGATGACCAGGATCATGCCGATCGCCAGGATCAGCACGTACGAGTTCTGCACGATGATGTTGGACAGGTTCTGCGGCTGCAGCAGTGCCCCGTCGGTCAGCACCGCGAACAGCACGACGATCAGCCCGAACGCGATGTAGATGCCGCTCTCGCGGACGTTGATCCGGGCGACGCTCACCGGTCGGCCCCCGATCCCTGCTCCTGTCCCTGCACCATGTGCTGCATGAGTCGCTCCTGGGTGGCGTCGGCCCGCCGCACCTCGCCGGTGATCCGGCCGGCCGACAACGTGTAGATCCGGTCGCACAGCCCGATCAGCTCGGGCAGCTCAGAGGAGATGACCAGGACCGCCGTACCGTTGTCGGCGATCTGGTTGATGATCGAGTAGATCTCGTACTTGGCGCCGACGTCGATGCCCCGGGTCGGCTCGTCCAGGATCAGCACGTCCGGCTCAGTGAAGATCCACTTAGACAGCACGACCTTCTGCTGATTACCGCCGCTGAGCTTGCCGACGATGCTCGCCACGCTCGGCGCCTTGATGTTCATGCTGCGGCGGAACTCCTGCGCCGTCCGGTGCTCGGCGCCCTCGTTGACCCAGCCGCGGCGGGCCAGCCGGGTCAGCCCGGCCGCCGACACGTTGCGCTGGATGTCCTCGATCAGGTTCAGCCCGTACCGCTTGCGGTCCTCCGTGGCGTACGCGATGCCGTGGTCGATCGCCTCGCGGACCGAGCGCAGCTGGATCTGCCGGCCGTCCTTGTAGACCCGGCCGCTGATGTCCCGGCCGTACGCCCGGCCGAAGACGCTCATCGCGAGCTCGGTGCGGCCGGCTCCCATCAGCCCGGCCAGCCCGACGACCTCCCCACGGTGCAGGGTGAGGTTGGCGTCGGCGACGACCACCCGGTCGCCGTCCGGGGACCGCACCGTCCACTCCTCGATCCGCAGCGCCTCGGTGCCGATCCTCGGGGTGCGCGGCGGAAACCGGTGCTCCATCGACCGGCCCACCATGCCGGAGATCAGCCGGTCCTCGGTCACCTCGTCGGTCGCCAGGTCGAGCGTCTCGATCAGTTCGCCGTCGCGCAGGATGCTGATCGTGTCGGCGATGGCGAGGATCTCGTTCAGCTTGTGCGAGATGATCACACAGGTGATGCCGGTGTCCCGCAGCTCGCGGAGCAGGTCGAGCAGGTGCGCGGAGTCCTCGTCGTTGAGCGCGGCGGTGGGCTCGTCCAGGATCAGCAGCTTCACCTGCTTGGACAGCGCCTTGGCGATCTCGACCAGCTGCTGCTTGCCCACCCCGATCTCGGTGACCAGGGTGGTCGGATTCTCCGTCAACCCGACCCGGCGCAGCAGCTCGGCCGCCTGGTGGTTGGTGTGGTTCCAGTCGATCAGCCCACGGCGGGTCTGTTCGTTGCCGAGGAAGATGTTCTCGGCGATCGTCAGCTGCGGGCAGAGCGCCAGCTCCTGGTGGATGATCACGATGCCCCGGTGCTCGCTGTCCCGGATCCCGGCGAACCGGGCCGGCTGGCCGTCGAAGGTGGTCTCTCCGGCGTACGACCCGTGCGGGTAGACGCCGGAGAGCACCTTCATCAGGGTCGACTTGCCGGCCCCGTTCTCGCCGCAGATGGCGTGGATCTCGCCCCGGCGTACGGTCAGGTTGACGTCGTGCAGGGCACGCACGCCGGGGAACGTCTTGGTGATGCCCCGCATCTGCAGGATGGCGTCGGTCGGCATGATCGTGGACTCAGCCCAGCTGCTCGGCCGAGTAGTAGCCGCTGTCGATCAGCACTTCGTAGTTGCTCTTGTCGATGATTACCGGCTCGAGCAGGTAGGACGGGACGACCTTCTCCCCGTTGTCGTAGTCGGTGGTGTTGTTGACCTCCGGCTCGTCGCCGCTGAGGACGGCGTGCGCCATCTCGACGGTCTTCTTCGCCAGCTCGCGGGTGTCCTTGAAGATCGTCGAGTACTGCTCGTCGGCCAGGATCGACTTGACCGAGACCTCCTCGGCGTCCTGCCCGGTCACCACCGGGTAGGGCTGGCCGGCGGTGCCGTATCCGCTGCTCTTGAGCGCGGACAGGATGCCGATGGAGAGCCCGTCGTACGGCGAGAGCACCCCGTCGACGGTGACACCGCCCTGGTAGGTGCGGGTGAGCAGGTCCTCCATCCGCCGTTGTGCGGTCTCCGGGTCCCAACGCAGGATCGCGACGGTGTCGAAGTCGGTCTGGCTGCTGCGGACCACCAGCCTGCCCGAGTCGATGTGCGGCTGCAGCACCGACATCGCGCCGTCGAAGAAGAAGGTGGCGTTGTTGTCGTCCGGCGATCCGGCGAACAGCTCGATGTTGAACGGTCCGTCGGCCTCGCCGGCGGAGCCGTCCGCGTTGAGCATGCCGAGTCCGACCAGCAAGGACGTGGCCTGCTGTACGCCAACCTTGAAGTTGTCGAAGGTGGCGTAGTAGTCCACGTTCGGGCTGTTGCGGATGAGTCGGTCGTAGGCGATGACCGGGATGCCCTGGTCGGCGGCCTGCTGCAGCTGAGTGGTCAGCGCGGTGCCGTCGATCGAGGCGACGATCAGCAGCCGGGCGCCCCGGGTGATCTGGTTCTCGATCTGGTTGACCTGGGTCGGGATGTCGTTCTCCGCGTACTGCAGGTCGACCTCGTAACCCAGCTCCTCCAGCGCGGCCTGGACGTTGTCGCCGTCGCTGATCCAGCGTTCGGAGGACCTGGTGGGCATGGTGACACCGACCAGGGCACCCGTGTTGTCGCCGTCGCCGGTCTCCTGGTTGATGGTCTTCTCGCTGGAACCGCAGGCGGCCAGGCTGGTCGCCAGGGCAGCGGCCGCGCCGATCGTGGCCAGCCGTCGGATCATGGTGCTGGTGCGCAGTTGCACGGACGTCTCCCTCTTCTGGGATGGGCTGCGGGCGGTGGCGCCGCAGGCGGGAGGTTGTGGTGCCGTGGGCGATGAGGTGCCGGGCCGCTGGGCGGTGACCCGGTACGGCGGACGGCCACTGGCCGCGCGGCCCGTCACGCTGTCGGGTTGCTGCAACTATCGGTGGCTAAGTGAGTCGCAGTGTTATCGCTCACAAGATCGCTGTCAAGGGGCCCTACGCGATCCTTGGGAAACCGATGCGAAACATCCGACCGCCCGCGCCGGCGTCGCCCCGACGCCTCCGGTGCGGGACGTTTCCACAGCTCCAGGGCTGGATGTGGAGCGCCGCCGGCTCGGCTGGCGGGCCGGTTCAGCTGGGCGCGGCGACGCTGCGCCGGTGCACCAGGGTCGGCTCGATGGTGTGCCGCTCGTCGCTGCGCGCGCCCGACTCGATCTGTCGCAGCAGCAGCGCCAGACTGGCCTTGGCCACCGCGTCGAAGTCCGGCCGGACGGTGGTCAGCGGTGGGGTGAAGTAGGCGGCCTCCGGCACGTCGTCGAAGCCGACGATGCTGACCTCGTCCGGCACCCGCCGGCCCCGCTCGCTCAGGGCCCGCAGGATGCCCAGCGCGAGGTGGTCGTTGGCGGCGAAGATGGCGGTGACGTCGCGCATCCGGGCCAGCATCTGCCCGGCCCGGTAGCCGGACGCCGCGCTCCAGTCGGCCGGCACCAGTGGTGGGACCTCGGCGCCGGCGTCCCGCAGGGTCTGCTCCCAGCCGTGGATTCGCCCGGCGCTGTCGAACCAGTCGCCGGGCCCGGAGACGTGCCAGACGGTCGGGTGACCCGCGTCCAGCAGGCACCGGGTGGCGGCCCGGGCCCCGGCCGCCTGGTCGACGGTGACCAGCGCGGTGTTGCGCTGCGGGTCACCGTCGATGGTGACCAGTGGCACCCCGGCCGGCACCTGTTCCACGGCCTCGCCTGCGGAGACCACCGGTGCGATCACCACCAGGCCGGCGACCCGCTGGTCGAGGTGGCGGTCGACGACACCGGCGATGGACTGCCGGTCCAGGCTGCGGACGCTGCCCACGTTGACCGCGAACCCGGCGGCCCCGGCGGCCTGCTCGAACGCGGCGAGCAGGGACGCCGGGCCGTAGAGCGTCGAGTTCTGTGCCACCACTCCGATCACCTGTGACTTGCCGGTGACCAGGGCGCGGGCCGCTCGGTTCGGCCGGTAGCCCAGCTCGGCGATGGCGGCCCGGACCCGCAGCCGGGTCTGTTCGCGCACGTTGGGGTGACCGTTGAGCACCCGGGACACCGTCTGGTGGCTCACCCCGGCCAGCCTGGCCACATCCGTCATCGCTGGTTCCCGGACGCTTCTGCTGCTCACCGCTGCCCACCTCAAGTCCGGCCGGGACGTGCCGGCACTGCCGATGATCTGGAAACCCGGCGTGGTGCCAGGGCTGCGGAACTGGACCGGCCGGGTGGGCCGGGCTGTCTTCCGGTGCCCGTGCCAGCTCCGTCAACAGCGAGGTTAGCGGTCACCCGCCGGGAGCCGCCATGGGCTGGCGGCGAGCCGAGGGGAGAACCTGGCTCCACCGATCCGGCAGCGGTTGCCCACTGCGGGCACCGGACCGGATATCCTTGTCTGCGACCGTTGTCGATGTTATCGCTCATCTGAACGTCCAGCTCCACTCGGCGCTGCCGGGGAAAGTTGTCGCAACAGAGCGGTAACGGCCGCGATCCACCCCCTTGACGTGCTTGATGAGAACGGTAACACTCCTGAAACGCGGCGGTTGAGCCCCAGCCGCCGATGGCATCCCGACCAGTCTGGCCACCTGGGAAGGGTGTCGGTAGGTCGGAAGCTCGGCGCACACCGGGTGTTTGACCAGGCCACAAAGTTAACGCTAACAATCGGTCCACCGCATCCGTGGGCCGTTTCGACCGCCGGTCGTCCGGCCAACCGGCGGACGACATCAGCCTCAGCGGGAGGTAGGCAGTGTTCAGACGTTTTTCCGCCGTCATGATCGCGGCGATGATGGTGGCGACCACCGCCGCCTGTGGTGACTCGGGCGCGGAGGGGGGTGGCGGGGGCGACGACCAGATCGTCCTCGGCTTCTCCCAGGTCGGTGCCGAGAGTGGCTGGCGTACCGCGAACACCAAGTCGATCCAGGAGTCCGCGGCCGAGGCCGGGATCGACCTGAAGTTCGCCGACGCCCAGCAGAAGCAGGAGAACCAGATCAAGGCGATCCGCAACTTCATCGCCCAGCGGGTCGACGTGATCGCCTTCTCCCCGGTCGTGGAGTCCGGCTGGGACACGGTGCTCAAGGAGGCCAAGGACGCCGAGATCCCGGTGATCCTGACCGACCGGGCGGTGGACTCGCAGGACGAGACGCTCTACGAGACCTTCATCGGCTCCGACTTCGTCCTCGAGGGTCGGCTCTCCGGGGAGTGGCTGGTCGAGGAGTTCGCCGACGAGTCGGGACCGGTGCGGATCGTCGAGCTGCAGGGCACCACCGGCTCGGCCCCGGCCAACGACCGCAAGCAGGGCTTCGGCGAGGCGATCGCGGCCGACCCGAAGTTCGAGATCATCGCGTCGCAGACCGGTGAGTTCACCCGGGCCAAGGGCAAGGAGGTCATGGAGGCCTTCCTCCAGGCCCACGACGACATCGACGTGCTCTTCGCACACAACGACGACATGGGTCTCGGCGCGATCGAGGCGATCGAGGCCGCCGGTCTGGTGCCCGGCCAGGACATCACGATCATCACGATCGACGCGGTCCGCGACGGCATGCAGGCGCTCGCCGACGGCAAGATCAACTTCATCGCGGAGTGCAGCCCGCTGCTCGGGCCACAGCTGATGGAGCTGGTCGAGCAGGTGCACGCCGGTGAGTCGGTGCCCAAGCGGGTGGTCACCGAGGAGACCACCTTCACCCAGGAGCAGGCCAAGGAAGCGCTGCCCACCCGGGAGTACTGAGCCGATCCGTCGTCCTGCCCGGCCACCACGCCGGGCAGGACGACGGGGCAGGCGCCGGCCGCCGGCCCGGTCGGCCCCCGCAGGCGCCGACCGGGCCGGCGGTGGCCGGCCGCAGCGACAGCAGTGAGAGGTACGGATGACCGACGCGGCGCCGATCCTGGAGATGACCGGGATCGGCAAGACCTTCCCCGGCGTCGTCGCGCTCGACGACGTCGATTTCCGGATGTTCCCCGGCGAGGTGCACGCCCTGATGGGCGAGAACGGCGCCGGCAAGTCCACCCTGATCAAGGTTCTCACCGGGGTCTACGGGATCGACCGCGGCGAGATCCGGCTCGCCGGCCGGCAGGTGCGGTTCGCCGGTCCGCTGCAGGCCCAGCAGGCCGGCGTCAGCACCGTCTACCAGGAGGTGAACCTCTGCCCCAACCTGTCGGTGGCGGAGAACATCTTCATCGGGCGGGAGCCCCGTCGGTTCGGCGCGATCAGGTGGGTCACGATGCGGCGCCGCTCGGCCGAGCTGCTGCACCGGCTGCACCTCGACATCGACGTGACGGCGTCGCTGTCCAGCCACTCGCTCGCCGTACAGCAGATGGTCGCCATCGCCCGCGCGGTGGACATCTCGGCCAAGGTGCTCATCCTCGACGAGCCGACCTCCAGCCTGGACGCCTCCGAGGTGGAACAGCTGTTCGCGGTGATCCGCCAGCTCAAAGAGTCCGGCGTGGCGATCCTGTTCGTCTCGCACTTCCTTGACCAGGTCTACGAGATCGCCGACCGGATGACCGTGCTGCGCAACGGCCGGTTGATCGGTGAGTGGCCGGTCGCGCAGCTGAGCCAGCTGGAGCTGGTGGCCAAGATGATCGGCAAGGACCTCAGCGTGCTGGAGCAGCTCGACGGTGAGTCCAAGCCGGACCTGGCCACCCTGGAGGGCGGCCAGCCGGTGCTGGAGGCCACCGGACTCGGCCGGTCCGGGGCGATCGCCCCGTTCGACCTGACCATCCACGCCGGCGAGGTGGTCGGCTTCGCCGGGCTGCTCGGATCGGGGCGTACCGAGGCGGCCCGACTGCTGTTCGGCGCCGACCGCGCGGAGCGGGGCCGGGTGAGCATCGCCGGCAAGCCGACCGCGCTGCGCGGCCCGCGCGCCGGGATGGCCAACGGCATCGCCTTCTGCTCCGAGAACCGGCGGGCCGAGGGCGTCGTCGAGGACCTGACCGTACGGGAGAATCTGGTCCTCGCCATGCAGGCCGCCCGGGGGTGGGCCCGACCGATCCCGCGTCGCCGCCAGGACGAGCTGGTCGCCAAGTACATCGCCGCGCTGCAGATCCGCCCGGCCGACCCGGAGCTGCCGATCCGCAACCTGTCCGGCGGCAACCAGCAGAAGGTGCTGCTGGCCCGCTGGCTGATCACCGAGCCTAAGCTGCTCATCGTCGACGAACCGACCCGGGGGATCGACGTCGGTGCCAAGGCGGAGATCCAGCGCCTGGTGGTCGAGCTGGCCGGCGGCGGCATGGCGGTGCTGTTCATCAGCGCCGAGCTGGAGGAGGTCCTCCGGCTCAGCCACAAGATCGCGGTACTGCGGGACCGGCAGATGATCGACCAGCTCGCCAACGGCGCGGGCGTCGACGTGGACCGGATCATGCGGACCATCGCCGGGGAGGCGGCAGCATGAGCGACACGCATCGACGACTGACCGGCCTGGTCCGGCAGCGGCTGTTCTGGCCGGTGCTGATCCTGGTGCTGCTGCTGGTCAGCAACCTGTTCTTCACCCCGAGCTTCTTCTCCATCACGGTTCGCGACGGGCACCTGTACGGGTCGTTGATCGACATCCTGCGGGCCAGCACCCCGCTGGTCCTGGTCGCCGTCGGGATGACCGTGGTCATCGCCACCGGCGGCATCGACCTGTCCGTCGGCTCGGTGATGGCCATCTCCGGCGCGCTCGCCTGCCTGCACATCAGCGGTCTGGCCGACCAGAACAGCGTCGGCGGCGTACTGTTCGCCGTCGTCCTCGCGCTCGGGCTGTCGGTGCTGCTCGGCCTCTGGAACGGCACCCTGGTCGCCGCGATCGGCATCCAGCCGATCATCGCCACGTTGATCCTGATGGTTGCCGGCCGAGGGCTGGCCCAGCTGATCACCGACGGGCAGATCATCAACGTCAACTCGGCGCCGTACAAGGTGATCGGCGCCGGCTACGCGCTCACCCTGCCGGTGTCGGTGCTCATCGTCGTCGCAGTGGTCACCGCCGCGGCGCTGCTGATCCGGCGCAGCGCGCTCGGCATGCTGGTCGAGTCGGTCGGCGGCAACCCGACCGCCAGCCGACTGGCCGGCATCCGCGCCCGGCAACTCGTCATCCTGGCGTACGTCTTCGCCGGACTCTGCGCCGGCATCGCCGGTCTGATCTTCAGCTCCAACGTCTCCAGCGCCGACGGCAACAACGCCGGCAACCTGATCGAGCTCGACGCGATCCTCGCAGTCGTCATCGGCGGTACCGCGCTCACCGGCGGCCGGTTCTCCCTCGCCGGCAGCGTCCTCGGCGCGGTGATCATCAAGGCGCTGGACATCACCATCTACACCATCGGCATCCCCAGCGAGGCGACGCTGCTGTTCAAGGCGGTCGTGGTCATCGTGCTGTGCCTGGCCCAGTCGTCGGCGTTCCGCGCCCGGCTGGCCGGGATCACCCGCCGGGGCGGCCCGGACCGCCCACCCGGCTCCCCGCCCGGTTCGCCGTCCGGGAAGCGACCGGACGGCACCGGTGGCGGGCTGCCCCGGCAGGCCGGCCCGACGGCGCAGGCAGAGGCGGAGGTACGGGCATGATCGACGTCAGCGACCCCCGGCAGGCGACGGCCACCGCGCCGACGCCGACCGTCCGCCCCCGGCGGTACCTGCCGCAGCAACGGCACCTGCCGGTGCTCGCCACGCTCACCCTGCTCGCCACCATGTACGGCCTCGGCGCGCTCAACTACACCGGGTTCGCCCAGCCGCAGATCCTGCTGAACGTCTTCGTCGACAACGCCTTCCTGCTGGTCGTCGCGGTCGGGATGACCTTCGTGATCCTCACCGGCGGCATCGACCTGTCGGTCGGCGCGGTGGTCGCCCTGACCACCGTCTGCGCCGCCGTGCTGCTGCGCGAGGGCTGGCCGGCCGGTGTGGTACTGCCGCTGGTCCTGCTCATCGGCACCACGCTCGGGCTGCTGATGGGCCTGATCATCCACTTCTTCGACATCCAGCCGTTCATCGTGACCCTCGCCGGGATGTTCTTCGCCCGTGGGCTCTGCCACCTGATCACCAGCGACTCGATCCCGATCACCGACGCGTTCTGGACCGCGGCGGCGCAACACCGGATCCGCTTCGGCGACGGCTACTTCATCTCGATCAGCGTGGTCATCGCGCTCGTCGTCGTGCTGATCGCCGCCTTCGTGCTCGCGTACACGCCGTTCGGCCGCAACGTGTACGCGATCGGCGGCAACCCGCAGTCCGCGTTGCTGATGGGGCTGCCGGCCGGGCGGACCCGGATCGCCGTCTACACCGTCAGCGGGTTCTGCGCGGCCCTCGGCGGCGTGCTGCTCAGCTTCTACATGCTCTCCGGCTACAGCCTGCACGCCCAGGGAATGGAACTCGACGCGATCGCCGCGGTGGTGATCGGCGGCACGCTGCTGACCGGCGGATCGGGGTACCTGCTCGGCACCGTCCTCGGCGTCGGGGTGCTCGGTCTCATCCAGACGATCATCGCCTTCCAGGCGAATCTGAGTTCCTGGTGGACGAAGATCGTCATCGGGGTGCTGCTGTTCGCCTTCATCATTCTGCAACGCCTGGTCACCCGGCGGCGCAGATGACTCACCATAGTGGCCAGGCCAGAATCCACCACAGGGAGAACGGGTGAACACCGACCAGTACACCATCGGCATCGACTTCGGCACCCTGTCCGGGCGGGCCGTCGTGGTCCGGGTCGCCGACGGCGCCGAAGCCGGCTCGGCGGTGCACGAGTACCGCAACGCCGTCATCGACCGGGCCCTGCCCACCAGCGGCAAACCGCTGCCGCCGGACTGGGCGTTGCAGGACCCGGAGGACTACCGGGACGTGCTGCGGTACGCCGTACCGGCGGCGCTCGTCGAAGCGGGGGTGGATCCGACGCAGGTGATCGGCATCGCCACCGACTTCACCGCGTGCACCGTGCTGCCGACCCTGGCCGACGGCACCCCGCTGTGCCAGCTGCCCGAGCTGGCCGACCGGCCGCACGCCTGGCCGAAGCTGTGGAAGCACCACTCGGCGCAGCCGCAGGCCGACCGGATCAACGCCCTCGCCCACCAGCGCGGCGAGCCGTGGATCGGCCGGTACGGCGGCAAGATCTCCGCCGAGTGGCAGTTCGCCAAGGCGCTGCAGGTGCTGGAGGAGGACCCGGAGGTCTACACCCGTACCGAGCGGTGGATCGAAGCCGCCGACTGGATCATCTGGCAGCTGTGCGGCGCCGAGACCCGTAACGCCTGCACCGCCGGCTACAAGGGCATCCACCAGGACGGCCGGTATCCGGACCCGGCGTACCTGGCCGCGCTGCACCCCGACTTCGCCGACTTCGCGGTCACCCGGCTGGCGCATCCGATCCTGCCGCTGGGCGCCCGGGCGGGCGGGCTGACCGCCGAGGCCGCCGGCTGGACCGGGCTGCCGGTCGGCATCGCGGTCGCCGTCGGCAACGTCGACGCGCACGTCACCCCACCGGCCGCGCGGGCGGTCGCACCGGGCCAGCTGCTCGCCGTGATGGGCACCTCCACCTGCCACGTGATGAACGGCACCGACCTGGTCGAGGTCCCCGGCATCTGCGGCGTCGTCGACGGTGGCATCACCGCCGGGGCGTACGGCTACGAGGCCGGCCAGTCCGGCGTCGGCGACATCTTCGCCTGGTTCGTCGACAACGGCGTACCGCCGGCGGTGCACGACGAGGCGGCGCGTCTCGGACTCAGCGTGCACGACCTGCTCACCCGGCAGGCCGCCGAGCAGCCGGTCGGCGGGCACGGGCTGGTCGCCCTGGACTGGCACAGCGGCAACCGGTCGGTCCTGGTCGACCATCACCTGTCCGGGCTGATCGTCGGGCTGACCCTGGCCACCCGGCCGGACGAGATCTACCGGGCGCTGATCGAGGCGACCGCGTTCGGCACCCGCACCATTGTGGAGACGTTCGAACGGGCCGGGCTGCCGGTGACCGAGTTCGTCGTCGCCGGCGGGCTGAAACGAAACAAGCTGATCATGCAGATCTACGCCGACGTGCTGCGCCGGCCGGTCAGCGTGGCCAGCTCCGACCAGGCACCGGCGCTCGGTTCGGCGATCCACGCGGCGGTCGCCGCCGGGGCCTACCCGGACGTGGTCACTGCAGCAGGGGTGATGGGCGCGGTGGAGACCGCCGTCTACCGCCCCGACCCCGACGCCGCCGCCGGCTACGACCGGCTGTACGCCGAGTACCAGCTGCTGCACGACCACTTCGGCGCCGGTGCCGACAAGGCGATGCACCGGCTGCGGGACATCCGCAACGCCGCGCTCGCCCGCTCCGACCGGGAGGCTTCCGCGTAATGACGACGACAACCGCCATCCACTCCGCCGAACTCGCCGCCGAGATCACCCGACTGCGTGCCGAGGTGTGCCGGCTGCACGAGCACCTGACCCGCTGGGGGCTGGTCACCTGGACCAGCGGCAATGTCTCGGCCCGGGTACCCGGCGCCGACCTGCTGGTGATCAAGCCGTCCGGGGTCAGCTACGACGAGCTGACCCCGGCGCACATGGTCGTCACCGACTTGGACGGCACGCTGGTCGAGGGCGACTACGCGCCGTCGAGCGACACCGAGGCACACGCGTACGTCTACCGGCACATGCCGTCCGTCGGCGGGGTGGTGCACACGCACAGCCCGTACGCCACCGCTTGGTCGGCGCGCGGCGAACCGATCCCGTGCGCGGTGACCGCGATGGCCGACGAGTTCGGCGGCGAGATCCCGGTCGGGCCGTTCGCGTTGATCGGCTCCGACGCGATCGGCCGTGGCATCGTCGCGACGCTCACCGGACACCGCTCACCGGCGGTGCTGATGCGCCAGCACGGCCCGTTCACCATCGGCGCGACCGCGAAGGCGGCGGTGAAGGCGGCGGTGATGTGCGAGGACGTGGCCCGCACCATCCACCTGGCCCGCCAGCTCGGTCCGGTCGAGCCGCTGCCGCAGGCGGCGGTCGACGCGCTGTACGAGCGCTACCAGAACGTGTACGGCCAGCGGTGAACCGCAGCCGGCAGAGATTGTCTAGATGGGACCGAGAAGTGTGGCACAGGGGGGATCCGTGGTGATGGAGGCATCGATGCGGTCGGCGCAGGTGTGGTTTCTGACCGGCAGCCAGGGGCTGTACGGTCCGGAGACGTTGCAGCAGGTGGCTGAGCAGTCCCAGGAGATCGCCCGGCGGTTGGACGACGCCGACGGGCTGCCGGTCAAGATCGTCTGGCGGCCGGTGCTGACCAGCCCGGAGGAGATCCTGCGGGTCTGCCTCGCCGCCAACGCCGAACCCGGCGTGGTCGGGGTGGTCGCCTGGATGCACACGTTCTCCCCGGCGAAGATGTGGATCTCCGGTCTGGACGCGCTGCGCAAGCCGCTGCTGCACCTGCACACCCAGGCGAACGTGACGCTGCCGTGGGCCGAGATCGACATGGACTTCATGAACCTGAACCAGGCCGCGCACGGCGACCGCGAGTTCGGCTACGTGCAGACCCGGCTCGGGGTGGCCCGCAAGACCGTCGCCGGCCACGTCAGCGACCCCCGGGTCGTCGGTCGGATCGCCGGCTGGGCGAGGGCCGCGATCGGCCACACCGAGCTGCGGTCACTGAAGCTGGCCCGGTTCGGCGACAACATGCGCAACGTCGCGGTCACCGAAGGCGACAAGGTGGAGGCGCAGGTCCGGTTCGGCGTCTCGGTCAACACGTACGGTGTGAACGAGCTGGTCGAGGCGGTCGACGCGGTACCGGACCCCGACGTCAAGGTCCTCGTCGACGAGTACGAGCAGCGGTACCGGGTGGACCCGGCGCTGCGGGCCGGTGGCGACCGGCACGACTCGCTGCGCTACGCCGCCCGCATCGAGCTGGGTCTGCGCGGCTTCCTGACCGAGGGCGGCTTCCGGGCCTTCACCACCAACTTCGAGGACCTGGGCGGGCTGCGGCAGCTGCCCGGTCTTGCGGTGCAGCGGCTGATGGCCGACGGCTACGGCTTCGGTGGTGAGGGCGACTGGAAGACCGCCGTACTGGTGCGCACCCTCAAGACCATGTCCGTCGGCACCTCCGGTGGTACGTCGTTCATGGAGGACTACACCTACGATCTGACCCTTGGGCAGGAGCGGATCCTCGGGGCGCACATGCTGGAGGTCTGCCCGAGCATCGCCGCCGACACCCCGTCGTGTGAGATCCATCCGCTGAGCATCGGCGGCCGGGAGGACCCGGTGCGGTTGGTCTTCGATGCCGCACCCGGCCGGGCCGTCGTGCTCGGCATGGTCGACCTGGGCGAACGGTTCCGTCTGGTGGCCAACGAGATAGAGGTCGTGCCGCCGGCACAGCCGTTGCCGAAGCTGCCGGTGGCCCGGGCGGTGTGGCGCCCCGAGCCGGACCTGCCGACGTCGGCGGAGGCATGGCTGACCGCCGGCGGCCCGCACCACACCGTCCTCTCCCAGGCCGTCGGGGTGGACGAGTTGCACGACCTGGCCGAGATGACCGGCACCGAACTGGCGGTCATCGACGCCGACACCACGGTCCGGCGGTTCGCCGCCGAGCTGCGCTGGAGCCAGGCGTACCACCGGCTGGCCCGCGGCTTCTGACGCTGCCGGTCCCGCTGCCCGGGTGCTGGCGCCCCGGGCAGCGGGACCGGCAGCTCCACGGTCCGGGCCGTCGAGGGACCGTCATCGCCGTCAAATCGGCTCCAGGACAACCAGGTGGGTTCCCTCGCCGCCGGGCAAGGCTCAGCGGGCGGCCGGACGGCTCAGCGGCGGGCGCGGACACCGCGGCCGGCCCACCAGACGACGGCACCGACGGCGAAGACCGCCAGCCCGGCGAGCACCGCCGTGCCGGGCAGGGTGGCGGCCAGCAGCAGACAACCGGAGATCCCGACGACCGGCACCGGCTTCGGTAGCGCGCCCTCGTCACGGCGCAGGGTCAGCGCGGCGGCGTTGGCCACCGCGTAGTAGATCAGTACGCCGAACGACGAGAAGCCGATCGCCTCCCGCAGGTCGGCGACGCAGACCAGGGCGACCACCGCGACCCCGACCGCGATCTCCGCCCGGTGCGGCACCTGCCGACGTGGGTGTACGGCGTCCAGCCCGGCCGGCAGGTGCCGGCCCCGGGACATCGCGAACACTGTCCGGGACACCCCGAGGATCAACGCCAGCAGCGCGCCGAGCGCCGCCGTCGCCGCGCCGATCCGTACCACCGGGGTCAACCAGCCGGCGCCGGCCTGCGACACGGCGGCGGCCAGTGGCGCCGGTGCGCCGGCAAGTCCGGCCGGGCCCAGGGCCCGCAACGCGGCGATCGCGACCAGCGCGTACACCGTCAGGGCGATGCCCAGCGCGATCGGGATCGCCTGCGGGATGGTGCGCCGTGGGTCGCGGACCTCCTCGCCGAGGGTGGCGATCCGGGCGTAGCCGGCGAAGGCGAAGAAGAGCAGCCCGGCGCCCTGCAGCACCCCCCAACCGTCGACGGGTGCGCCGCCCGCCGCGCCGACGACCGGCCCGGTGCCGCCGAGCAGGCCGGCCACGACCACCGCCGCCAGCACCACCAGTACGACACCGATGATGATCCGGGTGGCCAGCGCCGACCGGTGTACGCCGAACAGGTTCAGCGCGGTGAGCGCGACCACCGCCGCGACGGCGACCGGCCGGGCGTACCCCGGTGCCAGGTAGCTGCCGACAGTGAGTGCCATCGCCGCGCACGAGGCGGTCTTGCCGACCACGAACCCCCAGCCGGCGAGGTGGCCCCAGAGGTCGCCGAGGCGTTGTCGGCCGTACACGTAGGTGCCGCCGGACTCCGGGTAACGGGCGGCCAGCCGCGCTGACGACATCGCGTTGCAGTAGGCCACCACGGCGGCGACGCCGAGCGCGGCGAGCAGCCAGCCGCCGGCGGCCGCCGCCGCCGGGGCGAACGCGGCGAACACCCCGGCGCCGATCATCGCGCCGAGACCGACGACCACCGCGTCGCCGGTGCCCAGCCGGCGGGCCAGGCCGCCGGGCGACGGGTCGGTCGGGCTCACCGCACGGTAGTCGGACGCCGGTCGACCGGGTCGGCATCGCCTCCGATGGCGTCGGCCCGGTCACCGTCACCGGCCGGCCGCCGCCGGTGGTGTGCCTCGCGCCGGGCCAGCCAGCCGAAACCGACCAGGGTCATCGCCGCGAAGATCCACCACTGGGCCACATAGCCGCCGTTCTGCCAGCTGTTCTCGTGCCGGATCGGTACGGCGACGAAGACCGGGTCGGCCGGCGGATCCTGCTCCTGCAGCAGCACGTAGCCGCCGTAGATCGGATAGGGCAACTCGGCGGCGAGCACCGGGGTGGCGATCCGCCGGGTCTGCAGCGTGCCATCCTGGCGGGTCACCGAGCCGGACATCGGCTCCGGCTGGCGCAGCAGCCCGGTCACCCTCACCTCGCCGGTCGGCGCCGGCGGCACCGGCGGCGCGACGGCGAGCCCGCTGTCGTCCGGCGGGATCCAGCCCCGGTCGACCAGCACCGCGGAACCGTCCGCCAGCACCAGCGGGGTGAGCACCTCGTAGCCGACCCGGCTGTTCACCGTACGGCTGCGGACCAGCACGTCGTTGTCGCTGTCGTAGTGTCCGACGGCGGTCACCCTGGTCCAGGTCGCCGACTCCGGCGGAGCGTCGCCGGCCTGGCCGGGTGCCGGGCCCGGGTGGCCGGCGGCCCGGGTCAGCTCGGCCGGGGTCTGCTGCCCGGCGGCGTCTATCCGGTCGTTGACCGCGCTGCGCTGGTGGTAGCGGTCGAGCTGCCAGTTTCCCAGCTGCACCATCACCGCGGCGGCGGCCAGCGCCACCACGAGGTAGCCCAGCCACCGGGGCGTCAGCAGGAACCGGTACACATGGCGGAGACTACCGGGTATCGTCTTGCGGCTGTTCCACCGATGCCGCCGGTGGCGGTCCGGCCGACCCCACCGGACGTCCGTCGGGCCCGGGACCGTCCGCCACCCGTACGTACAGAGGAGTCGTAGATGCCGTCCCTGCCCCGCCTGGTGGTGAGCGCCCCCGCATCCGGCCACGGCAAGTCGTCGGTGGCGATCGGCCTGCTGGCCGCGCTGCGGCACCGAGGGCTGAACACCGCCGGGCTGAAGGTCGGGCCGGACCACACCGACGCCGCGTACCTGGGTGCCGCCGCCGGGCGTCCGGGCCGCAACCTGGACCCGATGCTGGTCGGCTCCGGGCGGATCGGTCCGTTGCTGGCGCACGGTGCGGCCGGCGCCGACATCGCCGTGGTCGCCGGGGCGATGGGGCTGTTCGACGGTCTCGGCAGCCGACCGGACAGTCCGTCCACGGCCACTGTCGCCACCGCCGTGCGTGCCCCGGTGCTGCTGGTGGTGGACGCGGCGACGATGGGTCAGTCGGTGGGCGCGCTGGTGCACGGCTTCCGGGCGTACGACGAACTGCTCTGGCTCGGCGGGGTGATCCTCAACCGGGTCAGCTCGGCGCGGCACGAACAGGTGCTCCGTACCGCGTTGGACGAGATCGGCGTGCCGGTGCTCGGCGCGCTGCACCGGGGTGAACTGCCGGCGGGGATCCCGCGCCCGGCCGGGGTGGTGCCGGTCGCGCATCACAACATCGACACGGTACGGCTGATCCGTCGGCTCGGTGAGGCGGTGGACGCGGCCGTCGACCTGGACCTGGTGCTGGCGATGGCCCGGTCGGCGCCGCCGCTGCCGGTGCCGGAGTGGACCGCCGGCGACGCGTTGGCCGCCGAGGCCGAGGCGGCCGGGGTGCCGCCGGCGCCGCCGCCGGCCCGGCGTCCGGTGATCGCGGTCGCCGGCACCGCTGAGCTGATCTACGGCTACGCGGAGACCGTCGAACTGCTCACCGCCGCCGGTGCCGCGGTGGTGCCGGTGGACCCGCTGCGGGACGAGTCGTTGCCGGAGGCGACGGCGGCGCTGGTGCTGCCCGGCGGGCTGCCGGAGACCTACCTGCCGGAGTTGTCGGGGAACCGGGCGTTGACCCTCGCGGTGGCCGACCTGGCCCGGTCCGGCCGGCCGGTACTGGCCGAGGGGACCGGGCTGCTCTGGCTGGTCCGGGAGTGTGACGGGCGGCCGATGGGTGAGGTGTTCGACGCGGCGGCGTCGACCACCGACCGGATGATCGTCGGCTACCGGGAGGCGACGTCGCGGGCGGCCACTCCGGTCGCGCCGCTCGGTGGTCGACTGATCGGTTACAAGCAGCACCAGGCGGTGGTTTCCCCGCGTGCCGGCCACACCCCCGCGTGGACGTGGGGCAACGGGGTGCCGGAGGGTTTCGTCTGGCGTCGGGTGCACGCCTCCCAGTTGACGCTGCACTGGGCGGGGGCACCGGAGATCGCCCGGCGGCTGGTGGTCGCCGCCGCCGACGGCCGGCCGGGGGCGGGCGACGGCCGGGTCGGCCCGCCGCCCGGTGAGCCCGGCCCGCCGGTGCCGCCGGGGCCGGCCGCACCGCACCCGGCCGCACCGCACCCGGCCGGGCCGCGGCCGCCGTCGGTCGGCGACGACGAGGACACCGAGCCGGTGCTGGTGGCCTCAGCCGACGATCTCGGCTGACGGCGGGGTGAACTGGCGTGGCGGCTTGCCCTTGAGGGCGTTCTTCAACGTTCCGGCGGCCGAGTCCACCGGCTTCTGCGACTGCCAGTCGCCGACCGCGTTGAACGGGTTGTCCGGGTCGGCGATGAAGCTGGCCACGGCGAGTTCCGGGGTGTAGCCGGTGAACCAGGCGGACCGGGTGCTGTCGGTGGTACCGGTCTTGCCGGCAACCGGCCGCCCGACCGCCTTGGCGACCCCTTCGGCGGTGGCCCAGCCGCCACAGCCGCCAGCGGCCGGGCGGTCACCGACCGGGCAGCGGGCGGCGTCGGTGGCGGCTCGGGCCACGTCCGGCGAGAAGGCCGCCCGGCAGCGCGGGGTGGCCACCTCGACGTCGACCCCGGTCAACGCCCGGTAGGTGACCGGGGTGCCGTCCGGGTTCTCCACCGCCAACACCGGGGAGTCCTCGCAGTGGCTGCCGTCGGCGGCGATGGTGGCGTACGCGTTCGCCATTTCCAGCGGGGTCACGTCGGAGACGCCGAGGGTGAACGCACCCCACTTGCTGGCGTACTCGGGTGAGGCGTTGCGCCGGTCGACGTCGGTACGCCAACGCAGCCCGAGCCGCTCGGCCATCTGCACCGCCTTCTCCGCGCCGACCTGCTGCAGCAGCCAGACGAAGTAGGTGTTGACCGACTTACCGAACCCGGACCACATGTAGTGGAAGCCGGCCATCGACCCGTCGGCGTTGCTCGGGCACCACCGTCCGCCGCAACTGCTGCTGCCCTGGCCGCCGTCGTAGATGGAGTTGATCCGGTGCGGCGCGTTGAATCCGGAACGCAACGGCATTCCGGCGTCCAGCGCGGCCAGCATGGTGAACATCTTGAAGGTCGAGCCGGCCTGGTACCCGGGCAGGTCGCCGCCGCCGAGCAGCGGTGTCACCGTGTTCGGGTAGTTGCCTTTGACCTTCTCCCGCAGGTTGGGGTTGGAGTGCTGGCCGTTGCCGGTCTGGTCGAGCGAGTAGACCCGGTTCACCGCCATCGCCTTGACCTGTCCGGTGCCGGGTTCGACCGCCACCAGGCCGTGCGCGAACGGGCTGCCGATCGACTCCCGGGAAGTGACCTGTTCCTGGGCGACCTTCTGGATGCCGGGGTCGAGGCTGGTGACGATCCGGTACCCGCCGGTACGCAGGTTGGCCAGCCGCTCGGACGGGCTGTCGCCGAACGCCTTCTGGCTCATCCACCAGGACTTTAGGTAGTCGCAGAAGAAGCCCCAGTCGTTGTGCTCCTGCGGCACCGACACGCACTCGTTCGGCGGGGTGCTCAGGTTGAGTCGGATCGGTTCGGCCTTGGCCTGCTCGGCCGCGACCGGGGAGAGGTAGCCCAGGTCGGCCATCCGGTCGATGACGTAGTTGCGCCGCTCGGTGGCCGCGGCCTGGTCCGATGTCGCCGGATCGTACTCCGACGGTGCCTTGACCAGTCCGGCGATCAGCGCGGCCTCGCTGGCGGTCAGCGCCTTCGGGTGCTTGGAGAAGAAGATCTCCGCGGCGGCGTAGATGCCGTACGCCCGGTGACCGAAGTAGGCGGCGTTGAGGTACCGCTCCAGGATCTCCGGTTTGGACATCTGCTTCTCGAGCTCCATGGCGATCCGGATCTCCCGGATCTTGCGGCCGGGGGTCTGTGCCGTGGCCGCCTGCAGCTCCAGCGGGTTCTGGGCGGTCTGCTGCAGGGCGAGCCGGACGTACTGCATGGTCAGGGTGGAGCCGCCCTGGGACACCCCGCCGGCTTGCTGGTTGGCGACGAAGGCCCGCGCGACGCCCTTCGGGTCGACGCCGGAGTGCTGGTAGAACCGGTTGTCCTCGGAGGCGACGATGGCCTGCTGGATGAACGGCGACATCTCGGTCAGCGGTACGTACTTGCGGTGCTCCTCGTAGAACATCGTCACCAGGGTCTTGCCGTCGGCGGCGTAGACGTATGACGTCTGGGCGGGCTGGGCGTCGCGCAGCTCGCTGGGAATCTGGTCGATCGCCCTGGTGCTTGCGATGACGCCGAGACCGGCGACGGCGGCCATCGGGTACGCGGCGGCGGCGACCACGACACCGGCGATCAGACCGGCCCGGAGCAGTTGGACGAGGCGGCCACTGCGAGCGGGGTGGCGGGTGCGTTTCCTCACGGCCCAAAGCTAAGCTGGACAGCCACAAAAAGTGACCAAAAGGATTAAAACCATAAGACGAATCGTGTCACAAGCGTCACCCTTCGTCGATTCCATCCCGCTCGCCCGGCATGATCGCCACCATGCAGGAGTACGATCTCGGGCACCACGGCGACGTCGAGGCCACCCCCGGCCTGATCGACCTGGCGGTCAACGTCCGCGTCGGCGAACCGCCACGCTGGCTGACCGAACCGGTCTCTGCCAGCCTGCGCGATCTCGCCCGCTACCCCGACCAGCGGGCCGCCGTCACGGCCGTCGCCGACCGGCACCGCCGGCCCGCCTGCGAGGTGCTGCTCACCGCCGGCGCCGCCCAGGGCTTCGTCCTGATCGCCCAGGCGCTGCGCGACGCCCGCCGCCCGGTAGTGGTGCACCCGCAGTTCACCGAGCCGGAAGCCGCCCTGCGTAACGCCGGGCACCGGGTCGACCGGGTGTTGTTGTCCGCCGACACCGGGTTCACCCTCGACCCCGGCCTCGTCCCGGCCGACGCGGACCTGGTGCTCATCGGCAACCCGACCAACCCGACGTCGGTGCTGCACCCCGCCGAGACGGTCGCCGCGCTCACCCGACCGGGCCGGGTCGTCGTCGTCGACGAGGCGTTCGCCGACACCACCTGCGCCGCCGGCGTACCTGGTGAACCGCAGTCGCTGGCCGACCGGCGCGACCTGCCCGGACTCGTCGTGGTGCGCAGCCTGACCAAGACCTGGGGACTGGCCGGGTTGCGGATCGGCTACCTACTCGGCCCGGAGCCGCTGCTGCGCCGGCTCGCCACCGCGGCGCCGCTGTGGCCGGTCGCCACTCCGGCGCTGGTCGCCGCCGAGGTGTGCGCCAGCCGCCGGGCGGTGGGCGCCGAACGCCGGTTCGCCGCCGCGCTCGCCACCGAGCGCGCCCACCTGGTCCGACGGCTCGCCGAACTGCCCGGGGTCACCGTGGCCGGCACCCCGGCCAGCGCGTTCGTCCTGATCCACGTCGCCGGTGCGCAGCGGGTGCGGCACCGGCTGCGTGAGCGGGGCTACGCGGTACGCCGCGGCGACACCTTCCCCGGGCTGGGTGTCGACTGGCTGCGGATCGCCGTACGGGACACTGCCACCACCGACGCCTTCGTCTCCGTGTTGTCGACCACCCTGGAGGACTGATGCCCGACGGCTCTGGAGGTCCTGCGCCCGACGGCCCGACCGGCTCACTGGTCGAGGCGACCCTGGCGCGGATCCGGCCACCTGACGGTGACGCGATGACTCAGGCCCGCGCACTGCACGCCCGGCTGACCAAACCGGCCGGCTCACTCGGCGCGCTGGAGGAGCTCTCGGTACGGCTCGCCGGCCTCGCCGCGGCCTGCCCACCACCGCTGCCCGAGCCCGGCGCGGTGGCCGTCTTCGCCGCCGACCACGGGGTGCACCGGCAGCGGGTCACCCCCTGGCCGCAGGAGGTCACCGCGCAGATGGTGGCCAACTTCCTGGCCGGCGGCGCGGTGGTGAACGCCTTCGCCCGCCAGATGGGGGCCAGCGTCACCGTGGTAGACGTGGGTGTGGCCGCGCCGCTGGAGCCCGCCGACGGGCTCGTGTCGGCCCGGGTACGCCCCGGCACCGCCGACCTGTCCAGCGGGCCGGCGATGACCGTCGACGAGGCCCGTACCGCCGTCGAGGTGGGCATCCGGGTCGCCGGCGACCTGCACGACGGTGGCGCCGCCAGCCTGCTCACCGGGGACATGGGGATCGCCAACACCACCGCGGCGGCGGCCCTGATCGCCGGCTTCACCGGTGCGACGGCGGCTGACGTCACCGGCCGGGGCACCGGGGTCGACGAGCCGACGTACCAGCGGAAAGTGTCCGTGGTGGAGGCGGCGCTGCGTCGGCACCGGCCGGACCCGGCCGACCCGGTCGGTGTGCTGGCCGCGCTCGGCGGGCTGGAACACGCGGCGCTCTGCGGCTTCCTGCTCGGCGCCGCCGCCCGGCGGATCCCGGTGATCCTGGACGGGGTCAGCGCGGTGGCCGCCGCGCTGGC
Organism: Solwaraspora sp. WMMD937; assembly: GCF_029581175.1. Classification (NCBI taxonomy): domain Bacteria; kingdom Bacillati; phylum Actinomycetota; class Actinomycetes; order Micromonosporales; family Micromonosporaceae; genus Solwaraspora; species Solwaraspora sp. WMMD937. The sequence continues at coordinate 6,309,070 of NZ_CP120738.1, read as the reverse complement.
AGCGGCGGCCCTGGCCCCGCACTGCACCGCCGCGATGGTCGCCGGGCACCGCTCGGTGGAGCCGGGGGCTACCGTTGGGCTGCGCCAGCTCGGCCTGCATCCACTGGTCGACCTGGAGCTGCGCCTGGGAGAGGGCACCGGCGCCCTGCTCGCCTGGCCGATGGTGGCCAGTGCGGTCCGGGTCCTGCACGAGGTGGCCACCTTCGACGCGGCGGGAGTTTCCGAGAAGTGAACCTCTACCCACTGGGGCTGCGGCTGGACGGCCGGCGGGTGCTGGTGGTCGGCGGCGGCACGGTCGCCACCCGGCGGGTGCCGGCGTTGCTGGACGCCGGAGCCGACGTGCTCGTCGTGTCACCCGAGCTGACCCCGGCATTGCACGGCCTGGTCACCGCCGGTCGGCTGGGCTGGCGGCAGCGGCGGTTCCAGCCCGGTGACCTCGACGGGGCCTGGCTGGTCCAGGTCGCGGTCGACGACCCGGCGGCGGCGGCCGAAGTCAGCGCCGCCGCCGAGCCCCGGCGGGTGTTCTGCGTACGGGCCGACGACCGGACCGAGGCGACCGCCTGGACCCCGGCGGTGACCCGGCACGGCCCGGTGACCGTGGCGGTGCTCGGCGGCGGGGACCCGCAGCGGGCGGTCCGGGTCCGGGACGCGATCGACCAGCGGCTGTCCGACGGCACCATCCCGGTCGCCGGCACCGCCGGGGAGGCCCCGGCCACCGCCGGCCCCGGCCCGACCGGCCGGGTGGTCCTGGTCGGCGCCGGCCCCGGCGACCCGGAACTGATCACCGTGAAGGGCCGCCGCGCGCTCGCCGAAGCCGACGTGGTGGTCGCCGACCGGCTGGTGCCCGGGCTGCTGCTGGACGAGCTGCCCGCCAGGGTCGAGCTGGTCGACGCCGCGAAGATCCCGTACGGCCCGGCTGCCGCCCAGGAGGAGATCAACCGGATCCTGGTGGCCCGGGCCCGGGCCGGGTCCGTCGTGGTCCGGCTCAAGGGCGGTGACCCGTACGTCTTCGGCCGGGGCGGCGAGGAGCTGCTGGCCTGCGTCGAGGCGGGCGTACCGGTGTCGGTGGTGCCCGGCGTGAGCAGTTCGGTCGCGGCACCCGCTGCCGCCGGTATCCCGGTCACCCACCGGGGGGTGGCCCACGAGTTCACCGTGGTCTCCGGCCACCTGCCGCCGGGGCACCGGCTGTCGCTCGTCGACTGGCCGGCGCTCGCCCGGCTGCGCGGCACCCTGGTGGTGCTGATGGGGCTGAAGAACCTGCCGGCGATCGCCGAGACGCTGCTCGCCAACGGCCGTGACGCGGACACCCCGGCGGCGGTGGTGCAGGAGGCGACCACCGGTGCCCAGCGGGCGCTGACGTCGACCCTGGGTGCCGTGGCCGGCGAGGCCGCCGCCGCCGGACTGCGGCCGCCGGCCGTGGTTGTCTTCGGCGACGTGGTCGGCACGCTGGACGTGCCGGCCGATCGAGCCGACCGGCCGGCCGGCCGAGCCGCCCGGACCGAGGACTGACTGGTCCGGCGCGCCGGGGGAGCGGCGCGCCGGACCAGCCCCGGTTTCAGAGCTTGAGCATGTCGTCCAGCAGCAGCGCGCACCGGATCAGCCCCAGATGACTGTACGCCTGGGGATGGTTGCCCAGCCCGCGTTCGGCGAGCGGATCGTACTGCTCGGGCAGCAGACCGGTCGGGCCGGCGGTGTCGATCATCTGCTCGAACAGCTCCTCGGCGTCACCGCGCCGCCCGGTGCGCAGGTATGCCTCGATCAGCCAGGCGGTGCAGATGTGGAACCCGCCCTCCCGGCCTGGCAACCCGTCGTCCCATCGGTAGCGGTACACCACCGGGCCGCTGCGCAGGTCCGCCTCCACTTTGAGCACCGTGGCGAGGAACCGCGGGTCGTCGTCGGGCAGCAGCCCGGACAGCCCGATCCACAGCGAGGAGGCGTCCATCTCCTCGTCGCCGTAGGCGACCGTGTACGCGCCGGCCTTGGCGTGCCAGCCGTGTTCCAGCACGTTGCGGCCGATCCGGTCGCGCAGCTCGACCCAGTCCGGCCGTTCGCCGCCGCCGTGCCGGCCCGCCATCCGCAGCGCCCGGTCCACCGTCATCCAGCACATGACCTTGGAGAAGACATGGTGCCGGGGAGCGAGCCGGGCCTCCCACAGGCCGTGGTCCGGCTCGTGCCAGCGGCGTTCGACCGCCTGCACCATCGCCTCCAGCACCCGCCACTCGTCGTCGTGCACCGAACCACGGGCATCGGCGACCACCGCGAGCAGGTCGGCGATCGGCCCGAACACGTCGAGCTGCAGCTGGTGGTTGGCCAGGTTGCCGACCCGCACCGGGCGGGAGCCGGCGTAGCCGGGGAGGGTGTCGATGACCGCCTCCGCGCCCAGCTCCAGTCCCTCCACCGTGTAGAGCGGGTGCAACCGCTCCGGGTGGCCGCCGGTGCGCTCGACGCAGCCGTCCACCCAGCGCAGGAACGCCTCGGCCTCGGCCAGCGAGCCGAGGTCGACCAACGCCCGGGCGCTCATCGCCGCGTCCCGCAGCCAGCAGTACCGGTAGTCCCAGTTGCGTACCCCGCCGAGCTCCTCGGGCAGTGAGGTGGTTGCGGCGGCGAGGATCGAGCCGGTCGCCTCGTGGCACAGCCCCCGCAGGGTGAGCGCGCTGCGGGCGACCAGCTCCCGGCCGGTGTTCGGCAGCTTCAGCTGCCGGACCCACTCCCGCCACGGCTGTTCCGCGGTGGACTGGCGCTGCTGCACGGTGACGGTGTGGTGTTCCAGGCTGTGCGAGCCGAACCGCAGCTCCATGGTGAGCATGCCGTCGAGCGCTGCCAGGTCGACCAGGGCACGGGCGGTTTCCCGGCCGCCGTCGTCGACGACCTTCCACTCCACCCCGGGGGAGTAGAGCGCCACCGGCTCGTTGGACCCGAGCACCAGCAGCCCGTCACCGAGCGGCTGCAACTGCACGGCCACCTGGCCGAACTCTGGGCGCGGCGCGAACTCCAGCTGTGCCTGCCCGGTGCCGGTGAGCACCCGGACCAGGGTGGAGTCGGCGCCCGGTAGCACCGTGTCGCCGGCGGAGGACTCGGCCGGCGGATGGTCCAGCCAGTCGGTGACGGTCAGCCCCGACCAGCGGGTCTCCACGGTCATCGTGCCGGGCCGGTAGCGCTGGCCCAGCGGGAACCCGCCGCGGGCCGGTGCGACGGCGAAGTGCCCGGCCGGTGCGCCGCCGAGCAGATCGGCGAAGATCGCCGACGAGTCCGGCTTGGGATGGCAGAGCCAGGTCACCTTGGCGTCCGGGGTGAGCAGCGCGATGGTCCGGCCGTTGGCCAGCATCGAGTGGCGCTCGATCGGCACCGCGTGCTCGCCGTAGAGCCAGTTGCGCCGGGTCTCCAGCAGGACGCCGAGCACCCGCGCGGCGTCGATCGGTTCGGCGACCCGGAACGCTGCCCGGGTGTCGCCGTCGCCGATCTTGATACCGACGTCCGGGCCGTGCAGGTTGGCGAAGGCGCTCTCGTCGGTGATCGAGTCACCGATGAACAGCACGCCGCTGGCCGATGTCTGGGTGCGGATCTGGTCCAGGGCGGTGCCCTTGTCGGTGGCGACCACCGACAGTTCGACGACTTCCTTGCCCTGGGTGACGGTGACGTCGGGCCAGGCGGCCGGTCCAGTGTTGACCCCCGCGACGACCGCTTCGGCGACCGCCGGATCGGCGCCCCGGGTGTGCACCGCGACGCTGGCCGGCTTGACCTCCAGCCGTACCCCGGGCTGGTCTTTGATCAGCTGCCGTAGCTCCCGCTTGAGCTGGGAGTGCACCTGCAGTTGCTCGGGGGCCAGCCGTTCGACGAAGCCGATGTCGAACTCGGACCCGTGGCTGCCGACCAGATGGACCTCGCTGGGCAGTCGGGAGAGCGCGGCGAGGTCGCGCAGCGCCCGGCTGGAGACCACCGCGACGGTGGTCTGTGGAAGCGCGGCCAGCGCCCGCACCGCCGCGACCGACTCCGGTAGCGGCACGGCTCTGGTCGGGTCCTCGACGATCGGTGCGAGGGTGCCGTCGTAGTCGCAGGCCACCAGCAGTATCGGCATCCGGGCGATCCGCCCGATCGCCGCGCGCAGCTCGGGATCGATCTGATCCGCGGCCGCGCGTACGTCCCCGTCAAGGACGGACGTTCTCATTCATTCCTCCGTCTCGGGCACACCGAGTTCTGTGAGGAAGGAGCGGGCCCAGTGGCCGACGTCATGGGTCCGCAGATGGCGCTGCATGATCCGCATCCGCCGCCGGGCCTCGGAACTGTCGACGTGCACCGCCCGCAACAGGGCATCCTTGACGCCGTCCGGGTCGTGCGGGTTGCACAGGAACGCTTGACGCAGCTCCGTTGCCGCGCCGGCGAACTCACTGAGCACGAGGGCGCCGCCGGTGTCGGCGCGGGCCGCGACGTACTCCTTGGCCACCAGGTTCATTCCGTCTCGCAGTGGTGTCACCATCATCACATCGGCCGCGCGGTAGAGCGCGGCGAGTTCACTGCGACTGTACGACTGGTGCAGGTAGTGCACGGCGGGCACACCCACCCGGCCGAATTCACCATTAATCCGGCCAACTTCGCGCTCAACCTTGACCCGAAGTGCCTGGTAGTGCTCGACCCGCTCGCGGCTGGGGGTGGCAACTTGCACCATAACCGCGTCCGGAACTGTCAGCTTTCCGTCAGCAAGAAGTTCCCGGAACGCTTTCAGCCTGAGTTCGATCCCCTTCGTATAGTCGAGCCGGTCCACCCCGAGAATCACCGTCTTCGGATCCCCCAGCTCGGCGCGGATCTGCTTGGCCCGCGCCTCCACCGTCGCGTCGTGGGCCATCCGTTCCATCTCCGGAACGTCGATCGAGATCGGGAAGGCGCCCGCCTTGACCTTACGGCCGTCGACCTGGATCATCTGGCCCTCGTACCGCAGCCCGAGCAGGTGGCGGGCCAGCCGGACGAAGTTCTGCGCGGCCAGCCGCTGTTGGAAGCCGACCAGGTCGGCACCGAGCAGCCCGCGCAGGATCTCGGCGCGCTGCGGCATCTGCATGAACAGCTCGATCGGCGGGAACGGGATGTGCAGGAAGAAGCCGATCCGCAGGTCCGGGCGGATCTCCCGGAGCATGGCCGGCACCAGCTGCAGCTGGTAGTCCTGCACCCACACCGTCGCACCCTCGTCGGCGACCTCCGCTGCAGCCTCGGCGAACCGGGCGTTGACCACCCGGTACGCCTCCCGCCAGCGGCGCTTGAACGCCGGCGTCTCGACCGCGTCGTGGTACAGCGGCCAGATGGTGGCGTTGGACTGCCCTTCGTAGTACCGTTCCAGCTCTTCGGCGCTCAGCGGGACGGGGTGCAACCGGATGCCTTCGAGGTCGAAGGGTTCCGGTGCCGCACCGGCGCCACCCGCCCAGCCGACCCAGGTGCCCTGGTGCGCGGCGAGCACCGGGTGCAGGGCGGTCACCAGACCGCCGGGGCTGCGCCGCCACTGGCGACCTTCCGGCGTGGTCACCTCGTCCACCGGCAGGCGGTTGGCGACCACTACGAACGAGCTCCGAACCGTCACGTTCCGTACACCTCCGGTGATTACGGGACCGCCATGAGCGTACTGTGCGGGCCAGACGGGCGGACCCCCGTCCCCCTCTTGGTGCCCAGCTGATCAGGACATCGAAACCCGGCCGGGCGCAATGAGGCAGGTAACACTGGCGCGAAGATCCCGGTCGTTCGGTGGGGTGAGGTGCGGCCGGGGCGTCGGACCTGTCAGGATTGACAACGGCGTACGCACCGATCGGGATCGTCGTATTGCGCACGACCGCGTACCGCGTACCACCCGCAGCCGCTCCGGTCGGTGCCGGCGGCCGGTACGCGGGGTCGTGACCTGCCCGTACTGACGGGTCCCACGAGAGTTCTGGAGGTAGGCCGCACCGTGGCCCAGTTCATCTACGTCCTGGAAAAGGCGCGCAAGGCGCACGGCGACAAGGTCGTGCTGGACAACGTGACGCTCAACTTCCTGCCGGGTGCCAAGATCGGTGTGGTCGGCCCGAACGGCGCCGGCAAGTCCAGCCTGCTGAAGATCATGGCGGGCATGGACCGGCCGAGCAACGGCGATGCCCGGCTGATGCCCGGCTACACCGTCGGCATGCTCGCCCAGGAACCGCCGCTCAACGACGCGAAGACGGTGCTCGGCAACATCGAGGAGGCGGTCGCCGAGACCAAGGCGAAGCTGGAGCGGTTCAACAAGATCGCCGAGCAGATGGCCACCGACTACTCCGACGAGCTGATGACCGAGATGGGTCAGCTGCAGGAGGAGCTGGACCACGCGGACGCCTGGGACATCGACTCCAAGCTCGAACTCGCGATGGACGCGTTGCGCTGCCCGCCACCGGACGCCGAGGTGACCCAGCTCTCCGGCGGTGAACGGCGTCGCGTCGCGCTGTGCAAACTGCTGCTCGAGGCACCGGACCTGCTGCTGCTCGACGAGCCCACCAACCACCTGGACGCGGAGAGCGTGCACTGGCTGGAGCAGCACCTGGCCAAGTACGCCGGCACCGTCATGGCGATCACCCACGACCGCTACTTCCTGGACAACGTCGCCAACTGGATTCTCGAGCTGGACCGCGGCCGGACCTATCCGTACGAGGGCAACTACTCCACGTACCTGGAGAAGAAGGCCGCCCGGTTGGCGGTCGAGGGTCGTCGCGACGCAAAGCTGAAGAAGCGCCTCGGCGAGGAGCTGGAATGGGTCCGGTCCAACGCCAAGGCGCGCCAGACCAAGTCCCGGGCCCGGCTGGACCGCTACGAGGAGATGGCCAGCGAAGCGGAGAAGACCCGCAAGCTGGACTTTGAGGAGATCCAGATCCCGCCGGGGCCGCGGCTGGGTAACACCGTCATCGAGGCGGTGAGCCTGAAGAAGGGCTTCGGCGACCGGGTCCTCATCGACGACCTGAGCTTCTCGCTGCCGCGCAACGGCATCGTCGGCATCATCGGTCCGAACGGCGTCGGTAAGACCACGCTGTTCAAGACGATCGTCGGGCTGGAGCAGCCGGACAGCGGCCAGGTCCGGGTCGGCGAGACCGTGGAGCTGTCGTACGTCGACCAGAACCGCTCCGGCCTGGACAGCAGCAAGACGGTCTGGGAGGTGGTCTCCGACGGGCTGGACCACCTGATGGTCGGCAAGGTGGAGATGCCGTCCCGGGCGTACGTGGCCGCGTTCGGCTTCAAGGGACCGGATCAGCAGAAGCCGACAAAGGTGCTGTCCGGTGGTGAACGTAACCGGCTCAACCTGGCGCTCACCCTGAAGATCGGCGGCAACGTCATCCTGCTCGACGAGCCGACCAACGACCTCGACGTGGAGACGCTGTCCAGCCTGGAGAACGCGTTGCTGGAGTTCCCGGGGTGCGCCGTGGTCATCTCCCACGACCGGATGTTCCTGGACCGGGTCGCCACGCACATCCTGGCCTGGGAGGGCGACGACACCAACCCCGCGAAGTGGTTCTGGTTCGAGGGCAACTTCGAGGCGTACGAGAAAAACAAGATCGACCGGCTCGGCGCGGAAGCGGCCCGGCCGCACCGGGTGACCTACCGCAAGCTGACCCGTGACTGATGCGGCACTGGCCGGGGCCTCGCCGACGACCGGCGAGGTCCCGGCCGCCGGCGGTGGCCAGCGCTACACGTTCCACGCTGCGCTGCGCTGGTCCGACCTCGACGCGTACGGGCACGTCAACAACGCCCGGTTCCTGACGCTGTACGAGGAGGCCCGGGTGGCGTTGATGTTCTCCGGCGGGCGGGCCTGGGGAGTCGGTTCGTTCGCCGACGGGGTGCTGATCCACCGGCACGAGGTCGACTACCTGCGCCCGGTCGACTACCGGATGGGCCGGTCTACTGCCGACCAGGCACCGACCGTCCGGATCGAACTCTGGATCGAACAGGTCCGTCCGTCGCGGTTCACGGTCGCCTACGAGATGTTCGACGGCGACCTGCTGGTCAGCCGGGCCCGTTCGGTGCTGGTGCCGTTCGACCTGGAGCGGGGGCGGCCGCGTCGGCTGACCGAGGCGGAGCGGGCCTTCCTGCTGCCGTACGTCCGACCGGCCGACGCCGCCGAGGCATGATGGCCAGCCGTACACCCCGGGCTGACCCGGCGTCGGCCGGTCACCGGCTGACCGGGCTGACCGACGCCGGCGCGTTCCTGGCCCGGCTGGTCCGACTGGACCCCGACGCGCCGGTGCGGCTGCGGTCGGCCGGCCGGGACCGCACCGAGCTCTGGGCCCGCCTGCCGTGGGCGGTCCTGGTGCAGCGGACCGTGGCGGGGCCCGGCCCGGGGGACGCCACGGTGTCCGCCGCGGAGCTGCTGGCCCGGCTGACGGCGGTCTCCACCGGGTTGCCGCCGCGCCGGGACAGCGCGTGGCGGTGGCCGTTGCCGCCCGGCCCGGCGCGGGCCGTCGAGGTGGTGCCGGCGGCCGATCTGCGCCGGGTCGCGGTGGCGGCGGCCGGCACCCTGCGGGCCGCCGAGACGCAGGGCGTCGGTGGACGGGCGGTGGGCCAGCGGGCGGTACGGGACGCCCTGCTCGACCACGTGGCCGTGGTGGTGACCGACGACGGTCCGACCGGCGAGCGGATCGAGATCCGCCAAGGGCTGGTGCAGGCGGTGGCCCGGATGGGCTTCCTCGGCACGACTGTGGAGCCGGTCGGTCGGCCGGAGCCGGTCGACTGTCGGGACCGGACCGACCTGCCGGGCAGCCCCGTGGATCCACCTCAAGCGGTGGTACGGGTCAGGACAGTAGGCAATTGGGTAGCACTTGATGCGCCGTTCGGGGTTGCCTGGACACAAAGAGTTAACAATCTTGCACTCACGCCGACGATCACTCAGCCGAAAGTATGATGCTCCCTCATCCCTCTGGTTCGGGGGGTCCGTTGGGGGGGTGCCTAGGAACGGCTATCCGGGTACCGTCGGGCCTCGGATCCGACGCAACGTAGGCACCCGGATCCGCTGGGGAGTGAGGTGCGGATAATGCCATGGTGGTCGTGGCGCTCCGGTCACGCAGATGGTGGTGAGCCGGATACCCGAAGCAGGACCGGAGTGGACAGCGGTGTCCGGCTTGGCCCGCCCGCGCCACGAACGCCGGAGCAGACGCCCCGGTCGTCGACCGAACTCGGGCCGACCAGATCTGCGGGGCCGTCCTGCCCGATGCCGTCGCCGGCCGCGGCGGCGGGCAAGGAATTATCGCCGCAGGTGGTGCCGGTGACCCTCCGCCGGATCGGCACCGCACTGGACATGTTGGACATCCGGTATCTCGCGGACGGCGACGGCAGCCTGCTGGCGATGTGGGAGCGGCACGCTGTCCTGTTCACCCTCGAAGGGCCGGAGGACGAGATCCTGGTGGTCCGCGCCCGACCGCACTCCACCGTGCCGCCCGACTGGGCCGACCGTGCCTACCGGGTGGTCAACGAGTGGAACCACACCAGACGGTTCTGCAAGGCGTACGTCGGCGACCCCACCGACCGTGGCCAGTTGCCCATCTACGCCGAGCTGCAGGTCCCACTCGCCGCCGGAGCCAACGACGCGCTGCTGGTCGAGCTGCTGGACTGCGGAGCGGCCGTGGCGACCAGTTTCGTCGACTGGCTGCACGACGAGGGCGCCCTGCTCTGACGGCCGGTCAGCCGCCGGCCAGGTCGCGCCGGGGCGGATCGGACGGGTCCAGCTCGTTCACCATGAAGTAGGCGGCCCGCTCCAGGTAGTCCCAGAGCATCCCGGCGAGCTCCGGATGCAGGTCCAGCCGGTCGACCGCCCGGCGCATGTGGGTCAACCAGGCGTCCCGCTCCGCCGGACCGATCCGGAACGGTGCGTGCCGCATCCGCAGCCGGGGGTGCCCACGCTGCTCGGAGTACGTGCCGGGGCCGCCCCAGTACTGCATCAGGAACAGTGTCAGTCGCTCCGTAGCCGGCCCCAGATCCTGCTCCGGATACATCGGGCGGAGCAGCGGATCAGTGGCGACGCCGGCATAGAACTCGTCAACGAGCTGGCGGAAGGCAGGCTCGCCGCCGATGGCGGCGAAGAAGGTCGGGGCGGGACCGCCGGCCGCGGGCGTCGCGCCGGCCGGGCCGTTGGCAGGATCTGACGCTGTCACCACTCCATCCTGCCAGCCGGTCCGCGCCCGGCGGTCCCCGGTGCGGCACGGTGCGGGCATGATGTGCGCCAGCGCGCGCTCAGGCGCTGCCGACCTCGTCGGCCTGCTGCGCGTCACGGGCCTGCGGTACAGGGTTGCCGTTACTGGCCGCACCACCATCGGTCGCGGCACCGGGAGCGGCTGCGACGGCGGCGATCGCCGCGTCGAAGCGCTCCTCGGCCGGCCACCGCAGCAGCGCCAGGGAGATCACCACCGCACCGGTCAGGCTCCACAACCCGACCACGGTCGGGATGTCGAACCGGTCGGCGAGCAAACCGGTGACCAGCACGGCGGCTCCCTGGCCGACCTGGATGCCGGTAGCGATCACGCCGAACGCGCGGGCCCGGTAACCGTGCGGCAACGCCTGGACGAACAGCCCGTTGGTCACCGGCAGCAGACCGGCCACCGCGAAGCCGCAGATCCCGGCGAGCACCGCCACCACCGGCGGAGACGGGTCGAGCAGAGTGGGGACCAGCGCCAGCGGGGCGACCACCGCGAACGGTCGGATCAGTCTGCGTCGGCGGCCTGGACGGACCAGCCGGCCGATCAGCAGCCCGCCGACGATGTAGCCGGTCGGACTCGCCGCCATGATCATCGCCTGGGCGAGACCCCGCTCGGAGTCGGACACCCCCGGCTCGGCCGCCCAAGCGGCGGCCAACCCCTCCGGCACGATGGCGAACAGCGGGACCGTCCAGACCAGGATCGCGATGGCCCGCAGCACGTCGGTACGCCACACCAGCTGGAAGCCCTCGGCGGTCTCGCGGAGCAGGTGTTGACGGCGGTCCGGGGTGGTGGCCGCCGGCCGGGCCCGGACCCCGAGCCGGATCACCAGGGCCGAGACGGCGAAGGTGGTCGCGTTCAACAGCAACGCCGCCCGTGGGTTGACGGAGGCGATCGCCGCGCCGGCGATGTAGCCGCCGACCTGGGCGAGCTGGCCGGTGCTGGCGATCAGCGACAGCCCCACGATCAGCCGGTCACCGGTCAGCACGGTGGGCATCAGCGCGGACCGGGCGGCCTGGTTCGGCGGATTCGCCAGGGTGGTGCAGAACAGCAGGCTGATCATCGCCCAGACCGGCAGGCCGGGGATGGCGACCACGGCGATCAGGGCCATCCGGATCAGATCGGTGGTGATCATCACCCGGTGGTACGGGTGCCGCTCGGCGACCGTGGTGAGCAGCGGGCCGCCGATCAACCAGGGCAGGAAGCTGACCGCGAAGGCGGCGGCCGACAGGGCCACCGACTCCGTCTCCCGGTAGACCAGGACGGTGACCGCTGCCTTCGCGATGTAGTCGCCGATCCAGGACAGCGCCACCGAGACAAAAAGAAAGCGGAACTCATCCGCCGCGAAGACCTCGCGGAAGGTCGCCGGACTCCCGGCGGTTTGTGCCTCGTCGGACACGGACGGCGCCTCCATCGTTCTCGGCGGCACCCGCTCGTGGCGGGTGCTACCGGGGAACGTCCCGGACGTACGGCTGAGCGAAGTGGTGGTGACACTCCGATGACACTCGTCCCGGATCATGCCCGATCGGGTGACATCTGGCTAGTGTGAACGGCTGGTTTGTCGTCACTCCGACTAAACATTCGGATGACAACCACTTCGCCATACGGTGCATAGTCCCTGCTAGTCGGCCGAGGTGGACACGTCGTCCCGGTACTCGGACACGCCGTCCCGGTGACCGGTCAAGTCGTTCCGCCCTGGCCGGGCTCCTCCTGCCCACCTCCCGACCCACGGGTGACGAACATCCGCCCGGCCACGATCTGTGCCGAGATCCCGGAGGTGTGCAGTGCCGCGGCCAGTTGACGGCGCAACTCGCGGCCCACCACGAACTGCCCCTCGGCGGTGGTCTTGGCGACGGTACGGATCACCGCGCCGTCGACCGTGACCTGCTCGACGCCGAGCACATCCGGCGGCTCCACGAAGTGACCGGCCATCTCCTCGTCGGCGGCCACCCTCAGGGCGGCGGTACGCAGCACCGCGGTGGCCTGCTCGGTGTCGGCGAAGCCGATCGGCATGTCGACCACCACCATGGCCCAGCCCTGGCTCTTGTTGCCGACCCGGATGATCTCCCCGTTGCGGATGTACCAGAGCACGCCCCGGGCGTCCCGTACCGTGGTGATCCGCAGACCCACCGCCTCGACCACGCCGGTGGCCTCGCCCAGGTCGACGATGTCGCCGACGCCGTACTGATCCTCCAGCAGCATGAACAGCCCGGCGAGCAAGTCCTTCACCAGGGTCTGCGCCCCGAAACCCAGCGCGATGCCGGCGATGCCGGCGCTGGCCAGCAGCGGTGCCAGGTTGAAGCTCAGTTCGCCAAGCACCAGCAGCACGGCGATCCCGAACACGGTCGCGCTCACCGTGCTGCGCAGCACCGAGCCGATCGCCTCGGCGCGTTGCCGCCGCCGTTCCGGCATCACCAATGTCCCAGCCGGCGGTGTCCGTTCCCGCAACGGCCGCAGGATGGTCGGCCCGGCGACCGTCGAGGTACTGGTCACCAGCCGGTGGATGGCCCGGTGCAGCAGGTACCGCAGCACCACCGCCACCACGATGATCAGCACGATCCGCAGGGGTTTGACCAGTAGCCAGAAGCTCCCCTCCGCCAGCCACGGCAGCCCGGTCCAGTCGAGCACCTGGCTGCAGACCGGGTCGTCGTCGGGGCACACCGGGCTCACCGAGGGCTGCGGCTCCGGTTGGGCCCACTGGTACGGCGGGTCGGTCGCCGCTGCCCCGGTCGCCGGGTCGGGAGGCTCGGTGTCAGCGCGGGCGGGCGATCGTGCGGTCACCGTCAATTCGTACCGTACCGCCCTGCCCGGTCGGCGGCCGACCCACACTGTCGGCCTGACCAGGCGGAACAGGCCAGCGACCAGCCCTCGGCCGAACGCCCGAGGGGTCAGGCCCGAATAGTACGTGCATTTAGGTCATCTATCGGGGACTATTGGCGCACGGGCGCTGGCGATTCGCCAGCGCCGGTCGCGGTCCGACCGTCGGTCCGCGTCGAGTCGTAGTCGGCACTAGGAGCGGGTGGGAACACAACCGAGAGGGTGAGCGGGATGCCTGACATACGACCCACGGTGGGCTCCGGTTCGTTGGTGCTCAACGCGACGTATGAGCCGCTGTGTGTCGTATCCGTACGCCGGGCCGCGATCCTGGTCCTGTCCGCCAAGGCGGTCTGCGTCGCCGACGGCGAGGGCATGCTGCACAGTGCCCGGCACTGCCTGCCGGTGCCGTCGGTGGTGCGGCTCACCCGCTACGTACGGGTGCCCTACCGGACGCACGTCGGCCTCTCCCGCCGGGCGATCTTCGCCCGCGACGGCTGGCGGTGTGCGTACTGCCGGGGCCCGGCGGAGACCATCGACCATGTCTTTCCCCGCAGCCGTGGAGGCCGGCACATCTGGGAGAACGTCGTCGCGGCGTGCGCCCGCTGCAACCACAGCAAGGGCGATCGGACCCCGGCCGAGCTGGGCTGGCGGCTGCCGTCCCCGCCGGCCGCCCCGAAGGGCACCGCCTGGCGGGTGCTCGGGCACCGTGCGCCGGATCCGCGCTGGGCCGACTGGCTCGACCTGTCCGAATCCGAAGCCGCCGCCTGAGCCGGCTAGGCGCTGTCCTGAGCAGGCCGGTCCTCCGCCCGAGCCGGCTGCGGAGGTCAGCCGTGCTCGGCTCCGACCAGTGATGCGAAGACGACGACGTTGTCCGCGTACCCGGTGGAACCACCGACCCACTGACCACCGCAGGTGATCAGGCGCAGCCCGGGGTGACTGAAGTCGTCGTACACCCGGTCCACCGGCAGGGACGACTTGTCGAACTGCTCTACCGAGGTGACCTCGAACAGCGCCACCGACCGGTCCATCCGGCGGACCTGGATCTGCGCGCCCGAGTGCAGCGTGGCGGCCCGGTGGAACACCGACGGACCGGTACTGGTGTCGACGTGGCCGACGATGACCGCCGGGCCGTTCTCACCCGGCGTCGGGCTGGCCACGTACCAGCCGGCCTCGTTGTGCCGGTTCAGTTCCGGAACCGCGATCGTGCCGTCCTCGGTCAACCCGACGTCGTGCACCGCGGCCTGCAGGTGCAACGCCGGGATTGCGAGGCTGACCGGGTCGCTGGCACCCAACGGCGGGTGTGTCTCGGGCGTCGCGCGGTGTGCTCCGGGCAGCCACTGCCCGAGCGGGGTGCCGGTCACCCGTTCGAAGCCGAACCCGGCGACGAAGACGCCCGACACGATCAGCACCAGCGCGACCGGACTCCACCGTGACGGCGCGTCCGGACGTCCCCGGTAGCCACCCACCGCCGCCCGTTGAGCGGCAGCCGTCTCGGCCCGGCGTCGACCCGGGCGCAGCGACCCGAACCCGGGCCAGCCCCGCCGTTGCCGGGGTGGGCCGTGCGGTGCACGACGGTTGGCGGCGGGCCCGTTGACGCCGCGGTGACCGGCGGCACCCGGCACCGCGGCCACCCCACGCAGCGGGGCACGGGCCACCCCGCGGGCCGTGCCGGGGATCGCCGGGTACGCCGCCCCGACCGTCGGCTGATCCGCCAACCCGTCGGCCGGCGGATCCCCCACTTCGTCCGTCGGCCGATCTGGCGGTGTCGGCCTCGGCTGACCGTAGGTCGAGACCCGGGGCGCCACCGTGTGCGCCGTGGTACCCGCCGCCGTTACCTGGGTCAGGAACGGCAGTACCCAGCCGCCCGGGCGGCCGCCAGCCGGGGTAGGACGGACCATCTGGCCGCCCGCTGGCTACGCGCCGGAGCCGGCGCGTCGACGGCGCATCGCGAACAGCCCGATCCCGGCGCCCAGTCCGATCGCGGCGATACCGCCGACCAGCAAGGCCGAGCCGCCGGAGCCGGCGCTGGCCGACGCGGTGCCGCCGCCTCCGGCGTCCGGGCCTCTGGTCGGGTGCGCAGTGCCGGTCACGGTCAGAGTGGTTGTCGCCGTGTTCCCGTTCTGACACTGCAGGTCCACCGGGTAGCGCCCGGGACGCTTGCTGCCGGGCACCGTCACCTGGCCGGTCAGCACATCCTGGTCCGGCATCACGATCACCCGCCCGAACGCGTCCGACTCGACCGTCGCCTGGCTGGTGTTGTCATCCCCGCAGCTGGCCCGGATGGTCACCCGGCCACCGGCGTTCACGGTGCTCGGATCGGCCTCCACGTAGGTGCTGCCCGCGTACGCCGGCGACGCGTCGACCCCGGCCGCCACCGTGCCGATCAGCACGGCGGCGGCGAGCCCGGCCAGCGTGCGGACCGGATGGCTCACTCCTGGCATGATCTCCCCCCGACTACGCTCCGGCCGGCCGGTATGCCGGCTGCGTCGGCGGCGACCGGTGTGCCGTGCCGACGGCCGGAGTCCGCTGGTCCGACTTCCCGTCCCGGCGCCGGCTATGCCTCCCTCTCCCGGGTGAACCAGCGCCCGGTCAGGTCGCCCGTACCTGGCCGCTGCGGCCAACGGGCGACCTGCCAGGATCGGTCAATGTCGCAGATCCATGATCTGACCGCGTTGGAGCAGGCCGCCGCGATCCGCCGGGGCGAGCTGAGCGGCACCGAGATCGTCGAGCACTACCTGGCCCGGATCGACGCCCACTCGGACACCGTCGGGGCATTCGTCACGGTCACCGCCGACCACGCCCGGGAGCAGGCCCACGCCCTCGACCGGGTCCCGTCGGGCACCCGGACCCGGCAGCACCCCGGCCCGCTGTACGGCGTACCGGTGGCGATCAAGGACCTCACTCTCACCGCCGGGGTCCGGACCACCTTCGGCTCGGCGGCGTTCGCCGACTACGTGCCGAGCGTCGACGCGGACGTGGTCCGCCTGCTGCGTGCCGCCGGCACCGTCAGCCTCGGCAAGACCACCGCCGCCGAGCTGGGCTGCTCGCTCTACACCGAAGGGGAGGTGGCACCGCCGGCGCGTAACCCGTGGGACCTGGCCTGCACCGCCGGCGGCTCCAGCGGGGGAGCGGCGGCGGCGGTGGCCGCCGGGCTGGTGCCGTTCGCGCAGGGCTCGGACGGCGGCGGTTCGTGCCGGATCCCGGCCGCCCTCTGCGGCCTGGTCGGCTACAAGCCCACCCGGGGGGTCGTCTCCGGCGGCCCGCTCGGTGCCGGCGGGTTCGGTCTGCCCAGCCACGGACCGATCGCCCGGACCGTCGCCGATGCGGCCGCGATGCTCGACGCGATCGCGGTGCCGGTGCCCGGTGAGCCGTACCTGGCACCGCCACCGCCGCCCGGCGGCTATCTGGCGGCGGCCCGTCGCGCGGACCCCGGCCGGCTGCGGATCGGCCGGTTCACCACCCCGATGCTCGCCGACGAACCGGTGCATCCGGACTGCCTGGCAGCGGTGGACACGGCGGCCGCGCTGCTCGCCGACGCCGGCCACGAGGTGGTCGACGTCCCGGCGCCGCTCGGCCCGGACCTGTGGCCGCTGTTCGAGACCGTCTGGTACGTGCTCGCGCTGGCCCCGGTGCCACCGGAACGAGAGGCGCGGCTGCTGCCGTTGACCCGGCTGCTGCGTCGCCGGGGCAACGCGGTCAGCGCCGCGACGCTGGTCGCCACCCTGGCCGAGCTGCAGGTCCAGGTACGCCGGGCGATGCACGCGGTGGTCGGGCTGGATCTGCTGCTGTGCCCGACGTTGAGCGCTCCGCAGGCCCCGGTCGGCTGGTTCACCGAAACGGGTGACCCGGCCGAGGACTTCGACCGGCAGCGGCGCTTCTCGCCGTACTGTGCGGTGTTCAACGTCACTGGGCAACCGTCGGTGTCCGTCCCGGTGGCGCAGAGTACGGCCGGGCAGCCGGTGGGGGTTCTGCTGACCGGCTGCGGTGGCGCGGACGCCACCGTGCTGGCCGCGGCCGCTCAGCTGGAGGAGCGGACCGGCTGGCCCGGTCGGCACCCGGAGATCTGGCGGGCCGGGCCCTCCGCTACCGTGAAGGCGTCTGAGCCGGAACGGGCTGGCGGTGTGGCCAGGTCCACCACTCCAGACATCCGCTGAGTCCCTTGAACCGATGCCGGGGGGCGTTGAGATTGTCTGTTACCAACACGGTGCTCTTCTTCGTCGTGATCCCGGCGGTCATCGTGCTCGTGGTAGCCGGTCTGGCGATGATCGGCGGGCGTGGCGGCGCGGACCGCCGCTACCGGCCCGGCCGGCAGTTCGACTTCAGCCCGGTCTGGTACGTCTCGTCCGGCGACCGGTCGACCGGGACCCCGGCGGCGGCGCTGCCGGCCGGCACCGAGCCGACGGCGATCGAGTCGGCCGACCTCGGCGGCGGGCAGCCGCGTCCGGGCGCGACGGGAGGCGCAAGTGACCGTTGGTGAGCAGGCCCACGAGCAGTCCAGCGAGTCCACCCGGACGAGCGCTACCCTGCCGGGGCCGTTCGGCACCCGGCAGCTGCTCCGGCTCGACGAGGCGTTGCGGCTGGCCGACTCGGCCACCGGACTGGCGTTCAGCATCTACGTCGGCGAGCTGGAGGAGCCGACCCGGGAGTACGCGGTGACGCTGCACCGGCAGCTCACCGACCCGGACGACGCGGTGCTCATCGCCGTGTCGCCGAATCAGCGGGTGCTGGAGGTCGTCACCGGCGCCGAGGCCCGTAAGCGGATCCCGGACCGGGACGCGAAGCTCGCCGCGCTGTCCATGGTGGCGTCTTTCGGCGGCGGTGACCTGGCCGGCGGCCTGGTCAGCGGGATCGACCAGCTGGCGTCCCGGGCCGGCCGCGCCTGACAGATCCAGCCTTACCGGATCTCCCAGTCACCGTCGCCTGGTCAGGGGACCAGCACGGCGCGGCCGTGGATCTTCCCGTCCCGCAACTGCTGGTACGCCTGCACCGCCTCGGCCAGCGGAAAGGTCTGCACCTCGGCGCGGAGCAGACCCTGGCGACCGAGGGCGATCACCTCGGCCAGCTCGGCGCGGGTGCCCCAGAACGGGATGACCGCGCTGGTCTCCATCGGCACCGGCGGCGGGCCTTCGACGGTCGCCGCGATCCGCAGCGTGCCGCCGCCCAGGCCGACCATCGTCAGGTGACCGCCGGTGGACACCACCTGCCGGGCGGTGTCCAGGGTGGCGTCCACGCAGACGAAGTCGAGCACCACGTCGGCGCCGTCCGGGGCCGGGCCGGTGAGCTCACGGATCTGGTCGACCGCCGCCGGACCGGCCGGCACGGTGTGGTGCGCGCCCATCCGTTTGGCCAGCCGCAGCGCGGCGTCGCTGGTGTCCACCGCGATGATCGTGACGGCGGTGGTCACCGCCAGGATCTGCACCGCCATGTGGCCGAGGCCGCCGACGCCGATCACCACCGCGTGGGTGCCGGGCCGCAGCGCATCGCGGCTGAGGGAGATCGCATGGTACGGGGTGAGCCCGGCGTCGGTCAGCGGTGCCGCCTGTACCGGGTCGAGCCCGCCGAGCGGCAGCAGCCGGTCCGCCGGCACCACCACGTGGTCGGCGAGTCCGCCGTCGCGGCTGATGCCGACCCCGCCGACCGGTACGGTGCGGCACTGGTTCTCCAGCCCGCGCAGGCAGGCCCGGCAGCGCCCGCAGCCGATGATCCCGTACACCGCCGCGGTGTCCCCTTCGGCCCATCCGGTGACCCCCGGACCGAGCTGGGCGACCCGGCCGGCGATCTCGTGGCCGATGGTCATCGGGGTCGGGAAGACCCCGGCGGGCGCGTCGAGGATGTGCAGGTCCGAGTGGCAGGCGCCGACCGCCACCGTGGCCAGCAGGATCTCGCCCGGGCCGGGCTTCGGTGTCGGCACGTCGACGAGTTCGAGGGTGCCGGGCGCGGTGAGTTGGATGGCACGCATGCCCACAGCGTCGGCCAGGTCCGCGCATCGCGTCCGCCGAACCGCCCCGGATCACCCCCTGCGGCTGAACCGCCGCATGCGGAGGCCCGGCCGGCAGCCAGCGACGTGCTCGGGCTTGCTTCGGGGAACCTGATGGCGCTCCGGGGACGTGATGCCGCAGGTGCATCTTGATGCATCTCTGGCATCAAGCTCGACCGGTACTCCCCGCCAGGCGGGGTGACATTGCGTCTAAGCTTCCTCGCTTCTGGTGGTCGCCGCTGCATGCAGCCCGGCCCACGCCCGGCCCGCGGGGTAGGTCAGTCACGGCGGGCACCAGGAGGCCAGATGACTGTTACCGGGATGCCGTTGGTTTCGGCGTAGGCGACGACGTCGGCGGTGCCGCCGTATCCTCGGGCGGGCATGCCGTCCCATACGGCGAAGAGCCGATCCGAGTTGTCGACCATCAACCTGCTGGCCGCCATGTGGGCGTCCGAGTCGGAGGTGCGGTAGTCGCAGCGGTGGACCGTCGCGGCTTGACTGATCAGCTTGTCGTACGTGGCGTGGGCGGTCTCGGGCAGGCCGTCGCGGTACTCCCGGGCGGGTACGACGACTTCAAGCCGACCGCCGTGCCGGAGCACCGCCTCAGCGAAGAGTTGATCCGCCCCGTCAGCGAGGCAGGTGACGCCGACGATTTCCCCCTGAACCAGGGACAACTTGTCGTCGATAGCTTTGATGACCTTGGCTGTTACTTTGTCGTTGAGCCCGCGATGCCCGGTGATAGCGATCCGCAACTTATCGATCCTCCTGGTATCTGCTGTAAAGTCGCTCATCGAGACTGAGTGTCAGTTTCCCTGTCTGTCCTCCTAGGTTTTTGCGGAATCGAGCTACTGATTGGAGGATCTTCTCTGACTCGTATTTCTTGCCTGCGTCGAAAGCCTGGCAGGCGATGTTACAAGCCTCGTCGAGGTGTCCGGACTTTGCCAGGATCTCTGCTTGAAGGACGTCGGAAAGGGCCTTTGCTTTCGGGCTCTGAGCTGGACCACTGGCTGCAATGGAAAGCGCTTGGCTGGCGGCGCTTGGCTGATTCAATTTGCTTGCGACCTGCGCTCGAAACGATGCTAGTTTTTGGTGATCGAAGCGGAAAATCCAAGGCCAGATGGGTTCATCGTTCCGAGACTTCGCTAGCCGATCATCGGCCTGGCCTAACAGGAAAATTGCCTTCTTGTCGCCGGCCTCGGCGAGTGCAAGCGACTCGATCGCGTCTATCCAAATCGTGGAGATAGTGGGAGCTGAGCGAGGTAGGGCATGCCTGGCGGAGGCAACAAGCCGGATTGCGTCGTGTGCGTCGCCGCAGTTTGCCGCAAACTGGCCCAGGCTGGCCCGCATGTACGCAAGTAGCAGTGGGTGTCCTGACCGCTCCGCCGCATGGACCGCCAGCTTGTAGTGGCGGCGGGCACCGGCTTGATCGTCGACATCGACGTACAACCAGGCGGTCAGCCCCGCGGTTTCGCTGAGCACCGAGTAAAGCTGACGGGTATGTGCAGGTGAGCGTTCATTCCGCGATGCGAGTTGGCGGGTGAGCGCGAGGTGCGCGCTGACAGGTGGAAGGAGGCTGCGTGCAGGCAGTCGCTGCTCCAACCTGCGGTAGGTGGTCGAGGGGATAGTCAGCAGTTGTTCGTCGTCGCGTGATTCGAGGGGAACATCTCCTGCGGCAGTGCCGATCAGCGTAACCCCTGTGGCCGCTGCCGCTGCGGCGACGAATTGGCGGCGGTTCGTGTCATCCTCCTGTTCACTTAGCAAGCCGGCCAGGGATCGAGGTATCCCCAAACCATCGCAGAGCGCCCGTACGGTGCGAAGCCCTGGATCTCGGCTCCGTCCGCTGAGCAGCCGAGAGACATGGGGCTGCGATATGCCGACAGCTTGCGCAATCTCCGTCTGCGACACCCGAGCTTCTGCCGTGACGACCTGCAGGACGGTCGCCCAGTCGCCGGCTCTCAACGCCTGGCGAACATCTGCGCGATCCAGGACCTCGGGCGGCAGTTTGATCATCTGCTTATGCCTGCGCAGCTTGGCGTTGAACCAGTTCTTGCATCTACGGCCCTCCGTGCCTGCTGGGCATCCGTCCAGCCCGGGGAGCGAACTGGACCCCTCTACTATGCCGTCTCGTCGTCCCAGGCGTATGCCTGGAGGTATAGATCTTGGCCCCTATGCCGGCGTGAGTGGCGCTGACTATCCGTGATCGCAAAGCTGCGGGTCGTCGCGTTTCGTGACAGGAATTACCCAAACGCTCAAGAGCGCGCCGGGCGGAGCACGACTACATCGGCGTGGATGGGAGGACCAGGAGTGTTGACCTTGGTGGGAGTCGTGTTGGCGGCGCTGGGTGGGTTGTGCGTCGGCTTCTTCACGTTCCGGTTGAAGCAGCGGTGGTGTCTGAGTGGTCGAGCGGATGACCGGGGCGGCGTTCGACCTGCCCGACGTCACGGCGGCGGAGTTGTTCGACCGGTTCCTGCTGTGGACGTGGCGGCCATGCTGACCGTACGGCCGGCCACGGCCGCCGACGTCGAACCCCTGGCCGAGTTGTTGGCGCAGTCGTGTGTGCTGGATCCGGTGGTGGCCTGGCTGATCAATGATCACGCACTGCGCTACCTGACGATGCACCAGTTCTTCACCGCCGAGCTGGAGTTCGGCGTCCGGCATGGCATCGTCGACGTGGTCGGGCACTGCGACGGGGTCGCGATCTGGTACCCGCACCCGTTCGATCGGCTGCTCGGGGCGGAGTATCAGCGGCGGCGGTTGCGGGCCTGCGGTGACCGGCACGGCCCGTACGCGCACTACACCTTCACCGCCGGCCGGCTGGAAGCGACTGGCCGGCATCATCATCTGGCGTTCCTGGCCGCCGCACCCTGGCTGAGACGCCAGGGCATCGGATCGGCGCTACTCGCCGCGCATCACGCCCGGCTGGACCGGATCGGCATGCCGGCGGTGGTCGAGGCGAGTAGCCCACGCTCCCAGGCGTTCCACCTGCGCAACGGCTACCGGATCGTCCGGGTGGCGTACCTGCCGGCCGGTGGCCCGCCGCTGTGGGCGATGCGCCGGGGCGGCGCACCACCAGACCAACCACCCATGACCGCCGCACTGCGCGTCGGCTGACCAGGTGACCGGAGAGCCGCATCGAGGTGAGGCTGATATACCTCGAATCTGCGTCGTAAGGTGTCTCAGCCTCACCTCGATGATGCCCGGGACGGGAGTCGCTCAGCGGGCGGCGGCCGTGTCGGTGGCCCGCGCGGTCAACGCCCGGACCACCCCGTCGCGGCCCTCAGCGACCAGCCGGCGCAGCGGAGCCGGGTGACCCTCGCCGGCCAGCCACTCGTCCGTCGCGTCGACCGTCTCCTGGGAGACCAGGTACGCCGGGTAGGCCAGCATGACGAACTCCTGCGCCGGCTCGCTGTCCCGGGTGGCCCAGATCCGGCCCAACACGTCGAAGTACGCCGTCCGGTACGGCTCGGTCAGCTCCACCTGCGTCGAGTGCTGGAAACCCTGCAGCAACGCCCGGTGCTGCCAGTTCGGCAGGCTGTCCGGCCCGGTCAGCTTGGCCCAGACGGCGGCCTTGTTGGCCGGGTCCGGCAGCAGGGCGCGGGCCAGGGCTGCCTCCCGCTCACCGCTGGCGGTCCGGTCCCGGGCCAGCTCCGCGTCGATCTGCTCGCCGGTGGCGGCGCCGTTGGCGGCCAACGACTGCAGCACCGTCCAGCGCAGCTCGGTGTCGATGGTCAGCCCCGGCACCACGTCTGCCCCGTTGAGCCAGCCACGCAGCACCGCCAGGTCGCCGTCGGAGCGGGCCGCCATGGCGTAGCTGCGCGCCCAGGCCAGCTGGAAACCGCTGCCCGGCTCCGCCGCCTGCAGCGCCGCCCGGGCCGTCCGGGCCAGGTCGGCCCAGCCCTGCGCCGCCCAGCCCGGCTCGGCGTAGAAGGTCAGTGTGTTGGTGGCCTGCCGCAGGGTCGCGGTCACCAGGTTGATGTCGGTCTCGTTGGGCAGCCCGGTGAGCACCAGGGCGACGTAGTCGCGGGCGGCGAGCTCCCCGTCCCGGACCATGTCCCAGGCCGCCGCCCAGCACAGCGCCCGCGCCAGCGACGACTCGAACGCGCTGATGTGCTGCACCACGTTGGCCATCGACGCCGGGTCGAGCCGCAGCTTGGTGTAGCTCAGATCGTCGTCGTTGAGCAGCAGCACGTCGGCGGCGGGCAGCCCGACCAGGCCGACCAGCTCGGCGCGCTCGCCGCTGATGTCGACCTCGGCCCGGTGCCGGCGGACCAGCCGACCGTCGATCAGGTCGTAGAGGCCGACCCCGATCCGGTGGGTACGCAGTGTCGGGTGCCCGGCCGGTGCCTCCTGAAGCACCGCGACCTGCTGGTAGGTGCCGTCCGGGCCGACCGACAGCTCCGGCCGCAGCGTGTTGACCTGGGCGGTCTCCAACCACTGGGCGGCGAACTTGCGCAGCTCCCGGCCGGAGGCGGCCTCCAGCTCGGAGAGCAGGTCGTCGAAGGTGGCGTTGCCCCAGGCGTGCCGCTGGAAGTAGGTGCGCAGACCGGCGAGAAAGGGTTCCAGACCCACGTACGCGACGAGCTGCTTGAGCACGCTGGCGCCCTTGGCGTACGTGATGCCGTCGAAGTTGACCTCGACCGCCTCCAGGTCCGGCATCTCGCAGTAGACCGGATGGGTGGAGGAGAGCTGGTCCTGCCGGTAGCCCCAGTTCTTGCGGACCGACAGGAAGGTGGTCCAGGCGTCGGTGAACCGGGTCGCCTCCGAGTTGCACCAGTGACTGGCCCATTCGGCGAACGACTCGTTCAGCCACAGGTCGTTCCACCAGCGCATGGTCACCAGGTTGCCGAACCACATGTGGGCAAGCTCGTGCAGCACGGTGTTGGCCCGCTGCTCGTACTCGAAGTCGGTGACCTGGGAACGGAAGATGTAGTGCGCCTCGGCGTGGGTGACCGCGCCGAAGTTCTCCATCGCGCCGGCGTTGAAGTCCGGCACCCAGATCTGGTCGTACTTGGGCAGCGGGTAGCGGACCCCGAACTGGGCCTGGAAGAAGTCGAAACCCTGTGCGGTGATCAAATGCAGGTCGTCGACGTCGAGGTGCTCGGCCATGCTGGCCCGGCAGAAGTAGCCCAGGTCGACGCCGTCGTGGCTGCGTCGCACCTCGTGGTACGGGCCGGCGCACAGCGCGGTGATGTAGGTGCTCATCCGGGCCGACTCGGCGAAGTGGACGGTCTTGGTGTCCGGCCCGGCCGGCTCCTCGGCGGCCACCGGCATGTTCGAGATGACCCGCCAGTGGGCCGGTACGACGGCGTGCCAGGTGTAGACGCTCTTCAGGTCCGGCTGGTCGAAGCAGGCGTACACCCGCTGCGCGTCGGCGGTCTCGAACTGACTGTACAGGTAGGTCTCTCCGTCGACCGGGTCGACGCTGCGGTGCAGCCCCTGCCCGCTGGCCGAGTAGATGAAGTCGGCCTCGACGACCAGCGTGTTCTCCGCAGCCAGGTCCGGCAGGGCCAGCCCGGACTCGGCCGACCAGCCGGACGGGTCGAGTCGCTGGCCGTTCAGCGTCGCCGAGTGCAGCTGGTCCGCCGCCACCTCGATGAACGTGCTGGCTCCGGGCTCGGCGCAACGGAAGGTGACCGTTGTCGTCGAGCGGAACACCCGGTTGTCCGTTGCGCTGCCGGCGGCGGACAGGTCGAGGTGGATGTCATACCCGGTCACGTCGAGCAGGCGGGCGCGTTCGGCCGCCTCGACCTGGGTCAGATTGCGCACTCCAGCCACCGTGTGCCTCCGTCCAATCGTTCAACCGCCGACGTCGACGTCGGCGGCGTCGGGGACAGCTGGGAATGACCCCGTTCGGCCAAGTCTTTCACGTCGTGGGGGCCTGGCGAGGCCGGCCCAGATCCTGGACTTGGTGGGTTGGGGCGGTATCTGACGAGGTGACCCGGACAATGGCGGCGGAAAGCCGCCGGACAAAAAGAAGGAGAGTCTGATGTCGGACCGTCAGACCGTGGACATGTACTTCGATCCGTTGTGCCCGTGGGCCTGGATCACCTCACGTTGGTTGTTGGAGGTCGAACAGATCCGGCCGGTCGACGTGCGGTTCCGGGTGATGAGCCTGGCCGTGCTCAACGAGGGCCGTGACCTGCCGGACAGCTACCGGAAGCTGCTCGACGGGGCCTGGGGGGCGGTCCGGGTCGCCGTCGCGGTCCAGCAGGACCACGACGACGCTGCGGTACGAGCGCTCTACACCGCGCTGGGCAACCGGATCCACCTGGAGAAGCAGCCGACCGGACCGGAGCTCTACACCGCCGCGTTGACCGAGGCCGGGCTGGACCCGGCGCTGGCCGCCGCCGCCGACGATCCGGCCTGGGACGGCCCGCTGCGGGCCAGCCACGCCGCCGGGATGGCCCCGGTCGGGATGGACGTCGGTACGCCGGTGATCCACGCCCCGGGTCCGGAGGGTGCCGGCCAGGTCGCGTTCTTCGGCCCGGTGATCACCCCGGTGCCGCGCGGGGAGGCCGCAGGGCGGCTCTGGGACGGTGTGCTGCTGGTCGCCGGGACGCCGGGATTCTACGAGCTGAAGCGGTCCCGCGAGGTGGATCCCACGTTCGACTGACCAATTCGTCGGCGTCGGGGACGAGTTCGACGTCGCCCGGCGTGTCGCTGCGCGGCGCACGTGACGCGTCCCAGGCCACGTCGTTGCCCAGGATGTTCACCCCGCCGGCCCGGTAGGAGACCGGGCCACACCGACGCATCGGAGGTCAACATGCTGGTCGACATCGACTCCGACTACTGGGATCTGCCCGTGCTGCGCGAGGCGATCGCCGCCCAGGTCTGGGGCGCGCCGAGTGACGGCAGCCGGCACCGGCGGGAACCGTCGGTCCACGAGGTGGAGCGGGTGCCCGTCGCCGTACCGTCGGGGCTGCCGGCGGCGACGGTCGGCGCGGTCCCGGCGGCCCGGTCCGGCGGTGGCCGGCACCGGCGCCCGACCCCGGTCGGGTGATCCGGTCCGGCCGGTCACTGCGACCACCGCCGTCGACAGCGGCCCGGGCGACCGGGCCGCTGTCCGTTTCACCTGCCCGGGCGACCGGGCCCGCGTCCGTCGGGCTGGTCCGGCGACCAGGTCGGCGTCCATCCGGTGGACACGGCCGATGTATCGGTCGTCACAGCGGACCCCGCCGGTAGCGTCCGCGCCATGACGGTCGTTCACCCGATTCCCCGCGCCTGGATCACCACCGGTGAGACCGGTGCGCAGAACTACGACGAGTTCGCCGACGACGCCGAGATCACCGCGATCATCGAGGCGAATCCCCGTAGCGCGCTGGCGGTGGAGATGCCGCACCGGGCGCCGGACAGCCTCGGCCGGTCGTTTCTCGATTGCCTGCCGGCGGCCGCCCGTCGGCTCGCCGAGGCCCGCGCCGACGGTAGCTACACGCCGGCCGAGCAGGTCGCCGTGCTCTACCGGATCACCGAGCCGGCTAGCGACGCGGCTGCGTACGGCCTGTTCGTGATGGTCGACACTGACCAGATCTCCACCAGCGCCGACGAACCGGGCCTGGTGATCCGCAATGAGGACGTGTTCATCGCCAAGGTCCGGGAGCGGGTAGCGCTCGCCGAGGCGGTCGGCCATCTGCTCTCCCCGGTACTGCTGCTGCAGACCGGGCGCGGCGACGATCTGCACGCCGCGCTCGCCGAGGCAGCGGAGGCCGCCGGCGCGCCGGCGGCGACCGACCTGGACCAGGCCGGCCGTACCCATGCGATCTGGCCGGTCGGTCCGGGAGAGCTGCAGCAGCGGCTCTGTGCCCTGGCCGGTGGCGGTGAGCTGGTCGTCGCCGACGGCAACCACCGCAGTCTGGCCGCGCAGACCGGCGGCCTGTCCCGGTTCCTGGCAGTGGTCACCACTCCCGCGTCGGTGGCCATCCAGCCGTACAACCGGCTGGTCAGCGAGCTGACCCTGAGCCCGGACGAGACGCTGGCCGGGCTGCGGGCCGCCGGTGCGGCGGTGACCGCGCTCGACGGCGCGCCGACAGTTCCGGCTGCCGGCGGCGAGGTACGGCTCTACCTGGCCGGACGCGGCTACCAGGTCACCCTGCCGACCGGCGGCGGTGACCGGGTGGACAACCTCGACCACGCCCTGGTGGAGCGGGTGCTGCTGCGTGGTGTGCTCGGCCTCGACCCGGGCGACAAGCGGATCACCTACGTCGGCGGCGACTACCCGGCCAGCTGGCTCACCGGGGAGGTCGACGCCGGTCGGGCCGAGCTGGCTGTGCTGATCGCCCCGGTCACCGTCGACGATTTCGTCGCGGTGAACCTGGCCCGGCAGAAGCTGCCCCGCAAGAGCACCTGGTTCACCCCGAAGGCGCGCGGCGGCCTGGTGCTGGCCGAGATCGGCTGAGCCGTTACGCAGGACCGGCTGACCCGGCTGTACGGCCTGCCTGCCGGCGCTGAGAGACTGCAGGTATGCGCGTCTACCTGGCAGCCGACCACGCCGGCTACGAGCTCAAGGTGCATCTGGTCAACCACCTCGCCAAGCAGGGGTACGAGGTGACCGACGTCGGGCCGCACGAGTTCGACCCGGACGACGACTACCCGGCGTTCTGTCTGCACGCCGGGACCCGGGTGGTCGCCGACCCGGGCAGCCTCGCAGTGGTGATCGGCGGCTCCGGCAACGGCGAGCAGATCGCCGCCAACAAGGTGCCCGGGGTGCGGGCGGCCCTGGCCTGGAATTTGGAGACCGCGCAGCTGGCGCGCACCCACAACGACGCCAACGTCGTTGCGATCGGCGCCCGCCAGCACACCCTCGACGAGGCGACCACGCTGGTGGAGGCGTTCCTGGCCACCGGCTTCTCCGGCAACGACCGGCACGCCCGCCGGATCGCCCAGGTCGCCGCGTACGAGGTCGACCGGGAGTTGCCCGCGCTGCCCTGACCAGGGACGCCACGGCGCTGCGTTCCGGCGTTC
Organism: Solwaraspora sp. WMMD937; assembly: GCF_029581175.1. NCBI lineage: Bacteria > Bacillati > Actinomycetota > Actinomycetes > Micromonosporales > Micromonosporaceae > Solwaraspora > Solwaraspora sp. WMMD937. Next base: position 6,281,158 of record NZ_CP120738.1, on the reverse strand, counting down.
GGTGGTTCGCGGGGAACCGGCCGGTTCACCGCTCCCGGCGGGGCAGTTCCTCCCGGGGTACCCAGTGCCGGCGGACGATGGTCAGGGTCTCCTCGGCCCAGGCGAGGTCGTCCTCACTGGGGCGGGACGCGTCCCGCGCCCGCAGCGCGGCCGAGGTGCTGACCTGCGAGGTGCCGGAACCGACCAGCCCGCGCAGGCCACGGTCGGCTTCCCGGTCGTCGCCGCCGCCCCCGCCGCCGGCGGAACGGCCCGACGTCTGCCGGCGCTGACGGTGCGTCGGCGGTGGCTCCGGGACGCGCTGCGACGGCTCCGGAGCACGCGGTCCCAGTGACTGCGGACGTGGCCCCGGCCCTGGTATTGGCCTGCCGTCCGGCTCCGGAGTGCGCGGAGTGCTGTCCGGCTCCGGATCGTGCACCTCAGCGGTGCTGGCGCTGGCCGGTCCGCTGTCGGGGCGTTGCGGCGGGGCACCGTGCCGGTGCCGTCGCCTGCGCCGTTCGAAGTCCGCCATCCGTCGACCGTACCGCGACCGGCTCAGAAGATCTCGATGCCGGCGGGGGCGCGGTCCCAGCCGAACGCGGTGTTGGCCTCGGCCACCGCACCGTGACGCAGCTCGCGTACCCGACCGGCGTCGGCCAGCGACCGCAGCGCCGGGCCGCCCAGGTACACCGCCGCCAGATCGGCCACCCCGCAGGCGAGGTCCGCCGGTTCGTCGGTGGGTACGCAGCAGGCCTGTTCCCGGTCGCCGGTCAGCCGCCAGCGGCCGGAGTTCTCCGGCAGCAGCGGATCGGAGACATCAACGACCACGTCGACCCCGGTGGCGTACCGGCGGGCGGACAGCGCCGCCGCGACGTCGACCAGCCGCACCCAGAGGCTGTCGGCGAGCGCTGCACCGAGTTGCCGGGGCTCGTCGACCAGCTGGAACAGCGGCTCGTCCAGCGCCGCGAACCGGAAGGAGAGCGCCCGGCTGAGGTCGATGCCGGTGAGGAACCGCCACAGGGCCCGGTATCCGTCGACGCTGCCGGCGACCGCCTCGGTCACCCGTACCCGGCCCTTCGGCCCACGGGCGTCCCAGCCGCCCACCGTGCGCCACAGGGCGTAGCCGTCCGGGCCGGTCGGACCGTCGTGCAGCACCACCCGCAGCGCGGTCTGGCCGGACTGGCGGGCCGGGCTGTCGGCCAGCACGTTCCGCCACCACCGGTCGTCCCGGCCGGACCAGCCGGGACGGCCGGGGCGCAGCCGTTCGTACACCGCCGCCAGCTCGGGCCGCAGCTGCCCGGGGTCGCCGACGCGCAGCGACCCGACGCCAGGGCCAGCGGACGGGTCGGCGCCCGCGCCCGCGCCCGGGCCGGCCGGGTCGAGCACCCGGGTCTCCCGTAGGTCGACATCCAGTTCCAGCCGCTGCGCGGCCATCCCGTAGCCGTACCGCGGGTAGATGCGGCCCTCGCTGGCCCACAGCACCGCGACCGATTCGCCGCCGTCGCGTAGCTCGCGCAGCTGGCGGTGCATCAGCCGGGTAAGCAGCCCGCGCCGACGGTCGGTCGGGGCGACCACGACCATGGAGACGTGGGCGGCGGGCAGCACCGCGCCGGGCACGGTCAACTCCCTGGTGTACGCCCCCGCGTGCCCGACCACCCGGTCGCCGTCGGTGACCACCAGCGACCGGTCCGGCTCGAAGACGCCCCGCTCGACGTCGTGCAGGTCCGGGTCCGGGTTCTGATGAAAGGCCGCGAGCAGCAACTCCATCACCGGGTCGAAGTCCTGCGGCATGCCAGCCCGGATCGGAAACGGTGCATCCATCTGCTCTGTCTAACCGATCGGTGGCGGGGTCGGCGACCCATTTGCCGGCTCGCTACTCTCGGATGTGAGCGTCTAAATGGTACGGGGGTCCGCCCGCACCCGTGGGGAGGAAAGATGGCAGATCGGCATACACCCTGGGCCGAGCGGACCGTGGAGGTGCCGCCGCAGCGCACGGCTCCCGGCGCAGCGGACGCGGACCAGCCGACGGCACCGGACGCGGACCAGCCGACGGCACCGGGTGTCGCCGGCCTTTTCCGGCGCGGGGTGGCGCAGGTCGGCCGGGGCGGGCCGCCGCCGACCGCCGAGTTCACCGCGCCGCACGAGCCGACCGGCACGGGCTGGCCGTCGGAGGTCGGGCCGGGCTGGTCGGACGGCCGGATCCGACCGCCCCGGCCACCGCTGAGTCAGCAGCTCGCCCAGCTGCGTCGCGGTGGCGAGTGGAGCGTGCTGGGTGGCCTGTTCGCCTTCGTCTGTTGGGGGGTCTGGGCCATCTCCGCCAGGGGGAACCTGGCCAGCCCGGTGCTGACCTTCGTGTTGACGATGCTGGTCGGGGCGGGTCTGTTCGCGCTGTGCCGGGTGATCGGCCGGGTGGTGCTGGAACGCCAGCTGGGTCGGGTCCGACACGGTGCCCGTGCCGCGCACATGGTGACCGGGGCGTACCTGATCGTTGTCGGGTTCGCCTACCTGCGGCAGACCGAATGGGTGGTCAGCGTCTGGAACTGGTTCGCTGGTTGGTTCTGACGTGCTGAGATTCCGGGTTCCCACGTCGTGACCGGGCGCGGGACGTTCTGACCGAGCGCGGGAGCCGGGCCGGGCGGCTACCGTGACGGCATGCGCAGTCGCGGCGCGGTGCTCCTGGGCGTCTGGTGCCTTCTGCTGGCCGCCGGCCAGACCGCGGCCTTCGGCGTGGTCTGGTGGGTCTTCGTGCGGACCTGGCGCGGCCAGTGGCTGGACACCATCGCGCTGACCGGCAACTCGATCGGCCAGGACGAGGCGTACGGGCCGGCGAACACCGTGCTCGGTGTGGTCTCGGTGGCCTCGCTCGCCCTGGCCACCGGGGTGATCGGGTTCATCGCGCTGATCCGGGGCCGGGTCCTGCTGGCGGTGGTCGCCACCGGGGTGATCGCCGGCTCCAACCTGACCACCCAGTGGGTCAAGTACGCCGTCGCCCGGCCGTCGTTCGGGGTCGACCCGGTCGACGCGAACCTGGCCAACAGCCTGCCCAGCGGGCACACCACGGTTGCCGCCTCGGTCGCGGTGGCGCTGGTCCTGGTGCTGCCAGCGGCACTGCGCGGCATCGGCGCCCTCGCTGGTGCCGGTTACGCGGCGGCCGCCGGGGTCGCCACCCTGTCCGCCGGCTGGCACCGGCCCAGCGACGCGGTGGCGGCGCTGCTGGTCGTCGGGGCGTGGGCGGCGGCCGGGATGCTCGCGCTCACGCTGGCCCGGTCGCCGGACGACGAGCTGCGCCCTAGCGAACACCACCCGATGTCGCTGGCGCTGCTGCTGCTCGCCGGGGTCGGACTGCTGGCGGCGGCCGGGGCCGCGATGGCGGTGACCGACCAGGTGACCGGGCTGCCGCTGGAGGCGCTGAGCCGTCGGCGGCTGTTCGTGGCGTACGCGGGCAGCGCGGCGGGGATCGCCGGAACGGCAGCGGTCACCCTGGCCCTGGTGCTGGGGACGGCCGGCTACACCGTACCGGCCCCGGCGTCCACCAACCCGGATCCGGCGGGTGGGAACTGAACCGGTTGGGGTGGAACCGATCGGGATCGAGCGACGTCTCAGCAGACATGACGATTTTTCGAGGCGTACGGGCGGCGGCCACCGCCGCCTCCCTGTTGCTGCTCACCGCCGCGTGCGGACAGAACCCGGGCACCGACTCGTCCACCGACGGCGCCGCCGGCGGGTCGTCGCTGCCGGCCGACACGCTGGTCCTGCGGGTGGACCACACCGGCGGCTTCACCATGCCGGCGGCGTTGCTGACCCGGCTACCGGTGGTCAGCGTGTACGCCGACGGCCGAGTGATCACCCAGGGCCCCACCATCCTGGTCTACCCCGGTCCGGCCATGCCGAACCTGCAGGTGCAGACGATCAGCGCGGAGCAGGTCGACGAGCTGGTCAAGCAGGCGCTGGCCGCCGGGGTCGGCACCGAGCAGGACCTGGGCCGGCCGCCGGTGGCCGACGCGACGTCGACCCGGTTCACCGTGCTGACCGACAACGGCGTCGAACAACTCGAGGTCTACGCGTTGTCCGACGACGCCTCCGGTGACGCCGGGCTGACCGAGGAGCAGGTCGCCGCCCGGGACAAGCTGCGGGACTTCGCCGACTCGCTCACCGAGCTGTCCGGCGGTGTCGGCGCGGCACCGGAGGACTCCGAGCCGTACGTCGCGCACGCGATCGCCGCGGTCGCCGAGCCGTGGGTGGCGGTCGACGAGTCCGTCGACGCCAGCCAGCCGGAGGTGGCCTGGCCCGGCCCGGAACTGCCCGGCGAAGCGCTGTCCGAGACGCTCGATCTCGGCTGCGTGACGGTCACCGGGGAGGCGTTGGAGAAGTTGCGGTCCGCAGCGGCGGACGCGACCACCGCCACCCCGTGGACGTCGGCGGGTAAGCGGTGGACGGTGACCCTGCGCCCGCTGCTGCCGGACGAGACGGACTGCTCGGACCTCACCGCCGCGGGCTGATTCCTCCCCAGCCCGCGCTGTGCGGACTCAGTCGGTCTCGTAGCCGAGGTTGGGGCGCAGCCAGCGCTCCACCTCGGCGAGCGGCATCCCACGCCGGGCCGCGTAGTCCTCGGCCTGGTCCCGGCCGATGCGTCCGACAGTGAAGTACCGCGACGCCGGGTGGGCGAAGAGCAGACCGCTGACGCTGGCTGCCGGGGTCATCGCCCCGGACTCGGTCAGCTCGATGCCGGCCCGCCCGGCGCCCAGCAGGTCGAACAACTGCCACTTCTCACTGTGGTCCGGGCTGGCCGGGTAGCCCAGCGCCGGTCGGATGCCGCGGAACCGCTCGGCGTGCAGGTCGGCCACGTCCGGGTCGGCGTCCGGCTCGTACCAGTCCCGTCGGGCCCGCAGGTGCAGGTGCTCGGCGAACGCCTCGGCCAGCCGGTCCGCCAACGCCTTCACCATGATCGCCCGGTAGTCGTCCTGAGCGGCCTCGTATCCGGCGGCCAGCTCCTCCGCGCCGTGCACGGCCACCGCGAAACCACCGAGATGGTCCCCGGCCGGTGCCACGTAGTCGGCGAGGCAGCGGTTCGGCCGCCCGGCGGGTTTGGTGGTCTGCTGGCGCAGCATCGGGATCCGTACCGGCCGGTCGGTGTCGGTGCCGCCGCCCGGCGGGTCGGCCTGTCCGGCGGCGACAACCAGGTCGTCGCCCTCGGAGTGGGCCGGCCAGAAGCCGTAGACGCCGTGGGCCCGCAACGATCCGTCGGCGATGATCTGGTCGAGCATCGTGTTGGCGTCGTCGAACAGTTCGCGGGCGACCGGCTGCTCCAGAATTGCCGGGTACTTGCCCTTGAGCTCCCAGGCGAGGAAGAGAAACTGCCAGTCGATCATCGGTCGCAGCTCGTCGAGGCCGGGCTCGACGTACCGTACGCCGGTGAACGCCGGTACCGGCAGATCCTCGAAGGACACCGGCTCCGCGTTGGCCCGGGCCTGGGCGAGGGTGAGCAGCGGCTGCCGCCGGTTGGTGTGCTGCTCGCGCAGCCGGTCCTGCTCGGCCCGGTTGTCGCTGTCGAACTGCTCCACCCGGTCGGCGCTGAGCAGGTCGGAGACCACCCCGACCACCCGGGACGCGTCGAGCACGTGCACGGTGCTCCCGTCGTACGCCGGTGCGATCCGCACCGCGGTGTGCTGCCGGGAGGTGGTGGCCCCGCCGATCAGCAGCGGTAGTTTCAGCCCACGCCGCTGCATCTCGCCGGCGACGGTGACCATCTCGTCCAGCGACGGGGTGATCAGGCCGGACAGCCCGACCGCGTCGGCGTTCTCAGCGACCGCGGTGTCCAGGATCTTCGCGGCCGGCACCATCACTCCCAGGTCGATGACCCGGTAGTTGTTGCAGCCCAGCACCACCCCGACGATGTTCTTGCCGATGTCGTGCACGTCGCCCTTGACGGTGGCCAGCACCACGGTGCCCGGTCCGCGTTCCCCACCGCCCTCGGCGGCGGTCTCCTGCCCGGCCGGTGCGTTGGCGGCGTCCTGCCGGGCCTGTTCCTTCTCCGCTTCCAGGAACGGCTCCAGGTAGGCCACCGACCGTTTCATCACCCGGGCGCTCTTGACCACCTGCGGCAGGAACATCTTGCCCGAGCCGAACAGGTCGCCGACGACCTTCATGCCGTCCATCAACGGCCCCTCGATCACGTCGAGCGGCCGGGCCGCCAGTTGGCGGGCCTCCTCGGTGTCTGCCTCGATGAAGTCGACGATGCCGTGCACCAGCGCGTGCGACAGCCGGTCGGCGACCGGGGCGTCCCGCCAGGACAGGTCGACGGCGCGCTTCGTGCCGGAGCCGGAGACGGTGCCGGCGAAGGTCACCAGCCGGTCGGTGGCGTCCGGGCGGCGGTCGAACAGTACGTCCTCGACCAGCTCCAGCAGGTCGGCCGGGATGTCCTGGTAGACGGCGAGCTGCCCGGCGTTGACGATGCCCATGTCCAGCCCGGCCCGCACGGCGTGCAGCAGGAACGCCGAGTGCATCGCCTCGCGGACCACGTCGTTGCCCCGGAACGAGAACGACAGGTTGGAGATGCCGCCGCTGGTGCGGGCACCCGGGCAGCGCTGCTTGATCAGCGGCAGCGCGTCGATGAACGCCTTGGCGTACCCGTTGTGTTCGCTGATCCCGGTGGCGACGGCCAGCACGTTCGGGTCGAAGATGATGTCGGTGGGGTCGAACCCGGCTTCCCCGGTGAGCAGGTCGTACGCGCGGGCACAGATGTCGACCTTGCGTTCGGTGGTGTCCGCCTGGCCCAGCTCGTCGAAGGCCATCACCACCACCCCGGCCCCGTACTCGCGGATCTTGCGGGCCTGGTCGAGGAAGACCTCCTCGCCCTCCTTCAGGCTGATCGAGTTGACCACGGCCTTGCCCTGTACGCACTTGAGGCCGGCCTCCAGCACGCTCCACCGCGAGCTGTCGATCATGATCGGGATCCGGGCCACCTCGGGCTCGGTCGCGATCAGATTGAGGAAGGTCACCATCGCCTGCTCGCTGTCGAGCAGGTCGGCGTCCATGTTGACGTCGAGCAGGTTCGCCCCGCCCCGGACCTGGTCCAGCGCCACGTCCACGGCGGCCTGGAAGTCGCCGGCCTCGATCAGCCGGCGGAACTTCGCCGACCCGGTCACGTTGGTCCGCTCACCGATCATCACGAACCCGGTGTCCGGGCCGATCTCGAACGGCTCCAGCCCGCTGAACCGGCTGGTCCGCGCCGGCTGCGGCACCGGCCGCGGCGCCTTCCCGGCGACCGCCTCGGCGATTCGGGTGATGTGCGCCGGCGTGGTGCCGCAGCACCCGCCGACCAGGTTGACCATCCCGCTGTCGGCGAAGTCGGCCAGCATCGCGCCGGTCTCGTCGGGGGTCTGGTCGTAGCCGCCGAACGCGTTCGGTAGACCGGCGTTCGGGTGGGAGGCGACATAGCTGTCCGAGATGCGGGCCAACTCGGCCACGTGCGGGCGCATCTCCTCCGCGCCGAGCGAGCAGTTCACCCCGACGACCAGCGGCCGGGCGTGTTCGACGGAGCGCCAGAACGCCTCGACGGTCTGCCCGGACAGGGTCCGCCCGGACAGGTCGACGATGGTCACCGAAATCCACAGCGGCAGCTGCGGCACCACCTCGCGGGCCGCCGCGATCGCCGCCTTCGCGTTCAACGTGTCGAAGATCGTCTCGATGAGCAGCAGGTCGACGCCGCCCTCGGCGAGCGCCGTCAGCTGCTCGGCGTACGTCGCCTTCACCCGGTCGAAGGTGACGGCGCGGTAGGCCGGATCCTCCACCCGGGGCGACAACGACAGCGTGACGTTGAGCGGGCCGACCGAGCCGGCCACGAACCGGCCGCCGAACTCGTCGGCTGCCTGCCGGGCCAGCTGCGCGCCGCGCAGGTTCATCTCCGGCACGTACGCCTCCAGACCGTAGTCGGCCTGGGCGATGCTGGTCGCGGTGAACGTGTTGGTGGTGGTGATGTCCGCGCCGGCGGCCAGATACTGCCGGTGCACGTCGAGGATTACGTCCGGGCGGGTCAGGTTGAGCAGGTCCGGGTCGCCGGTGACGTCGCGGGGGTGGTCGCCGAACCGGTCGCCACGGTAGTCGGCCGGGGTGAGACCGGCACCCTGCAACATGGTGCCCCAGGCACCGTCGAGCACCGCGATCCGCTGACTAAGCAACTCCCGCAGCGCCCGCTCGCTGTCGCTGGCGCGTGACAAATGCTTCACCTGACACCTCCGCTGGTAGCTCGGAGGCGCCCTTGTCTGGTGGTCACGCCCGATCAGGGGCCGTGATCGTGGCCGAGCGTGGCGGGCTTCTCGCGGCCCGTCGCAGCGCCTCTCGACCTCGTGGTGATCCTACCCGTGGCCCGGTCCGGGCACCCGGATGATTCTAGCCGGCCCGGTCGGACACACCAGTGACCCGGCTGTTGCGGTCTTCGCACACCTGTCGGGTAGCTTCGGTGACCGGCTCCGCCGCCAGCGGACGCCCGGCAGCCATCCGGACCGACGGGAGATCTATCGACATGGGCAGGAAGACGGTGTACGTCTCCGATTTCAGCGGTGCCGTGCTGGACTCGGCGGACGAGCTGGTGCGGATCGTCGTCCTCGAACATCCCGACCTGGTCGCCGGTCCGGTGCGGCTGGAGGCCCGGCCGGACGAGGTGGAGAGCATCGACGACGCGGCGCTCGACGTCGCCGTCGTGGAGATCCACGACGGACAGGGCGATGGCGAACCACGTCGGGTGGTACTGACCGCCAGCGAGTTCGACTCGCTCGCCACCGACGTGCCGATGGCCCAGCTGCTGCGTACCGCCGAGCGGGTCAAACCGGCCAAGGCCAGCCGCAAGGCCGCCGAGCGGGTCGACTACGCGACCCTGGAGCACGCCGGCAAACCGCACCGCGGCAAGACCACCGACGATGAGGCCAGGCTGGTCCGCGACCACCTCGACGAAATCAATAAGCGGTTGGCCGACGAAGGGCTGCGCCAGATCGATCCGGCCGATCCCGACCACGCCGAGCGGTACGGCTTCGCCCGCACGGCCGATCCCGGCTGACGTCGAGCTCGCCACCCCAGCTGACCTGACCTGAATTGTCGGTCCGCCTCGGCATACTCCGGTTCGGGCCGGCGACGTCGCCGGCCGGTGACCAGAGGTGACCAGGAGGGATCGATGGGGACACCGCACACCGGGGCGCTGCTCGCGATCGGCACGGAGAAGGGTCTGTTCCTCGCGACCAGCACCGACGACCGGCGCGGCTGGCAGGTCAGCGGCCCGCACTTCCCGATGACCGCGGTGTACGCGGTGGCGATCGACAAACGCCGGGCGGCGCCCCGGCTGCTCGCCTCGGTGGCCAGCTCGCACTACGGGCCCAGCGTCGCGACCAGCGACGACCTCGGGCACACCTGGTCCGAGCCGGAGCAGCCGCCGGTCGCCTTCCCGGCCGACACCGGGGCCACCCTGGAGCGGGTCTGGCAGCTCACGCCGGCGTCGGCCGCCGAACCCGACGTGGTGTACGCCGGCAGCCAGCCCTCGGCGCTGTTCCGGTCGACCGACGGTGGGGCCAGCTTCGAGCTGGTCCGGCCGTTGTGGGAGCACCCGCACCGGCCGCAGTGGGAGGCCGGCTTCGGCGGCCAGGCGATCCACACCGTCCTGCCCGACCCGCGGGACCCGGCGGCCATGCTGGTCGCCATGTCCACCGGCGGCGTCTACCGGTCCGCCGACGCCGGGGCGAGCTGGGCACCCGGCAACACCGGCATCCGCGCGTACTTCCTGCCCGACGAGTGGCCCGAGTTCGGCCAGTGTGTGCACAAGGTGGCCCGGGACGCCGTCGACCCGGACCGGCTGTACGCGCAGAACCACCACGGCGTCTACCGCTCCGACGACGCCGGGGCCACCTGGTCGTCGATCGCCGACGGCCTGCCCAGCGACTTCGGCTTCCCGATCGCCACCCACCCGCACCGGTCCGGGGTGATCTACACGTTCCCGCTGGTCGCCGACTCGCGGCGGTTCCCGGTCGACGACCGGTGCCGGGTGTTCCGGTCCGCCGACGCCGGTGCCACCTGGCAGCCGCTGACCGCCGGACTGCCGCAGCACCCGTACTATCCGGCGGTGCTGCGTGACGCGCTGACCACCGATGACGCGTCGACCGCCGGGGTCTACTTCGGCACCCGCAGCGGGGACGTGTTCGCCAGCCGTGACGAGGGCGATTCCTGGCAGCCGGTCGCCACCGGCCTGCCGGACGTGCTCTGTGTCCGGGCCGCGGTGGTGTGAGGTGGTGACGCTGCTGGTGCCGGGCGCGCTGCGGGCGGACAGCGGTGGGCAGGCCCGGCTCTGCGTCGACGCCGACGGCACGCTGCGGGCGGTCCTCGACGAGGTGACCCGCCGCTGGCCACGACTCGCCCGCCGGATCCGCGACGAGCAGGGCCAGATCCGGCGGTACGTGAATGTCTACGTCGACGGTGCCGACCACCGGCACAGCGGCGGTCTGGACACCCCGGTCCCGGCCGGTGCCCAGGTGCAGGTGATCCCGTCGGTCGCTGGCGGGTGACCCGGCACACGTCATTCCGGGCGGTGGCGCGGGGCATGATCCGATGGTGCCCAGTCTCCTGATCGACCTCGGCCCGTTGCGGGCCAGCGCGCCGTACCGCCGGATGTGGCTCGGCGCCTCGCTGTCCGGCATCGGCACCAGCCTGACCACGGTGGCGGTCGGTCTGCAGGTCTACGCTCTCACCGGTTCCACATTCAACGTCGGCCTGGTCGGGTTCTTCGCGCTGGTGCCGCTGGTGGCGCTGGGCCTGTACGGCGGTGCGGTGGTCGACGCGTACGACCGGCGGCGGGTGGTGGTTGCCACCTCCACCGGCCTGTTGCTGGTCGGGGTGGGTTTCACCGGGCAGGCGCTGTTCGACGTCGGCAGCGTCGGGCTGCTGTACGGCCTGGTCGCGGCGCAGAACGGGCTGTTCGCGATCAACAATCCGGCCCGTACCGCGATCGTGCCGAGGCTGCTGCCGATCGGCCTGCTGCCGGCGGCGAACGCCCTGTCCAACCTGTCCATGGGTGTGGCCTACACGGCCGGGTCGTTGCTGGCCGGGGTGCTGGTCGGCTGGTGGGGCTACCCCGGGACCTACCTGATCGAGGTGGCGTTGGTGGCGGTGGCCCTGGCCACCCTGGTGGCGTTGCCGTCGATCCCACCGGAAGGCGAGGTCCGCCGGGCCGGGCTCGCCTCGGTCTGGGAAGGCCTGCGGTTCCTCGGCACCCGGCCGAACGTGCGGATGACGTTCCTGGTCGACCTGGCGGCGATGGTGCTGGCCATGCCCCGGGTGCTGTTCCCGGCGATCGGCGCGACCGCGCTCGGCGGCGGGGCCACCACGGTGGGGCTGCTCACTGCCGGCATCGCCGGCGGCACCCTGGCGGCGAGCCTGCTCTCCGGGCCGCTGGGTGCGGTGCGCCGGCAGGGCCTGGCGGTGCTGGTGTCGGTGGCCGGCTGGGCGGTGGCGATCACCGTGTTCGGGCTGATCGTCGTTGCGGCGCCGGGGCCGGCACCGGGCGGTGGTGCGCATCCGCTGCTGTGGGCGGCGGTGGCGGTGCTGCTGCTGGCCGGCGCGGCAGACGCGGTCAGTTCGGTGTTCCGGATGACGATCCTGCAGGCGGCGACGCCGGACGCGCTGCGCGGTCGGCTGCAGGGGGTGTTCATCGTGGTGGTCGCCGGTGGCCCGCAGCTGGGCCAGTTGGTGCTCGGCGCCACCGCGCAGTTGACCGGTGAGGCGGTCGCGGCGGTCGCCGGTGGCCTGGCCTGCCTGGTGGTGCTGGCGGCGCTGGCCCGCCACCAGCCGACGTTCGCTCACTACGACGCCCGGGATCCCACTCCGTGAGCGACCGTCCGGCACCGGGCACAATGGTCTGCGCCGACCCGAGGGTCCGCACCGGCGAACACCCCCCGCCGGTTCACCCCAGCGCCGAAGGAGCCGCTTCGATGGACAGATTCGCCGACCGGGTCGCCCTGGTCACCGGAGCCGCGCAGGGTATCGGGGCAGCCACCGCCCGGCGGTTGGCCGCCGAGGGTGCCACGGTGGCGGTGGTCGACCTGACCGCCGAGCGGGCCGGTCCGGTGGTCGACGAGATCGTCGCGGCCGGCGGCAGCGCGGTCGCGGTCGGCTGTGACGTGACCGACCCGGTCGCCGTCGACGCGATGGTCGACCAGACAGTCGACGCGCACGGGCGGCTCGACATCCTGGTCAACAACGCCGGGATCACCCGGGACAACCTGCTGTTCCGGATGCCGGCCGACGACTGGGACGCGGTGCTGCGCACCAACCTGTCCAGCATGTTCCACTGCTGCCGGGCGGCGCAGCGGCACATGGTGCCGGCCCGCTACGGCAAGATCGTCAACCTGAGCAGCCGGTCGGCGCTGGGCAACCGTGGTCAGGTCAACTACGCCGCCGCCAAGGCCGGCGTGCAGGGGCTCACCGCCACCCTGGCGATCGAACTGGGGCCGTACGGGATCAACGTGAACGCGGTCGCACCCGGCTTCGTGGCGACGTCGATGACTGCGGCGGTGGCCGCCCGGATCGGGGTCGACCCGGACGAGCACCGCCGGCAGGTCGCGGAGCAGACGCCGCTGCGCCGAGTCGGCCAGCCGGCTGAAATCGCCTCGGTGATCGCCTTCCTGGCCAGCGAGGACGCGTCCTACGTCAGCGGGCAGACGCTGTACGTCAACGGTGGTGCCCGGTAACCCGGCCCGCCGCTCACAGCTCCCGGTAGGTGGCGTGGTCGAAGTCGGCGTACCCGCCGTCGTTGCCGATGTCCTGCACCCACAGTCCGACGAAGGCGCCGGTGAAGCCCCAGGCCTCCGGCTCGCCGTCGGTCATCCGGGCGGCGTACTCGTCGGACAGGATGGTGGCGTCCAGCTCGACCGGCAGCTCGCGCCAGTGGTCGCCCCGGTGGTAGCCGAACCTCAGCACCGGGCCGTCGAACACCACCCGCAGCCCGAGCCGTGCGACGTCGGTGACGTCGACGCTGGCCTGCGGGTGGGACTGTCGGCGGCCGCTGTCGCAGCTGAGCAGCTGCAGCTCCTGGCGCCCGTCGTCGGTGCGGGTCAGATAGGCGTAGTGCCAGTTCTCGGTGTTGTAGTAGCCGGTGACCCCGGCGAGCTGGCGGGGGGTGGCCGCGCGGAACTCGACGAGCGTCTCGAGGACGCAGTTCGGTGCGGTCACCCGGCGGGCGACCAGGCTGGGGCGTTGCCGTCCGACCGGAGACTGGCCGCCGACGATGCGCAGGTGTGAGGGGCGGCTGGTCAGGTCGGTCCAGTCCGGCCCGGCCGGTCGGCGCAGGGTCGACCAGCGCGGGCCGAGGGTCGCGGCGTCGAAGTGGTCGGTGGACGGCTCGGCGGGCCAGGGGTGCGCCGGCAGGTCGGGGGCGGGCACCTGCTCGGCCGGGATCTGGCCGGCGACCCGCGGCCAGCCGTCGGCGGACCAGTCGACCCGCTGGATCGCGGTTTCCCGGCCGAGGACGCACCGCCCGAGTGGGCTGTAGGGCCGACCGACCAGGTGGGCGAGGTACCACTCGCCGCGCTGGGTCTGCACCAGGCTGCCGTGCCCGGCCTTCTGCAGGGCCAGCTCGGGGCGGCCGACGGAGGTGAGCATCGGTCCGGCCGGGTCGGCCTCGTACGGCCCGAGCAGGGCGCGGGACCGCGCGACGGTCACCTGGTGCTCCCAGCTGGTGCCGCCCTCCGCGGTGACCAGGTAGTACCACCCGTCGTGCCGGTAGATGTGCGGGCCTTCGGTGAGCCCGGTCGGCGTACCGGTGAAGATGGTGACCGGGTCGCCGACCAGCCGCCGGGCGTCGCGGTCGTAGCGCTGGATCTCGATGCCGCCGAACCGGTCGCGCCCCGGCCGCCAGTCGGCGGTCATCGCCAGCAGCCAGGTGCTGCCATCGTCGTCGTGGAACAGCGACGCGTCGAAGCCGTGGGCGTGCAGCGGCACCGGGTCGGACCACGGGCCGTCGATCGACGGGGCGGTGATCAGGTAGTTCTGCGGGTCCCAGTAGCCGCTGGCGAAGCTGGCGACGTCGCTGTAGACCAGGTGGAACAGTCCGTGTGCGTACGTCAGGTCGGGTGCCCACACCCCGCACGAGTCCCCGGCACCGGTCAGGTCCAGCAGCCGTCGTTCGGTGAGGATCCCGTCGAGCGGGCGCCAGTGCACCAGGTCCCGAGAGTGGTGCAGGGTCACCCCCGGGTACCACTCGAAGGTCGACGTGGCCAGGTAGTAGTCGTCGCCGACGCGCAGCACCGACGGGTCGGGGTAGAACCCGCGCAGCACGGGGTTGGTGATGACCCGGGCCGAGGTGGCCACGTCGGTCGTGTCGGTCGGCATCGGTGGTCCTCCGGGCTTGGCTGGCGAAATCTTCGGCAGTTTTCCGGAAAGTATGCCACTCGAGGAGGCTTCTGCGGCCCGTTGACGACGGTCGTTGTGTGGAAACCGGGTCTTGACCGGGCGGTAACGCCGCCGTAGCGTGCGCAACGTCACCAATTCATGGCGTTCCGCAGGTGAAATTTTCGGTGACACCGGTCGATTGCTCGGCATTCAGCGGTGGGTGGGACCACGCTCGCCGCTTACCTGAGGGGACGGCACATGGCGACACCGATCCACTTCTCCCGCCGTACGCTGCTGAGCCTCGCCGGCCTCGGAGCCGGCGCGGTCGCGCTCGGCGGGTGCGGCGACTCCGGAAGCGACAGTGCGGGCATCGAGTGGTGGCACATCCAGAACACCGACCCGATGCTGCCCGTCTGGGCGGCGTTCGCGGAGGAGTTCCAGGCGCAGAACGAAGGCGTCGGCATCACCATCACCCCGCTGGAGAACGAGGCGTTCAAGGCCAGGCTGACCACGGTCACCCAGGCCGGCGACCCGCCGGACATCTACCACACCTGGGGCGGCGGCGTGCTCCGGCAGCAGGTCGAGGCCGGGCTGTGCCAGGACATCACCGACGCGGTCGCCCCCTGGCGGGACATCCTGCAGCCGGCCTCGACGCTGCCGTACGAGATCGACGGACGGCTTTACGGCGTACCGTTCGACATCGGCATGGTCGGTTTCTGGTACAACAAGGCGCTGTTCGCCGACGCTGGCATCACCGCACCGCCGCGGACCTGGGCCGAGTACCTCGAGGTCGTCGGCCGACTCAAGTCAGCCGGGATCACACCGATCGCGCTGGCCGGCGGCGAGAAGTGGCCCGGCCACTACTACTGGGCCTACCTCGCGATGCGCATCGGCGGCGTCGAGGCGCTGAGCCAGGCCGGCGAGGACAACAACTTCACCACCCCGGCGTTCATCGGCGCCGGCGAACGGCTCGCCGAGCTGGTCGCCCTCGAACCGTTCCAGGAGGGCTTCCTCGGCGCGTCGTACGGTGAACCCGACGGCCAGGCCGCGGCGATGGGCAACGGTGACGCGGCGATGGAGCTGATGGGCCAGTGGGCCCCGGCTGTCCAGGAGGAGGCGTCCGGCGTCGAGGGCGGGATCGGCACCGACCTCGGCTTCTTCCCGTTCCCGGCGGTCGACGGCGGTCAGGGATCGGCCTCCGACGCGTTCGGCGGTGGCGGCGGGTTCGCCATCGGCCGCGACGCCTCGCCGGTCGCGATCCGGTTCCTGGAGTTCATCAGCCAGGTGGACAAGCAGCGCCGGGCCGCCGCAACCGGCGCGTTCCTGCCGGTCACCATCGGCGCCGAGGACGCGATCGAGGACCCCAACCTCGCCGCCGTCGCCGAGACCCTGGCCGACGCCAGCAACTTCCAGCTCTACCTGGACCAGGCGTACGCACCGGCGGTCGGCCAGGAGGTCAACGACCGGGTCGCCGAACTGATCGCCGGGCAGATGACCCCGGAGCAGGTCGCCGAGGCCGTCACCGTCGTCGCTCAGCGCTGACCGGCGACGATGGACCGCAACCTGAGACGTCGCCGGATCAGCGACCGGATCACCATCGGCCTGTTCCTGCTGCCGGCGCTGGTGCTGTTCGGCGTGCTGGTCGTCGTCCCGATCCTGGTCGCGGCGTACACCAGTCTGTTCCGCTGGAACGGGTTCGGCGGCCTACCGACCGACTTCATCGGCCTGGACAACTTCGTCCGGCTGCTCGACGACCCGGTCTTCATCGGCGACCTGCGACGCGGGGCCCTGCTGGTGGTGCTGTCGGTCACCGTCCAGCTGCCGCTCGCGTTGGGGCTGGCCCTGCTGCTGAACCAGAAGCTGCGCGGCCGGGCGGTCTACCGGGTGCTGTTCTTCGCCCCGTACGTGCTGTCCGAGGTCATCACCGCGGTCCTGTTCACCATGGTCTTCAGCCCGAACCGGGGCCTGGCCAACCACGTGCTGGGCCTGGTCGGCCTGGAGAGCCTGAGCTCGACCTGGCTGTCCGACCCGGCGACCGTGCTGTACTCGGTGTTCCTGGTGATGACCTGGAAGTACTTCGGCTTCCACATGATCCTGCTGCTCGCCGGCAGACAGAACATCCCCCGGGAACTGCACGAGGCGGCGGCGACCGACGGCGCCGGCGGCTGGCAGATCTTCCGGCACGTCACGCTGCCGCTGCTGGCCCCGACCATCCGGATCTCGATGTTCCTGGCCGTGATCGGCAGCATCCAGCTGTTCGACCTGGTCTGGGTACTCACCGGCGGTGGTCCGCTGAACGCGTCGGAGACCATGGCGGTGACCATGTTCCAGTACGGGTTCCGGCGCTTCGAGGTGGGTTACGCCAGCGCGATCAGCATCGCGATGTTCCTGATCAGCCTGACCTTCGCCGTGCTGTACCAACGCTTCATCCTGCGCCGCGACCTCGAAGGAGCGATGACCACCATGGGGGACCAGCGATGAGCGCCCCGACCCGTACCGCACGGCCCCGGCCGCAGCGGGCCGACCGGGTTGCCGGCCGGGTGTCGCGGCTGCCCGGCCCGGCCCGGTCCCTGTCGTTGCACACCGTCTCGATCATCGTCGGGCTGATCATCGTCGTCCCGATCGCCTTCGCGCTGCTCGGCGGGTTCAAGGACAACCGCCAACTGTCCAACGATCCGTTCGGTCTGCCATCGCCGTGGATACCGGAGAACTACCTCGAGATCCTCGGCTCCGGATCGTTCTGGCGGCAGCTGTTCAACAGCACGCTGATCGCGCTGGCCACCGCGGTGATCGTGGTCGGGGTGGCGGCACTGGCGTCGTTCGTCTTCGCCCGGTACGCGTTCCGGGGGCGGGAACTGCTGTTCCTGTTCTTCACGATCGGGCTGATGTTCCCGTTCGCGGTCGCCATCCTGCCGCTGTTCATCCTGCTGCGCACCATGGGTCTGCTGGACAACCCGCTCGGGGTGATCCTGCCGCAGGCCGCGTTCGGCCTGCCGGTGACGATCATCATCCTGCGGTCCTTCTTCCGGGCCATACCGGGGGAGCTGGAGGAGTCGGCGATCCTCGACGGCTGTACGCCGTTCGGCTTCTTCTGGCGGATCCTGCTGCCGATGGCCCGGCCGGCGATCGCCACCGTGTCGGTGCTCGCCATCGTGGCCAGCTGGAACAACTTCATGCTTCCGCTGGTGGTGTTCAACGACCCGAACTGGTGGACCATCCCGGTGGGCGTGCAGGAGTTCCAGGGCCAGTACGCCGACGACAGCGCCAAGGTGCTGGCGTACGTCGTGCTGGCGATGGTCCCGGCGCTGGCCTTCTACTCGATCGCCGAACGTCAGCTGATCGGCGGGCTCACCGCCGGTGCCACCAAGGGCTGAGCTGGTGCCACCAGGGTTGACCGGGCGACCAAGGGCTGACCGGGCGACCCGGATGAGCGTCGCGCGGTGACGACAGTCCCGCCGAGCTGGCCGGTCGGCGGGACAAGCCGGCCCGGGGGTGGTTGTTCCGGCCGCCGGCGGTTGGTGAGACTGCGTGATCATGAGTCGTCGCAGTCTCGTGGCCGCCGTGGCCACCGTCCTCGCCGTGGCGGTCACCATCACCCTGGTGGTGCTGCACCGCCCCGGCGAGCCACTGACCGCGAGCGACCCGGCGGCCGGGGTGACCGTCCGGGTGGACGGCTCGTCGGTCGACGGCCGCGGCGCCCGCCTGCGGGTCGGCGTCGCCGACGACGCGCCGGGCTTCCCGGAGCCGAGCATGATCACCCCGCTCGGTGAGGTGACCAAGGTCGAACTCGACGGCGGCGAACTGACCGGGCCGGCCACCATCACCTTCGACTACCCGGCGGACGCACCGGTCGACGACATGTTCATCGCCGTCTACGTCGACGACTGGGGGCAGTGGCTGCCGCTCGGCGGCGACATCGACGCCGACGCCGGCACGATCACCACCCAGACCCGGCACTTCTCCCACTGGGTGCTCGCCGCGTGGGACGAGGAGGAGACCGCCGCGCAGGCGGCCCTGGCGCTGCAACGCGAGATCAACGCTAATCGTTACGTCGCCGGAATCGCCGGCATCCTGTCCGTACCGCCGCCGTCGGAGTGCCGCTACCAGGCCCTGCCGGTCCGGGTGGAGCTGGACAACTTCGTCCCCGGCCTGGACACCTGCGTGACCTTCCACCCCGACCGCGACGGCACCTACCAGTTCAGCATCGGCAACACCGTCGGCTACCCGCTGCTGCTGGATTTCCCACCGGCGTTGACCGTCGAGACGGCCCCCGACTCGGGCACCGGACCGACCGGGCGGGACAACATCTACACCGCGCTGATCGAGGACGTCCGGACGCTGATGGGCGACACGGCCGTGGTGCTCAGCTCCGGCACCCGGGTCACCTTCCGGCTCGACCCGGCCAAGCTGCCCGAGTCCGGCACGATCACCCTCAGCGCCCGGCTCGACTACGGCCACGTCCTGCTGGACGCCTCCGGTCTGCTGCTGCAGTTGCTGCTGCCGTTGAGCCCGGACAGCAGGGCGCTGCAGATGTGGCGGCAGTCCGAGAAGTACCTGCAGACGGCCGAGTGCATCCTCACCGAGAGCATCAAGCTCGGTCGGATCATCGGCAACCCGACCGGCAACGACATCACCGGTTGGGTGCTGTCCGCCGCGAACGCCTACTACGAAGGCGTGGTGCGGTGTGCCGAGCAGATTGTCGACTTCGTACTGAGATTCATGGAGAAGCCGGCGGAAACGTACGTCGAGGGGATCTTCAACGCGATCAGCAACAGCCTCGGTGGTCTGGTCAAGCGGCGGTTCGACGCGGTGCTGGCCGTCTGGCGTAACGCCGGGGCGATCCGGGAGCTGCTCTCCGGCACGGTGGAGCTGGCCCGGCAGAGCTTCACCGGCGACAGCGGCCGCCGGTCGGCGCGGCTGACCGTCACCGATCCGCCGCTGGACCGGCTGCACGAGGTGGTGCCGAGGCCGGGTGACGGCAACTACCGGGCCGGCACCGGACCGACCGACTTCGTGGTGACGCAGGAGAGCCAGTTTGCTCCGTTCGGCCCGTTCCGCGGCTGCCCGGGGGACCCGCAGTGGCAATTGGACTGGAGCTCGACCCCGCACGGTGTCGGCTACCTGTACCTCGGCGGGGCCAGCGACCTGATCAGCGCCCAGGTGCAGGTGTCGCACGTCCCGGCCGGGCAGCGGGCCGCCGTCGAGGCCTACCTGCGGCAGCTGGGGTCGGCCCAGTGCCGTGCCGAGCGCGCCGCCGCCGACTACACCGACTACGGGCCGGTGGTGACGGCCAAGGACTACCCGGCGGTCACCCTGGTCTGGAACGCGCTGGAACAGACCCCGGACTACCAGGCGGCCGGCAGCATCTGGTGGGGCTTTGACCCGCGTACCGGTTATCTGCTCAAGTTGCAGACCCAGCCGTTCGACAATCTTGAGATGCCGATCGGTGAGGTGACCGAGCACAGCGAGACCGCCTGGTACTACCTGGTGAAACGGGCCGAGGCGATGCTCGGGACCGGGCTGGCGCCGGCATCCTGACCGGTCAGGTCCCCTGTGGAGGGGTGGTGTCCACGGTAGTCTCGGCGGGGTGACGAGCATCCTGGTGCCCTACCATCTCGACGAGTACCTGCCCGAGCTGGACGTTCCGGGGTCGGCGGAGACGACTGTGATGCCGTCGCTGCCCGACGGCACCCGGTGGGCGCGGATGGCCTGGCTGTACGGGGCGGTCGCGGTGACCGTCGCCGGTACGGTGTCCGCCGGGCACCGCCCGCTGGTCCTCTCCGGCGACTGCACCACCGCCCTCGGGGTGGTGGCCGGTCTGCAACGGGCCGGCGTCGACCCGACGGTGGTCTGGTTCGACGCCCACGGCGACCTGCAGACCCCGGAGACGACCAGCAGCGGCTACCTGGGCGGCATGCCGCTGCGGCTGCTGACCGGCCACCGCCGCGACCTGATCGCGACGGCACTGGACCTGCGGCCGGTCGCGGAGGCCGACGTCGTGCTCTCCGACGGCCGGGACCTCGACCCGCCGGAGGTCGACCATCTGCGGCGGGCGGCGATCCGGCACCGCCGGGTCGGCGATGTCGCCGACGCGGTCGGCCAATTGCCGGACCGGCCGATCTACCTGCACCTGGACGCCGACGTCGTCGACCCGGTCGACCTGCCCGGGCTGCGCTTCCCGGCGCCGGGCGGCCCGCACCTGACTGAGGTCGCCGACGCGGTGACCGCCGTGCTGGACACCGGGCGGGTGGCCGCCGTCGGCGTCGCCTGTACCTGGGATCCGGGCCACGGGGCCGCCGCCCGGCTCGGCCCGCTGGTCAAGGAGATCCTGCGCCGGTTGGCCTGACCGCCGGCGGGTTCGGCAGGCCGGCGAGGGCGGCCCGACAGCAGTGCCGTGGTGCTGTCCACCGGCCCCGCCACGGCGGTCACGACGACGGCCTTGTCTCGACGGCCATCATCCGGGTCAGGGCCTGCGCGGCCCGTTGCTCGACGACAGCGACGGATTCCCCCAGATGCATCGTGAATTCCCGGTGTGCGGTGTCGAGGTCGCCACCGAGGACGGCCTCCAGGATGCCGAGGTGCTGCGTGATCGTCCGGTCGATCCGCTCGGCGGAGAGGAAGTCGTGCATTCGTACCACCCGGATGCGTTCGTTGACCACGCCGAGCATCCCGGCGAGGGCGTTGTTGCCGGCGGCCTCGGCCAACCGGACGTGGAAGCTCTCGTCGAGCAGCACGAAGCCGGGATCCGGCTCCGGGGTGTCGCGGCGCAGCGCCAGCCAGTCGTCGCGCAGCGGCTCGACGACCGACAGGTCGTGCGGTTCACCAGTCTCGGCCGGCCGGTGCAGCGCGGCCAGCTCCAGCGCGCGGCGCACCTCGTACAGCTGCCGGACCTCGACCAGGTTGGACGCCGCCGGCACGTAACCGCCGTCCGGCAGGCGTTCGACGAGCCGCTCGGCGTGCAACCGGGCCAGGGCCTGGCGGACCGGGGTACGCGACACCGACAGCAGGGTGGCCAGCCGCTCCTCGCCGAGCCGGATCCGCAGCGGGAAGTGACCGACCGACAGCCGCCGCTTCAGCTCGGTGTAGGCATGCTCACCGGCCTGTGCTCGCGGAGGTGTGTCCAGTCCTGTATCCAACGCCGGATCCATGCACGGACCGTAGGGGCGTCGTGCTTCTGCGGTGTTTCACGGCGGTAACCAGCCCGACGCGACAGCGGGCAAACCCGATCGATCCCGTGCATGGCCGCGCCTCGGTGGCCGGTGGCCCTGCTGATGGTCGCGGTGCGGGTGGCATCAGCCAATCTCTCCGTCGCGCCGGATGAGCAGCACGTTGTCGGTGACCATCGCGGTCTGACCGGCCGGCCCGGTGTCCCGCCGGTGCGGTCTCGACGAGCAGTGAATTGGTCGGTCGGTCCGAGGCGGTCAGGCTGCGTTGCAGCCCCTCCCAGAACGACTCGGGGTCGGCGCCCAGCTGTGGGCCCTGCGCCGGGCACGGGCCGGCCTGGCCGCCGAGACCAGTCTGACCACGAGCACGCTGTCCCGCCTGGAGAACGGCAAACTCCGCCCGACGTTGGAGCAGCTGCTGCCGCTGGCGCGGGCCCACGGCGTACCGCTCGACGACCTGGTTGCGGCCCCACCCACCGGCGACCCGCGGATCCACCTGCGGCCGATCCGACGCTCCGGGCTGACCATCGTGCCGCTGACCCGGCGGGCCGGCGGCGTCCAGGCATACAAGGTGGTCTACCCGTCGGCTGGCCGGTCACCCACCGTGAGACAGCAGACCCACGACGGGTACGAATGGTTCTACGTGCTCAACGGGCGGGTCCGGTTCGTCCTCGGCGACCAGGAGTTCCAGCTCGACCCGGGTGAGGCCGCCGATTTCGACACCCGTACGCCGCACTGGATCGGCAGTGCCGACTGACATCAGGGTCATCGAAGGCGCATCGGGTTGCCGCCCAGCGCAGCGGCACTGGTCTCATCGTCGGGCTCGATCAACTCGCGCGGGACGCCCGCGCCCGCTTCCATCTCTGCGATCCGGCGGCGTAGCTCACGACCGTTGGCACCCCGGGACAGGTACTCCGTCTCGCACCAATCGTCATCGTTCGGCGTGAACAGCGTCAACAGCCGATCGACGTTGAGGTACGTGGTGATGCCGGCGACCTGGCCGTCCAGCACGTCCAGCAGGACCAGGGCGAACGGTACGTGCCCGGCCGGGCCAGGACGGGTCTGCCAGAACGCCGGCGAGCCGTTCGCGGCGGTCGGCAGCAGCCGCGCGCCGGCACAGCCCGCCCGTGGGTCGAGCAACGCGGCCCGGATGTGCTCGCGACCCCGCAGCGACCACCGGAACGGCGGCATGGTCATCGTGGCGTCCTCGCGCAGCAGCGCGACGAGGGCCGAGACGTCGTGCTGCTCGAACGCAGAGCAGTAGCGGGTGAGCAGGTCGCGTTGCCGGCTGTCGGCCGGCCGTAGCGGTTCCCCCGGATCGGGCGCGGCGGTACGCAGCGTGGCCCGCGCCCGTTGCAGCGCGCTGGTCACCGACGCGACGCTGCTGTCCAGCAGCTGCGCGACCTCGTCGGCCCGCCAGCAGAGCACGTCGCGCAAGATCAGCACCGCCCGCTGCCGGGGCGGCAGGTGCTGCAGCGCGGCGACGAACGCCAGCCGCAGCGACTCACGCTGCAGCACCACGCTCTCCGGGGACGCGTCGACCGGCACGACCAGGCTGTCCGGGACCGGCAGCACCCAGGCCCGTTCCGGTACCGGCGGGCCGAGGCCGCCACCGGCCTGCGCCGCCGAATCGAGATCCATGGTCAACGCCCGCCGCTGCGCGCTGCGCAGCATGTCGACGCAGACGTTGGTCGCGATCGAGTAGAGCCAGGTGCGCAGCGAGGCGCGCCGTCCGTCGTACCGGTCGAACGAACGCCAGGCGCGGACCATCGTCTCCTGGACCGCGTCCTCGGCCTCGAAACCGGAGCCGAGCAGCCGGTAGCAGTAGCCGGTCAACTCGACGCGGAACGGCTCCAGCCGCTCCGCGTCGCTGGTCGAGGTCGGTGCCACCCGCCCGACGATACGGGCCGCCGCCAGGCCGGGCAGATCCGGCGACGACCGATGAGTTCCGCCGGCCCGCGCCGTACACCCTCCCGGAGGGCGCGATCGTCGCGTCGGTCACGGAGGGACGGATCATGGAATACACCGACGAGGTACGGGCAGCGGTCGTCGCGCACCGCCGCGACCTGGTGACGCTGCTCGCCGAACTTGACCCGGGTCAGTGGGACGGGCCGACCCTGTGCGCCGGCTGGCGGGTACGTGAGGTGGTCGCCCACATCACCATGGCCTTCCGTACCTCACCGGGCCGGCTGATGCTGGACCTGGTCCGCGCCGGTGGCCGGTTCGACCGGATGGCCGACCGCAGCGCCCGACGCGACGCCGCCGCCATGTCGCACGAGCAGTTGCTGGCCGCGCTGCGGGACAACATCACCCACCCGTGGACACCGCCCGGTGGCGGCCCGGCCGGGGCGCTCGCCCACGAGGTCATCCACGGTCTGGACGTCACCGTCGGACTCGGGCTCGGCCACCGGGTGCCGCTCGACCGGCTGTCCCTGGTGCTGGTCGGGCTGCGGCCCCGCAACATCGCCTACTTCGGCGCCGACCTGACCGGCGTCCAGTTGCAGGCCACCGATCTCGACTGGCGGCACGGCACCGGGACGCCGCTGCGCGCGACGGCGCAGGACCTGCTGCTGGTCCTGTCCGGCCGCCGCCTCCCGCCGGGCCGGCTCGTCGGAGACGCCGCCGACCGGTTCACCGACCGGTCGGCGGACCGGCGCTGACCGGGTAGGAATCAGGGGCGTCGGGGCCCCGGAACGCGGACCGATCCGGGTTCAGGTCCGCGCCCCGGGGAGCTTCAGGTCCGCGTCCAGCGGTGCGGGTAGTGCTCGCGGTTGCGGCGGGCCAGCTCCACCAAGCCGGGGTACGGGCCCGGCGGCTGGCCTCTGGCGACGACGCCGGGGCGGCGTAGCGCCTCCTTGAACACGCGGGCGCTGACCGGCATGCCGTCCCGGTCAGGGCGGTCGCTGGCTTCGGCGCCGACAATGAGGATCCAGTCGCACCAGGGCATGTCGGGGTTGACCTTGGCCACGTCGATGGTGAGCGGCCGGCGTCCACCCAGGTGGTCGGTCGGGGCGAGGGTCACCCGGTCGCCGGCGCGGACCAGCGGCTCCGACTCCGGTTCAGGCACCGTCGGGTGACTGGTCCGGTCGGGTGGCTACACCGTCGTCGGCGTCGGGCTCGTGTTCGTCGTCGTCATCGGCCTCGTGGCCGTCACCGGTGGGCCACAAGCCGGACAGCTGCAGGACGGCGCGGATCCGTCGGGCGCTGGACGGGTCCCAGCGGTCGAGGATGGCCATGGCCCGGAGGAACGGTCGGCAGGGTGCGACGATGCCGCCGCACCGGTGGCATTCCCCGGTGGTGCGGTTGGGGATGTGGGTGCGGGCGGTCGAGTTCGCGTCGTGGACCGCCCGGGACAGCTCAGGGGAGCGGGCTGGGCCGTCGTAGGTAGGACCGTTGCGGGCACCGGCCGGGGCCGGGGCGGTGGCGCGGGCTCCGGTGAGCTGGAAGCGCTGGTCCTGATGGTGAGCTGGAAGCGCTGGTCCTGATCCGGGTCGGTCTCGCCGGGGTTCCGCTTCGGCAGCGGCGGCCGGTTCGGCGTCGGGTCGACGTCGTACCGTGCCCCGTCGCGCGGTGTGCCGATAGATGTGTACCGGGCGAGGCGAGGTGTTCCGCCGATCCCATCGTTCCTGATCACTGATCCCCCTCGAATGGAGAGTTGCCGAGGTATTCGTAGAACTCCACCCTGGACTGCCAAGCCGTGTTGGCGGAAGATGAAAAACAACCCGGGGTGACGTGGTGGTCACCGATATCTGCCCAGAGTGGGGTTGAGGAGAGAACCACACGGCGGTGTGGTGTCGCGTATTGAGATGGGGGACGTGAAAGGCTATGAGTGGAAGCGAGTATCTGGTAGAGGAACTTCGTCGATTGCGGAACATCGTCGGCCTCACGCAAGAGGCGTGGGGCGAGCGCATCCACTTCTCGGCGAGCCATGTCGGCGCCGTCGAGCGTGGTGAGCGACCAGTGCTGCCGGACTATCTGAAGGCAGTAGATCGTGTCTTCGGGACCGCCCTGGTGAAGTTCTACCGCGAGTTCGTCGTGGGCGAGCTCGCTCCTACATGGCTACGACCCTGGTTGGAGTACGAGGAGCGGGCGAGTGCGCTTCGGCTGTACCAGCCTCTGATCGTGCCAGGGCTGCTACAGACCGAGGACTATGCGCGAATGGTTCTGTCCAGCGGCGGCCTGCTCGCGAACGAGGTTGAGCGGCAGGTGCAGCTTCGGTTGGGTCGTCAACTGGCCCTCGCCAGGGAGACGCCGCCCCGGGTCGTGGCGATCTTCGACGAGTTGGCACTGCGTCGAGGCGAAGCGGAGGTGATGGCGCCGCAGCTGGAGCATCTGATCTCGCTCGCGCAGCGGCCGATGATCATCATTCGCGTGGTGCCAGCAGACGCTCCACCGCACCTCGGATGGGGTGGCCCGGTGGATATCGCTAGCTTCGACGACGCGGAGGATGTTGGATACCTTGACAACCACCTCCAAGGGCAAGTGGCCATCGGGCCGGGGCCAATGACCACGCTCCAGGCGGTCTGGGACTCTGTCAGCGCTGTAGCGCTCCCCGCTCATCAGTCCGTAGCCCTCATGAAGGAAGTGACAAAGAGATGGACATCCTGATGCCACAATGGCGCAAGAGCAGCCGGTCCACGCCCAACGGTGGGTCTTGCGTCGAGGTGGCGGACAACCTTCCTGGGCGGGTCCTGGTCCGGGACACGAAGGACCGCGACGGTGGGACGTTGACCTTCGGTTCGGCGGCCTGGTCGGCGTTCGTCGAGCTGGCGAAGGCCCGCTGACCCGACCATCACCGCGACGGCCCCGTACCGGACGCGGTGCGGGGCTCGTCGCTGAGCGACGTGCCTCGGTGCCGGCTCCCGGGGTACCTAGTGCCGTCGACGGCTTGATGCCAGAGGTGCATCTTGATGCACCTCTGGCATCAGACTCGACCGGCAGCCCTGATCCGGCAAGGTGATGCTGGTGCGTGAAATATTACTCAACGTCACCGATGACCATGTGCTGGACGTCTGCGCTGGGCGGCCGTCGGCTGATCATCTGATTGCAGTGGCGAGGCGACGGATGGCCTCGTCCATCTGGTCGGGCGGGGCGGCGGCGTAGGTCAGGCGCAGGTGCGGTGCCGGTGGTTCGGCCGCGTACCAGGGACGGCCGGGGAAGACGACCACGCCCTCGGCTGCGGCTGCGGCAGCCAGTGCGACATCGTCGGTGCCGGCGGGCAGCGCCACCCACAGGTGCAGCCCGCCACCGGGCACTGTGGTCGGAACGAGCTCGGGTAGATGCCGGCGCAGCGCGGCCAGCAGCGCGTCCCGCCGGGCCCGCAGGGCGGTACGTAGCGCGCGCAGGTGCCGTGGCCAGGCCGGGGCGGTCACCAGCTCCACAGTGGCCTGCTGCAGTGGGCCGGTGACGAAGAGGTCGTCGAGCAGTCGGGCGACCCGCAGCCGGGCACCGGCCGGGCCGCGCGCGCCGAGCGCGGCCACCCGCAGGCCGGGCGCGGCCGACTTGGTCAGCGACCGCAGGTAGACCACGTGCCCGTCGGCGTCGTCGGCGGCCAGCGGCGGCGGGGCTTCGCCGTCGATGGTGAGGTCGCGGGCGTAGTCGTCCTCGATCAGGAACGCTCCGGCGTCGCGTACCGCCGCCATGACCGCCGCCCGGCGGTGCGCGGCCAGCGTCGCTCCCGTCGGGTTGGCGTGCAGCGGCTGGCAGTAGAACAGCCGCGCGCCGGTCCGGGCGAACGCGGCGGCGAGCTGATCCGGGCGTACGCCATCGGGGTCGGCCGGCACCGGCACCACCCGCAGCCCGTTCGTGCGCGCGGCGGCCAACGCTCCCAGGTAGGTCGGGGATTCGACGAGCAGCGTGTCACCGGGCGCGGCGAGCGCTCGCAACGCGGTGGAGAGCGCGGCCTGCCCGCCCGAACAGATGATCATGTCGTCGGCGTGCAGCCGGGCGCCGGCCGCCCCGGCGAACCAGGCACGCAGGTCCTCCCGCCCCTCGACCGGGCCGCGTTGCCAGGCGGCGGGCTGGCGGGCGGCCCGCGCGAGTGCCGCGCCGAGCGCCGCCGCCGGCTGCAACTGCGCGTCCAGGTAGCCGCCGGTCAGCGCGATCGCACCCGGCCTCGGCAACGCCAGCAGCGCATGCATCTCGTCCTCACCCGGTCGGCGGGCGCCGAGTGCCACGGTCTGCCAGGCCAGGTCGGGTGCCGTCGCCGGTGAGGGCCGGTCGTCGGGGCGGGCGGCGACGAAGGTGCCTCTGCCGGGGCGCGCCTCGATCAGCCCACGCGCCACCAGCCGCCGGACCGCCTCTGCGACGGTCACCGGTGAGGCTCCGTGCCGGGCGGTCAGCTCGCGTACCGAAGGCAGTTGCGTCCCAGGGGTCGCCCCGGCGACCAACCGGAGCAGATCTTGGATAACGCGATCGGCTGCGTTACCGTCATTCATGAAAGTCAAGAGTAGCGTTACTGTAGCCCGGCCGGTAACGGCGGACCGGCTCACCGGGCTCATCCTCGGCGCGCTGGGGGTGCTCGCGTTCAGCATGTCGCTGCCGGCCACCAGGGTCGCCGTGCAACAACTCGACCCGTGGTGCGTCGCCTTCGGTCGGGCCGTCGGCGCGGCGCTGCTCGCCTGGGCGTACCTCGGATTCACCCGCGCCCCGCGCCCCACCCGCAGCCAGTGGCGGCGACTGTCGGTCGTCGCCCTCGGCGTCGTCGTCGGGTTCCCGCTGTTCACCTCGCTGGCGTTGACCACCCAGCCGTCGGCGCACGGCGCGGTCGTCATCGCCGTACTGCCGGCGGTCACCGCCGTGTTCGCGGTGGTACGTGCGGGTGAACGCCCACCTGCGCTGTTCTGGGCCGCCGCGGGCGGCGGGCTGCTCGCGGTGCTCGGCTTCCTCGCCGCCGGCGGCGCGGTACGCGGCGCGCTGACCGCCGCCGACCTGTTCCTGCTCGTCGCGGTCGTCCTGTGTGGTCTCGGGTACGCCGAGGGCGGCGCGCTCGCCCGCGAACTCGGTGGTGCCCGGACGATCTGTTGGGCGCTGCTGCTGTCGCTTCCCGCCACGGTGGCCGTGACGCTGGCGGTCTGCGTCGTCCGGCCGCCGCGCGCCGACGCGCTCACCTGGTCGGCGTTCGGCTACCTCACCGTGGTCTCCATGTTCCTGGGCTTCTTCGCCTGGTACGCCGGGCTGGCCCGGGGTGGCGTCGCCCGGGTCGGTCAGGTCCAACTGGCCCAGCCGGTGCTCACCCTGCTCTGGTCCGCCGCGCTGCTCGGCGAGACGGTCGGCTCCACCTCGATCATGACCGCGCTGGGCGTGCTGGCCTGCGTGGTACTGACCCAGTACCAGCGGGGCCGCGTCGGCTGAACCCCGGCGACTGCCGTTGGTTGCGGTGCGTTCGGATCACGCTGCGTCGGCGTGGCCCTCGCCGGTGCGTTCGGTGACGATGCGGCGGAGCACGTCGAGGGCCTGCTCGGCCTCCTGCTGGCCGACGGGTGCGGTGCGGGCGGCCACGTATCCCGTCAGGGCCTCGCGGATGACGTCGGACCGGCGGGTCGTTGACTCCTCGGCGATGCGGTCGAGCTGCTCGACGAGTGCGACGGGCAGCCGGATGCTCACCAGCATCATCGGCGCCTCTGGCGCGGGACCGGTTGCTTGCGCAGGGGTGATCGATCTAATCACCGGTGCCAGGCTGTCGGTGTTCTGGAACCAGGTGATGACCTCGTCCTTGGTCATCCGGTCGAAGTCCGGGTCGCTCATAGGATCCGCCTCCTCCACTCGTCCAGGTCCGCGCCGCCCAAGGCACGCACTCCCATGATGTTGTACGTCCGCGTGCCACCGATCCGGTCACACAACACAGCGATAACACGCCCGCTGCCGGCCATACCCATGACGATGAGCATCAGGTCCCCGATCACCCGTTCGTAGCGCAGGCCGGATGGGGCGTACAGCGCCTGGGTCGCCTCGTCGACACCGACGTCGTTGCGGCGAGCGTTGGCCAGGCCCTCGTCGGTCCACACGTACTCCCGTTCCCCCACCGAGCGACCGTAACACATCGTAATACGCCGCACTGGCAGGGTCCAGCAGCCGGTGGCACCGGACTTGTCAGGGCCTGCTGGTACGCCGCGCGACCGTGGCGATCTCGGATACCGACTCGCTGGACAGGCACCGAGAGCTGACAGCCGACCTGCTCCGCCGCAACTGGGTCGACGCGCGCTGCCCTGGACAGTGACGGACGTCGCTCTCGTTCCCGAATTCGCCGCCGTGGCGGTCCACCAGACCGCGGTCATGCTGCTGAAAGTAGTGGTGGCGGACGCTGATCGGCTCCGCCGTCCCGGCGACCTGACGGTACGCCCGCGTGGTGGCCCTCGACGAGGCCGGCGGCTGCTGGTCAGGTGTTGCGACAATGCGTCCATGGGCGACGGTTCACGCGGGCTGGCGATCGTACGTGCCGTTGCATGGTGGACGGTGCTGCGGCTGGTGATCGTCCTGCTGTGGCTGGTCGCGGCGGCGACCGCCTGGTGGACGGCCCCCCGGCAGCACGACTACGACCAGGCAAGGGCGGACGTGGCGGCGGGTCGGGTGGTGGCGTACCAGTGGGGTGACGGCTGGGACCGCAGCCGACGCGGATGGTTCGACGTCGCCGAGCTGCGCTCGTCCGGTCAACTCGGCCCGCTGTTCGGCTGGCGTACCGCCGACGGCAGGGTGCGGTGGACCAACACCGCGACCTTCGGTGCGGTGACCGCTGCCGCCGCCGACGGCGGCGGCAGCTACGCAGGACCGGGCGCGGCCGCCCTGGCCCGTGACCTGCGCGCCGCCGGCCTGGAAGAGCGGGTCGGCGGCGTGCAGTCCGTCGTGCGGGTCGGTACCCAGATCGGTTTCGTGCTGCTGGTGACCTTCTTGGTGGTGCTGGTCGGTGGGCCGGCTCCGGCGCTGGGCACCCGGTGGTACTGGTTTTGGCTGGTCTACCTGACCCCGTTAGGGCTCGGCCTGCTGTGGTGGCTGGGTCTGGAGCGTCCGTGGTCCGGCAAGGCGGCGGCGTTGCCTGGCGTGGTCGGCGTCGACCAGCGTCGGTACACCGGCCTGCTCGGCTTCGCGTTCGGGTTGCTTGCGGCCCTCGGGATCAGCCTGCTGACCATGGTGCTGCACATTGTGCTCGGCGGCTGGTGGGTGCCTCAGCCCGGCGGTTAGCGGCGGTACGCGCGTTCGCAGGTGGACGGTCAGGGAGTCAGGACGACCTTGCCGGCGATGGTGCCGGACTCAGAAAGCCGCAGCGCCTCGGCGACGCGGGTGAGTGGCAGTTCGGCGGCGATCTGGGCGGTGACGTCGCCGCGCCGCAGCGCGGCGAGGACCTGAGTCAGGTCGGCCCGCAGCCGGGCCCGGAACCGCTCCTTGGCCAGTGCCCGGCCGGCCCAGATGTTGTAGAAGTAGGCGTGCCGGCGGTTCGGCAGCGCGTTCCACAGCCGCACCCGGCCGAACAGCTTCAGCACCGGCCACTGCTTGTTGCCGGTGTCGTCGCGGGTCGACGCGCTGCCGTACGCCACGAGGGTGCCGCCGGGGGCGACCAGGCTCCACGACCCGACGATGCCCGGCCCGCCGACATGGTCGAAGACGGCGTCCACGCCGTCGGGGGCGATCTCGCGGACCCGGGCGACCAGGTCCGGGGTGCGGTAGTCGATCGGGATGACGCCGCGCTGGCGCAGGGCGTCGTGGTGGCGGGCGGACGCGGTGCCGATCACCGTCGCGCCGGCGCCGGCGGCGAGCTGCACCAGGATCGAGCCGACGCCGCCGTTGGCGCCGTGCACCAGGACGGTCTGTCCGGCCCGGATCCGTGCCTTGCGGTGCAGCATCTGCCAGGTGGCGATCCCGTTGAGGACGACGGTCTCCGCTTCGGTGGCGCTGATCCCGTCGGGCACCGGCACCAGGCGCCGGCCCGGTCGACGACGACGTGGCTGGCCCAGCCGCCGGTATTGACCAGCGCGGCGACCCGGGTCCTGGTCAGCGACTGTTCGACACCGGGCCTGACCGTGTGGACCGTGCCGACCAGGTCGTAGCCGGGGACGAACGGGAACGGCGGCTGGTCGAAGTACCGGCCCCGGCACATCTGCTGCTCGGCGAAGGAGACCCCGGTCGCCTCCATCTGAACGACGACCTGACGCGTACCGCAGCCTCGCCGACACGTTCCGCGCGGCGGCCGACGCCGGCGCCGATCTGGCCGCGCTGGCGCACACCCTGCGCGGCTGGGCGCTCGTCGACCCGCACCGCTACCTGCTGATGTACGGTACCCCGGTGCCGGGGTACCACGCACCCGATGGAATCACCGGGATCGCCGCCGAGATCATGGCGGTCCTGCTCGATGCCAGCGCCGCGGTCCCGTCCGACGGTATGGGGACTCCGCTGGAGGCCCACCTGGCCGACCATCGGCAGTGGGCCGGCGAGCATCCGGCTCCACCAGCTGCGATGCGGCGAGCATTGGCGTTCTGGACCCGGCTACACGGGGTGCTCTCGCTGGAACTCGCCGGCCACTTCGACGGGATGGGCATTGACCCGGCGCAACTTTTCGCCGCCGAGGTGGACGAAGTTCTGGCGCTGTGACGGCGCACCATCCGGAGGCAGTGACGTAACCAGCGGTGTTGCGATGGGCTGGCATAGTGGTCGCACGATGGTAGTCGACGACTCTCGATGGGAAACTGGTGGACGTAGATCCGTTCCTCGAACGCGTATCATGGATCTCCGCAGCCATCGGCGTCGTCCCGGTCGGGATTCTGGTGACCTCGCTGATTCGGAAACGGACGCGATCGTCGGCTAGAGAGCTCGTCGAGCCCGGACCGGACTGGGCCGCGTCGCCGGGTGCCTCGCTGGCGGCACCGATCGGCAGTTTGCCTGTCAGGGTGCGTGGCCGTAGCGAAGTGCTGCGGTCGTTGCGTAGTTGGCTACGGCGGCCGCCGGGTCGGGTGCAGGTCCTGGCCGGACCAGGGGGTGTGGGTAAATCGACAGTCGCGCTGGAAACGTTCCGGTGGGCGACTGAGAACCGACGCAATAATTCGGCATGGTGGGTGCGGGCACATGATGCACGGAGCCTCAGCGATGGATTAGTCAGCCTGGCCCGGGTTCTCGGGGCGAACGATGTTGACGTGGCGGCGATTCGAGCCGGCACAGGGGCTGCAAAGGATCGGCTATGGGATCTTCTGGAACGGGCTGATCCGGGTTGGCTGCTCGTGTTCGACAATGTCGACGACCCGTGCCTGCTATTAGGCGGCGTTGCCGATGAGCCGGGGTGGTTGCGATCCAGCAAGAGAGGGTTGGTGCTGGTAACCAGCAGATGTCGCAGTCGGCGCCGATGGGGCCGAATCGTAGATGTGCGGCAGATCGATCTGTTGACTGCATCCGACGCGGTTGACGTGCTGATCGACGCGGCACCTGATGCGGGTTCGAGGGAAGACGCTGACCTGCTGGCCGACAGGCTCGGGCACCTGCCGCTGGCCTTGCGCCTGGCTGGCGCGAACATCAGTTCCAGGTTCGCCCGATGGCAATCTTTCAAGGCCTTCACCCGAGAACTTGACAGGACGGGTGCCGTGGGTGCACTCGACCGGGACAAGCTTTACGGTGACTACGAACGGGTGGTCGTAGCGCGGACCTGGGAGTTGTCACTGGATCTGCTGACCGATGAGGGCGTGCCACAGGCTCGGGACATGTTGCGGCTTCTGTCCCGGTATGCAGCTGGAGTGCCGATACCAGTCGACCTGCTCCGGCTGCGGCCGATCGAGTCTCTGCGGGTCGGCAGGCCGATGTGCGTCGCTGAGGTGAATGCCGTCGAGGTGAGCCAGACGCTCCGAGGGCTCGCTGAGCTCTGCCTTGTAGATGAGTGTTCAACAGGTGTCGGCGGTGATCCGGAGTCGAGTCAGGCGCTGGTGGTGCACCCGGTCGTCGCAGAGACGAACCGTACGCTTCTCGACGAGGTAGGCCAGGAATCGCCGGGATCCGGGACCGACGAGATTCGGCGAACCGCAGTGAACTTGATTCATTCCGGGGTTAATTCTCTGCGGTTTGATGACAACCGGGAATGGTCGTGGTTCGAGCAATTGGCTCCGCACGTGCGGGAGTTACTTGCAACCACAGCGCGGCATCTTGACGATGAGTACCTGAGGCGGCTACTAGAGGCCGCCGCACATGTTGCTGCCTTCCTCGTCTGGAGCGGTCACGAAACAAAGGGTGAAAAACTCGCGGACGAGGCACTCTCCTTTGCGGCCCGGCTGAGTGCGGACGATGGGGCCTGTCTGCGGTTGCGCCATGAACGTGCCTGGGCCATCGGTAGGAATGGGCGGTGGGACGAAGCAGCCGAGGAGTTGAGACCGGTGTTGATTGCTCGAAATCGAACACTGGGGGTCGACCACCCGGATACTCTCGATACCCGGCACAAGCTCGCCTGGGCACGCGGCAAGCTGGGTGACTGGCCGGCCACAGAAGCCGAGTTGCGTGCCGTCCGCGAGGTTCGCATCCGGGTTCTCGGTGACGAGCATCCCGATACGCTGCATACGCTCTGCTGTCTCGCGTGGGCGATCGCCAGCCAGGCTCGGATGGCGGAGGCCGAGGCCGCGTACCACCACGTCATCGAGGTGCGTGCGCGAGTACTGGGTGAAGGTCACGTCGAGACATGGGACGCGCGCCATTCACTGGCTGAAGCGTTCGTGCTGCATGGGCGATACGCCGATGCGGAGTTCCTGCTCCGCGAGCTCATCGCAGCCCGTACCCGGATGCTCAACCTGGAGCACCCAGAGACCCTGGACGTCCGGCCACGCTACTGGCTTGCTCTCGCGCTGCGGGGACAGGGTAAGCGCCGGGCAGCCAAAAAGGAGTTGGAACGGCTCCTTGACGACCAGTCGCGAGCGCTCGGCGTCAGTCATCCGGCTACCCAGGACACTCTCCGACAACTGTCACCAAGCTTCTTTCGGTGAGGAACTCCGCCGCAGCACGCAGTGCGCTGTCGTGCGTGGGGTACTGCGCTCGATGCCGGGATGCTGGCCGAGGCGTCGGGTGTCCAGCGCGCCGGAGCGGCGGTCGCCGCCGGCGTGAGTGACCTCGCGGTACGACGGGGCGGATGCGCTGATCATCGGCGGAAACAGGGGGATGCTGCATCTATCGCTCTGCCGACATCTGTGCCAGGATTGGATCCAATGCACGCTGGATCGGATGCCTAGCTGGGAGGGGTGCCATGCTGCGGCGCGAGGAGAACGAGCGGATCACCCGCTCCGGGCCGGGCACGCCGCTCGGTCGGCTGATGCGCGCGTACTGGCAACCGGCGGCGCTGGTGTCGGAGCTGGACCCGCAGCGGCCGGTCAAACCCGTCCGGTTGCTCGGCGAGGACCTGGTGCTGTTCCAGCAGGCCGACGGTGGCTGGGCGCTGGTCGGGCGGTTCTGTGCGCACCGGGGCGTCGACCTGGCGTACGGCCGGCACGAGGACGGCGGGCTGCGCTGCCTCTACCACGGCTGGCTGTACGGGCCGGACGGGCGCTGCCTGGAGCAGCCGGCCGAGCCGCCGCACAGCACCTTCGCCAGCAAGGTGCGCATCCCCAGCTACCCGTGCGTCGAGCGTAACGGGATCATCTTCGCCTACCTCGGCGAGGGCGACCCGCCGCCGATGCCGCACTACGACTGCTTCCAGGCCCCCGACGAGTACACCTTCGCCTTCAAAGGGCTGTGGGAGTGCAACTGGCTGCAGGGCGTCGAGGGCGGCATCGACCCCAGCCACGTCTCGTTCCTGCACCGGTTCATCGACGAGGATCCGCGCGACGTCTACGGCCAGCAGTTCAGCGAGGAGGTCGCCGGCACCGGGCAGAAGCTGTCCAAGCTGGTCGGCGACGCCTACCGGCCGGACATCGAGGTTGAGCAGGCCGAGCACGGCCTGCGGGTGTACGCGCTGCGCCAGCTCACCGACGAGATCCGGCACGTACGCATCACAAACCTGGTCTTCCCCAACGCGTTCGTGGTCCCGTTCGGCAACGACAAGGTCTTCTGCCAGTGGCACGTGCCGATCGACGACTACCACCACTACTGGTACATGATCTTCTACGACTTCGCCGAGCCGACCGACAAGCAGACCCTGCTCGCCCAGCGGCTCGACGAGGTCTCCCTGCCGGACTACCGGCCGCTGCGCAACCGGGCCAACAACTGGGGCTTCGACCCGGCCGAGCAGCGGGACCTGACCTACACCGGGATGGGCCTGGACATCAACGTCCACGACCAGTGGGCGGTGGAGAGCATGGGCCCGATCCAGGACCGCACCGTGGAGCGCCTCGGCGTCTCCGACCGGGCGGTCACCGCCAACCGCCGGCTGCTGCTGCGCGCCATCGACGCCTTCGAGGCCGGCAACCCGGTCCCGGCCCGCCCCGCCGACGAGGCCGCCGCCGCCGAGCTGACCGGCCCGCTCGCCGTCGACACCGTCGCCCCGACCGACGGCTGGGAACAGACCTGGCGCGAGCGCGAGGCGCAGCGGCGGGCCGGCTCACCGTGGGCCGGCGCCCCGGCGCGGTCGGCGGTCGACGGTCCGGCGCGGTCGGCGGCCAGCGATGCGTAGCCTCGACGAACGGCCCGTCGCCGACGGTGGGGACGGCCGCCGCGCCGTGCCGATGCTCGCCGCCGACCGGGGCGGCTTCATCGACCGCCACCAACTGTGGACCGACGCCCAGTACGCCGCCGCCGGCCAGCTGCGCCGGGTCGTCGACGAGCTCGGCATCGAGCTGATCCGGTTCTCCTTCGCCGACCAGCACGGCGTGCTGCGCGGCAAGACGTTGACCCGCGAAGCGGCCGCCACGGCACTGCGGTCCGGGGTGACCGCGCCGTCGTCGCTGCTGCTCAAGGACCCGTCCGGCGCGTCGGTCTTCCCGGTCTTCGCCGCCGACACCGGCGTCGGGGTGGCCGGGTTCGCCGGCGCCGGGGACATCGTGCTGGTGCCCGACCCGACCACGTTCCGGGTGCTGCCGTGGGCGCCACGGACCGGCTGGGTGCTGTGCGACCTGCGGTTCCCCGACGGCGGCGCGGTGCCGTTCTGCACCCGTGGCCTGCTGCGCGCGCAGCTCGACCGGCTGGCCGCCGCCGGGTACGCGATGACCGTCGGCGCCGAGCTGGAGTTCCACGTCTTCGCCACCGACGGTCCCACCGACGGCGGGCTCGACGACGACCAGGTGGGCCGGCCCGGCGCGCCCGGCCGGGCCAGTGGCACCCGGCCGCTGAGCCGGGGCGCGCAACTGCTGCACGAGGACGGGCTGGACCGTGCCGACGAGGTCGTCCAACTGCTGCACCACGGGCTGACCCGGCTCGACCTGCCGCTGCGTTCCCTGGAGCTGGAGTTCGGCCCGAGCCAGTTCGAGATCACCATGACCGCCGGGGACGCGGCGGTCGCCGCCGACCAGGTGCTGCTGGCCCGCTCGGCGATCCGCCAGCTCTGCCGCCGGCACGGCTACCACGCCACGTTCATGTCCCGCCCGGCCGGCGCCCAGACCGCGTCCACCGGCTGGCACCTGCACCAGTCGCTGCGTGAGCTGGCCACCGGCACGGCGGCGTTCGACCCGGTCACGCCGGGGGAGGCGCTCTCCCCGGTCGCCGGGCACTACCTCGCCGGTCTGCTGGAGCACGCCGGTGCGGCGGCCGCGTTCGCCACCCCCACGGTCAACGGCTACAAGCGCTACCTGCCGTTCTCGCTCGCCCCGGACCGGGTGGCCTGGGGGGTCGACAACAAGGGAGCCATGGTCCGAGCCGTCGGCGCCGGCTCCGACACCGGCGTACGGCTGGAGAACCGGTGCGGCGAGCCCGCCGCCAACCCGTACCTCTACATCGCGTCACAGCTGGTCAGCGGCCTGGACGGGATCGACCGGCGGCTCGCCCCGCCGCCGGCGGTGCAGGATCCGTACGCCGCCGACGCGCCCCGGCTGCCGGCCTCGCTGGCCGAGGCGCTGACCGCTCTGGAGGCCGATCCGGCGTTCACCGCCGCGCTCGGCGCCCCGGTGATCTCCTGGTACGCGACGCTCAAGCGCCGCGAGTTCGCCCGCTACCTCGCGCACGTCTCCGACTGGGAGCAGCGCGAGTACTTCGACCTGATCTGAGGGAGTAGCCCGATGACGTCGTCTGTCGCCCCGCTGGCCGACCTGGAGCCGTTCCACGTCGATGGCGAGTGGATCGCCCCGGGTGGGCGCGCGCTGATCGAGGTGCGTGACCCGTCCACCGGTGCGGTGATCAGCCGGGTCGCCCAAGCCACCGCCGACGACGTGGACGCGGCGGTGGCCGCCGCCACGCGGGCGTACGCCGACCGGCGGTGGAGCGGGCTGGCTCCACTGGAGCGCACCCGGGTGTTGCACCGGCTCGCCGACCTGATCGAGGCGCACCTCGAGGAGTTGGCGGTGCTGGAGACCCGGGACAACGGCAAGCCGATCGAACGTTCCCGGGCCGACACCGGTGCGGCGGCGCGGGCGTTCCGGCACTTCGCCGGGGCGACCAGCCGGCTGACCGGCACTGTGGTGCCGATCGACGGCGGCGGCCACCACGTCTACACGGTGCTGGAGCCGGTCGGCGTGGCGGCGCTGATTCTGCCGTGGAACTTCCCGATCATGACCGGCTGCTTCAAGATCGCCCCGGCGTTGGCCGCCGGCTGCCCGGTGGTGGTCAAGCCGGCCGAGCAGACCCCGCTGACCATGTTGCGGGTGGCGGCCCTGGCCGCCGAGGCCGGCGTACCGCCGGGGGTGTTCAACGTGCTCACCGGCGACGGCGAGGTCGGTGCTGCGCTGGTCGCCCACCCGGGCGTGGCGAAGGTGTCGTTCACCGGCTCCACTGAGGTGGGCCGATCGGTGATGGCCGGCGCGGCGGCGACGACGAAACGGCTCACCCTGGAGTTGGGTGGGAAGAGCCCGAACATTGTCTTCGCCGACGCCGACCTGGACGCTGCGGTGCTGACCGCGATGCGGGCATCGTTCGGCCACTCCGGGCAGATGTGCACCGCCGGCAGCCGGCTGCTGGTGCAGCGGTCGATCCTGGACGAGATGACCGAGCGGCTGGCGGCGGCGACCCGCCGGGTGCCGGTCGGCAACGGACTGGACGGCGGGGTGACCGTCGGCCCGCTGGTCTCCGAGGAGCAGCGACAGCAGGTGCTGTCGTACATCGAGACCGGCATCCGGGAGGGAGCCACGGTCGCGGTCGGCGGCGGGGTGCCGGACCGGCCGGGCTACTTCGTCGAACCGACCCTGTTCACCGGGGTGCGCAACGACATGGTGATCGCCCGGGAGGAGATCTTCGGGCCGGTGACCGGGGTGATCGCCTTCGACGACGAGGACGATGCGGTCGCGATCGGCAACGACACGTCGTACGGGCTGGCCGCCGGGGTGTGGACCCGGGACCTGTCCCGGGCCCACCGGATGGCTGCCGCGCTGCGGGTCGGCACGGTCTGGGTGAACACGTACAACATCTTCGACCCGGCGCTGTCCTTCGGCGGGGTCGGGGACTCCGGTCTGGGCCGGGACCTGGGCGACGAAGCCCTGCATTCGTACTGCGAGCGCAAGGGCGTCGTCGTCGCGCTCTGACCGGCGGTGCCCGGTCCGGTCGGTGGCACCTCGCCGAACCGGGCACCGCCCCGATCACCGATGGGATCCACCTTGAACGACACTGCATCCCAGACCGGATCAGCGGGCGCGGTCGCGGAGCCCGCCGACCTGGCGCCCTTGCCCCTGGACCCGGTGGCACTGCGGGCCGCCACTCCCGGCGCGACCCTGGCCCACCACCTCAACGCCGCCGGCGCCGCACTGCCCAGCCTCGCCGTCCTCGACACGGTCATCGATCACCTGCGGCTCGAATCGCGGCTCGGCGGCTACGAGGCGGCCGAGGCCGCAGCCGACCGGACCGCCGACGTCTACCACCTGGCCGGCCGGCTGATCGGCGCGACCGGGGAGGACGTCGCCCTGGTGGAAAGCGCGACCGTGGCGTGGCACCGGGCGATCGACGCGCTGCGTCTCGGCCCCGGCGACCGGATCCTCGCCTCCGCGTCCAGCTACGTCAGCTCGGCGCTGCACCTGCTCGAGCTGCGCCGCACCCGGGGCATCAGCGTCGAGGTGCTGCCCACCGACGGCTCGGGCGGCGTCGACCTGGACCAGTTGGAGCAGGCACTGCGGCAGCCGGCCGCGCTGGTCACCGTCGCCCACGTACCGACCTCGTCGGCGCTGATCGAACCGGTCGCACAGATCGGCGCCCGGGTCGCCGCGGCCGGCGCGCCGCTGCTGGTCGACGCCACCCAGTCGGTCGGCCAACTGCCCGTCGACGTCGGCGCGATGCGCGCCGACATCCTGGTCGCCACCGGCCGCAAGTTCCTGCGTGGACCGCGCGGCACCGGCCTGCTCTACCTCGACCCGGCGCTGCGTGAACGCGCCCGCCCATTGACCCCGGACGTGCGTGGGGCCCGGTGGACCGGAGACGAGGAGTACGACCTGCTGCCCGGCGCCCGCCGGTACGAGACCTGGGAGGCGTCGCACGCGCTGCGGCTCGGCCTGGGCGCCGCGCTTACCGAGGCGCTCGCCCTCGGCGTCGACGCCATTTCGGCGTACGTCAGCGGCCTGGCCGCCCGGTTGCGGGCCGGGCTGGCCGAGCTGCCCGGAGTGACCGTGGTCGACCCGCCGGCGGCCGGCGGCGGCATCGTCACCTTCGTCCGCGACGGCGAGGAGCCGACCATCACGGTACGCACGTTGCGCGCCGCCGGCCTGCACCTGGTCGCCGTGCCGGCCAGCCACGGCCAGTGGGACCTGGGCCGGCGCGGCCTGCCGGCGGTGGTCCGCGCCTCGGTGCACGTCTACAACGACGACACCGAAGTGGACGCGCTGCTCGCCCGACTGGCCCGTCCGACGGCCACCGGCGTGCCGACCCCACCGACCCCACCGGCCGTGCCGGCGCCGGCTCCCGCGTTGCTGACCGGTGCCGACCGCCGGGCCGAAGTGATCGTTGTCGGCGCCGGCGTTCACGGTCGCAGCGCGGCTTGGGCGCTCGCCGCGCGCGGTGTCCGGGTGATCCAGCTCGACCGGCTGCCGGCCGGGCACACCGAAGGATCGTCACACGGACGGACCCGGATGATTCGCCGCGCCTACCCGTCGCCGGTCTGGGACGACCTGGTGGACCGCGCGTACACCGGTTGGCGCGAGCTGGAGCAGGCCGCTGGTCGCCGGTTGGTCAGCACCGTCGGCGGCCTGTACGCGCGACCGGCCCGGACCAGCAGCACCCTGCGCGGGCCGGACTGTGTCCTGGTTGACGCCAACCAGGCCGCCGGCATAGCGCCGGGCCTGGTGCTCGGGGCCGACATGGTGGCCGTACATGATCCGGCGGCCGGCGTGATCGACGCCGCCGCCGCGATGGACTCGCTGGCCGGGCTCGGCCGGGCCGCCGGGGTGCACCGCCGCGATGGCTGCCGGGTGACCGGTTGGCATCCGGACGGTGCCGGGGTCCGGGTGCACACCGACGGCGGTGACTTCCTCGCCGACCGGCTGGTCATCTGCGCCGGACCGTGGACCGCCGACCTGGTGCCGGAGTTCGCCGGCCGGCTGACCACCGTGCGGATCGTCAACATCCACATCGGCTCGTCGACCCCGGCGCTGCTGGCCCCACCGGCGCTCGGCCCGTTCTCGGTCGACGTCCCCGGCGTCGGTCTGCTCTACGGCATCCCGGCGTACGGTCCGGACGCCGTCAAGGTGGGATTCGACCACGGGCCGGTCGACGACCTGAGCCGGCCACCCGGGCCGGTGACCGCCACCGAGCGGGCCGAGCTGCTCTCCGTCGCCCGGCGGTTCCTGCCGGCCGCCGACGGCCCGGTCACCGCCGAGCTGGCCTGCCGCTACACCATGGCACCAGGCAACCGGTTCGCGGTCGGTGCGCTGCCGGCGCATCCACAGGCGCTGGTCGCGGCGGCCTGCTCCGGGCACGGGTTCAAGTTCGGGCCGGCGATCGGGGCCGCGTTGGCCGACCTGGCGACCGGGGTGCCCCGGCCGGACCTGGAGTTTCTCGCTCCGGCGGCGATGGGGGTCGACGGGGTGCCACCCGGGGACTGGGCCGCCGACCGGGTCAACCCCGAAACACCGTCGCCGATCGCCGCTCGTACCAGCGAGCCAACTGCTCACCGGCGCTGATCACATGGGCCTGCATCTCACGCCGAGCACGTTCGCCGTCCTCCGCGGTGAGCGCGGCGATGATCCGTTCGTGCTCGTGGAAGTTGTCGTCGCGGTGCCGCGGATTGTCCTGCAGCACCAGCGCCGAGACGTTGCGCGGGAACGCCTCGTTGATCTCCTTGATCACCCTGGCCAGCCAGTCGTTGCCGGCCACCTGGTGGATGAGGGTGTGGAAGCGGTCGTTGGCGGCGTTGGTGGAGCCGGCCAGGGCTACCCGGGCGCGGGCGACTCCCGGGTCGTCGTCGACCCGTCGCTGCGGGATGCTGCCCCGGGCGGCCTGCTCGGTACGCCGCAGCAGCGAGTTGGCCTCCCGCAGCTCGTGCAGGACGTCGTCGGTGATCCGGCTGACCGCCCGTTCGCAGGCCAGCGCCTCCAGCTCCGCACGGACCTCGTAGGCTTCCCGGACCTCCCACGGCGCCGGGACCCGGACCACCGCCCCACGGTGCGGCACCACCTCGATCAGCCCGCCGGTCTGCAGCTGCCGCAGCGCCTCCCGGACCGGGGTGCGGCTGACTCCGAGCAGCTTGGCCAACTCGGCCTGGCGCAGTTGGGCGCCGATCGGGATCTCACCGGACATGATCTTGGCGCGGATCTTGGCCGCGGTGGCGTCGACGAGGGCACTGCTGGTGGTTTCCGTCGAGCTGACTGGCATGCCCGGTGCCCCTGTCTGATCGGTGTGCGGCCCAGCCGGCCGGGCTCCGGCCCGGCTGCCATCGTCTCCACAGTGGTGCGATGTGAGTGTCACGATAGCAAGCCGGCCGGCGACCCTGCGGGTCCCGTACATTTCGCTTTGGATCCCGGTTTTGGATCCAAAGATCCTACGGTAGTATCCGAGACTACCTTGGCCAGGGAGTTCTTAGGAAGCACCGGCCCGCCGCAGCCACCACGACGCGACGCAGACCGACCCCAGACGAGCCGGACCGCATCGGAACGACTCCCGCGACGGCGACAGGAGCAATCGTGAGCGCGTGCCACCCCAGCCCGGACGGGCGCAACCACCGCAACCATCCGCTCGACCCACCCAGCCCGGCGGAGATCGCCCGGGCCGTCGCCGTCGCCCGCGCCGACGGTCGGCTCGGCGAGCGGACCCGGTTCTGGGGGGCCACGCTGGACGAGGCACACGCCCGGGCCGTCCTGGCCGGCGCGGCCGCGGCCGGGGAGGTCCGACTCGGACTGGTGGCCATGGACCACGCCGCCGGCACCGCCTGGGAGATCGACGTCGCGCTGGCCGCCGGGAGCCGGGCCGACGGTGCGGCATCGAACCACGCTGGAGGCGACGGTGCCGGCGACCGCTGCCTCGACTGGCG
Organism: Solwaraspora sp. WMMD937; assembly: GCF_029581175.1. NCBI lineage: Bacteria > Bacillati > Actinomycetota > Actinomycetes > Micromonosporales > Micromonosporaceae > Solwaraspora > Solwaraspora sp. WMMD937. Next base: position 6,238,177 of record NZ_CP120738.1, on the reverse strand, counting down.
TCCGCTCGACCCGCGTCGGCCCGGCATCACCTCCGAGGAGGCCCGCGCGGCCGCCCAGGCCTGCCGGCAGAGCCCGGTGTTCCGCGAGGTGCTCGCCAAGCGGGGCATCCACGACGTCTCCCTGGTGATGGTCGACGCCGAGTCGATGGGCGGCTTCGAGCCGAAGCGGTACGCCGACCGGCGGCTCACCTGGGGGACCGTCTGGCACCGCGTCGACGAGGGCGACAACGGTTACGTGCGCCCGGTGCAGGGCGTGGTGCCGATCATCGACATGGCGACCATGGAGGTCCTGGAGGTCGAGGACCACGGCGTGGTGCCGATCTCGGGCGAGGCCGGCCCGCTGGAGGCCGAGGCCTGGCCGACCCGGCCCGGGCTGCGGCCGTTGGACGTCGTGCAGCCCGACGGTCCGAGTTTCGACGTCGACGGCTGGCAGGTCAGCTGGCAGGGCTGGCAGTTACGGGTCGGCTTCACCCACCGCGAGGGCCTGGTCCTGTACGACCTGGAGTTCCAGGGCCGGCCGGTGGTCAAGCGGGCCGCCTGCAACGAGATGTACGTGCCGTACCTCGACCCCAACTCCACCCAGTACCGCAAGAACTTCTTCGACTGGGGCGAGTACGGGGCCGGGCCGTTGACCAACTCGCTCGCCCTCGGCTGCGACTGCCTCGGCGTCATCTACTACTTCGACACCGCCTACCTCGGCGGCGACGGCGATCCGGTGACCATCCCGAACGCGATCTGCATGCACGAGGAGGACCACAGCATCCTCTGGAAGCACAACGACCTGCGGCGCGGGGTCAGCCAGGTGCGCCGCTCGCGTCGGTTGGTCATCTCCAACTTCCAGACCGTGGCCAACTACGACTACGGCTTCTACTGGTCGCTCTACCAGGACGGCAGGATCGAGCTGGAGGTGAAGCTGACCGGGATGCTCTCCGCCTCCGGCATCGCCGACGGCGACGAGGTGCGCTACGGCCGGGTCGTCGCACCGAACGTGCAGACCCCGACCCACCAGCACTACTTCGGGCTACGCCTGGACATGGCGGTGGACGGTCCGCGCAACCGGCTGGTCGAGGAGCACGCCGAGGGCGAGACCGACCCCGCGCTCGACCCGTACGGCAACGCGGTACGCAACGTGCGTACCCCGCTGCTGCGTGAGTCGCAGGCGGCGCGCCGCACCGATCCGTCGTCGGCCCGCCGCTGGCGGGTGGAGAGCACCACCCGGACCAACCGGTATGGTGAACCGACGGCCTACCGGCTGCTGCTGCCGAACACCACCCGGTCGTTCGCCCGGCCGGACTCGGTGATGGCCCGCCGCGCACCGTTCATCCACCAGCACCTGTGGGCCACCCCGTACGACCCGCAGGAGCAGTTCCTCGGTGGCCGCTATCCCAACCACGCCGAGCCGGGCGACGACGGTGTGCAGGTCTGGCAGCGCCAGGACCGGTCGATCGACGGTGCGGAGCTGGTGCTGTGGCCGGTGCTCGGCACCCACCATTTCCCGCGTCCCGAGCAGTGGCCGGTGATGCCGGTGGACGCGATCCACATGATCCTCGAACCGGACGGCTTCTTCGACCGCAATCCGGCGATGGACGTTCCGGATCCGGCCACTGCCCGCGGCGCGGGCAGTGCCTGCTGCTCCACCGGAACAGACGGAACAGACGTGGTGCCGGCCGACTGACCCGGCCGGTGCGTCGGCCACCGCGCCGGCCATGGGGGACCCTGTCCATTCTCGACATCCCGACACCAGACGTTCACAATCGCGATACGGACCCGAATCGGGTACCGCAGATGATGGTTTTGGATCCAATCCAAATGAAATTTCATCCATCTTCGTCCCATACCCTGCCGAGGAGCGCACTATGTCGGACGATCCCCGCAACCTCCCGCAGAACCTGATAACCCGCCGCGCGATGCTGCGTGGCACCGGACTGCTCGGCCTCGGCTTCGGCGCCAGCAGCCTGCTCGCCGCCTGCGGCGTCGCCTCCGACGGCAGCGAAGACGGCGACGACGGCACCAGCAGCGGCGGCACCCTCACGCTCGGCATCGACGCCACCAGCGCCGTCCACGACCCGGCCTTCTACACCTCACTGGGCGACTGGATGGCGGTCGACTGCATCTGCCGTGGGCTGACCTTCATCTCCTTCGAGACCAACGAGCCGCAGGCCGACCTCGCCGAGAGCTGGGAAATCTCCGACGACGGGCTGACCTACACCTTCACCCTCCGCCAGGGCGTCACCTTCCACGACGGCACCACCTTCACCTCGGCGGACGTGCTGGCCAGCCTCGGTCGGCAGTTCAACGAGGACGACCCGACGCTGCCCGAGGGGTCGTCCCGGCCGCTGCGCAGCCTCGGTGCCAACGTCGCCTCGCTGGACGCCCCCGACGAGTACACCGTGGTGATGGTGCTCAACAGTCCGGACGCCACCGTGCTCAACCGGCTCTCCGACATCGGCGGCCGGATCATCTCCTCCGCCGCACTCGCCGAGTACGGCGCCGACATCGGCAAGAACCTGGTCGGCACCGGCCCGTTCCAGTTCTCCTCGGCCACCGCCGGGCAGCAGGTGGTGCTGACCGCTTTCGAGGACTACCGCACCGGCCGGCCCAAGGTCGACCGGCTGGTGATGCAACAGGTCCAGGACCCCTCGACCATCGTCAGCTCGCTGCTCAGCGGCGACCTGTCCGCCACCCAGTTCACCCCGTACTCGGCGGTCGAGCAGCTCAAGGCCGACGACGCGGTGACCTTCCACGAGACGCCGTACAGCTTCGACGCGATGATGATGATCGACGCCCGGCGGATCCCGGAGCTGGAGGTGCGCCAGGCGATAAACCTGGCAGTCGACCGCGAGGCGATCATCGCCCAGGCGTTCTTCGGGATCGGCGCGCCACCCGACGGCTACACGATCCCACCGTCGCAGGACGGCCACGACCCGAGCCTGGCTGACCTGAGCCGGTTCGATCCGGACGAGGCCCGGCGGCTGATCGAGTCGGCCGGTGCCAGCGGCCGGCAGGTGGCGTTGATGGCGGCCAGCGACTCCTGGCACCCGCGGGCGGCGCAGATCGTCGCGCAGAACCTCACCGACATCGGGCTGACGGTCGTCACTGACTCGGTCGACCCGGCGACCTACTTCAGCCGGCTGCTCGACCCGGACGACGAGTTCCACGAGCTGATGATCTGGGAGCGCAACTCCTACATCCCGGACCCGGACAACATGATCGGGGCGATGGGCCTGCCATCCGGGGTGTACGGCGACTTCACCTCCGGATTCAACACGCTGCCCGGATCCGAGGCGTTCGCTGACGACCTGGCCGCCGCGAAGAACCTGCCCAACGGTCCCGAGCGCACCGCCGCGTACAGCGACATCCAGCGCCGGTTCGCCGAGCAGTACATGGTGCTGTCGATGCTGTGCTACTCGGCGAACCCGGTGGTGACCGGGGCGAACGTCGAGGGCGCCAACGTCGCCGCGCTCGGCAACCACCGCTGCTTCATGGAGAACGCCAGTGTCTGATCCGATCCGCACGGCCCGGCCGGGGGACCGGTGACGGTCGCCGGGGCGCGGCCGGTCGGGCGATGGAGAGCCGCCTTCGCGCGGCGCTCCATCGCCCGGTCCTGGCTGGCCACCGTCTCCTGGCTGGTGGTCGTCGGTTTCGTGCTGATGGCGACGATCGGGCCGCTGATGATCGGCGCCGACCCGGAGCGGCAGTCCAACGTCACCCTCGCCGGGTTCGGCACCGCCGGGCACCCGCTCGGCACCGACGATCTCGGCCGTGACTTCCTGGCCCGGCTGGTGTACGGCGCCCAACCACTGCTGCTGGTCGCGTTCCTCGCCACCGTCCTGGCCGCGCTCATCGGCACCACCGTCGGCATGCTCGCCGGCTACCTCGGCGGCTGGGGTGAGCAGATCCTGATGCGGGTCACCGACGTCGGGCTGGCCTTCCCGTCGATGCTATTGATCATCCTGGTGGTGGCGGCCAGCGGACCCGGCGTACGCAGTCTGGTGGTCGGGGTCGGGGTCGCGCTGTCACCCGGCCTGGCCCGGCTGGCCCGGGCGTTGACCGCCCGGGAGGCCGCCCGCGACTACGTGCTCGCCGCCCGGCTCGGCGGCACCCGGTCGCCCCGGATCATGATCCAGGAGATCCTGCCGAACATCGCCGGCCCGCTGCTCGCCCAGATCGTGATGACCCTGTCGGTGGCCGCCGGATTTGCCGCCGGCCTGTCCTACCTGGGCCTGGGCATCCAGCCGCCCACCCCGGACTGGGGCTACATGGTGCAGGCCGGCCAGGAGTTCATCTACTCGGCACCCCGGATGGCGGTGCTGCCCGCAGCGTTGACGCTGGTCTTCGTGGTCGCCAGCAACTTCGTAGGCGACGACCTGCGCGACGCGCTGGACCCGAGGAGCCGCCGATGATCCGGCTGCTGCGCGGCAGGTCACTGCCGATGCTCACGGTCCGCCGGCTGGCCAGCGTGCCGGTGGTGCTGTTCGTCCTGGCCTCCCTGGTGTTCCTGGCCATCCGCCAGCTGCCCGGCTCACCGTCGTCGACCCTCGCGGCCAGCGGCACCCAGGGCCTCAGCGCCGAGCAGATCTCGGCCAACGAAGCCCGGATCAACGAGGCACTCGGCCTGGACCGGCCGATCTGGGAGCAGTACCTGCGCTACCTCGGCGATCTGTTCGGGCTGGATCTCGGGCGTTCCTTCTACGGCGGCAACAGCGTGCTGGACCTGCTGGGTGGTGCGTTGCCGGCGACGATCGAGTTGACCGTCGCGGCGATGCTGATCGCCATCCTCATCGGGGTCGTCACCGGGGTGATCGCCGCGCTGCGCAAGGACACCTGGGTGGACACCGCCACCCGGTCCATCGCCACGGTCAGTTTCTCGCTGCCCTGGTTCGCCCTCGGCGTACTGAGCATCGTGGTCTTCGGCGTGTGGCTGCGCTGGATGCCGGTGATCGGTCGGCTGCCCAGCCAGCTCGACTACCAGCCCACCACCAACTTCGTACTCCTCGACGCGATCCTGCAGGACCGGCCCGAACTGGTCGGGCCGTGGCTGCATTACCTGATCCTGCCGGCGACCACCCTCGCGTTGGCGATGGCCGGCTTCATCACCCGGATCGTGCGGGCCTCGGTGCTGGAGGTGCTCAGCGACGACTTCGTGCGGACCGCCCGGATGAAAGGGCTGCGGGAGCGGACCATCCTGCGCCGGCACGTGCTGCGCAACGCCGGCCTGCCCATCGTGACCGTGCTCGGTCTGCAATTCGGTTCGCTGCTCGGTGGCTCGGTGATCACCGAGACAGTCTTCTCGTACCCGGGCGTCGGCAACCTGCTGGTCAGCTCGGTGCTGCAACGCGACTACCCGGTGGTGCAGGGCGCCGCGCTGGCGATCGCGCTGCTCTTCGTGCTGGTCAACGCCGTAGTCGATCTGTTCTACCTGGTCCTGGACCCGCGCCTACGGAGAGGATGAATCCATCATGGATATCGTGCTGGTGCACGGTGCTGGCGGCACCCCGAGCACCTGGGCCCACGTGGCACCGTTGCTGCGCGCCGCCGGACACCGGGTACACCTGGTCACCAATCCGATGAACTCGCTCGTCGAGGACGTCGCCAACACCACCGCCGTGCTTGCCGACTGCACCGCACCGGTGCTGCTGGCCGGTCACTCCTACGGCGGGGCGGTGATCACCAACGTCGGCCGGGACGATCGGGTCGCGGGGCTCGTCTACGTCTGCGCCTTCGCCCCCGACGAGGACGAGTCGATCCAGGACATCATCGGCCGCTACCCGCCCGCCGAGGTCAGCCGGCACATGCGACGCGGTCCGAACGGCGAGTGGGCCTCGGAGCACAGCCCCGAGTACTGGGCGGAGATCGGCTGGGACGTGCCGGAAGCCGAACGGGACAACTTCGACGCCGACTCGCGCCCCAGCGCCGACGCCATCTTCGCGCAGCCCACCGGGGTGCCCGCCTGGCGCGACAAGCCGTCCTGGTACCTGGTCGCGGCACAGGACAAGACGCTGCGCCCGGACACCCAACGGGACATGGCGGCCCGCGCCGGCGCTGCCGTAGCCGAGATCACCGGCAGTCACTTCACCCCCCGGGTGTGGCCCCGTGAAGTGGCCGACCTGGTGGAGCAGGCCGCCGCCAGCATCACCGGAGCGCCCCGGTGACCTCCGCCTCGACCGGTTCGGCCTCGGCGAACCCGGCCCCGGCCGGCCCGGCGGCGCCGGTGCTGTCCGTGCGCGGGCTGCGGGTCGAGTTCGACGTACCGGCCGGCCGGTTGCCGGCCGTCGCCGGCGTCGACCTCGACCTGCACGCCGGTGAGATCCTCGCCCTGGTCGGCGAGTCCGGCTCCGGCAAGTCCGCCCTGGCGATGAGCCTGGTCGGGCTCAACCGGGCACCCGGCACGCACATCACCGGCCGGGTGGAGTTCGACGGGCGGGACCTGACCACCGCCAGCGAGGCCGACCTGCGCCGGGTCCGGGGCCGGGACATCTCGGTGGTGTTCCAGGACGCCCTCGCCGCGCTCAACCCGTTGCAGCGAGCCGGGGCCCAGGTCGCCGAGATGATCCGTACCCATCAACGGATCAGCCGGGCGCGGGCCTGGCAGCGGGCCGAGGAGCTGCTCGCCGACGTCGGCATCGCCAATCCGGCCCGCAACGCCCGCGCCTACCCTCACCAGCTCTCCGGCGGCATGCGGCAACGCGTCATGATCGCGATAGGGCTGGCGAACGACCCGACCGTACTGATCGCCGACGAGCCGACCACCGCCCTGGACGTCACCATCCAGGCCCAGGTACTGGCCACCCTCAAACGACTGCAGGCCGAGCACGGCACCTCCATCGTCCTGATCACCCACGACCTCGGGGTGGTCGCCGAGGTCGCCGACCGGGTCGCCGTCATGTACGGCGGCCGCATCGTCGAGCAGGGCACCCGCGACCAGGTGCTCTACTCGCCCCAGCACCCGTACACGATGGGGCTGCTCGACTCGGTGCCCCGGGTCGACGGGCCGGTCGCCGACCGGCTGCCGGCCATCCCCGGCAGCCCGCTCACCGGCGTCGACCGACCACCCGGCTGCGGCTTCGCCCCACGCTGCGCGTTCGCCCACGCCGACTGCGACACCGCGCCACCCGAGCTTGTCGACCGGTACGGCGAACCCGGCCACGTCGACGCCTGCCTGCTCGACGCGTCGGCCCGGCACACCGCCCGCACCCCGGCAGCGGTCGGAGGTCGACCGTGACCAGCGTGCCACTGATCCAGCTGACCGGCCTGCGGGTGGAGTACCCGGGGCGCGGTGGTGATCCGGTCCGCGCCGTGCGCGACGTCGACCTGGAGATCCGTGAGGGTGAGACCCTCGGCCTGGTCGGCGAGTCCGGTTGCGGCAAGTCCACCCTCGGCCGGGCCATCCTGCGGATCACCGAACCCACCGCCGGCAGCATCCGACTACTCGGCCGGGAGATCACCGGCCTGCGCGGGACCGTGTTCCGGCAGATCCGCGCCGACCTGCAGATGGTCTTCCAGGACCCGTTCAGCTCGCTCAACCCGCGGCGGCGGATCGCCGACAGCGTCGCCGAGCCGCTGTTGCGCGGCCGGGGGGCCAGCCGGGCCGACGCCAGCCAAGCCGTCGACGAACTGCTCGACCTCGTCGGGCTCGGCCGCGACGCCGGCCGACGCCGGCCGCACGAGTTCTCCGGCGGCCAGCGGCAGCGCATCGGCATCGCCCGGGCGCTCGCCCCGTCGCCCCGGTTCATCGTCGCCGACGAGCCGGTCTCCGCGCTCGACGTCTCCATCCAGGCCCAGGTGGTGAACCTGCTCGCCGACCTGACCCGGGAGCGCGGGCTGACCATGCTGTTCATCTCGCACGACCTCGGCGTGGTACGGCACATCGCCGACCGAATCGCCGTCATGTACCTCGGCCAGCTCATCGAGGTCGCCGACCGGGACACCTTCTTCGGCGGGCCGGCACACCCGTACAGCGAGGCGCTGCTCTCCGCCGTGCCCACCCTGGACCAGGAGTCCGACCGGGAACGGATCGTGCTCGCCGGCGAACTGCCCGACCCCGCCCACCCACCGGCCGGATGTCTGTTCCACACCCGCTGTCGGTACGCCGTCGACCGCTGCCGCGACGAAGCGCCGGCGCTGCGACCGATCCAACCGGGCCGCACGGTCCGTTGCCACCTGCCCCTGGTGCCGCAGGACATCCCGGCACCGTCGACCGTCACCACCGGAGGCACAGCACAGTGATCATCGACGCGTACAACACCACTCAGGACGTGCGGGGCCGGTCCGACTACCTCACCGGCGCCCGTCCCGGGCAGGCACCGCCGCCGTACACGCCGTTCGACCCGCGGCGGATCCTGGACCGGATGGACGCCGCCGGGGTCGACATGGCGATGGTCTGCTCCCTGGCCCAGCGGATCGAGAACGATTTCATCATCGGCCTGACCAATGCCCACCCGGACCGGCTGTTCGGCTTCGGGCAGGTCCGCCCGGCCGACGACGACGCGCTCGACGAGATCGCCCGGATCGCCGACGCCGGCCTCAAAGGGCTCAAACTGCACCCCAGCCTGCACGGCTACCACGTCGCCGACCACGGACTGCTCGACCCGGTCTTCGCCGCCTGCGCCGAACACGGCCTGATGGTGTTGATCAACGCCCTCGATGACGCGTTCTGCGCGCCGCTGGCGATCGAGGAGATCGCCAAGGGCCACCCGCAGGTACCGACGATCATCGCCCACATGGGAGCGGTCTGGAACGTTCCCGAGGCGATCATCGTCGCCGAACGGAACCCGCACATCTACCTGGAGACCTCAGCCACCCTGATCAGCGACGTCAAGCGGGCGTACGCCCGGCTCGGCCCGGAGCAGATCCTGCTGGGCAGCGAGTGGCCCGGCTCCGACTTCGACCTGGAACGGATGAAGATCGCCAAGGCGATCCCGGACGCCGCGGACCGGGCACTCGTCGAGGGCGGCAACATGGCCAGGCTGCTCGGGATCACCGCATGATAACCGAGGATGTCGCTCCGGTGCCGGCACCGGCCGGGATGACCCCGGGCGAGGTCGAGCTGCTCGACGTCGCCCAGCGGCTGCTGTCGAAGGTCTGGGTCGCCGGCCGGCACGAGGTCGCCACCGCGCTGCGCACCCCGGACGGCATCATCCACACCGGCGTCCACCTGGAAGGGTCCTGCCGGCGCAGCTCGATCTGTGCCGAAGGTGTCGCCCTCGGCGCGGCCCGCGCCGCGTTGCCCGCCGGGACGCCGCTCGGCGTCGACAGCGTGGTCTCGGTGCAGATCAAGCCGGCCGGCCGGTTCCGGGTCATCGCCCCGTGTGGGGTGTGCCGCGAGCTGATCAGCGACTACAGCCCGCAGGCCCGGGTCTGGATCACCACCGTCGACGGTGCCGTCACCGCGATGGAGGCCATCGACCTGCTGCCGGAGAAGACTCGCCGGGTTTGGTGACCCGCCCCGTCCACGTACCGCGCCGTGCCCGACTCCGTCCACGTACCGAGAGGAACATCGTGTCTGAACCGTCCCGCACCGACCTAGACCGGGCGGCGCTCGCCGCCGAGCTCGGCGGCCCCGGCACGCCGGTCGCCTGGGCCGACCTGACCTGGCCGGAGGCCGGCCAGACGGCGACCGCCGTCGACTCGGTGATCATCCCGGTCGGCGCCACCGAACAGCACGGCCCGCACCTGCCGCTCGCTGTCGACACGCTGATCTGCGACGCGGTCGCCCGCGACGTCTCCGCGCTCACCGGCGTGCCGGTGGTGCCCCCCATCGGGTACGGCGTCTCCGCCTCACACGGCGACTTCGCCGGCACCATCGCGCTGCGCCCGGAGACCCTGATCGCCGTCGTCGCAGACGTCATCGACTCACTGCACGCCAGCGGCGTACGGCAATTCGTCCTCCTCAATGGGCATATTTGGAACAACGGCTCGCTCGACGTCTCCGCCGAGAAGCTACGGGTACGCCACCGCGACTCACGGGTACGGGCGTTGGCCTACGTGACCATGTACCCCGGACCGGAGGTCGACGGCCACGTCTACCACGGGCGCGGGTTGATGCACGCCAACTACTTCGAGACCTCGGTGATGCTGCACCTGTATCCGGACCTGGTCCGGATGGACAAGGCCACCTCGCACCGCGACGTCGACTCGTTCTGGGACTACCGGATGGATCAGGTCAGCGACACCGGCGTGTGGGGCCGCGACGTCGCCGACGCCACCGCCGAGCACGGCCGGGCCGAGTTCGACCGCTGTGTCGCCACCACCGCCCGCGCCGTCGCTGCCGCCGTACGCGAACCCTGGCCCGACCCCACCCACCGGCCCTGACCGTCCCGCCACGCCCCCACCCGGAGGACCCGCGTGAAGATCTACGACATCACCCTGCCGATCCACCCGAGGATGCTGCACTGGGGCCGCAAACCCGAGGTGGAGATCGTCGAGTCGCTGGCCAACGGCGACGCCTCCAACGTCACCCGGTGGCGGCTCGGCGCGCACACCGGCACCCACGTCGACGCACCGGCACACTTCGTCGACGGTGCCACTCCGATCGACGAGGTGGCGCTGGAGACCCTGGTCGGCCCGGCCGTGGTCGCCGACCTGACCGCCGTCGACGGGGACGTGACCGTCGCCGACCTGGTCGCCGCCGGAGTTGCCGGTGCCACCCGGGTGCTGCTGAAGACCAGCAACTCGGCCGGCCCGTTGCGCGAGACCGAACGCGCCGAATCCTGGGTCGGGCTCTCCCCGGAGGCCGCCCGCTGGCTGATCGACCAGCAGGTCGCGCTGATCGGTATCGACTACCTGACCATCGAGAGCCACCGGCGCACCGACACCTGGGACGCCCACCATGCGCTGCTCGGCTGCGGCGTGATCATCCTGGAGAACGCCGACCTGGACGCTGTGCCGCCAGGGGAGTACGAACTGGTCTGCCTGCCGACGAAGCTCGTCGGCGCCGACGGGGCGTTCGCCCGTACCATCCTGATCCAGCGCGACTGACCCGGCGAGACTGACCTACATGTCGATCGAGATCGCGCTCGCCGCACCACATCCGTCCGCGTTGGACGCCGCCGCCGACATCGTGGCGGCCGGCGGTGGCGTCGTCGACGCAGCCCTCGCCGCCGCCGCCGCGCTCACCGTCGCCTACCCGCACCAGTGCTCGGCCGGCGGTGATCTGATCGCTCTGGTCCGCACCCCCGACGACCGAGTCCGGGCGGTGCTGTCGGTCGGCGCGGCCGCCGCCGGCGTCGACGTCGCGGCGCTGCGCGCAGCCGCCGACCGGATGCCGCCCGGCGGTCCGCTGACGGTCACCGTGCCCGGTGTCGTCGCCGGCTGGGCCGCGCTAGCCGATCTCGGTGGTCGGCTGCCGCTGGCCCGGGTGCTGGCACCCGCCGTCGAGTTGGCCGCCGGCGGCGTCCCGGTCAGCCCCGGCCTGGCCGCGGCGATCCTGCGCCGGCTCGACGTGGTCCGCGCCGATCCCGGCCTGGCCGCGCTGCTGCTCGACGGCGACGGTACGCCGCTGCCGGCCGGAGCGGTGCTGCGCCAGCCGGCGCTGGCCCGCACCCTCGGCACCATCGGCGCCGACTGGCGCGACTACTACCAGGGCGAACTCGCCGAGACGCTGGCCGCCGGACTGGCCGCACTCGGCAGCCCGCTGACCACCGCCGACCTGGCCGGGCACTCGGCCGAGGTCACCGATCCACTGCGGTACGCCGCTGCCGGCTCCGAGGTGACCTGGTCGGTCGCGCCGCCGCCCAGCCAGGGCGCCACCCTGCTGGCCATGCTCGCCGCCGCCGGCCGCACCGCCGCCGGCCGCACCGCCGCCGGCCGCACCGCCGCCGGCGACCCGGCCGCCAGCCGTGCCACCAACGTTTGGCCCGCTGACGCGGCCGCCGCCCTGGCCACCGCCCGGACCGCCGAACAGCGCCGCGACACCTTGCTCGGTGATCCCCGGATCGGCCCGGTCGACCTCGACGGGCTGCTGCTGCGCACCGACCCGCCGGCCGGGCCGCTGCCACCGCCCGGCCCGAAACCGGCCGGCGACACCGTGGCGGTCACCGCCGTCGGCAACGACGGCACCACCGTCACCCTGATCCAGAGCGTCTTCCAGACGTTCGGCGCCGGTATCTGCGAACCCGGCACCGGCCTGGTGCTGCACAACCGGGGGTCGGTGTTCAGCCTCGATCCGGCCCACCCCGGCCGGCTGCGCCCCGGTGCCCGGCCACCGCACACCCTCTGCCCGGCGATCGCCACCGGCCCGGCCCGGGTCGTCGCGCTCGGCTGCCAGGGCGGCCGGGCCCAGCCGTGGATCCTGGCCCAGGTCGCCGCCGACGCGCTGACCACCGCCGACCCGGCCGGCCTGCTGGCCCGCCCCCGCTGGGTGATCGGTGCCCGCGACGTCGGCCAGGACCGGCCCAGCCTGCTGCTCGAACCCGACACCCCGGCCACCGACACGCTGCGGGCCGCCGCCACCGATCTCAACCTGCGGGTGGTGCAGCTGCCACAGCGCCACGACGACGCCGGGCACGTCCAACTGGCCCGGCTCACCCCCGCAGGCCTCGACGCGGCCAGCGACCCCCGCGCCGACGGCGCCGCCCGGGTGCTGCGGGGCCACTGATGGACCCCGCCGAAGCGGCCACGCTGCTCGCCGACCCGTACCGGCTCGGGCCGGTCACGCTGCGGTCCCGGATCGTCAAGGCACCCACCTCGACCGGTGCGGCCGACGCCGGCGGCTACGCCCAGCCGTGGCACCGGGACCACTATGCGCGGGTCGGCCGGGGGAGCGCGTTGACCATCGTCGAGTTCACCGCGATCGACGACGGGGCCGCCCTCGGCTTCCCCGGCCATCTCGGCATCGCCAGCGATGACCACGCCGCCGCGTTGGCCCCGGTCGCCGAGCGGATCCGGGCCGACGGTCGCGTCGCCGGGCTGCAGATCGCCCACGCCGGACGGCAGCGCACCCTGCCGGGGGAGGCGCTTGCCGCGTCGGCGGTGCCCTGGCCCGCCATCGAACGCCGACTCGGGCTGCGGCCCCGCGCCATCACCGTCGACGAGATCGCCGTGGTCGTCGACGGGTTCGGCCGGGCCGCCCGCCGCGCGGCCCAGGCCGGCTTCCAGGTGGTGGAGATCCAGGCGGCCAACGGCTACCTGCTCGCCGGGTTCCTCTCCCCACACACCAACCGGCGCGACGACGACTACGGCGGCGATCCGGCCCGGCGACGTCGCGTCCTGCTGGAGGTCGTCGCCCGCTGCCGGGCCGCGCTGCCGGCCGAGGTGGCGCTCACCGTACGGCTGTCCGACCGCGACCACGAACCTGGTGGGCAGGAGCTGGCCGAGACCACCGGGCTGGTCGCGGCCCTGGCCGCCACCGGCCAGGTCGACGCGGTACACGTGTCGTCCGGCAACCACGCCACGCGGGTACGCCAGGTGCCGCCGGCCGCCGTACCACCGGGCGCCGTCTGGCGATCGGCCCGGACCCTGCGGGCCGCCGGTCTGCCCACCATTGCCTGCGGCGGGATCACCGAACCGGCGCAGGCCGCCACGCTGCTCCGCGACGGCACCGCCGACCTGGTCGCGCTCGGCCGGGCCTTCCTCGCCGACCCGGACTGGGCAGAGAAGGCGCTCACCGGCGCCGCCAAGCGGATCCGCCCCTGCGTACGCGGCAACGACGGCTGCCACGCCCGCGCCGCCCTGATCGCCCGGCCGGTCGCCTGCACCGTCAACCCGTCGCTGAGCCTGCCGCCGGCCTCAGCGTCGTCCGGCCTGGTGCGACCGGCCTCGTCGTCCGGCCCGGTGCGGCCGGCCAACCGGTCGCCTGGCCTGGCGCCGTCGGATGCGCCGGTGCTCGTCGCCGGGGCCGGTCCGGCCGGCCTGGAAGCCGCGCACCGGCTCACCGAGCACGGACACCGGGTCCGGCTGTACACCGGTGGCCGGCCCGGCGGTGCCCTGCGGGACGCGGTGGACAGCGGGGTGCACGACAGCTTCGCCCCGTACCTGCGCTGGTTGACCGACCGGCTCGCGGCCAGCGCCGTCGAGGTGGTCGACGCCCCGCTGCACCCGGCGGACCTCGGTGGAGAGTGGGCCGGGCTGCTGGTCGCCACCGGCGGCGTGGCGCGGTCGCTGTCCGGCGCGGTGCCCGCCCTCGACGTGCTGCGCGGGCTGGTGCCGCTGCCCGCCGACGGTCCGGTGCTGGTGATCGGCGCCGGCCGGACCGGCACCAGCACTGCCGCCGCGCTGGCCCGGCGCGGTGCCGACGTCACGCTACTCGGCGACACCACCCAGGTGCTCGACGACGAACCCCCCGACGACCCACCGACCTGGACCGACCTGCTCGCCTCGGTCGGGGCGCGGACCGTGCTCGGCCACCGGGCCAGGGTCACCAACGACCAGGAGGTGCAGGTGGACGGAACGGTACTGCGGGCCGGGCTGATCGTCGCGGCGGTCGGTCGCGAACCTCACCACGACCTGTACGAGGCCGCCGCCGAGGTGGCCGCCGGTCGGCCGGTGCTGCGCTGCGGCGACGCGCTGCGCCCGGGACGGCTGCACGACGCGGTGCACGCCGGGGCGCGGGCGGCCCGGACCATGCACGAGGCCCTCGCCTTCCGGCAGGTGACCCGGTGACCGGCGGTGATCTGCTCGTTGTCGGCGACGTACAGACGATGGACCCGGCCGGCCCGCGGGCCGAAGCGGTCGCCGTGCGCGCCGGGCGGATAGCCGCCGTCGGCGACCTGCGCGCCGCCCGCGCCGCCGTCCCCACCGGTACGCCGGAGCTCGCCCCGCCCGGCGCGGTGGTGCTGCCCGGCTTCGTCGACAGCCATGTCCATCTGATCTGGGCCGGCCGGGCCGCCGCCCGGGTCGGGCTGGACGACGCGGTCAGCGTCCGCGACATCTGCGACCGGATCAGTGGGTACGCCCGCCGGCATCCCACCCGCCGGTGGATCGAGGCCGACGCCGGCTTCGACCCCGGTGACCTGGCCGAACGCCGGCTACCTAGCGCCGCCGAGCTGGAGGCCGCCGCTCCTGGCCGGCCGGTGCTGCTGGACCGTAAGGGCCACGACGGCATCGCCAATCTGACCGCGCTGCGGCTGGCCGGGATCTCCGCCGGCACCCCGGACCCGCCCGGCGGGCGGATCGACCGGTACGCCGACGGCACCCCGACCGGGCTGCTCGTCGAACATCCGGCGGTCGCCCTGGTCCGTGCGGTGGTCCCGGAGCCGGACCAGCAGACGAGGATCGACTGGATCACCGCCGGGCAGGCGGCGCTGCTCGCCCATGGCATCACCACCGCCGTCGACCCGGCGGTGCCGGCCGCCGAACTGGCCGCGTACGCGGCGGCCGGCCGGGCCGGTGCGCTGCGGCTGCGTACCGTCGCGATGCCGCTCGGCGGCGACGACGTCGACGACGCGCAGCTTCGACGTACCCTCGAGGATTGTGATCTTGACCGGGCCGCGCCCGGCCTGCTGCGCGCCGGGCCGACGAAGCTGTTCCTCGACGGCGGCGGCTCGCTCGGCACCGCGCTGCTGTCGGCACCGTGGCCGGGCAGCGACGGCTACCACGGCAACCAGAGCCTGCGCACCGACACGGTGCGGGCGCACTGCGCGGCAGCGGCGGCGTACGGGCGGGGCGTCGGCGTGCACGCGGTCGGCGACGCCGCGATCGACCTCACCCTGTCGGTCTTCGCCGAGGTCGCGGCCGGTACGCCGATCGCTGGACTGGGTTTCCACCTGATCCACGCCTACCTCGGCCCTGGGCCGCAGGCGATGGCAACCGCCCGTTGGCTCGGTGTGCCGGTGTCGGCGCATCCGGCGCTGCAGTGGGCGTTCGGGCTCAACCTGATCGACCGGCTCGGTGAGCCGGCGGCTGCCGCCGCGAACCCGTTGCGGTCCTGGTTGGACGCCGGGGTGACGGTCGGTGGCGGCTCGGACGGGCCGGGGCCGCCGATGTCGGTGCTGCACGGCATCTGGCAGGCCCGGACCCGTCGGGTACGGGGCCGCGACGAGCCGCTCGGGCCGGACCAGGCGATCACCGCGCCTGAGGCGCTGGCGCTGTTCACCACCGGCGCTGCCGAGGTGGCCGGCAATCGGCGGGCCGGCTGGGGCAGCGGGGTGCTGCGGGTCGGCGAGCCGGCGGACCTGACCGTGCTCGACGTCGATCCACTCACCCCGGACGCCGACGCGCTGCTCGCCGGCACCGTCCTGGCCACCGTGGTCGCCGGCGAGGTCCGGTACGCCGCCGGCTGAGGGCCCCTTGCACTGACCTGCCGTGGAACAACTGCTGGCCTTGCCCGGCCCGCCGGGACTTCGCTTCCGAAGGGATACGACGACCGCTCGAACGCGTGGCCGGTGACGGAACCTCAAACCCCGGGGGGTGGTCCACGTGGCAAACACCGCGTCGAGGACGTCGCCGTCGGTGTCGGTGCAAACCTCGTTGGCCGCCCATCAGCACAGGCCTCGACCCGCGTGTACAGGCCGTCGAGAATCTTGGTGGGTACGTCGGCTCCCCAGCCGCTGATGGCGGTGTAGCCCTTGAGCCCGGCTACGGTGGCCACCGCGACCAGCGCGGGTACGACCGCGACCGGATGATCATGGCTCTGATCGGACCGGCCGCCGGAGACAGCGAGCAATAACTCCAGCAGGCCATGACACGCAGGCGTGAACGACACGCCCTCGGACCGCGGCGCGGACGTCGTTGCTCACCGCCACTATTGATCATGAAACGGCCGTGTCGAATTGCCTGCCTGAAGATCGTTGATCTACTCTTGCTGGGAAGCCCAGCGACTCGCCCTGCACATATCTACCATTTCTAGCAGAACTCGGGCGCTAACTCCTCTACGGGGCGAAGGCGTGGAAGTCAATCAACGCTGCGATACAGGATGCAATTTCTGACAATCCGTGACACCCGATGTGGCCGCCCCTCGTCCACCCTAGACTCCTGAGCTTGCAAGATGTGAATGTTCCTCCATGGATACTTGACGTGTCGTCGTCGCGATCGCTAGCGTCCCGAACTGTGAGGTTCCTCGGTCGGAGGATCCAATGGAGGGATTGCGGGATGCGGACAAATACATCTACTGACCTCGCGGGCCGTGTCGAGACTTTGCGAGCGCAACTCTTGTCTTCGAAGGCGGGTAGTGAGGCGTTGTCAAGTCTTTCTGCTTCAGGTGATGTTGAAGCCGATCGGGGTCTCGACGCGACATGGGAGCAGTCGTGGCCTCAGTCATGGGAGCAGTCGTGGGAGCAGTCGTGGTAGCGAGGAGTCAATTCAGCTAGGGTGGGACAATCATGGTAGACGCCGTTTCGCTACCCGAGAAATCTAAAGAATTTGGCCGTTCCGGTTACGCAGGATTCACAGCTGCCTCGTCGACCCTTCCTTGGCTAGATGAGAGCTGATATGTAAGTATTCGAGAGCTATCCTCCGCAAAAGGCGTGCTGGCGGTCGGTGTCTAGGTTTATTCATGAGTCGGGCCGGCGGCTCGAGGAACTCCGGTGGAGTCCTGGTGCAGATCGAAGTTGCGGTGGGCGTTTCGGATGGCGTTCCATTCCTGCGTGCAGGTCTCGGTTTTTGGATGCTCTTCTATGCACCTCTGTTGAGCGTCTGGCCGCTACCGGCGCTCCTCAGCTGAGACGCGCAGGCTTGCCCCGGCGATGCTAGGCGCAGCAGCCATTTTCTTGGTGTTCACGGCACATCTCCTAGCAGAGAGCGGGTGTGAATTCATGGTCGATGGCATATCCCACGCCGCACACCGACCCCTTGTGGTGCTGCAGCCGACGACTTTCTGCAATATCGATTGCCAGTACTGCTACCTTCCTGACCGCGCCAACTCCAAACAGATGCCGATGGAGCTGGTTCGTCGCATAGCGGTCGAGGTGTTCGGCGCGCGATTGTTTAGTGGTGAGGTTACCTTCCTCTGGCACTTGGGAGAACCGTTGTCGGTGCGTCCTGAGTTCTATGAAAAAGCGTTCTCGGAAATTGCGCGTGCCAACGAGGTGCACGGGAGAGGCTATCGGCACGTTTTCCAAACCAACGCGACATTGATGAATGAGAAGTGGATTAATTTGATTCAAGAGCACCGGGTGCGTGTTGGCGTGAGCCTCGATGGGCCGGATTTCATTCACGACCGTCAGCGGATTACCCGAAGGGGTAAGGGGACGCATGCCGCCGTACTCGACGGAGTGCGGCTGATGCAAGCGCACGAAATTCCCTTCGGTGTTATAGCGGTTCTAACTGACTACACACTGGACTACCCTGATGAATTCTTCAACTTCTTCCGGATGCATGGAATTGCTCGGGTGGGATTCAATATCGACGAGATCGAAGGGGTCCATACCTCGACGTCATTTTTGAATGAGAATGTCGTAGCGCGATACAAGCGGTTCCTGATGCGCATCATTCAACTTTCAGATATCAGTAATGGTGCGGTTAGATTTAGGGAGGTGTGGTCCAACTTGCGCTCAATTGCTTCGGGGGTTGAGCCATACCGCCTGGCCAACAAACCTTTTCGTATTATGAATTTTGACGTGGATGGAAACTTCAGCACCTACTGCCCGGAGCTTGTTGCGGCAAAGAGCGACAAATATAGTGATTTCGTGATGGGGAACATCTTGAGGGACTCGCTGGACGATCTGCCGAACAGTCCAGTCTTCCAGCTAGTCAACCGTGAGGTCGAAGAAGGGCTTTCGCTATGCGAGCGAACGTGTTCCTATTGGAATCACTGTGGCGGAGGGGAGCCTTCCAGTAAATTCTTCCAATATGGCCGATTTGACGTCTCCGAGACCACCACCTGCCGAATTCACCGGCAGGCAACGGTTGATACCCTGGTCGATTACCTCGAGAGAAGGATGGCGGATGGAGTGGTTGGATGAGGGATCTTGAGAAGGGCTACGATCTCCTCCTTGAGCTTATGGTGCGTCTTAGCTACAAGCCTGGGTATGAGTTCGCGCTCGAGAGGATTAACGATGACCGAGTGCGTGTTTCTCTAACTTGTCACGCCCTGCCCGACGCGTATGGGTCGAGCAACTTGGTTGGGTTGACAATAGTTAACGTAATTTCATTGAGGTCGATTGTTGTGCCGGCTGATGCTCTCCGGGTATTCGCTCAGGTGGTAGCCCGCTTTGAGCTTCACGAAGCGGCAGAATTCTTCAAATGCGATGGAAGTAGCGTATTCCTTCCTCATGGCAGGGGGGATACTGCTGGTGACTTTGCGTGGTCGGACTTTGTCAATCTCGGTGGTCTATATCTGAGGGCAGTCGCGGAATCATTGCATGGAAAAGAAGGGTAGGCGTTCATCCTTCGGGTCCACCGAGTAGTCGGGTTGCTGTTGGATGCGGTGCCGATAAAGTCGGTGGAACGTTGGTGCGCGCCTCGGCGTGTCGGCGTACCGCCGGCTGCACCGGCAAGTGCGCTGCCACCGACGTTGCGCTCAGGCCGGGAGCAGCGGAAGCAGGTGTTCGTCCGCCAGGCAGAGGCCGGCCGGCGGGTCGGTGAAGTGCTCCGACTAGCTACGTAGGAAGGCCCTGAGGTGCTTCTGAAATCTGTCATGCCGCAGGCGCATTTTGATCCATCTCTGGTGTCAAGCGCGCGAACGGCGCTCCCGACCGATCGGGCGCGAGTCGGTCGCCGGCGGGTCACCGGTCGGAGGTGGCGAGAAAGGCGGCGATGTCGGCGGCGATCCGGTCCGGGTACTCGCCGTTGACGGCGTGCGAGGCGTCCGGGTAGACGATCACGGTCGCCTCGGGTAGTGCCCGCTCGGCGACCTCGGCCGCTTCGGCCGTGTCGTGCATCCGGGACTCGCCGGCGAGCAGTGCCAGCGTCGGTGTCCCTACCCCGGCCAGATTCTCAGGCGTGATCCGGTGTGGGGCGGAGAGCTTCAGCGCGTACGTCTGCATGCCGGCCTCGATCATCCGGGCCACCGGTACGTCCTCGACCGGGGCGCCGTTGGCGGTCCAGCTGGCGAAGTCGTCCCGCCAGGACCTGGGAAACCAGCGGACACTGGCCGGGATCGACCGGAGGATCGCCTGCCAGGACAAGTCGGCGAAGACCAGGACCGGGTCGAGCAGGGTGACACTGGCGACCTTCTCCGGTCGGTGCACCGCCAGGTTCATCGCGGTCCAACCGCCGATCGAGAGCCCGACCAGGTGGATGGCCGGCTCCGGCAACTCGATCAACACCTCGTGCAGCCACTGGGCGTGGTCGGTGGGGGTCTCGATCGGCCGCTGCTGGATGCTCATCCCCGGCTCGCCGAGCAGGTCGATGGTGTAGACGCTGCGCAGTCGCAGCAGTGCGGGCAGGTTGTCGGCCCAGACCGGCGAGGCCGCGGCTCGACCCGGCAACAGCAGCAGTGGATCGGCGTCCGGCTCGGCGCCGGCGAAGTGGTAGAGCCGTACCACGCCGTAGCTGGTCCGTACGTCCAAGGTCCGGTCGGCGCTCGGCAGGTCCGCCATGGCCCGGTCGTACGCGGCGAGAAAGCGGTCTGCGGCGGCGGCCGAGGTGAAGTGGCCGACCGGCGTGGGGGTGCGGACAGCGAGGCAGCCGGTCAGTAGCGCGATGGTGGCGATCAGGGCGGCGATGCCGACGACAAGCCAGCGTCGGCGGCGCAGGCGGGGGAGTAGGCGGCGCATCTGGGCTCCTTTCCGGGCGTGCGCTCCGGCTGTCGTCGATCTACCGTACGGTCAGAAGTCTAACCACGCGGTAGAATTTCTGCCCAACAGGTAGGCTTGGACTCATGTCATCGACCGGCCCGGACCTGGCAGGCAAGCCGTTGACGATCACCGAGCGGGCGCGGCGGGCGCAGTTCGTCCAGGTGACCATCGATCTCGTTGCCGAGCACGGGTACCGAGGGGCCTCGCTGGCCCGGATCGCCGAGGCCGCCGAGGTCTCCAAGGCGGCCGTGCTCTACCACTTCCCGACCAAGGACGCCGTGCTCCGGGCCGCCTACCAGACGGTGATCGACGCGCTCACCACTGCGGTCGGCGCGGCCGTCGCCGACCAGTCGGGTGCCGCCGCGCTGTACGCGTACATCCGGGCGCTGGTCGGCCACCTCGACGCCCGTCCTGATCACGCTCGCATGATCATCGAGGCGATCACCGCCGACGCCGGGATCACCGACAGCCCGGACGACGAGGGTCGCCGGGCGGCGGTCGCGGGGTTGATCGACGCGGCGACGGCGGCCGGCGACTACCGCGCCGACGTCGATTCCCGTGGTACGGCCGTCATCGTCAACGGGGCGATCGACGCGATCGTGGCGCAGCGCCTCGCCGACCCCGGCTTCGACGCGGCCGGGGCCGCCGACACGCTTGTCGACCTGCTCGACCGGGCGCTCCGTTAGTCGGTACCCCTACCGAGAGCCCTCGGGAATGATCGTATTGCGAGACGGCGTCTCTGTTGACGGTCGACTTGTGCTGGCCTAGGCTGGACGGCACGACCACCCAGCCGCAGGAGAACGCCATGATCCGAGTTCCGCAAGGCTCTGGATTGCTGGTGCGCGGTTACGAGGAGCCGCTGCGGGTCCACCCGCCGCGCGAGGGCATGCGCCCCGGGACCGCTGCCGGGGACCCGCAGACCCCGTTCTGATTGTCGAGTACGCCCGACCGTCGCACCCCGGCACCTGACATGCCGGGCGACGCGGCGGGCTCGCCACACCTGTCCTGACCGATCCGGTCCGCGTACGCCACCGCGCGTCGCGCCCGGGACACCGGCCGACTCTTCCATCAGAACCGACGACCCTCGGAGCGCATCATCATGACGACCGCAATCGACCTGGCCCCGATCTCCGGCCCGTCCGCCTGGCGCGGCGACGAGCTGAGCAAGTCCACCGAATGGATCTACCACCTCAGTGACGCCGAGCGGACCGAGCTGGAGACCGTCGGGCGCAAGTTCGTCGCAGACGACCCCGACCTGCGTACGGTGACCGCCGCCGACTACCCGCTGCCGGTCTGCGCCGGCCTCAACGCCGAGTGTGCCCAGCAGATGGACTCCGGCCGCGGCTTCATCTTGGTCCGCGGGCTGCGCACCGAGGAGTACGGCGACACCCTCGCCGGAGCGATCTTCTTCCTGATGGGGCTGCACCTCGGCGTACCGATGGGGCAGAACCAGATGGGTGACGTGCTCGACCACGTCATCGCCACCTCCAACAAGACCCTCGACGACCCGTCGGCGCTGCCGTCGCGGGTGCGTGACCGGCTGCCGTTCCACTCCGACAGCTCCGACGTCGTCGCGCTGATGTGCCTGCGCGCGGCGAAGGAGGGCGGGGCGAGCAGCCTGGTCAGCGGTACCACCATCTACAACGAGATCCTGCGCCGCCGGCCGGACCTGGCGCCGCTGCTGTTCGAGCCGTGGCACTGGGACTGGTACAAGCAGGACCACGACGCCCCGGCGAAGACCTACCTGTCGCCGATCTGCAGCTACGTCGACGGCATCTTCAGCACGTACGCCGGCAGCTCGATGATCTTCTCGGCGCAGGACTACCCCGAGGTGCCCCGACTCACCGAGGCGCAGATCGAGCTGCTGCACCTCTACGACGAGATCTCCCAGGAGCCGGGCCTGGCGCTGGACATGAACTTCCAGCCCGGCGACGTGCAGTGGCTGCTGAACTACGCCGCCCTGCACTCGCGGACCGGCTACGTCGACTACCCCGAGCCGGAGCGTCGCCGGCACCTGCTGCGGCTGTGGCTCAAGCGCGACGTCGGCCGCCCGCTGGTGGACGGCTTCGGCAAGAACGTCGTCAGCGACCGGGGCGCGGCGGACGTGGTCCCGGGCGGCCGGTTCCAGATCGCCGAGGCTGCCGAGCCGAACTTCGAGTGGGGTAACTGACCTTCCGGTACGTGGACGGCCCGTCACGCTTCAAAGTCGCAGCGTGGCGGGCCGCCCGCATTCACAGCACAAGGGCGGGACCGACGATCCGGTCCCGCCCTTCGCCGTACCCGTTGATCAGAGGTCGAGCACCAGGCGGTCGGAGCTGCACCTTCCGACGCAGATCATCATGCTGCGCCCGGCGGCCCGTTCGTCGGCGGTGAGCAGCGAGTCGCGGTGCTCCGGCGTGCCGGCCAGCACCCGGGTCTCGCAGGCCCCGCAGTAGCCCTTCTCGCAGTCGTAGGTCAGGCCGGGTACGGCCTCGCGCAGCACCTCGATCATCCGCTTGTCCTTCGGTACCCGCAGGGTGACCCCGGTGCGGGCCAACTGGACGTCGAACTCGGTGTTGGCCGCCGGGTCGAACGCCACCTCCAGGTCGTCGCCGGCGGCGAAGCGCTCCACGTGCAACTGCCCGGTGCGTCCGGCGTCGGCACACACCTGCTCCACGGCGTTGATCATCGCGCCGGGTCCGCAGCAGTAGACGGCGGTGCCGTCGCCGATGCCACCGATCAGCCCGGCCAGGTCGGGTAGCCCGGCCTCGTCCTGCGGCAGCAGCACGGCCCGGTCGCCGGCGAGGGCGGCCAACTCGTCGGCGAAGGCCATCGAGGCCCGGCTGCGGCCGCCGTAGACGACCCGGTACGGCGTGCCGCGCCGGACGGCTTCGCGGACCATGGCGAGGATCGGGGTGATCCCGATCCCGCCGGCCAGGAAGAGGTATTCGTCGGCGTCGACCAGCGGGAAGTGGTTACGTGGGCCGCGTACCGTCAGGGTCGCGCCGGCGGCGGCGACGGTGTGCAGCTCGACGGAGCCGCCGCGCCCGGCGGCCTCCCGCAGCACGCCGAGCCGGTAGCGGCCGGTGTCGGCGGGATCGCCGCAGAGCGAGTACTGCCGGACCCGGCCGGACGGCAGCCGCACCTCCAGGTGGGCGCCGGGTGCCCAGGCCGGCAGCGGTGCGCCGTCGGCGGCGGCCAGCCGTACCTCCAGCACCTCGTCGGCGGCCCGGGTGACCGCCTCGACGACCAGTTCCCGGTCGCTGCCGGGGCGGGTGAGCGCCGGGGCACCTCCGGCCGTCGCGTCGGCGGCGCGGCGGCCGGAGGTGAATACGGCCGGGATGGCGTCCCAACCGGTCTGGTTCCCCTTGGTGGGGTAGCCGACGAGACCGTCTTCGACGACCCGGTAGTCCGGCAGCCGGGTCAGCACCTGGGTGATCATTTCGCGGAACATCAGTCGGGCCAGGTGGGCGCCGGCGCACCGGTGGCTGCCGATGCCGAAACTGAGGTGCCGGGTGGCGTCGCGGTCCAGCCGGACCTGCTCCGGCTCGGGGAAGACCGCCGGGTCGTGGTTGGCGGCGACCCAGGGGATCAGGATCCGCTCGCCGGCGCTGACCGGGCAGCCGCCGACCTCGGCGTCGGCGCGCGCGGTACGGGCCATCGACTGGGACGGGGCGAAGACCCGCAGGAACTCCTCGGTGGCGCCGTCGAGCAGGTCGGGTGAGTCGATCAGCCGTTGCCGCTGCTCCGGATGGCGGCTCAGATGCACCAGGGTGGAGCCGGTCAGCGAGGTGGTCGTGTCGACCCCGCCGGCGATCAGCAGGCCGATGACGGAGACCAGCTCGTCGACGCCGAACAGTTCGCCGTCGGGTCGGCGCTGGGCGACCAGGTAACTGACCGCGTCGTCGGCCGGTTCGGCGCGCCGCGCGTGGATCAGCTCCCGGATCCGTTCGTCCATGTACGCCAGGCCCTGGCCGCCCCGGATGGCCCGTTCGCTGCCGGGCAGGGCGGCGAAGATGTCGTGGATCGGCTTGGCCAGCTTGGGCCATTCCGCTTCGGGGAAGCCGAGCCAGTCCAGGGTGACGGCGGCCGGCAGCGGGTTGGTCAGGTCGCGGACGAAGTCGACCGAGCCCTCGGTGACGAAGTCGTCGATGATCCGGGTGGTGTGCCGGGCGATCATCGGGGCGAGTTTCGCGACTGCGTCCTGGGTGAGCAGCGGGTTGATCAGGTCGCGGTAGTCGCCGGCGGCTGGCGGGTCCAGCTCGATCGGGTACTGCTCCAGGCCGGGCCCACGGGGGATGACGATGGCGGTGCCGTCGCCGCCGGCGGTGGCGCGGGCAGAGGAGAAGGTGTCGTCGTCGCGGGCGACGCGGACCACGTCGGCGTACCGGGTGGTGTAGACGAAGCCGCCGTGCGCGTCGGTCCGGCCGACCGGGCATTTGTCGCGGTACGCCCGGTAGTAGCCGACCGGGTCGGCGTTGCACTCGGCGGAGTGGTGGTCGAACGGTGCCGCGGACTGCGGGTCGGACGGACCCGCGATACGAGATTCAGTCATGGCGGGCGAGCTCCACATGTGCTGACTGCCGCGCGGTGTTTCCCAGCCGCGCCACTGGGTGTCTGGAGCCGAGGGTAATCCCACTCACATGGCGAGACAACGTTTCGCAGTGGGACACGGTCGGGTCAGAGCGTCAGGACGGCCTTGCCGACGGTGCCGGAGCGTACCGCCGTCACCGCCTCGTTGATCTGCTCGAACGGGTAGTAGCTGAGCAACCGGTCCACCGGGAATCGGCCGGCGGTGTGCAGGTTAAGCAACTTCGGCAGGAACACCTGGGGCAGACTGGCGCCGCCGATGATCCCGGTGACACTGCGCCCGTTGAGGATGCTGCGCCAGTCGAAGCTCATCCGCTCGCTGGGGCCGACCCCGACGACGCCGCACCGACCCAGCGGGCCGAGCGACTCGACCGCGGTCCGCAGCACCTCCTCGCGCCCGGTGGCGTCGATCGCGAAGTCGAATCCGTGCGGGGCGATCGCGGCGAGCAGTTCCTTCGCGTCCCCGGTGCGCGAGTCGACGCCGTGGGTGGCGCCGAGCAGCCGGGCGGTGTCCAGCTTGTCGGCGTTGACGTCGACCGCGGCGATCGTGGTGCAGCCGGCGATCCGGGCGGCGAGGATCGCCGCCACGCCGACCGAGCCGGCACCGAAGACGACGATCGACGACCCGACCGGCGGGCGGAGTACGTTGAGCACCGCGCCGGCTCCGGTGCCGAAGCCGCAGCCGAACGGCCCGACCAGCCGCAGGTCGATCTCCTTGCTGATCGGCACCACGGCGCGGGCCGGGGCGACCACGTGGCTGGCGAACGACGACTGGCCGAGAAAGTGTCCGTTGACCGGCTCGCCGTCGCGCGACAGCGCGCTGCTGCCGTCCGGGCGGCGACCGGCGAAGTTGACCGCGTCGAAGCTGCGGCAGTACGCCGGGCTGCCGGTCAGACAGAGCGGGCAGTTGCCGCACGAGGTGAAGCTCATCGCCACGTGATCGCCGGCCGAGACCCCGGTGACCCGCTCGCCGACCTGCTCGACCACGCCGGCACCCTCGTGGCCGAGCACTGCCGGAGTGGGGAAGAAGTTGGCGAACTCCAGGTCGGTGCCGCAGATGCCGACGCTGTGCACGCGTACCAGCACCTCGTCCGGGCCGGGTCCGGCCAGGTCGAGCTCCTGCAGGGTGAACGGTCCACCCGCGCTGTCCAGTACCGCCGCCGTGACCCGCACGCAAATCCTCCCGGTGTACTCACAAAGCGAGACTGCATCTTGACATGCGGAACATGGAGGGTCAAGGATTCCACCATGGCTGACCTGGACATCCCCGCTGCCCGCCAGCTGATCGACGGCGCCTGGGAGACAGCCGCCGACGGTGGCGAACTTCCGGTGCTCGACCCGGCGACCCGGCGGAGCATCCAGCCGGTCGCCCGGGCCCGCGCCGTCGACGTGGACCGCGCGGTCGCCGCCGCCCGTCGGGCCGCCCCCGGCTGGGCCGCGACCTCGCCGAGCGAACGCGGCGCCGCGCTGCGCCGGTGGGCCGACCTGATCGCCGCCCACGTCGAGGAGCTCGCCGCCCATGAGGCCCGTGACGTGGGCAAACCCCGTTCCGGCGGGCGGCTCAACATCTACATCGCGCAGGGCATCGTCGACTACTTCGCCGGCGCGGCCGACAAGCTGACCGGGGTCACCCTGCCCACCCGTACCCCTGACTACTTCGGTTACACCCGCCCGGAGCCGTACGGCGTCTGCGCGGTGGTGATCCCGTGGAACGTGCCGGCCGTGCTCACCGCCGCGAACGTCGCCCCGGCGCTGGCCGCCGGCAACACCGTGGTGCTCAAGCCGTCCGAGATCGCCCCGCTCGCCCCGTTCGCCCTGGCCGAGCTGGCCCGGCGGGCCGGGCTGCCGCCCGGGGTGCTCAACGTGGTGACCGGGCTCGGCCCGGAGGCCGGCGTGGCGCTGACCGGCCATCCGGACGTCGACCACATCAGTTTCGTCGGTTCGACCGTCACCGGCCGGGCGGTGATGCGGGCCGCCGCCGAGCACCTGGTCCCGGTGAAGCTCGAACTCGGCGGCAAATCGCCGAACGTGGTCTTCGCCGATGCGGACCTGGACACCGCCGTCCCGGCGATCGTCGCCTCGATCACCGAGAACGCCGGCCAGAACTGCTACGCCGGCTCCCGGCTGGTGGTCGAGGAGTCGATCCGGGCGGAGGTGGTCGAGCGGGTGGCCGCCGCGATGGCCGAGGTCCGGGTCGGGTCGTGGGATCAGGACCTGGACATGGGCCCACTGGTCAGCCAGACCCAGTACGAGCGGGTCCGGGGGTTCCTGGCCGAGGCGCCGGGCTCCGGGGCGCGGCTGGTCACCGGCGGGGAGCCGGCCACGGCCGCGTTCGGCGACGGCTGGTACGTGGCCCCGACCGTGTTCGACGGCGTCGACGAGACGATGCGGCTGGCTCGCGAGGAGATTTTCGGCCCGGTCCTGGCCGTGCAGGGGTTCCGGACCATCGAGGAAGCGGTGTCGATCATGAACGGCACTGACTTCGGCCTGCTCACCTGCGTCTGGACCTCCGACGTGTCCCGGGCGTTGCGGGTGGCCGGCCAGGCTCGCAGCGGCCAGGTGGCGGTCAACCAGTTCCACGACGCCGGGGTGATCGGGTTCCCGTTCAACATGCAGAAGGAAAGTGGGTTCAGTCGCGGCGGCGGGTATGCGGCGCTGCGCGAATACACCCAGGAGAAGGCCGTCGCGGTCCGGCTGCTCGATCGATCGCCGACGTGACCGGGGCGGCCGACCTTCCGGTGCCGGTCCGGCCCCGGCTGGCCGTGGCCGCCGAACCGACGCCGGCCCAGTTCGCCCAGTGGCTGACCGACCTCGCGTTCGGCGGTGCCGGCTGGCCGGTGCTGCTGGCCCGGCTGGCCGAGGCCACCGGCCGTGGTTGCCGGCTGGTCGCCGAGACCGGGGAGCTGCTGGCCACCAGTGACGGCACCAGCGGCAGCGCCGTCGCCGACCCGGGCACGCTGCGCGGCGACCGGGTGCGGTGCGTTGACGGCTGGCTCGGCCGGTCGGTGCCGGTCGGGTCCGGCAGCCGCCGGCTCGGAGTCCTGCTGCTGGCCGAGCCGGTCGGGACCGGCCAGCTCGACTACGCCCGGGCCGCGGTCACCGCGTTGCTCATCGAGGCGGTACGCCGGGAGCCGCCGCAGCCGCCGGCGCCGGTGGGCGCCGACGGGCTGCTACTGGCTCTGCGGGACGGCTCCGGTGACCGGTCCCCGGCCGGTCAGGCCGACCTGGTGCGCGCTGCGGCGGCGTACCGGTGGCGGCTGGACCAGCCGCATGCGGCGGTGGCACTCGGCTACACCGGCACCCAGCGCCGTCGTTGGGCATCCGCGTTGACCTGGCTGGACCGGCCGGTGCTGGCCGATGGCCGGCTGGGCTGGACCCTGCTGCAGGGTGACGCCGAGCGGGAGGTGGCCCGGCTGCGTGGCCGGTTGGAGCAGATCGTCGGTGCCG
This sequence comes from Solwaraspora sp. WMMD937, assembly GCF_029581175.1. NCBI lineage: Bacteria > Bacillati > Actinomycetota > Actinomycetes > Micromonosporales > Micromonosporaceae > Solwaraspora > Solwaraspora sp. WMMD937. The sequence goes on along the minus strand of NZ_CP120738.1, from coordinate 6,209,549 downwards.
GCCAGGTCCGGGTGGCCGGCGGCCGGTCGGTGACCGGCCCGGCCGCGACCCCGGACTCGTTCCGGGACGCCCGGCTGCTGCTGCGGCTGCTGCTGCGCCGCAGCCCGGCGGCGGCGGAGTCGGCCGAGCTGCCGTTCGAGCGGGCGGGTCTGGCGCAACTGCTGCTGGCCGTGCCGCACGAGCGGCTGCGCTGGTACGTGGACCGGCACCTGGGGCCGATCGCGCAGCGCGACGACCTGCTCCGCACCCTGGACCACTGGTTGGCGACCGGTGGGAGCAGGCAAGCTGTGAGTGAACAACTGCATCTGCACCGTAACTCCGTCGGCTACCGGGTGGGTCTGATCAAGCGGCTACTGGGGGTGGATCCGTTGCATCCGTCGACTGCTGCGGTGCTGCGTACCGCGCTGGTCGCGCGGGAGCTGCTGATCGTCGCCGCAGATGGCGGATAACCGCAGGTCGATGGCGACTTCCGCCCGGTTGCGCCGGCCTGGATCACGGGCACGTTACGTAGCTGAGCCAGTTTCGGTCGAGGCGTTGACAGGTTGCCGGAGCGCAGGCAGAGTACGTCGCTAAGCAGCACGAATCACAATGCAAGACGGCATATTGTTTGGTAGACCGGTGGAGGTAAGGGTGCGAGCGATGGTTCAGACCGACTTCGGTGGCCCCGAAGTCGTACGGCCGCGCGCCCTGCCGGACCCCGAGCCCGGCCCGGCCGACGTCGTCGTCGGCGTCACCGCCGCCGCGCTGAACCGTCTCGACCTGCTCCAGCTGCGCGGGCCCGGCCTGCTCCCCGGCTTCACGCTGCCGCACGTCGCCGGCATGGACGTCGCCGGACAGGTGGTCGCCACCGGTGCCGAAGTCGGCACGCTGCGCACCGGCGACCGGGTCGTGCTCGACCCCACCATCGGCTGCGGGCACTGCGCCGCCTGCGTCGGCGGCAACCCCGGCTACTGCCGGACGCTGCGCGTCGTCGGCGGCAACCGACCCGGCGGCTTCGCCGAGTACGTCGCGGTACCGGCCGCCGTGGCCCACCGGGTCCCCGACCACGTCGACCTCGCCGACGCCGCCGCACTGCCCACCGCCTGGAGCGTCGCCTGGCACGCCCTGCACCGGGTCGGCGCCCTGCGCCCCGGCGAATCCGTGGTGATCCAGGCAGCCACCAGCGCAGTCAGCATCGCCGCCATCCAGCTCGCCCGCGCCCGCGGCGCCTGGGTGATCGCGGTGGCCCGCAGCGAAGCCAAACGGGCCGCAGCCGTCTCCCTCGGCGCCGACGTGGCGCTCGACCTGGACGACCGGACCGCCGCCGGGGTCCGCGAGCACACCGGCGGGCACGGCGCCGACCTGGTGCTGGACCACGTCGGTGCGGCCACCTGGGACAGCTCCCTGGCCAGCCTGCGCACCGGCGGCCGGCTGGTGCTGCTCGGCAACACCAGCGGCGACCAGGTCAGTCTGTCGCTGGCCCAGGTCTACCACCAGGGTCTGCGCCTGCTCGGCGCCGGCGCTTACGCCCCGGCCGACTTCGCCGCCATGCTCGACGCCTACTTCGCGGGCGGGCTGCGGGTGGTCCGGGGAGCCGAATATCCGCTCGCCGACCTGCCTGCGGCGTACGCCCGGCTGGAGTCCGGTGACCTCGTCGGCAAGATCCTGATCCGGCCATGACCACGCCCGCGGCCCCGACCGCCGACTCCGGACCCGGCACCGCCCGCGCCGACCTGCTGGTCGTCGACGCCGACATCGTCACCATGGCCCCCGGCCGGGAGGTGGTCACCGGCGGTGCGATCGCGGTGGTCGACGGCCGGATCGCCGACATCGGCCCGACCGGTGCGCTGCGGGTCGCGTACCCGCACACCCCGGAGCTCGACGCGGCCGGCTGCCTGGTCGTCCCCGGCCTGGTCAACGCCCACCAGCACACCACCGCCGACCCGCTGATCCGCAGCGGCATCCCCGACGACGTCCCCGCCCAGCAGGCGATCTTCGACTGGATCGTGCCGCTGCACGCCGCCGTCACCGGCGACGACGACGAACTTTCGGCCACCCTCACTGCCGTCGAGGCGCTCAGCTACGGTGTCACCACCCTGCTCGAACCAGGCACCGTGGCGCATCCGCTGCGGGTCGCTGCCGGGCTGCGCGCCGCCGGCATCCGGGGCCGGGTCGGACGCTGGGGCTGGGACACCGCCGATGCCCCGTACTCGATGCCGGCCGCCGACACCCTCGCCGCCCAGGCTGAGACGGTCACCGCGCTGGCCGGCGACCGGCTGGTCACCGGCTGGGTCACCCTGGTCGGCCACGATCTGGTCAGCGACGAGCTGTTCACCGGCGCCGCCGAGCTGGCCGAGCGACTCGACGTGCCGATGACCTGGCACCTGTCGCCCAGCGCCGAGGACCCGGCCGGGTACGCGGTCGCCGGCCGTCCCCGTCCGGTGCTGCACCTGCGTGACCTCGGTGTGCTCGGCCCTCGTCTGCTGCTCGGGCACGCCGTCTGGCTCGATGACGACGAGCTCGACGCGCTCGCCGGCAGCGGTGCCGCTGTCGCCTCCTGCCCCGGCGCCTACCTGCGGCTCGGACAGGGCTTCACCCGGGCGGGCCGGCACACCGAGCTGCGGCGGGCCGGTGGCCGGCTGGCGTTGGGCTGCGACTCGCACAACGCCGGCGACACCCCGGACGTGTGGCGGGCGGCCCGGCTCTTCGCCGGGCTGGACCGCGACCGCGGCGCGGCCGATCCGCTACCCGCCGACGAGATCTTCGCCCTGGCCACCGTCGACGGCGCCGACGCCGTCGGGCTGGGGCGGTTGACCGGTTCGATCGAGGTCGGCAAGGCCGCCGACCTGGTCGTACTGGACACCCGCACCATCGCGTGGACCCCGCGCGGGGACCTGGCCACCCAGCTCGTCTGGGGCGCGGCCAGCCACACCGTGCGGGACGTACTGGTCGACGGCCGGCCGGTGGTCCGGGACCGACGGATCACCACCGTCGACGTCGACGCCCTGCGGGCCGAGGTTGCGTCGCGCGGCGCGGACCTGCTCCGCCGGGCCGGCATCGACATCCCCCATCGCTGGCCTGCCGTGCCGGCGACCGAGTACCGCGCGCACCGGACCGGACCGGCCGGCGCGACGCCCCCAAGGTGAAAGGAACAGCTGTGACAATAAGGTTCGGAAAGGGTGCGTCGGCGCTGCTCGCCGGCGCCGTCAGCCTCGCCCTGGTCGGCTGCGCCGACAACGACGCCACCGCGCCGGACCCGGCCGGCTCCGAGGGCGGCGGCACCGTCATCGCCGGCCAGCCGGACGTCAACGGCGACGGCAAGGTGCTGATCGGGGTGCTCAGCCCCGGTGACATCAACGACAACGGCTACTACGAGAGCTTCGTCGCCGAAGCCGAGCGGTTCGCCAACGAGCAGGGCTGGGAGGTCATCAAGCGGGGTTCGGTGCCGCCGACCGAGGCGCTCAGCTCGGCCCGGGCGCTGTGCCAGCAGGGCGTCGACATGGTGGCGCTGGGCGCTTCTGAGCTCAAGGACGCCATCCCGGCGTCCGAGGAGCCGGCCTGCGAGAACGTCGCCTGGTACGTGCCGTCGTCGGAGAACATTCCGCAGACCCCGGAGATCGTCATCTCCAGTGACGACCCGAACCAGAGCATGCTCGCCGCCGGATACGCCACCGGTCTGCTGATGGAGGAGAACGGCGACACCAAGGCCGGCTTCGTCACCGGCATGGAGGTCGACTTCGCGATCAACGCCGCCCGGGCCTTCAAGGCCGGCATCCGGATGGTGGTCCCCGAGGCCGAGCTGGTGATCACCTATACCGGTGACTTCAACGACTCCGCAAAGGCCCGGGAGGCCGTGCAGGCGCAGATCGACCAGGGCGTCAGTGTGGTCTACCCGTACCTCGGTGGGGCCACCGACGCCGCAACCGAACTGGCCAACGAGGGCGGCGCGATCACCCTGACCCCGGGCACCGACCGGTGCGACTCGACCGAGCCGGAGTTCGACATCTCGGTCATCTTCGACCCGGGTGCCTACTTCGCCGCCGCGCTGACCCTGTTCGCCGACGGCGAGTTGGAGATGGGCACCACCAAGGTGTGGCAGATCGGCATCGACCCGTACCCGGCGATCAAGATCTGCGACCCGACGGCGGAGCAGACCGAGCGGATGGAGGCTTTCGTCACCGACGTGGCCGAGGGCAACATCGACACCGCCGCCGAGGTGGAGCGGCTCGGCGGCTGACCCGCCACCGACCGCACATCGGAAACCACTTGCTGACCCGACTATCGAGGTGGAACGGACTGTGCACACCGACGGCCACACGGCGCCGGCGCTCACCCTGCGCGCAGTGAGCAAGCGCTACGGTCCGGTCGTCGCCTGCGACGCCGTGGATCTCGCCGTCCGACCCGGCGAGATCCACGGCCTCCTCGGCGAGAACGGGGCCGGCAAGTCGACCCTGATGAAGATCCTGCTCGGGCTGGTGCACCGCGACGCGGGCAGCATCCGCCGCGACGGCGAGCCGGTGGAGATCGACACCCCGCAGCGGGCGGCCGATCTGGGGCTGGGCATGGTGCACCAGCACTTCAGCCTGATCGACCCACTCACCGTCTGGGAAAACGTGATCATGGGCGACAACGGCCGGGTCGACAAGGGCGCGGCCTGCGCCCAGGTCGAGCAGGTCGCCCAGCGGTACGGCCTGCCGATCGACCCGATGGCCCGGGTGGACCGGCTCTCCGCCGGGGAACGGCAGCGGGTCGAGCTGATCAAGTGTCTGCGCCGCGACCCGTCGGTGCTGATCCTGGACGAACCGACATCGGTGCTCACCCAGGCCGAGTCGGCCGAACTGTTCACCGTGCTGCGCCGGGTGGTGCAGGCGGAAAACCGGGCGGTCATCCTGATCAGCCACAAGCTGGCCGAGATCGTCGCGGCCACCGACCAGGTCACCGTGCTGCGCCGAGGGGCGGTCGTCTTCCACGGGCCGACCGCGCAGACCACCCCGCAGCTGCTGGCCCGGCAGATGGTCGGCCGGGAGGTGTCGCTGCGGGCGGAGAGCGCCGCGCTGGGCATGCTGCCGGTCGAACGTACCGGCGACCAGCCGGCCGGGGACCGGCCGGCGGGGCAACCCGCCGACAGACCTGCCGAGCCGGCGACGGCAGGTTCCCCGCCGGTGCTGCGACTGCGCGACATCACCGTGCTCCTCGGCGAGCTGCGGATCCTCGACGCGCTCAACCTCGACGTCGCACCGGGCGAGATCGTCGGCCTGTACGGCGTCGAAGGCAACGGTCAGGCCACCCTCGGCGATCTTCTCTCCGGGCTGCTGGTGCCCGACTCCGGCACGGTCGAGATCGGCGGCGAGCCGGTCGACCTCGAGCGGGCCGGCGCGCTGCACACCGCCGGACTCGGCATCGTGCCCGAGGACCGGCACCGGTCCGGAGTGGTGCTGGACATGACGATCGCCGAGAACCTGGTGATGAAGTCGCTGGCCGGGGTCTCCGGCACCGGCGGGGTGCTCAGCCGGCGGCGGATCCAGCAGATCGCCCGGCAGCGCATGACCGAGTTCAACATCGTCGCCCCGTCCCCGGACACCCCGGTGCGCAGCCTCTCCGGCGGCAACCAGCAGCGGGTGGTGCTGGCCCGGGAGTTGTCCGCCGGACCGAGGGTGCTGATCGCCGCCCAGCCCACCCACGGGCTGGACGTCGGCGCAATCGAAGACATGTACGTGCGGCTGCGGCAGGCCGCCGCGGAAGGGGTGGCGGTTTTGCTGATCTCCACCGAACTCGAAGAGGTGATGGCCCTGTCCGACCGGGTGGCGGTGATCTCCTCGGGTCGGATCGTCGGCGTGCTCGACCCCGCCGAGGCCACCGCGGAACGCCTCGGGATGCTGGTCGGCGGGGTGAGCCACTGATGGCCACGTTGACCGGCGCGGACCCGGCCGGCCGACGGCTGCTGGCCCGGCTCACTCCCGGCCCCGGCGGCTGGCAGGTCACCGCGGCGACGGTGGTCACGGTCGCCGTCGCCCTCGGCCTGTCCGCGTTGCTGATCGCGGTCACCGGCGGCTCGCCGAGCGCCTCGGTACAGGCGCTCTACCAGGGCAGCATGGCCAGTCCGCGAGCCTGGAGCAACTCGCTGCTCTACGTCGCGCCGCTGCTGCTGGTCGCGGTCGGCGCCTGCGTGAGCGCCCGGTCCGGCTTCTTCAACATCGGCCAGGAGGGCCAGGTGCTGATCGGGGCGCTGGCCGGTGCCTGGGTCGGCCTACGACTCGCCCTGCCCGGACCGCTGCTGCTGGTCGTCGTGCTGCTCGCCGCGCTGCTCGCCGCCGGCGGCTGGGCCGGGCTGAGCGCGTTGATGTACCGCTTCCGAGGGGTCAACGTGGTGGTCAGCACGCTGCTGATGACCTTCCTGGCCCAGCAGCTGGTGGCGTTCGCGGTCAACACCCCGTGGCTGCTGCAGGAGTCCCGGCTGGGCACCGGGGTGGTCTCGCCACAGTCCAACCCGCTGCCGGAGAACGCCTGGCTCGCCTCCCTGGGTGAGTACCCGAACCTGCAGGTCAACGGAGGGCTGATCCTGGCCGTCCTGATCGCGGTGGCGATCAGCCTGGCGATGACCCGGACCCGGTGGGGGTTCCGGCTCAAGATGCTCGGGCTCAACCCGGTCACCGCCCAGCACGCCGGGGTCCGGGTCGGCGCCCTCGGCGGGATGGCGCTGGCCATCTCGGGAGCCTTCGCCGGCCTGGCCGGCGCGCTGCTGCTGACCAGCCCGATCGGCAGCCACCGGCTGCAGCCGGGGATGTCGTTGAACCTCGGCTGGGACGGCCTGCTGGTCGCCCTGGTCGGCCGGAACAATCCGCTGCTGGCCATCCCGGTGGCGGTGCTGTTCGGCGTGCTGCGCGCCGGATCCAGCTTCCTGGCCGCCACCGGGGTGCCGTCGTTCCTGGTCGACGTGGTCAAGGCGCTGCTGGTGCTGGCGTTCGTGGCGCCGCCTGCGGTGATCGCCCTGCTGCGCCGGCGGCGGGCCGGCGGTGAACCGGCCGGTACTCCGCCGCCGACCGGTGGCCTGCCGACCCCGACCCCGTCGACAGGGGAGCCGGCGGCAACCGGCACCGAGGTGCCGGCGATCGACGTCCCGGCGGCGTCCGGTAGCGAAAAGACCGGTAACGGGCCGACTGGTAGCGAGAAGACCACCATGGAAGGCAGGCCGGCATGAGCGCCGCCGACAACATCGCCACCATTTTGTCCAGTGGGGCGCGGCTGACCATCCCGTTGGCTTTCGCCGCCTGCGGCGAGTACGTGGCGCAGCGCGCCGGCACGCTGAACATCTCGGTCGAGGGCATGATGCTCGGCGCGGCGTTCGGCTCGGTCGCGGTGGCCAGCGCCACCGGCAGCGCCACCATCGGGCTGGCCGCCGGCGCACTCGTCGGCGTGCTGGTCGCCGTGCTGCACGCCAACCTGTCGCACCGGGCCCAGATCAACACGTTCGTCGTCGGCCTGGTGCTCAACGCGCTGGTGCTCGGCCTGACCAGCTACCTGATCACCATCAGCAGCTTCACCGGGCATCAGGTGTGGCGGGTGGACATCCCGGTGCTGCGCGACATCCCGATCATCGGGCCGATGCTGTTCGTGCAGCGCTGGCCGGCGTACCTGCTGCTGATCGCGATACCGCTGACCTGGTGGCTGGTGGAACGCAGCCGGTGGGGCCTGGAGCTACGGGCGGTCGGGGAGAACCCGCAGGCCGCCGACGTCAGCGGGATCCGGGTCAACCACCGGCGCCGGCAGGCGCTGCTGTTCTGCGGCCTGCTCGCCGGGCTCGGCGGTGCCTACCTGGCGGTGGGTGAGGTCGGCTCGTTCAACCAGAACATGACCGCTGGCCGTGGCTACCTGGTGATCGCTGCGGTGATCTTCGGCGCCTGGCGGCTCGGTCGGACCATGGTCGGCTGCGCGGTGTTCGGCCTTGCCGACGCGATGCGGCTGGCGCTGCCGGCGCTCGGGGTGACCATCAACTCGCAGTTGCTCATCGCTGCGCCGTACCTGCTGGCGCTGCTGGCCATGCTGGTCTTCGCCACCCAGCACCGGGAACCGAGAGCGCTGGCCAAACCGTTCCAGCGCGGCACCACCTAGTCGGCGACCTGACTACCGGCGACCCGGCGTCGCTGGCCCGACTCAGCGCGTCGCTTCTCACGTGACGTCTTCCAGCGCGGTACCGTCGCCCATCTGCTGACGGGTGATCACGCTGAACGAACCGTCGGTCTCCAGCACCACGGCCGCCACCTGGGCGATGTCGCCGACGCCCTGTGCCCGGACCGCCTGCCGGATCTCGTTGTCGGTGACCCGTTGGCGGCGCATCGACGCGGCGAGCAGTTCACCATCGTGGAGCAGCAGCGTCGGAGTGGACTTCAGCGCGGACCGGAGCGGAGCCCACCGCACGGACAGCCAGGTCGCGGCGAACTGGAGAGCCACCAACAGGACCAGCGCCGCCGCGCCTTCGGCGAACGAGACGTCGCCGGAGAGCAGGATGGTCGCCAGAGTGGAGCCGAGCGCGACCGTGACGACCAGGTCGAAGGCGTTCAGCTTCGCCAGGGTCCGTTTGCCGGACGCCCTGAGTACGCCGACGAGAAGGACGTAGGCCAGGACACCGACAGCGGTGACTCGCCACAGGCCATCTGGGTCGTCGAGTAACATGCTGCTCGGATACCCGCGACGGTTCCCAGCTATCCGGCGACCGGCTGACGAGCGGATGATTCGCCGCGGCGGTGATTGGGTAGCGAGGCAATCATGGGACCTGAACGGACGAGGCCGGCTCGGCTGCGCCCACCGCCGCCGGATCATCCACGAAGCGGCGACGGTGGGCGGCGGTGACCGGCTCGACCTGGCCGCTGGCACCGAGCATCGCGGCGCTGGCGGTCGCCCTGCTGGTGATCGTCTTCGCCGGCAAGTCGCTGGCGGCGACCGCCGACACCCTCGCCGACCGGACCGGAATGGGCGAGGCCGTCGCCGGAGCGCTGCTGCTCGGCGCGGTCACCTCGCTGCCCGGGATCGCCACCACCGCGATCGGCGCCTGGCAGGGCGACGCGCAGTTCGCCATCGCCAACCCGATTGGCGGCATCGCCGTACAGACGGTCTGGCTGGCCATCGCCGATCTGCTCTACCGGCGGTCGAACATCGAACACGCGGCCGCCTCGCTGGAGAACATCATGCAGGCGCTGGTGCTGGTGGCGCTGCTCTGCCTGCCGATCGTCGCCTACGCCACGCCCGGCCTGACTCTCGGCTGGGTGCATCCGGCGAGCCTGCTGATCCCGGTCCTCTACCTGTACGGACTGCACCTGGTCCGCCGGCTGCGACAGAACCCGATGTGGCGGGCCGAGCAGACCTCGGACACCCGGCAGGACGTCCCGGACGACCCCGACGGCGACGCCGACGGTGCGCCCAGCACCCGCCGGCTGTGGTGGCGGCTGGCCGCGCTCGCCGCCGTTGTCGGCGGCACCGGCTACCTCATCGGGCAGGGCGGCTTAGGGGTGATCGCGGCGACCGGACTGCCCAGCGGTTTCGTCGGGTTCACCGTCACCACCGCGATAACGTCGTTGCCGGAACTGGTCACCCTGATCGCGGCAGTCCGGATCGGAGCGTTGACCCTGGGGATCGGCAACATTCTCGGCGGTAACGCGTTCGACTCACTGATGATCTTCCTCGCCGACGCAGCGTACCGGCCGGGGTCGGTCTACACCGACGCGGCCTCCGCCGGTCTGCTCCTCGCCGGGTCGACCACGCTGCTCACCGTGACTCTCGCCGCCGGCCTGATCATGCGCGAACGCCGGGGTGTCGGCTTCGAGGGCGTCGCCATCCCGGTGGTCTACCTGGTCACGGTGGTGCTGCTGCTGGTCCGCGCCGGCTGACCGCTTGTCCCGGTGAGGGTCAGTCCCGGCGGCGCAACGCCGGATCGGTGAGCGCCGGCGGCCGGTAGCCGGCGTCGGCCGGGTTGACGTTGTGTCCTGGCGGCACCAGCTCGTCGATGCGGTCGAGTACTGCGGCGGGTAGCCCGGTCAGCTCCCCGGCACCGAGCTGACTGCGCAGCTGGGGCAGGGTGCGCGGGCCGACGATGGCGGTGGTCACCGCCGGATGGCTCAGCACGAAAGCGAGGGCCAGCTCGATCAGGCTCAGCCCGGCCTGCGCGGCCAGCTTCTCCAGCTCGCCGAGAATGTCGAGTTTGCGCTGCCGGGCGGCGGCGTCGCGGAAGTCGAAGTGGTCGGCGTTGCGTCCGGCCCGTGAGTCGGCGGGGACCTCGGCGGAGCGGTACTTGCCGGTCAGCCAGCCGCCGTTCAGCGGGCTGAAGGCGAGCACCCCGAGTCGGTGCCGCTGGCAGGTCGGCAGCACCCCGGCCTCCACCCCCCGCGCCATGATCGAGTACGGCAGCTGTTCGGTGGTGAACCGTTCCCGCTGCCGTCGCTGGGCGACCCACTGCGCCTCGACGATCTCCTCGGCGGGGAACGCCGAGGAGCCGACCATCAGCACCTTGCCCTCGCGGACCAGGTCGGACAGCGCACCGAGGGTCTCGTCGATGTCGGTGCCCGGGTCGGGCCGGTGCACCTGGTAGAGGTCGATCCGGTCGGTGCCGAGCCGGCGTAGGCTTGCTTCAACCGCCTGCCGGATCCAACGCCGTGAATTGCCGCGCCGGTTGCGCTCGTCCCCCATCGGTTCGTGGAACTTGGTGGCCAGCACGACGTCATCGCGCCGTCCACGCAGCGCCCGGCCGAGGATCCGCTCGGATTCGCCGTGCGCGTACACGTCGGCGGTGTCCACGACGTTGATACCGGCGTCGAGCGCTTCCCCGACGATCCGCCGGCATTCCTGCTCGTCGGTGTTGCCCCAGGCACCGAACATCATCGCGCCGAGGCAGAGCGTGCTCACCTCGACGCCGGTGCCGCCAAGTCTGCGGTACTGCATCAGAACCTCCCGCCACCAGCCTGTCATCCGACCACCGACGGCGGCACCGTCGCCGCGGCTCGAAGGCCGATCGCCGGGTTTGTGTCCCCGGCACATGGATCCCGGCTAGCGTGCCGAATAGCCTGGTAGACGCGCTGCAACAGACATTTCGGCAACTGGAGGTTCCCGTGGCGACCGGCCTTACCCACGCCCGATGGACGCACGTGGCACTGCCCACCGGCGACCTTGACAAGGCCATCTCGTTCTACACTTCGCTCACCCCGCTGGTGGTGGTGGAGCGCTTCGCCGACGCCGACGGCGAGAGCGTCTGGCTCTCCAACGACAAGCAGGTCGAGACGCCGTTCGTGCTGGTGCTGGTCTCGTTCAACAAGGACAAGGGCGGCCAGTTGGGGCTGCTGCACCCGTTCGCGCACATCGGCATCGAGGTGCCGAACCGGTCCGACGTCGACGAGATCGCCGAACGGGCCCGGGAGATGGGCTGCCTGCACTGGGAGCCACGGCAGATGCCGCCGCCGGTCGGCTACATCTGCGCGTTGAAGGACCCGGACGGCAACGTCATCGAGATCTCCCACGACCAGCAGGTGTTCGACACCGTACGGCGGCTGTGGGGGAGCTGACCGGCGGACGCACCCGCGAAGCGGTTCGGCGTTACCTGTCCGCGCTCAACGCGTGGGACGCCGACGCGGTCGCCGGCTGCGTCAGTCCCGGTTTCGTCAACGAGCACACTGCGGCGCTGGGCCGCACCGTCACCGGCCGGGCCGCGTACCGGGCCCGGCTGGACGGCTTTCTCGCCGAGTTCGCCGACCTGCACTACGAGGTCGAGGATCTGCTGGTCGAGGGCGACCGGGCGGCGGTGGCGTACCGGATGTCGTTTCGGCTGGTGTCGGCCGGCCGCGCGCCGGTACGCATCCGGGGCATGTTCCGCTTCCTGGTGGACGCCGACGGGCTGATCGCCCGCCGGGTCGACTACTGGGACAGCGCCGAGGTGCACCGACAGATCGCCGCCGGCTGATTCCGTCGGCTGGCTGATTCCTGTCGACCGGCTGGTCCCTGTCGACCGGCTGGTGCTCGGTAGAGTGGCGCCGTGGTGGTCACGGGTCGGGCGGCGGGTGAGGCGAACGAGGTGACCGGTGACGGGCCGGCCATCCAGACGGTGCAGCGCGCCGCGACGATCCTGCGGGCGTTCACCGTGGACCGGCCCCGGCTCACCCTGGCCGAGCTGACCGCCGACCTGGCGATCAGCCGGGCCACCGCACACCGGTACGCGCGGGCGCTGCGCGCCGCCAACCTGCTGCGTTTCGACGTCGCCACCGCCACCTACACACTGGGGCCGCAGATCCTGGCGATGGAGGCGGCGGCCCGCGCCGCGCTGCCGATCGTCACCGTCGCCGAGCCCTACCTCGACCGGCTGACCCGCGACACCAACCAGACCTCGGTGCTGAGCATCTGGAACGGCGAGGTGCCGACGGTGGTCCGGTGCATGGACAACACCAGCGGGGACGTGCGGCTCAGTGTGCGTACCGGCTCGCCGTTGGAGCTGACCCGTTCGGCCCAGGGCCGGGTGTTCTGCGCGTACCTGCCGCCCGCCGAGAACCCGGTGGTGGCCCGGCAGCTGCGGCTGTCCGCCGCGCTGCGGGAGGTGGTCGCGCAGGTCCGCCGCGACGGCGTCGCGGTCAACTCACCGGAGGATTTCGGGGTACGGGTGATCGCCGCCCCGGTGTTCGAGCGTACCCAGGTGGTCGCCGCGCTCGCGGTGCTCGGCACCAGCGTGGCGCTGGCCGGTACGGCGCAGGCCGAGGCGGCGGATCAGCTGCGGCAGGTCGCGGGGGAGTTGTCCGAGACGTTGGGGGCGATCGCCGGTTAACGCCGGCTGGTCCGCCCGTTGCCACTCTGCTGGTGGCTGGTCCGCCCGTTGCCGTCCTGCTGGTGGCCGTTGCGCCCGGGACCGCCCGGCGGCTGGTGGCCGTTGCCGGCGACGCTGCCCAGTTCGGCGGTCACCACGGCGGCGACGCGCTGCAGGGCGGCTGCCAGCGGACTGTCGGTGCCCTCCGGCACCGACGTGGTGGTGCCGACGATCGCCATGGCGGCGATCAGCGTCTGGCCCCGGAAGATCGGCGCGGCGATGCTGCGTACCCCGTTGACCGACGGCGTGTTGGCGGAGATGCCGGTGCGGCGGATCTTGTCGACCTCGTGGCGCAGCTCGGCCGAGGCCGCCAGGTCGGCGGCCAGCCCGGGGACGTCCTCCGCCGGCAGGAACGCGCAGAACACCCGGCCCTGGGCGGATTCGGTGCGCGACAGCCGGGATCCGGTGCGGACGCTGACCCGGATCACCCGGTCGGTGTTGTCGTCGGCGCGGACCACCACCGCCGTGTCGCCGTCCCAGACGCTGAGCACCACGGTCTCGTCGACCTCGCGGACCAGCTGCTGCATGTGCGGGCCAGCGATGCTGATCACCGGCATGGCGGCGCGGGCGGCGGCGGACAGGGTGAGGATCTGCGGGCCGAGGGAGTAGAGGCCCTCGCGTTCGTCGTAGCGCAGCAGGTTGCTCTCCCGCAGCGCCTTGGTGTAGCGGTGCGCGGTGGCCTTGCTGGTGCCGAGGCTGGCGGTGAGCTCGTTTAGGCTCAGCCGGGGACGTGCGGCGGTGAACGCGTTGAGGATCACCGCAGCACGCTGCACGGTCTGGATCGCCGGGGTGCTCGGTTCGGCGAGCACCGGGGGGCTCACCTCGGCGGGAGAGTTGTCGTCCGCCATCTGGCTTCCTTATCTGGCTTCCTGGTCGGAAGCGGCGGGGCGTGCGCACCGGACGGGGGTAGGTGCGGGCGGCCGGGACGCGTACGGAAGGTGAGACAGCATCATGCCATACGGTACCCTGTGCTGTCGATGGTGCCGGTGTGTCGTACCGCGATGTCCGCATAAATGCCGGCGAACATCCGCAGATCGGTCAGCGCGTACCGGTCCCGTCGGGGATCAGCGGGATCGGCACCCCGGCCGGGCGGTCCCAGCCGTACCGTCGGCACCCCCCGACCGCGCAGTACCACCCCGTCGGTCGAACCGGTCCAGCCGAGGACCGGCGGTGGCTGTCCGCCGTACGCCGCTGTCCACGCGTCGCACGCGTGCCGGGCGATCGGCGCGTCCGGTTCCGTCGCCGCGGCCGGGTGGACCAGTTGCCCGTCCACCGAGACCGGGCACTCGGCCAGCGGAGTGCCGGCGGTCGCGGCGGTGACGGCGGCCTGCACCTCGTCGCGGATCCGCGCCGGATCGTCACCGGGCACCGTCACCAGGTACAGGTGCAGGTCAAGCCGGCCCGGCAGCAGATCCGGCTTGGCCGGCTGCCCGGCGCGTACCGCGCCGATGCCGACTTCGGCGCCGACCGCAGCGGTCGGATCGGCCCGGGCGGCCAGGTGCCGCCGCCGGAAGGCCTCCAACGCGTCGATCACCACGCCGAGATGGGTGATCAGACCGCCGGGCGGCACGGCGTGCTCGCGGGCCAGCACCGGATGGAACCGGCCGGTGAGCCGTACCCGCAGGTAGAGGGCACCCGGTTCGGCGGTCAGCACGCCCGGCGGACTGGTCTTGGCCAGCACCGCCGCGGCCGGCAGCGGGTACCGGTCCAGGTGCCTGGCCACACCGCCGGGCTGCTGCCGGGTCACCCCATCGGCATCCCCGCGCTGGTGCGACAGGTGGTACCGGTGGGTCCCGGCGGCGGCCAGCAGCAGGGTCAGCCGGTGCGGCCGGTCGGCCGCCCGCAGCGCCTCGGCGGCGGCGATGAAACCGACCAGCGCGCTCGCGGCGGCGGCCCGGGCGACCCCGAGGCCGAAGCCGTCCACCAGGGCGTCGCCGTCCGGTCCGACCGACCGGCGCAGCCCACCCGCCGCACCGGACGAGCCGGTCACCGGCTCGTCGAAGTCCGGGTCACCGGTGAGGGAGGTGTCGAGGTGGGAGCAGATCAGCAGCTCCGACGCGCCGCCGTGGCCGGCGCTGACCACGAGGTTGGCGCTGCGCGGCAACTCGGCGGTCGCTGGCAGCCGGTCGACCTGCCAGGCCAGCTCCGGCCAGCGGGCGCCGCCCCAACCGGCCAGTCGTTCGGCGGTGGCCAACTCCTGTCCGTACGGGGTCGGCCCAGCGGCCAGCACCGTCAGGGCGTCGACGATCCGGTCCTCGCTCATCGCCTCATCCCATCACTCCCGTGACAGTTATCCAAGATGACGTCTCGCATGTTGACATAGCCAGGGTGGGGTCTCTAGCGTGACGTCACATCAACGACGCCGCTGTCCATCCAGATAACCGCAGGTCGCAGAGGCGCGAGACGCGAGCAGGACGGCGAAAGGTGCACAGATGCGGGAGGACCGATGACCTACGTGGTCACCGACGAATGCGTGGACGTACAGGACCGCTCCTGCGTCGAGGAATGCCCCGTGGACTGCATCTACGAGGGCGACCGGATGATGTACATCAACCCCGACGAGTGCGTCGAGTGCGGCCGGTGCGAACCGGTCTGCCCGGTCACCTCGATCTTCCACCTGGACGACCTGCCGGCCGACCAGGCACACTTCGGCCCGATCAACGCCGAGTTCTTCAGCGAGCTCGGTGCCCCCGGCGGCGCCCGCAAGATCGGCCGGGTCGGTCGCGACCACCCGGCCGTCGCCGGGAGCACCGGCTCATGACCGCCGAACACGACGTCGACCTGGCCATCATCGGCGCCGGCCCGGCCGGCCTGTACGCCGCCTACTACGCCGGCTTCCGTGGGATGACCGTGGCGATCATCGACTCGCTGCCCGAACCGGGCGGACAGATCGCTGCCCTCTACCCGGAGAAGGACATCTACGACATCGCCGGCCTGCCGGCGATCAAAGGTCAACAGCTCGTCGACGCCCTGCTCACCCAGGCCGCCACCGCCAAACCCACCTTCCTGCTGGGCGAGAGCGCCGTGGAGCTGACCAACGCCGCCGACCACGTGCTGATCGGCACCGACTCCGGCAGCCGGGTGCGCGCCAGGGCGGTCCTGCTGACCGCCGGGATCGGCACCTTCACGCCGCGTGAACTGCCGGTCGGCAGCGACTACCTCGGTCGTGGGCTGCGCTACTTCGTGCCCCGGCTGGAAGAACTCGCCGGACAGCAGGTCGTCGTGGTCGGCGGCGGCGACTCCGCCGTCGACTGGGCACTCGCCCTGGAGCCGTACGCCGCCAACGTCACCCTGGTGCACCGCCGGCCGCAGTTCCGCGCCCACGAACGCAGCGTCGGGCAACTGCACGCGTCGACCGTGCGGGTGGTCACCCCGTACGAGGTCAGCGGCATCGCCGGCGACCCGCAGCTGACCTCCGTCACGATCAGCGAGGTACGCGGCGACGGGCGCGAGGAACTGCCCGCCCAGGCGGTGGTGGCCGCCCTCGGCTTCATCGCCGACCTCGGCCCGATGCAGCAGTGGGGGCTGGAGATGACCAAACGGCACATCACCGTCGACCGGTCGATGCGGACCAACCTGCCCCGGGTCTACGCCGCCGGTGACGTCACCGACTACCCCGGCAAGGTACGGCTGATCTCGGTCGGCTTCGGTGAGGCCGCCGCCGCCGTCAACAACCTGGCACCGCTGGTCAACCCGGCGCTGAGCACCGTGCCCGGCCACTCCTCGGACGCCGCGTGAGCGCCCCCGGACTGCAGCTGCTGGCCACCCGGCACGGGCTGGCCCGGATCTGTGGCGACGGCACCGCCGAGCTGCTCGACCTGCCGTACCGCGACGTCGCCGAGCTGCTGCGGGCCGGCGCCGGCCTGACCCCGGCCGCCGACGCCTCGGCCCGGGACCGGCTGCCGCTGGACAGCGTCACAGCCGAGCTGGTCGCCCCGCTGGGCAGCACCCGGGCGGTGTGGGGAGTCGGCCTCAACTACCACTGCAAGGCGCGGGCCGCCGGCCGGGCCGTCCCCACCGAACCGGTGCTCTATCTCAAGTCGGCCAGCGCCGGCTCCGGCCCGGACGCCACCGTGGCGCTGCCCAGCTCGATCAGCGCCCAACCCGACTACGAAGGCGAGATCGCGCTGGTCATCGGGGCCCGGATGCACCGTACGCCGGCCGAGCAGGCCTGGTCACACGTCGCCGCGATCACCGCCGCCAACGACCTGACCGCCCGGGACGTGATGGCCGCTTCGGCCAACCCGACGCTGGCCAAGAGCTTCCCCGGTTTCGGCGCGCTGGGCACGTCGGTGCTGGACATCGCCGCCGTCGCCGACCGCGACGCCATCGAGGTGCGGACCACCGTCAACGGCGAGGTACGCCAGCAGGCCACCAGCGCCGACCTGATCTTCCCGGTGCCGCAGCTGCTCGCCTGGATCACAAAGTACGTGATCCTGGAACCGGGCGACGTGGTGCTCACCGGCACCCCGGCCGGCACCGGCCAGGACCGGGGCTGTTTCCTGCGCCCCGGTGACCTGGTCGAGGTCTCGGTCGGCGGGGTACTGCCGCTGCGTACCCGGTTCTGCGCTGAAACCCCCGACGACGAGCCCGCCGTAACCTCCGACGGCACCTCCGACGTGGTGGCACCGTCCTCTCCTTCGCACAGAAAGTCCGCTGACCGATGACTGAGAATGCTCCCCGGTACGACCTGGTGCTGGCCGGCGGTGAGGTCTTCGACTCCGCCACCGGTGCCAGCCAGGTCACCGATGTCGCGGTGACCGGTGACCGGATCGCCCGGATCGCCCCCGGCCTGGCCGCCGACGCCCGCGAGGTGGTCGACTGCGCCGGCCGGTACGTGCTGCCCGGCCTGGTCGAGGGGCACACCCACATCTTCGCCGAGGTGTCCAAGGTCGGTGCCCCGCCGGACGAGGCGCACCTGCACCGGGGCGTCGTCGCCGCCTGCGACGCCGGCACCGTCGGCGCCTCCACCTTCGCCGCCTTCGAGCGGTACGTCGCCGCCCCGGCGAAGCTGCGGCTGGTCAACTTCCTCAACGTCAGCGTGCTCGGCCTGATCGACTTCCGGTTCGGCGAGCTGATGAACCCGGACACCCTGGTCCCCGAGGACGCCCTCGCGGTCGCCGCCGCCAACCCGCACCGGGTCCGCGGCTTCAAGATCCGGCTCTCCGAGGACGTCGTCGGGCACAACTGGCGGCCGCTGCTCAAGCGTTCCCTGGAGCTGTCCGCCGACGCCGGCCTGCCGCTGATGATCCACATCGGGGAGACCCCGGAGCCGTTGCCGGCCGTGCTGGAGATGCTGCGTCCCGGCGACGTCGTCGCGCACTGCTACACCGGCAAGCCGTACGGCATCCTGGCCGACGGCACCGTGCTGCCCGAGGTGTACGCCGCCCGCGAGCGCGGCGTGCTGTTCGAGTCGGCGCACGGCAAGAGCAACCTCAGCTTCAAGGTCGCCGAGCCGGCGATCGCGCAGGGCTTCTACCCCGACGTCATCACCTCCGACACCTCGGCCCGCAACTGGCGCGGCCCGGTGTTCGACCTGGTCACCAGCATGGCCAAGCTGCGCGCGCTGGGCATGACCATGGAGCAGATCGTGCCCCGGGTGACCAGCGCCCCGGCCCGGCTGACCGGCCTGGACGCCGAAGGCTACGGCAGCCTCGTCGAAGGCGGCCCGGCGCACGTCACCGTGCTCGCCGACGCCGACGAGGCGGTGCTGCCCGACGCGGCCGGCAACCAGATCACCGCCCCCCGGCTGGAGCCGGAAGTGGTGCTGCTGGCCGGCGAGCGGGTGCCGACCGTACCGTGGCGTGGCCTGCCCACCGACCAGGCCGGTGCCGCCGGCCGGGCCAGCTGAGGGACCGACCGTGACGCGTACCGGGGTGCACACCGGCCGGGCCGCGCTGCGCGAGCGGCTGCGGCGCGGCCGGCGGGTGGTCGGCACGTTCCTCAAACTGCCCGGCACTGACGCGGTCGAGCTGGCCGCCCAGGCCGGCCTCGACTTCGTCGTGGTCGACCTGGAGCACTCCGGGTTGGACGAGCGGACCGCCGCCGGGCAGCTGCGGCACGCCGCGCTGCTCGGCCTGCCGGCCCTGGTCCGGTTGGCGGCGGTCGACCCGGCGCAGATCAACCGGCTGCTGGAGGCCGGTGCCGCCGGGGTGCAGCTGTCCACCGTACGCAGCCGGGCACAGGTCGCCGCGCTGCACGCCGCCGTGCGGTACGCGCCGGTCGGCCGGCGCAGCATCAGCCTCGCCCACCCGTCCGCCGGCTACGGGGCCGCCGGGCTGGACGCCTACCTGGCCGCCGAGGCCGCCGACCCGCCGCTGCTGGTCGCCCAGATCGAGACCGCCGACACCGACGACCCGCTGCCTGACCTGCTTGCCAGCCCGGACGGCACCCTGGGTGCCGGCCGCCGGCCAGGTGCGGCCAGTGTCGACGTGGCGTTCGCCGGCACCACCGACCTGGCGGTCAGTCTCGGCCTGGCCACCACCGACGACCAGGCGCCGCTGCTGCGCCGGGTCGGTGAGATCGCCGACGCCGCCCGCGCCGCCGGGGTCACCCTGGGCGGGTGGGCGCCGGGCCGGGCCGACGACACCCTGCGCCGGTACGGCCTTGCCAGTGCCAACTATCTGGTCGCCGGCTCGGACCTGCAGCTGCTCGGTGCCGGCCTGCGACACCTCGCCACCGACAATTGAGCCAGCCCTCGAAGGGAGCCCGGACGTGCTGAACTCGCAGCTCTACCGCACCTCGGTCAACTGGGACGAGATCCCCGCCACCGACGTGCGCCCCGGCGTGCGACGCAAGGTGTACGCCACCGACGAGGTGGTCCTCGCCTGGCACGAACTCGCCGTCGGCATGGCCCTCAACCCGCACACCCACGACGACTTCGACCAGCTGGTGATGATCCTCGGCGGGCGGTGCAACTACTACGTCGACGGCATACCGCACGACATGGGCGCGGGGTCGATGCTGCTGATTCCGCGCGGCGCCGAGCACTACATCGAGCCGACCGAAGGGCCGTGTATCAACCTGGACGTGTTCGCCCCGCCGCGCGCCGACTTCCTCGCGCACGCCTGGCGCCCCGCCGCGCAGGGGTGAGCCGATGACCGACATCGTGGTGGTGGGCAGCCTCAACGTCGACGTGGTGGTGCCCCTCGACGAGTTGCCCGCCGCCGGGCAGACGGTGCTCAGCGCCGCCGACCATTCCCGGGCCGGCGGCGGCAAGGGCGCCAACCAGGCGGTGGCCGCCGCCCGACTGGGCCGATCGGTGACGATGGTCGGTGCGGTCGGCGACGACCCCGAGGGGGAGTGGCTGACCGGGCTGCTGGCCGCCGAGGGCGTCGACACCTCGGCGGTGCTGCGCGCCCCGCGCCCCACCGGGCAGGCGATCGTGCTGGTCACCGCCGACGGCGACAGCACCATCGCGGTCAGCTCCGGGGCCAACATGTGGCTCGCCCCGGAGCACCTGCGGCCGTACGCAGACCTGATCGGCGACGCTGCGGCCGTACTGCTGCAGCAGGAGGTCGCTGCGGCGGTGGTGGCTGCGACGGTGGCCGCCGCCCGCGGCCTGGTCGTGGTGAACCCGGCACCGGCCCGGCCGATCGACCCGGGAACCCTGGCCCGGGTCGACGTGCTGGTGCCCAACCGGGGCGAACTCGCGGCGCTGGCCGGTGCAGGTGCCGGGCCTGCGGCTGCCGGGCCGTCGGAGGACGTCGCCGGTCTGGCCGCGATGGCCCGGTCGCTGGGGACCCGGGGGCCGGTGGTGGTGACCCTCGGCGTCGACGGCGCCCTGGTGGTGACCGCCGACCGGGAACATCTGGTGCCGGCCGAGCAGGTCGACGCGGTGGACGCCACCGGCGCCGGGGACACGTTCTGCGCGGCGCTGGCCGACGCGCTGCTCGACGGTGCGGCGATCGACGACGCGGCCCGCTGGGCGAGCCGGGCGGCGGCGGTGACGGTGACCCGGCCCGGCGCGATGGCCAGTGCCCCACGCCGGGCCGAGGTGCTCGCCGTCGGCTAGCTGGCCAGCCCTGGTCGGTCGTCGGTAGCCGGCCGGCGCCGGTGATTGCCGTGGGGCGGACGACACAGCGCGACGATGGCCGCCGCGACGACGGTGACGAGGATCGTCGGGGCGAGGAGCAGCAGTCCTTCGTCGCCGGGGACCGTCCACGACCAGATCGGTCCCTCGTGCAGGGTGAACCCCTGGTCGACGATGGTCAGATAATCCTGTACGACAGAGCTGATCATCGGGGCGGAGGTGCCGGCGGCGATGAAGGCCAGCAGCGCGAGGACGCCGCTGGCCTGCGGGTGCTGCTCGGTCCGGCGACTCGCCCAACCAGTGAGGAGCCACCCGAGGACCATGCCGAGCAGCCCGCCGACGGCGAATCCGACCGGCATCCCGGCGGGCTCGATCCGGCGTACCGAAACCTCGAACCAACCACCGCCTTCCGGCTCCAGCGCCTGGTAGGTGTTGGCGAAGGTCAGCAACCAGCCGTCCTTGGTCGCGGTCAGGACCTCGGCCGTACGCCGATCGGCGTGTCCCGAGTAGGCGAGCGGGCCGAGCCGCCAACCGTCGGCGGTCAGCCGCTCGGCGACCTCGGCGTCGTACGCGCGCAGGTCAGGTACCGGGGTGACATGGTCGACCTGGTACCGGACCTGACCGAACTGCCGACGCGCTGACGAATCCGCTCAGGATCGCGACGAGGGCGGCGATGAGCACCACGAGGCGGTTGCCCGGTCGCCCCAGCCGGGCCCGTGGTGCGTGGCGCAGCACGTTGACGACCTCGCGGGCGCTCGGCCGGCGGCGGCCGGTGTCCTCGGCAACCATCAGCATCGTGTCGAGCAGCTCGGCCCGGCGTGGCCCGGGCGGGTAGCCGGTAGCCCCGGTGGCGTGCGGTGCCGGCCGGGCTCATCCGAACGTCACCGTGGCCGGACCGGCCGGTGGGCGCAGCGCGTCCAGCAGCCGGTTCGCGGTCGCTACCTTGCGGCTCAGCCGCTGCGTCTCGGCGGCCAGCGCGGCACCGCCGGAGTCGGTGAGCCGGTAGTAACGGCGCAGTCGACCGTCGACCGCCTCCTCCCGGTCAACGGCCACCAGGCCCTCGGCGGCCAGCCGGTCCAACGCGGCGTAGAGGGTCGCCGCCAGCAGCCGTGTCTCTCCGTCGGAGAGCTTCGTGACCTGCTGAATCACCCCGTATCCATGTCGCGGTTGGTCGACCAGCGCGGCCAGGATCCAGAACGTCGGCTCTCTCATCGGACGTGTCACGCGGTTGAATATACAAATAATTTGACTATCGTGCCAGTCGGTCGACCGGGACGAAAGCGTGCCGCCGACCCACCACCCACAGGGTCAGGGCGAAGCAGCTCAGCGCCACCCCGACCAGCGACACTGCCGTCCAGCCGCCAGCCGACCAGAGCGTCGCGGCAGCAGCCGAGCCGGCGGCACCACCGAGGAAGTTGGCCGTCACGTACGCCGTGTTCAGCCGGCTACGCGCCTCGTGCGAGACGGCCATGACCCGCAACTGGTTGAGGATTCCGGCCGCCTGCAACGCCGCGTCGAGCGCGACCACCACGACGATCACCAGCAGGACGCTGCGTCCGGCGAAGATCGCCGTGACGAACGAGGCGAGCACCAGGACCCAGGCCGCGCCGGTGGCGGGCAGCGACCAGCCCAGGTCGTGCAGCCGACCGCTGCGCTGTACGGCGACCGCGCCAGCCAGACCGGCGAGGCCGAACAGCCCGATCACCGACACGGGATAGTCGAACGGCGGGCCACTGAGCAGGAACGTCAACGCCGTCCAGAACATGGTGAACGCGGCGAAGCCGGTCGCGGACAGCACCAACGTCCACCGGACCGCGCGTTCGCGGGCGACCACCGCGGCGACGGACGCGATCAGCGCCGGATACGGCAGCCGGGTCTTCGGCGCCAGCGACGGAATCGCCCGGTACATCACCACGGCGAAGCCGACCGCCGCCACCGCCGCCAGCAGGAAGATCGCCCGCCAGCCGGCGATGCCGGCGACCAGCCCGCTGATGGTCCGCGAGGCGAGAATGCCGGTCAGGATTCCGGCGACGACCGTACCGACCGCGCTGCCACGCCGGCTGTCGTCGGCGAGATCGCTGGCGAGCGGGGTGAGCAACTGCCCGGAGACCGTGGCCACCCCGAGCACGGTGATCGCCACGAGCAGCACGCCGAACGACGGCGCGAGCGCACACGCCACCAGAGCGCCCGCCGCGCAGAGCATCAGCACCGGTACCAGCCGGCGTCGGTCGAGGATGTCGCCCAGCGGCACCAGGAACAGGATCCCGGCGGCGTAGCCGATCTGGGTGGCGGTGACCAGCAGACCGGCGGTCGCGGTCGTGACGTCGAGGTCGGCGGCGATGAGATCGAGCAGCGGTTGCGCCCAGTAGAGGTTGGCGACGGCGGCACCGGCGGCCACCGCGAACAGGAAGGTCAGCCCCCGGCGCGTCACCCGCCGACCTCGGCGTCGGGCACCGTACCCCGGTCGAACTGGAAACTGATCACGCCCGACGGTACGCCACGGCCAGCTCAGACCAGCGTGACCGGGTTGCTCAGGGCAGCCAACCGCCCGTCCGGGTGGCGCACCTCGACCCGGACGAACGCCGACGCCGTGGCGTCGGTGCGCCACCGGAGGCTGCCGGCACCGTCGGCGGACAGCACGACGCGGTACGCCGTACCCCGGTCGGTGTGGGCGCTGACCGTGCCGGACGGCACGCCACGGACCTCGACCTCGACGGTGGCCGTGGCGCCGCCGGTGTCGAGCCGCTCACCGATGTCGGCGCGGCGGTCGCCGGCCGACACGATCACCGACAGGTCGACATCGGTTGATCCGGCGATCCAGCTGTGACCGGCGGCGATCCCGGCCAGTAGCGCGTCCACAGTGCGCCCGGCGGCGCGGACCACGGTGTGCGGGACGCCGATCTGACCGGCGAGGTGGGTGTCGCTGTTGCCGATCACCGGCCGCCAACCGCCAGCGCCGACACCGGCGGCGGGTCTATGGGCCCAGTCGACCAGGCTGGCGGCCCAGTCGGCCAGCGCCGCCTCGTTGTCGGCGTTCCACGGCAGGTCCGACGCCCACTGTCCGTTCCAGACCTCGACGGCGTCGAACCCCTGGTACGGGTATTCGAACGTGCCCGACGGGTACGGCGCGTAGGGGTGCGCCACCACGCACAGTCCACCGGCCCGGTGCACTTCGTCGAGCTGTCGGCCGATCCGGTCGTCGCCGTCGCTGTTGTCGTTGCCGTACCGCCAGTCGACGAGGTGCCCGGGTGGCAGGCCGAGGGCCAGCCAGTGCCCGGTACGGGTGACGACCTCCTGGCCGCAGATCACCAGCAGGTCACCGGTGCGGTCGACCCAGTCGGCGTACCCGTCGGTCGTGTTGTGCTCGGTGACGGCGACGAAGTCGAGCCCGGCCGCGCGGGCGGCGGCGGTCAGCTGGGCCGGGGCCAGCTCACCGCCGGTCGACCGCACCGAGTGCAGGTGGCAGTCGCCCCGGTACCACCTGGCTGCCGCTCGCGGTGCTGACGCTCGACTCATCTCAGCGATCCTTCCAGGCAGCCGCATGACATCCACGGTAGTGTGGATGTCATGGCGGCGGTACATGAGGAAGTGCCGTTCAGCGACTTCCTGCATCGGCCCGGCGCCGCTGCGGAACGGCTGAACGAGGTCCGAACGTTGCGGCTGCGTCGTCGCGATGCGGACGACCTGGCCCTTGTCCGCGCCGACCAGGTTGAACGAGAGGCTATCGTCGTCGATTTCACCGCCCGTCTGCTGGCGGGCCTGGTTCGTTCCGGGTCGGTGGAGGCGGTCCGGCGGGTCCTCGAGGAGGCGCTGCCCTGGGTGACGTTCCTCCCGGAGTCAGATGTCGACGAGCTGCTCTCGGAGCTGATCACCGTGGCGCAGGGTGCGGCTTCGCTGGAAAATCTGTCTCCGATCGCCACCCTGCTCGGGCAGTGGCGGCACACGGCGGAGATCTACAGCGACCCGGCGTTGCTGGAGATCATCAACCGGGAACCGGAAGGCGACCTGGGCGTGGTCGACCCTCCCGAAGAGCGGCAATGAGCCCCAAACGGGGCGACCGGGCAGCGCCTCCAGCTGTCGGAACCGAGTACGAGTTGCGCTTCGGCACGTCGTCGGCTGCCGACGGCTGGGAGGCGTTGGCCCGGCAGGCTGCGGCGAATCTCCGGCGGGCGTACGACACCATCCGGGCGCAGCCCGGAGAGTGATGTCTCGTTCATCCTGTAGTGGTCAGATCTGGGCGGGGAAGTCGGCCTTGCGGATCAGGCAGTGCACGCCCTTGACCGCGTCGACGACCTGGCTGACCTCGAAGTCGGCGGCGGCGCTCAGGTAGGCCAGGGCGGTGTCGCGCGGCATGCCCTGGGTGCGGGCCAGGAAGTCGACAGCGGCCCGGACCGCCCGGCGCATCGCCTCGTTCAGGTCGGCGTCCAGGCCGACCGGGATCCAGTGGGTGGTGGTCTCGGCCAGCGGGGCCTCGCCGGCGCCGACCAGCAGGGCGGCCTGTGCCGCCGGGATCACGCTCAACCGCAGCGTGGCCCGCAGCGGCGCCTCCAGGGCGGTGAGCGCCACCTCGCCGTCGCCCTGGGCGTAGTGCGGGTCACCGGCGTAGAAGCCTGCGCCGGGTAGCTGCACCGGCAGGTAGAGGCTCGATCCGACCTGCAGTTCGTTGATGTCGAGGTTGCCGCCGTGCCCGCCGGGCGGCACCGAGTGCACCATCTCGTCGGTGTCCACGGCGACGCCCATCAGGCCGAGGAACGGCGCGAGCGGGAACCGGGCGGCCCGGCCGGCACCGAACGGCAGTACGCCGTACAACCGGCCGCCGCTGGAGGCTACCTCGGTGAAGTGGCAGACGCTGCCGTACTCCCGCGGGTCGCTGCCCGGCCCGGTGTCGGCCGGGGTGAGCGGGAACTCACCGGGCAGCGCGCCGTAGCCGTGCCGGCTGCTGACGAAGCCGTACGGGGCCCGGATCGTCAGGTCGAGCACGTCGACCCGGAGCAGGTCGCCGGGTTGTGCGCCGTCGACGGTGATCGGGCCGGTGACCACGTGCGGGCCGTCGTCGTCGTAGTCGTGGGCGACGTCGGACGCGGCCAGGTCGCGGGCGTCGGCGAGGACGCCGTCGGCGGGTACGTCGTACTGCTTGAGGTAGCCGACCGGGTCGCGGCCCTGGTCTTCGAGGATGCCTTCGTGGCTGAGGGTGTCGATGGTCACGGTCTCACCGGAGCGGACCCGCAGCACCGGGGCGTGACTGCGGTTGGGCAGCCGGCCCCACAGGCAGGTTTCGGGCGTGGTCGGCAGGTAGTGGGCGCCGGCGATCGGTCCATGGTGCGGCTGGAGCATCGGTTCCTCCGGAAGGGGTACCCGGCCGGCGGGCGTAGGGCGCGCGGCGGTGCGTGCCGCTGGTGGGCCGGGGTGACGGGTGGATGACCGGATCGTTTCCGGCGAACCCGCAGGAACGTGTTGCTGTCCTGTTAACAGTGAGTAACCCGATCACGGAAAATGCCCTGCTCTTGACAGGTGGAGGGCTCTGATAGCAGCATCGGAGTGCGAGACACTGTCTCGCATGACGTAGCATCGCTGAGGCAGGCGGACGGGACGAAAGAGGGCGGTGGGGTGATGACGCAGCAGACGCCGGTGCGACCGCTCGGCGGAGCCGACGGTGGCGCGCTGATCGACGAGGACTGGGAGGCGATGCGCTTCCGGGTGCACCGCTCGGCGTACCGCGACCCGGGTGTCTTCCGCGACGAGATCGCCAAGATCTGGGGCCACACCTGGCTCTACCTCGGCCACGAGACCGAGATCCCCAACGCCGGCGACTTCAAGACCCGCACCCTCGGCGGCCGTCCGCTGATCTTCTGCCGCGACTCCGCCGGCGAGGTCAAGGTCTTTCTCAACGCCTGCACCCACCGCGGCACCATCCTGTGCCGGCACAACGAGGGCAACACCAAGTTCTTCCAGTGCTTCTACCACGCCTGGGCGTTCAGCAACTCCGGTGACCTGGCCGCGCTGCCCGGCGACGAGAGCTACCCCGACGATCCCGGCTTCCGCGAGTCGATGCGGCTGCGCCAGGTGCCCAGGCTGCAGATCCACGAGGGCTTCGTCTTCATCGCGTTCGACCCCGACGTGCCCGACCTGCTCACCCACCTCGGGCCGGCCGCGCACTACATGTCGCTGACCGCCAAGATCGGCGAGCATGGCATGCAGACCCTGCCCGGCGTGCAGCTCTACAGCGTCAAGGGCAACTGGAAACTCGCCGTCGAGAACGCCATGGACGGCTACCACTTCGCGCCCACCCACAACACCTTCGTCGGCTACCTGCGGGAGACCGGGTTCGCGGTCACCGACGACGACCAGTACGCCTACGACCTCGGCGGCGGACACGGGCTGCTGGTGCTCACCGGCCACAACGGCCGGATCGGCATGGTCTGGGAGCCGCGCTTCGGCGACGAGGAGAAGGCCCGTACCGTCGCCAAGCGCAACGAGATGATCGCCCGGCTCGGCCCCGAGCTCGCCGCCGAGATCGCCGACGCCAGCCGGATCCTCTTCGTCTTCCCCAACCTGCTGCTGTTCGACCTCGAAGCGCTGACCATCCGCCAGCTCGAACCGGTCGCCCCGGACCGCACCGACGTGCGGGCCTGGCAGTTCGTTGAGACCGGCGAGCCGGAGTCGGTCCGGGCGCTGCGGATCAAGACCATGGTCAGCTTCGTCGGCCCCGGCGGCCTGGCCACCCCGGACGACATCGAGGCGTACGAGGCGGTGCAGCGCGGCATCGTCGCCACCGCCGACTCGGCCGACCCGGCCCACGACTGGTCCGACATGTCGCGCGGCATGGCCAACGAAAAGCAGGGCAACCAGGGCCGCTCCATCGACGAAGGCGCGATGCGCAGCTTCTGGCGACACTGGGCCGACCGGGTCGGGGCGGCCACCGCCGTCGCCGGCGACCCGCCGGCCGACCCCGGCGCACCCGGCCCGTCCGCCGTCCTCGCGGCCGGATCCGCAGCCACCAGCGGCTCCGCCGCGCCCACCGCCAGCGGGAAGGAGTGACCCGATGTCCTCGACGACCAGCGGAGCAGTGCTCAACGTGGGTGCCCGCGAGGTGACCCGGGCGCAGGTGGAGGACTTCCTCTACCGGGAGGCGCAACTGCTCGACGAGTGGCGCCTCGACGAGTGGTTCACCATGTTCGAGCCGGACGGCCGAATGGAGGTGCCGACCACCGACTGGGCCGGCTGGGACGCCACCACCGCCGGATTCTTCGTCTGCGACGACTACGACCTGATCCGGGCCCGGGTGAAGCGGCTCAAGAGCCGCAAGGCGCACGCCGAGAACCCGCACTCGCGTACCCACCGGATGGTCTCCAACGTGATCCTGCTGGAGGCCGGCGCGGAGACGGTGTGGATCAGCGCCAACTTCCTCATCCACCGCTACCGCGACGGCGGCGCCTACACCTACGTGGGCCGCTACGAGCACGTGCTCAAGGTCGACGACGACGGGCTGCGCTTCCGGGTTCGCCGCTCCATCCCGGTGATGGAGTCGATGGATCCCGGCGCCCGGCTCAGCTTCATCCTGTAGCGGGGGCCGCCGTCATGATCACCCACATGTTGGCGTTCAAGTTCCGCGACGACCTGCCGCCCGGCGTCGCCGAGTCGGTCCTCGCCGAGCTGGACACCTTCCCGACCAAGTACCCGGCGATGCGCAACTGGCGCAGCGGGGTCAACGTCAGCACCCGGGACACCACCATGACGCACGGCTTCGTCGTGGAGTTCGCCACCGAGCAGGACCTGCTCGACTACCTGCACAGCGAGTCGCACGAGCGGTTCGTCCGGGAACGCTGGCGTCCGGTCGTGCAACGCCAGGTCATCGTCAGCATCCCCACCGCCGGGGACGCGTAATTCACCATGAAGGGGTCGCAGATGTCCACCGAGGCCGCCACCCGCCGCCGCGGGCCCTACGGCATGGAGTACGCCCGGATCGAGGTGCCGGATCTGGCCGCCTCCATCGAGTTCCTGCAGTACCACGTCGGCCTGCAGTTGGAGCAGCACGACGACCAGTACGCGTTCCTGCGCGCCGACATCGAACACCACAGCATCGAGTTGATTGCGGCACCGCACCGTACCGAGTCGTGGACCACCGCGGTCGGGTTCAGCGTCGAGTCCGACGAGGTCCTCGACGATCTGCGGGAGCGGGTTGTCGCCGCCGGCCACGAGGTCCTCGAACTGCACGAGCGGATGAAGGGCCTGTGCCAGCGCGGATTCGCCGTACGCGACCCCAACGGGCTGATCGTCGAACTGTTCACCGAGTTCGTCGAGTACGCCGAACCGCCGCTGATCGAGCTTCGTCCGGTGGACCTGGTGCACCCGTTCCTCGCCACCGACAAGTACGAGGAGTCGCTCGACTTCTACACCAAGGTGCTGGGCTTCCTGCCCAGCGACTACGTCGGCGACGTGACCGTCTTCCTGCGCTGCGAGGACCGCTACCACCACAGCCTTGCCCTGCAGCGCAACAAGGAGTTCTACGCCGCACACCTGTGCTTCATGATGAAGAGCTTCGACCACGTGATGCGCGGTCGGGCGCGGGCCCAGTACAAGAAGGTGCCGATCGCCTCCGACCTGGTCAACCATTCGGCGTCGACGTCGATCGCGTTCTACATGCACGACCCGAAGCACGGGCCGCGTTACGAGCTGTGTGACCGGCACCGGGTGTTCACCCCGGAGGAGCACGCCACGCACCGGGCCCGGCGGATGGCCGTCGACCCGCGCAACATCGACGTGTGGCGCCCGGCCGCCGACGACTGGGGCCGTTTCTGACCGTCGTCGTTCGAAAAGGTGAACGACCCTCGGGAATCTTCCCCCGGGGGTCGTTTCTCGTGGTTTGAGTTCGGCACCGTGGTGTCCGGCCATGGAGATGTGACCGAGCTGGAACTAGCCTGGGAAACCGTGGACGGACTCGCGCTGCCGGTGGTGCAGTCCCGGGATCTGATGCTGAGGATGATCGTTGAGCGCAAGTGAACCGCGCTGGCGGAAGTCCAGCCGATCGGCCAACGGCGGCGACAGCTGCGTCGAGGTGGCCGACAACCTTCCCGGTCGGGTCCTGGTGCGCGACACCAAGGACCGTGCCGGCGGTAGGTTGACTTTCGGCCCGGCCGCCTGGTCGGCGTTCGTCGCGTCGACCAAGGACACCACCGCCACCCCCTGACCCGCATCCAGTAACGCCTTCGGAACCCCGGCCACCCGTACGCTGTGGCCGGGGTTCCTTCGATGCTCTGGTGAAGTTCATGACTCTGCACGAGCGCTCGTTCCAGGACATGGTTCATCGGGTTGCGGGCCCGACGTCGAGGACCAGCCGGATACCGTTCAACTATCAACCCGAAGTTGACCACGTCGTGCGCTGCCATCGCTGTCTTCCCTTCCGGTTGTCCGCTGTGCTCACTGCTAAGTGGCGGCAGCACAACCCGGCGTGAAGCCCAGCAGGCTGGTTCGACGTCGAGGTGAGGCTGGCGCACGTCAAGTTCGCGAGATGAGGTGTCTCAGCCTCACCTCGATGTAGTGCCCCTGCCTTGGCGTCCGGAACTGCCGCGTACCGCGCTGCCCGCAGCCGGATGCCTCAGGCTTGCGGCATCGACTCGTCGAACAGCCGGACCAGCGGCCAGATGGTCTCCTCGCCGACGCCGAGCATGGCCAGCGTGATGCCGTCGCCCGCGCCGTGGCCGGGGTAGTGCCGCAGCAACGCGCTGACGCCGAAGTTCACGCCCACCTTTCCGTAGTAGCGGACCCGGCCGTCGGCGTCGGTCCTGAACTCCAGCCCGTACCCGTTGCGCCGGTTGCCCTCCGCCTGCGCGTACGGGACGAGCATCGCGGCGGTCGACTCCGGCCCCAGCAGCCGGTCCTCGACCAGCGCCCGGTGGAACGCGGTGAGGTCACCGACCGTCGTGTACGCGCCGCCGGCCGGGTCGCCGACCGGCGGGTACGAGAAGATGTTGCGCCGCCAGCAGGTGATCGTGCCGTCGGCGTCGCGGATCGCCTCCACGCCCTCGGCGACGTCCGGTGCGACGACGTCCATGCGCAGGAACGCCGACCGGCTCATGCCGGCGGGCTCGAAGACGTTGGCGTGCACGTACTCGCGGTAGGAGCCGCCGGTGGCCCGCTCGACCATGAGGCCGAGCAGGATGTACCCGACGTTGCAGTACCGGCAGCCCTCGCCCGGCGCGAACCTCGGCGGCTTGGTGACGAAGTGCGGCAGGTGGTGGGCGGTCTCGGTGAACGCGTACGTCGGCTCGTCGACGAACAGGTCCTCGTACCGTTCACCGTCCGACTCGTCGGCGTCGTCGGCGATCCCGGAAGTGTGGGTGAGCAGATGGTACGGGGTGACGTCCGGCGAGATCGTGCTACCGGCCAGCCCGAGGTAGTCGACCGCCGAGGTCTCCAGCGTGAACGCGCCGCGCTCGATCTGCTGGAGTACGGCGACGGCGGTGAACAGCTTCGTGACCGACGCGGTGTCGAACCTGGTGTCCAGGGTGCACGGTGTACGGCAGGCCCGGTTGGCGTTGCCGTACGCGCCGGCCAGCAGCCGCTGCTCTCCCATGGTCACCAGGACCGAGCCGGTGAACTCGTCGCGCGCGGCGCGTTCACCGAGTGCGGCGGAGAACAGTGCGAGGTCGGGCACGGTGGTGAGCATCGCAGCCGGCAGAACCGTGCCGCCACCGATTTGCCGGCGGGCAGGCGCCACGACGCACGGTGGTCTGCTCAGCCGGTTCCGGTGGTGAGGGTGAGCGGGTTCTTGCCCCGTCGGTCACGTCGGCTCCCCTCCGGTCGGCACCGACCCTGCCGGTACCCCGTCCGGCGGCGATCACACCCCGGGCGACGCGAATCCCACCCACAGGCGACGCGAATCCGCAGGTGACTGCCGGGTTGCGGAACGGGGAACGTCTCCCGCCGCCCGCCCCGCGCCACGCCGGTGTCTCGGCAAATGTCGGACGGTGACGATACGGTAGCGAAGATCGATCGCTACCCGCGATCGATCTTTCACTGGAGGAGATGCGATGACCAAGGCTCCCCATCCAGCAGCTCCCCATCCAACAGCTCCCCATCCACCATCCGCCCATCCGCCCGACGTGCTACCGGTGGCCGCCGAGTCTGCGGCGTCGGCCGGTCCGAGGAGCGTGGCCGACGCCCCGGCCGGTACCGCCATCGTCGATCCGACTGCCGCCGCCGGCTACATCACCCGGATCTGCTTCAAGACCGGCCCACCCCGACGGATCGGCGTCGAACTCGAATGGACCGTTCACTACCGAGACCACCCCGCCAGACCGCTCGACCCCGCCGACCTCGCGACTGCCCTCGGTGACCACGCCCCGCGGACACTACGCCCCACCAGCCCGCACAACCCGCTTCCACAGGGCGGACTGGTAACGGTCGAACCCGGCGGGCAGGTGGAGATCTCCACCCCGCCGACGGAATCCCTCACTACATTGCACCGGGCCGCGTCGGCCGATGTCGTCGCGCTGACCCGCCGGCTCGACCGGGCCGGCCTGCTGCTCGGCCGGACCGGATGCGATCCGTACCGGCCACCCCGGCAGATTCTGCGCAACCACCGCTACACGGCGATGGCGGCGGCTTTCGCCCGGCAGGGTCGGGCAGGTGCCGACATGATGTGCGGCACCGCCGGCCTGCAGGTCTGCCTGGACACCGGCAGCGACCGGCAGCTCTCCCTCCGCTGGTCAGCGGCGCACCTGCTCGGTCCGCCGCTGATCGCCCTGTTCGCCAACTCGCCGTCGCGGGCCGGCCGGCGCACCGGCTGGGTGTCGAGCCGGATGGCGACCTGGCTGGCCCTCGACCCGGTCCGCACCGCCGCACCCGCCGACCCGACCACCGGCATGCGGCCGTCCGACCCGGTTGCCGACTGGACCCGGCGGGTGCTCGACACGCCACCGCTGTTCGTCGACGATCCCGTCGGCTGGCGGCTGCCGGGGCCGGCGACCTTCGGCGAATGGATCCGCACCGGCACGCCCCGACCACCGACCTACGCCGACCTCGACCTGCATCTGAGCACCATGTTTCCGCCGGTCCGCCCACGTGGCTACCTGGAGCTGCGCTACCTCGACGCGCAGCCGGACGGCGAGTGGATCGTCCCGGCTGCGGTGCTGGCCGCGCTGTTCGCCCGCGACGAGACACTGCGGACCGCGACGTCGACGGTGATGGACGCGGCCGACCGCTGGCTGCCCGCCGCCCGGGACGGGCTCGCCGATCCGGTCGTCGCGTCGGCCGCCCACCCGCTGGCCGAGCTGGCCTGCGAACGCCTGACCGACACCGGCCTGCCTGACGAGACGACCAGCACCGTGGTACGCGCCCTGCGCCGACGGCTGCACCAGCGAACCCACCCCTGGGGAGGAACCAGGTGACCGAGACAGCCCACGACCCGACCCGCCCGACACCGAGCACACCCGAGCCACGTTCGGCGGCCGCGTCCGATCTGCGTACCGTGCTCGCCGCCGATCTCGACCGGGCGCGGCGGCGCAGCCGCGCCCTGACCGACCCGGTCGACGACGACGACCTCACACGCCAGCACTCCCGGCTGATGTCGCCCCTGGTCTGGGACCTGGCGCACATCGGCAACCAGGAGGAGCTGTGGCTGGTCCGCGACGTCGGCGGCCGGGAACCGGTCCGGGCCGACGTCGACCACCTCTACGACGCGTTCAAACACGCCCGCGCCGACCGTCCGGCGTTGCCGCTGCTGGACCCGGCCGAGGCGCGTGCGTACACCCGTACCGTCCGGGACAAGGTCCTCGATCTGCTCGACACGGTGACGTTCGACGGCCGCCGGCTGGTCGAGCAGGGCTTCGCCTTCGGCATGATCGTGCAGCACGAGCAGCAGCACGACGAGACGATGCTCGCCACCCACCAGCTGCGGGCGGGCCCGCCGGTGCTCACCGGCGCGGCGACGCCGCCCGCGACGGCCGAAGGCGTCGACAGTGAGGCGCTGATCCCCGGCGGACCGTTCACCATGGGCACCTCCACCGAGCCGTGGGCGCTCGACAACGAACGCCCGGCGCACACCGTCGACGTACCCGCTTTCTTCCTCGACCGCGCACCGGTCAGCAACGCCCGGTACCAGCAGTTCATCGACGACGGCGGCTACCACGACGAGCGGTGGTGGAGCGCCGAGGGCTGGGCCCACCGGCTGCAGGCCCGGCTCAGCGGGCCGGCACACTGGCACGGCGACGGCAGCTACACCCGGTTCGGTCGGCGGTCGGCGATCGTGCCCGACGAGCCGGTGGTGCACGTCGGCTGGTACGAGGCGCAGGCGTACGCGAGCTGGGCCGGCCGCCGGCTGCCCACCGAAGCCGAATGGGAAAAGGCGGCCCGGTTCGACCCGGCCACCGGCCGGTCCCGCCGCTACCCGTGGGGCGACGACGACCCCGGCCCCGAGCACGCCAACCTGGGCCAGCGGCACCTGCACCCGGCACCGGTCGGTGCCTACCCGGCCGGTGTGTCACCGGCCGGGGTGCACCAGCTGATCGGCGACGTGTGGGAGTGGACCGACACCTGGTTCACCGGTTACCCCGGTTTCGCGGCCTTCCCGTACCGCGAATACTCGGAGGTCTTCTTCGGCCGCGACTACCGGGTGCTGCGCGGCGGCTCGTTCGGCACTGACCGCGCCGCCTGCCGGGGCACCTTCCGCAACTGGGACTACCCGATCCGGCGGCAGATCTTCAGCGGTTTCCGCACCGCTCGTGACCCGCACCCCGGCGAGATCGCCTAGTGTGCCGCCACCAGCTCTACCTTGGCCCGCCGGTCAGCCTGACGCAGCTGCTGGTCGAGCCGCCGTACGGCCTGTACCGCCAGTCCTGGGCGCCCCGGGACATGCGCGGCGGCGGCACGGTCAACGTCGACGGTTTCGGCGTCGGCTGGTACACCCCGACCGGTCCGATCCGCTACCGGCGGGCCGGGCCGATCTGGGCCGATCCCGGCCTGGTCGAGCTGGGTCGGGCCACCGCCGCCGGTGCGGTGCTGGCCGCGGTCCGCTCGGCTACCCCCGGGATGCCGTTCGGCGAGACAGCCTGCGCGCCGTTCACCGACGGGCGCTGGCTGTTCAGCCACAACGGGGTGGTGGCCGGCTGGCCGGACAGCGTCGCCGTCCTGGCCGCGGCCCTGCCGGTGACCGATTTGCTCACCCTCGACGCGCCGACCGACTCGGCGCTGCTGTGGGCGTTGCTGCGGCACCGGCTGCGGTCCGGCGCCGACCCGGGTACGGCGATCACCGACACCGTCACCGGCGTCCTGTCCGTCGCCCCGACGTCCCGGCTCAACCTGCTTCTCACCGACGGTGAACGGGCCTGGGCCAGCGCCGTCGGCCATTCCCTGTCCGTCCTCGCCGGGCCGGAGCGGCTGGTCATCGCCTCCGAACCGTCGGACGACGACCCGGCCTGGCGTCCGGTGGCCGACCGCCGGCTCGTCGTCGCCGACCGGCACACCTACACCGTGGAGGATCTGTGCGGATCGACATCGAGCTGACCGACGCCGACCAACGACACGCGCTGCGGATCGACGCCCGCGCCGGACTCACCGCCGACCCGAAATGGCTGCCCCCGAAGTGGTTCTACGACAAGTACGGCAGCGAACTGTTTGAACGCATCACCACCCTGCCGGAGTACTATCCGACCCGGGCCGAGCGGGCCGCGTTGGCCGCCCACGCCGACGACATCGCCGCCGTCACCCGGGCCCGGACCCTGGTCGAGCTCGGCTCCGGTTCGTCGGAGAAGACCCGGCTGCTGCTCGACGCGCTGCGCCGGCAGGGCAGCATCAACCTGTTCGTGCCGTTGGACGTCTCCGAGGCGGCGCTGCGTGACGCCGCCACCGCCATCGACCGGGACTACCCGGGTCTGCCGATCCACGCGATAGTCGGCGACTTCACCCGCCACCTTGACCGGATCCCGGCCGGCGACGACCGGCTCGTCGCGTTCCTCGGCGGCACCATCGGCAACCTGGTGCCGGACGAACGCGCCGAGTTCCTGGCCGCGCTGCGCGGGGCGCTCGGCACCGGCGGCTGGCTGCTGCTCGGCACCGACCTGGTCAAGGACCCGGCCACCCTGGTCGCCGCCTACGACGACAGCCAGGGGGTGACCGGCGAGTTCAACCGCAACGTGCTGCGCGTACTGAACCAGCAGCTCGGTACCGACTTCGACCCGGCGGCGTTCCGGCACGTCGCGCTCTGGGACACCGACCGGGAGTGGATCGAAATGCGGCTGCGCGCCGACCGGGACATGCAGGTGTACGTGGCCGATCTCGACCTGCCGGTGAGCTTCACCGCCGGCGAGGAGATCCGGACCGAGGTGTCGGCGAAGTTCCGCCGGGCCGGGGTTACCGCCGAGCTGGCCGCCGCCGGTTTCGAGCTGACCCACTGGTGGACCGACCCGGCCGACCGGTTCGCGATCAGCCTGAGCCGTAGTCGGTGACCCGGCGCAGGAACTGCCGGGTACGGGGGTGCTCGGGCGCACCGAGCACCCGCTGCGGCGGTCCCTGCTCGCAAATGGCGCCGTCGGCCAGGAAGCAGACCCGGTCGGCGACCTCCCGGGCGAATCCCATCTCGTGGGTGGCGATCAGCATCGTCATCCCGTCACCCTTCAGTTCCCGGATCAGGGCCAGCACCTCGCCGACGAGTTCCGGGTCCAGCGCCGAGGTGACCTCGTCGAGCAGCAGCAGCCGGGGTGCGTTGATCAGGGTCCGGGCGATCGCCGCCCGCTGCTGCTGGCCGCCGGAGAGCCGGTCCGGGTACTGCCTCGCCTGATCGGCCAGCCCGACCCGGTCCAGCAGTTCCATCGCCCGCTGCTCGGCCCGCGCCCGAGGCAGCCGGTGCACCTTGCGTGGCGCCAGCGTGACGTTGTCCAGCACGGTCAGATGTGGGAAGAGGTTGTACGACTGGAAGACCAGCCCGATCCGCTGCCGCACCTGGTCCGGGTCGACCCGGGGGTCGGTGATGTCCCGGCCGTCGAGCTGGATGGTGCCGTCGTCGACGGTCTCCAGCAGATTCACCACCCGTAGCAACGTCGACTTGCCGGAGCCGCTGCCGCCGATCAGGGCTACCACCTCGTGTTCGGCCACGTCGAGGCTGAGGTCGCGCAGCACGACCCGGTCGCCGAAGACCTTGCGGACCCCGGCACAGACCAGCACCGGTGGCCCGCCGTGCCGGCCCACCTCCGCCGCCGGCATCATGCCGGGCCGGGTCGGGTCCGCCGCTGGCGTCATGCCGCGCCGGCCCAGGTCTGCCGCCGGGCGGCCCGCATGGTCACCCAGTCGGTCACCGCCACCAGCGGAACCGCCATCAGGATGAACAGCACCCCGGCCACCACGTACGGGGTGAAGTTGTAACTGGTGGCAGTCTCGATCTGGGCGGCGCGGATCGCGTCGACCGGGCCGGCCAGGGAGATCAGCCCGACGTCCTTCTGCAACGCCACCAGGTCGTTGAGCAGCGGCGGCGCGACCCGCCGGACCGCCTGCGGCAGCACCACGTGCCGCATCGTCTGCGCGTGGCTGAGCCCCAGCGACCGGGCGGCGGCCCGCTGCGCCGGGTGCACCGATTCGATCCCGGCCCGGAACACCTCCGCCAGGTAGGCGCCGTAGGTGATGACCAGCGCACAGCCACCGAGCACCAGCACCGACGGGGTGCCGGCGAGCCGGAGCCCCGGCACCCCGAAGGTGAACAGGTACAGCACGATGATCAGCGGGGCGCCCCGGAACACGTACGTGTAGGAGGTCGCGACGGCCCGCAGCGGAAAGAACACCGCCGGGCGCAGGGTCCGGGCCAGCGCGATCGCCAACCCCAGCGCCAGCGCCCCGGCGGCGCAGAACACCAGCAGCCGGACGTTGAGCCAGAGTCCGCGTAGCACCGCCGGCAGCGCCTGCACCGCGACGGCCGAATCGAAGAACGACTGCTGGACCCGGGGCCAGCCGGGGGAGTTCGCGACCGCTGCCACCAGCAGGGCACCGAGCACGGCGGTGGAACCGGCGGCGATCAGCACCGACCGGACGCTCTGCCGGCGGCGGTACGCGTCCCGCCGCCGCTGCAGCTCACTGGGCTGATAGCCGTCGGCGCCGCCGGCCGCCGCTGCGGTGGACCCGCTCACTGTCAGGACAGGACCGGTGCGCCGGCCACGTCGGCCAGCCATTCGGCCTGCAGGCTGTCCAGGGTGCCGTTGCCGCGCAGTTCGTCGACGGCGGCGCTGACGCAGCCGGTCAACGGCGATCCCTTGTCGAGCACCAGGCCGAACTGCTCCGGCTGGCCGGACGGCTGCGCCAGCTGTCCGACGATCGTCGCGTCGTCGATCTCGGCGCCGGTCACGTAGAACGCGGTCGGCAGGTCCAGCACCAGCGCGTCGATACTGCCGTTGCGCAGCGCGGCCTTGGCGTCGTCGTTGTTGTTGAACACCGCCGGCTCGGCCGCCGGGACAACCACCTCGGTGATCGCCCGGAAGCTGGTCGTGCCGACCTGGGCGCCGAGCTTGACGTCCCGCAGATCGGCCAGGGTCGTCGCGCCGGCGGCCGGCGTCCCGTCCAGCGCGATCACCGCCTGACTGACGTCGTAGTACGGGCTGGAGAAGTCGACGGCGGCGCGGCGCTCCTCGGTGATGGAGAACTGGTTGATGTCGACGTCGAAGTCCTTCGGCCCGGGAGCGATGGCGTTGTTGAACGGCACCCGTACCCAGTTCACCTCGTCCGGTTCGTAGCCGAGCTGGTTGGCGACCGCGTACGCCACCGCGCTTTCGAAGCCGGCGCCGCTCTCCGGGGCGTCGTCGACGAACCACGGCGGGTACGCCGGCTGGTCGGTGCCGACGGTCAACGTCCCGGCGACGAGGGTGTCCAACTGCTGCGGGTCGCAGACGTCCGGCGTCGGCGGGTCGACCGGCGGGTCTTCCGCCTGGGGCGAGCAGCCGGCGACAGCGATGGTCACCGCGGCGGTCGTGGTCACGCCGAGCAGGCTGATCGTCCGATGTGATCCGAGCATGACGACTCCTCGACGTTCAATGGGGGTGCCGGGCCGGCGGATACATTCGACCAGCCGTCGGCCCGGCGATCAATGGGCGAGTGGATCGGTCACCGGAAGCCCGGCGGCCCGCCAGGCCGCGAAGCCACCGGCCAGGTCGGTGGCCAACGGCAGCCCGGTGTCCTGCAGCGAAGCGGCGGCCAGCGACGACGCGTACCCCTCCTGGCAGACGACGATCGGCCACAGCCGCGGGCTGTCGGCGACGTCGAGCCGCGCCGAGCTGTGTGGGTCGAGCCGCCACTCCAGCACGTTGCGTTCGATCACGTACGCCCCGGGGATCTCGCCGTACTCCGCGCGTTGAGCGGCCGGACGGATGTCGACCAGCACGGCCCTGCCGTCCTGCTGGGCCTGGTAGGCGGTCCGGGCGTCGACCCGTTCGAGGCGACCACGGACCTGGTCGAGCAGTCTGTCGATGCCGAGTTCCGGGGTCACTGTGGCTCCTCCGTCGTCACGTCTGTCCTTTTGACTTGTCCAGCCGGCCGTCGACCAGGTCGGCGACGGTGGTGCCGTCCAGATGCAGCGGGGCCGCCGTCAGCCCCGCCGCCCGCGCCGCCGACCAGTACACGGCGGCCAGCTCCGGCTCCACCAGGCCGTGCACCAGCGGCAGGTCCGGCCGGTCCGCCTGCAGCAACGACTCCACCTGGCAGGACGCCACCGCGTCCGGCAGCGTGCCGCGTGCCGCGTACACGGCCACCGCGACCGGCGGAAGCCCGGCGGGCAGGACCCGACGCACCGTACCGCAGGCGAGCAGGCCACCGCCGACCACCAGCACGTCACCGGTACGGCGCATCCGGTCCAGCGCGGCGGCCGGGTTCACACAGTGCGGGAACGAGTCGTCGACCAGCACGGTACCCGGCCGCAGCCGGTCCACGTCGACGATCTCCGACGAAGCGCTCACCGCCGCGACGACGGTCGCGGCCGCGTACACCGGCGCCGCGACGGCCGGACCGGCAGCGGCCGTCGCGACGGCCGCTGCCGACTCGGCCCAGATCAGCTCGCCCCGGTAACCGAGCCGGCGCAACCGGTCCGGGTAGTCGGCCAACCGTCGCCGGCTGCCCGGCAGATCCGCCAGCACGATCCGCGGCGGGTGCGGCCCACCGTGGCGCAGCAGCAGCTCCAGCACAGACCGGCCGATCGAGCCCAGGCCGACGACGGCCAGCGGGCCGACAGTCAGGTCGCGGTTGGCGGCGGCCAGCGCGGCGAGGGTTGTGAGCACCACCGAGGTGGCGGTCGCCGCGTGTCCGGTCGTCACCCGTACCGCCGGATTCACCCGCCGG
This sequence comes from Solwaraspora sp. WMMD937, assembly GCF_029581175.1. NCBI lineage: Bacteria > Bacillati > Actinomycetota > Actinomycetes > Micromonosporales > Micromonosporaceae > Solwaraspora > Solwaraspora sp. WMMD937. Next base: position 6,169,401 of record NZ_CP120738.1, on the reverse strand, counting down.
ACCACGTCGAAGCCGTAGCCGGTGACCGATGGCAGCATGCCGGCCAGCGACACGCACCGGGCACCCGCCTGGGCGGCGAGGGAGACCGCGTCAGCGGTCACCGGTGCCAGGCCGGGGCCGAGTTCGTCGGCGAACAGCGGCAGGCAGACGAACCCGGACCGGCCGAACGGGGTGACCAGCTCCTCCAGCAGGCGGGGCGCCCCGGTAGGGAACAGCAGGTCGCGGATCTGCTCGCGGGGCAGTGCGGCCGCCGGCATCCCGGCCAGGGCCGCCAACTGCGCCGGAGCCGGCAGATATCCGACGATCGCCGCGTCCAGCGCAGTGCCGACGGCGGCGAGCCGCCCGGCGTCCGCCCGGACGATGTCGGCAGCGGCGACCAGTTCGGCTTCGGCGCCGGCGGCGACCAGGTCGGCTTCGATCGCGTTGACGAAGCCGGCGAAGCGGCCGGCGTCCAACGCCTCCGGAGCGGCCCGTACGGCGACCCGTAGCCCGTCACCCACCGGCCGGACGGTCAACAGAACGTCCGTGCCGACCGGCGGTGGCTCCAGTTCACTGTCGGTGTCGTCGGGCTGCAGACAAAGTCCGTCGCTGGAGGCCGGCCCGAGCCCGGTGAAGTCCAGCGAGCTGAAGATGAACTGCGCCCCGGCCAGTAGCGCGGACACGCCGGGGCCGCCGGACGGGCCGCCGCAGGTGTGGGCGCGCACACTGTCCGGGCCGTACCTGCGGGCGTCGGCGACCTCGGCGGCCACCCGCGCCAGGTCCTCGCCGAACGTCTCGGCACCTGATCCGCTGTCACCTGATCTCTCGGCGTCGTCGGCGAGGCGCAGCGGCAGCAGCACCGCGCACGGGCCGAACATCCGGTGCAGGTCCGGCAGTTGATGGTCGCGGCCGGTCACGGCCAGCCCGATAACCAGGTCGCTCAGGCCGGTCAGCCGGGCCAACCCCCGGCGGTACGCGGTGAGCACCGGCGCGTACCCGGTGCTGCCTGCGGCTGCTGCCAGCCGGCGCAGCCTGGCGGTGACCGTAGCGTCCAGGGTGAACCCGGCGACGCGGGCCCGGTCCTGCTCGACGGCGACGCCACCCGCGCCGGTGCCGCTGGCGGCGGGCGCCCGCAGCGTCGGCGGATGGTACGGCGACCCGAGCCGCTTCCGCCACCAGCGTCGTGCCGCCGGATCCGGCCTTTGCCGGTGCAGCCAGTCGACGTAGTCGCGGAACGTGGTCCGGGGTGGTGCGGCCGCGCCGGACGCCGGATCGTCGTGCAGCGCCAGCAGTTCCCGGCTGAGCAGCGCGGCACTGTAGCCGTCGCCGATCAGGTGGTGCGCGTGCACCACCATGACATGCTCGTCCGGGGCGAGGGTCAGCACCAGCAACCGCAGCAACGGCCACGCCCACGGCTCCACCTGCCGCTGGCGTTCCCGCGCCACCAGCTCGGCGACCTGCGCGGCCGACTCGACTCGTTCGAACCGGACCGGCAGCCGCAGCGTCGCCGGCAACTCCTGCTGCATCGGCGGCCGGGCCCCGGCCGGGAACACCGTACGCAGCATCGGATGCCGGGCCACGACGACGTCGACCGCCTGCTGGAAGCGGCGCCGGTCCAGCCGACCAGACAGCCGCAGCTGGGCCAGCCAGGTCGAACTGCTGCCCGGTGCGGCCGCTTCGGCGAGCAGGAAACCGCGCTGGGCGGGGGCCAGCGGAAACGGCCGTGGGTCGTGGCCGACCTCGGACACGTCCCCGGTCGACGCAGCCGGGCACGACGGGCCCGGAGCCGCCGCGTCCGCCGGCACCCCGGCGGCGGCTTCGTCGATCGCCGCAGCCAGCCCGGCCAGGGTGCGGTGGTCGTAGATGACCGTCGGGCGGGGCAGGACCGAAAAGTGTTCCCGCAGCCGGGCGAAGACGTCGATGGCCACGATGGAGTCGCCGCCGATGGCGAAGAAGTCGTCGTCGCGGTGCACGGCGGGCAACCCGAGCACGGACTGCCACACCTGCGCCAACCGCCACTCCGTGCCGGTGCCCGTGCGCGGTGCCGCACCGGCCGGCTCCGGCTCTTCGCCCGGCAACCCGGTGAGTAGTTGCCGGTCCACTTTGCCGGTGGTGGTCAGCGGCAGCTCCCGTACCAACTCGATGCGGGCCGGAACCCACTGCGGCGGCAGCCGGTCGGCGAGGTGCCGGCGCAGGTCGGCGGCGTCCGTCGCGGCGTCCGCCGTCGGGTCCGTCAGCTGCGCGTACGCGACGAGCCGGGGATAGGGCTCGGTCTGGAGCAGCACCACCGCCGTGGCGACCGCCGGGTGGTTGCCCAGCGCAGCTTCGATCTCTGCCGGCTCGATCCGGTGGCCGTGCAGCTTCACCTGGTCGTCGAGCCGGCCCAGGAACTCCAGGTCCCCGGTGGGTCCGACGCGGACCCGGTCGCCGCTGCGGTACCAGCGCCGGCCGTCGCGGTGGACGAACGCCGCCTCAGTCTGTGCCGCATCGTCCAGGTAGCCACTGGTCAACCCGGGCCCGGAGATGAGTAGCTCGCCGGCCTCACCCGGTGGGCAGGGCCGCCCGGCGGCGTCGACGACGGCCAGCGTCGCACCGGCGGCCGGCCGGCCGATCGGCATCCGCCGCAGGCCGTCGGCCGGCCGCCGGTCGATCAGGAACCAGGCGGCGTTGATGGTCGCCTCGGTCGGCCCGTACAGGTTGGTGATCCGGTGCCCGGGGCCGAACAGGTCGAACCAGCTCCGCACCTGCCCGGGAGGCAGCGTTTCGCCGCCGACGTGGATCCAGCGCAGCGCCGACAGGTCCGGTCGCCCGCTCGAGGCGGTACGCCGCTGCGCCGCCGCCAGCAGTTGACCCCACAGCGTCGGCACCGAGCTCCAGACCGTGATCCGGTCGTTCTCGACCCGGCGCAGCACCTCGTCGGGGTCGCGCAGCACCTGCGGGGCGAGTACGACGACCGTCGCTCCGACCAGCAGCGGTGCCAGCAGTTGCCGGACGGAGGCGTCGAAGCACAACGACGAGGTCTGCGCCAGCCGGTCACCGCTGTGGTAGCCGAACGTGTCGACCGCCCAGCGTAGATAGCCGCCAGTCGAGCGGTGACTGACCGGCACGCCCTTGGGCCGGCCGGTCGACCCGGAGGTGAAGATGACGTACGCCGTACCGTCAGGGTCGGCAGCGGCCGTGCCGTCTGGGACCGGGTCGACAGTGGTCCCGTTGACGATGACCGTGTCGACGTCGACCATGACCAGCCCGGCCAGCGCATCGGCCAGCTTCGTCGACTCGGTGTCGTGCAACAGCACCTGTGCGCCGCTTCGCCGCAGCTGATCGCGGTGGCGGGCCGCCGGATGGACGACGTCCAACGGCACCCAGCCGGCTCCGACGCGCAGCACCCCGACGATGGCGGCGACGGCGGCGGGTCCGCGCGCGGCCAGCAATCCGACCAGGTCACCGGCTTGTACGCCGTGGTGGCGCAGCGCGGCGGCGACCCGGTCGGCGGCGGCGTCCAACTGCCGGTATGTCATCCGCAGCTCGCCCGCCTCGACTGCGACGGCGTCGGCGTACCGGCGGCACACCTGCCCGATTCGCTCCACTACCGACGGCAGCATCCCCGAAGTGGACTCCCTCGAGGGCGGGTCGGTCTGCTCGGCCAGGTCAGCCAGTTCGGCGAGGAAATCGGCGGCCAGCCCGGCGACGGCCGCCCGGTCCAGCGACGGCACCGGATGGTTCCAGGCGAACCGCAGCCGCTCGCCGTCGGGCCAGCAGAGCAGCCCCAGCCGGGTGCCGGCCGACGCGGTGCCGGCGGCGACCGGCGACACCCGTACCGGCAGGTCGGCGTCGGACATGACCGGGAAACGGGCGAAGCTGAAACTGGCCGGGCTGGGGGTGACCGGCCGGCCGCCAACGCCGCTGCCGGCGTCGGCAGCCGGGTCGGCGGGTCGCGGCGTCGCCCGCGCCAGGTCGACCGCGTCAACCGTGCCGTGCCGCTGCGCGACCAGCCAGGCGGCCAGGACCCGCCGCGCGAGGTCGGCCGCCGGCTCGGTCGGGTCGACGTCGACCGTCACCGGCAGGGTGTCGGCGAACGGCCCGACGACCCGGTCGACGCCGGGCAGCCGGGTGTCGCGGCCGGCCCGCGCCACCGACACGGTGACGGTGCGCTGCCCGCTGGCGCGGGCCAGGCACCGGGCGTACCCGGCGAGCAGCAGGTGGAACAGCGACACCTGCGCGGCGGCGGCCGCCCGGGTCAACGCGGCCACCGTCGGCGGGTCGACGGCGACCTGATGGGCGGCGTACGGCGGTGCGGGCGGTGCGGCCGGGTCGCGCCACGGCAGCCGCAGCCCGGTCGGCCACGACGCCAGGGTCTCCCGCCAGAAGGCCAGGTCCACCGCGCGTGCCGGCGCGGCGACGGCCAGGTGGTCGCGGAACGTCGCCGGCACCGGCGGCAACTGCGGTACGCGGCCGGCGGCCAGCGCCCCGTACACCTGCCACAGCTCCTCGCTGAGCACACTCAGGCTGGCCCCGTCCCCGGCGGCGTGGTGCAGCACCAGCAGCAGTTGGGCGGCGTCCGGACCGGTCCGGATCAGGGCGGCGCGCAGCGGAGGTCGGCGGGTCAGGTCGATCGGCTCGTTGCACAGCCGTTCGGTCAGCGCGTCGACGTCACCGTCGCCCTGGCCGTAGTCGTGGACGGCGTACCAGTCGGCGAGCGGCGTCGGCGGGCCGATCATCTGGCGGGGCGGCGCGGCACCGTCGTCGTCGGTCCACCGCATCCGCAGCATCGGGTGCCGGCGCGTCAGCTGTGCCAGGGCCTGCCCGAGCAGGTCGGCGTCGAGCGGTCCGGTGACGGCGTGTCGGACGAACCCGAACGCGGCCACCTTCGGGTAGAGCCGGTGCAGCGTGTGGAACGCCCGCTGCACTCCGGACAGCGCGAACAGCTCCGCGTCGCCGTCGGCGGTGACGGCGGTCGGAGCAACAGCCGGCGGCGGATCCGCCAGCCGGTCGACGAGCGTGGCGATGGTGCCGTGCTCGAACAGCAGCATGGTCGGCAGCGGCCGGCCGAGTTCACCTTCGAGGGTCTTGACCAGGTCGATGGCGGTGAGTGAGTCCAGGCCGAGGGTGAGGAACGACGTGTCGTCGTCGATCTGCGCCGGGTCGCAGTCGAGCGCGTCGGCGAGTAGCCGCCGCAGCATGTCCCCGATCTCGCCCGGGGTGTGCAGCTGCCGGTCCGCGTCACCACTCGGCACGGCCTGCGGTTGCGGCAGGGTGTCCACTGGAGGCACGCTCGCGGTGACTGTCGCGGCCTCGCTCGCGGCTGTCAGCCGGGTGACGACCAGGTGGGCGGCGGGTCGGCGCAGCGCCGACCGCAGCGCCGGCAGGGCGTCGTCGAACGGCAGCGCCGGCAGGCCCCGGGCGGCCAGCCGCGCCGCGAGCCCCGGGTCGGCGGCCATCCCCGCTTCGGCCAGGGCCGAGAACCCGACGGTACGCAGCGGCCGTCCGGCGGCCCGCTCGACGGCGGCGTACGTGTCCAGGAAGGCGTTGGCGGCGGCGTAGTCACCGACCGCCCCGGCGAGTCCGGGCAGCAGCGCGCTGACCGAGGTGAACGCCACCACGGTCGCCGGCCGTCGACCGTACCGGCGCAGCGCCCGGACCAGCAGGTGACCGCCGCGTACCTTCGGCGCCAGCACGGCCTGCAGTTGCGCCACGGACCTCGACCGCAGCGGGCCGGGCCGGACCACACCGGCGGCGTGGAACACCCCGGCGAGGTCGGGCAGCCCGGCGATCAGCGCGTCGACGTCGGCGGCGTCGGTGATGTCACACCGGCGATAGCCGACCTGCGCGCCGAGGGCACGCAGCCGGTCGACCAGACGGTCCGGCGCGGCGGCGGCGCGGCCGGCCAGCACGATCCGGCGGTGTCCGCGCGCGGCCAGGTCCGCGGCGAGCGCGGCGCCGACACCACCCGTGCCACCGACGATCAGCTGTACGCCGTCGGCGTCGACCGGTTCCGTCGTGTCCTCGGCGGCCGGTTCGGCCGGGACGAGCCGGCGGCCCAGCCGCTGCCCGCCCCGCCACGCCACCGGCCGCGACTCCGCCGGCCGCGACTCGACCGCCGCCGGGTCTGGCTGTGCCCCGACGGTCGTCACTTCGGCGACCAGCGCGTTGACCCGGGCCGGTACGTCATCGGCCGCTGACAGGTCCACTCCGGACACCGTGTTGTCCGGGTGTTCGTCGGCGAGCGCGGCCGTCAACCCGTTGACCAGGCTCTGTACCGGGTCCGGCCGTTCACCGCCCGCCCCGGTGCAGACCGCGTCGTGGGTGACCACCAGCAGCCGGAACCCGCGTTCGGGCAGCGCGGCGACCAGCCCCGTCACGCCGTGCAGCGTGGCGTCGACAGCCGCGTCCAGCCCGGCCACGCCGCCATCGGCGTCGAATGGGTCACCGCTGGCCAGGTAGACGATGAGCTCGGCGTCACTGATCCCGGTGGCAAGCTCGATGCCGTCGGCGGCCAGCCGGTCCCGCAGCCCGTCCGCCAGCGGGCCGCCGAGGGCCGCGTCCGGCCCGGTCAGGTGCACCGAGGCGGGGGAGCGGCCGGCCGGCAGCGGCAGCGGCGACCAGCACACCTGATGGACCAGCTCGTCCCGGTCCTTCGCCGCCTCCGGCAGCCAGTGCCGGCGGTGCTGGAACGGGTACGTCGGCACGGCGACCCGCCGCCGGCCACCGGAGATCCGGGCCCGGTCCACGGCGACCCCGCGCTGCCACAGCGCCCCGACCAGCCCGACCAGCCCGCCGTCGGCGTCGGTCGGCGGCACCGACAGCACCTCGACCCGGTCCGCTGCCTGCGGCGACGCGTCGCGTACCGCCCGGGTCAGCCGGTCCGGGTCGGCACCGAGCAGCACGTCGTAGCCCTGGTCGAGCAGCGCCCGCAGCTGGTCGGCGTCGTCGCCGGTGACGGCGTCGGGCACCACCCCCCAGTCAGCGAGCCGCCGGCAGACCGCCGTCGGCCCGGTCTCGTCGCCGGGCCACACCACGGCGGTACGCGGCCGGCGTACCACCTCGGTGACCGGGCCGGACGCGGCAGCGGCCAACGCGGCGGCGAGCCCGGTGGTGCTGTCGGCGACGACAGCGACCCGGTACGGCCGGTCGTCCCGGGCGGTGTTGACGGTGGCGCACACGTCGTCGGGGTGCAGCTGCGGATGCGCGTCCAGGTAGGTGGCGAGGTCCCGCAGCGACTGCCGCAACGCGACCTCGGTCGCCGCCGAGCAGGTCAACAGGTACGGCCCGGCGCCGGCTCCCTCGGCGGCCTGCCCCGCCGCCGGGGCGGCATGCCGCCGAACTGTTGCCGGCGCGGCCTGCTGCGGTGCTGTTGCCGGCATGGCTTCCTGCAGGATCGCGTGCGCGTTGGTGCCACCGAACCCGAACGCGTCCACCCCGGCGGTCAGCGGAGCGTCGTCGCCAGCCGTCCAGGCCCAGTCGGTCGCCTTGGTGACCACCTCGAAGCCGGCGGCGGGCAGGTCCAGCCGGGGCGACGGGGTGTCGACGTGCAGCGACGGCGGCAGTTGCCGGTGCCGCAGCGCCAGCACCACCTTGACCAGGGACGGCATCCCGGCGGCGTTGAGCAGGTGACCGAGGTTCGACTTGACCGAGCCGATCAGCCGGGGCCGTCCGTCCGGGCGAGGTGGGAAGGCGTACGCCAGCGACCGCACCTCGACCGGGTCACCGAGCTCCGTACCCGTCCCATGCGCCTCCACATAGGAGACGATGGCCGGGTCGACGCCGCTGTCCCGGTACGCCTGGACGATCACTTCCCGTTGGCGTAACGGGTTCGGGGCCAGCAGGCTCAACGAGCGGCCGTCGTTGTTGACGGCGGTGCCGCGTACCAGGGCAAGAAGTTCGTCCCCGGCGGCGCGGGCGTCGTTGACGCGGGCCAGGACCAGCGCGGCCCCGCCCTCGCCGGGCACGAACCCGTCGGCGTCGGCGGCGAAGACCCGGCACCGGCCGGTGGCCGACAGCGCCCCGGCGGCGGCGAGCAGCCGGTGCCCGGTCGGCGTCAGGTTCAGGTTGACCCCACCGACCACGGCCAGGTCACATTCGCGTTCGCGGAGGCTGCGCACTGCCAGGTGCAGCGCGACCAGCGCCGACGAGCAGGCGGTGTCGACCGCGATCGCCGGCCCGGTCAGGTCGAGGGCCTGCGCGACGCGGGCCGGGATCAGGTTGCGCAGGTTGCCGACCAGCGCGGCCGGTTCGCCGGTGACGTCGGAATCGGCGCGGAGCAGTTCGGTGTAGCCGCTCTCGCCGACCGCCGCGAACACCCCGACCCGGCGGCCGTGCCGGCGCGGTCCGGCGTACCCGGCGCGTTCCAACGCCTCGTGCGCCAACTCGAGGAAGATCCGGGCGTGCGGGTCGGTGTGGTCGGCCTCGGTGTCGGACATGCCGAAGAAGCCGGCGTCGAAGCCGGCCGGGTCGTCGAGGAACGCCCCCCAGCGGGCGGTGTCGGTGTCGCCATCCGGCCGCCACCGCTGCGGCGGGATCCCGCCGACGCTGTCCCGGCCGTCGAGCAACTGCCGCCAGAACTCGTCCGGGCTGTCCGCACCGGGGAACCGGCAGGCCAACCCGATGATCGCCACCCCGACGCCGGACCCGGCAGCCGCTGCGGCGGCTGGCCCGCCTGTCGGCCCGGTCGCCGGCCCGACGGCCGGCACAGCCGGTTCCCGGCTCCCGTCCTTTACCGGGGTGAGCAGATGGTCGGCCAGCGCTGCCACTGTCGCCCGTTCCCGCAGCTCGGCCGGGTCGAGTTCGCGGCCGAACGCGTCCTCCAGCCCGGCCAGCACCTCCATCGCCTGCAGCGACGAACCGCCCAGCGTGGTGAACCGGTCGTGGACGCCGATCTCGTCGGCGGGCCGGCGCAGCACCCGCGCCCACACCGCCCGCACGACCCGTTCCACCTCGTCGCGGCTCCCACCGCCGGCCACTGTGTCCACTGTCGGCGCGCTGGCCGGTGCCGGTGTCGGCGAACCGTCCGCCGCCGTCGCCCAGCGTTGTTCGACGGCGGCGAAGTCACCGGCGGCGTACCGCTGGCGCAGCCGGGGCCGGCGCAGCTTGCCGCTGGTGGTGCGCGGGAACGCCCCGGCCGGCACCGGCAGCACCCGCACCTGGTCGTGGCCGGTCGCCGCCACGATCCGGGCCGCCACCCGCGCCAGCACCGCGCCGGCCTCGGTCGGCGGCGCGGTGGCGTTGGCCCACTGCACGAAGACCACGATCCGTTCGGCACCACTGTCATGGTCGGTGCAGCCGATCACCGCGACCCGCCCCGGCGGCAGCCCGGCCGTGCCGGCGACGACCTCCTCCAGGTCGGCGGCGTGGAAGGTCCGGCCGTTGACGAACACCACGTCCTTGGCCCGGCCGGTCACGCAGAGCCGGCCGTCGCGTAGGAATCCCAGATCACCGGTACGCAGCCAACCGTCCATGAACACCTCAGCGGTGGCCGCCAAATCACCGTGGTAGCCGGCGGCCACGTTCGGGCCGTGTACCTCGATCCGGCCGACCCGGTTGTCACCGAGGTCCCTGCCGGTCTTGTCGCCTCCGGCGACCCTGCCGGCGTCGTCGACGATGCGCACCTGGCAGCCGGGCACCGGCGGCCCGACGTCCATGAACTCCACCGCGTCCGGGTCGCCGTCGCCAGCGTGCTGCACCGTGCCGGCGGCGAGCGCCGCCCGGTCCACCCGCACCGGTGCGGCGGTTTCGCCCAGCGGCGGGACGGTGACGGCGAGGGTCGCCTCGGCCAGCCCGTACACCGGTTGCAGTGCGGCCGGGTCGAGCCCGGCGGGCCGGGTCCGTTCGACGAACGCCCGCCACACCACCGGCGAGATCGGCTCCGCGCCGACCATCATCAGCCGTACGGCACTCAGGTCCAGCCCGGCCAGGGCCTCGGCCGGCACCCGCCGGACCGCCAGCGCCAGCGCGAAGTTGGCCGCCGACAGCAGGGTGGCCCGGTGCCGGTGCGTGACGCTGAACCACAGCAGTGGCCGTTTCGCGAAGGTCAGTGGGCCGATCCGCACCTGCTGCAGCCGGGCGGCCAGGGGTGCCAGGTGGGTGCCGATCAGCCCCATGTCGTGGAAGTACGGCATCCAGCTGACCGAGGTGTCGTCGGTGGTCAGCGCGGCGGCCCGGCCGATCTGCCGCAGGTTGGCCAGCACGTTGCGGTGCCGCAGTTCGACGCCGCGCGGGGTGCCGGTGCTGCCGGAGGAGAACTGCAGGAACGCGGGTGAGTCGGGGTCGGGTGTCGGCAGCTTTCGTGGTGCTCTCCCGTTGGCCCGCAGGGTGTCGAGGCGCAGCGCCGGCGCGCCGGCGTTCCGCGCGACCGGGGCGCAGGCGTCGTCGACGATCATCGGTACGCCGCCGAGCAGGTCACGCACGCCGGCCACCCGGGTCGGTTCCGCCGGCAGCGGTACGGGGACCAGCCCGGCCGCCAGCGTGCCCCAGAACATCGGCTGGAAGTCGTCGCCGGCATCGGCCAGCAGGATCACCGGGGTGCCGGCCGCGATGCCGGCGTCGTGCAGCCCACCGGCGACCCGCAGCGCCTCGTCGCGCAGCTGCCGGTGGGTTACGACGCGCTCGGCACCGTCCCCGCGTACGTGCGTGATCGTCTGATCCGGGGCGGCGTCGGCGGCTGCGATCAGCACATCGAGCAGGTGTTTCTCGCCGTTCGGCCCGTCCGTGATCAGCACGGCCAGACCCTAGCCGAGCCGGTCGACACCCCACCTGGTCCGGCCAGCCGGAACGCGGCGAATCCCGGGTGTCGTGTGCCGGCGAGCGTCGGCGTGTGAGCCAGTCCGGCTTGGCGTAGCTGCGCGCCGAAAGCGCTCGTCGCTACTGCTCGGCTGGATCCGGGAACAGCTCCTCAAGCATGAATTGAACCTTGGGGGCGATCGGTCGTCCTGGATACACGGACTCGACCAGGTCAAGTCCTTGCGCCGCTGTGGTGAATCCGCAAAGCCGATACAAGATGGCTATGTCGTCAATGTCCTGTTCTCTTGCTGCCAGGAGTTTCATGGCGAGGAGATACTCGGGTGAGGCGACGTCGACGCGAAGAGAGTCGTTTTCGAACACCTGGCGTGCTTGGGGATCCGATCCAGGGAGGAACCCTTTGACGGCATCGTTGAGCCAGTCGTCCGGAAGATCGTTTCTGGCTGCCACGGCAGCGGCCGCCAGGTGCACTCCGGTTTTCGGGGCGAAGATGGCATCGATGTCCCGGGTTGCCCGGCGAGCGTCGTAGGCTAGGGCCATCGCCGCACCACCGACCAGGAAGATCTCAGCGCGGATGCCCTGGTTGCGCAGCTCTGTGGATAGCTCGTTGAAGAGATGAAGAATCTGGCTGCGATCGAGAAGACTCATACTCGCGTTAGCGCCGATTCTGTGATGAACACACCGCGCTTCCGGAATGCCAGTGGTGACTCGACGATTGCGGTGGCATGCCAGGACTTGAGTCCCGATACGAACCACCATGGCTTTGCATACCGATTCTGGTCGAAGGCCCAGATCGGTGGCCGCCAGCCATCCCGGCGGGCGAGATGTTCGGCCAATCCAGCGAGTGCGGCGTCCACCCGAACGTCGCCGGTTTCGGATGGTGCCGTTGCGAACAGCTCCGCTCCAGCGGGAACACCATCCGTGGTCAGTGCTCGCTGGTAGTCGTCGAGGAGCTGAAGGAGACAGCGGAAGGCGTGCTGAAGACCGCCGCCTGCCAGCTCGGCGGCGACGTTGCGGGCGGCGTCTGCTGCGGTCCAGAGCGTCACACTCAGAGCTTACGACGCCGCGCTGCGCGTGGCCCCCGGCGCGGGAACTTAGCCGAGCGTTTGACGTATCGAAGGTAGCGGACCGGCAAGCCGACCGGCCGGAACGCGGCGGATCCCGGGTGCAGCCTCGCTGACTGAGCGTCAGCCGCGTGCGAGCCAGTGGGTCACGTCGTCGGTGAGGACCACCTCGTACGGCAGAGCCCGCAGGTCGTCGGCGACCACGTCCAGACCACGGGAGCGTGCGAGGTCAGCCAGCCACGACCAGGGATGCTCCTCGGCGGTCTCGTCGTCGTCGGGGAGCACGACTGTCAACACGGACCGGGTGACGCTCTCCCGGGCCTCGTCGACCGGGTCGGCACCGGGGCGTGCGTCGCCCGCCGACCGCCGACCGAGTGTGAAGCCACGGTCCTGGTGCAGCAGCACCCGCCGACCGTCGTCCAGCATGACGAACTCGCCGACGGAGAAGCTCTGCGTGTCCGCCGCATCGGCCTGCTGGGGCCGGAGATCGCAGATGGCCCCGACGCCGACGACACGGCCGGGCCCGACCGGCGGCAGGTCCACGTGGTCGTCGACGGCCCCCGGGTACGCCTGCCAACCGCGTCCCGCTCCGCTCACTTGTCGTGCCTCCTGACCCTGTCGGATCGCCTCCGTCGTTCGAGGGCGAGACCGCGCCCGCTTCGGTCACCGTGGCTGCTACTGGTACCCCTGCAGCTTTTCACGCGACCGGACTAACGAGAAAGCAAGACCGTTGAGGTCAAGTAGGAAGGGTGGAACTTCCACGAAAGGATGACAAGTGTGAGTTGTCCACAGCCCGTTGAATTGATCTCTCCGATCTGCGTTACTTGTGTGCACCGTGGATGGACACGGGCCGCGACGGGAGGGCGTCCAGTTGACCGGACGGCGGGACAGTTTCATCAGGAGGCGCAGGGCGGCCGGCTTCAGCCAGGAAGGGCTGGCCGCGCGTCTGCAGGTCGATCGGACCACCGTGGCCCGGTGGGATCAGGGTAAGGCTGAGCCGCACCCGCTCACTCGGGCGCGACTCGCGGAAGCGCTCGGCACCTCGGTCGATCAACTCGATGCCCTGCTCGCCGGGGAGCCAGAAAATCGATCTCTGGACATCGACGATTGGGGCGGTACCGTTACATCGGGGGACGACAATGGAGGTGATCTTACGGATCGGCGTGCGTTCACGATCAATGCCGCTCTGGCGGGCCTGGGCATCGCCAGCCCGCTGCGAGACTGGATCACCGCCTCGGACGTGCCGCAGCACCTGAGCATGGAGCACCTGAAGCAGGTGTCGGCCACCATCGCGGGCCTTGAGCGGGCCGACGCGGCGGCCGGTGGCGGCAGGCTTTGCGACATCGCCATCGCCATGCACCGGCGGCTGACCCGCTGGGAGCGGGAGGCAACCTATCCCCGGCAGGTCGGCGACGCGCTGCAGAACAACCTTGGCGACCTGGAAGCCTGGATCGGCTGGCTCGCGCTGGACGCGGAGCGGCGTGCCGAGTCGCGCCGCTACCTGCAGGAGGCGATCGTCCGCGCTCGACTGCGCGACGACCCGCATCTTGAGGTCCACGCCATGGTGGTCATGGCGATGCTGGTCAGAGATGTGCGACCGGTCGAGTCTCTGCAGATCGCCGAAGCGGCCCGACGCATCTCCGGCCCCTGGGCGACCCCTCGACTGACCAGCCTGCTGCACCTGCGGACCACCCACGCGTCCGCAGAAATGGGCGACGCTGCCGAGTTCAACCGTGCACTCGCCAGGGCAAAGACCGCGTACGATCGTGGCCCCAGCGACGACGACCCGCTCTACATCAGGTTCGTCAACGACAACGAGGTCAACGCGGTGGAAGCGCTGTCGCAGCTGGCGCTCGGTCGCCCCGAGCGGGCGGTTCCCTGTCTGCAGGCTCGCCTGGCCCACCACGACCCCATATATCGGCGGAATCAGATCCTCGGCAAGGTCAGCCTGGCGATCGCGCTGCACCAGCAGGGCGACTCCGCCGTAGCGGGAGCCGTCGCGCTGGACGCGCTGCCCGACATCGCCGAGCTGAAGTCCGGGCGTGGCCGTAAGCGGCTCGCCGGACTGCGGGCCGACCTCGGGCAGGTGGCCGACCGGGTGCCAGCGGCACGCGACTTCGTCGAGGCGTACGACGTGGCGAAGATGGCGGCCTGACGAGCCGACCTACCCGCCTGTGCCGGCGCTGGGCCAGATGCCGGCCGCCGGCATCGGCTTGGCCGAGGCTGGGAGACTGGGCGGTATGTCGACTGTGATCGTGCCTGCCGGGTTGAGCATGGGTCCGCGCTACCGGTACGTCCGACCGCCGGACCCGACGCCGGAGTGCTACGAGGTGCATCTCGGGGACGACCTGGTCGAGTTGGCCGAGACCGAGGCGGCGGTGTGGGCGGCGGCGTTCCTCTACCCGGACCGGCACGCCAAGCTTTCGGTCAACCGGGATTCGCTGGTGCGGATGCTGGAGACCGCCCCGAAGCCGGAGCCGCAGGCCGCCCGGTACGTCGACGATCTGATTGCTCGGGGTCTGCTGGTCGAGTTTGACCCGGACGGCGACCTGCGGCCGGTGTTCAGCCGGCACAAGCTGCTGCCCCTGGCCCAGGGCCTCGGCTCCACCCCGGACGCCCCCCACCAGCACCGCATCGGCATCGCCGACCAACCCCTCGTCGCCCTACCAAACTCGGTGTACGGGCTCTGGTCGTTCTCGTTCCACAGCAAGAACCTGTGGGAGGCGTGCGCCTACTATGCGGCGGCTGACGAGGAAGAGCTGGAGCCTGGGGAGGAGCCTTTGGGGCTGACTCCGGAGTCGATAGCTCAGGAAGTCGCCGAGAACCTCCCGGTGCTGATTTCGGCGACCTGCGCCTTCCTCGATCCGGTGGTGGACGAGTGAGCTGGCGGCGGCGTCAGTATCGGGCTGGTGAACGACCAGCCCAGTCGTTCGCGCAGCAGTGGCGGCACGAGACCACGAAGGAAGGCTCCGGCAACCTCGTCCAGCAGTTGGGGGCCGGCCTCGGTGCCCTTGCTGCGTTGGCGACCACGAAGTGGGGACTTCCGTCGTCCGTCGCGATCGTCGGTGCGATCCTCGGACACGCGGTGAGTGTCGCTGGTAAGGGGTTCGTCAACACGGTGTTGGACCGCCGACGTGACGCTCGGGCGGGCGACGGCACGACCCCGGGCGGCTCCGGCGCAGGTGGTGGCGGCGGTGCAAGACCGTTGAGCAGCATCCGTCGTCGCTACCCTGGCCACCGGAGCCGGGGCGGTGGCGACCGTACGATCACCATCGGCGGCCCGGCCAGCCGTGGCAGCGGCGGTGGGGGCGGCGGGAGCACCGGCTCCTACCTTCAGCAGCTGCGTCGACTGCTCGACGAGATCGAGACGCAGCAGGCCAAGCTGGCGAACGTCGCCAACGCGATGCGGGCAAGTCAGCTCGGCGTCGCGCAACTGCTCGCCGGTGGGCGGCAGGACCGTACGCAGGAGATCTACACCTGGTCGGAGCTGTCCCGCGCCAACGTCGAGGAAGCTGCGGTCCTGACTCACCAAGCAGTCAAGAGCCTGAAGGCCTACCTTTCGAATCTGTAGGTTGATCATGCGTTGACCAGCGTCGATTCCTCCATGCGGTCAACAAGGTCGACATGATCGACTGTGTCGTGCTGCGACAGTCGCAAGTGATCTAGCCGACAATCCCTTGTGGTAGGTGTGAACATGGCTGACTCTAAACGGTTCCGTGTCCACCACCACTCAGCCCTTGGGACATGACTCCGTGATCACTGGTGAACTGAAGAGCAAGATCGACCGCATCTGGGATGCCTTCTGGTCGGGCGGCATCTCCAACCCCCTCGAAGTAATCGAGCAGATCACGTATCTGCTGTTCATCCGCCGCCTCGACGAGTTGCAGACCCTCGCCGACAACCGGGCGCAGCGCCTCGGCCCCGACGGGGTCCGCCACATCTACCCCGATGGCGACGACCCGCTCGGCGTGCCATACAGCGAGCTGCGCTGGCAGCGCTTCAAGAGCATCGACCCGCGGAAGATGTACGAGATCGTCAGCGAGCACGTCTTCCCGTTCCTGCGCGACCTCGGCGGCGACGGGTCGGCGTACTCGCGGCACATGAAGGACGCCCGCTTCACCATCCCGAACCCGGCGCTGCTCGGGCGGGTCGTCGACATGATCGACGACATCCCGATGGATGACCGGGACACCAAGGGTGACCTGTACGAATACATGCTCAGCAAGATCGCGACGGCTGGGCACAACGGCCAGTTCCGGACGCCCCGGCACATCATCAACCTGATGGTCGAGATGGTCGAGCCCGGCCCGAAGGATCGCATCTGCGACCCAGCCTGCGGCACCGCCGGCTTCCTGGTCGGCGCGGTCGAGTACATCCGCCGGCGGCACCCGGCCGCGCTGCACGACCCGGTGCTACGGGACCACTTCCACCAGGACATGTTCCACGGCTTCGACTTCGACAACACGATGCTGCGGGTCGGCAGCATGAACATGCTGCTGCACGGGGTGGAGAACCCGGCCATCGACTACCGGGACTCCCTCGGTGACGACGTCAGCGACGAGACCGACGCGTACTCGGTGATCTTGGCCAATCCGCCGTTCGCCGGCAGCCTCGACTACGAGCGCACCTCGCGGATCCTGCAGCAGACGGTCAAGACGAAGAAGACCGAGCTGCTGTTCCTCGCGCTGTTCCTGCGACTGTTGCGCAATGGCGGCCAAGCGGCGGTGGTCGTGCCCGACGGGGTGCTCTTCGGCTCCAGCAAGGCACACAAGGAGCTGCGGCGAATGCTGGTCGAGGACCAGAAGCTCGACGCGGTGGTCAAGCTGCCCGGTGGGGTCTTCAAGCCGTACGCCGGGGTGTCGACCGCGATCCTGTTCTTCACCAAGACCAACAGCGGCGGTACGGGCAACGTCTGGTTCTACGAGGTGAAGGCCGACGGCTGGAGCCTCGACGACAAGCGCAGCCCGCTGCTGCCGGAGGCGAAGCTCGGCCCGGTGCCGGCCGAAGCGCTGACCGCCGAGGAACACGCGAAGAACAACCTGCCGGACGCGCTGGCCCGCTGGAAGCAGCGCGACGGTGCCGAGCGGGAGCGGGCGCGCACCGAGCAGTCCTTCTGCGTGCCGAAGGACGACATCGTCGCCCAGGACTACGACCTGAGCCTCAACCGCCACAAGGAGATCGTGCACGAGGAGGTCGAGCACCGGCCACCAGCCGAGATCATCGCCGAACTCGAACGCCTCGAATCCGAGATCCAGCAGGGCCTCGCCGACCTCAAGGGGCTGCTGTGACGTGGGCTACCAAAAGGCTGGACGAAGTCTGTTCGATCGTGATGGGACAGGCGCCACCGGGTGAGGGTTACAACCTCGATGGGTTGGGTTGGCCGCTGGTGGCAGGTCCCGGCGACTTCGAAGGCGACCGCCCAGTAGTCAAGAAGTTCACGAAGCATGCTGCCAAGCTTTCTCAGCGAGGGCAGATCATCCTCGGTGTGCGGGCGTCAATTGGCGCGAAGGTTTGGAGTGATCGAATCTATGCGTTGGGTCGTGGAGTCGCTGCTCTGACTCCTGCGCAAGAAGTCGAATCCCGCTATCTCTGGCACTGGCTAACGTGGTGTGCCCCTGACCTTTCGGCTAAGGGTAAGGGTGCGACATTCAAGCAGGTGAACCGGCAGGACATAGGCGAGATGGAGGTGCCGGTTCCTGGTTTGGCTGAGCAGCGGCGGATCGCGGATGTGCTGGACCGCGTCGACGCCCTGCGCGCCAAGCGCCGAGAAGCAGAGGCTGCGGTCGCTGGGCTGGCGAGGGGGATGTTTTGGGAGTGGCTTCCGTTGAGCACCCCGGAAGTTGCCCTCGGTGAACACTTGGATTTCGTGACAAGTGGTGGCAGGGGCTGGGCTCGCTACTATTCGAGCGCGGGGCATCGATTTATTCGGTCGCTTGATGTGCGCATGCAGGAGATTGATTCAGGTGAGGCGGCTTATGTCGATCCACCTGATAATGCTGAGGCTAGGCGCACTCGAACCAAGATGGGTGATGTGCTGCTTACAATAACCGGATCCAGGATTGGTCGAGTCGCACCATTGCCGCGATCACTGGATGGATCCTTCGTCAGTCAGCACGTCGCCATCCTTCGGCCGTCGCCTCGGCTGCGTCCGGAATTTTTGTCGTTCTTCTTGGGTATGGAGGACGGCGGTCAGCGCCAGATTTTACAGGCCCAGTATGGACAAACCAAACCTGGGCTGAACTTTGAGCAGATACGAGCGTTCATGATACCGGTGCCGAGTCTTGACGTTCAGGATGATTTTTGCAATCGGCTTAATGGGTTGCGGGATCTGAAGGTGGTGCAGCGGAGGGCGTTGGGGGAGTTGGATGCGTTGTTCGCGTCGTTGCAGCACCGGGCGTTTCGGGGGGAGCTGTGACGGCGGCCAGCAACTTCGCCTTCCTGCGGGCTGAGTGGCCTGACCTGTTCGACGAGGCGCAGCGCGTCGAGCAGCACACGTTCGCAGACCCCCGCTACGCCTGCTTCTATGCTCGGCGCTGCCTCGAACACCTGGTCAAGTGGCTGTACCGGGCCGATGAGGCGCTGCGGCGGCCGTACCGGGGTCAGCTCGCGGCGCGGATCGCGGAGCCGGCGCTGAAGAACCTGGTCGGCGAGGACCTGCACGCTAAGATGGACGTCATTCGGCTGCAGGGCAACCGGGCGGTCCACGAGAGCCGTCGGGTCAGTGACCGGGACGCGCTCGTGGTCTGCCAGGAGCTGTTCCACCTGATGTACTGGCTGGCCCGCACCTACACCCGCGACCAGGCCGCCGTACCGTCGAGCAGCCTCGTCTTCGACGAAGCGCTGCTACCGAGGCCGCAGATGCGTCAGGCCAAGACCCGCGCCGAGCTGCGCGCCCTCGCCAAGCAGTACGCCGAGCAGGAGGAGCGCGAGGAGCGCGAGGCCGCCGCAGAGCTCGACGGTGACCTCGACGGGCAGATCAAGCGACTCCGTGAGCAGGTCGCCGCCGCCAAGGCACGCAACAGCAGGGTGCCGGACACCCACGACTACAACGAGCAGCAGACCCGGGACCTGTTCATCGACCTGCTGCTGCATGAGGCGGGGTGGGCGCTGGATCAGGCACGGGACATCGAGTTCCAGGTCAGCGGCATGCCGAACCAGACCGGCATCGGCTACGTCGACTATGTCCTGTGGGGCGACGACGATCGGCCGCTGGCGATCGTCGAGGCCAAGAGCGCCCGGCGGCACGCCATCGACGGCCAGAACCAGGCCCAGCTGTACGCCGACGCGCTGGAGCGGATGTACGGCCGGCGGCCGGTGATCTTCTACACCAACGGCTACGAGATCTGGCTCTGGGACGACCTGCGGTACCCGTACCGCAAGGTGCAGGGTTTCTACACCAAGGATCAGCTTGAGCTGCTGATCCAGCGCCGGTCGACCCGGCAGCGGCTGGCCGACACGTCGATCGACCGGGGGATCGTCAACCGGCACTACCAGCAGCGGGCGATCCGCCGGATCGCCGACACGTTCGAGGTCGACGGCCAGCGTAAGGCGCTGGTGGTGATGGCGACCGGGGCCGGTAAGACCCGCACCACGATCGCCCTGGTCGACCTGCTGCAGCGGGCCAACTGGGTCAAGCGGGTGCTGTTCCTCGCCGACCGGTTGGCGCTGGTGCAGCAGGCGACGAACGCCTTCAAGACGCACCTGCCGGACACGGTGACGGTCAACCTGTCGCAGGACCGCAACCGCACCGACGGCCGCGTCTACGTCGCCACTTACCCCACGATGATGGGCCTGATCAACGAGCTGGACGAGGGCGGCAGCCGGCGGTTCGGGCCGGGCTACTTCGACCTGGTGATCATCGACGAGGCGCACCGGTCGGTCTACCAGAAGTACGGTGCCATCTTCGACTACTTCGACTCGCTGCTGGTCGGGCTGACCGCCACCCCGAAGGACGAGGTCGACCGCAACACGTACCGCCTGTTCAACCTGGAGAACGGCGTACCGACCGACGCGTACGGCCTGCAGGAAGCGGTCCGCGAGGGTTACCTGGTGCCGCCGCGCGCCGTATCCGTCGCGATTAGGTATCCACGGCACGGCATTCGCTACGACGACCTTCCCGAGCACGAGAAGGAGAAGTGGGACGAGCTGGAGTGGGGTGAGGAGGAGGCCCCGGACCGGGTCGACGCGCAGGCCATCAACCAGTGGCTGTTCAACGCCGACACCGTCGACAAGGTCCTCGAACTGCTGATGACCCGGGGGCACCGGGTGGCCGGCGGTGACCGGATCGGCAAGACCATCATCTTCGCCAAGAACACCCGGCACGCCGAGTTCATCGCCGACCGGTTCAACGCCAGCTACCCGCAGCTACGCGGCGAGTTCGCCCGGGTCGTGCTGCACAAGGACCGGTACGCGCAGAGCCTCATCGACTCGTTCGGCACCCCGGACAAGGCACCGCACATCGCCATCTCAGTGGACATGATGGACACCGGCATCGACGTGCCGGAGGTCGTCAACCTGGTCTTCTTCAAGCAGGTGCGGTCCAAGACGAAGTTCTGGCAGATGATCGGCCGGGGCACCCGGCTGTGCAACGACCTGTTCGGCCCCGGCCAGCACAAGAAGGACTTCCTGGTCTTCGACTTCTGCGAGAACTTCGAGTACTTCGGCCATTCGCCCACCCGCACCGAGGGGTCAACGGCCGCGTCGCTCAGCGAGCGGATCTTCAAGGCGAAGGTCGAGCTGATCAGTCAGCTCGACCAGCGGCTACCGACTGGCACGGTCATCGACGGCGACGGCACCCGCAGCGAGTCCGGCCTGCGCTGGGACGTCGCCAACGAGCTGCGCGGCCTGGTCGCCGGCATGCGGCTGGAGAACTTCCTGGTCCGCCCGCACCGGCAGGCCGTCGAGCGGTACGCGGACCCGGCGAGCTGGCAGCGGCTCACCCCGGAGGCGTCTGAGGAGATCAGCCACGAGCTGGCTGGTCTGCCGAGCACGGTGCGCCCGACCGGTGACGAGGAAGCCAAACGCTTCGACCTGATGATTCTGCGGCTGCAACTCGCCCGGCTCGGTGCCGGTGGTCGCTTCGACCGGACCAAAGCCGATGTGCAGGCGATCGCCGCCGCGTTGCTGGAGCAGAGCAACATCCCGGCGATCCGCGCCGAGGTGGAGCTGCTCGACCAGG
Organism: Solwaraspora sp. WMMD937; assembly: GCF_029581175.1. Classification (NCBI taxonomy): domain Bacteria; kingdom Bacillati; phylum Actinomycetota; class Actinomycetes; order Micromonosporales; family Micromonosporaceae; genus Solwaraspora; species Solwaraspora sp. WMMD937. Next base: position 6,148,449 of record NZ_CP120738.1, on the reverse strand, counting down.
TCGCCGCCGAGGAGTGGTGGCGTGACGTCACGCTGCCGATGCTGGAAGGGCTGCGTCGACGGGTGCGGTCGCTGGTCCGGCTGGTCGAGAAGTCCAAGCGGGCGATCGTCTACACCGACTTCGAGGACCAGATCAACGACGTGACCGAGGTACGCCTCACCGGCCTTGACGTCGGCACCGACTTCGAGCGGTTCCGGGAGAAGGTCCGGGTGCACCTGCGGACCCACGAGGACCATGTGGCGTTGCAGAAGCTGCGGCGTAACCGGCAGCTGTCGCCGACCGACCTGGCCGAGCTGGAACGGATGCTGGTCGACTGCGGCGGCAGTGAGCAGGAGATCGCCCAGGCCCGGCGGCGGGCCAACGGCCTCGGGCTGTTCCTGCGCTCCCTCGTCGGGCTGGACCGGCAGGCCGCGACCGAGGTGTTCGACGATTTCACCGCCGGCCGCAACCTCGACGCGGGGCAGCTCGACTTCATCAACACGATGATCGACCACCTGACGCAGAACGGGGTGATGGAGCCGAGCCGGCTCTACGAGTCGCCGTTCACCGAGAAAGCTCCGGCCGGACCGGATTCCGTCTTCCCGTCGGCGGACGTCGACAAGCTCGTCAGCATCCTGCGCACGGTCAAGGCGAGAGCGGCCGAGCCGGAGGCCGACGTCGCCTGACCCTGGGCCACCAGAGCGACGGTCGTGGGCCGCATCCGTTCGCGAGTGGAGGGCTGAGGCACGTCAAGACGCCCGAATTTCGTGCCTCAGCCCTCCACTCGCGGAGGTCGCGGGGGATCCTGCCGGCGGCGGTCCAGCAGGGTCGGGCTACGAGCCGGCGGCGTCGTCGCGGTCGGCGACAAACACCCCAAGCCCGTGTACGCCATGGACCAAGCGCTCCATCTGCAGCACGAGGATGGCGTGCCGGACGACGCCGGCCGAGACGCCGTACTCGGCGCGCATCTCGGCGGTCGAGGGCAGCTTGTCGCCCGGACTGAGCTGGCCGGACGCGATCTGCTCACGGACGTGATCGGCGATCTGCGCCCACTTCGGTTTGGCGGGCATCTGTACTCCCTGGTCTGCGCCGCCATTTGATCACGCTCAGCCCTGATCAGACAAGTAGAGAGTAGTAGGGAGTTGACTTGTACAAACTAGTATGACAAAGTTCAGCCCGGCTCCTTGGTCTGCAAACCCGGAGCTGGTTCCCCGCAAGGAGCCTGGTCAGCCGGCCGCCCCGCCGGCTGACCAGGCGCGCCCTCTCCACGCCCGAACGGGAGGCACCGACCGGTGACATCCGACCCCCGACCCGCCCCGACACCGACACCGACCGCCACGGTCAACCAGAGGCCAGCTACCTACTACACGGCGTACGCCCGCGACCGGGTCGTCGACGCGCAACAGGCCGTCGACACGCACACCACCTCGGCGTACAACGGGTGTTGTCTGGGCTGCGGACGGCCCGGCCCCTGCGCCGACCTGGCCGCCGCCGAAGCGACCCTGGCCCGCTACCACCGGCTGCCGTTCCGTCGGCCCGGTGCGACCCTGCTCGACCAGACCCTGCTCGACCCGGCCCGGACCACCGACACCGACCGGGCGCGGTTCACCTGGTTGCGGAGGTCGGCATGACCGACATGCAAGCTGAAGTCAGCGCGGCCGACGGGCAGGCGTTGCAGGTGGCCGCCGACATGATCGACGTGCTGCGGACCGTCGCCCTGGCGATGGAGACCGCCGTCACCCACGCCGACGAGCAACTGGCCGGCGTGCGGCACCCGGACGCTGGGCTGACCACCGACCGTTATCAGAGTGCGCTGCACGAGGCGTGGGACGCGTACGGTGATGTTCTCGACGCCGTCAGCGCCGGACGCCCGCAGCTGCCGGGTGGCCGACCGGTCGCGGTCGCATCCATTCTGTACGGACTGCAGACCGCCCGCCAGCACGCCGCGCACGCCGCCGACCAGCTGCCCGACCTGCGGCACCGGCTGGCGTACGCCACGGACCGGCTGCACCGCAGCGAACACCCGCACGCCCAGGCCACCGCCGATCGGCTGGCCGTCGCGCTGAGCCGGCTGCGTGACGTCGAGATCAGTCTGAGCGTCGGCACCGGTGCGGTGGACCGCTACATTGACGCCCTCGACGCCGGCGTCGATCCGCCGGCCGCGCGGACCGCCCGGCTGGCCGCGGCGCAGCCGATCGCCAACCCCAACGGTGACGCCGTCGCCATCGGCACCCGGATGGCGTCGACGGTGGTCGCCGCCAACCGCCGGCACCTGCGGTTCCGGACCCGCTGGCAGGTGTTCCGTCGGACATTGTGGAACAACATGAAGCGGGAGTTGCGATCATGACGACCAGTCAGTCTGCCCCGACCAACCAGCCGGTGGCGGCGCTGAGCTATCTGATGGCGGGGCAGGTGCATGCCCACGATCGCCGGACGGAGCGGTTCACCGAAGCCGACCGCCAACACTATCTTGACCTGCTCAGCGCGTTGTTCGTGCTCTGCGCCGACCGGCGGTTCCGCCGCGACGACCACGGCGCGGTGATCCGGTTCGTGGCCAGCGTCCGGGAACGCTTCGACCCCGACCGCACCCTGGTCGACCCGGTCATCGCGGAGAACCTGCTGCTGGCCGCGCTCGGCAGTCACGAGACACTGCCGGCCACCGCCGAGAACATCACCGTGCAGACGCTGCTCACCGTCGCCCTGGTCAGCGACGAGCAGCCCAGCCCGGCCGGCTACGACGCGCTGCTGCGCGAGGTTGACGCCATGGTTACCCCCGCCCCTCCCGTCGGCTAGGCATCCACCTCGAACGCCGATCCCTGTTGGACAACTCCGGAATATGCTGGTGTCTTTGGCGACCGGAGGGGACTCGATGATGACCGGGAACAGCCCGCCACACACGCTGCTGCTGAGGACCGCCGATCAGTCCGTTCTGGATCCCGCGCGGCTGCTCGACGTCTTCGCCGCCCAACGGCGGCAGCTCTGCGACGACCTGCGGAGTCTGAGCCCTGAGCAGTGGTCCGCGCCGACCCGCTGTCCCGGCTGGTCGGTGCAGGACACCGTCCGGCACCTGGGCGACGTCACCGTTGCGGTGGCTCCCGATCCGGGCGACCGGATGTTCGACGTGACAGCCGGGTTCGACCCCCGGACCACTCCCCGCCACTGGCTGGCGGCATCGACCGGCGAGTCGCCGGCTGACACCCTCGACCGGCTCGTCGCGACGACGGAGAAGTCGCTCGCCGTCGCCCGGGACCGGCTGGCCCGCGACGACCGGTTCGACGTCGTCCTGCCGTACGGACCGATGGACTGGACGGTGCAGGCGCTGCACGTGCTGTGGGACTCGTGGCTGCACGAACGCGACATCTTCCTGCCGCTCGGCGTCAACCGCCCGACCAACCCCGAAACGACCAGCTGTGCGACCGCGTACGGGCTGTTCATCGCGGCGGCGGTGGCGCAGAAATTCGGTGCCCAGGCACATCAGCGCCTTGAACTCGGTGGCGACGGCGGCGGCGTCTTCGAAGTGGTCGCCGACGAATCGGTGACGCTGACCGCGACGCCTGCCGCGACTCGGGTGGAGTCGGCCGCCCCGCCGGCCGCCGAGGTAACCGACGCGCTGGCCGGCCGCGGTTCGGCCACGGTGCTCGACGGCGTGCCCGACGAGTCGCGTACCGCCCTGACCGTCCTCGCCACCTTTTTCACGACCCCGGCCGAGTAGGCCATGGTTTGACGTAGCACGGCATCGGTCGGGTGACGATCCGGCCACAGGGCTATCGACCGATCAGTGTACCTCTTTCACTTATGAGGCGGTTTAGCGCTCTTGGTGAGGTAATTCGGCAAACGCCGCTCTCGCGGTGAAAAGCACTGATAGAACTGTCCGTACCCGTCGGGGTTCGGAGAGTGGGTGCGTAGCGATGACCAGTTCCGAGCTGGCCACGACGGACGTGCCGGCGGGTGTGTCCGGCGCGTCCGGCGCGGTAACCACCGCTCGGGACCGGGAAAAGCCGCCCGGGCCGGCTCAGGGTCCGGCCCGCCCGGTCGCGCTCGGTGGCCGTGGGCACGGCACGTTCCGGCGCGACATCGAAGGGCTGCGCGGGGTCGCCGTACTGCTCGTCGTGCTCTACCACGCGGGCGTCCCACTGTTCGGTGGCGGCTACGTCGGCGTTGACGTCTTCTACGTCATCTCCGGCTTCGTGGTCACCTCGGTGCTGCTGCGCGAGTACACCACCGACGGCACCATCTCCATCCTCGGCTTCTACGCCCGGCGCGCCCGGCGGCTGCTGCCCGCCGCCGTCCTGGTGCTGATCACCACCCTGGTCGCCGCCTGGTGGTGGCTGCCGCTGCAACTGCAGTGGATCGCCACCCAGGCGATCGCGAGCGCCGCGTACTGCGTGAACTTCCTGCTGGCCCGCAACAGCGTGGACTATCTGGACACGATGCGTCGGGAATCGCCGCTGGAGCACTACTGGTCGTTGGCGGTCGAGGAGCAGTTCTACCTGTGCTGGCCGCTGCTGCTGCTCGTGCTGCTCGGCTGGCCCCGTCTGCTGCGCTGGCGTCCGGGTGATCTGCGGCCGGTGCTGGTCGTCGTGGCCAGCGTCGCCGCGCTCTCCTTCGCGCTCTGCGTCTGGCAGACCGCCACGTCACCCGGGTACGCGTACTTCGGCTCCCCGGCGCGGGCCTGGCAGTTGCTCGCCGGCGTGCTGATCGCCCTCGGGGCCGGTGCCGTGTCGCGGCTGCCGGCCCGGATCGCCGCCGCCCTGGCCTGGACCGGGCTGGCCGCTGTCCTGGCCGCCGCCCTGCTGTTCGACAGCACCACCCCGTTCCCGGGTTACCCGGCGCTGCTGCCGGTCGCCGGTGCGGCGCTGGTGATCGCCGCCGGCTGCGCGCCGCACAGCGGTGGGGTCGGCGGGCTGCTCGCCCTGCGTCCACTGCAGTGGATCGGCCGGCTGTCGTACTCGTGGTACCTGTGGCACTGGCCGTTCCTGGTCATCGGCGCCGCCCTGCTCGGCGGGCACGGCACGATCTGGCAGAACCTGAGCCTGGTCGGCGGGGCGCTGGCCGCCGCCGCCGGCACGTACCTGCTCGTCGAGGCCCCGTTGCGGCGGCGCCGACGGGCGGACCGGCCGTGGCGCACGGTCGGCCTGGCAGCCGTGGCGTCCGCCGTCGTCGTCGCGGCGGCGGTGCCGGCTTTGGCGACGAAGCCGACGCTGGTAGGGCCGGGCCGCCCGGTCGACACCGACGCCACCCTGGCCGCCTCGGCCGACGTCGAGCATGACCTGGCCCGGCTGGTCGCCGCCAGCGCCGAGACCGGTCCGGTGCCGGCCAATCTGACCCCGCCGCTACCCGAGGTGACCACCGACATCCCGGCCGTCTTCCACGACGGCTGCGTGGTGCTGCGGATCACCGACACCGGCACCGACCACCCGTGCGGGTACGGCGACCCGGCCGCGCGGCAGACCGTGGTGCTGTTCGGCGACTCGCACGCGGGCAGCTGGTTCCCGGCGGTGCGTCGGCTGGCCGACGAGCGCGGCTGGCGACTGGTCGTCATGGTCAAGGGGTTCTGCAGCGCCGCGTCGGTGCGGTTCCACCTGGACTCGGTCAACCGGCCGTACGACGAGTGCGTCCAGTGGCGGGAGCAGGCCCTGCGACGGATCGGCGAGCTGCGACCCGCGATGGTGATCACTTCGTCGACCAACTACACCTTCGGTGAGCCGGTCGGCGTGTTCACCGACCGCGACCGGGTCTGGACCGACGGCTGGTCCCGGACCGTCGACACGATCAGGTCCACCGGCAGCGAGGTGGTGCTGATCGGTGACGTACCGTGGCTGCCGGCGACCGTGGTCGACTGCCTGGCGCTGCACCTGGCCGACGCGCGGACCTGTCACGGTGCGGTGTCCGACGTGGTGCTGGAGCCCCGTCGACGGCAGATGATCGCCGACGCCGCACGAGACCAGGGCGCACTGGTCGTCGACCCGATCCCGTGGTTCTGCACGTCGGCGGTCTGCCCGGCGCTGGTCGGCAACGTGGTCACGCTGCGCGACGGCAACCACATCTCGGCCACCTACTCGCGGTTGCTGTGGCGGGCGCTGGACGAGCGGATCGGGCTGCTGGGCACCTAGTGGACACCGTGACTGGTCCTGGCCCGGGCGACGATGCGGGTACGCCGGCGACGAGCTGGCTGCTGGCCGCTACCCTGATCCCGGCCGCCAGCGCGCTGCTGGCCTGCGTGGACCCGCGGCTGCGGCACTGGTTCCTGATCCCGGTCACGGTCTGCGGCGTACTGATCGGCGTCGACGCCTTCGAATGGTTGCGGCGGCGGCGCGACGTGTTCGACCCGCAGGCGATCCTCGGCCTGTTCGGCGTCCACTTCTACTACCTCGCGCCGGTGCTGCACATCATGCTGGACTACTGGCCGGCGCTGCTGTACCCGTCGGCGGCAGGGTGGCGATCGGCGCTGGGCGCGCTCGCGCTACTGAACATGGTCGGGTTGGCTGTCTACCGGGTGGTCCTGTCGTTGCCCGGTCGTAGTTCGCGGCAGGCCGCGCCGGTCCGACTCGACCCGGCGCGTTTCCAATCGGTCGCCCTGATGGCCGTCGTCGTCGGCGTCCTGGCGTTCGGGGTCGAGGTGGTACTGCTCGGCGGGCCGGGTGGCTTCCTGGCGGCGATGACTCAGAACCGTGCGGCATTCGCCGGCATGGGCTGGCTGCTGCTGATCAGTGAATCCTTTCCGCTGCTGCTGTTCTGCCTGGTCCTGGTGCGCTGGCGGCAGCTGCTGCGCCGCCGCGTCGACCTGGTGGTGCTGCTGCTGGTCGGTCTGGTCGTGGTCCAGTTCCTGGTGGGTGGCCTGCGGGGCAGCCGGTCGGCGGTGCTGTGGCCGCTGGTGCTCGGCCTGGTCCTGGTGCATCTGCTGGTGCGGCCGATCACCCGCAAGGCGTTCGTCGTCTCGGCTGCGGCCGTGGTCATGTTCGTGTACGCGTACGGGCTCTACAAGGGCGCCGGGGTGGAGGTCGTCGACATCGCCAAGGGCACCCGTACCGTCGAGGAGGTCTCCGCGGAGACGGGCCGTGACGTGCCGACGGTGCTACTGGCCGATCTGGGTCGGGCGGACGTCCAGGCGTTGCTGTTGGACCGGCAACACGCCGGTGCCGCCGACTGGAGTTACGGGAGCACCTACGTCGCTGCGCCGCTGCTGTTGGTGCCCGGCTCCATCGGTGCCGAGTGGGTGCGGAGCAAGTCGGCGGTCGGCACCGACGTGCTGTACGGGCCGGGCGTGTACGACTCCGGCCTGCGGTCGCAACGGGTCTTCGGCGTCACCGGCGAGGCGATCCTCAACTTCGGACCGGCCGGCGGCCTGCTGTCGTTCGTGTTCCTCGGGCTGTTCCTGCGGTTCGCCACCCGGTACTACGCGCAGGCGCGGCGTCGTGACGCCCTCGCCGCGAAGCTGCTCTGCCTGCCGCTGTGTGCGATCACGATCATCCTGGTCACCGCCGATCTGGACAACATCCTGGCGTTCTACCTCGGTGAGGCGCTGCCGCTGGCGTTCGTGGTGCTCTGCGCGGTCGCGCGCCGGCCACGGACAGCCGTTGGTCATCGTCAATACCGACAATCGTCGCCTAACGTGCTGCTAGCCTCAAAGCATCTCAAATAGCCGAAGGGGTGCACCGGTGGACGACATGCATGTCGTGATCATGGCGGGCGGCCGAGGGGTGCGGTTGCGGCCGTACACCACGGCGCTGCCCAAGCCACTGGTGCCGATCGGCGAGCACTTCGCGATCCTCGACGTGGTCCTGCACCAGCTGGCCGCCTGCGGATTCCGCACCGTGACCATCGCGATCAACCACCACGGCTCGCTGATCCGGGCGTTCGTCGGCGACGGCTCACGGCACGGCCTGTCCGTCGACTACGCGCAGGAGCGGACTCCGCTGTCCACCGTCGGACCACTGTTCACGATGCGCGACCGGCTGCCGGAGCGGTTCCTGGTGATGAACGGCGACATCCTCACCAACCTCAACTACGCCGACCTGCTGCGGGCCCACACCGACTCGGGCGCCCCGGTGACCGTGGCGACCTTCCGGCGCAAGGTGAAGGTCGACTTCGGTGTCCTCGCCGTCGAGGGGGACAAGGTCGTCGAGTTCAACGAGAAACCCACCCTGGACTACCGGGTCAGCATGGGCGTGTACGGGCTCAGCAGGCAGACGATCGCGGCGTACCCGAGCGGCATCGCGTTCGGTTTCGACCAGCTGATGATCGACCTGATCAACCAGGGCAACCCGCCCGCCGCCTACGACTTCGACGGCTACTGGCTGGACATCGGTCGGCCCGAGGACTACGACGAGGCGAATCGCAGCTTCGAGACGTTGAAACCGATCCTGCTGCCGGCCGCGCTGCGGGAGCCCGCATGAACGCGCGCCCGGACCGGACAGACCTCGATCTCGGACAAGGAGCGACAATGGTGGATCGAATCGGCATCGTGGGCATGGGCTACGTCGGGCTGACCCTGGCGGCCGGCCTGGCCCGCAACGGATTCGAGGTGCACGGCGTCGACAGCGAGCCGCGCGTCCGGGAGGCGCTGTCGGCCGGCCGGGTCCACCTGTACGAGCCGGGCCTGGCCGAGGCGCTGCGGGACACCCTCGGCCGCAACCTGTTCGTCCATCCGACCCTTCCGCCGGATCTCGACGCAGCGGTCATCTGCGTGTCGACCCCGGTCCGCGACGGCACCCGACAGCCGGACCTGACCAACGTCGCGGCCGCCGCGACCGAGATCGCCCGGCGCTGCGGACCGCAGACCCTGGTCGTGGTGCGCAGCACCGTGCCGGTCGGCACCAGCCGGCGGGTCGTCCTGCCGGCGTTGACCGCAGCCTGGGGCGGGGCCCGGCTGGTGATGGCACCGGAACGGACCATCCAGGGGCAGGCGCTGCGCGAGCTCACCGAACTGCCCCAGGTGGTCGGCGGTCTCGACGACGACAGCCGACGCGCCGGGGTGGCCCTGTTCGGCCGGCTCGCCCGGCAGGTGGTCCCGGTCTCCAGCCTGGAGACCGCCGAGCTGGTGAAGCTGGCCAACAACTGCCACACCGACCTGATCTACGCGTACGGCAACGAGATCGCCCTGCTCGCCGGGGCGCACGGGGTGGACCCGTTGGAGGTCGTCCGGGCCGCCAACCACGACTACCCGCGACCCGACCTGGCCCGCCCCGGCTTCGTCGGCGGGAGCTGCCTGTCCAAGGACCCGTACCTGTTCGGTGCCAGCGCACCGGCGCACACCCCGCTGCTCGTCGCCGCGGCCCGGCAGCGCAACGAGCAGCTGCCGGTGCAGGTGGCGGAGGCCGTCGTCGGGCGGCTGCGGCAACTGCGCGGCGTGACCGCCGGAGCGACCCTCGCCGTCCTCGGCTGGGCGTACAAGGGCTGGCCGCCCACCGACGACATGCGCGGCGCGGCGGTCGTGGCGATGCTGCCGGCGTTCGACCGGGCCGGGCTACGGGTGCTCGGCCACGACCCGCTGGTGGCCGACGAGGTCATCCGGGCCCACGGCGGCGAGCCGGTCAGCCTCGACAAGGCGTTCAGCGAGGCCGACGCGGTCCTGGTGCTCAACGACCACCCCGACTACCGAGGGCTGCCGGTGGGCACGCTGCTGCCCGGCACCGCGGTCCGGTTCATCTATGACTCGTGGCGGATCCTCGACGAGGAGTCGGTGCGGGCGGCCGGGGTGCACTACGAGAGCCTGGGCTACCGGTCCACCAGGGAGCCGGTGTGATGCGCGCGCTGGTCCTCGGCGGTGCCGGGTTCATCGGCCTGCACCTGGTGCGCCGGCTGGTCGCCGACGGTCACGCGGTCACCGTGGTCGACGACTTCTCCCGGGGCCGCGACGACGCCGAACTCGCTCAGGTCTGCGCCGACCCGGCGGTCGAGGTGGTCGCCGGTGACCTCACCCGGGCCGCGACCTGGGCGGCGCTGCCCCGCCACTGGGACCAGGTCTACCTGCTGGCCGCCGTGGTCGGAGTGCGCAACGTCGAGGCCGACCCGGCCCGGGTGGTCCGGATCAACGCGCTCGTCGCGCTGCACCTGATGGACTGGATCGACGCCGCCGACCGGGTCTTCTTCAGCTCCACCAGTGAGGTGTACGCCGGTGCCGTCGACGCCGGGGTGGCCGCCGTACCGACCGGTGAGGACGTCCCGGCGATGGTGGCCGACGTGACGGCACCCCGTTTCGCGTACGCCACCAGCAAGCTGCTGGGCGAGGCGGCCGTGCTGCACGGGTCCCGCGCGGTCGGCGCGCACGCCGTGGTGGGCCGGTTCCACAACGTGTACGGGCCCCGGATGGGCACCGACCACGTGGTCCCGGAGATGTCGCTGCGGGCGCTCCGTGGCGAGGACCCGTTCCGGGTGCCGGGTGCCGACCAGTACCGCGCCTTCTGCTACGTCGACGACGCGGTCGAGGCGGTGGTCCGGCTGATGGCCACCCACGACGCGGCCGGCCGGATCGTGCACATCGGCGACGACACGGAGCAGACCAACATCGCCGACCTGGCGAAGCTGGTGCTGCGTACCGCCGGCAGCCACGCCGGCCTGCGGCCCGAGCCGGCGCCCGCCGGCTCGGTGCACCGACGCTGCCCGGACCTGGGTCTGCTGCGCCGGCTCACCGGCTACCAGCCGGCGGTCGCGCTGGAGGAGGGTGTCGGGCGGACCTTCGCCTGGTACCGCGACCACGGCCGACCGACCGGTGCCGAAGATCCGACGCCGTCAGATGCTCCGGACCGAACCGAAGGGCGGGTGCCGTCATGGCGGTGAGTCTGCGTCGCCGGATCCTCGATGTGGTCGACGACCGGGTCGACCCCCGGATCATCGCCGGGCTCGGCGGTATCGCGCTGTCGCTGCGGTCCCGCTCGCGTTGCGTCGTGCGGTACGAGGAGGACACCTGGATTCACCGGTACCGGGGCGGGACGGTGGTCAACACCGAGCTGGGCGGGCTGTCCGCCGAGCGGGAGGACCTGGTGGTCCGCGACACCTTCCTGTACGGCTACCACCCGCGTCCCGGTGACACCGTCGTCGACATCGGGGCCGGTGTCGGCACCGAGGTCCGGTTGTTCTCGCGAGTGGTCGGTCAGCAGGGCCGGGTACTCAGCATCGAGGCGCATCCTCGTACGTTCCGCTGCCTACGTCGCACCGTCGAGCTCAACCGGCTGTCCAACGTGACGCTGCTGGAGTGCGCGGTGGTCGGCGAGGCCGGTCCGGTCCGCATCGACGAGGACGCGCTCAGCCACATCCGCAACGGGATCAGCCAGGAGGGCACCGGCGGGATCGAGGTCACCGGCCGCCGGCTGGACGAGATCCTGCGGACCTGCGGGGTCGACCGGGTCGACCTGCTCAAGATGAACATCGAAGGTGCCGAGCTGAGCGTGCTGGAGGGGGCCCGCGACGTGCTCGACGTGGTCGGCAACCTCGTCGTGTCCTGCCACGACTTCAAGGCCGAGGGCCCGGCCGACGCGTGGATGCGCACCTTCGCGCCGGTCAAGGCGCTGCTGCGCGACGCCGGGTACACGATCACCACCCGACCGGCCGACCCCCGGCCGTGGATCCCGTACTACGTGTACGCCTCCCGGGGCAGGCACTGATGCGGCTGTGCTACATCGGTGGGATCGGCCGCAGCGGCAGCACTCTCATCGAGCGGGTGCTCAACGAGCTGCCCGGGGTGTGCGGGCTGGGCGAGGTCGCGCAGGTCTGGGACAACGGGGTACGGGACAACCGGCTGTGCGGGTGCGGTGCGGCGTTCCGGGACTGTCCGCTGTGGAGCAGGATCGGCGAGTACGCCTTCGGTGGCTGGGACAACGTTGACCCCGCCCGGATCGCCCGGTTGCGCGCTGTCGTCGGCCGGACCCGGCACGTCGGGCTGCTCGCCGCCCCGTGGCTCGGCGAGCGGCGTCGGGACCGGGTGATCGAGTACGTCGACTACCACGCGCGCATCTACGCCGCCGCGGCGGCGGTGACCGGGGCCCGGGTCGTCGTCGACTCGTCCAAGGACACCGCGTTGGCGTACGGGCTGCGCTGGGCCGGTCCGGCCGATCTGCGGATCCTGCACCTGGTGCGGGATCCGAGGGGAGTGGCGTACTCCTGGATGCGCCGGGTGCACGACCCGGAGTCCGGCACCGACGTCGCGGTGCCCCGGTTCCCGGCGGCCCGGTGCGCGCTGACCTGGAGCGGGCACAACGCCGCGTACGACCTGCTGGGCCGGCTGGGCCGGCGGCGGCACGGCGCGGTCGGCGGGCGGCTGGTGCACCGGATGCGGTACGAGGAGTTCCTCGCCGATCCGCTGGGCACGGCCGGGACGCTGAGCCGGCTCGCCGGTCTGCCCCAGACCGGGTTGGATCTGTCCTACCTGTCCGCCGGAGAGGTGGAACTGGGCGAGTTGCACAGCGTCTCCGGCAACCGGATGCGGTTCACCACCGGCCGCCTGCGGTTGCGGGTCGATGACGCCTGGCGCACCGGCCTGCCGGTTGCCGCCCGCCGGACCCTCACCGGACTGTGCGCGCCGCTGCTACGCCGGTACGGCTACCACCGCCCGCTGCCGCCTGACCCGTCAGCGCCAGCGACCGAGGCGGCCGGGGCCGAGGCGGCCGGGGCCGAGGCGGCCGGGGCCGAGGCTCATCACCGACTGAAAGTGTAGATACCGCCCTGAACATGGGCGTTTCCGACGGGTGCCTGTGGAGGAACGATGCGAGTGGTGGTGACCATCGAGGCGCGGTTCGCCCGTACCCCGGACGGCGCGATCTGGGCCCGGACCGGGCAGGACCACCAGTTCTGGAGCGGGTACCTGGCGGCGTTCGACGAGGTCCGGGTTGTCGCCCGGGTACGCGACGAGGCCGAGCCGGCCGCTGAGGCGAAACGGGTCGACGGACCCGGCGTCGAGGTCTGGCCGGTGCCGTACTACCTCGGGCCGTACCGCTACCTCACCCACCGGGCGGCGATCGGTCGAGCTGTGCGCGACTGTGCAGGCCCGCAGGACGCGGTGATCCTGCGGGCGCCGTCGCCGATCGGCACGCTGCTGGCCACCGCCCGGGACCGCCGTCGCCTGCCGTACGCGATGGAAGTGGTCGGTGATCCGTACGACCTGTTCGCCCCCGGCGTGGTGGACCACCCGCTGCGGCCCGTCCTGCGGCGGCTGTACGTCGACCGACTGCGCCGGCAGTGCCGCCGCGCTATCGGCGCCGCCTACGTCACCGACCGTTTCCTGCAGGACAGGTACCCGACCTCGGCGGGTGCGCTGAGCGTCGCGGTGTCCGATGTCGACCTCACTCCGGCCGCGTACGTCGACACCGCCCGCACCATCGGACGGACCGGGGCCGTCGCACCGACCCCGCAGCCGGCCACCCTGATCTCCGTCGGCTCGCTCGAACAGCGGTACAAGGGCATCGACACCCTCATCGCCGCGCTCGCCACCCTGACCGCCGACGGCCGGGCGGTCCGGCTGGTCCACGTCGGCGACGGACGGCACCGCGCCGAGCTGGCCGACCTCGCCCGCCGGTACGGCGTCGCCGACCGGGTCGTCCTGACCGGCGCGCTGCCCGGCGGGGACGCCGTCCGCCGGCAACTCGACGCCGCCGACCTGTTCGTCATGCCGTCGCGCACCGAAGGGCTGCCCCGGGCGCTGATCGAAGCGATGGCGCGGGCACTGCCCGCGATCGGTTCACCTGTCGGCGGCATTCCCGAGCTGCTGCCACCCGGGTTCCTGGTCCCGCCGGACGACCCGGGCCGGTGGGCCGGCGCCGTCGCGGCGCTACTGGACCGCCCGGAGCTGATGGCCGCCGCGTCCGCCCGCAACCTCACCCGGGCCCGGGACTTCTCGGCCGATCTGCTCACCGCCCGGCGGACCGCCTACTACCAGGCCGTCGCCGAGGCGACCGCCGAGCGCACCGGAGGGCCCGGCCGAGCCACCCAGAGGAGCTACGTGTGACCCGCCCAACTGCCATCCCAACCGAAGCTCCACCACAGGCGGGATCGCACCGCCCGGCCGGCAGAGCCGTGCACGTCGTCCACGTCATCGGCACGCTGGACCGCGGCGGCGCGGAGACGCTCTCGCTCGACATGTGCCGGGCCGTCCCGGCCACCGAGGTGCGCCAGACGTTCATCACCATGGGCGGACGGGCAGGCAGCCTGGCACCACAGTTCCGGGCTGCCGGGGCGGCGGTCGTCCAGGTCCCGCAGCGTCCTGCCCTCACCTTCCCGCTGCGACTGCGTCGCTGCCTGCGCCGGCGGCGGCCCGACGTCGTCGTGTCGCACATCAGCCTGTTCAGCGCGGTGGTGCTGGCGGTAGCCGCCGGGATGGGCGTGCCGGTGCGCATCGCCCGGATGTGGAGCGAAGGGGACGGCCGCCGCGACACCGTCGCCCGCCGGCTGCTGCGCGCCGCCCTGCGCCGCCTGCTGCATGTGGTCGCCACCGACATCGTCGCGGTCAGCGACGCGGCGATGGCGTACGCCGGCCGTCACGTCGGCATGCCCGGCTGCCGGATCCTCTACAACAGCGTCGACGCGACCCGGGTCGTCGGCGGCGACCGGGAATCGGCCCGCCGACGGTGGGGCATCCCACCCGAGGCCATGGTCATCGGCTACATCGGCCGGGCCGCGCCGGAGAAGAACCGGCCGTTCCTGGTCGACGTGCACCGTGCGGTCCGGGCCCGGACCGACGCCCTGGCTGGTACGGCACCGCCGGTCGGTACGGCGTCGCCGGATACCCGGCTGCTCATTGTCGGGCCGTGCGGGGTCGACGACCTGGTGTCGGCCCACCCGGACGTGCCGGACGACCCGACGGTGATCCTCGGCGGAGAAGTGGACGAGATCGCCCCGGTGCTCGCCGCTGCCGACGTGTTCGTCCTGCCCTCCCACTGGGAGGGGTTGCCCGGCGTGGTGCTCGAAGCGCTCGCCGCCGGGCTGCCCGTCGTCGCCACCGATCTGCCCTGCCTGCGTGAGGCGTCCCGGTACGTCGACGGCCTCACCCTCGTCGACCTTTCGGCCGGCGCGCACCGGTGGGCCGAGGCGGTGCTGCGCAGCGCCCGGACCGGCCCGTCCGACCGCGACCGGATCCGGGAGAGCTTCGCGACCTCACCGTTCCAGACCCGGCATGCCGCAGCACAGTGGCGGTCGCTGTGGCGGGCCGAGGCGCGGTGACCCGCGACCGGCGGTCCACCCTGGTCCTGCTGGCCGGCTCCAGCGCCGTCCAGATGAGCAGCAACATGGTGGCGGCGCTGCTGGCCGCCAGCGTGCTCGGCCCGCACGGCCGCGGTCTGATGGTGCTGGGCGTGTCCACCGCCGGCATCGTCCCGCTGCTCGCAGGCCTCGGCACCGGGCCGCAACTGCGTTCGGCGTATCCGGCGGCGGGCGGCGGTGCCCGGCGACGCGACCTGGTCGCCAGCTACACCTGGTGGTCGGTGGCGGCCACGGTCGGCGCCGCCGTACTCGCCGTCGCGGTGTCGGCGCTGTCCGCGCCGCTGATCGACCCGGCGCTCGCCGACCCCCGCTACCTGCTCGCCCTGTCCGTGCTGACCTGCGGGTACGTCGCCCACACCCAGTTACCCGACGGCTGGTACGCGGCCGGTCTGTTCCGGTCCGGCAGTCTCTGGGCGATGGCGACCACGCTCGGCGGCGGGCTCGGCCTGCTCGTCGCGGTCACCGTCGCGCCGAGCGTCTGGGCGTTGCTGCTCGGGCAGGGGGCCGGCATGCTGACGGCGACCACCGCGCAGGTCGTCGCGCTGCGGGCCACCGGGCTGCTCTGCTTCCAGGCCCCGACCCGACGCGAACTGTCCGGACTGCTCGGCCGGGGCTGCCGGGCACTCGGTCTCACCCTCGGGCTGGCCCTGGCGCTGCGGCTGGACCGCTACGTCCTCGGCGCGCTCACCGGGGCGGCGGCGGTCGGCGTCTACTCGGTGGCGTCCACCCTCGGCCAGGTGCCGAGGATGGTGCCGAACGCGATCGGCCAGCTCGTCAACCGGGACGCGGCCGTCGCGTCCGGACCGTTGCGCCCGGTCCGCACGGTCGCGGCGACCGCCGGCGTGGTGACCGCCGTCGGCGCGGTGACCGGGCTGCTGGGCTGGCTGCTGGTCATCCCGCTGCTCGGCCCCGGGTTCGCCGCCGCCGGGCCGCTGCTGGTGGTGCTGCTGGTCGCCGAGGTCGCGTTCGTGCCGTACGCGGTGGCGAGCCGGGCCCTGCTCGGTGCCGGCCGGATGGGCGCGGTCGGTGCGTTCGGCGTGGCCTGGAGCGCGGCTGCGCTGGTGCTGTTCCTGTTGGCCGTCCAGCTGTGGGGTACGGCGGGCGCGGCGGTCGCCTGCGTCACGCTGTACGCCGGCATCTCGGCGTCGTCCTGGCTGCTGCTGACCCGCTGGACCGCCCGCCGGCAGGGACCCGACCGGCCCCGCCTTACCGACTCCGACGACCCGCACCCCGGAGGAGCCGACGACCCGCACCCTGAGGGAGCCGGTGACGCCCAACCGCGACCTGCCCCGCTCAGCAGGGTGTGACCCACCGACCAGTGATGGAGTGATTCGATGCTTCCCTACGGGCGTCCCTGCCTGGACGAGTCCGACGCCGAAGCGGTCGCCGCCGCCGTACGCACCGAGTGGCTGACCGCCGGCCCGACCGTCCGCCGGTTCGAGAGCGAGCTGGGCGGCTACCTCGGCGGGGTGGGCTGCGTCAGCGTCAGCTCCGGCACCGCCGCGTTGCACACCGCGTACGGTGCCGTCGGCCTGCGCCCCGGCGACGAGGTGGTCACCACGCCGTTGACCTTCGTCGCGACAGCCGCGACCGCCGCGCTGCACGGCGCCCGAGTGGTCTTCGCCGACGTCGAGGACGCCACCGGCAACCTGGACCCGGCCGCCGTACAGGCCGCGGTGACCTCCCGGACCCGGGTGGTCACCGCCGTCGACTACGCCGGCCATCCCGCCGAGTACGGGCAGCTGCGCAAGGCCGCCGCCGACGCGGGGGCGCTGCTGTTCGACGACGCGGCGCACGCGATCGGGTCGACGTACCGGGGCGTGCCGGTCGGCGCGCTCGCCGACCTGACGACCTTTTCGTTCTTCCCGACCAAGAACCTCACCACCGGCGAGGGCGGCGCGGTGACCGGCACCGACCCGGACCTGCTGGACCGGGTACGCCGGTTCGCCAACCACGGCATGGTCCGTGACCCGGACCGGCTGCGATACGGCGACGAGGGCGGCTGGCACCAGGAGGTGCACAGCTTCGGCCTCAACTACCGGCTCTCCGACGTCCTCTGCGGACTCGGGCTCAACCAGCTGACCCGGCTGCCCCGGTTCAAGGCCGACCGGGCCCGACTCGCGGCCCGCTACCACGAACTGCTCGCCGATCTGCCGGGTCTGCGGCTGCCCGAGCGGCGGCCCTGGGTCGACCCGGTCTGGCATCTCTATCCGGTACGCGTACTCGCTGGTCGCCGCCGTGAGGTCTATGACCGGATGCGGGCGGCGGGCATCGGTGTCCAGGTCAACTACCTGCCGGTCTACCGGCATCCGGTATTCGCCGACCTGGGTTACCGGCAGGGGCAGTGCCCGACAGCGGAGGCGTACTACGCCGAGGAGCTGTCCCTGCCGATCCATCCCGACCTGACCGACGCCGACCAGGATCGGGTGGTCGACGCCCTACGGGCGATCCTGGGCTGACCGGGACGTCCCCGAGGCTGACCTGGCCTGGGCAGCAGGGGGTGCGACGGCGGTGCGCTACCGGACCGTACCGGCGAAGTCCTGAACACCGAGCACCGCGAGCAGCCGGATCTTCTCCTCGGCCTCGCTGCCCGGCCGGGGCGTCAGCACCAGCAACGCCTGCCCCTGGTCCTCGGTGAACAGCGCCTGACAGTCCACCTCGATGTCGCCGACCTCGGGATGCACCAGCGTCTTGTGATCGGCGAACCGGCGGGCCACCTCGTGCCGCTGCCACAGGTCGCGGAACTCACCCGAACCGGCCAGCAACGCCCGCACCAACTCGCCGGCTCGTGACCGGGGCCCCGCCGCGCCGTACGCCACCCGCAGCGCAGCGACCAGGCTCCGGCCCTGCCGGTCGTGGTCGTGCGGCGGATACACCGACCGGGCGGCCGGGTCGGTGAACCAGCGGTAGACGTCGCTGCGGGCCAGACCGGTCCGCGACGCCGGATCACCGAAGATCGACACCGCCAGGCGGTTCGCCACCAGCACCTCGCTCAGCGACGACAGGATCAGCGCCGGAGTGTCCGCCATCCGGTCCAACACCCGCAGCAGGGCCGGCGCGACATGCCCGTCCTCAGGCATGCGACGCGGCACGTTGTGGCCGGCCAGCCGGTACAGGTGGTCGCGTTCCTCGGCGGTCAGCCGCAGGGTACGGGCGAGCGCGGCGAGCATCTGCTCCGACGGCTGCGGCCCGCGTCGCTGCTCCAGCCGTACGTAGTAGTCGACCGACATCCCGGTCAACGCCGCCACCTCCTCGCGCCGCAACCCCGGCGTGCGCCGACGAGCGCCCGACACCAGGCCGACATCGGCGGGACGCAGCGCCGCACGACGGCGGCGGAGATAATCGGCCAGGCCGGTACGGTCCATGCCCCCATCCTGCGACCGAAGGGCCCGGCCCAACCAGGGATCGCCGGTCCCCCGATCACCGGGTCTCTGCCGCCCGGCGCACGCGACGCCGAACGTAGAGGGCATGAACCCATCTGGAAACACCATCTTCCTGCCCGGTGGCACATCCGGAATCGGACTCGCCCTGGCCGAGCGGCTGCAGGCCAACGGAAACACCGTGATCATCGGCGGCCGCCGCGCCGACCTGCTCGACGAGTTCGCCGCCGAGCACGGCTTCGGCACCGTACCCATCGACGTCACCGACCCGGCGTCCATCGCGCAGGCCGCCGCCACCGTCGTTGGCCGCAACCCGGAGCTGAACGTCCTGGTCGCGATGGCCGGCATCATGCGGCGCGAGGACTGGACGGACCCGGCCTTCCTCGCCGACGCCGAGCAGATCGTGACCACCAACCTGCTCGGCCCGATCCGGCTGATCGCCGCGTTCACCGGGCACCTGCAGACCCGGCCCGATGCCACGATCATTACGGTCTCCTCCGGGCTGGCGCACGTCCCGCTGCGCGTCACCCCGACGTACAACGCCACCAAGGCAGCGATCCACCAGCTCAGCGAAACGCTGCGCCTGCAGTTGGCGCCGATCGGCGTACAGGTGACGGAGCTGGTCCCGCCCGCCGTGCGGACCGGGCTGCTGCCGGGCCAGCAGACGTCGGAGTTCGCGATGCCGCTCGACGAGTACGCCGACGAGGTGATGGCTCTGATCAAGGCCGACCCGCACGCTCACGAGATCCTCGTCGAGCGAGTGAAGTTCCTTCGGTACGCCGAGGTACGCGGCGACTACGACCAGGTCGTGGCCACCCTCAACGCCGCCGACCCGCACGCCCGCTGACCTGCCCGGCCGCCGTCACCGACGCCTTCGTGGACGGGTACGGCGAACGCGCCTGGCCAACCACGTTGGTGATCCTCGAAGAGGTCACCGACGGTGGTTGGTGGTGCCTGGCCGGCACCATCCTCAACGCCGACCTGCTCGGCCGCAGCTGAGCTGGTCGGAGCAGATCGAGGACAGCTACTGCGGCTGGCGGGGATAGCCAGGCGGTTCGTGGGTAGGCCGCGAGGAAACCAGCGGGTCCCGTCCGGGACGGGCGCGTTGTACGGGCGCATTCGGGAGGTCGACGTGAAACTCGGGAACAAGGTTCTGGACGAGGCCAGGGACAAGGCGCGGGAGCATGCCGGCTCGGCGCGGGACGTCTCTGCGGCACAGACAAGGAGTTGGCACCACCGCGATCTCACCCATGAAACCGGTGCCCCGGACGTTGCGGGAGATCTGGTCGCCTTTCCGGTGAACGGCACCGATCCCCGGCTCTACTACCCAGGCGACGACCACCACGTGCATGAGCTTGCCTACTACCAGGGCGGTTGGCACCACCGTGACATCACCGCCGCTGCGGACGCCCGGGTGGTCAGAAGAGGGCGGTTGGCCGGGTTCGCGATGAATGGAACGGAGCCGCGCGTCTACCACGATGACTACGACGACCATGTGCACGAGCTCGCGTACCACGATGGCCGTTGGCATGATCGTGATCTGACCGCCGAGGCCGGCGCGCCGGCGAGCTCCGTCGCCGCTATCGCAGCGTTCCAGGCGACCAGCACTGATCCACGGGTCTACTACATGAACTACGACGGGCATGTGGGCGAGTTCTCCCACTGGCAACAGGGCTGGCACCATCGCGATCTGACCGCAGATGTCGGTGCCCCGGAGGCGGCCCTGTTCGCACTCGTCGCGTTCACCGCGGGCGGTGCCGACTCCCGGGTCTACCACCTGGACCGCGACGGGCACGTGCACGAGCTGTCGTACTGGCAGGGTCGCTGGCACCACCGAGATCTCGTCCGTGACATCGGCGCCCCGGCTGCGGACGGCAATCTGCTGGCTGGCTTCACCGTGGGCGGCCCTGATTCGCGGATCTACTACATGGACACGTCGGAGCACGTGCGCGAACTGTCGTACTGGCAGGGTCGCTGGCACCACCGCGATCTCACCGAAGATGTGGGAGCTGTCCGTCCGGAGTCCGCCGGACTGGCCGGCTTCCCGATGGGCAGCGGTGGCGACGCGCGGGTCTACTCGAAGGGCACATACACCGGACACATCTACGAGTACGCCTACTACGACGGCGGCTGGCACTACCAGGACGTCACCGACAGCGCCGACGCTCCGACCTGGGGCGGCGGCGGCACGATCGGGGCGTTCCTCGTGGCCGGCTCCGATCCGCGCGTCTACTACTACGACAACACCAAGGTCAACGAGCTCGCCAGCTTCGTTGACGCGCCAAGCGAACCGCCGGGCCCACAGACCAGGACCGTACGACTGCAGCGGCAGATCATCTGGGAGGGCTTTGTGCCGTATCTCGGCCAGTTTCCGGCCTTCGGCGTCGTGTCACCGGGGCGACTTGTCGGGGTAGAGGTTCCCCGGATCGGGCTGGTGGACCGAACGGTTCTCTTCGTCAAGGCCGGTCGTTCGACAGCGGAGTGCAACAACCCCGCCGCGGTGGTGGCACTGGACGAGGGGCGGTCGGCCACCCCGGATCAGATCCGGGACATCTTCGGCCAGTCTCAACCACGATTCTCGAGCGGGCAGCCGCTCAGCTTCCTCGCGTGCGTCGGGACCGCCGGTGACCTGCCAGACTGGCTGGACATCGAAATAACTGTACGTTTCGACTGATCCGGTTCGGGGTGCGTCGAGGGCCGGACCCCGACGTGGGGGGTCCGGCCCTTGGACTGAGCTGCTCTGTGCCGTTGGGGTTGGTGTCTGCGGTCAGCTGTTCCAGTGCTGGGCGACCAGTTCGGCGGCCTGGGTCTCCCACTGGGCGTAGTGGTCCGGGTACGCCGACACCTGGACGGTCTGGGCGGCCTCGGTCAGCGGCATGTCCTGCCAGCCGTCGACGGCCCTGAGCCCGTTCAGGAACGCGGTGGTGGAGTACTCGACGTCGGTGATCTGCTCGACGGTGCCCCAGCCCGACGACGGGCGCTGCTGGAACAGGCCCTGCGAGTCGTGGTCGTTGCGGTCGCCGAGGTGGCCGAGGTTCTCCAGCTTGGACTCCTGCAGGGCGGTGGCGATGGCGACCACGGCGGCCCGCTCGTCCATGCCGGCCTTCTTCGTGGCGGCGATGATGCCCTTGACGTTGTCGGTCTGCTCGCCGGACAGGCTGATGCGGGACTGTTCGCCCTGCACGCCGTGCGGGGTCAGCTTGCCGGTGTCGACGCGGTCGCTGCTGGCGGCGGCCACGGGTGCGGCCAGGGCGGTGGGGGCGTGGTCGGCGGCCAGGGCGGGGGCGGCGACCGCGCCGCCGGCGAGGGTGAGCCCGGCGATGCCGAGGGCGGTGGTGCGCAGGCTGGTACGCAGGGTGCGGGTGATGATCGTGGTCATGGGGGGTCCACCTTCCGTTTGCCGAGGGGGCACACCCGTCACGGGCGGGCGGGTGCGCGGTAAACGGTCATCCGGGTGGTACGGGATCTCAGACGTGCGATGTCGGCTCGCGGCGGCTCCGGCACGCCCCGGGGTGGGGCGCGGGTGCGCTGCTGCGCGCCGTGACCATGTACAACCACGCCGGCCCGCCGACGATTCCCGACCGGGCCCACCGACCGGGGCTGCCCGGCCGGGCCCGGAGCCTGACTGCCGCCCGGCGGCTGCGGGCCGGAGTGCGTGGCGCGACCATGCACAACGACCCCGCCCACCGGATCATTCCGACCGGGGTGGCGGCGCTCCCGTGCTGCCGGCCAGCGGCGCCGACGCCTCGGCACCCCCGGTGTGGTCGGATGGTCCGTTAAAGTGATTTCAACCTTGGTGCCAGCCTCGGCGGGCCGGTACCGGGCCCATCATGCGAGACGCAGCGGCCTTCGGCGAGCCAATGCGTGCCCACCCGTCACCAGCAGTGGAGAGGCTCCACCATGCCGGCAGATCGCCGAAGCCGCAGTGCCCGTGACTCCGCCAGATCGTCCGCCCGGCCGGCCACCCGGCCAGCCTCGCCGGGGACGCCGTTGGTTCGTCGCCTGGCTCCACTGGTGATCGCATTCGCGCTGGGCGCACTACTCGCTGCGCCGATCGGAGCCGTGACCGCAGGCGACTCCACCGACGCAGCTGACTCCGCACCGCTCGACGACCGAGTCGCGCAGCTGCAGGCGCAGGAGGAGGAGCGGAACGCTGCCCAGATCGTGGAGCTGACCTCACTTGCCCGCCGTACGCAGGAGAACCTCTTGCCAGTGCTCGACGGGCTAGCCGGTGCGGTGCCGGCGGGCCAACCGCCCGGTCCGGCAGCTCCCCAGTCAGACGTCGAAGGGTGGCGGGGCATCACCAGGGACGTGGTCGAGGACTTCGCCAACCCGCCGTCCGGTGGCACCGGCGTCAACATCGCCCGTTCCGGTCTGGCTGCGGCGGTACGGGCGCTCGATGCCGCAATCGACACATACACGGCGGCGCTGGCCCTTCCACAGGATGAGCGCGGAACTCTGCTGGAGCTCGCCGGCCGTCAGCGGGACATCGCGGTCACCACGTGGTCGGTTGCAGCGACACAACTCGACGTGCTCAACGTCGACGCTGGCAACGGGCACACCCACATCTTCCTCCCGGCCGCGCCGGGGCAGGGCGCCCTGACCGCCGACGGCGTACCGGAAGGGGAGTAGCGCCGCTGACCCGCGGTGGAGCTGGTGGAGCGGGCGACGAGAATCGAACTCGCGTAATCAGTTTGGAAGACTGAGGCTCTACCATTGAGCTACGCCCGCGTGCGCCCCGGCAGGCAGGGCGCACGGACTAGCGTACAAGTTGTCGCGGGTCTGCCGCACGGGGGTCCCGCCGGGCGGCGCGGCGGGTTGATCCGACAGCTGGCGGGATACCGGGCGGCGCGGCGGATTGCCGACGGCATAGACTGACCGGTGCCACGGGGTGTGGCGCAGCTTGGTAGCGCACTCGCTTTGGGAGCGAGGGGCCGTGGGTTCAAATCCCGCCACCCCGACTGTCAACCGCCGGCTCGGCACCGGGCGAGAACGATCCGGCCTGCCGGCAGGCATACACTCGATGGGCTGTGCCATGCCACGCGGCGGGGTGGCTGCCTCGAGCAGGCGCCCGGAGCCGACAGCGACGACCGGACAAGACTGACATGCATCAAGGAGTACGCCTGTGAAGAGCACCGTCGAGACCTTGAGCCCGACTCGGGTCCGGCTCGCCATCGAGGTGCCGTTCGTCGAGCTCGAACCGAGCCTGCGGAAGGCGTACCGGGAGATCGCCCAGCAGGTCACCATCCCCGGCTTCCGTAAGGGCAAGGTGCCGGCGGCGGTGATCGACCAGCGGATCGGCCGGGGCGCGGTGCTCAACGAGGCCGTCCAGGAGGCGATCCCGCAGAACATCCTGGCCGCCGTCCGCGAGCACGAGGTGAAGACGCTCGGCCGGCCGGAGGTGGACATCACCGACTTCACCGACGGTGAGGCGCTGAAGTTCACCGCGGAGGTGGACGTACGTCCGCAGCTGAGCCTGCCGGATCTCAGCACCATCGAGGTCACCGTCGACGAGCTGGAGATCGACGAAAAGGAAGTTGAGGACCAGATCAGCGGGCTGCGTGAGCGGTTCGCCACCCTCAAGACGGTCGAGCGTCCGGCCCAGGAGGGCGACTACGTCCAGATCGATCTGGCCGCGACCGTCGACGGCGAGGAGGTGCCGGGCGGATCGGCGTCCAACCTCTCCCACGAGGTCGGCAGCAAGCAGTTGCTGCCCGGCCTGGACGAGGTGCTGGTCGGGCTGGCCGCCGGCGCGGCGACCAGCTTCGTCACCCAACTGGTCGGCGGCGACTACGCCGGGCGGGACGCGGACGTCGCGGTGACCGTGCGTACCGTCAAGGAGAAGGAGCTGCCGGAGTTGGACGACACGTTCGCCCAGCTGGCCAGCGAGTTCGACACCTTGGAGGAGCTGCGCAACGACCTGCGGCAGAAGGTTGAGCGGGTCAAGCGGGTCGAGCAGATCTACGCCGCCCGGGACAAGGCCCTCGACCAGTTGGTCGAGGCGGCTGACGTGCCGGCACCTGACGGCGTGGTCCGCGAGGAGGTCGAGCACCGCAAGCAGGCGATGACCGACCAGCTGGAGCGGATCGGGGCCTCCTGGGAGGACTACCTCGGCTCCGAGGAGAAGTCCGAGTCCGACATCGACGCGGAGCTGGCCGAGGCGGCCGGCAAGGCGGTCAAGATCCAGCTGCTGCTGGACACCCTCGCTGACGCCGAGGACGTCCAGGTCTCCGATGACGAGTTCGGCCACGAGATCGTGCACCGTGCCCAGCGGGCCGGGATGGCGCCTCAGCAGTACTACGACCAGCTGGCCCGGTCGGGTGCAGCGGGGGCGGTCTACGGCGACGTCCGTCGGGGCAAGGCACTCGGCCTGGTGATGGAGCGGATCACGATGAAGGACGCGGCCGGCAACCCGATCAGCATGGACGCCATCCGGGAAGCCAACGAAGCCGAGCACAACCACGAGCACTGAGCGTGACCGACTGCGGGCTGTCGGCCGGGATGCACATGCCCGGCCGATGGCCCGTTCGTCGTAGCGGACCACCCGCCTGCTCAACCGGGGTGACCGCTGCACCACGTGTCGCGGCCCCCTGCGCTGTGAGCGAACAGCACCCTGAGAACGGCGCCCGGCCCGTTCGCAACGGTTAATGTCGGGCTTAACGACGCACGGAGAGCGAAGGGCTGCCATGACCGATCTGCACATCCCAGCTATGCCCATCCGGGTGAGCGAGGCCCGCGGCGGTGACTCACTCAGTGGCAACCTCGACGACACGGTCTTCAACCGGCTGCTCAAGGAACGGATCATTTTCCTGGGCAGCGAGGTGACCGACCAGGTGGCCAACCGGATCTGCGCCCAGTTGCTGCTGCTGGCCGCCGAGGACCCGGACCGGGACATCAACCTGTACATCAACTCGCCGGGCGGGTCGGTCTACTCGGGCATGGCGATCTACGACACCATGCAGTACGTCAGCAACGACGTGGCCACCATCGCGATGGGTATGGCCGCGTCCATGGGCCAGTTGCTGCTCTGCGCCGGCGCGCCGGGCAAGCGGTACGCCCTGCCACACGCGCGGATCATGATGCACCAGCCGTCCGGCGGGATGGGCGGTACCGCCTCCGACATCGCCATCCAGGCCGAGCAGATGCTCTACACCAAGCGGATGTTCCAGGAGCGGGTGGCGTTCCACACCGGGCAGGAGCCGGCGCAGATCGAGGCGGACTCGGACCGTGACCGCTGGTTCACTGCCGCCGAGGCGCTCGACTACGGTTTCATCGACCGGGTGATCACTGGAGCCACGCAGGTCCCGACCGGCGCTGGCACCCGCAACTGAGGAAGGCGACGATGACTGACCTGACCATGCCGCCCGGGTTCGCTCCGGTGCACAACCGGTACGTCCTGCCGTCGTTCGTGGAGCGCACCTCGTACGGGATCAAGGAGTCGAACCCGTACAACAAGCTCTTCGAGGACCGGATCATCTTCCTCGGGGTGCAGGTGGACGACGCGTCGGCCAACGACGTGATGGCCCAGCTGCTCACCCTCGAGGGCACGGACCCGGACCGGGACATCATCATGTACATCAACTCGCCGGGTGGCTCGTTCACCGCCATGACGGCGATCTACGACACGATGCAGTACGTCCGGCCGGACATCATGACGGTCTGCCTCGGGCAGGCAGCCAGCGCGGCCGCGGTGCTGCTCGCCGCCGGCACCCCCGGCAAGCGGATGGCGTTGCCGAACTCGCGGATCATCATCCACCAGCCGGCCACCGAGGGCGGGTACGGGCAGGGTTCGGACATCGAGATCCAGGCCCGCGAGATCCTCCGGATGCGGACTCAGCTGGAGGAGATGTTGTCCCGGCACTGCAACCAGGCGGTCGAGAAGGTTCGAAAGGACATCGACCGCGACAAGATTATGACGGCGGAGGAGTCCCGCGACTACGGACTGGTCGACACCATCCTGACCAGCCGGAAGAAGGGTGTGCTGGCCGCCAGCTCGGCCAGCTGACGACGCACGGTCAGAGGTCGGCCAGGCAGTGAGTAGACTGGCCGACCTCTGACACACCCGATTTTGGGGGTCGGAGTTTGCCCCGCCAGCGGGTAACGTCGAGATGCACCGTCTGACGGAGTTGACCGGCGGCAGGTGCTCGACACTGACGAGGCAGACCGTCCTTAGGCCAGGGCCGGCGAGACCGGCCGAGAGCGCAGGGAGAACGTAGGTGGCACGGATCGGCGACGGCGGCGACCTACTCAAGTGCTCCTTCTGCGGCAAGTCGCAGAAGCAGGTCAAGAAGCTCATCGCGGGCCCAGGGGTCTACATCTGCGACGAGTGCATCGATCTCTGCAACGAGATCATCGAGGAGGAGCTGGCCGAGTCCGGCGAGGTGAAGTGGGAAGAGCTTCCCAAGCCGATGGAGATCTGCCAGTTCCTGGACTCGTACGTGGTCGGCCAGGACCACGCCAAGAAGGCGCTCGCGGTCGCGGTCTACAACCACTACAAGCGGATCCAGGCGGACGCCGCAGGCGCGCCCGGGGCCAACGACGCCGTCGAGGTCGCCAAGTCGAACATCTTGCTGATCGGGCCCACCGGCTGCGGCAAGACCCACCTCGCGCAGACCCTCGCCCGGATGCTCAACGTGCCGTTCGCCATCGCGGACGCGACCGCGCTGACCGAGGCCGGCTACGTCGGTGAGGATGTCGAGAACATCCTGCTCAAGCTGATCCAGGCGGCCGACTACGACATCAAACGGGCCGAGACCGGGATCATCTACATCGACGAGGTTGACAAGATCGCCCGCAAGTCGGAGAACCCGTCGATCACCCGGGACGTCTCCGGCGAAGGCGTCCAGCAGGCCCTGCTGAAGATCCTCGAGGGTACGGTGGCAAATGTGCCGCCCCAGGGCGGGCGCAAACACCCGCACCAGGAGTTCATCCAGATCGACACCACCAATGTGCTGTTCATCTGCGGCGGTGCGTTCGCCGGCCTGGACCAGATCATCGAGTCGCGCACCGGGCAGGGCGGCACCGGCTTCGGGGCCCGGCTCCGGGCAGTGTCCGAGCGGTCCACCGACGACATCCTCACTCAGGTCATGCCGGAAGACATGCTCAAGTTCGGGCTGATCCCGGAGTTCATCGGCCGGCTTCCGGTGATCACCAACGTCCGCAGCCTGGACCGCGAGGCCCTGGTCCGGATCCTGACCCAGCCCCGCAACGCCCTGGTTCGCCAGTACCAACGTCTGTTCGAGTTGGACAATGTGGAGCTGGAGTTCGATCCCGGTGCGTTGGAAGCCATCGCGGATCAGGCGATGCTCCGCGGCACCGGTGCCCGCGGCCTGCGGGCGATCATGGAGGAGGTGCTGCTCTCCGTGATGTACGAGGTGCCGAGCAACCCGGACGCAGCCCGGGTGCTGATCACCCGCGAGGCCGTACTGGAGAACGTCAACCCGACGATCGTGCCGCGGGAGTTCACCGGCCGGCGTCGGCGCGACCGCGAGGAGAAGTCGGCCTAGCCGCAACACAACCAGGGAGCACCGCCCGTGCGTGTCGCTGTCTGCCAGCTGAACAGTCGCTCCGACCAGGCCGCCAACTTGGCGAGCGCGTACGGTCTGCTCTCGTCGGCCGCCGCCGGCGGCGCCGATCTCGCGGTTCTTCCCGAGTATGTCGACTACCTCGGCACTGCGGCAGGGCTGCCCGACCCCGAGCCCGTTGACGGCACGGTCGGACGGTTTTTCGCCGACGCCGCGCGCGAGCTAGGGATGTGGGTGGTGGTTGGCTCCTACCACGAACGCGGGCCCGACCCAGACCGTACGTTCAACACCTGCCTGGTCTTCGACGATGGCGGCGGACTGGCCGCCATCTACCGGAAGATCCACCTGTACGACGTCGAGATTCCCGGCCGGGTCTCGTACCACGAGTCGAGCAGCGTGGCACCCGGCACCGACCCGGTCGTGGTCGAGTGCGGCGGCATCCGGATCGGCCTGTCTATCTGCTACGACCTGAGGTTCCCTGAGCTGTACCGGCGGCTGGCGACCGAGCTGGGCGCCCAGGTTCTGGTTGTGCCGGCAGCGTTCATGCTGCACACCGGCCGGGACCACTGGGAGGTTCTGCTCCGCGCTCGGGCGATCGAAAACCAGTGCTACGTGTTGGCCGCCGGCCAGATCGGCGAGCATGAGCCGAGCCGTACCTGTTTCGGCCGCAGCATGGTGGTCGACCCTTGGGGCGTCGTCGTGGCCCAGGCGCCGGATGTCGCCGGTGTGGTGTTCGCAGATCTCGACCCACGGCGGGTGGAGACCATCCGGCGCGAACTGCCGAGCCTGGCGAACCGCCGACTCTGACGCCGAGCGGGCGGCAAGTGCCGTCGGGACTGCCGGCTACGTCGGCCAGAGGGTCAACCACCAGAGGTGAGTACGCCGATCACCGCGAGGCTGATGATCGCGCCGCCGAGGATCAGCAGCGCCTTCGTCATCCGGGACGGCCCGCGGAGGATGAGCCGGTGAATCGAGACGATCACGGCCACCACCACCACAGCGCCGATCACGATCTGCCAGAACGGCAGCAGCAGGGCGGAGATGGCGTCGATGGCCTGTGGTCCTTCGACAGTCATGGGAGCCACTCTGACACGGTCGGCCATGGTGCGGGGGGACCGGCGGCCAGGTCGACGCCGCCGGCTGGCCCACCGCAACACGGCACCCTCCTGCACCCACGGACCTCACGCCGCGTAGGTCAACCGTCGGGCAGTTCGCCGAGTCAGGACCCGTACCCGTCCGGTCGCACCCACGTTGACCTGCGTATACGTGGAACTTGCCAAGAATCTTCAAGATCAACTTGCGTTCCGTCGCGGCGCCGCGTAACTTTCTCTCTGTCAGCGGGACACGGACAAAACGGCCGGAAACGCAGACAGCCAGGATGGGGCGGGTGACCGCCGAACCAGACTGGGCGGGCGGTGCGACTCACCGGCAAGCCGGACTTGAGATTGCGAAACCGACCGGGTAAGGTAGGAAGCCGGCAGGGAGCCGGGCCGAGCCTCGGGTAACGAGGAGGGCCGGTCTGCTGGACACCCCGACCAAAGACAGCTGCGGAGCGGCTGGATCAAGCGCGGGGGAATCCGGGTGGTGCGAGAGAGTTGAAATTGGCTCTTGACAACGCGAGGCCAACCGGGTAAGGTAGAGAAGTTGCCCGGCGGGAGTCGGGTGGGACGGATGGCCCTGGTGGGGTTGCCTGCTTGGTGTGGGTGGTTCTGCTGGTGTGTGTTTGTTCTTTGAGAACTCAACAGGGTGCTTGATAAGCCAGTGCCAAAGTTTGTTTGGTTCCCGGCTGGTTGACTGCCGCGTTTGTGGTGGTTTTCTGGTTGGTGATTCCTTGGCATTTTATATGCCGGGTTTGATTTCTTCACAGGTTTTTGTTGGAGAGTTTGATCCTGGCTCAGGACGAACGCTGGCGGCGTGCTTAACACATGCAAGTCGAGCGGAAAGGCCCTTCGGGGTACTCGAGCGGCGAACGGGTGAGTAACACGTGAGCAACCTGCCCCAGGCTTTGGGATAACCCCGGGAAACCGGGGCTAATACCGGATATTACATGCTGCCGCATGGTGGTGTGTGGAAAGTTTTTCGGCTTGGGATGGGCTCGCGGCCTATCAGCTTGTTGGTGGGGTGATGGCCTACCAAGGCGACGACGGGTAGCCGGCCTGAGAGGGCGACCGGCCACACTGGGACTGAGACACGGCCCAGACTCCTACGGGAGGCAGCAGTGGGGAATATTGCACAATGGGCGGAAGCCTGATGCAGCGACGCCGCGTGAGGGATGACGGCCTTCGGGTTGTAAACCTCTTTCAGCAGGGACGAAGCGTAAGTGACGGTACCTGCAGAAGAAGCGCCGGCCAACTACGTGCCAGCAGCCGCGGTAAGACGTAGGGCGCGAGCGTTGTCCGGATTTATTGGGCGTAAAGAGCTCGTAGGCGGCTTGTCGCGTCGACTGTGAAAACCCACAGCTCAACTGTGGGCTTGCAGTCGATACGGGCAGGCTAGAGTTCGGTAGGGGAGACTGGAATTCCTGGTGTAGCGGTGAAATGCGCAGATATCAGGAGGAACACCGGTGGCGAAGGCGGGTCTCTGGGCCGATACTGACGCTGAGGAGCGAAAGCGTGGGGAGCGAACAGGATTAGATACCCTGGTAGTCCACGCTGTAAACGTTGGGCGCTAGGTGTGGGGGGCCTCTCCGGTTCTCTGTGCCGCAGCTAACGCATTAAGCGCCCCGCCTGGGGAGTACGGCCGCAAGGCTAAAACTCAAAGGAATTGACGGGGGCCCGCACAAGCGGCGGAGCATGCGGATTAATTCGATGCAACGCGAAGAACCTTACCTGGGTTTGACATGGCCGCAAAACCTGCAGAGATGTGGGGTCCTTCGGGGGCGGTCACAGGTGGTGCATGGCTGTCGTCAGCTCGTGTCGTGAGATGTTGGGTTAAGTCCCGCAACGAGCGCAACCCTTGTTCGATGTTGCCAGCGCGTTATGGCGGGGACTCATCGAAGACTGCCGGGGTCAACTCGGAGGAAGGTGGGGATGACGTCAAGTCATCATGCCCCTTATGTCCAGGGCTTCACGCATGCTACAATGGCCGGTACAATGGGCTGCGATACCGTGAGGTGGAGCGAATCCCAAAAAGCCGGTCTCAGTTCGGATCGGGGTCTGCAACTCGACCCCGTGAAGTCGGAGTCGCTAGTAATCGCAGATCAGCAACGCTGCGGTGAATACGTTCCCGGGCCTTGTACACACCGCCCGTCACGTCACGAAAGTCGGCAACACCCGAAGCCGGTGGCCCAACCCCTTGTGGGAGGGAGCTGTCGAAGGTGGGGCTGGCGATTGGGACGAAGTCGTAACAAGGTAGCCGTACCGGAAGGTGCGGCTGGATCACCTCCTTTCTAAGGAGCGCTCTCCCGGCGAAGGTCGGGTAGGGAGCCTGCTGCCCCCGAGTGTGGGGTGGGGGTGCTCATGTGGCGGAGACACTGGTGAGTTCGTGTCGGCAACGGCTGATGCTGCTAGTACTGCTTCTGCTTTCGGGTGGGGGTGTGGAGGGTGGTGTTGGTGCGGCTGGTGTGGATGGTGGGCATCCTGTTGGGTCCTGAGGGAACAGGCCACGTGGTGGGTTGTTGTCTCTGGTGCCAGGCGCGGCCTGGTCTTGCATACCGGCCATCGTGTGTGGTGGTGCTGGTGTGGGGCTGGGGGTTGCGGGTTGGTCGTTTGTTGAGAATTACACAGTGGACGCGAGCATCTTTGTGGTCAAGTTGTCAAGGGCGAACGGTGGATGCCTTGGCACTAGGAGCCGATGAAGGACGTGGGAGGCCGCGATAGGCCTGGGGGAGCTGTCAACCGAGCTGTGATCCCAGGGTGTCCGAATGGGGAAACCTGGCATCAGTCATGTGGTGTCACCTGCACCTGAACTCATAGGGTGTGTGGAGGGAACGCGGGGAAGTGAAACATCTCAGTACCCGCAGGAAGAGAAAACAATAGTGATTCCGTGAGTAGTGGCGAGCGAAAGCGGATGAGGCTAAACCGGCTGCGTGTGATACCTGTCAGGGGTTGCGTGGTCGGGGTTGTGGGACTCTGCTGATCGGACTGACATTCGGTCGAGAAGTGATAAAGCCAGTTGTTAGCTGAATGGTGTGGAAAAGCCAGCCGTAGACGGTGATAGTCCGGTAGGTGAAAACTTCTGGTCTTCTGTGGATGTTCCCGAGTAGCGGCGGACCCCTGAAATCTGCCGTGAATCTGCCAGGACCACCTGGTAAGCCTAAATACTTCCTAGTGACCGATAGCGGACGAGTACCGTGAGGGAATGGTGAAAAGTACCCCGGGAGGGGAGTGAAATAGTACCTGAAACCGTTCGCCTACAATCCGTCGGAGCCTTTAGGGGTGACGGCGTGCCTTTTGAAGAATGAGCCTGCGAGTTAGTGGCATGTGGCGAGGTTAACCCGTGTGGGGTAGCCGTAGCGAAAGCGAGTCTGAAGAGGGCGTTGAGTCGCATGTTCTAGACCCGAAGCGGAGTGATCTAGCCATGGGCAGGCTGAAGCGCGGGTAAGACCGCGTGGAGGGCCGAACCCACCAACGTTGAAAAGTTGGGGGATGACCTGTGGTTAGGGGTGAAAGGCCAATCAAACTCCGTGATAGCTGGTTCTCCCCGAAATGCATTTAGGTGCAGCGTTGCGTGTTTCTTGCCGGAGGTAGAGCACTGGATGGTCTAGGGGGCCTACAAGCTTACCGAAATCAGCTAAACTCCGAATGCCGGTAAGTGAGAGCGTGGCAGTGAGACTGCGGGGGATAAGCTTCGTAGTCGAGAGGGAAACAGCCCAGATCACCAGCTAAGGCCCCTAAGCGTGTGCTAAGTGGAAAAGGATGTGGGGTCGCTTAGACAACCAGGAGGTTGGCTTAGAAGCAGCCACCCTTTAAAGAGTGCGTAATAGCTCACTGGTCAAGTGGTTCCGCGCCGACAATGTAGCGGGGCTCAAGCACACCGCCGAAGCTGTGGCATTCACGCGTGTACTTCGCTGACTCTTTCGAGGGTTGGTGCAGGTGTGTGGATGGGTAGGGGAGCGTCGTGCCGGGGGTGAAGCAGCGGGGTGACCCAGCTGTGGACGCGGCACGAGTGAGAATGCAGGCATGAGTAGCGAAAGAAGGGTGAGAAACCCTTCCGCCGGATGACCAAGGGTTCCAGGGCCAGGCTAATCCGCCCTGGGTGAGTCGGGACCTAAGGCGAGGCCGAGAGGCGTAGTCGATGGACAACGGGTTGATATTCCCGTACCCGCGAAGGAGCGCCCATGATGAACCTCGTTGTGCTAACTGCCCGAACTTGGTGAGGTTTTCGGACTGATCTGAGGGAGCGCGGGAACCTGGCGGGTAGTAGTCAAGCGATGGGGTGACGCAGGAAGGTAGCTGATCCCGGCCGGTGGTTGTGCCGGGGTAAGCGTGTAGGCTGCATCATAGGTAAATCCGTGGTGCGTGTGGCTGAGACGTGATGCCGAGCCGATTCAGGTGAAGTCAGTGATCCTATGTTGCCGAGAAAAGCCTCTAGCGAGCTTCTAGCGGCCCGTACCCTAAACCGACACAGGTGGTCAGGTAGAGAATACCGAGGCGATCGGGCGAACTGTGGTTAAGGAACTCGGCAAATTGCCCCCGTAACTTAGGGAGAAGGGGGGCCGGAGACGTGAAGCTCTTTTCGGGTGGAGCGTTGTATGGCCGCAGAGACCAGGGGAAAGCGACTGTTTACTAAAAACACAGGTCCATGCGAAGAAGTAATTCGATGTATATGGACTGACGCCTGCCCGGTGCTGGAACGTTAAGGGGACCGGTTAGCTCTTCGGGGCGAAGCTGAGAACTTAAGCGCCAGTAAACGGCGGTGGTAACTATAACCATCCTAAGGTAGCGAAATTCCTTGTCGGGTAAGTTCCGACCTGCACGAATGGCGTAACGACTTTCCTACTGTCTCAACCACAGGCCCGGCGAAATTGCATTACGAGTAAAGATGCTCGTTACGCGCGGCAGGACGGAAAGACCCCGGGACCTTTACTATAGCTTGACATTGGTACTCGAATTAGCTTGTGTAGGATAGGTGGGAGACTGTGAAGCTGGTACGCCAGTATCGGTGGAGTCGTTGTTGAAATACCACTCTGGTTGATTTGGGTTTCTAACTTCGGACCGTGATCCGGTTCAGGGACAGTGTCTGGTGGGTAGTTTAACTGGGGCGGTTGCCTCCTAAAGGGTAACGGAGGCGCCCAAAGGTTCCCTCATCCTGGTTGGCAATCAGGTGTTGAGTGTAAGTGCACAAGGGAGCTTGACTGTGAGACTGACAGGTCGAGCAGGGACGAAAGTCGGGACTAGTGATCCGGCACTTGCGTGTGGAAGCGGTGTCGCTCAACGGATAAAAGGTACCCCGGGGATAACAGGCTGATCTTCCCCAAGAGTCCATATCGACGGGATGGTTTGGCACCTCGATGTCGGCTCGTCGCATCCTGGGGCTGTAGCAGGTCCCAAGGGTTGGGCTGTTCGCCCATTAAAGCGGTACGCGAGCTGGGTTTAGAACGTCGTGAGACAGTTCGGTCCCTATCCGCCGCGCGCGTAGGATACTTGAGAAGGGCTGTCCCTAGTACGAGAGGACCGGGACGGACGAACCTCTGGTGTGCCAGTTGTCCCGCCAGGGGCACGGCTGGTTGGCTACGTTCGGAAGGGATAACCGCTGAAAGCATCTAAGCGGGAAGCTCGCTTCAAGATGAGGTGTCCCACCCATTTTGTGGGGTAAGGCTCCCAGTAGATGACTGGGTTGATAGGCCGGAGATGTAAGCCAGGTAACTGGTTCAGTTGACCGGTACTAATAGGCCGAGGACTTGACTTCGAAGATGTACGCGTCCACTGTGTGATTCTGGGCAAACGAACACTGTGTGTGTTTGGTTTGTTGTTAGGGTTACGGCGGTTATGGCGGAGGGGAAACGCCCGGTTACATTCCGAACCCGGTAGCTAAGCTCTCCAGCGCCGATGGTACTGCACTCGTGAGGGTGTGGGAGAGTAGGTCACCGCCGGACATTTTTACTTGTGGGTCACCCGTACGGGTGGCCCACAAGTGTTTCCAGGGAAGATCCCTCGGAGGTCCGCCCTGTGCAACGACACCGTGCCGACCCGTGCAGTAGACCGTCGTACGGACGTCAGTCCCGCTGCTGAAGGTCCATCCGCAGGTCCGCGAGCAGCGCGGCTGACTCGCCGACGGTACGCCCCGGGAACAGCGCCACCGCGATGCTCCCGTGGTCCGCCCAACCGCAGACCGGCATCTCCTGGTCACCGGTAGGCGTGCTGCCACACTTCATCACGCCGCCGTACGTTCCGGCTGGTACCTGGTGGACGCCGGTGACCGAACCCTCCTCGTCACCGACGATCTTCAGCAGCGCGTCCAGGTCGTGCTCGGGTGACCAGAGCAGAGCGGTGCCACCGAAGACCAGAACGCTGCGGTCCGCCGCGAACGGGTCCCGGTATACGGCAGCCGTGCTGTGGTCCAGGTCGATTCCGGCGGCGAAGGCGCTGTGCAGGTAGTCGGCCGTACTCCTGGCCTGTTCCCCGTCGTCGCGGACCAGCCCGGCGGCCTCGTCCGGGGCGCTCAGGCTGGCATCCTTCTGCGTGACGATGCGTAAGCCGGTCGCACCGAGTAGACCGACGCCCAGCACACCGATCGCGGCGAGCGAGCCGATGACGACGACGCGCCGGCCGCGTCCGACCCGGACACCTCGGCTGCGGCGCTCTTCGTCGCCCGGCGTCGGCTGGGCCTCCGGGGTCACGTCGACCGGTCCCTGACGGTCGGCCGGTCCCTGATGAGCCGGCCGTCGTCCGCCGAATATGTCGTCGACCATGCCCGACACCGTACGTCACCGAGTCCGCCGAGCGGTGGGTGCCGCCCGTCGGCCCCGTCAAGCGGCCCGAGACAGCTGGCCTGCCGCAGTCGGGCCTGCGTGAATTCGGGTGCGGGGGCTCCGTAAACTCGATGGGTGACCGAGACTCCGCAGCCCCAACACGACGCAGCCCCTATGTTGCCGGCCCAGTACGCTCCGGGCGAGGTCGAACAGCGGCGGTACGAGTGGTGGGTAGCCGAAGGTTACTTCCGGGCCGACGCGGGCAGCGGGAAGCCGCCGTTCACCATCGTGGTGCCGCCGCCGAACGTCACGGGGTCGCTGCACGTCGGGCACGCACTCGACCACTCGATCCAGGACACCCTGATCCGACGCAAGCGGATGCAGGGCTTCGAGGCGCTCTGGTTGCCCGGCATGGACCACGCCGGGATTGCCACCCAGAACGTCGTGGAGCGACAACTCGCCGCCGAAGGTCTGTCCCGGCACGACCTTGGCCGGGAACAGTTCATCGACCGGGTCTGGCAGTGGAAAGCCGAGTCGGGCGGCACCATCCTCGGGCAGATGCGCCGTCTCGGCGACTCGGTCGACTGGGACCGGGAACGTTTCACGATGGACGAGGGCCTGTCCCGGGCGGTGCAGACCATCTTCAAGCGTCTCTACGACGACGACCTGATCTATCGCGCCGAGCGCATCATCAACTGGTGCCCGCGGTGCCGAACCGCCCTGTCCGACATCGAGGTGGAACACAACGACGACGACGGCGAGCTGGTTTCCATCCGGTACGGCGAGGGCGACGCGTCGATCGTGGTGGCCACCACCCGGGTCGAGACGATGCTGGGCGACACCGCTGTGGCGGTGCACCCGGACGACGACCGCTACCGGCATCTCGTCGGCACCGAGGTTGAGTTGCCGTTGACCGGTCGGCGGATCCCGATCGTCGCGGACGCGCACGTCGATCCGACGTTCGGCACGGGCGCGGTGAAGGTGACCCCGGCGCACGACCCCAACGACTTCGAGATCGGCCAACGACACGGGCTGCCGAGCCTGACCATCCTCGACGAGCGTGCGGTGGTCACGGCCGCCGGACCGTTCGAAGGACTCGACCGGTTCGAGGCGCGGCCGGCGATCGTCGCGGCGTTGCGGGCCGAAGGCCGGGTGGTGGCCGAGAAGCGGCCGTACGTGCACGCGGTCGGTCACTGCTCGCGGTGCCGGACCACGGTCGAGCCGCGGCTGTCGTTGCAGTGGTTCGTCCGGACCGGCCCGCTGGCGAAGGCCGCCGGGGACGCGGTGCGTGACGGCCGGACCCGGGTGGAGCCGCCGGAGCTGGCCGCCCGCTACTTTGCCTGGGTCGACAACATGCACGACTGGTGCATCTCCCGGCAGCTGTGGTGGGGGCACCGGATCCCGGTCTGGTACGGCCCGGGCGGCGAGGTCGTCTGCGTCGGACCCGACGAGCAGCCGCCGGCCGGTGCCGGCTGGCGGCAGGACGAGGACGTCCTCGACACCTGGTTCTCCAGCGCGCTGTGGCCGTTCTCCACGCTCGGCTGGCCGGACCAGACCGACGACCTGCAGACCTTCTACCCGACCAGTGTGCTGGTGACCGGCTACGACATCCTGTTCTTCTGGGTGGCCCGGATGATGATGTTCGGGCTGTACGCGATGGACGGCCGGCAGCCGTTCGACGTGGTGGCCCTGCACGGCATGGTCCGCGACCAGTTCGGCAAGAAGATGTCCAAGTCGTACGGCAACGTCGTCGACCCGCTCGACTGGATCGACCGGTTCGGCGCCGACGCCACCCGGTTCACCCTGGTCCGGGGTGCCAACCCGGGCGCCGACGTGCCGGTCAGCGAGGAGTGGTGCCAGGGTTCCCGCAACTTCTGTAACAAGCTGTGGAACGCCACCCGGTTCGCGCTGCTCAACGGCGCGCACCTGACCGGCGACCTGCCCGACCCGGCGGATCTGGGCATGACCGACCGGTGGATCATGTCCCGGCTGCAGGAGGTGACGGCTCAGGTCGACCAGCAGTTCGAGGCGTTCGAGCTGGCCAAGGCGTGTGACACGCTCTACCACTTCGCCTGGGACGACGTCTGCGACTGGTATCTGGAGCTGAGCAAGCCGGTGCTGGGCGCCGGCGGGGAGGCCGCTGACCGGACCCGGCGGGTGCTCGGCCACGTGCTCGACCAGCTGCTGCGGCTGCTCCACCCGGTTATTCCGTTCGTCACCGACGAGTTGTGGTCGGTGCTGGCCGGGTCGGGCCAGCCAGCGGCCGGCAGCCTGATGGTGGCTTCCTGGCCGGTCGCCGATCCGGAGTGGCACGATCCGGCGGCGGAGGCGGAGCTGGCCGTGGTGCAGCGGGTGGTCACCGAGGTCCGCCGGTTCCGGTCGGACCAGGGGCTGCGGCCGACCCAACGGGTCAGCGCCCGGCTGACCGGTCTGGCCGACGCGGGCGTCGGCGGGCACGAGCCGCTGATCCGGTCGCTGACCCGGCTGGACGAGCCGGCCGTCGAGTTCTCGGCCACCGCGAAGCTTGCAGTGACCGCACAGGTCGGTGTCGAGTTCGACACCCGCGGTTCGATCGACGTGGCGGCTGAACGCGCCCGGTTGACCAAGGACCGGGCGGCGGCCGAGCGGGAAGCCGAGCAGTGCCGGGCCAAGCTGGGCAACAGCGCGTTCGTCGACAAGGCACCGGCCCCGGTGGTGGACAAGATCCGTACCCGGTTGGCAGTGGCCGAGGCGGAGCTGGCCCGCATCGCCGGAGCGCTCGCCGCGCTGCCGGCCGCCGACGGTGAGCAGTCGTGACGGTACGTCGTACGGGGGCCACCGGCGGTGCGAAGCAGCGGCCGGGTGGCGAGTTCGCGCGGGTCGAGCAGGAGCTCGCCGACCGGGGCTTCACCCGGATGGTGTTCGACCTGGACCGGATCGGCCAGCTGCTGGACCTGCTGGGTAGTCCGCAGCGGGCGTACCCGTCGATCCACTTGACCGGGACCAACGGCAAAACCTCGACCGCCCGGATGATCGACTCGCTGCTGCGGGCCTTCGGGCTGCACACCGGCCGCTACACCAGCCCGCATCTGGAGACGGTGCGGGAGCGGATCAGCCTGGACGGTGAGCCGGTCAGCGAGGAGCGGTTCGCCGCCGTGTACCGGGAGGTCGCGCCATTGGCCGAGCTGGTCGACAAGCAGGCCGCGGAGCCGTTGACGTACTTCGACATGACGACCGCGTTGGGGTTCGCGACGTTCGCCGACGCCCCGGTCGACGTGGCGGTGGTGGAGGTCGGGCTGGGTGGTGCCGAGGACGCCACGAACGTGTTGTCCGCCGGTGTCTGCGTGATCACTCCGATTGGTCTGGATCACACCGAGTGGCTGGGCGACACCCTCACCGACATCGCCTGGGCCAAGGCCGGCATCGTGCACGCCGGGTCGACGGTGGTCACCGCGGTGCAGCCGGAGGAGGCGGCCGGGCCGATCCTGGACCGGTGCGCCGAGGTGGGGGCCACCATCGCCCGGGAGGGTGGCGAGTTCGGCGTGGTCCACCGCGCGGTCGCGGTCGGCGGGCAGATGCTCACGTTGCAGGGGCTCGGCGGCCGCTACGACGAGGTGTTCCTGCCGCTGCACGGGGCGCATCAGGCGCAGAACGCGGCGTTGGCGCTGGCGGCGGTGGAGGCGTTCCTCGGTGCCGGCCCGGGTCGGACGTTGGACGCCGAGCCGGTCCGGCACGGCTTCGCCGCGGTGTCGTCACCGGGCCGGCTGGAGCGGGTACGCAGCGCGCCGACGATCCTGCTCGACGGTGCCCACAACCCGCACGGGATGGCGGCCACGGTCACCGCGGTGCAGGAGGAGTTCGCGTTCCGGCGGCTCGTGGTGGTAATCGCCGTGCTGGCCGACAAGGACGCCGAGGCGCTGCTGGATCTGCTGGAGCCGGTGGCGGACGCACTGGTGGTGACCGGCAACACGTCGCCGCGGGCGATGCCGGTCGGTCAGTTGGCCGGTCTCGCGGTCGAGGCGTTCGGCGTCGACCGGGTACGGGTGGCCCAGCAGATGCCGGACGCGATCGAGGCGGCGGTGGAGCTGGCCGAGGCTGACCTCGACGGGGAGCTCAGTGGGGTGGGGGTCCTGATCACCGGATCGGTGGTGACGGTGGCCGACGCACGCCGGCTGCTGACCCGGTGAGCGCTGACCCGGTGACGGACGACCCAACAACCGACGACCCGGCCGGGCCGCCGCCGCGTCGGTCGGGGTTGCGCAACCCGCCGGCCGCCGCGCGCGGGCTCGGCGCGGCGACTCTCGGCCTGGAAGCGTTGGTGCTGGTGCTGGCGATCCAGCCGATCCGGATGCTGGGCGACGGCTCCGGCCCGGCGGCGATGGTGGCCAGCGCTGTCCTCGCCGTCGGCGCGGTGCTGCTCGCCGGCCTGCTGCGGCGCGGCTGGGCCTGGTACGCCAGCACGGTGCTGCAAGGGCTGGTCCTGCTAGCCGGCCTGCTGCACTGGTCACTGCTGGTGGTGGGGGTGCTGTTCGGCGTCGTCTGGGCGTACGTGTGGCACGTCCGGCGGGTCATCCTCAGCTGACAATCACTGTGCTGCGTCGGTGTCGGTCGCGGGCTGGTCACGGTCGCGCCACTCGATGATTGCGATACCGTGGCCGTCCGGGTCGCGGAAAGCAGCCGCCCACAGTTCCAGCCGGGCACCACGGTTGACCGCCCGGGGCGCGTAGGTGAACCGCACCCCTTTGGCCTTGAGGTCGTCGTGCATCCGTTGCAGGCCGTCGACTTCGAGGTTGAGGTGCATGAGCCGACGATTGACCGGGGCGACCTCGGGCACCGACCGCAGCACCAGGCGGGTCTGCCCGGAAGCGAGCACCGCGTTGCCGTCCCCGCCGTCGATCTCGAAGAAGCCGAGCATGTCGCGGTAGAACCCGACCGACCGTTCGAGGTCCGCGACGAGCAGGGTCAGCCCGACGCCGTGGATCGGCCCGTGGTCGTCGGGTTCGTCGGCCAGGGTGTCGGGGCCGGTCACCGGGCCGGCGTCGGCCAGGTCGGCGAGCGGGCCGTCGGGGTCGGTCACCGACTCGCCGTCGGGGTCGTCTGCGTCCTGGTCGGGCTGGTCGGCCAGCGCCGTCCCGGTGGCGGTCGGCGACTCGGCGCGGGCCTCGGCGGTGGCCCGGCCCCGGTCCGTTCCGGCGGTGACCGTGCCGGCCTCCGGCTCAGCGGGTGGGGAGTACGGCCGTGGCCGGGCGCGGCGCGGCAACGGCACCGGCTGCGGGTCCACCACGGTGCCGTCCACCACCTTGTGACCCCCCGGTGACTGGCTCACCACGACGGGGTCGTCGACCTTGCCGGGGGCGTCGACCCGGCCCGGCTCCGCCGGCTCGGACTGTTCGATGTCGGGGTCGAACCCCGGGGTGGCGAAGTCCGGCCGGGGATTTTCCGCCGGGTCGCGTCGCCGCTGACGCGGATCGTCGGTTGGACCGGCGGGCTCGGCCGGATCGTCGTCGCGCAGCGCCGCGCCGAGATCGGCGGTCTGGGCGGTGTCCGGGTCGAGGAACAGGTCGTCGGAGCGTCGCCGGGCCCACGGCGGCTCCTCATCCACGTCGAGCAGGTCGTCGTCGAGGGTGCTGAAGTCGGGCTCGTCGAACTCCGGCGGCAGGTCGGCCCGCTCCGCGGCGGCTTCAGCGTGGGTCAGCACGTCGTCCCAGATGATCCGTACGTGGCGTTGGTCGTCGATGGCGACCATGATCGGCAGCGTGGCGCCGGGGTCGGGCCACTTCGCCACCGGCACCCGGGGGTCGCGGACCTTGACCGACCGGGGCGGTACGCCCGGCGCGTCCACCAGAATCTGCAGTTCGCAGCGGCCGTAGGCGGAGGAGGCCGGTGGCTCGGAGACGCTGCGGACGTGGGCGATGCCGGCCACCCAGGCGCGCTCGGTGCCGGGGAACGCGGTGATCAGCACCAGGCTGACCGCGAGCACCAGCAGTGCCACCCCCAGCGCGGCGATGGCCCAGCTGGTCATGCCGGCGCCGAAGAGGACGATGAACGTGGCGAAAGTGCCCAGCACCGTCGCGATGAGCTTGCGGGCGGTGGAAACCGATCGATGGCCGTTCGCCACAGTAGACCTCCCTGCGTCAAGGCCAGGCTAGGCCGGGCCCGGCGAGGATGGAAGAGCCGCGACCGGTGGCGTCGGTAGCCGCCGGACCTCGTCCGTCCCCTGGCCCTCCATCATGACGCGCGGGGCGGCGTGGACCCACTAGGCTGGCAGCGCCAGTCCGTACCGGATCGCTTCGCAGGGGAGCGGTGCCGGTCCGTCGATAAGGAGCCAGCGTGTCCAGCCCCACCGATGTCGAACGTACCCTCGTGTTGATCAAGCCGGACGCGGTCCGGCGCGGCTTGGTCGGCGAGATTCTCGGCC
This sequence comes from Solwaraspora sp. WMMD937, assembly GCF_029581175.1. Taxonomy (NCBI): domain Bacteria; kingdom Bacillati; phylum Actinomycetota; class Actinomycetes; order Micromonosporales; family Micromonosporaceae; genus Solwaraspora; species Solwaraspora sp. WMMD937. The sequence continues at coordinate 6,106,128 of NZ_CP120738.1, read as the reverse complement.
GGTTCGAGCGTAAGGGACTGCACCTGGTCACCCTGCAGTCGCGCCGGATGGACGAGGAGTTGGCCGGCGCGCACTACGCCGACCATGTGGACAAGCCGTTCTACCCGCCGCTCAAGGAGTTCATGACCAGTGGGCCGCTGGTCGCCCTGGTGCTCGCCGGTGACCAGGCGATCGAGGTGGTGCGTGCGCTGATCGGCACCACCGACGGGCGCAAGGCGGCAGCCGGCACCATTCGCGGCGACCTGGCGCTGTCCAACCGGGAGAACCTGGTGCACGCCTCGGACTCCCCGGAGAGCGCGGCCCGCGAGATCAAGCTCTGGTTCCCCGACCTGGGCTGATCCCGGTCGATCAGCTGCGGGTTATCGGCCGGTTCGTGTGCTGGTCACCTGATCCGGTGGAGCTCGCCACATTTGATCGATAGACCTCTTGGGAACGCCGTACTTACCAGGAGGATTTCGATGAACCCATTCGACCGCCGTACCCTGCTGCGGGCCGGACTGGCCGGCGGTGCCGGGCTCGCCGGCGGCGCGCTGATCGGCGAGGCCGGCGCGGCCGCCAGCGGGCCCGCAGCTGCGGGCCGGCCCATCACACCGGCCTGGCACCCCACCGGCCGTCCGGTGCTCACCCACGGTGTGCAGAGCGGCGTGGTCGGCCCCGGCGAGGCCGTCGTCTGGACCCGCGCCGACCGCGTCGGCCGGCTGATCGTCGAGGTCGGCCGCCGGCCCGACCTGCGCGACGCCCGACGGGTACGCGGCCCGGTGCTCGACGGCCGGGGCGACTACACCGGCAAGGTGCGGCTGCGTGGCCTGCCCGCCGGCGAGCGGCTGCACTACCGGGTGCGGGTGGAGAGCCTGCACCGTCCCGGCCTGGTCAGCGAACCGCTGACCGGTTCGCTGCGCACCGCACCCCGCGCCGGTGGCCACCACGGACCCCACCGGGGCCGGCCGGGCGGCGGTCTCGGCGGGCGGGTCGACGACGTGCGGTTCGTCTGGACCGGGGACATCGCCGGTCAGGGCTGGGGGATCAGCGACGACTTCGGCGGGATGCGGATCTTCGAGGCGATGCGGCGTGGCCGGCCGGACTTCTTCCTGTGCAGCGGTGACACGGTGTACGCCGACAACCCGCTCGCCGAGACGGTCACCCTGCCGGACGGGCGGGTGTGGCGCAACCTGGTGACCCCGGAGAAGTCCAAGGTCGCCGAGACGCTCACCGAGTTCCGTGGCCAGTTCGCCTACAACCTGCTCGACGCGCAGCTGCGGGCGTTCGCCGCCGAGGTGCCGCAACTCAACCAGTGGGACGACCACGAGGTGACCAACAACTGGTACCCGGGCGAGATCCTCACTGACGCGCGTTACACCGAGACCCGGGTCGACGTGCTGGCCGCCCGGTCCCGGCAGGCGTTTCACGAGTGGCTGCCGACCCCGGACGACGGGCCGCTGTACCGGGTGGTCCGCTACGGGCCGCTGCTGGACGTGTTCGTCCTCGACATGCGCACCTACAAGGACCCCAACGACGGCAACACCTACGCCGACCCGCATCGTGGCCTGCTCGGCACCCAGCAACGGCAGTGGCTGATCCGCGAGCTCACCCGGTCGACGGCCACCTGGAAGGTGATCGCCAACGACCTGCCGCTCGGCCTGATCGTGCCGGACGGTGGCGGGGCCCAGGAAGGGATCGCCCAGGGCGACGGCGGCGCACCGGCCGGGCGGGAGCTGGAGTTCGCCGAGATCCTCGGCGCGGCGCACCGGGCCGGCGTCACCGGCATCGTCTTCCTCACCGCCGACGTGCACTACACCGCCGCCCATCACTACGACCCGGCGCGGGCCGCGGTGGCCGACTTCACCCCGTTCTGGGAGTTCGTCTCCGGCCCGGCGCACGCCGGGGCGTTCGGCCCGAACACCCTCGACGGTACGTTCGGCCCGGAGGCGGTGTTCGTCAACGCCCCGCCGCGGGCCAACACGTCGCCGGCCGAGGGCTTCCAGCACTACGGCGAGGTGTTCGTCGACGGCGGGTCCCGGGCGTTCACCGTGCACCTGCGCGACCGGGACGGCCGTTCGCTCTGGTCGACCACCCTGCCGGCCCCACCCGCCCGCTGAGACCGGAAGTGGCGGGCGGACGGAAACCGGCTCGACGGGTGGGATACGCTCGGAACCGAAGGCAACCCAAAGGCGACGACCCGGCCATCACCGGTGAGCCTCCGGAAGAACCGGCCACGACTGCCCGGCAGCGGCGGCCCCAGTAGAACCGGACGGGTCCGGCCCGTCACAGCCGGCCGATGAGCGGGCGGTCGTGCACCTCGGCGACCGCCAAGCGAGGTGGTACCGCGGCCCACCGTGGCGACGTCCGGCAGCAGCCGGCGACCGCCCGGCGGGTTCGTCCTCGCAGACCACGAGACAGTGAGCTGCGCGAGGAGAGGGCACCACCATGGCGTACCCGATGACCGACCCCGCCGCCACCGGCGTGCCGGCCAGTCCGGACCTGCCCGAGGTGGAGCGCCGCGTCCTGGACTACTGGACGGCGGACAAGACCTTCGAAGCCAGCGTCGGCCAGCGCGACCCGGGCCCGGACGGCGCCAACGAGTACGTTTTCTACGACGGCCCGCCGTTCGCCAACGGCCTGCCGCACTACGGCCACCTGTTCACCGGCTACGTCAAGGACGTGGTGCCGCGCTACCAGACGATGCGCGGCCGGCGGGTCGAGCGCCGCTTCGGCTGGGACTGCCACGGGCTGCCCGCCGAGGTCGAAGCCGAACGCCAGCTCGGCATCTCCACCAAGGCGGAGATCGTCGAGCTGGGCATGGAGCGTTTCAACGACGTCTGCCGCAGCTCGGTGCTGACCTACACGCAGGACTGGGAGCGTTACGTCACCCGGCAGGCCCGCTGGGTCGACTTCGTCAACGACTACAAGACGCTCGACCTGGACTACATGGAGAGCGTCATGTGGGCCTTCAAGGCCCTGTACGACAAGGGGCTGGTCTACGAGGGTTTCCGGGTGCTGGCCTACTGCTGGCGGTGCGAGACGCCGCTGAGCAACACCGAGACCCGGATGGACGATGTCTACCGGGACCGGCAGGACCCGACCGTCACCGTCTGGTTCGAGCTGGCGCCGGCGCAGCCCGGCGGTGAGACGGAACGGATCGGGGTGTGGACCACCACGCCGTGGACGCTGCCGTCGAACCTGGCCCTCGCCGTCGGCCCGGACATCGAGTACGCGGTGCTGCGGCGCGACGGGCAGCGGTACCTGCTCGGGGCGGCACGGGTCGAGGCGTACGCCAAGGAACTGGACGGGTTCGAGCGGGTCGGCACGGTCCGCGGCGCCGACCTGGTCGGACGCCGCTACACCCCGCTGTTCGACTACCTGGTCGACCAGGCCGGCCCGAACGCCTACCAGGTCCTCGGCGCAGACTTCGTCACCACCGAGGACGGCACCGGGGTGGTGCACATGGCCCCGGCGTTCGGTGAGGACGACCAGAACACCTGCAACGCCGCCGGCATCCCGACGATCGTCACCGTCGACGACCACACCCGGTTCACCGCCCTGGTCCCGCCGTACGCGGGGGAGCAGGTCTTCGACACCAACAAGCCGATCATCCGTGAGCTGCGCGACCGGGGTCTGCTGCTGCGCCACGACACCTACACCCACTCGTACCCGCACTGCTGGCGCTGTGACACGCCGTTGGTCTACAAGGCGGTGTCGTCGTGGTTCGTGGCCGTGTCCACCTTCCGGGATCGGATGGTGGAGCTGAACCAGCAGATCTCCTGGACGCCGGCGCACGTCAAGGACGGCTCGTTCGGCAAGTGGCTGGCCGGAGCGCGGGACTGGTCGATCAGCCGGAACCGGTTCTGGGGCTCGCCGATCCCGGTGTGGCGCTCGGACGACCCGGCCTACCCACGGGTCGATGTGTACGGCTCGCTCGACGAGTTGGAACGCGACTTCGGCGTACGCCCGGCCGACCTGCACCGGCCCGGCATCGACGAGCTGACCCGGCCCAACCCGGACGACCCGACCGGACGGTCCACGATGCGCCGGGTGCCGGAGGTGCTCGACTGCTGGTTCGAGTCCGGGTCGATGCCGTTCGCCCAGGTGCACTACCCGTTCGAGAACCGTGAGTGGTTCGAGCACCACTATCCGGGCGACTTCATCGTCGAGTACATCGGGCAGACCCGTGGCTGGTTCTACACCATGCACGTGCTGGCCACCGCGTTGTTCGACCGGCCGGCGTTCCGCAACTGCGTCAGCCACGGCATCCTGCTCGGCGCCGACGGGCGCAAGATGAGCAAGAGCCTGCGTAACTACCCGGACGTGTACGAGGTGTTCGACACCTACGGCTCGGACGCGATGCGCTGGATGCTGATGGCCTCGCCGGTGCTGCGCGGCGGCGACATGGCGGTGGTGGAGAGCGGCGTCCGCGACGCCGTCCGGCAGGTGCTGCTGCCGCTGTGGAACGTCTGGTACTTCTTCGCGTTGTACGCCAACGCGGACGGCTACACCGCGACCCGGCGTACCGACAGCACCCACCTGCTCGACCGGTACGTGCTGGCCAAGACCGGTGAACTGGTCGACGAGGCCACCCGGCAGATGGACGGCTACGACATCTCCGGTGCCTGCGCCAGCGTGCGTACCTACCTCGACGCGTTGACCAACTGGTACGTCCGCCGGTCCCGGGACCGGTTCTGGTCCGGCGACACCGACGCGTTCGACACCCTCTACACCGTGCTGGAGACGCTCACCCGGGTGGTGGCGCCGTTGGCACCGTTGACCAGCGAGGAGATCTGGCGCGGGCTGACCGGTGAACGGTCGGTGCACCTGACCGACTGGCCGGCCGCCGGCGAGTTCCCCGCCGACCACGACCTGGTCGCGTCGATGGACGCGGTCCGCGAGGTCTGCTCGGCCGGGCTGTCGCTGCGCAAGGCCCGCAATCTGCGGGTCCGGCTGCCGTTGCCGGCGCTGACCGTGGCCAGCGCCGCCGCGCCACAACTGCGGCCGTTCGCCGACCTGGTCGCCGACGAGGTCAATGTCAAGTCGGTGGAGTTCACCGACGCCGTTGCCGACCACTGCCAGCAGGTGCTGACCGTGGTGCCCCGGGTGCTCGGCCCCCGGGTCGGCGGCCAGGTACAGGCGGTGATCCGGGCGGTGAAGTCCGGCGACTGGGCGCTTGGCGACGACGGCGCGCCGGTCGCCGCCGGGGTCCGGCTGGCCGACGGGGAGTACGAGTTGAAGCTGGTCGCCGCCGACCCGGAGCATTCCGCACCGTTGCCGGCCGGGCAGGGGGTGGTGGTGCTGGACACCACCGTCACGCCGGAGCTGGCCGCCGAAGGGCTGGCCCGGGACCTGGTCCGGGTGATCCAGCAGGCCCGGCGGGAGGCGGATCTGCGGATCACCGACCGGGTCCGGGTCACGGTGGTCGCCGGGGCGGAGGTGGCGGCGGCAGTACGGGCGTACCAGGATTTCGTCGCCGGTGAGGTGCTCGCCGACGAGGTGACGTTCGACCCGTCCGGGGCGTCGGCCGCCGGTCCGGCGGGTGGATTCGCCGGTGAGGTGGGCGACGGTGAGCCGGTGTCGGTGCGGGTGCAGCGGGTCTGACCGGTCCGGGCGGGATCCCGTCCGCTACCGTGTCTGTCCGACCCACCCATGCCTGTCCCGTCGCCGGAGGATCCGTGCCGCCGCTGTATTCGATCGGCAAAGTCACTGTCGGACCAGCGTTGCTGCTGGGCTGGCGACCCAAGGTGGAAGGGCGGGAGAACGTCCCCACCACCGGCGGGGTGATCCTGGCCGCGAACCACCTGTCCGTCGCCGACGAGTACTTCCTCGGCGCGGTGCTGCCCCGGCACGTGGCGTTCTGGGCCAAGGCCGAGTACTTCGACGGCACCGGATTCCGTGGGCTGCTGACCAAGGGCCTGGTGACCGGGCTCGGCGCGATCCGGGTGGAACGCGGCGGCGGGCGGGCGGCGCTGAGCGCCTTCGACGGCGCGATCCCGCTGCTGCGGGCCGGCCGGCAGGTGGCCGTCTTCCCGGAGGGCACCCGCTCGCCGGACGGGCGGCTGTACCGGGGCCGGACCGGGGTGGCCCGGCTGGCGCTGGCCGCCGGGGTGCCGGTCGTCCCGGTCGGGTTCGTCGGCACCGCGCAGATCCAGCCGATCGGGTCGCTCTGGCCGAAGCTGAGCCGGGGCACCGTCACGGTCCGGTTCGGCAAGCCGCTCGACTTCACCGGGCGCGGCGATGACCGCTCCGAGATGCGCCGGATCACCGATGAGGTGATGAGCGAGATTCAGCAGCTCACCGGCCAGGAGTACGTGCCCCGGTACGCGCCACCGCGGACCGCCGGCGGGGCCAGGACCGGCGACGGCCAGCCGGGCAACGGTAACGGCGACGCCGCCGGCTGAGCCGCTCCGGGTCACTCCCGGCTGATCACCTGGGCGCGTAGTTGCCCGGTCAACGTCGCGCTCTCCTCGACCGACCGGCGGGTGAACAGCGCGGTGCCGAGGCTGCCGTGGTCGGCCCAGGCGCAGACCACCACGTCGTCGCCGTCGGAGACGCCGGTTCCGCAGGTCAGGTGGGTGCCCCGGGTGCCAGTCTCGAATGTCTCGACGGCATCCATCTGGTACACGTCGCTGATCCGGCCGACCTCGCTGTCCAGGTCGCTGCCGGGCGTCATCCGGAAGCCGGTGATGCCGTACAGCACCACGAGCTTGCCGTTGCCGTCCCGGTACACCCCGGCGAAGGTGTCCTCGGCCAGCAGATGGGCGGTGCGCATCTCACCTTCCAACCGGGCGACCGTTTCCTGGCTGGAACCGTCGTCGCTGAGCCGCAGGTCGGCGACCTGCCCGGGGAGCGCGGCGTTCGCCGGGTACTGGTCCCACAGCGGCTTGCCGTAGTAGGCCGGGCAACCACAGCAGCAGGCGACGGTGAGCAGGGTGAACAGCGTCGTCTTCCAGGGCCAGCGCCGCCGTCGTCGGCGTTGTTGTCGGCGCTGCCGACGGGCCGCCTTTCCGGTCGGCGCCGGTGGCCCGGTGACCGGTGGCCCGGTGACCGGCGGTCGGGTCGCCGGGAGCCGGACCGGGTTCGGCGGGTACGGGCCGGCGACCGGTGGTGGCGGGTTCGGGGGCGAGGCTGGCGCGGGTGGGGACACCGGCGGGGGGAAGGCCATTGGTTCCGGCGTCGTCGCCCCGGCACCGGGCCATTCGGCGGGTGGGTCCGTCGACTGACCGGCCGGCCAGGGGTCGGCGGCGGCCCACGGGTCGACCGGGGTGCGGGTCGCCGGATCGTCCTCGGTGAACCCGTCGGGTGGTAGCTGCAGGGTGGGGTCACGGGGTGGTGGCTGCTCCGTCCGGGGGGCGTCCCGCTGCCACCAGCGCTGGCGCGGCCGCGGGGGCGGCACCGCTGCCGAGCCCCGCCACGGGGCTGGTGACGTGGCCGGGTCGGACCCGCCTGCCCCGGCCGGCTGGTCCGTGGTCGGACCTTCATCCGGTTGCGGCTGCCGCATCGCAGATGCATCTCCTCTCGGACCCGTTCGAGGTTAGTACCGTGCGGCCAGCCCGCCCGCTCCGCCCGCGTACTCTGGGTGGTTGATCCGGTGTCCGGTGCGGTTTGGAGGAGGTTTGATGGGTGTCCCGGCAGGCGCTGCCCCGACGGCGACCGTGGGTGGCCCCACGGCCAGGTCGGTCTGGCCCCGGTTGGAGCCGCTACTGCCTCAGGTCAGCAAGCCGATCCAGTACGTCGGCGGCGAGCTCGGCGCGGTGGCCAAGGACTGGGACGCCGCGACGGTGCGTTGGGCGCTGATGTACCCGGACGCCTATGAGGTCGGCCTGCCGAACCAGGGCGTGCAGATCCTGTACGAGGTGCTCAACGAGCAGCCCGACGTGCTGGCCGAACGGACCTACGCGGTCTGGCCGGACCTGGAACGGCTGATGCGGGCGCACGGAGTGCCGCAGTTCACCGTCGATGCGCACCGGCCGGTTGGCGACTTCGACGTCTTCGGTGTCTCGTTCGCCACCGAGCTGGGCTACACGAACCTGCTGACCGCGATCGACCTGGCCGGGATCCCGCTGTCCGCCGCCGACCGGGACGACTCACACCCGGTGGTGCTGGCCGGTGGGCATGCCGCGTTCAACCCGGAGCCGATCGCCGACTTCATCGACGCGGCGGTGCTCGGCGACGGCGAGGAAGCCGTCCTGGAGATCACCGGCATCGTCCGGCAGTGGAAGGCCGAAGGATCGCCGGGCGGGCGCGACGAGCTGCTGCTGCGGCTGGCCCGTACGGAGAGCATCTACGTGCCGCGCTTCTACGACGTGGACTACCTGCCGGACGGCCGGATCCAGCGGGTGGTGCCGAACCGGGCGGATGTGCCGTTCCGGGTGCACAAGCGCACCACCATGGACCTGGACGCCTGGCCGTACCCGAAGAAGCCGATCGTGCCGCTGGCCGAGACGGTCCACGAACGCTACGCGGTGGAGATCTTCCGCGGCTGTACGCGCGGCTGCCGGTTCTGCCAGGCCGGCATGATCACCCGTCCGGTGCGGGAGCGGTCGATCACCACGGTCGGCCAGATGGTCGCCGACGGACTGGAGTACTCCGGTTTCCACGAGGTCGGTTTGTTGTCGCTGTCCTCAGCCGACCATTCGGAGATCGGCGACATGTGCTCCGGCCTGGCCGAGCAGTACGCGGGCACCAACGTGTCGCTGTCGCTGCCGTCGACGCGGGTCGACGCGTTCAACATCGAGCTCGCGCAGGAGCTGTCCCGCAACGGTCGGCGTACCGGGCTGACCTTCGCTCCGGAGGGCGGCTCGGAGCGGATCCGCCGGGTGATCAACAAGATGGTCTCGGAGGAGGACCTGATCCGCACGGTGGTGACCGCGTACACCAACGGCTGGCGTCAGGTGAAGCTCTACTTCATGTGCGGGCTGCCCACCGAGACCGATGACGACGTGCTGCAGATCGCCCGGCTCGCCCACGAGGTGATCAAGGCGGGCCGGGCGGCGACCGGCTCCAAGGACATCCGGTGCACCGTCTCGATCGGTGGGTTCGTCCCCAAACCGCACACCCCGTTCCAGTGGGCGTCCATGCAGCGCCCGGAGGTGATCGACAACCGGCTGCGGCTGCTCAAACAGGCGATCAACGCCGACCGGTCGGTCGGCCGGGCGATCGGCTACCGCTACCACGACGGTGAGCCGTCGCTGATCGAAGGGCTGCTGTCGCGCGGTGACCGGCGGGTCGGCGCGGTGATCCGCCGGGTCTGGGAGTCCGGCGGCCGGTTCGACGGCTGGAGCGAGCACTTCTCGTACCAGCGGTGGGTTGACGCGGCCGCTGACACGCTGCCGGCGTACGGGATCGACCTGGACTGGTACACGGTCCGCGACCGGGACGCCACCGAGGTGCTGCCCTGGGACCACCTGGACTCCGGGCTGGACAAGGACTGGCTCTGGCAGGACTGGCAGGACGCGTTGGGCGAGTACGAGCAGGATGACTGCCGGTGGACGCCCTGTTTCGACTGCGGTGTCTGTCCGTCAATGGATACTGAGATCCAGATCGGTCCGACCGGGCAGAAGCTGCTGCCGCTGACGCCGGTCAACACCGGCCTGCGGACCCCGACGGCGGGCTGACTGGCGCGCCGCACCCATCCGGGTGAGGATGACGACGTTCCCTACCCCTTCCGAGGAGCATCACGATCAGCAGGAAGCCACAACCGGCAGGCGGCCAGGCACCGGTCGTGCAACGGATCCGGATCCGGTACGCCAAGCGCGGTCCGCTGCGGTTCACCTCGCACCGCGACTTCGCCCGGGCGTTCGAACGGGCATTGCGTCGGGGCGGTGTCCCGGTCGCCTTCTCTCAGGGATTCACCCCGCACCCCAAGATCTCCTACGCGAGCGCGGCCCCGACCGGTGTCGCCAGCGAGGCCGAGTACTTGGAGATCGGTCTGCAGCGGCAGGTCGATCCCGACCGGCTGCGGGTGGCGCTCGACGCCGCGCTGTCGCCCGGTCTCGACGTTCTGGAGGCGGTCGAGGCGACCGGCGGCAGCCTGGCCGACCGGATCGACGCGTCGCGGTGGCGAATCGAGCTGCCCGAGGTCGATCCGGAATCGGCCGGCCGGGCGGTGGCGACTTTCGCCGCCGCCGAGGAGGTGCTGGTGGAGCGGTTGACCAAGCAGGGCCGACGGACCTTCGACGCCCGTGCCGCAGTGGTGCGGATCGTGGTCGCCGGCCAGGTCGACAACACCGACGGACCGGGTGCCGGTCCGGGTAGCGGCCTACCTTCCGAGGTCAGCTCGGTGCCGTGTGCGATACTCGACCTAGTCGTCCGGCAGGTCACCCCGTCGGTACGACCCGATGACGTCCTCTCCGGCCTGCGCGTCATGGCCGACCTGGAGCCGCCGGTGCCGCCCCGAGTGACCCGGCTAGCGCAGGGAACACTGACCGCGCAGGGGGAGATCGTCGATCCGTTGGAGGCGGATCGAGCTGGGCAGCCATCGGTGAACGCCAGCCGTGTTCCGGCCGGCGCTCAGTAAGCCAGACTTCGGCGGTCTGCCTCCGGGTCTTTCGCCCCACCGGGCCGGAAGCTCAGCGGCGCGTCCGCCGGATCACTTTTTGCGGCAACCCTGCGTGGCAGCGCTCACCCGCGCCCGGGGCGGCCAGAACTGGAGAACGTCCAATGCTCGAAAACGAGCCCGAGGGCGGGGACCGGACCGGTACCGAACCGGCCGGCACTACCGCTGATGTGACCCGATCCACAACCGCCCGTACGACACGGCGGCGGACCAGCAAGGCCGCAGCGGCGGCCGCCGAGCCGGCAGAGGCCGCTGGCGGCGATGCCGCGACCGGTGGTTCGGCCGATCAGGCACCAGCCACCGGTGAACCGGCTGCGGCGTCGCGGACCCGCCGTCGGCGTTCGACGGCAGCGGACACCACCGGTACGGGTGGCCCGGCCGACTCCGCTGCGGAGCCGGCTGAGCCGGCCGTCAAGAAGACCACTCGGACCCGGCGGAAGAAGGTTGCCGAGCCGGCCGTCGTGGTGCCGGCCGAGGAGAGTGAACCCGCCCCGGGAGCAGCCGCTGCCCAACTGGCCACATCGCCGCCGGCCGGTCCCGCGACGCCGGCCGCCGAGCCATCCCCGGCTGCCGAGCCGCTGGCCACCGAACCGGCGCCGACCCGGGCAACCGGACGGTCGGCGAAGTCCGGGGCGGCCACCGCCGCCTCCGACGCGGAACCGGGTGCCGCCGTGGACCAGCCCGGCCCGGCGACCGACGACGCCGCTGCGGCGCCGGACGCCGCGCCGCCGTCGCGCCGCCGCAGAGCTGCAGCCGGCCCACCGGTCGTACTGTTCATGGCGCCCGATCCGAAAAGCCCGCCGGTCGCCACCGACGCCGGTCAACCGGCGGCAGCGGAGGACGCTGTCCGGGCCGTCGACGGTGCCGAGGCGGCCGGCGAGGACGAGCCGGTGCGGCGCCGCCGGCGGGGCCGGCGTAGCGCCGACAGCGAGCCGACGGCCGAGGCCGTCACCGAAGCAGCCGAGGCGCCGCAGGAGCAGCCCGCTGCGGCGACCACCGACACCGACACCGACACGGACGACGATGACGACGACACGCCGGCCGGCCGGCGCCGTCGGCGCCGTGGCCGCCGTGGCCGGGGTCGCGGCAAAGGCGGAGCGGAGGAGGACGACGCCGCCGACGCCGGCGACGAGACCGAGGCGTCCGCTGACGGCGGCGCCGCCGACGACGCCGACGGCGACGGCGACTCCACGACCCGTCGGCGGCGTCGTCGGCGCCGCCGTGGCTCGGGCGACGCCGAGTCCGGCGGCGAGGACGGCGTGCCGACCGTCGTCAAGATCCGCGAACCGCGCAAGACCGTCGACGAGGTGCAGGGTGTCACTGGGTCGACCCGGTTGGAAGCGAAGCGGCAGCGCCGTCGGGACGGCCGTGAGCAGCGGCGGACCCGTCCGCCGATCCTCAGCGAGTCGGAGTTCCTGGCCCGGCGGGAGGCCGTGGACCGGGACATGGTGGTGCGCCAGCGCGGTGACCGGACCCAGATCGCCGTGCTGGAGGACGGCGTCCTGGTCGAGCACTACGTCACCCGGGCCTCGTCGGGCACCATGGCCGGCAACGTCTACCTCGGCAAGGTGCAGAACGTGCTGCCGAGCATGGAGGCCGCCTTCGTCGACGTGGGGCGTGGCCGCAACGCGGTGCTGTACGCCGGTGAGGTCAACTGGGACGCCACCGGCCTGGAAGGTCGGTCCCGGTCCATCGAACAGGCGCTACGTTCCGGTGACTCGGTGCTGGTGCAGGTCACCAAGGACCCGATCGGGCACAAGGGTGCTCGGCTCACCAGTCACGTCGCGCTCTCCGGCCGGCATCTGGTGTACGTGCCGAATGGCAACGCTTCCGGGATCAGCCGCAAACTGCCGGACACCGAACGCAAGCGGCTCCGGGACATCCTCAAGAAGTTGGTGCCTGACGGTGCCGGGGTCATCGTGCGGACCGCGGCCGAAGGCGCCAGCGAGGACGAGCTGTCCCGCGACGTCAAGCGACTGCAGGCACAGTGGGAGGACATCCAGGCCAAGGCGGGTTCCGGAGGCGCGCCGACGCTGCTCTACGAGGAGCCGGACCTGGTCATCAGGGTGGTCCGGGACCTGTTCAACGAAGACTTCCGCGAACTGGTCGTGCAGGGCGACACCGCGTACGAGATGGTGGAGTCCTACCTCGCGCACGTCTCGCCGGACCTGCTGGCCCGGCTGCGCCGGCACGCCGCGGTGGCGGACGTGTTCGCCGAGCGGCGCATCGACGAGCAGATCCTCAAGGGCCTGGACCGCAAGGTGTTCCTGCCGTCCGGTGGTCACCTGGTGATCGACCGGACCGAGGCGATGACCGTCATCGACGTGAACACCGGCAAGTACACCGGCGCTGGCGGAAACCTGGAGGAGACGGTCACCCGTAACAACCTGGAGGCAGCCGAGGAGATCGTCCGCCAGCTACGGCTGCGCGACATCGGCGGCATCGTGGTGATCGACTTCATCGACATGGTGCTGGAGTCGAACCGGGAGCTGGTGCTGCGTCGGCTGACCGAGTGCCTGGGCCGGGACCGCACCAAGCACCAGGTCACCGAGATCACGTCGCTGGGTCTGGTGCAGATGACCCGTAAGCGGATCGGTGCCGGGTTGCTGGAGGCGTTCAGCGAGACCTGTGACTGTTGCAAGGGCCGCGGGCTGATCATCCACACCGAGCCGGTGCCGGAGAAGCCGCGCTCGTCGAGCGGTACCGGGGCCGGGGACCGGGCGAAGGCGGTCGCCGCAGCTCCGGCCAGCGGTGGCGGTACGGGCGGTACGGGCGGTGCGACCCCCGGCGGCGGTCGCCGCCGGGGCCGCAAGGCCAATCAACCGGCGGACGACGTCTCCCCGGCGCCTGACGTCACCTCTGCGCCTGACGTCACGGATACCCCTGCGGTACCGGCTGCGGCCGGGGCGGACCAGCCGGATGATCCGGCCGACGTGGTGGTGGTCGCCGGCGTCGCCGACGCCGCGGTGGCGCAGCCGGCGGTACGGGAGCCGGCGGTGACCGGTCCGGTCGAGGCTGCCCCGATCACCACCGGCGTGATCAAAGTTCCCGTCGCGGCAGCGCAACCGCTGGTCGATCCGACTGCGGAGGACGAGGACGAGACGATGGGCTACGACCTGTCCCGCTACGAGGTGGACCCGGTGGTCGAGAACGGCAACGGCGCGGCACCGGTCCGCCTGGCCGGGGCGGACGATCCCGACCTCGCCGATGACGACGATGACCCGGACGCGTCTGCGGCCGACCACGCCGCCGGCGGTCGGCGGCGGGTCCGTCGCAGCGGGGGCACCCGCCGCCGGACCCGTCCCTGACCGGGGTCGATTTGAGGGTTGCCACCGGCATGGCGTACCCTTGCCGGTGGCGCACCCGGTGCGCCAGGTTCCTGCGTGCCCGTGGCTGCTCAGTCCGCGACCGCCGCGCCCGTTTCCTACGGCGTAGCCGACGGTCCACCGAGCTGCCACGAACACCATCCGCCAGCGACAAACGACAGGAGTCCGCGTCCGATGTACGCGATCGTCAAGACCGGCGGCAAGCAGTACAAGGTCGCCGAGGGCGACGTGATCGAGGTCGAGAAGATCACCGGTGCCCCCGGTGACGCGGTGACGCTTCCCGCGGTGCTCCTCGTCGATGGCGACGACCTGGTGACCGACGCGACCAAGCTTGCCCAGGTCGCTGTGACCGGCGAGATCGCCGCGCAGACCAAGGGTCCGAAGATCCGGATCCACAAGTTCAAGAACAAGACCGGCTACCACAAGCGCCAGGGTCACCGTCAGCCGCTGACCCAGGTCAAGGTGACCGGCATCTCGAACGGGAAGTAGGCACCAGCCATGGCTCACAAAAAGGGCGCGTCCAGCTCGCGGAACGGCCGTGACTCCGAGGCCAAGCGTCTCGGTGTGAAGCGGTTCGGTGGTCAGGTCGTCAGCGCCGGCGAAATCCTGATTCGTCAGCGCGGCACCAAGTTCCACCCGGGTGACCTGGTTGGCCGGGGCGGCGACGACACGCTGTTCGCGTTGGCCGCCGGCTCGGTGCAGTTCGGCACCAAGCGCGGTCGCAAGACGGTCAACATCGTGCCGGCGGCGCAGTAGCATCTGCCGTACAGCGCCGCCGCAGGCAGGCGCCCTGGCGTTGCTGGCTGACGCTTGTCGAGCAACCTGACGAGCGGGCTGCGGACCAGAGGTCCCAGCCCGCTTTGTCGTGTCCGCCGGTCCCTCCGGCGGCAGTGGAGAGGATAGGGCCGTGACGACCTTCGTCGACCGGGTTGTACTACATGTGCTGGCGGGGAACGGTGGGCACGGCTGCGTCTCGATCCACCGCGAGAAGTTCAAGCCGTTTGGTGGACCGGACGGGGGCAACGGCGGGCACGGCGGCAGCGTCACCCTGGTCGTCGACCCGCAGGTGCACACCCTGCTCGACTTTCACTTCCGGCCGCACGCCAAGGCGGAGAATGGCAAGGGCGGGGCGGGCGGCAACCGGGACGGTGCCAAAGGTGCCGACCTGGTGCTCAAGGTGCCGAACGGGACGAGTGTGCAGAGTCTCGACGGCGAGGTGCTGGCCGATCTGGTCGGCGCCGGCACCAGCCTGGAGATCGCCCGGGGTGGCCGGGGCGGCCGGGGCAACGCCGCGTTGGCCAGCGCCCGGCGCAAGGCCCCTGGCTTCGCCGAGTTGGGCGAGCCGGGCGAGCAGCTCGACGTCGTACTGGAGCTCAAGAGCGTCGCCGACGTGGGTCTGGTCGGTTTTCCCTCGGCCGGCAAGTCGTCGCTGATCTCGGTGATCTCGGCGGCGCGGCCGAGGATCGCTGACTACCCGTTCACCACACTGGTGCCCAACCTCGGGGTGGTCCGGGCCGACGAGCACACCTTCACCGTCGCCGACGTGCCCGGGCTCATTCCCGGTGCGGCCACCGGCAAGGGCCTCGGTCTGGAGTTCCTGCGGCACATCGAGCGGTGTGCCGTGCTCGCCCATGTGGTGGACACGGCGACTCTGGAACCTGGGCGGGACCCGCTGGCCGACATCGACGCGATCGAGGCGGAGCTGGCCGCGTACGGCGGTCTGGCGGACCGTCCACGGCTGGTGGTGCTCAACAAGATCGACGTACCGGACGGTAGGGCAATGGCCGAGCTGGTCCGGGACGACCTGGCGGCGCGCGGGCTGCGGGCGTTCGAGGTCAGTACGGCGACCCGGGAAGGGCTGCGGGAGCTGACCTACGCCCTGGCGGAACTGGTCGCCGCCGCCCGTGCGGCCGCCCCGGAGCTGGAGCCGACTCGGATCGTGCTGCGGCCGGCGGCCGTCGACGACGCCGGATTCACCGTCGAGCCGGCCGCTGACGGCGGGTACCGGGTCCGGGGATCCCGCCCGGAACGCTGGGTACGGCAGACCAACTTCGACAACGACGAGGCGGTCGGCTTCCTCGCCGATCGGCTGGCCCGGCTGGGCGTGGAGGATGCGCTGGCCAAGGCGGGCGCCGAGCCGGGTGCGTTGGTGCGAATCGGCTCGTGGGAGTTCGACTGGCAGCCGAGCCACTTCTCTGACGTCGAGTATGTGCCGAGCTCCCGTGGCACAGATGTCCGGCTGGAGGAGCAGCCGAGCCGGGCCAGCGCCGCGCAGCGGCTGGCGGACCGCAAGGCCCGTCGGCAGCGGCCGGCCGAGGACGACCCGGACGAATCGAGGTAACTGGCAGTTACCAAGTGGGTTGGTGACAGTTGAACGTCGGGTTGTCGGAATCAGGCCTGATCCCGGCCAACTGGACGAAACCTTCGGGAAACGCGCTTTGTCTATTGTGACTGAGTGTTGATCGAGCGCCGTCTGCCTACCGACCCGGAGGTCGCCGCCCTGATCATGACCCAGCAGCGCGAGCTGGCTGAGGCGGAGCGTGCCGGTCGACCGGTCGACCCGGTCGGGTACCCGGTGCACGACGACGCCCGGTACCTGGTGTGCGTGCTGGATGGGCGGGCGGTTGCCTGTGGCGCCGTCCAGGCGCTGGACGCGCAGACCGCCGAGATCAGACAAATGTACGTACGACCGGCCTATCGGGGCCGGGGGATCGCACGGCACCTGCTGACCGCGCTGGAGGAGTCGGCGTACGCGGCCGGGCACACCGTCTTCCGACTGGAGACCGGCAGCTACCTGCCGGTGGCGCTGCACCTGTACGCGTCAGCGGGCTACGCCCGCATCCCGGTCTACGGCGAGTACGTCGGCAATCCGTACAGCGTCTGCTTTGAGAAGCGGATCCCGGTGGCTGCGGCCTGACCGTCCTGGCTCATCTGCCCGGCGAAGCGGACGGGGTGGCCGATCCCGGGCGAATGGTGGACGATGTCGGGTCATGAGCGATTCGCCGGTTCTGGACAGCCCCGATGCTATCGATGCTCATCTCGCTGCGGCGATCGAGTGGTGGGAGCGGGGTCGGCGCGGTGTGCGGTTCGTTCTCTGTGACGAGGAGGACCGCGTTCAGGTCCACTGTCCGGTCGACGACCTGCCGGCGCGGCTCGACCCGGACGACTGCGCCCAGGCGGTCGGGATCTTCGCCAACGCGCTCGCGGAGCGGGCGGGTGACGGCTCGATGCTGGTGGTGCTCACCCGGTCCGGTTCGAGCGCGGTCAGCGACCCGGACCGGCTCTGGTTCCACACCGCGTACCACGTGTGCGGGCAGGCCGGCGTGCGGCTGCTCGGCGTACACCTGGTGACGCCGACCGACCAGCGGCGCATCCTGCTCGACGACGCACTGTAGTCCTGGTCCGACCTGCCTGCTGTAGCTGGTGTCTCTCGGTCCAGCAGTGTCGAAGATTGTCGCCATCGTCGCGGCGATGGTGGTACGGATCGTGGTGGAGATGGCGGCACCCAGCGAGACGTACCAGATCGACGTCCGCGACAAGGACATCAACCGCCGGGGCGACTACGTCGCCGGGCTGATCCTGTCGGTCGGGATGGTACTGCCGCTCGGGCTGACCCTGGCCGAGCTCGACCATTTCTGGATCGCCAACGCCGTCTACGCGGTGTTCGTGGTGTCGATGTCGGCCGGCGCGATCGTCAAGATCGTCGCGTACCGCCGGGGGTGGTGACAGGTGGGCAGACCGACCAGGGTGAGCAATTCGATCCGGGCCCTACGGTTCGCCAACGGTGAGATGACCCAGGCCGAGCTGGTCAAACGGCTCGGCGTGACCCGACAGACTGTCATCGCCATCGAGCAGGGGAAGTACTCGCCGTCGTTGGAGATGGCGTTCCGGATCGCCCGGGTCTTCCGGGTCCCGCTCGACGACGTGTTCCAGTACGCCGGCGACGAGTCGGCCTGACCACCCCTCGATCCGGGTTGGAAACGACGACGAGAGGGATCACTCAGGGCTCCTACGGTGCCGGCGGCATCGACAGGGATTTCGGTGTGGCATCCTGCCTGGCCTGCCAGTCGTTCTCGTACGAGAACATGAACCGGCCATCGCGCTGTTGGGTGATCACCCCGACCACGGAGCCGGCCATGATTGCGGTCAACGTCGTTGCGGCTCCGGTCTCAGTCTGCTCGGCCACGGCCACCCTCAAAGTCCTTCGACAGCTCGTTCAGGTCGATGCCGTTCGCGCCGGGAGGAGGGAACGACACGTTCACGGTGGCACCCAGCGCGCTCAGGGTCCGCAGGGCCAGGCCGACCTCGGCTGACGTCGAGGAGTCCAACCGTCGACCGGTCGGCTTCACCAGCCTCCACTGTCACGCACCTGCGGCCAGCCGAGCGGTCAGGTCGCGCTGGCCCGGGCGCCCCGACCGCCGAGTCAGTCCAGGTCGAACTCGCCGTCCTGGGCACCGGCGACGAACGCGTCCCACTCGGCCTGGGTGAAGACCAGGATCGGACCGTCCGGCTCGGCCGAGTTGCGCATCCCGATCAGGTCGTCGACGAACGCGATCTCGACCGCACCCTCGGAGTCCTCCCCTTCGGCCCGCTGCCACACCGCACGGGACAGGTCGAAATCGCCCTTGGGGTGCTGCGCCATCGTCGACTCCTTCTGCACTGGAACACACGTGGGACATGTCGGGCGGTACACGCCCGGTTACCGGCACAGGCTAACGCCCGCCGCCCCGGGCCGGTGCGGCAGGATGGTCGGATGCCGAGCCTGACCCGCGTCGAGGCGGCCGAGCGCGCCGCGACGATCACCGTCGAGTCGTACACGATCGACCTTGACCTGACCATCGGTGACGCCGAGTTCGGCTCGACCAGCGTGATCGAATTCCGGGCCGCGCCGGGAGCAGCGACCTTCGTCGAGGTCGCTGCGGCGAAGCTGACCCGGGTACGGCTCAACGACGTCGACCTCGATCCGGCGAGCCTCGACGACAACCGGGTGCCGCTGACCGGGCTCGCCGGGCGTAACACGCTGACCGTCGAGGCGCGGATGGCGTACTCCAACTCCGGGCAGGGGCTGCACCGCTTCGTCGACCCGGCCGACGGTGAGACGTACCTGTATGCCATGTCGTTCCTGGACGACGCGCCGCGCATCTTCGCCTGCTTCGACCAGCCCGACCTGAAGGCACCGGTACGGCTCCGGGTCACCGCGCCGCCGCAGTGGACGGTGGCCGGCAACGGCCAGCCGGTTGGCGCGCCGGTGGACGGGCGCTGGGAGTTCGCGCCGACGGTGCCGCTGGCGACGTACCTCGTGACCCTGATCGCCGGGCCGTACCACGCCCGCCACGCCGAGCACGACGGCGTCCCGCTGGCGCTGTACTGCCGGCGTTCGCTCGCCGCGTACCTGGATGCCGACGCCGAGGAGATCTTCACGATCACCCGGCAGTGCCTGGACCGGTTCCACGAGCTGTTCGACGTGCGGTATCCGTTCGGCGGCTACGGTCAGGCGTTCGTGCCCGAGTTCAACGCCGGCGCGATGGAGAACCCGGGCCTGGTGACCTTCCGCGACGACCACATCTTCCGGTCGGCGGTCACCGACAGCGAACGCGAGCGGCGGGCCACCACCATTGCGCACGAGATGGCCCACATGTGGTTCGGCGACCTGGTGACCATGCGGTGGTGGGACGACCTGTGGCTCAACGAATCGTTCGCCGAGTACCTCGGGGTGCGGGTGACCGCCGAGGCGACCCGGTTCACCGACGCCTGGACGACGTTCGGCATTCTCTACAAATCCTGGGGGTACGCCGCGGACCAGCGCCCGTCGACCCATCCGGTGGCGCCGGAGGAGGTCGCCGACGCCGAGCGGGCGTTGCTCAACTTCGACGGCATCTCGTACGCCAAGGGCGCGTCGGTGCTGCGCCAGTTGGTGGCCTGGCTGGGCGACGAGCCGTTCCTGGCCGGACTACGGGCGCATTTCGCCGCCCACCGGTTCGGCAACGCCACGCTGGCCGACCTGCTCGACGCGTTGACCGCGGCGAGCGGCCGGGACCTGTCCGGCTGGGCGGAGCGGTGGCTGCGGCAGGCGCAGGTGAACACGATCCGGGCCGAGACGGTCGTCGACGAGGCCGGTCGATACCGGGAGGTCGTCCTGGTGCAGACCGCGCCGCAGCGCCATCCGGTGCTGCGTCCGCACCGGATCGGGCTGGGGTTGTTCGACGCCGAGGCGACCGGGGACCGGCGAATGTCGGTGCGGCGGCGCTGGCTGGCAGTGGACCTGGCCCCGGACGTCGACGGCGGGCGGACCCTGGTGCCGGCGCTGGTCGGCGAGCCGGCGGCCGACCTGCTGCTGGTCAACGACGGTGACCTTACGTACGCCAAGGTGCGGTTCGACCCGGCGTCGGCGGCCGCGCTGCCGGCGATGCTGCCCGGAATGACCGATCCGCTGGCCCGGGCGGTGTCGTGGACGGCGACCCTGGACGCGGTACGTGACGCGCAGCAGCCGGTGGCCGACCTGGCGGCGCTGATCGAGCTGGCCCTGCCGGCCGAGACCGTGGTGGTGGTCGTCGAGGACGTGCTGCGGCTGAGCCGGTCGGTGATCGACCGGTACGCCCACCCGGTGGACCGTCCGGTGCTGCGGTCCCGGCTCGGCGCTGCCTGCACCCGGCTGCTGGCCGTGGCCGGGCCCGGCACGTCGGTCCAGTTGGCCGCCGCCCGGGGGGCGATCACCGCCAGCGGGGACGCGGACTGGTTGCGCGGGTGGCTGACGGGGCGGGTGGTGCCGGCCGGGTTGACGGTCGACGCCGACCTGCGCTGGCTGCTGCTCTACCGGCTGGCAGCGTGCGGCGGTGTCGGCGCGACCGAGATCGACGACGAGGCCGGCCGGGACCGCAGCGCGGCCGGTGAGCAGTGGGCCGCGAAGTGCCGTGCGGCGGTGCCGGACCCGGCCGCCAAGGAGCGTGCCTGGCAGACGATCGTGACCGACACCAGGCTGTCCAACCGTCTCGTCGAGGCGTACGCCGAAGGGTTCTGGCAGCCGGAGCAGACTGAGCTCACGGCGCCGTACGTCGACCGGTACTTCGCCGATCTGCCGGCGGCGACCCAGCGCCGCACGGCGTGGCTCGCCGACCGGGTGGCGGAATCGGCCTTTCCGCAGTTCGCGGTGAGCGAGCGGACCCGGGCGGCGGCGACCGCGATGCTGGCCCGCGACGATCTGACCGCCGGGCTGCGCCGGGTGGTCACCGATGCCACCGACGAACTGGACCGGGCGTTGACCGCTCGGCGTCGGTACGCAGCCGGAGCCGGACCGGTCTAGGCGGGGATCGCCGTAGACAGGAATCGCCGTAGGCACAGAGCGGGAGCTGGCACCCGATAGTGTTGCCTACGCCACGCGACAGTCCGGCTGGGTAGATCATCGGCATACGATTCGTCGATGGACGATGGCATCCGTCGGGTCGGCATCATGGGCGGCACCTTCGATCCGATCCACCAGGGTCACCTGGTCGCGGCGAGCGAGGTGGCCGAGCGTTTCGCGCTCGACGAGGTGGTCTTCGTGCCGACCGGGGATCCGTGGGAGAAGGCTGGGCTGACGGTCACCCCCGCCGAGGACCGGTATCTGATGACCGTGATCGCGACCGCGTCGAACCCGACGTTCCAGGTGAGCCGGGCGGACATCGACCGGCCCGGCCCGACGTACACCGTCGACACGTTGCGCGACCTGCACTCGGTGTACGGGCCGAAGGCGCAGCTGTTCTTCATCACCGGCGCGGACGCCCTGGAGAAGATCCTGTCCTGGAAGGACACGGAGGCGATGTTCGAGCTGGCCCATTTCATCGGGGTGACCCGGCCGGGGTTCGAGTTGTCCGCCGCACACCTGCCGGCCGACACGGTGTCCCTGGTCGAGGTGCCGGCGATGGCGATCTCGTCGACCGAGTGCCGGGCGCGGGTGGCTGCCGGCAAACCGCTGTGGTACCTCGTGCCGGACGGGGTGGTGCAGTACATCGCCAAACGGCGGCTGTATGAGACGGAATCTTCGGGGGAATGACTCCTCGGTGTCATATTTCGGGCGTTATATCCGCATCTCCTGGCTGGTCTAGTGTGAGAGGCTAGAGCAGCGAAGCCGTCCAGCTGAAGGAGTGTTGTCGAGGTGATCCGATGAGCGCCTCAGAGCGCGCGCGGGAGCTGGCCCTGACGGCCGCCCAGGCCGCCGCCGACAAGAAGGCGCAGGACATCGTCGTCATCGACGTGGCCGACCGGATGGCGATCACCGACGCCTTCGTGCTCGCCTCGGCGCCCAACGAGCGCCAGGTGCTGGCCGTCGTCGATGCCATCGAGGAGAGCCTGGTCCGGCTGCCGGACAAGGCCAAGCCGATCCGGCGTGAAGGCGACCGTGCCGGCCGGTGGGTGCTGCTCGACTTCAACGACATCGTGGTGCACGTCCAGCACACCGAGGAACGCGAGTTCTACGCCCTCGACCGGCTCTGGAAGGACTGCCCGGTCATCCCGTTCGTCGACCGCGACCTGGTCGAGGCCGAAGCCGGGGCCACCGAGTGACCCGGTTGATCGTCTGGCGGCACGGTAACACCGACTGGAACGCCGGCGACCGGGTGCAGGGCCAGACCGACACCGCGCTCAACGACCTCGGCCGGGCCCAGGCCACCGCAGCCGCGCCGCTGATCGCGGCGCTACGACCGGACGCGATCGTCGCCAGCGACCTGCAGCGGGCCGCCGACACCGCGGCGGCCCTGGCGGCACTCACCGGCCTTCCGGTCCGTTCCGATCCCCGGTTGCGGGAGCGGCAGTACGGGCTCTGGCAAGGGCTCACCATGCCGACCATCGCGGAACGGTTCCCCGCCGAGCACGCCCGCTGGCGGGCCGGCGATCCGTCGCCCGGCTGTGCCGTGGAGAGCCTTGACGACCTTGGCAAACGGGTCGGGGAGGCGTTGCAGGACGCGGCTGACGCGGCGCCGGGCGGAACCGTGGTGGTCGCCACCCACGGCGGGGCGGCCCGGCAGGGCTGTGGCCATCTGCTCGGCTGGGGGGTCGCGGTGCTGCGAACCGTCGCGCCGCTGCAGAACTGCCACTGGACCGAGCTGCGGCACGACGAGTCGCGTGGCTGGCAACTGCGGGCACACAACGTCGGGGTGAGCAGCACCCGGGACATTCCCGCCCCGGTCTGACCCGACAGCCGGTCTGGCCCTACTGGTGGCCTGGCCCGGCACGATTGCCGATGATCAGCTAGCGTGCCGGCATGTCCGTCGCGGTCGTGACCGACTCCACCGCCTACCTGCCGGCCGATCTGGCGCTGCGGCACCACCTCACGGTGGTGCCGCTGACCGTGCTGGTCGACGGCGTCGAACGCCGGGAAGGCCTCGATCTGACCCCGACCGAGGTGGCCCACGCGTTGACCGTGCGGCGGTCGACGGTCAGCACCTCGCGACCCGCGCCCGAGCGGTTCGCCGAGACGTACCGGCGACTGCTGGGCACCGGTAGCTCAGGGGTCGTGTCGGTGCACCTGTCGGCCGGGCTGTCCGGCACGGTCGCGGCCGCCGAACTGGCCGCCCGGCAGACCGGCCCGGACCGGGTCACGGTGGTGGACAGCGGCTCGACCGGCATGGGGCTTGGCTTCCCGGCGCTCGCTGCGGCGACGGTGGCGGCCAACGGGGGTGACCTGGCCGAGGTCAGCGCTGCCGCGACCGCCGCAGCGGCCCGCACCCGGACCTTCTTCTACGTCGACACGTTGGAGCATCTGCGGCGCGGTGGTCGGATCAAGGCAGCGTCCGCGCTGCTCGGTACAGCGCTGGCGGTCAAGCCGATCCTGCACGTGCAGGACGGTCACATCGTGCTGCACGACAAGGTACGTACCGCCACCCGCGCCCTGGCCAAGCTGGTCGACCTCGCCTGTCTCGCGGCCGGCGACGCGTCGCGGGTCGATGTCGCCGTGCACCACCTCGACGAACCAGACCGGGCCGCCGCCCTGTGTGCGGAACTGACCTCCCGGCTGGGCGACCGGCTGCAGGACGTGCACGTGGCGCAGATCGGGGCGGTGGTGACGGCACACGCCGGCCCCGGTCTGCTCTCGGTCGTGGTGCACCGGCGGGCGGGCTCCTGACCGCCGGCCCATAGCAAGATCCGAGTCCGGTACGGGGCTTGTCCACAACGCGCCGGTCGTCCACAGCCTGGCCCGCAGCCCGGTTCGCCGTCCGGGCCGGCGGCCTAGCTTCTGCACGTGACCGACGACGACACCGTCCAGCGGCGGCTGGCCCTGCTGACCCACGCCGGTGGCGGCCTACAGGCGCCGGTGGATCCCGACCGTCCGACCGACCGCGACCGCGGCGATCCGGCCGGATCGGGCGACCCACTCGACCTCGACGACCCGGCCTTCTCCGGGGCGGCTGCCCGGCTGCCAGCCTTCGACCCTGGCCGGCGGGGAGTACGGGCACTCGCCGCCGTGGCTGTCGTGGTGGTCGCCGTCGCCGCGCTGCTTGCCTGGCGGGCGCGACCCCGGGTCGAGCCGGTGCCGTCCGCCGACGGCGTTCCGGCCCAGACCGCCCCGGTGCCGGCCGCAGCCGGTGGCCCGAGTCCTGAGGGCCGTCCCGCTGCGGCTGAACCCGCGACGACCGGCACCGGTGGACCGACACAGCTGATCGTCGCGGTGACCGGTCGGGTCCACCGGCCAGGTCTGGTGACCCTGCCGGCAGGGTCCCGGGTGGCCGATGCCCTGGAAGCGGCCGGTGGTGCACTGCCCGACACCGATATCGCCTGGCTCAATCTGGCCCGCCTGGTCCAGGACGGCGAGCTCGTCGTGGTCGGGGTCACCCCGCCACCGGGAGTCGTGACCGGGCCTGCCCCTGCCGCCGACCAGCCGGGCGGGACCGGCAAGGTCGACCTGAACGCGGCCAGCCAGCAGCAGTTGGAGACGCTGCCGGGGGTCGGCCCGGTGCTCGCCCAGCGGATCATCGATCATCGTGAGCGGGTGGGCGGGTTCGCGTCCGTCAACGACCTGCGCAAGGTCAGCGGTATCGGCGACGCGCGCTTCGACCAGCTGCGTGAGCTGGTGACGGTGTGAAAGCACTTGGCGACGACCGGGTCGGGCCGCCGGATCTGCGGCTGGCCGGATTCGCGGTGGCCTGCTGGCTGGCCGCCTTCGCTGTGGTGTGCGGTACGGCCGTGCTGGCGGTGGCACTGGTCATCGGTGGCGTGACGCTGGTCGGCCTACTCGGCGTCTACCTGACCAGGGGTACGGGCACCGGCGGCAGCCGGGCGGTCCGGCGGCCCGGCAACGACTCCGCCCTGCCCCGGCTGACCAGGTGGACGCACGCGTACGGCTGGCTGGCCATGGCGGTGGTGCTCGGCGTCGTCTGCGGTGCCGCCGCTGCCGGCGCACGGGTGGCGGCGCGTGACGCCGGGCCGCTCGCGGCACTGGTCGACGACCGTGCGGCGGTCACTGCGGAGCTGGTGATCCGCGACGATCCTCGACGGGTCAGGTCGGCGGTGGCGGGACCGCCGCTGTGGCTGGTGCCGGTCCGGCTGGCTGACCTGTCCGGCTCGCCGGCCGCCCGGCCCGACCACGGCGTCGCGGGTCGACTGGTCGGTCCGGCGCGGTTGCTCGTTCTCGGCACCAGCAACGCCTGGGACGGGCTGCTGCCCGGGCAGCGGGTGCGGGTCGCCGGCCGGTTGGCGCCACCACGCGGTGGTGATCTGACCGCAGCCGTGCTGTCCACCGGGGAAGATCCGACGCCGGTCGGGTCCTCGAGCTGGGCGCAGCGGGCGGCCGGTGTTCTGCGGTCGGGCCTGCAGCGCGCCTGTGAGCCGTTGCCAGACCAGCCCGGTGGCCTGTTGCCCGGTCTCGTCGTCGGCGACACCAGCCGGCTGGATCCCGCGGTGGAGGAGGACTTCCGGGCGACCGGGCTGACCCATCTCGTCGCGGTGAGTGGTTCCAACGTCGCGGTCGTCGTCGGGTTCGTCCTGCTCGGGATGCGCTGGTGTCGGGCTGGTCCCAGCCTGACCGCGGTCGCGTGCGCCGTGGCGCTGGTCGGCTTCGTGATCCTGGCCCGTCCCTCGCCCAGTGTGGTACGGGCCGGGGTGATGGGTGCGGTCGGGCTGCTTGCGCTGGCGACCGGACGTCGGCGGGCGGCGTTGCCGGCGCTCGGCGCGACCGTGGCCGTCCTGGTCGTGGTCGATCCGGAGCTGGCCTCGGACGCGGGGTTCGCCCTGTCTGTATTGGCGACCGGTGGTCTGCTGCTGTTCGCACCCGGCTGGCGGGACACGATGGTGGCTCGTGGCGTTCCCGCTCCGCTGGCGGACGCGTTGGCGATCCCGGCGGCGGCGCAGCTGGCCTGCACCCCGGTCGTCGCCGGCCTGTCCGGGCTGATCAGCCTGGTCGCGGTCCCTGCCAACCTGCTCGTGGTGCCAGCGATCGCCCCGGCGACGGTGCTCGGGGTGGCGACAGCCGTCGTCTCACCGGTCTGGCCGGGCGGTGCCGAACTGCTCGCCTGGCTCGGTCACTGGCCGGCCTGGTGGCTGGTGACGGTGGCCCGATACGGGGCGCGGGTTCCGGCGGGGTCGCTGCCGTGGCCGGACGGGGCGTTCGGTGCGCTGTCCCTCGCCGCGTTGACGGTCGTCGTGCTGCTCCTGGCCCGCCACGGGTTCACCCGTCGAGTGCTGGCGGTGGTGGCGGTCGGAGCCGTGGTCGGGGCGCTGCCGGTGCGGCTCGCCGCGTCGGGCTGGCCACCGGATGGCTGGGTGGTCGCGGTCTGTGCGGTGGGCCAGGGGGATGTGGTGGTGCTACCCGTCGGTGCCCGGTCCGCTGTGGTCGTCGACGCCGGCCCGGACCCGGCTGCGGCCGACCGGTGCCTGCGTCGTCTCGGCATCAGCCGGGTGCCGCTGTTGGTGATCAGTCATTTCCATGCCGACCATGTAGCTGGCGTCGACGGCGTCCTGCGGCACCGTCTGGTTTCGGCGGTGGCGACTACCGGGTGGCCGGAGCCGGCTGCCGGCCGGGACGCGGTTCAGTTGGCGGCGGCGGCCCGAGGCGTCGCGGTCGGACCGGTTCCGCCCGGCTGGAGCTACCGTCGTGGCCCGGTCGAGTTGACGGTGCTCGGTCCAACCGAGCCGCTCATCGGGACCAGGTCCGATCCGAACAACAACTCCCTGATGCTGCTGGCCGTCGTGGATGGTGTACGGATCCTGTTGACCGGTGACGCCGAGCACGAATCGCAGGAAGCGCTACTGGACCGGTTCGGGGCGGCCGGGCTGCGGGCGGACGTGCTCAAAGTAGCCCACCACGGGTCGGCCTTCCAGGACGTCGGTTTCTTGGACGCAGTGGCACCCAGGGTTGCGGTGGTGCCGGTTGGTGTTGACAACCGGTACGGACATCCGGATCCGGGAGTGCTCGCCCGGTTGTCGGCGCGGGGAGCGCGGGTGCTGCGGACCGATGTCGACGGTGATCTCGCGGTGGTACGGCGTGACGACGGGCTCGCGGTCTCCCACCAGAGAGCTGACGCCAACGCCCGTAGCGGCTGATCCGGGTGGGACGGAACACTGCGGTCAACTGGGGTGTTCCGGTGTCGTTCGTAACAGCTCGCCGACAAATGTCCCTATTATCGGAGCGTGATCGAACAGCTACTCAGAGAGAAATTGGGGGTTGATCTCGGTGCTACGACCCGTGCGACTATGGCGGGCGTGAAAATTGCCGCCCCGCCCGCCGTGGTACTCGTGCTCGGTGACGAGGAACTTCTGGTCACTCGGGCTGTGACGGAAGCCGTCCAGGCTGCCCGGGCCACCGATCCCGACGCCGATGTCCGGGAGTACGAGGCGGGCGCGGTCAGCGCCGGCGAGGTCGCCGAGATGCTCAGCCCGTCCCTGTTCGGCGGTCGGCGACTGCTCGTCCTGCGCAGTGGCCAGGACGCCCGCAAGGACCTGACCGCCGCGTTGCTCGGGTACGCGAAGCAACCCGATCCGGACGTTACGCTGCTGGTCACCCACGCGGGCGGTGCCAAAGGGAAGGCCTTCGCCGACGGGCTGCGGTCGGCCGGGGCGACCGTGGTGCCGGCGGCCAAGCTCAAGGGGCACCGGGAACGGGTCGCCTTCGTCCGCGACGAGTTCCGGCGCGCCGGCGGCAGGTGTACCGACGACGCCGCCGAGGCGCTGCTCGCCGCTGTCGGCAACGACCTGCGGGAGCTGTCTGCGGCCTGCGCGCAACTGCTGGCCGACACGGGCGGCCGGATCGACGCGGCGACCGTGGCCCGGTACTACCGAGGTCGTGCCGAAGTAAGCGGATTCACCGTGGCCGACGCGGCGATCATCGGCGACGTGCCGGGAGCCCTGGAAGCACTGCGGTGGGCCCTGCACGTCGGAGTAGATCCGGTGCCGATCGCCGACGCGCTCGCCGACGGCATCCGTACCGTGGCCCGGGTCGCGTCCGCCGGTCGGGGGAGCGCGTACCAGCTGGCGAGCAGTCTCGGCATGCCCGCGTGGAAGATCGAGCGTGCGCAACGGCAGAGCCGGGGCTGGAGCGCGGAAGGCCTGGTCGATGCCATGCACGCGGCGGCGCGGTGCAACGCCGATGTCAAGGGCGGGTCGGACGACCGGGACTACGCGTTGGAGCGGGCCGTTGTCGCGGTCGCGCAGGCCCGTCGCAGCGGTGGTGATCAGCGGTGAGCGGTCGTGACCATCAGAACCCGGCCGACGAGCAGGATGTCGTCGAGGACGAGTTGCCACCGCTCTACGCCCGGGCGCTGCGGCTCCGGTACGTGCAGCCCAGCGGGTTGACCTGTCTGGCCTTCTTCGAGGGCAGCTTCGTACTGGGTGGGCTGCTCGCCCTGGCGGAACTGATCCCCTGGTGGGGCATGCTGGTCCTGCCAGTCGCGGTGGCTGTCATGGTGAAGATCAACGATCTGGTCGCCGGTGCGGTCGAGCGGTCGGCGGAGCTGGTCCCCGAGCGGGAACAGGAGATGTTCCGCCGCGAGGTGGTCCCGGTGGTCGGGCAGCCCGTACGGTCGATGACCGGGAACCGGACCGGACCGGCGTTTCCGGCCTGCGGCGCCGCCCCCGGCATCCAGGCCGGCTCCGGTGTCCAGATTGGTCCCGGTATCCGGATCCGGCGGATCGGCGGTGCACACGTCGAGGCGACCGCAGCGACGGCTACTGCGTCAGCGGCGACCTGTGCGGCCCTCGCGGCGCCGACGGTACTCCTGCAGGCCGTCCCGCCCAGCCCTGCGACCGCTGCTGCGCTCGCCGCGCCGACAGTGCTGCTGGACGTGCTCCACACCGGTCAGCTCAGCGAGCACCAACCACCGGTGCCCGAGTGACGTAAACCAGTTGGGTCGGGGCTGACGCAGCTCCGCCGGGTCGGAGCCAGCTGGTGGCACCGGTCCCCGACACGGACCAGCCAACCTCCCGGGTCGGCTGATCCGCGCGGCCGGCTGGTCGGTGGGAACGGGCTCGTCAGGAGCCGATCGACTGCAGGCGCTTGGCGATAGCGGACTTGCGGTTCGCCGCCTGGTTCTTGTGGATCACGCCCTTGCTGACGGCCTTGTCGAGCTTGCGGCTGGCCTCCCGCATCAGCGCGGCAGCCTGCTCGGTGTCGCCGTTCGCGTTGGCCTCGTTGAACTTGCGGACGGCGGTCTTCAGCGCCGACTTGACCGACTTGTTCCGCAGCCGACGCTTCTCGTTCTGCCGGTTGCGCTTGATCTGGGACTTGATGTTCGCCACGCGACAGCCTCGCCCTGCTCATCCGAAATCGAAACGATCAAAATGACAATCCGCCTGCGGCGTACGCGGCCGCCCGGGTCATCCCGATGACCGGGTCCGGCGCGGTGGCCGGTCCGGACAGATATCGGGAGTCCGACGGATGGCCGGGCCCGACAACCGGGATGCATGCTGGCGGCGCGTGTCGCCACGCGCGAAGGACAAGGCTACCAGTTCACCGGTGCGGCGGCCAAAACGGGCCGGGCCAACCGCGTCGGGCGGCCAGCCAGGCCAGCGCCGTCTCCCCGCTGAACCGCTGATGGGCGCGGACGTGCGGGGAGGCGCCGGTGGGCCCGGCGGACGCCCGGGTCAGCCAGTAGCCGGAGAGCGCCGCCAGTGCCGCGTCCAGCCCGCCGGGCGGCGTGTCGACCGCGGTCGGGTGCCGGGCGAACAGCGTGTCCGCGTCGAGACCACTGGCGTACGCGGTGACCAGCAGGCTCGTCGTGTCGAACCAGGCGGGACCGTGACACACCCAGGTCCAGTCGCAGATCCACGCCATCCCGGTCCGGTCGATCAGCAGGTTGTCGAGGCGCAGATCGCCGTGGATGACCGCGTCGTCGGACACCAGGCGGGGCAGGTCCGCCTCCAGCGACGCCAGCTCTGGCAGGTGCCGCCGGAGCAGCCCGTCGGTGTCGGAGTCGGTGTCGAACACCGGCATGGCTTCCCGGCCGGCGGCTATCTCCTGCCACCAGGCCAGGTCGGCGCTGGCCAGGTCGGCCAGCCGGGGCAGACCGATATTGACCAGTCCGGCCGGCGGCCGGCGCAGGGCGCGGGCCGCGCCAGCCCAACTTGCCAGGGCCGCGTCGAGCTCGGTCGGAGCCCAGGGCAGCGCCGGCATCCGGCCGTCGACCGCGTCGAGACAGAGTACGAAGTAGCCGGCGGTGGTGAGTGTCCACCGCGGCCTGGCCGCCGCTACCTGGGCCGGCAGTTCCGCCGTCAGCGCCGCCTCGCGGGCGTACCAGTCGCTGAGGTGTCGCTGCTCGACCAACGACGCGGCCTTGACGAACACCCGTTCGCCAGCGGAGGTGGTCAGGATCGCAGCGAAGCCCCGGGTGAAGCCGCCGCCGACGCTGGTCGCCCAGGTCACCGGGCTGCCGAGCCGACCGCAGATCGCCGCGCGCAGATCGGGTGGAAGGTCCGCCCAGGCGGGTCGAACCGATGTCGCGTCGTACCGGATAGCGGGCAACCGCACTGTAGCCACCCCTCCATCCTGCCGCGCCACCGCCACGAACCCCGGCAGCGGCACCCGGCCGGCATCCGGCGTTGGCAGCCGCGCTAGGTGGTGGCCCAGTGGTGGGCATGGGCACCCCGACGATCGGGGCGTGGGAACATAGGTTGCGGCCGGCGACGCCGGCTGAGACGACGGACTCCAGCCCAGCAGAACGGACCACCGTGCCTCCGACGCCCGATTCCGGCGTGAACGCCCCCGGTGCCACCGAACCCGGCAGCATCCGGAACTTCTGCATCATCGCGCACATCGACCACGGAAAGTCGACCCTCGCCGACCGGATGCTCCAGCTCACCGAGGTGGTCGACCCGCGCCAGATGCGGGCCCAGTACCTGGACCGGATGGACATCGAACGGGAGCGCGGCATCACGATCAAGAGCCAGGCGGTACGGATGCCCTGGACGATCCGCGCCGGTGAACGCCAAGGTGAGTCCGCCGTGCTCAACATGATCGATACCCCGGGGCACGTCGACTTCACCTACGAGGTGTCCCGCTCACTTGCCGCGTGCGAGGGCGCGGTGCTGCTGGTCGACGCGGCGCAGGGGATCGAAGCCCAGACGCTGGCCAATCTCTACCTGGCGCTGGAGAACGACCTGCACATCATCCCGGTGCTCAACAAGATCGACTTGCCGGCGGCGCAGCCGGAGAAGTACGCCGAGGAGCTGGCGCATCTGATCGGCGGCGATCCGGCCGACTGCATCCGGGTCTCCGGCAAGACCGGCGAAGGTGTTCCGTACCTGCTCGATGAGATCGTCCGCCAGTTCACCCCGCCGGTCGGTGACGCGGCGGCACCGGCGCGGGCGATGATCTTCGACTCGGTGTACGACGTCTACCGGGGGGTGGTGACCTACGTCCGGGTGATCGACGGGCGGATCGAGGCCCGGGACCGGATCAAGATGATGTCCACCGGCGCGACCCACGAGCTGCTGGAGATCGGGGTGATCTCACCCGAGATGATCAAGGCGACCGGGCTCGGTGTCGGCGAGGTCGGTTACCTGATCACCGGGGTGAAGGACGTCCGGCAGTCCCGGGTGGGGGATACCGTCACCATCAACGGCCGGCCGGCGACCGAGCCGCTCGGCGGCTACAAGGACCCGCGGCCGATGGTGTACTCCGGGCTGTATCCGATCGACGGTTCCGACTATCCGGCGCTGCGCGAGGCGCTGGACAAACTGAAGCTCAACGACGCGGCGTTGACCTACGAGCCGGAAACGTCCGGCGCGCTCGGCTTCGGGTTCCGCTGCGGCTTCCTCGGCCTGCTGCACCTGGAGATCATCCGGGAGCGGCTGGAGCGGGAGTTCAACCTCGACCTGATCTCGACCGCCCCGAACGTGGTCTACCGGGTGGTGATGGAGGACGGCGAGACGGCCACCGTCACCAACCCGAGCGAGTACCCGACCGGCAAGATCGCTGAGGTGCACGAGCCGGTGGTCCGGGCCACCGTACTGACCCCGAACGACTACGTCGGCGCGGTGATGGAGCTGTGCCAGGGGCGGCGCGGCTCGTTGCAGGGCATGGACTACCTTTCCGCCGACCGGGTCGAGCTGCGCTACACGCTGCCGCTCGCCGAGATCATCTTCGACTTCTTCGACCAGCTGAAGAGCCGCACGAAGGGCTACGCCTCGCTCGACTACGAGCCCTCCGGCGAGCAGCCGTCGGACCTGGTCAAGGTGGACATCCTGCTGCACGGTGAGCCGGTGGACGCGTTCAGCGCGATCGTGCACAAGGACAAGGCGTACAGCTACGGCACGACGATCGCTGCCAAGCTGCGCAACCTCATCCCGCGCCAGCAGTTCGAGGTGCCGATCCAGGCGGCGATCGGCAGCCGGGTGATCGCCCGGGAGACGATCCGGGCGATCCGTAAGGACGTGCTGGCCAAGTGCTATGGCGGCGACATCAGCCGTAAGCGCAAGCTGCTGGAGAAGCAGAAAGAGGGCAAGAAGCGGATGAAGATGGTCGGCCGGGTTGAGGTGCCGCAGGAGGCGTTCATCGCGGCCTTGTCCACCTCGGATGGCGGTGGCTCGGACGGGAAGTCCGGTGGCAAGCGGTGATCCCCCGTGGGTACGGACCGAGCGCGGCGTACTGCCCGCGGTGCGGGGCCGGGCTTCCCGGTCCGCCGCCGGTGCGCTGCGGTGGCTGCGCCTACCAGCTGTTCCAGAATTCCCGGCCGACCGTCAACGTGGTGGTGACCGACCCGGCCCGGACCCGGTTCCTGGCCATCCGGCGGGCCAAGCCGCCCCGGGCCGGTCAGTGGGAAACTCCTGGCGGGTTCTGCGACGGGGCGGAACACCCCCGGTCTGCGGCGCTGCGCGAGTGCCGGGAGGAGTTGGGCGTCGAGGTCGAGCTCGGTGCGCTGGTCGGTCTCTACCTGGGTGAGTACGAGTTCCAGGACGAGCTGTTGAGCGTGCTGGAGTGCTTCTTTCTGGCCACCCTTGCCGGCGACCGGGTCCGACTCGACTCGGCCGAGGCCACCGAGTGCGGTTGGTTCGCCCTCGCCGAGCCGCCACCGTTGGCCTTCGCGACCATGGACGCGGCGATACGGGACGTGGCGGCATCCTTCGGACGTTGACGCGGTTGATCGTCGGCGGAGATGAATCGGTTTGGTTGTCGCGATGGCCGGGAACTTAGCGGTCACCAAGGACAACACGACATCTCCGACAAGGAGGATGAACAATGACCGTAATGGGCATCATCACCGCTCTCATCGTCGGCCTCATCATCGGTGCGCTCGGCCGTCTGGTCGTGCCGGGCAAGCAGAACATCCCGATCTGGTTGACCATGCTGATTGGCGTCGGCGCCGCCCTGCTGGGCACCGTCATCGCCCGTGCCGGCGGCTTCGCCAGCACCGCCGGCTTCGACTGGCGGGAGTTTTTCGTGCAGGTGATTCTGGCTGCGGTCGGTGTGGCGCTGGTCGTCGGGGTCGGTGGCCGGCGCAGCATGAGCCGGTACTGACTGGCCGGGTCGACTGGCCGAGCGGTCGGGCCGACGGACTGACCGCGCGATCGACAGCTGACGGCACCGGGTCCGTCGTCGGCGCCCATCCCCGGCACAGGGCGGGGCGGATGCCGACGACGGACCCGGTTGTCCGCAGGTCAGCGCAGCCAGGGGATGCTGCGGTCGAGCAGCCCACGCTCCTTGAGTTCCTTACGGAGCGGGATTTCGTCGTCGATGTAGCCGTCCCAGTTGATGCCCCAGTAGTTGGCGGTGTGGGTGCCTTCGCCGAGCAGCTGTCGCTGCACCGGCGTCCGGTTCGCCCACCACTGGCCGTCCTTGTCGACATGCAACTCGTCCAGCGGGCGGATCCAGCGGTACGTGTACCCGATGAACAGCATCTTGCGGGTGATCGTGGACAGGTTGGTCGACCGGGAGTGCCACTGCCGGCGGTCGAAGATGAACGCGTCGCCCGGGTTCGCGGTGATCTCGACCGAGCCTTCGGGATCCGGGTTGTGCACGGTGAGGTCCGCCGGGCGGGGCAGCGAGTTGCGCAGGTGGCTGCCGGGGATCACCTTGGTGGCGCCGCGGCCGGTCTCCGACAGGTCGGACAGGACGTAGGCCACCTTCAGCGAGAACATCGGCCGGGGCAGGTTCGGATCCATCGTCTCCGGGTCGGAGTTCTGCCGGTAGCCGTCCTGGTGCCACCCCCAGTACGGCTTCTCCGGCTCCAGCGCAGGTGGGGTCACGTCGAGGTGGTTGTGGTGGGTGTAGATGTTCCAGCCGGCCAGCCCCCACATGTACGGGAACGCGATCGGATGGGTGAGCAGGTCGCCGAAGAGTTCGTCGCGGTCCAGAAAGCCCAGCAGGTGCAGGGTGCCGTCGGCGGTGGTCCTACCGGCGGCCTTCTCCTCGGCGTACACCCGGTCGACCGCGGCCTCGAGTGCTGCCCGGTGGTCCTCGGTCAGCACGTTGCGCAGCAGGAGGAAGCCCTGCTCGTGGAACTCCTTGCGGTCGATGTCGCTGATCGCTTCGTAACCGGTCCGCCCGCCGTAATCGAACACAGCTTTCCCGTCCTGTCGGTGGTGCGCCCTTTTTCGGGCCTGGCGGATGCCGATCCTAGCCCGCCTATCGGCCGGCCCGCCCGGGCCGATTGTCAGCAATTCGCGGGCCGTGTGGTCGGCCACAGCTGATTGCACGTGAGGTGTCGGGGCACGCACTTTCGGTACAGGATCATCGCGCGAAATGTCCGGATTGTATAATTTGCCGTATGTTGCGCTAACTGTCGGTCAAGATGTGCAACCAGAGGGCCGGTTGTCGACGTCAGGCGAAGACCTCCGCCATCACCCGCCCAGTCTCGATGTCCCCGCCGGAAATCGACGACCAACTGCCGCCTTCCGCAGTCCATTCCTGATCGCCGAACGTGACCCTTTTGACGCCATGATCAGTGGCGTGGGAAACGAGCCAGTGCGCATATCGCCAACCGGCCTGCGTGTTCTCCACCGGTACGCTCAGTGATGGCGTGGTGGACACCGGTAGCAGCGACTCCAGGCCGCCCCAGTCCAGCCGCAGTCCGGCGGTGAGCGCGGCCGTCGCCTCGGCACCCCGCATCACCGGATCCCGGGTCACCGTGCAGGCGACCGCTCCGGTGGCCTCGCCGAGCAGCGCCGCAGTGAGCACCTGCGACTCGTCAGTCCACTTCTCGTACGCCTCGGGGAAGGCCGACCGCTGGACGGCCTGCGCGGCGTCGGTGACCCGCATGTCCTGCCAACCCCGGACCCGTTCCAGGCCGGCGTAGAACGCGTTCGTCGCGTACCTGGTGTCGCGGATCTGTTCGACCGTGCCCCACCCCTGGCTGGGCCGCTGCTGGAACAACCCGACCGAATCCCGGTCGCCGCCGGTCAGGTTGCGCAGCTTGGACTCCTGGAACCCGGTCGCCAGCGCCACCACCACGGCACGGGGCGGCAGCCCGCGCTGCACCCCGATCGCCGCGATCGTGGCGGCGTTCGCCATCTGCTCCGGGTCGAGCGACACCCGACGCAGTTGGCCGTCGCCGGCCCCGGGCATGGAGTCGGGCAGCTCGACCGTGCAGCCCCGCCAGCCACCGGGCAACGCGAAATCGCCGATCCACCGGCCCAGGCCGACCCCGCCCAGAAGGGCGATTGCCGCCAGCACGGCGACCAGCACCAGCACCGTCCGAGCCCGCACCGTCACCCCCACGCGTGTTGCTGGGACCTTTGGTACACCAGGGACGGTTGTGTCGTCCAGCGGGAGCGGGTCCCGCGCTTGTCGTACGCCGGCCCTTACGCCGTACGCCTCGACCCCTTACGTCGGAGATACCCCGTTTCGGGGCGACTATCCGTGGTCACCGCCCGGCAGCCAGCTCGGGTCGCGTTTGTCGCGGAACGCCCGTACGCCCTCGCGGCCCTCTTCGGAGAGGAAGTATCCGGTGGAGAGCTCACGCAGCTCGGCCGTCTCGGCCCGGATGTCCGCCGCCGGGGTGCGGCGGAGCAGCTGCTTGGTGCCGGCCAGGGCACCCGGGGCGCCCCGGACCAGTGCGGCGCAGCTCGCCGTCACCGCAGCGTCCAGCTCCCCGGCCGGTACGGCGGCGCTGACCAGACCGATCTGCGCCGCCCGGGCACCGTCGAACAACTCACCGGTGAGGTACAGCTGCGCCGCTGCCCGTGGCTGCAGCCGACGCAGCACAGTGGCGGAGATCACCGCCGGGACCACTCCGAGCCGTACCTCGGTGAAGGCGAAGGTGGCCGCCGCGTCGCAGATCGCGATGTCGGCCGCGGCGATCAGCCCCAGCCCGCCGGCCCGGGCCGGGCCGCCGACCCGGGCCACCACCGGCTTGGGGCACTCCCAGAGCGCCGCCAGCACGTCGCCGAGCATCCCGACCGGCACCTGCCGGGTCGCGTACGCCTCGGCGGTCTCCTTCAGGTCGGCGCCGGAGCAGAAGACCGGACCGGTGTGGCTCAGCACCACCACCCGGACCTGCGGGTCGGCGACCGCCTCGGCCAGGCCGGCGAGCAGGTCGGTCATCAGCGGGGTGGACAGCGCGTTGCGGTTGCCCGGGCTGTCCAGGGTCAGGGTGGTGATCCCGGCGGCGGTGGCCGTACGGATCAGTGGCTGCGCGGACCTGGTGGGTCGGGGCTCATCCATGCCGGCACACTAGTCCCATGCCAGGAGCACCACCCGCCGGTACGCCGGTGCCCGCCGACGGGGCGCTGCCGCCGTCCGCGCTCGCCCGCAGCGGCCGGCGCGGCTTCGGGGTCTATCTGCACGTGCCGTTCTGCGCCACCCGCTGCGGCTACTGCGACTTCAACACGTACACGCCCGCCGAACTTGGCGGCAGCGCGCCGGTCGGCGAGTACCTGGACGCCGTACTGGCCGAGCTGGAACTGGCCGCGAAGGTCCTGGCTGACCGCCCGCCGGGGCAGGTGGACACGGTCTTCGTCGGCGGCGGCACGCCGAGCCTGCTGCCGGCCGACGCGCTGGCCCGGCTGCTCGACGCGATCGACGCCACCTGGGGGCTGGCCGCCGACGCGGAGGTCACCACCGAGGCCAACCCGGAGTCGGTGACCCCGGCGTCGCTGCGGGCGCTGCGGGCCGCCGGCTACACCAGGGTGTCGCTCGGCATGCAGTCGACCGCAGCGGCGGTGCTCGCCGTGCTGGACCGCCGGCACGCGCCGGGCCGCGCGGTCACCGCCGCCCGGGAGGCCCGGGACGCCGGATTCGAGCACGTCAATCTCGACCTGATCTACGGTACGCCGGGGGAGAGCGCGGCGGACTTCGACGAGTCGCTGGCGGCGGCGGTGGCGGCCGGGGTGGACCACGTCAGCGCGTACGCGCTGATCGTCGAGGACGGCACCCGGTTGGCGGCCCGGATGCGGCGCGGCGAACTGCCGTATCCCGACGATGACGTCGCCGCCGACCGCTACCTCGCCGCCGAGTCGGCCTTGAGCGGCGCCGGATTCGACTGGTACGAGGTGTCGAACTGGGCCCGGTCGGACGCCGGCCGGTGCCGGCACAACCTGTTGTACTGGACCGGCGGTGACTGGTGGGGGCTCGGGCCGGGGGCGCACAGCCACGTCGGCGGGGTCCGCTGGTGGAACGTGCGGCATCCCCGGTCGTACGCCGAGCGGCTGGCCGCCGGACGGTCGCCTGGCCACGGCCGGGAACTACTCACCGGCACCGAGCAGCAGGTCGAAGAGGTGATGCTGGGGCTGCGGCTGGCCAGTGGGCTGCCGCTGGCGCGACTGGCCCCGGCCGGCCGGGTCGCGGCCCGCCGAGCCGGCGACGACGGGTTGCTCGACTCCGGCGCGCTCGCTGCCGGGCAGGCGGTGCTGACCCTGCGCGGCCGGCTGCTGGCCGACGCGGTCGTCCGGGACCTGCTCCCGTGAAACCCGCTGCTGGGCTGCCTTACGTGGCGTGGCCCGCCTTGCCCGCCACCGGTGACGCCCCCGGAGCCAATACGGATCCGGGGGCGAGCGGTGTCACTTGATGAGATTGGCGGACATCGGGTACTTGTACAGCGTCCCCTCGTTGGCCTTAACGCCCGCGATG
The DNA here is from genome assembly GCF_029581175.1 of Solwaraspora sp. WMMD937. NCBI lineage: Bacteria > Bacillati > Actinomycetota > Actinomycetes > Micromonosporales > Micromonosporaceae > Solwaraspora > Solwaraspora sp. WMMD937. Next base: position 6,067,799 of record NZ_CP120738.1, on the reverse strand, counting down.
ATCCCGAAGATGATCTGGATCGCGAACACCACCAGGCTGGGGATGAACAACAGGCACCAGCTGACGAAGAGCAGCACGAAGGCGATCGCCGACCAGAGGATCTGGAAGTTGAGCGCGGCCAGTGCGTGCGCCCGTACGGCCGGTGACTGCTGACCCTTGACCAGGTAGGCGATCAGCGGGCCGACGAAGCCGAGCGGCCCGAAGCTGATGAACGCGCCCAGGGCGCCACCGAAGTGGGCGATCAGGGCCCAGGTCTTGTCGTCGTTGGTGGCGTAGCCGGACGGGGGTTGACCTCCGTACGCCGGACCGCCGGGCGGGTAACCGCCGGGCGGGGGGTATCCGCCGGCGCCGCCGGGCGGCGGGGGGTATCCGGGAGAGGAGGCCTCGCCCGGCATCGAGTAGGACGCTGGAGGTGGCGGCGGGGAGTTGGGGTCCTGCGGCATGCCGCCGGGACCGTTCTCCCCTGGTGGGCGAGGTGGTTCAGTCATGCCCGACACGGTAGGGGGACGGATCAAGCCGCGCCAGTTAGCCCCGCCGACGATTTTCCCGTCCGGGCAGGCCATCTCCGCTGGTCGGTCGGCTTGCGTGGGGCCCGCCGGCCGGCTTCTCCGGCCCGCCGGCCGGCTTGCGGAGCCCCGCCGGCCGACCGATCCGACCCGGGTGAGTGCGCTTGGTGACATATCGCCCGGTACGCCCCCGCCCGGCGAACTGATCATCGCCGGCCCGGCCCGATCGACGTATGCTGGCACTCACAACCGGCGAGTGCCAGCAGGGGCGTCCGTCGTCGGTCCGGCCACCCACCGGCCGCCGTGACGGCCGGGACCGTAGCCTCGGACCGGTCCGACCGGTGTCAGCGGAGGAGGTGCAGATGGGTCTCGACGACCGCAAACTCGACGTGCTTCGGGCGATCGTCGAGGACTACGTCGCCACCCAGGAGCCGGTCGGCAGCAAGGCGCTGGTCGAGCGGCACCAGCTCGGGGTGTCACCGGCGACCGTCCGTAACGACATGGCGGTGCTGGAGGAGGAGGGCTACATCCGGCAGCCGCACACCAGCGCCGGGCGGGTCCCGACCGACCGTGGCTACCGGTTGTTCGTCGACCGGCTGTCCCGGGTGAAACCGCTCAGCCCGGCCGAGCGCAGGGCGATCGAACGTTTCCTCGCCGGCGCCGTCGACCTCGACGACGTCGTGCACCGCACCGTCCGGCTGCTCGCCCAGCTCACCCGCCAGGTCGCGGTGGTGCAGTACCCGAGCCTGTCCCGGTCGTCGGTCCGGCACCTGGAACTGGTGCCGATCTCGACCACTCGGCTGATGCTGGTCCTGATCGTCGACACCGGCCGGGTCGAGCAGCGACTGGTGGAGCTGCCGGCCCCGATCAGTGCCGACGACGTGACCGACCTGCGTCGGCTGGCCAACGAGAAGCTCGACGGTTGTCGGCTCTCCGACACCCCGCCGTTGGTCCAGGCGTTGGTCGAAGAGGTGCCAGCGGACCTGCGACCGGCGATGACCACGCTTTCGACGGTCCTGCTGGAGACGCTGGTCGAGCGGCACGAGGAACGCCTCGCCCTGGCCGGGACCGCTAACCTGGCCAGAGGGGGACTACTCGACTTCCAGGGCTCCCTGCGTCCGATACTGGAGGCACTGGAGGAGGAGGTCGTCCTGCTCAAGCTGATCGGCGAGGTGGAGCCGAGCACCCTGCGGGTCCGCATCGGCGACGAGAACGAGATCGACAATCTGCGGGCCGCATCCGTGGTCAGCACCGGTTACGGTCCGGGCACCGTCATGGTCGGTGGCCTCGGCGTGCTGGGGCCCACCCGGATGGACTACCCCGGCACCATCGCCACGGTTCGCGCCGTGGCACGCTACGTCGGCGATCTGCTGGCGCAGAACTGACCGGCGGGCAGGATCAAAACGACCCGGCGAACTGCACATGCGAGACTGACACATGAGGACACCAGACGCAGTGGCCAAGGACTACTACGGGATTCTCGGCGTGAGCCGGGACGCCTCCGCTGACGACATCAAGCGGGCCTACCGCAAGTTGGCCCGGCAGTACCATCCGGACGTCAATCCGGATCCGGTGGCGGCTGACAAGTTCAAGGACATCAACGCCGCGTACGAGGTGCTCTCCGACGACCAGAAGCGGCAGATCGTCGATCTCGGTGGCGATCCGTTGGCGCCCGGCGGCGCGCCCGGCGGCGGCCCCGGCGGGGCCGGGCCCTTCGTCGGCTTCCAGGACATCATGGACGCCTTTTTCGGGGCGGCGGCCGGCTCCCGTGGGCCGAGGTCGCGGACCCGCCCCGGCGCCGACGCGATCCTGCGTCTGGAGCTCGATCTGACCGACACCGCGTTCGGCGTCGAGGCGCCGATCACCGTCGACACTGCGGTGATCTGCACCACATGCTCTGGCGCGGGCACCGCGTCCGGCACCCACCTGGCGACCTGCGAGGCGTGCGGCGGGCGCGGCGAGGTCCAGTCCGTGCAACGGACCTTCCTCGGTCAGGTGGTCTCGTCCCGGCCCTGTGTCGCCTGCCAGGGCTACGGCACCGTCATTCCGCACCCCTGCACCACCTGTTCCGGCGACGGCCGGGTGCGGACCCGACGTTCGCTGACCGTCAAGATCCCCGCCGGGGTGGAGGACGGGATGCGGATCCGGCTGGCCCAGCAGGGCGAGGTCGGGCCGGGCGGGGGCACCGCCGGTGACCTGTACGTCGAGATCCACGAGCGGCCGCACGACGTCTACTCCCGCAAGGGCGACGACCTGCACTGCCGGGTCACCGTGCCGATGACCGCCGCGGCGCTCGGCACCCGGCTGACCATCCGGACCCTGGACAGCGACGAGCCGGTGGACGTCAAGCCGGGCACCCAACCGGGTGCCACCCTGCGGCTGCGTGGGCGCGGCGTGCCACATCTGCGCGGCACCGGCCGCGGTGACCTCTACGTGCACCTCGACGTGCGTACCCCGACCAAGCTCGACGCCGAGCAGGAGCGGACGCTGCGGGAGTTCGCCAAGGCCCGGGGCGAGGAGGTCGCTGAGCTGACGAAGCAGGGCGGGTTCTTCTCCCGGATGCGCGACGCGTTCAACGGCCACGGCTGACCCACCGACCCGCCCCGGCCAGCGAGTAGCAGCGGAGAACCGATCCGACGTGAGCGCCCCACTGTTTCTCGTCGAGCGCCTGCCGACCGGGCCGACCCACACCCTCGACGGGCCGGAGGGCCACCACGCCGCGACGGTGGTCCGGCTGCGCCCGGGTGAGCGGTTGCGGCTCGCCGACGGGCGCGGTGGCGTCGCCGACGCGGTGGTCGAGGCCGTCGGCCGGCACCAGCTGGATCTGCGGGTCGTCGACACCGGGTACGTCAGCGCCACCGACCCCCGGCTGGTGGTGGCGCAGGGCGTCGCCAAGGGTGACCGGGGCGAGTTGGCGGTGCAGGCGATGACCGAGGTCGGGGTCGACGAGATCCTGCCGTGGGCGGCCGCCCGATCGGTGACCCGCTGGCGCGACGACCGTGGCGCCCGGGCCCGGCGACGATGGGTCGACACCGCGCGGGAGGCCACCAAACAGGCCCGCCGGCCGTGGCTGCCGACGATCGGCGGGTCCGACCAGCAGCCGGCCGAGCCCACCGACGCGGTCGCCGCCCGGTGCGCGGCGTCGGCCGCCAGCTTCGTCCTGCACGAGTCGGCGCAGCAGCGGCTGGCCGTCGCCGACCTGCCGACCACCGGGTCGGTGCTGCTGGTGGTGGGGCCGGAAGGCGGGATCGACGACGCCGAGCTGGCCACCTTCGTCGACGCCGGGGCCCGGCCGGTGCGGCTCGGCCCGGCGGTGCTGCGGACGTCGACCGCCGGTGTCGCGGCACTCGCCCTGCTCTCCGGTCGGCTGGGACGCTGGTAGCGCGGCGGTGGCTCGCCGGAGCCCGGTCACCGCTACCATCCTGCGGGTGAGCGACAACTGCGTCTTCTGCCGGATCGCCGCCGGGGAACTGCCGACCACCCTGCTGTACGAGGGGGCCAACACGGTCGCGTTCCGGGACCTCCACCCGCAGGCACCCACCCACGTGCTGGTGATACCGAAGCAGCACCACCCCGACGTCGCCGCGCTTGCCACGGCCGACCCCGCCGTCGCGGGCGAGCTGTTGACCACGGCGGCCGCGGTGGCGCAGGCCGAAGGGCTGACTGCCGACGGGTTCCGGTTGATCTTCAACACCGGCCGGTACGCCGGTCAGGAGGTGTTCCACGTGCACGCCCACGTGCTGGGTGGGGCACCACTCGGTCCGCTGCTGTCCCGTTGACAACCGGCGGAAATGGAGCCGCTGCGTCGGGCGTTGAGCGGATACGATGGCAGCAAGTCCGCCCGCCACGGCCGACCGGGTCGGGGCGCTGAAATGGAAGCAGGTGCGAAAGGCCGTCAGGCCGACCCATGACCGGCACTCCACCTCCCGGGCAGGCCCGGGTGCAGACCAGGATCACCGTCCCGGACCCGCAGATCATGGTCAACCTGCTCGGCGCAGGCGACGAGATCCTGCGGCTGGTCGAGCAGTCCCTCGCCAGCGACGTCCACGTACGTGGCAACGAGATCACCATCACCGGTGTGCCGTCGGACAACGCGGTGGCCGAGCGGCTGTTCAGCGAGCTGCTCGAGCTCATCGCCAAGGGCGAGACGCTGACCACCGACGCGGTCCGGCGCACCGTCGGCATGCTGGCGCAGGGCGGCAGCGAGCGCCCCGCCGACGTGCTCACCCTCAACATCCTCTCCCGGCGCGGGCGGACCATCCGGCCCAAGACGCTGGGCCAGAAGCGGTATGTGGACGCGATCGACGCGCACACCATCGTCTTCGGCATCGGCCCCGCCGGCACCGGCAAGACCTACCTCGCGATGGCCAAGGCGGTGCAGGCACTGCAGGCCAAGCAGGTCAACCGGATCATCCTTACCCGGCCGGCGGTCGAGGCAGGGGAGCGGCTCGGCTTCCTGCCCGGCACGCTCTACGAGAAGATCGACCCCTACCTGCGTCCGCTTTACGACGCGCTGCACGACATGCTCGACCCCGACTCCATCCCGAAGCTGATGGCGGCCGGCACCATCGAGGTCGCGCCGCTGGCCTACATGCGGGGTCGCACCCTCAACGACGCCTTCATCATCCTCGACGAGGCGCAGAACACCACGGCCGAGCAGATGAAGATGTTCCTGACCCGGCTCGGCTTCGGCTCCCGGATCGTGGTCACCGGCGACATCACCCAGGTCGACCTGCCCGGTGGCACCTCCAGCGGGCTGCGTACCGTGCGGGACATCCTCACCGGTTTGGACGATGTGCACTTCGCGCAGCTGTCCAGCACCGACGTGGTGCGCCACCGGCTGGTCAGCGACATCGTCGACGCGTACGCCCGGTGGGACGCCGACCGCGAGGCACAGCAGAATCAGGGCGTCCACGCGGTCCAGGGCCGGACCGCCCACGGCGGCCGGGCGAACCGGCGCCGATAGAGCTTCGGGAGAGACACGTGTCCATCGAGATCGCCAACGAGTCCGGGGCCGACGTCGATACCGACGCGGTGCTCGCCGTCGCCCGTCACGCGCTGGACGAGATGGGCGTCAACCCGCTCGCGGAGCTGTCGGTGCTGCTGGTCGACCAGGACTACATGGCCGAGCTCAACCACCGCTGGATGGGCAGCGAAGGACCGACTGACGTACTCGCCTTCCCGATGGACGAGGGCAGCGTCGACCACGGCCCGGGCGAGTCGAGCCCGGACGAGCCGGGGCTGCTCGGCGACATCGTGCTCTGCCCGGAGGTGGCCGCCAAGCAGGCGGCCACCGCCGGGCACGCCGCCGCCGACGAGCTTCACCTGCTCACCGTGCACGGGGTGCTGCACCTGCTCGGCTACGACCACGCCGAGCCGGACGAGGAACGTGAGATGTTCGAGTTGCAGGCGCGCCTGCTCTACAGCTGGAAGGAAGCCCGGGCCACGTGAACTCTGGCCATACCACCGGCACCCCGCTGGCCGCTGCTGCGGCAGCCACCGGGCTGCCGGACCTGCAACTGTTGGTCATCGCCGCCGGTCTGGTGGTGCTGGCCGGAATCATCGCGATGACCGAGGCGGCGTTGGTCGTCGTCTCCCCGGCCCGGGCCGCCGAGCTGGCCCGCGACGGCAGTCGGTCCGCCCGGGCGCTGCAGATCGTCGCCGCGGATGCGGTCCGGCACGTCAATCTGCTGCTGCTGCTCCGCCTGCTCTGCGAGCTGACCGCCACCACCCTGGTCGCGCTGGTCGCCGTGGACACCTTCGGTGCCGGCTGGACGGCAGCGCTGGTCACCGCCGGGGCGATGACCGTGGTCAGCTTCGTGGTGGTCGGGGTCGGCCCGCGTACGATCGGCCGCCAGCACGCCTTCGTCGTGGCGCGGGCGACCGCGCCGCTGGTGCGGGGTCTGGGCCGCGCCCTGAACCCGCTGGCCTCCCTGTTGATCCTGATCGGTAACGCGGTGACTCCGGGCAAGGGCTTCCGGGAGGGCCCCTTCGCCACCCAGATCGAACTGCGGGAGCTGGTCGACCTGGCCGAGCAGCGCGGCGTCGTGGAGCACGGCGAGCGCCAGATGATCCATTCGGTGTTCGCGCTCGGTGACACCATCGCCCGCGAAGTGATGGTGCCGCGGACCGAGATGGTGTGGATCGAACGGCACAAGACGCTGCGCCAGGCACTGGCGCTGTTCCTGCGGTCCGGCTTCTCCCGGATTCCGGTGATCGGCGGGAACGTCGACGACGTGGTGGGCATCATCTACCTCAAAGACGTGGTCCGTCGGGCCCACGCGGTCGGGCCGGGCAGCGACGAGGTCCCGGTGATCGAACTGATGCGTCCGGCGACGTTCGTGCCGGAATCCAAGCCGGTGGACGACCTGCTCTCCGAGATGCAGGCCGCCCGCACCCACCTGGTGATCGTGGTCGACGAGTACGGTGGCACCGGGGGACTGGTCACCATCGAGGACATCCTGGAGGAGATCGTCGGCGAGATCACCGACGAGTACGATGTCGAGCGGCCACCGGTCGAACGACTCGACGACGATCGGGTCCGGGTGACCGCCCGGCTGCCGGTCGAGGACCTCGGCGAGCTGTTCGGCGTGGAGATCTCCGACGACGAGGTCGAGACGGTCGGTGGGTTGATGGCCCACGTGCTCGGCCGGGTGCCGATCCCCGGTGCGGAGGTAACCGTCGCCGGTCTCCGGTTGGTCGCCGAGGGCACCACCGGGCGGCGTAACCGGGTGGACACCGTCCTGGTGAGCCGGACCGCCGACCGACCGGCCGAGCCGTCGGCCGAGCGTACCGCCGGCGGCCGAGACCACCGTCATGCCAGAGCAGAGGAAAGGCAGCACGCAGATGCCTGAGTCGCCGTCGGCCACGCCGGCCGGGTCGGAGCCGGAGCCGCAGATCAGCGCCGAGGACAGCAAGCTGGTCGTGCTGGCCCGCAGCGCCCGGGCCCGGATCGGGGCGGCCGAGGGCGCCGCCGTGCGGGACCAGGACGGGCGCACCTACGCCGGGGCGAACGTCGCGTTGCCGTCGTTGACGCTGACCGCGTTGCAGCTGGCGGTCGCGTCGGCGGTCGCGTCCGGGGCCACCCGGCTGGAGGCTGCCGCCGTGGTCACCGAAGCCTCCACCTTGGACGGTGCCGGCCACGCGGTGGTGCGGGACCTGGCCACCGACGCGCCGGTCCACGTCGCGGCCCCGGACGGCACACTGCTCGGCACGGTACGCCAGTGAGCCGGCGCGGGTCAGCTCCGCCGGATACCTTCCGGGCGGGCTTCGCCTGTTTCGTCGGCCGCCCGAACGCCGGAAAATCGACCCTGACCAACGCGATCGTCGGGCAGAAGATCGCGATCACCTCCAGCAAGCCGCAGACCACCCGGCACGTGATCCGGGGCGTACTGCACCAGCCGCAGTCGCAACTCGTCCTGGTCGACACCCCGGGGCTGCACCGGCCGCGGACGCTGCTCGGCGAACGCCTCAACGACCTGGTCCGCCAGACCTGGAGCGAGGTCGACGTGATCGGGCTGTGCATCCCGGCCAACGAGCCGATCGGCCGGGGCGACCGGTTCATCACCGGGGAGATCGCCGAGCTCAAAGCGACGGTGCTCGCGGTGGTCACCAAGACCGACCTGGTCGACCGGCGCCGGCTCGCCGAACAGTTGCTCGCGGTCAGTGAACTGGGTGACTTCGCCGACGTGGTGCCGGTCAGTGCCGCCACCGGCCACCAGGTGCAGACCCTGGTCGAGGTGATGACCGGCCACCTGCCCGAATCGCCCCGGCTCTACCCGGACGACATGCTCACCGACGAGCCGGAGCAGGTGCTGATCGGCGAGCTGATCCGGGAGGCCGCGCTGGAAGGCGTACGGGACGAGCTGCCGCACTCGATCGCGGTGATCGTCGAGGAGATGCTCCCAGAGGATTCGCTGATCCGGATATATGCCGACATCTACGTCGAGCGGCCGAGTCAGAAGGCGATCGTCATCGGCGCCGGCGGTAGCCGGCTGCGTGACGTCGGCACCCGCTCCCGCCGGGAGATCGAGGAGCTGCTCGGCAGCCGGGTCTACCTCGATCTGCACGTGCGGGTCGCCAAGGACTGGCAGCGCGACCCCCGGCAGCTGCGCAAGCTGGGCTTCTGACTCGGCATCTGCGGGACGTCACACTGGTTCGGGCCGGTTGCGATCGATGACGATGCTCCCGCTGCCGGTCCGCGCGTCGATCAGATGCTCGCCGTCCGGATCGTCCGGCACCCGTACGTCGGCCGATCCGGATCCGGTCTCGGTACGGATCCGGTAGCTACCTGCGGGCACGGTGACGTGCACCGACCCACTGGACGTCTCGGCACGCACCGGACCCGGGTCGTCAAGGGTGAGTTCCACCTTCCCGGAGCCGGTGGTCGCGACCACGCCATCGCCGCTGAGACCGCGGCCATCGATCGAGCCGGAACCGGTGTGCAGCTCCGCCGGACCGGACAGCCGGTACGCGGTGATGCCGCCGGAACCGGTCCGCGCGTCCACCCGACCAGCAGCTCGGTCGATGGTGATACTGCCCGATCCGACCCGCACCGACACGTCCGACACGTCGAACAGCGTCAGCTGGCCGGAGCCGTTCTCACCCTCGACCGAGACGCCCGGGGGCGCGACGATGTCGTACGACACGTCGCACCGCCAGCCGCACGACGTGTCCAGCTCGAGCACCGTCCCGTCGATCCGGTAGGTCCGACCCGGCTCGGAGCGCTGGTAGCGGACAACCCGCTGAATCTCGACCGTGTCACCGGGCCGGGTCCGCACCAGCACGTCGCCGTCGCCGGATTCCACGATCCGTACCGCGGTGATCGGGACCGTCTCGGTGTCGTTGAAGTCCTCCTGGTGCCAGGCAAGCGGTGCGCACGCGGCCGAGGCGACGGCCAGCAGCGCGACGGTCGACGCGGCGGCGAATGCGGTGCTCGTGGTACGGGTGCGAGTCATACCGGTGACGCTACGAGCGCCACCGGTGGGGCACATCCGGCACGCCCACCGATCTGTCCCGGATCGCGACCCTGAGTCCGTATCAGGGCCGGCCGCCGGCACGCCCGGTCGGCACGGGACAATGACCGGGTGCCCGGATACCGCCGCCAGCTCTACCGCGACGACGCGGTGGTGCTGCGCGTACAGAAGCTGGGCGAATCCGACCGGATCATCACCCTGCTGACCCGCCGGCACGGCCGGCTGCGGGCGGTCGCCCGGGGGGTACGCCGGACCACCTCCCGGTTCGGCGCCCGGCTGGAGCCGTTCGGCCACGTCGACCTGCAGATCGCCGGGAACCCCGACGGGCCCGGTAGCTCCCTGCACACGGTCAGCCAGGTCGAAGGGCTGCACCTGTACGGCAAACGGTTCCTGGCCGACTACCCGCGCTACACGGCCGCCAGCGCGATCGTGGAGACCGCCGAGCGGCTCACCCCGGTGGAACGGGAGCCGTCGCTGCGGCTGTTCCAGCTCACCCTCGGCGCGCTGCGGGCACTGGCCGAGGGCGACCACGCCGGCACCCTGGTGCTCGACGCGTACCTGCTGCGTGGGATGGCCCTCGCCGGCTGGGCGCCGGCGCTGCGCGACTGCGCGGTGTGCGGCACCCAGGGCCGGCACCGGGCGTTCTCCGTACCGGCCGGGGGGTGTGTCTGCCCGGACTGCCGACCACCCGGCGCGGCCCATCCGGCGCCGGCCACCATCGACCTGATGGCCGCCCTGGCCACCGGCGACTGGCAGGTGGCGGACACCTCGGAGCCGGCCACCCGCCGGGAGTGCAGCGGACTGGTGGCGGCGCACCTGCAGTGGCATCTGGAACGCGGGTTACGCTCGCTGCCGCTGGTCGACCGTTCCCAGGAGACGCAACCATGACCAAGGGCAGGGGCCTGCGCCCGCCGGTGGCACCCACTCCGCACCCGTCCGGTGCCCGGCCACCGGCGTTGCCGAAGCAGGCGCTGCCCGACCACGTGGCGATCGTGATGGACGGCAACGGCCGGTGGGCCAAGGACCGCGGTCTGCCCCGGACCAAGGGGCACGAGCAGGGCGAGTTCTCGCTGTTCGACACCGTCGAAGGCGCGATCGAGCTGGGCATTCCGTATCTGTCGGCGTACGCCTTCTCGACGGAGAACTGGCGGCGTTCGCCGGACGAGGTCCGCTTCCTGATGGGCTTCAACCGCGACGTCATCCGCCGCCGCCGCGACCAGCTGGTCGACCTCGGGGTACGGGTGGTGTGGTCGGGTCGGGCCGGCCGGCTGTGGAAGAGCGTGATCTCCGAGCTGCAGACCGCCGAGGAGATGTCCCGCCACAACAGCACGCTCACCCTGCAGTTCTGCGTCAACTACGGCGGCCAGGCGGAGATCGCCGACGCGGCGGCGGCGATCGCCCGGGACGTCGCGGCCGGCAAGGTCGACCCGGCCCGGGTCAACGAGAGGATGCTGGCCCGCTACCTCTACCACCCGGAAGTGCCCGAGGTGGACCTGTTCCTGCGGCCGTCCGGCGAGCAGCGGACGTCGAACTTCATGCTCTGGCAGTCGGCCTACGCCGAGCTGGTCTTCCTGGACACCCTCTGGCCCGACTTCGACCGGCGGCACCTGTGGTACGCCTGCGAGCTGTACGCGCAGCGGGACCGCCGGTTCGGCGGGGCCCTGCCCAACCCGGTCGCCCCGCAGGGCTGAGCGCGACCCGACCCAGTGCCGGTGCCGGACTGTCTGGAAAACCGGGTGCGCCGGGGGTCCGCACTGGCCGAGGTCGGGCTGCCCGCCGATGGTCGGCGCGCTGCCCGCGCCGTCGCGCCGGGCTCCGGCCCGCAGGCCAGGAGCGGCCGCCCGGACCGGCTCGCCGGTCGCGGTCAGCGCGCCGGCAAGGGTCGCAACTACCAGTTCCGGCGCAGCTGACCAACGCCGAGGTGAACAGTGACTCACCACCTTCCGATCCCTTGATCTTGCTGCTAGCTTCTTGCCATAGCTTTGCAAGAGCAAGTAATCGGCGTATGGGGGTGGGGCGATGGCGGCGGCCACCCTGTCGGCAGCCCGCAGCGACCTGCTCGGCGTCGCCGCGCAGCGCCGCCGGACCGGGATCTGGCTGGTCGCGCTGACCGTCGGGCTGACGGCCACCGCCGTGGTGGCGGTCGGCTCCGGCGCCATCGGGATCGCCCCGACGACCGTCGCCGCCATCATCGGCCACCAACTTGTCGGACTGCCCGGTGAGGCGACCTGGAGCCTTCCGGAGCAGGCCATCGTCTGGCAGGTCCGGCTGCCCCGGGTACTGCTCGGCATGCTCGTCGGTGCCGGGCTGGCCGTGTGTGGAGTGGCGTTGCAGGCGATGGTCCGCAACGTGCTCGCCGACCCGTACCTGCTGGGCATCAACTCCGGAGCGTCCAGCGGCGCGGCGGCGGCGATCCTGTTCGGGGCCGGCGCCGGCTTCGGCCAGTACGCCCTGTCCACCAGCGCCTTCCTCGGTGCCCTCGCCGCGTCGCTGCTGGTCTTCCTGATCGCCCGTAGCGGCGGCCGGGTCACCTCGATCCGGTTGCTGCTGTCCGGCGTCGCCGTCGGCTACGCCCTGTACGCCACCACCAGTTTCCTGATCTTCGCCTCCGGGTCGGCCGAAGGCGCCCGGTCGGTGATGTTCTGGCTGCTCGGGTCGCTGGGGCTGGCCCGCTGGGACGCCCTGCTGGCGGTGGCCGCCGTCGTGCTGGTCGGGATGACCGGGTACCTGACGATCGTCGGCCGGCGACTGGATGTGCTCGCCATCGGCGACGAGACCGCGCAGACCCTCGGAGTGTCACCGGACCGATTCCGGCTGCGCCTGCTGGTGCTCGTCTCGCTGAGCGTCGGGGTGCTGGTCTCCGCCGCCGGCAGCATCGGCTTCGTCGGCCTCGTCGTGCCCCACCTGGCCCGGCGGCTGGTCGGCGCACCACACGTACGGGTGGTGCCGGTGGCCGCCCTGCTCGGCGCGATCCTGCTGGTCTGGGCCGACGTGCTGGCCCGGGTCCTGCTGGCTCCCCAGGAGATCCCGATCGGGATCATCACCGCGCTGCTGGGCGCACCTTTCCTGCTGGTTCTGATCCGCCGCCTGCACGCCACGTCCGGGTGACCACCGGGCCTGCCCGAGCACCGGGTCCAACTGGGCCCCGAGTTGTCCGAACAGTCGAGGAGCACCATGAGGACAAGCCGTACCGCCGCCGTCGCGGTGGTCTCCGCCGCCGCGCTGCTCGCCGCCGGGTGCGGTGAAGCCGGTGCCGACCCCACCCCGGACGCGGCCGACGGTTACCCGGTCACCGTCACCAACTGCGGCGTCGACGTCACCTTCGACGCCGCGCCGCAGCGGGTCGTGCTGCTCAAGAGCGCGGCCGTGCCGTACCTGCACGCGCTCGGCGTGCTGGACCGGGTCACCGCCCGGGCCGGCCAGTACCCGGCGGAGTACTACGACGAGGCGACCCTCGCCGAGCTGGACCGCATCCCGCTGCTGACCGACAAGACCGACACCAGCGGCCACCTGCAGATCTCCAAGGAAGTGGTGATCAGCCAACAGCCGGACCTGGTGCTCGGCGAGGTGGACAACCTGTCCCGGGACACGCTGTCGGCGGTGGACATCCCGCTGCTGGAGGAGCCGGCGATGTGTCCGGGAAGCACGACGGTGCCGACCTTCGACGACGTCTACGCCCAGATGCGGACCTACGGCGAGGTGTTCGACCGGGCCGACGAGGCGGCTGCGGCGGTCACCGCGCTGGAAGAGCGGATGGCGCAGGTGCAGGCCCAGGCCGGGGCGGGCACCGGCCGTACGGCCGCGGTGCTGTATCCGACCGTCGGCGGCGGTGTCACCTACGCGTACGGCACCGCCAGCATGGCGCACCCGCAGCTGGAGGCGGCCGGGTTCCGCAACGTCTTCGACGACGTACCCGAACGGGTCTTCGAAGTCACGGTGGAGGAGCTGCTGGGCCGCGACCCCGACGTGCTGGTCCTGCTGTACAGCGACGGCGACCCGGCGGCGGTCGAACAGGGCCTGACCGGGCTGCCCGGGGCGGAGAACCTGGCCGCCGTACGCAACGGCGACGTGCTGACCCAGCTGTTCAACTTCACCGAGCCGCCGACGCCGCTGTCCATCGACGGACTTGAGCGGATCGTGCAGCACTTCCAGGCCGAGTCGTGATCACCGCGACCGAGGTCTCGTGGCGCTACGGCGCCAACCCGGTGATCGACGGGGTCAGCGTGACCGCCCGGCCGGGCCGGGTCCTCGGTTTGATCGGCCCGAACGGCAGCGGCAAGACCACTCTGCTGCGCCTGCTCCACGGTGCCCTGCGCAGCGGCGGTGCCGGGCGCAGTAGCGGTCCTGGTCGGAGTGGCGGTGCCGGGCGGGTCGTGGTGGACGGGGACGAACTTGCCGGCCTGCCGTCGCGGGAGGTCGCCCGCCGGCTGGCCGTGGTGGTGCAGGAGGCCGGCGGCACCGACACCGCGCTGACCGTGGCCGAGCTGGTGCTGTTGGGCCGGGGTCCGCACCTGTCGACGTTCCAGCGCACCAGTCGGACCGACCACGAGATCGTGGCCCGGTGCCTGGACCGGGTCGGTGCCGCCCACCTGGGTGCCCGCGCGTTCGCCGGGCTGTCCGGCGGCGAACGCCAACGGGTGCTGATCGCCCGCGCTCTCGCCCAGCAGGCCACCCACCTGCTGCTCGACGAGCCGACCAACCATCTGGACATCCGCTACCAGCACGAGGTCCTGCAGCTGGTGCGGGACCTCGGCACCTGCTCCATCGTCGTGCTGCACGACCTGAACCTGGCCGCCCGCTACTGCGACGACCTGGTGCTGCTCGGCGAGGGGCAGGTGGCGGCCGCCGGCAGCACGGACGATGTGCTCGACCCGGCGGTGCTCGAACCGGTCTACGGGATCGGCATCCGGCGGCTGGACCTCGACGGAGCCATCCACCTGCTGTTCCGTCCACACGAGGTCACCCAGGAAAGGACTGCGGCATGACGGCCGTACAGGATCGGATCAACGCGTACTGGACCGGCCGGGCACCCGGGTACGACGCGTACGTGCAGCGCCCTGAGCGGTTCGCCGTCGACCAGCAGGCCTGGTCGCAGGTCTGGGCGGCGGCACTGCCGCCGGCTCCGCTGGACGTGCTCGACGTCGGCACCGGCACCGGGCAGGCGGCCATCGTGCTGGCCGGCCTCGGCCACCGGGTCACCGGCATCGACCTGTCCGAGGGGATGCTGGAGCGGGCCCGGCACCACGCCGCCGCGATGCCCGGCGGCCCGGTCATCGCGTACGGCGACGCCGTGTCCCCGGATTTCCCGGCGGCCAGCTTCGACGCGGTGACCAGCCGCTATTTGATGTGGACGCTGCGGGAGCCGCAGGTCGCCGTCGCCAATTGGGTACGCCTGCTGCGCCCCGGCGGCACCGTCGCCGTGGTCGACAGCACCTGGTTCCCCGACGGGCTGGACAACGCCTCGGAGAACTTCGCCGACCACTACGACAGCACGGTCCGGTCGGCGCTGCCGCTGGCCACCGCGAAGTCGATCGACCAGACCGTGGCGGTGCTGGAGCGGGCTGGACTGCGTGATGTCACGGCCGTACCGCTGACCTCGATCTACGAACTCGATCAACGGTTCGGCGTGGCACCCGACCACGAACTCAAACTGCAGTACATCGTCACCGGCCGTCGCTGACGGTCGCGGCTCGCGGTGGGGTGACGGGTCAACGGAGTCCGTCCCCTCATCCGGCCTGTTCCAAAAGGAAGCAACTCGACGGTCGCCTCCAGCGACTCAGGATCCTCAGCCGGGATCAGCACTACCACTCGCGGCCGTTGCGCCTGATGCGAACGCGGCCATGATTCGGTCGATCTCGTCGGCGACCCTGGGAAGCCTGGCATCCGCTCCGGATAGCGGCAGCGCCGTCACGGACCAAACTCAGCCTACGGCCGACCTGCGCCGATGATTTTCGTGTGCTCGATGATTTACCACTGTGGCGGTCGAGGCTCTCAAGCTCTCGCCGGTTCAATCCGGCGCGGTTTTCGTGTGCTCGGGGACTGAGAACGACTGGTCGGGCAGTTGCAGCTAACTACAACCGGTTTCAATCCGGCGCGGTTTTCGTGTGCTCGGGGACGCTCAGGTGGAGTGGCGCCACCGTACTCGCGGAAAGTTTCAATCCGGCGCGGTTTTCGTGTGCTCGGGGACTTGTCAGGGTGTATTCGGTGAGGGTTTTTCCTGTAGTTTCAATCCGGCGCGGTTTTCGTGTGCTCGGGGACTGGTTCAGCTTTCCTTCGAAGAGGGGAAGTTGTGTTTCAATCCGGCGCGGTTTTCGTGTGCTCGGGGACCGGCCAAGGAGCAGATCCGTAGGGCACGGGTCGATGGGGTTTCAATCCGGCGCGGTTTTCGTGTGCTCGGGGACAGAAAGTGGCGCCTGCGGTGCGACGGCGACGGGGAGTTTCAATCCGGCGCGGTTTTCGTGTGCTCGGGGACTGGCGGTGGAACTACTGGATCGCCGCATTTATGGCGAGTTTCAATCCGGCGCGGTTTTCGTGTGCTCGGGGACCGTGTCCGAAATGTCGGGCGGTCTGACCTGGGCAAACAGGGGGTCCTGAGGGCAACCTCCTGTTGATCATGATCTTGGTGGAGGCTTAGATGATCTCTACGGGGCTGGTTTTCGCAGCTCGGGGGCGGTTTGGGATCTTTCCGCCAACCTCCCCCGGATCCCGGGTGTGTCGGAGGTTGTCGCAATCGACATTTCGCCACAACTCCGGCACCTAATCTTGCGTACATCGATGTGTTGTCTGTCCTCAACGGATGCTGTTGGTTCGGCGTGGCTATCTCTCCTCCGTCCGGTACCTAACGACAGGCCGATGTGGAAATTGTCGCTTACGCGGTTGGCTCCGGCAAGGGGGAACAGTGGTCCGTTGTGAGCCTGCTGCGGGCAGCCGAGCGTAGTTCAACGTGGCCAACTCCACGACCTCGGTGGCGGTCTGGCAGGTGTCGCGGGAGGGCGGCGAGGTCAGGCTTCGTCCGGTCCGGGCAGGAGGTATCTGGCCTTGTGCCGGTGGGCGGCTTTGATCATTTCGGTCACTTCGATCGGTTCGCCGTCGGTGGTGTAGACGGTGCGGAACTGACGCAGCACGGGCATGTCGTCGGGCATCCGCAGGGCGATGAACTCGTCGATGGTGGGCATGGTGGCTTCGACGTCGTCAACGGCGGGTCCGGCGTGCTTGCCGAGTTCGGCGAGCACGCGGAGCGATCCGCCGCTGATCAGGCGGTGTTCGGTGAGCGGGGTGCCGCGTGCGAGGTCGGTGCGGTAGTAGTTGGTGACCAGTTCGGCGGGGGCGTCGTCGAGCAGGAGCAGAAGCCGCCGGCGGATGACGCGGGTGTCGGGTTCGAGGTCGTACGCCGCGGCGACCGCGACCGGCGGTGTCACCTCGTCGACGGAGAGCAGGCGGCTGGTCTTGCGGCGGCCGTGACTGGCGGTCGCACTGATCCACGGGTACGGAGTGGCGCTGCTGGCCTGGTCCGGGTAGTGGTTCGCTTCGACGGCGATGGGCTGGTTGGCGGTGACGAACACGCCGACGCCGGACTCGCCACGGACGAATCCTTGCTTCTTGAGGATGGCGAGTGCGCGTTGGGTGGTGAGGTTGGAGACGCCGTACCGCTCGCAGAGCTGGGCCGTGGAGGGCACCTTGTCGCCGGGTGTGAACTCGCCGGTGAGGATCTGCCGGCGGAGGTCGGCCGCGATCTGGCGTTGGCGGTCGCGTACGTCGTTGGCGGCGGCATGGTCGGGTTCGTTGGTCATGCGCTGGGGACCTGCATCTGGTAGGTGTGGCCGGCCGAGCGACTGGTCACGGTGCGCATGACGGCGTACTCAACGGGTTGGCCGGTGGCGGCGCGGCTGATGCGGGTGAGGACCAGGAGTGGTTCGTCGGCGGGGATGTCGAGTAGTCCCTGTTCCTGATCGGTCGGCCGTCGCGCTGTGACGTGCTCGCTGACCTGGTGCGGTGTAAGTCCGAGGTCGGTGAGAACCCGTACCGCTCCGCCTTTGATCTTGTGGTTGTCGGCCAGTGGAGTGCCGGCGGCGATGGGCTCCGGGTAGTAGGAGTCGGCGAGTTCGACGGGGCGATTGTCTTCGAGGATGAGGCGGCGGCGGACGACGGCTCGTTCGGTGTCGGCGAGTCCGAGCGCGCGTCTGACCTGTGCGTCCGCGTCGATGGTCTCGACGCCGAGGAGCTGTTGGGTGCCGACGCGTCCCCGGCCGGCGGCCTCGGCGGACCATGCGTCGTGGTGCTGTGCAACGAGGTACGGGTCTGAGCTGCTGGTCCAGCCCTGGTCAGTCATGGGGCCGGTGCTGGTGCGTGGGCTGTTTCCCAGAGGTGTTCGACGTGGTTGGCGTACTGGTCGAACAGGCCGCCGGGTCCGCGGCGGCGGATGTGCAGGGTGGGGGAGGCGTGTCCGAGTTGGTCGGCGAGGTGGGTGCTGACGAGGGCTTCGTCGTCGAAGATCCAGACGGACAGGCTGATGTGGCGGTCGGTGTGGCGTACCTGTGGCGTGGGTTCGATCTTGGCGAGTTCGGCGGTGGTGATGTCGATGCGGGTGGAGATCGACAGGGCGGCGTCCTCGATGCGTTCGCGGTCGTGGGTGACGGGTGAGTCCTTGTGTCCGAGGAGGAAGCGCAGGTCGAGCCCGGATGCGGCTTTGTTGCGCAGGGTGGGTGTGATGCCGGGGACCTCGGTCCAGAGGAAGTATGAGGTGTAGCCGGCGCACCAGATGCGGGACGTGGCGCGGTGGAGGAGGTCGTTCCAGAGTTCCCGGGGGACGGCTGAGCGTGTCGGCCATGCGGCGCGGATCTCCCGGTCGTATCCGCGTTTGACCAAGCCGGACCAGATCACGTCTTCATCTTCTCTCAGCACCTGGGCGACCTGCGAGCGGTGGCGGGGGTGAGGGACGCGACCGCCGAGCCAGCGGGCGACGGTCTTGGGGTCGACGCCGATCTTGCCGGCGAGTGTCGCGGGTGTCATGCCGGTTCGGCTCATCGCGACGTGCAGCGCTGTGTTCATGGTTGATCACTCCCGGGACGTTTATGAACGTCCCTAGGTTACCTGACGCGGAGGTCCCGGCATCCCCTCCACACAGGAAGAGTCCACAGAAGATCCTTCAAGCGCCCTTTACCCGCGATGGAGAGAACCGTGAACAGGAACCAGGTTCCCGACAACAGGTACCAACGGATCCGACAACCCATGGTCAACGCGGGTCCGACGCCGGACCGGCCGCCGTTGGCGCGCCGAACGCCGGGGCAGACGGACATCGGGCGGGACCCACGGTTCCGGCTGTTGGCCGCGCGTGGCGTAGCGCCGGCGCCGGATGCCGAGCGTGCGGCTGTTGACGCCGAGCAGGTGGTGCTGGGCGAGGTGGCGGCGGCGATGCGGAACCGGCCGGGCGTGGACGTGTTGGACCGTGCGCGGGAGACGGTGGCTGAGCACATGCCGAGTCGGTTGGCCGAGTGCCGGGTGTGTGACGTGGCGGCGTTCTGCCCGCCGTTCGCCAACGCGTTGGCGGTGCTGGACCGGTGGGATCACAGTCGGGCGCGTCGGGTGCGGGCGGTGTTGCAGTACGCCGGACTCTGGCCGGACGGATACGTCCACGACGGGCGGGACGACTGATGGCCGACGGTGAACTCCTGCGGGTCGGTGACACCCTGCATCTCGGCAAGGCTGACTGGGTGTTCGGTGACCGGTCGATGACGGTTCGGGTCTCCGACATCCGGTACGGCTTGGACGACGCCGATTCCCCCGTGGTGGGCATCCTCGCCACGATCACCTCGGCCGGACGGGACGGGCGGATGGCCGCGATCGGCGTCTACAAGAGTGCCCTGACCCGCTCCGGCGTGGTGCAACGCCGGCAGCCACTCAACGGCGTCGACCATCCCCACTCGTAGAGAAGTCAAAGAGGATCATGGACATCTGTGCGTTTACGAGCGCGGCGTTACTCGGTTTCCTCGCCGGGCTGTTCTCATTCCGAGTCAAGAGCCGCTGGTGCCCTCGGTGCGGCGAGCTGACCACCACTCCAACGTCTGCGAGGTGAGGCTGACGCACCTCAAAACGCGAAATGACGTGCGTCAGCCTCACCTCGCGGCTGCGGCAGCGGAAGGCCGTCGAGCGTGACAGCCTCCGGCGCTGGCCACAGGATGTGACCAGCGCCGGAGGCTAACTAGGCGAGGCTGAACAGGTGAGGCGTACGGTCAGTGTTTGTCGGCGCAGCAGGGGGTCGGGTCGGGCAGCTCGAACGGCCCGATCCGACCCGGCCCGACCGCAGTGGTGATCAACGTCAGGACCCCGTTGATCCACTGCGGCCGGACGAAGTCCCGGGTCACCAGCAGAGTGTCCTCACCCGGCTGCGCGCCGCCGAGCATGATGACCTGCTCGATCGCGCTGAACTCGAGCAGCTCCGCGACGGTGAGTGTGCCGACCAGACGGTCGACCCCGGGGTAGCGCACTGCCCGCCCCGACCGGCCGGCCCGGTGCTCGGCGGCGGCGAGCTCCGCCGCCGGGACCAGATCGGCCGGGGTGGCGGGCAGGTCGGGCAGCCCGTCGGGGGCGGCCAGACTGATCGCCACGTGTGGCCTCGGTGTCCGCACCAGATGGGTGCAGGCGACGAGGTCGGGCAGGTCGGCCACGCCGACGACGTCGTGCAGCCAGTGTTCGGCAGCGGCGTCGTCAGCATGTCCCAGACTGATTCCGATGACTGTCACGGCGGTGGCGGTGGCGGTCAGGATGGCAGGACCCAGATCGGGTTGCCGTAGAACCACAGGTCCAGCCAGGGGTCGGCGTCGCCGAGCACGTCCATCGCCGGGCCGTGCGGGTCGACCGCCGCACCCATCAGACCGGGCGCGCTGCGGTTACCGTCGGTGCCGCGCACCCGGACGTACATCGGCCGGTCCACCCGGCCCAGCGGGTAGCTGAACGACACCCGCTTGCGGCCCGGCTGCACCTCGAACGAGGCGGCCACCCGGGTGGTCGGGGCGGTGAAGGTGTCCTGGTCGGTGACCGGTCCGGTGACGTCGCCGACGATCAGGTCCACCCGGGCCAGCTTCGGCACGAACTGCGCCCAGTTCGGCACGGTCGCCAGATCGATGTCCAGGGTCACCACGACCGACGTACCACTCTTGATCTTCAGCGTCCCGCCGAGCGTGGCACCGGCACCGGGACGCTGGTCGTTGAGCCGGCGGACCCGCATGTCCAGGCCACCGATCAGGCCGCCGTGGTCCACCCAGACCCGGCCGGCCCGGATGGCGTCCATCACCGCGCGGTAACCGAACGCCTGCGCGCCGACGTGGGTACGGCTGTACTGGCCCGGCCAGAAGTCACCGGCGGTGGTGATCAGCGGCCCGTACACCGGGTCGTTGTACTTGCCGTTGGCGTTGAAGTCGCTGTCCGGCCCGCGCATCGACGTACCCAGGTAGTTGATGTGCGAGTCGGAGTTGGCGCTGATCCACCACGGCTTGCCCTCGGCGAGCAGGCTGTCCCACAGCCCGCCCACGGTGGAGGTCATCCAGTCGAATCCGCCCCAGGTGCGGTAGCTCTCCAGCGGGTAGCCGGGGAACGACGCCGCCGACGGGCTGCCCTCGTAGTAGCCGCGACCGCGACCCGGGCCGTTCGGCGCTGGCAGGCTGGACGCCTGGTGACCGGGGGCGCCCTCCATCCCGACCGCCACGGTCGGGTCGGCGTCGCGCCAGGCCCGCACCTCGTGCGGCGAGTCGACGCCCCGCCGGGACGGGTGGTTGGCCAGGAACAGCGCACCGCCGATACGGCGCCGGCGGACCTCGTCACCGAGGAACTTGATGCCGGCGATGGCGAGCGCCTCGTTCTCCGGGCTCGGGCTGCTGGTGCCGTTCACCGAACCGTCGTAGTCGGTCTCGAACTGCTTGAGTACGGCGACCTCGTTCGGCCCTGGCTGGACGAAGACCGTGCCGTGCTCGGCGGACGGGATGTTCCACTCCAGGCCCTGGTAGATCAGCAGGTCCTTGATTTCCTTGCGGGTTTCGACGATGTCCGGGTTGACCTTCTCCACCCCGATGCGGGAGTGGGTGGCGTTGCCGTGGTCGGTGATCACGATCCAGTCCAGACCGTACGCGCGGGCGTGCTTGGCCTGGTCGACCACCCGGTACATGGCGTCCGAGCTGTACTGCGTGTGGATGTGGTGGTCGCCGGCCAGCCAGACGAACTCGCCGTCGTTGGCCTGGCCGCCGCCGGTGCCGCCGCCGCTGTGGTCGTCGGCCGGTGCGGCGTGCGCGGCGTGTCCGCCGGCCAGCACCGACGACGCGGCCGCGCCGGCTCCGAGCAGCCCGGCGTTGCGCAGGAAGGTGCGCCGGGACGCCTCGGTCGGCGACAGTTCGGCGTCCGGCACCGACAGGTCGAGCGGTGCCGGTACGTCGCCGCCGGTCGCCGCGTGGTCGTGGTGGTGATGGTGGTGGTGGTTTCCCATCCCTGTTCCGCCTCCCAGATCAGCTTTGTCGCGGTCAATCTCGTGGAGGAGGGGAAACAACAGGCGACGTGCCGCCGTCGTCGCGGCGCACGGGCCGTGAAGGTGTTGCCATGTATGCATCAGTCATACCACTGTTGACCTGCGGCGCGGTCTGTCGGCAGCGCTCAGCCGATCACCGGGCGGAAGACCCCGGCGGCGACGCTGACCGCCAGCGACGCGCTGGCGGCGATCGCGGCACCGACGACCAGAGCGGCATCGGCCGCCCCGAACCGTTGCCGCCGGGCGCTGGTCCGGGGGATGCCCGCGTCGAACCCCCGGGCGTCCATCGCGGTGGCCAGCCGGGTGCCCCGGCGGATCGCCAGCACCAGCAGCCCGAAGGCGGTCGCCGCGAACAACCGGAGCTGGCGCACCGGGTTGCGGCCCGCGTCGATGCCCCGGGCCCGGCGGGCCATCGCCAGCAACTGCCACTCGGCGGCCAGCATCGGCACCAGCCGGAACGCGGCGAGCGCCCCGATCGCGAACCGGGGCGGGGCCTTGACGTTCTGCACCAGGGCGTCGGCCAGGTCGGTCGGGTCGGTGGTGGCGAAGACCAGCACCCCGGGCAGCGCCACGGCCAGCAGCCGCAACGCCAGTCCGAGCGCGGTGACCAGCACGCCGCTGGTGACCAGCACCGGGCCGGCGGCGAGCAGCACCGGGCCGGTCCGTTCGGCGGCGAACAGCGTCAGGGTGACCAGCACACCGGCGGCGCTCAGCAGCAGCGGTGCCGTCCGGCGCAGCAGGGCACGGTAGCCCAGCCCGAACAGCGGGACCACGGCCAGCTCGACGGCGATCGCGACGGCCGGCGCCACCGGGTCCAGGGTGGCCAGCAGCAGCACCGAGAAGACCAGTGCGGCGGCGAGCTTCGCCACCGGGTTGCGACGGGCCAACGCGCCGCCGGTCACAGGGTCAACCGCTGGTCGGTTCACAGGGTCAACCGTCGGTCGGCGAGGGCGGCGACGAGGTCGACGTCGTGGGTCACCGTCACGATCCCGTGCCCGGCGTCGCGCAGCTCGCCGAGCAGCGCGACCAGTTCGAGCCAGGTGCGCCGGTCCTGGCCGAACGTCGGCTCGTCGAGCACCAGCAGGCGGGGCGCGGTGGCCAGGGCGGTCGCCACACTCAGCCGCCGCGCCTCACCACCGGAGAGGGTGTACGGGTTGGCTGCCGCCAGCCGGTCCAGTCGCAGCCGGTGCAGCAGCTCGTCGACCACCGGCGCGACGGCAGCCTCCGGCAGCCCGCAGCGGCGCGGGCCGAGAGCCAGCTCGTCGGCCACCGTGGTGGCGACGAACTGGTGCTCCGGGTTCTGGAACACGTTGCCGATCCGGCGGACCAGCTCCGGTGCCCGCCACCGGTGCGGGGCCGGCCCCACCTGGCCGCCGGTCAACGCGGCGGTGGCCCGGACCGCTCCGTCGGTGGCCGCGACCAGCCCGCCGAGCAGCAGGGCCAGCGTGGTCTTGCCGGCGCCGTTGGGCCCCAGCACGGCCAGTGCCTCGCCGCCGCGTACCGGCACGTCGTCGGAGAGCGGGGCGAGCCGGGGCGCCAGCCCGACCCGGTCGGCGATCAGCAGCGGCTCACCAGCCGGGGCGGCGGAACCACCGCGCTGCGGCAGCGGCTGGTCCGGCACCCAGACACCGTCGGCGGCCAGTTGCCCGCCGTACCGGTCGAAGATCTCGTCCGGCTTGCCGTCGGCCCGCACGCCGCCCCCGGCGGACAGCACCACCACCCGGTCGACCAGCGGCAGCGCCTGCGCCACCCGGTGCTCGACGATCACCAGCGTGGTGTCCCGGTCCCCGTCGAGCGCCCCGGCGACGGCGTCGCGGACCAGGTCGGCGCCGGCCGGGTCCAGGTTCGCGGTCGGTTCGTCCAGCAGCAGCAGACCCGGCCGCAGGGAGAGCGCCCCGGCCAGGGCCAGCCGCTGCTGCTCGCCGCCGGACAGCGCGGCAGTCGGCCGGTCCCGGCCGTAGCGGAAACCGACCCGCGCCAGCGCGGCGTCCACCCGTGGCCAGATCTGCTCGGCCGGCACCCCCCGGTTCTCCAGCCCGAACGCCACGTCGTCGCCGCTGCGCGCCATCACCAGCTGGCTCTGCGGGTCCTGGAAGACGATGCCGACCCGCTCGCGGGCCTTGCGCGGGTCGAGCCCGTCGACGGTGACGGTGCCGGCCTGCTCGCCCGAGTCGGCCGGCAGCAACCCGGCGATCGCCGCCAGCAGCGTGCTCTTGCCGGCCCCCGACGGCCCGAGCAGCAGGACCCGTTCGCCGGCGTCGACGCTCAGGTCGACGTCGCGGACCGCCCAGGCCCGACGGCCGGCGTGCCGCCAGCCGAACCCGCGCAGCTCCAGCCGGCTCACGACCTGGTCAACCCCAGCTCGATCGCCACGGCCCCGGCCAGCTCCGGCCGGCTCATCCGGTGGTGCGGCCCCGGCGGGCTCACACCGTGGCGCGGTCGCGGCCGGCGGGGAACCGGTCGAGCACCCCGGTGCGGGCCAGTGCCCGGGTCAGCGCCACGCTGCCGGCACCGGCCAGCACGATCGCGCTGACCACGGTGACGATGAAGATCGGAATCCGGAAGCTGACCAGGTCGTACGGCGCGTAGTAGCGGATCTGGTCGAAGATCGCCGCGCCGAGCCCGGCGGCCGCACCGGCGGCCAGCGCCACCGGCAGCCGGAACGAGCGGTACGCCACCGCCAGGAAGACCAGTTCGGCACCGACCCCCTGGGCCAGCCCCTGCACGATCACCACGGCGCCCCACTGGCTGCCCAACGCGGCCGAGACGATCGCGGCGACCAGCTCGCAGAACAGTGCGGCCCCCGGTTTGCGGATCACCAGTGCGCCGAGCACGGCCGGCACCAGCCACACCCCGTACAGCACCGCCTGAGCGGGCGGGAAGAAGGTGAACGCGGCCTCGGTGGCGGTCCAGATCAACCCCCACAGCCAGAAGACCACCCCGAACGCGACCGCGATCACCGAGGCGACCACGATGTCGACGGTCCGCCAGCTACGGTCGGCGGGCAAAGATTGCTGCGGCATAGCTCGCTCCAACTCCCTGCGCTGGCATTACCCAGATCAGGTTCGAGGGTCTGCGGGACTCCCCGCACTCTCAGCGCTGTGTGCGCTCCCCTGTGGGACATCAGGTTGTGCCACCGACGCTAGCACCGGTGGCACCGCACCGACAGTGGGCGCGTCCCGGTGTGGTGGCCGGCACCCCTGCGCGGGTTATCGTGAACTGCCCGCCTTCACACCAGCGAGGGGACCAGCCCGCCGTGACCGCTGCCGATCGCACCGCGACGCGTCGGACGCGCCCAGGCGACGAGATCGACTGGGCCGCACCGGCCGACGACGACCTGCCCGGGTCCGGCGGTGCCGCTGGACCGCCCGGTGGCTCACGACCACCCCGACGCCGGCTGTTCGGTGACCGGGTCGGCTCGGTGGAGGTGCTCGCCTTCCTGCTGATCGGGCTGGTGATCTTCCGCGAGCCGTTGGCCAACCTGATCTCCGACCCCCGGCTGCAGACCTGGACCACGGTCTTCGTGTCGGTGATGGTCCAGGCGATGCCGTTCCTGGTCTTCGGGGTGGTGCTCTCCGCGGTGATCGCGGTCTTCGTGCCCCGGTCGTTCTGGGCGAAGGCGCTGCCGAAACACCCGGCGCTGGCGGTGCCGGTGGCCAGCGCCGCCGGGGTGGTACTGCCCGGCTGCGAGTGTGGTTCGGTGCCGATCGCCGGGTCGCTGATCCGGCGGGGCGTGGCGCCGGCCGCCGCGCTGGCGTTCCTGCTCGCCGCCCCGGCGATCAACCCGATCGTGCTGGTGGCCACGGCGGTCGCCTTTCCGAACAACCCGGAGATGGTCGTCGGCCGTGGCGTCGCCAGCCTGCTCGTCGCGGTCGTGATGGGTTGGCTGTGGCTGCGGCTGGGGCGCACCGACTGGATCCGCCTGCCGCACCGCCCCGACCTGGACGACCTGTCCCGAGCGCGGGCGTTCTGGGCGGCGGTCCGGCACGACATCATGCACGCCGGCGGTTTCCTGGTGATCGGCGCGATGGCCGCCGCCAGTATCAACGTGCTGGTGCCGGAGCGCTGGTTGCAGACCCTCGCCGACAACCCGGTGCTGTCCATCCTGGCGCTCGCCGCACTCGCCGTGCTGTTGTCGATCTGCTCCGAGGCGGACGCGTTCGTCGCGGCCTCGTTGTCGCAGTTCTCGCTCACGTCACGGCTGGTCTTCCTGGTCGTCGGCCCGATGGTCGACCTGAAACTTGTCTCGATGCAGGCCGGCACGTTCGGGCGCAGATTCGCGTACCGGTTCGCTCCGGCGACATTCCTGATCGCCATCGTGGTGGCGGTCGCGGTGGGGACGGTGCTGTTGTGAACAAACAGGCTCAAGGCGTGGTGCTGCTGCTGCTCGGCGGCGCGGTGGTCCGGGCCAGCGTCACCGACATGTACCTGCGGTACGTCAAGGAGGCGCTGCAGCCGTTCCTGATCGTCGCCGGTCTGCTGCTGATCGCCGCTGCGGTCATGACGCTCTGGCACGACCTGCGACGTCGGTCGACGCCGGCCCCTGCCGTCGGCGTACCCGCCGGGCACGGCCACGCCGTCGACGACGGGCCCGGCGGCACCGCCGACGACGGCCACGGCCACGCCCATCACGAGCCGAGGGTGGGCTGGCTGCTGATCCTGCCGGTGCTCGGGCTGCTGCTGGTCGCCCCGCCGGCGCTGGGTTCGTACGCCGTCGCGCAGGCCGGCACCGCGTTGAGCAGCGAGCAGGCGTCGTCGGACTATCCACCGTTGCCGGACGGCGATCCGGCCGAGATCAGCGTGCTCGACTACGCCTCCCGGGCGATCTTCGACGAGGGCCGGTCGCTGGACGGGCGCAACGTACGGCTCACCGGCTTCGTCACCGACGGCCCGGACGGTGAGCCGATGCTCGCCCGGATCGTGCTCTCCTGCTGCGCCGCCGACGGCCGGCCGATCAAGGTCGGGATGGACGGCAGCGCCCCGACCGGGCTGCCGGCGGACACCTGGATCGAGGTGGTCGGCCGGTACAGCGACCGGATCGGCACCGACCCGGTGAACGGGGCCAGCATCCCCTACCTGGCGGTCGAGTCGTGGCAGCAGATCGACGCACCCCGGCAGCAGTACGAGTAGAGGTTTCCCGCCGTGGCGTCCGGGGCACATTGCTGACCGCCAGTTGAGCGTGGGCGGTCCGGCAGGAGGACGAGCGGACGTGGACCGGGAGACTGAGAAGGAACGCTGGCAGCGCAACTTTTCCGATCTTCTGCAGGAGCTGAGGGTTGCCCAGACCGGGGTGCAGATCCTCTTCGCGTTCCTGCTGACCCTGCCGTTCAGCAGCGGGTTCCCCGACACGAACGGGTTTCAACGGGACGTGTACGTGGTGGCGCTGCTGGCGGCGGCGGCCGCCGCGGCGTTGATCATCTCGCCGGTGGCGTTTCACCGGGTGCTCTTCCGACGCGGCCGCAAGCCGGAGCTCGTCCGGTTCGCCCACCGGATGGCCAGCGGCGGCCTCAGCCTGATGCTGGTCGCCATGGTCAGCTCGGTGCTGCTGGTCACCGACTTCATCCTGCCCCGACCGGTCGCGTTCGTCCTCAGCGGCCTCACCGGGGTGTGGTTCCTGATCTTCTGGGCCGCCCTGCCCTTCGTGCACCGTGGCTGGCTGGACGGCGACGATGAGGACGAGGACGAGGACAGCGACGGAGGTGCCGGGCGCGGCGGCCGGTCAGCGCCGGCCGCGTAGGCCCAACGCCCGCAGTTCCAGTTCCGCCAACGCGTCGGTGACCGCCGGGTCGCCGCGCCGCCACCCGGCGGCGACGTCCGGGCCCAGCGCGGCGATGGTGCCGAGCGGGCGGGTGGCCAGCGCCCGCAATGCCAGCAGATCCGACCCGGCCGGTACGCCGCGCAGTCGGGCCGCCGCGCTCGCCCGCCGGATCCAGCGCACCCGCAACGGCAACCAGCCGAACAGCACCAGACCCAGCGGAAGGAGCAGCATCGTGGCGGCCAGCACCAGGGCCAGCTCACCGACCAGGTCCTGCTGCTCCTGCCCGGCGGCGGCGACCGAACGGGCCGCCCCGGCGGCCTGCTCGAACGGCCCGGTCAGCTCATCGCCGACCAGTGGCACCCGGCCGACCCGGCTGCCGACGTCGGCGAGGTTGTCGGCCAGCCCGGTGCCGGCGTTCTCTAATGTCCGACCAGCGTCGGCCAGCTCACCGACCCGGTCATGCAGCCAGCTGGCGGCACGGATCCACAGGTAGACCCAGACGACGACGATCAGGTCGGTGGCGAGTTGCCGGGCGGCGCGCGGAAAGCGGTCGGCGTAGATCTGCATGCGCACAGCGTGCCGTACGAGGACCGGAATCGCGCGTGCGCAGTCTCGCCAGCGAAGCTTGTCGAGTGCCGGCGGCCGGCGGCCTGACCGGTCACGTCGTCGAGGTACGCCGGGCAGCGCATTTCGGGCAGGTCCCGAAGATCTCCATCGTGTGGCTGACCCCGACGTAGCCGTGCTGGGCCGCAATCCGTTCCGCCCAGTTTTCCACCGCCGGCCCGGCCACCTCGACCGCGCTGCCGCACGAGCGGCAGACCAGATGATGGTGGTGGCCCTGGCTGCACCGCCGGTACAGGTGCTCGCCGCCAGGTGGACGCATCACGTCGACCTCGCCGGAGTCGGCCAGCCCCTGCAACGTCCGGTAGACCGTGGTCAGACCGACCCGGTCGCCCCGCTGACGCAGCATGGCGTGCAGCTCCTGGGCGCTGTGGAAGCCGGCGAGCTCGTCGAGGATGGCGCTGACCGCGCTGCGTTGCCGGGTGTTGCGCACCGCCGAGGGCTCTGCGGTGCCGGGCGTGGTGTCTCCAGTCCTCATCAAGGCCTCCGGGACGTGTTCTGACCGGGCCGGTGCCGGCGGCTGCTCACCGGACCTCCCGGGCATGGCTGACAGCGTCCGCGACGATATGCGCGACGTGTTCGTCGACCAGCGCGTAAGCGATCTCCCGGCCACGCCGGGAGCCGTGCACCACGCCCGCGCCCCGCAACACCCGCAGATGCTGGGACACCAGCGGTTGCGGCGCGCCGAGCTTCTGCACGAGTTCGTGGACACACCGTTCGCCCTGGGCGAGCTCGGTCACGATGGCCACCCGCAGCGGGGCAGAGAGTGCGCGCAGCAACTCGCTGGCGCTCTCGTACCCGTCGTAGCCGTTGGCCATCGTCACCCCGCAACGGTAACCAATACCGGAGCCGGATCGGCAGGCAGGCGGCTCAGCGGTGCTCGTCGCCGGGTCTGTACCAGGTCAGACGGGACGATCCGGGACACCTAGGCAGGACGTTCCGGGACCATCTCGGCGGGACTGTCCAGGACCACCTCGGGCGGTTCGACCTCGCGGGGCTGCCGGCGGTGGACGGCCAGCGTGCCGGCCCGGCGGCGCAGCAGCCGCCACGTCCCGGCGCCGACGGCGGTGGCCGCGAAGGCCGCGATCGCCAGGATCACGATGGTCGCGCCCATCGCGGTGTCGGCGGTTCCGGCCAGCCACACCCCGCCGCCGGCGGAGGCCGTACCGATGATCATCGCCATCGCCATGGTGCTGCGGAAACCCCGGGTGACCTGCTGGGCGGTCGCCACCGGGACCACCATCAGCGCGCTGACCAGCAGGAGGCCGACCGCCCTCATGGCGATGGTGACGGTCACCGCGGTGGTCACCGCGATCAGCAGGTTGAGGGTGCGCACCGGCAGGCCGGAGACCCGGGCGTACTCCTCGTCGTGACAGATGGCGAACAGCGCCGGCCGCAGCAGCAGCATCGCGGTCAGCACGACCGCGGCCAGCACCACGATCACCCACAGGTCCTCGACCGAGGCGGTGGTGAGCGAGCCGAAGAGGTACGCCATCAGGTTGGCGTTGCTGCGGTCGCCGGCCAGCCCGACCAGCATCACCCCACCGGCGATGCCGCCGTAGAAGAGCAGGGCCAACGCCATGTCGCCGGAGGTACGCCCGCGTTCGCGCAGCAGCTCGATGGCGACCGCGCCGACTGCGGCGGCGATCACGGCGGTGAGCACCGGGGAGCGGTCCAGCAGCAGACCGACGCCGACGCCGGTCAGCGCCACGTGGCCGACGCCGTCGCCGATCAGCGACATCCGACGCTGCACCAGGTAGATGCCGAGGGCCGGGGCGGCCAGGCCGATGACCAGGGCCCCGATCAGGGCCCGGATCATGAACTCGTACTGGAAGATGCTCATGTGTTCCACATCCGGGACGGCTCCACCGCGGCGTGCGGGTGGACGTGGTCGTGTCCCGGGTCCGCGTGGTGGCCAGCCGGCGCAGGCACCGGGCCGTCGTGCACCACCTCGCCGTGGTGCAGCACCACGGACCGGTCGATCAGCGGTTGCAGCGGACCGAGCTCGTGGGCGACGAGGAGCACCGTACCGTTGCCGGCCACGAACGCGCCGAGCGCCCGGGCGAACGCCTCCTGGCTGGCCGCGTCGACCCCGGCGGTGGGTTCGTCGAGCACCAGCAGCTCCGGTTCGCCGGCCAGCGCGCGGGCGATCAGCGTCCGTTGCTGCTGGCCGCCGGAGAGCGTGGCCACCGGGTCCCGGGCCCGGTCGGCGAGGCCGACGGCGGTCAGCGCCGCGGCGACGGCGGCCCGGTCGGCGGCACCGGGCGGCCGCAGTACGCCGCGACGGGCCAGCCGACCGGAGGCGACCACCTCGCCGACGGTGGCCGGCACGCCGCTGCCGGCACCGAGTCGTTGCGGGACGTAGCCGATCCGGTGCCACTGCCGGAACCGCCCCGCCGGCACCCCGAACAGGTGCACCGAGCCGCTGCGCAGCGGCACCAGCCCGAGCGCGGCGCGGATCAGGGTCGACTTGCCGGAGCCGTTGGCGCCCAGCAGCGCGACGACCTCACCGCTGGTCACGGTGAGGTCGACGGAGCGCAGTACGGTGCGGTTGTCGTAGCCGACCGCCCCGCGCGATACCTGGACGACGCTGGCGGTCACGAACATCCCAGGGCGTCGGTCAGATTGTTCAGATTGTTGCGCATCACCGAAAAATAGTCGTCATCGGCGTCCGGCTGCAGTCCCTCGATCGGATCGAGCACTGCAGTCTCGGCGCCGGTCTCGTCGGCGATGGTCTCGGCGACGCTCGGGCTGACCAGGGTCTCGAAGAAGATCGTCGTCGCCTGGTGCTCCCGGGCCTCCTCGATCACCTCGGCGAGGCGCTGCGGCGTCGGCTCGTCCTCCGGGCTCAACCCGGTGATCGCGATCTGGTCGAGTTGGTAGCGGACGGCCAGGTAGCCGAAGGCGGCGTGACTGGTGATGATCTCCCGGCGCTCGCAGTCGGCCAGCCGATCGGCGAACTCGGTGTCCAGGGCCTCCAACTCGGTGCGCAGCGCGGCGGCGCGGGCGGTGAAATCGGCGGCGTGGTCGGGGGCGACGGCGGCGAGTCGCTCGGCCAGCGCGTCACCGACGGTGGCGAACCGGGTGGGGTCCAGCCACAGGTGCGGGTCCTTCGCGCCGGTCTCCTCGGCGTGGTCGTCCGCCTCGTCCTCGGCATGTCCGTCTTCGTCGGCGTGCTCGCCTTCCTCGGCGTGCTCGTCTTCGTCGCCGTGGTCGTGGCTGTGACCACCGTCGGTGGCGTCCAGCAGCGGCTCGACCTCCACCACGTCGAATGCGTGGTCACCGGCCTCCTGCTCGACCGCGGCGTCGACGGCGGGCTGGAAGTTACTCAGGTAGACGACCAGGTCCGCGTCGCTGACCTCGCCGACCTGCCGAGGGCTGAGCTCCAGGTCGTGCGGCTCCGCTCCGGGGGGCGCGAGACCGGTCACCGTGACGGCGTCTCCGCCGATCCGTTCGGCCAGGAACTGCAAAGGGTAGAAGGCTGCTACCACGCCGACCGTGGTGTCGTCGGCGGACCCGTCGCCGCCGTCCTGGGCGCAGGCGGCGGTGCCGCCCAGGGCCAGCAGGGCACCTGCGGTGGTGGCGACGGTACGGCGGAAGAGGTGGCTGTGCATCGGGCAACTGTCCGTGGCGACGATAATGATTGTCAAAAACGCATGGTTGCATGATTCGCTGCCGCCTGGGTCAGCGGTCTGAGCAGGGCTAGAAGATCTTAGCGAGGGCGACCGCCACCAGCAGGGTGAGCGCCACCAGGCGGAACATGCGTCCGGCCGCCGGCACCGCCGGCCAGCTGCGACGCAGCAACCAGACCAGCCCTGCGGCCAGCACCAGCAGCGCCGTCGCGCCGACGACGCCCGGCGCGAAGAGCCCGACCAGGACGAGCACCAGGGCGGCGAGGAACGCCCCGGTCGGGCTGATCCGCCCGGGGCGGACCGGCGGCGACGGTTGCGTAGGCTGCATCCGACCGACTCTAGTCAGGAGGGGACTCGACGTGCTGGTGGTCAACCGGTTCGCCGTGCCGGAGGCGGACACGCCCGGCTTCGTCGATCGCGCCCGGGCCGCGTTGCGTGCCCTGGCCGGCCGCCCGGGGTACCGGCGCGGCGCACTGACCCGCGCGCTGGAGGACCCGCTCCGCTGGTGCCTGGTCACCGAATGGGAGTCAGTGGGCACCTACCGGCGGGCGCTCGGTTCCTTCGAGGTGAAGGTGGACGCGACGCCGCTGCTCGCCGAATCGCTCGACGAGCCGTCCGCGTACGAGGAACTGGTCACCGCCGGGCCCGGAGAAGAACCCGCAGCCCACACCAGTGACCGGGCGGCGGAGCCGGGACGGTGAGCCGGCGGGCACTACCCTTTGCCCCATGACCGATCCCGGACCGGCGCAACCGCGCCCGCCGTCCGCCGTGCCCGACGAGGCGTCCCCGTGGCAGGCACCCTCGCCGTGGGCTCCGCCGGACCGCCAGCCGCCGCCGCAGCCTGCCGCGACCGGACAGTCTGAGGCCGCACCGGACGCCACGCCGGCTGCTGGCTCGGTGACCCCGGTGCCCGGCCCGGCGACTACGGTGCCTGGTCCGGTGACCCCGGTGCCGGCCGGCCCCGGGGCCGCGCCGCCGTTCGCCGCTCCGCCGGCCGAAGGCCGTACCGCGCGGGTCTGGATCGGGCTCGGGGTCGCGGCGCTCGCGCTGCTGCTGTGCTGCGGTGGTGGCACCGTCGCATTGGTCGGACTGATCGTCACCGGCGCCGAAGCGATCGATGAACAGGCCCGGATCGCGGTCGGCGACTACTTCGAAGCGGTGAGTCAGCAGGACTTCGGCGCCGCGTACGACATGCTCTGCGCCGAGGCGCAGAGCCGTGAATCGGCCAGCGAATTCGCCCGACGACTCGCCACGGAGCCGGAGATCACCGCCTACGAGGTCGGTCAGGTCTCGGTCACCAGCCGGATCGTCGTACCGGTGGAGGTCGACTACGCCCAAGGCGGCGAGGACACCCTGCGGGTGTCGCTCAACCAGGACACCGGCACCGGTGAGCTAGAGGTCTGCGGCGTCGAGGGGTAGCCTCCGAACATCTGCCAAATCAGCCCGTCCGCACATCCCCGCCGGCCGCCAGCCGGTGTAGGAGCAGCGCATGCCAGCCGACCGCATCGACGCCGTGGCCAGTCTCGCCCACCGGCGTGGTTTCGCGTTCCCGTCTGGTGAGGTCTACGGTGGCCAACCGGTCGCCTGGGACTACGGGCCACTTGGCGTGGAGCTCAAGGAGCATGTCCGGCGGCAGTGGTGGCGCACGGTGGTGCAGCACCGCGACGACGTCGTCGGCCTCGACGCGGCGGTCATCCAGGCGAGGCCGGTGTTCACTGCGTCCGGCCTGCTCGACGCCTACACCCAGACCCGGGTCCGGTGCCGGGCCTGCGACCTCACCCAACCGCTGGACCGGATCGTCGAGGCGTTCACCGTACGCCGGGAACAGCCGGCTGCCGCACTCGCCGAGCTCGCCTGTCCGAGCTGCGGCAGCCGGGGCAGCCTCACCGACCCGCAGCAGGTCAGCGGCCTGATCGAGGTCTCGCCGGACCGTCCGGGGCCACCACCGGACCGGTACTACCTGCGGCCGGAGGCGGCACCGGGCACCTTCGTGAACTTCGCCAACGTGATGATCGCCGCCCGCAAGAAGCCGCCGTTCGGCATCGCCCAGGTCGGCCGGGTCTTCCGCAACGTCGTCGGCCCCGGCGAGTTCCTGCTGCGCGGTCACGAGCGGGAGCGGATGGAGCTGGAGTACTTCGTCGAGCCCGGAACCGACGACGACTGGCTGGAGTACTGGGCACAGCAGCGGTGGGACTGGTACGTCGACCTGGGTCTCGCGCCACAGCAGTTGCGCCGTACCGAGGTGCCCCTCGCCGGCCTGCCGCAGCACGCCAAGCGGATCGTCGAGATCGAATTCCGGCTCGGTGGCGCCTATCAGGAATTCGTGGTACTGGAAGGGATCACGAACCGCGCCGACTACGATCTGACCGCGCACGCCAAGCATTCCGGTGCCGATCTTTCCTATTTCGACCAGGACCGGGGCGAGCGGTGGGTGCCGTACGCGATCGAGCCGGCGGCGGACCTCACCGCGACGGTCTTCGCTCTGCTGCTGGCGGCGTACGACGAGGACGAGGCGCCGAACACCAAGGGCGGCGTCGACAAGCGGACCGTGCTCCGTCTCGACCCGCGGATCGCCCCGGTCAAGGTCGCGGTGCTGCCGCTGTCGCGCAACGCCGACCTCTCGCCGAAGGCACGTGACCTTGGTGCTGCGCTGCGCCGCCGCTGGATGGTCGAGTTCGACGATTCGCAGGCCATCGGTCGCCGCTACCGGCGGCAGGACGAGATCGGTACGCCGTACTGCGTCACGGTCGACTTCGAGACGCTGACCGACGACGCGGTGACCGTGCGGGACCGGGACACCATGGCGCAGCAGCGGGTGTCGCTGGATCAGGTCGAGCGGTACCTGCTGGAGCGGTTGCCGATCGGCTGACCACCGGGGCCGGGGCCGGGGCCGGGTGGGCCCGTGGAATCCTGGACGGCGTGTCTGTCACCGTGTCCCGGCCGGCCGGCGGGTCCGCGCCGGTCCTGCCACCGCTGCCGCTCGGCCGTCACCAGGTGTGGCCACCGGTGGTCCTGGCGCCGATGGCCGGGATCACCAATGTCGCCTTCCGCCGGTTGTGCCGCGAGCAGGGCGGCGGGCTGTACGTCTGCGAGATGATCACCACGCAGGCGTTGGTCGAGCGCAACCCGAAGACGCTGCGGATGATCGCGTTCGCGCCGTCCGAACGACCCCGGAGCCTGCAGCTGTACGGGGTCGATCCGCAGGTAACCGCAGCCGCCGTGCGGATCGTGGTGGAGCGTGACCTGGCCGATCACATCGACCTGAACTTCGGCTGCCCGGTGCCCAAGGTCACCCGCAAGGGTGGTGGTGCGGCGTTGCCGTGGCGGCACCGGCTGTTCAGCCGGATCGTCGCCGGCGCGGTCCGGGCGGCCGCGCCGGCCGGGGTGCCGGTGACGGTGAAGATGCGCAAGGGCATCGACGACGATCACCTGACGTATCTGGACGCCGGGCTGGCCGCCCAGGAAGCGGGGGTCGCGGCGGTGGCGCTGCACGCCCGTACCGCCGCCCAGCGGTACTCGGGTACTGCCGACTGGGACGCGATCGGCCGGCTCAAGCAGGCGTTGAGCGTGCCGGTGCTCGGCAACGGTGACATCTGGGAGGCCGACGACGCGGTGCGGATGGTGGCGCACACCGCCGCCGACGGGGTCGTCGTCGGCCGGGGCTGTCTGGGCCGGCCGTGGCTGTTCGCCGACCTGTCGGCGGCGTTCGAGGGCGGGTCCGGGCGGACGTTGCCGACCCTGGGCGCGGTCGCCGCCACCATGCGCCGGCACGCCGAACTGCTGGTCGACTGGTTCGGCACCGGACGGGACGGGCGGACCGACGCCGAGCGGGACGGCTGCACCGACTTCCGTAAGCACGTGGCCTGGTATCTGAAGGGCTTCCCGGTCGGCGGTGAGCTGCGCCGAGCCCTCGCCATGGTGTCCAGCCTGGCGGAGCTCGACGCGCTGCTGTCCAAGCTCGACCCGGCAGAGCCGTTTCCCCGGCACACGTTGGGCCAGCCGCGGGGCCGGACGAACTCGCCGGGCAAGGTCTTCCTGCCGTACGGATGGCTGGCCAGCCGGGACGACGATTCCGTCCCGGTCGGGGCGGAGACTGCCGATTCCGGCGGCTGAGATCCGCTGGCGGATCCCCGTACTTCACACCGCTCGCCCGGAGTGATCCAGTACATCGGCGAATGCGCAGAACTGCGCACGGAAGCGCTCCCAACGCGGCATCCGATCGCCACCCGTGTCGTTTCCTGTGCGGCTGGTCACCCACTACTGTCGGCTGGCCTCCCTCGTCGCTTAACCTGCGCCAACCAATGGCCATTGGTGAACCATCGTTCAGCGCCGAACGGCACATGGGAGGCCAACAATGGCGGAATCCGGCGGACCGGGCGACCCGTCCCGGCAGACAATCGATCACCTCAGGTACGTCTACGACTTCACCGAGGGCAACCGCGACCAGCGGGATCTGCTCGGCGGCAAGGGGGCGAACCTGGCCGAGATGACCAACCTCGGCCTGCCGGTCCCACCCGGCTTCACCATCACCACCGAGGCGTGCCGGGCCTACCTGGCGACCGGCGCGGTACCGCCGGCTCTGCCCGACCAGATCGCCGCCGCCCTGGCCCGGCTGGAGCGCCAGCGGGGTAAACGGCTCGGTGACCCGGCCGACCCGCTGCTGGTCTCGGTCCGCTCCGGGGCCAGGTTCTCCATGCCGGGGATGATGGAGACGGTGCTCAACGTGGGCCTCAACGACGAGTGCGTGGCGGGGCTCGCCGCCCAGGCCGGCGGTGACGAACGGTTCGCCTGGGACTCCTACCGTCGGCTGGTCCAGATGTTCGGCCGGACGGTCTGCGGGGTGCCGGGGGAGGAGTTCGACCAGGCGCTGGAGGCGGCCAAGCGGGCCGCCGGCTCCGACGACGATCTCGCGCTGGACGCCGCCGCGCTGCGCGCACTTGTCCGGGCGTACCAGAAGATCTTCTTCGCGCACACCGGCCGGGACTTCCCGCAGGACCCCCGCGAGCAGCTCGACCTGGCGATCCGGGCGGTCTTCGACTCGTGGAACGCCGAACGGGCGGTGATCTACCGGCGTCAGGAACGGATCCCCGCCGAGCTCGGCACCGCGGTCAACGTCGTGACGATGGTCTTCGGCAACCTGGGGCCGGACTCCGGCACCGGTGTCGCCTTCACCCGCGACCCGGCCAGCGGTGACCAGGGGGTTTACGGCGACTACCTGGCCAACGCGCAGGGCGAGGACGTGGTCGCCGGGATCCGCAACACGCTGCCGCTGCAGGAGCTGGCCCGGCTCGACCCCCGCTCGTACGACGAGCTGTTGACCATCATGGCCCGGCTGGAGAACCACTACCGGGACCTGTGTGACATCGAGTTCACCATCGAACGCGGCAAGCTGTGGATGCTGCAGACCCGGGTCGGCAAGCGGACCGCCGCCGCCGCGTTCATCATCGCCAGCCAGTTGGTCGACGAGGGGATCATCGATCTGGACGAGGCGCTGCACCGGGTCAGCGGGGCGCAGTTGGCGCAGCTGATGTTCCCCTGTTTCGACCTGTCCGGCGCGCCGCCGACGATCGCCACCGGGGTGGGTGCCTCGCCGGGTGCCGCGGTCGGCAGGGTCGTCTTCGACTCGGCGCGGGCGGTCGAGCTGGCCAGGCAGGGAGAGCAGGTGATCCTGGTCCGGCGGGAGACCAACCCTGATGACCTGCCGGGCATGATCGCCGCGCAGGGCATCCTGACCAGCCGGGGCGGCAAGACCAGCCACGCCGCCGTGGTGGCCCGGGGGATGGGCAAGACCTGCCTGTGCGGGGCCGACGCTCTCGACATCGACGCCGGGGCCGGGCGGTTCATGGTCGGCGAGCTCACCGTCTCCGAAGGTGACGTGGTGTCGATCGACGGCACCAGCGGCTGCCTGTACCTCGGTGCGGTGCCGGTGCGACCATCCGAGGTGGTGCAGTACTTCGAAGGCGCCGTCAATCCGGCGAGCACCACCGACCCGCTGGTGCTCGCCGTACACCGGATCCTGTCCCACGCCGACGACCGGCGGCGGCTGACGGTGCGCACGAACGCCGACACCGGCGCGGACGCCGCGCGGGCCCGGCGGTTCGGCGCCGAGGGGATCGGGCTGTGCCGCACCGAGCACATGTTCCTCGGCGACCGCCGGGAACTGGTGGAGCGGCTGATCCTGGCCCGTGACGAGGCGGAGCGTGCGGCCGCGCTGGCCGAACTGCTGCCCCTGCAGCGGGCCGACTTCCGGGAGATCTTCCAGGAGATGGACGGCCTGCCGGTCACCGTACGGCTGATCGACCCGCCGCTGCACGAGTTCCTGCCGTCGCTTGAGGAGCTGGCCGTCTCGGTCGCCCTGGCGCAGGCCCGGGGTCAGGACGCCGGCCGCGACACGGCGCTGCTCGCCGCGGTGCGCCGGATGCACGAGCAGAATCCGATGCTCGGCCTGCGTGGCGTGCGGCTCGGCCTGGTCATCCCGGGGTTGTTCGCGATGCAGGTGCGGGCGATCACCGAGGCTGCCGTCGAGTTGGCCGCCGCCGGGCGCGATCCGCGCCCGGAGATCATGGTTCCGCTGGTCGGTGCGGTCCAGGAGCTGGAGACGGTACGCGCGGAAGCCGACCGGATCATCGCCGAGGTGCTCGGCGACCGGTCAGTCGAGATTCTGATCGGCACCATGATCGAGGTGCCCCGGGCCGCGTTGACCGCCGGTCAGCTCGCCGGATCGGCGCAGTTCTTCTCCTTCGGCACCAACGACCTGACCCAGATGGGCTGGGGATTCTCCCGTGACGACGTGGAGGGCGCGTTTTTCTGGCGTTACCTGGAGCTTGGCATCTTCGGCATCTCGCCGTTCGAGTCGATCGACCGGGACGGCGTGGGCCGGCTGGTGCGGATCGCTGTCGAGGAGGGCCGCGTCGCCCGGCCCGGTCTGAAGATCGGGGTCTGCGGCGAGCACGGTGGCGACCCCGACTCGGTGCACTTCTTCCACGAGGCGGGCCTGGACTACGTGTCCTGCTCGCCGTTCCGGGTGCCGGTGGCCCGGCTGGAGGCCGGCCGGGCGACGGTCGAGTCGACCGGCTCGGACAGCCGCTGACCGGCCGCTGGCGAAGAGCGGCCGGGCACCCTGGGGGGCGGGAGGGTGCCCGGCCGCCGCCTCGGTTCCCGCCGGCCGGCGTCGGTCAGAACCGGCGGCGAGGTAGTGCCGGGTTGTACGGCAGGGTCGCCATCGGGGTGCGGACCGCCAGCGGCGCGTGGTTGTCCAGCAGGCCCGGCACCGGTGCCGCGACATTGCCGGCCGGTCTGCTCCGCAGCAGTTCGACGATCGACCGGGCGGCCCGACGGCCATGCGCGTGCAGCAGGCCCGGATCGGTGCCCGGTCCGGCGAGTACGGCGAGCAGCGCCCGGTCACCCACCGGGTAGAGGGCGACCTGGCCCCGGCTGCCGTGGATCACGGTCTCCCGCAGGTCACCGTGGCCGGCGGTCATCGCGAACCGTCGCCCCAGGCCGACGCTTGCGGCGGCCAGTGCGGCGATGCTCTCCGCTTCGGCGCTGGCGAGGTCGTGGGTGATCAGCAGGCCGTCCACCCCGGTCAGTACGGAGCCGGTCACGTCGGGCACCCGGTGGCGTAGCCCGTTCAGCTCGGCAACGATAGCGGTGTCAGTGTCCACCGGCGGTCTCCTTCACTCGATCGTCCGGTTGGCTGGTCGCCGACCTCGTCCCGACCGACCTGCCGCAGGCGTACGGGCGGGTGGTGGCCGGATGGGGAGGGCGACCGCGGTCGGCGCGGCGTCGGCGACGTTGCGGGCCGCGCGACGGTGGGGCGCAGGGTTCCGCCACCGGGCCGGGTGGGGTGCCGGCGGGCCTCGGTCGGTCGATGATCGACACCAGCGGGTTGTCCAATCGTCCGGTCGAGGCGGCAGTGACGATGTGCTCCTGGCACGTTACCGCAGGCGATGTTTCTTTGTGGACCCGTAACCATCGGCAATCGGACAGCAACTGATAACTGATCGGCTATTGCGAACGATCATCAAACTGACTTCGGGTGTTTGGCCCGTCACCCTGCCGGGTCGGTGGTGGGCACCGTACGGTAGGCCTGGAACCGGGTCCGTACGACCTCAGGAGGTGGCCGGTGGCTAGTCAGTGGGAGAACCTGGTGGTCGACGCCCACGACCCGGCCCGGCTGGCCAGATGGTGGGCGCAGGCGCTCGGCTACCAGATCGTGCACGAGGCGTCGGACGAGGTGGAGATCCGGCGCTCGCCGGACCAACCGCCCGGGCTGATCTTCGTTCCGGTGCCGGAGAGCAAACAGTTGAAGAATCGGCTGCACATCGATCTGCGCCCGACGGATCAGGCAGCAGAGGTCGAGCGGCTGGTCGACATGGGCGCCCGCCGGGTCGACATCGACCAGGGCGACGTCACCTGGATGGTGCTGGCGGATCCGGAAGGCAACGAGTTCTGCGTGCTCAGCGGACGTGGCTGAGTGGCCCGCTCCACCGCAGCCTGCAACAGCAGCAGGAACGTCCGGCCGTCCGGCCCGTCGCCGAACCCCAGCCAGCAGGACTCGGGCCGGCCGTGGGTCTGCCAGCGGGCGGTGACCAGGATGCCGTCCGCCGCCGGCAGGGCCAGCGCGAGCGTGGCCAGTCGGGCCGACCGGGCGTAGCGGTGCGGCGGATCGTCCCCGGCCGTGACCAGGTGCCGCCCGAGCAGGATGTCGACCCGATGATGACGGCGCGGTGGTCGCGCCGATCCGGTCGGGCCGGTCGAACTGGTCAGACAGCAGGCGCTGGCGCCGGCCAGCTCTCCCATGAGCTGGCCGGCGCAGTGCTCCTCGACGGCGTACCGCATCGGTTCGGCGACATCGCAGATGTGTACGAGCCGGCTGGTACGGGTCCACCCCTGGTCAGCCACGCCCCGATTGTGGGCCGGTCGGTGCGGTCCCGCAGGGCCGACGTCAACATCACGACACAAAGTGGAAACTACCCCGAAATCGTTACCCGATCGGGTGACGGCACCGCCGCACCTGGGATCGGTTCCGCCGCCCTGCGGGGCTGGTCGGGTTGCCGGTTCGCCGCCCCGCCAGGGCGGTTAGGCTGCTGAAGGTGAGTGCCTCTCCGGACGGCCCGGCGGTTGGTCGCGCCGCTGACGTGCACCGTCTGGTGCCGGAGCCGGCCAAGGACACCGGCTACGGGCGCAGCCCGTACGAGCGGGACCGGGCCCGGGTGCTGCACTCGGCCGGGTTCCGGCGGCTGGCGGCCAAGACCCAGGTGCATCTGGCGGATCCGAGCGGCGCGGACGGCGTACCCCGGACCCGACTGACCCATTCGCTGGAGGTCGCGCAGATCGCCCGTGAGATGGGTGCCCGGCTCGGTTGTGACCCGGACGTGGTGGACGTCGCGGGCCTGGCCCACGACCTCGGACACCCGCCCTTCGGGCACAACGGTGAGCGGGCACTGGACGAGGTCGCCGCCGGCTACGGCGGCTTCGAAGGCAACGCACAGACGCTGCGGGTGCTCACCCGCCTGGAAGCGAAGGTGATCGGTCCGTCCGGCGATTCCGTCGGGCTCAACCTCACCCGGGCCTCGCTCGACGCTACCTGCAAGTACCCCTGGCCACGCCGGCCCGGCGAGCGCAAGTTCGGGGTGTACGCCGACGACCAGCCGGTGTTCGCCTGGCTGCGCGACGGCGCTCCCGACGGCCGGCGGCGCTGCCTGGAAGCGCAGGTGATGGACTGGGCCGACGACGTCGCGTACTCGGTGCACGACCTGGAGGACGGTATCCATGGCGGCTACATCGACCTCGGCCGGCTGATCGCGGACCCCGACGAACAGGCCGCGCTGGCAGCTGATGTCGCCGCGGTGTACTCCACCGAGTCCGCCGACGACCTGGCCGGCATCCTGGCCGAACTGCTGGCCCGCCCGGCGTTGCGGCTGCTGGTCGGCTACGACGGCAGCCACCCGGCGCAGGCGGCGCTGAAGGGCACGACCAGCATGCTCACCGGGGCGTTCGTCGCCGCCGCGGTCTCCGCTACCCGGGAGCGCTCCGGCGGGCTGCCGGTGCGGCGGTACGCGGCCGATCTGGTGGTGCCCCGGGTGGTGCGCGCCCGGTGCGCGCTGTTGAAAGGGCTGACGCTGCGCTACGTGATGCGTCGGCCGGGTGCCGCCGCCGGCTACCTGCGGCAGCGGGAGATTCTCGCCGAACTCGTCGACGCGTTGACCGGGTACGCCCCGGCCGGCCTGGACCCGGTCTTTCTCCCATTGTGGTCGGACGCGTCGGAGGACCGGGCCCGGGCCCGGGTGATCATCGACCAGGTCGCGTCACTCACCGATCTTGCGGCGATCTCCTGGCACCGGCGGCTGACCCGGCCGGCGGGGCGGCCGGGTCCGACCCGCGTCTGATTCGGTTCACGGCCGGTGGCTCACTCGGCCCTCGGCCGGCGGACGGACCGCGACCAGGTCTGCGGCGAGCAGCGCCGACCACCAGGTCTCGACGTTCGACAGCGATCCGGAGATGATCCGTGGCTGGTCGCCCTCGGTGAGCAGGGTCAGGGCCGAGCCGTCCGGCCAGGCCAGCACCCAGCCGGCGATGTGCGGGAGCTCGTCCTCCGGTGCCAGCTCGGCGTCCTGCCTGCGATAGAGGGCACACAGTCGGGGCGCTTCGTCGAGGGCGATCACGTCCAGGTGGTCGGTGGCGCTGGTCTCGGGCAGCAGCTGGGGCATGGGGGTGCCTCCTCCTTCGGGCTGGGGATCCGGCAATGTAGACAAGACACAGTGAATCGTGAAGAAAGAGAAACAAGCCAGCGAACGGTTCACTAGGTACGACACAGACAGTATTGCCCTGGTTACAGGGAAGGACAAGGTCTGTTCTTCGGCGAGGCGTGGAAAGTGCGTATTGACAGGAGCCTGCCTGGTCAGAGCGGGGTTCGGGAAATTCGTCGCAGCCGGTGAGGTGCCGGGACCCGACTCCCGGTACCCGCACCCTCGGTGATGGTGGCGGCAGGGCAGGATGTACCTCGAAGGGGGGCGGCAGAGCATGGCTGGTCGGATCCGGGACGAGGACATCTCGCTGGTGCGGGAGCGTACGTCGATCGCCGACATCATCTCGGAGAGTGTCACACTCAAGTCGGCCGGCGGTGGCAACCTGAAAGGGCTCTGCCCCTTCCACGACGAGAAGACGCCGTCGTTCACCGTGGCACCCGGCCGGAACGTGTACTTCTGTCACGGTTGTGGCAAGGGCGGGGACGCGATCACCTTCCTGATGGAGGCCGAGCACCTCACCTTCGTCGAGTCGGTGGAGCGGCTCGCCGCCCGCGCCGGGATCCAGCTGCGCTACATCGAGGCCGGTCCCGCGCCGGTCCGCCAGCAGACCGGTCAGCGGCAACGACTGACCGCGGCACACGCCGCCGCGGTCGAGTTCTACGTCGACCGGCTGACCGACCCGGCGGCCCGGCCGGCCCGCGAGTTCCTCGCCCGCCGGGGGTTCGACCGGGCGACCGCCGAACGGTACGCGTGTGGCTTCGCCCCGGACGCGTGGGACGAGCTGACCCGGCACCTGCGCCAGCGGGGCTACACCGCCCAGGAGTTGATCACCGCAGGGCTGGCCCGCCAGGCCCGGTCCGGCTCGTTGATCGACCGCTTCCGGCGCCGCCTGTTGTGGCCGATCCGGGATCTCGGCGGCGACGTCATCGGCTTCGGCGCGCGCAAGCTCTTCGACGACGACGACGGACCCAAGTACCTGAACACACCGGAGACCCCGATCTACAAGAAGTCCCACGTGCTGTACGGGATCGACCAGGCGAAGCGGGAGATCGCCCGGCAGGGCCGGGCGGTGATCGTGGAGGGCTACACCGACGTGATGGCCTGCCACCTGGCCGGGGTGCCCACCGCCGTCGCCACCTGCGGCACGGCGTTCGGCGCGGACCACATCGGCGTACTGCGCCGGCTGCTGATGGACACCGAGGCCGTCGCCGGGGAGATCATCTTCACCTTCGACGGGGACGCGGCCGGGCAGAAGGCGGCGCTGCGCGCGTTCGAGGAGGACCAGCGTTTCGTCGGGCGTACCTTCATCGCGGTCAGCCCGGACAACATGGATCCGTGCGATCTGCGGCTGGCGAAGGGCGACCTCGCGGTGCGCGACCTGGTCGCGCGCCGGGAACCGCTGGTCGACTTCGCGCTGCGGCAGGTCCTGAGCCGGTTCGATCTGGA
Organism: Solwaraspora sp. WMMD937; assembly: GCF_029581175.1. NCBI lineage: Bacteria > Bacillati > Actinomycetota > Actinomycetes > Micromonosporales > Micromonosporaceae > Solwaraspora > Solwaraspora sp. WMMD937. The sequence continues at coordinate 6,023,599 of NZ_CP120738.1, read as the reverse complement.
CACCGTCGACGGCCGGGTGGAGGCGATGCGGCGGGCCGCGCCGCTGGTGGCGAAGCTCAAGGACCGGGACAAACGCCCGGAGTACGTGCGCAAGCTCGCCGGCGACCTCGGGATGGAGATCGAACCGGTGCAGCGGGCGGTGCTCGCGGCGGCGGCCGGGCCGCAGCGGACCGCTGGCGGCCGGGCCGCAGTGCCCGAGCCGGCGGCGCCGAAGCCGCGCAATGAGCCGGACGATCCCCAGGCGCTGGTCGAACGGGAGGCGTTGAAGCTCGGACTCCAGGTGCCGGTGCTTGCCGGTCCGATGTTCGACAACCTCGGCGCGGAGGTCTACCAGCATCCGGTACACGCCGTGCTGCGGGACGCGATGGCGCAGGCCGGTGGGGTCGCAGCCGCCACCACCGGAGCGGTGTGGATCGAGCGGGTCCGGGACAATTGCGCCGACCTCGCGGCCCGGGCGTTGGTCGCCGAGCTGGCGGTCGAACCGCTGCACGTCGACCGGGACGCGGACCCGTACTACGTCTCGGTGACCCTGGCCCGCCTGCAGTGGGGAGCGGTCACCACCCGGATCCGGGAGCTGAAGTCCAAGGTACAGCGGATCAATCCGGTGACCAACCAGGACGAGTATCTGACCCTGGCCGGAGAGCTGTTCTCCCTGGAACAGCATGCGCGTGCGTTGCGCGAACAAGCCGTGGGAGGGTTGTGACGGTGTGGAATCTGTTTCGGCGTAGCGCCCGGCTGCCGGCCGCCCAGCGGCCGCCGCTGGACCGCGACGAGCGGGTGCTGGCCTGGAGTGGGACCGCGACCGGCACACTGGTCGTCACCAACCGGGGCCTGTGGTTGCCGGGCCGGGACACCCGGCTCGGCTGGCACCAGGTGCACAAGGCGGTCTGGTCGGGCGAGACGCTCGTCGTCACGCCGGCCGAGACGGTGTCTGAGCACGACGGCTACACCGTGGTCGCCGACGGACCGGCAATCTCGTTCGACCTCTCGGACCCGGGAGACGTCCCGGACCAGGTCCGGACCAGGGTGACCCGGTCAGTCGGCTACAGCATGCACCACCAGCTGGACGGTGGCGGGGCTCGGGTGGTGGGCCGGCGGGTGTCCGGCATCGACGGCCTGAGTTGGACGGTGCGCTACGACGCCGGCGTCGACACCGACGCTGCCTGGCTGCCCGAGCGTACCGCCGAATTGGTGGCCGCGGCCCGGGCGTCGGTCGAGCAGCAGCCATGACCGGCGGCCGAGGTGGAGCCGTCCGGTGGCGGATGCGTCCGGGCCGGGCAGGTCGGCTCAGCTGGCGGTGAAAACGTGGTCGCTGATCATCCGGGTGGCGCCGATCAGACCGGTCTGGTCACCCAGCTCGGACAGGACGATCGGCATGTCACCGGTGGCCAGCGGCAGTGAGCTGCGGTATACGATGCCTCGGATCTCGGCCAGTAACGCGTGACCCATTCCGGCGAGCCCACCGCCGATCACCACCATCCCCGGGTTGAAGAAGCTCACCAGCCGGGCCAGCACCTGGCCGACGCGTCGGCCACCGTCGCGGACCATGCCGACCGCGACCGGGTCGCCGGCGGCGGCCGCCCGGGTGACGTCCAGCGCGGTGAGCGTGCCGATCCGGGCGAGCTGTTCGGCGAGCTGGTCGGAACGCCCGGCTCGGGCGGCCGCGACCGCGTCGCGGGTCAGCGCCGCACCGCCGAAGTACGCCTCCAGGCAGCCGACGTTGCCGCAGAGGCACTGCGGCCCGTTCTCGTCGACAGCGGTGTGGCCGATGTCGCCGGCGCAACCGTTGGCCCCCCGGTAGACGTCCCCGCCGACCACTATCCCGGCGCCGATCCCGGCGCCGATCTTGACGAACAGGAAGTCGTCGAACGAACGGGCGATGCCGGCGTGTTTCTCACCGAGCGCCATGATGTTGACGTCGTTGTCGACCAGCACCGGGCAGCCGAGTTCGGTGCTGAACATCTCCCGTACCGGGAAGCGGTGCCAACCCGGCATGAACGGCGGCGAGACCGGCACACCCTCATGGAAACTGACCGGACCGGGCACCCCGATGCCGGCGCCGGTGAACCGCGTGGTTCCTGAGTCGGCGGCCAGTTTGGTGACCAGCTCGAGAGCCTGCGCGATCACCGCTGTCGGACCCTGGCGCAGCTCGGTGCGCTCGGTCAGCCGGGTCACGACCTGCAGCTCGCCGTCGGTGAGCGCCACGTCCAGGGTGCTCGCGCCGATGTCGATGCTGAGAAAGCGGGTGGCGGCTGCGATCCTGACGATCGACGACGGACGACCGCCCCGGGACGCGGCCGGACCGGCGGTCTCCACCAGACCCCGGTCGATCATCCGGTCGAGCTCGGTGGCCACCTTCGACCTGGACAGGCCGACCGCGTCGCCGAGTTCGGCGCGCGAGCACGGGCCGTCGCGGAGCAGGCGCAGAATCTGCGCCTGATGCGTGTTCTCCGGCCACACTCCCAGCACGTTGGTCATTGTCCTTTACCTGGGTCCGGCACGTGGCGTCGTCCGACGTGGAGGGCCGGTGGACACGCGGGCGAAGCGGACCGGCGTGGGCAGGGACCGGGCAAGGTGACGAACTCGCCCGCTGACCCGGGAGTAGCGAGTCAGGATGGCAAACTTAGTGCATTGAAGCGCAAACTTCAAGACGTTCGTACTATACTTTGTCCTCAATCTGACGAAAGGCGCCTCGCTCGCGAAACTCGCTGGCGTCCCTGTCGGGGCCGCGCGGTAGCGTCGTGGCCGTGACTGAACGGGGTAGCGGGCCACTTATCCACGCACGCGGTCTGGTCAAGCGGTTCGGGGCGTTCACCGCGGTCGCCGGCATCGACGTCGATGTCGCGCCCGGTGAGGCGTTCGGCTTCCTGGGACCGAACGGCGCCGGCAAGAGCTCCACCATGCGGATGGTGGGCTGCGTCTCCCCGCCCAGCGGCGGCATTCTGCGAATCCTCGGGATGGATCCGCAGCAGGACGGCCCGGCGATCCGGGCCCGGCTCGGCGTCTGCCCGCAGCTGGACAACCTCGACCAGGAACTGACGGTACGGGAGAACCTGGTCAGTTACGCCCGTTACTTTCAGATCCCGCGACCGGTCGCCCGGCGCCGCGCCGACGAACTGCTCGATTTCGTGCAGTTGCGCGACCGGGCGGGCAGCAAGGTGGAGCCGCTGTCCGGCGGCATGAAACGCCGGCTCACCATCGCCCGTGCCCTGGTCAACGAGCCGGACATCGTGCTGCTCGACGAGCCGACCACCGGGCTGGACCCGCAGGCCCGGCACCTGGTGTGGGAGCGGCTGTTCCGGCTCAAGCAGCGGGGTGTCACCCTGGTGCTGACCACGCACTACATGGACGAGGCCGAGCAGCTCTGCGACCGACTGGTGGTGATGGACGGCGGCCGGATCGTCGCCGAGGGCTCGCCGCCGGACCTGATCACCCGCTACTCCACCCGTGAGGTGGTCGAACTCCGGTTCCCGACCGACGACCAGGACAGCTTCGCCGGCAAGCTGGGCGGAATCGCCGAACGGACCGAGGTGCTGCCGGACCGGATCCTGCTCTACACCGGCGACGGCGACGGGGCGCTCAACGAGGTACACCGCCGTGGGCTGGCGCCGACCAGCGCGTTGATCCGGCGCAGCGGTCTGGAGGACGTCTTCCTGCATCTCACCGGCCGGACCCTGATCGACTAGAATCGGCCGGGCATGATCGCGCAGACCGACCGGCTGTCACTACGCCGCTTCACCATCGACGACCTGCCACTGCTCGTCGAGCTGGACAGTGACCCCGAGGTGATGCGGTACCTCACCGGAGGCAGACCGACCCCGGCCGAAACCGTACGCCGCGAGGTCCTGCCCGCGATCCTGCGTGACTATCTTCGCTTTCCGGGCTTCGGCAAGTGGGCCGCCATCGAGCGCTCCAGCGGGGCCTTCATCGGCTGGTTCGCGCTGAAGCCGGCCGCCGCCGGTCCGGCCGGCATCGGTCCCGCCAGCGGTGTGGTCAACGGCCGCAGTGGCCGGCTGGCGATCACCGAGGTGGAGCTCGGGTACCGACTGCGGCGCGCCTCCTGGGGCCGGGGGTACGCCTCGGAGGGTGCCCGAGCGCTGCTGCGGATGGCGTTCGACCACCCGACCGTCGACCGGGTCTTCGCCGAGACGATGGCGGTCAACGTCGCCTCGCGGCGGGTGATGGAAGCGGCCGGATTGCGCCTGGCCCGCTGCTTCCACCTGCAGTGGGACGATCCGATCGAGGGCGTCGAGCACGGCGAGGTCGAATACGAGGTGCGCCGGATCGACTGGGTGGAGCGCGCCGCGGCGCCGGCGATCGAGCGCAACCGCCTGCACTGACGGCGGGAGTCCCGGTCGGCGATCGGTCCGTGTGACGCCCTGGAAGCCCTGCCGATCCGTGACTTCGGCCTGGCGGCGCCGCGTCTGACCCGGTCCACCGAACGCTTCGAGCCGTACCCCGCCATTCTCGTGCCTTCCACCACGGGCGACACCGAGCGGTAGTGGTTGGCCGCCGGGCAGGCGCTGCAACGGGTGCTGTTGCTGACCACCGTCGAGAACCTGGCGACCATCCCGGGCGGCGGACCCGGGAGACGGAAATACCGGTGAGGATGTCCCGCCGTCGCCGTAGAGTACGCCGGGCCGGTAGGTCTCGGGCGGTCGTTCCGGGGCGTCGTTTCCACGATGTCGTACCCGGGCGGTACAACATCGGCCGGGACCGGGTACGGGGAGGGCGACGACGGATGTCCGGGACAGACACTGGCGCGACGCCGACGGTAACGACAACCGCGCGATCGACCGGGGCGCGGGCCCGGAGCTGGTTCGGGCCGGCGTCGAGCGTCCTGGAAGCCAACCTGACCGCCTACCGGCGGACCTGGCGGTCGTCGGTCTTCTCGTCGTTCCTGCTGCCGCTGTTGACGGTGCTCAGCTTCGGAGTGGGGGTGGGAGCCTACGTTGACCAGGGGGTCGGTGGGTTCAGCTATCTCGACTGGATCGTCCCTGGTCTGATCGCTTCCACCGCGTTGCAGGTGGCCATCGGGGAGTCCTCCTGGCCGGTCCTGGGCGGGTTCACCTGGCAACGGACCTACTACTCGCAGATAGCCGCTCCGCTACGGATCGCCGACATCGTCGGCGGGTTGCTCGCCTTCGTCCTGCTGCGGGTGCTGGCGAGTGCCGTGGCCTTCGTCGCGGTGGCCGCCGCGTTCGGTGCGCTGCACTCGGGTTGGGCGGTGCTGACCCTGCCGGTGGCCGTGCTGCTGGCAGCGGCCGTCGCCCTGCCGGTGGCCGCCTTCGCGGCCACCATCCGCAGCGACAGCTACATGGTCATCGTGTTCCGGTTCGCGGTCATCCCGATGACCCTGTTCGCCGGAGTGTTCTTTCCGGTGGAGTCGCTGCCGGTGACCGTGCGCTGGCTGGCGTACCTGTCGCCGCTCTGGCACGGGGTCGACCTGTGCCGGGCGGCCTCGCTCGGCATCATGCCCGCCTGGTCCGTCCCCGGGCATCTCGGCTACCTGAGCCTCTGGGCGGCGGCCGGGTGGTGGCTGGCAGTCACCCGGTTCCGCAAGCGTCTGATCCACTAGAGGAGGCAACAGTGGTGACCCTCGTCCTGCCGCAGATGCTCGGGGTCGGCGCGGCCGTGCGGCGGGCCGGGTCGGTGATGGAGCGCAACGCGGCCGCCCTGAAGTCCGCGTACTGGGTGGTGATGATCTCCGGGGTGGTCGAGCCGTTGCTCTACCTGTTCTCGATCGGTGTCGGCGTGGGCCGGCTGATCGGGGACATCACCCTGCCGGGCAGCGGGGCCGTCATCGGGTACGCAGCGTTCGTCGCCCCAGCGATGCTCGCCGCCTCGGCGATGACCGGCGCGTTGTCGGAGACGACGTTCAACTTCTTCGCCAAGATGAAGTTCGTCAAGCTCTACGACGGGATCCTGGCCACCCCGGTCCGCCCGACCGAGCTGGCCTTCGGTGAGCTCGGCTGGGCGATGGCGCGGGGCAGTATCTATTCGGCAACCTTCCTGCTGGTGATGGTCGCGATGGGGCTGACGACGGTCCCCCGGGCGCTGCTGGCGTTCCCGGCCGCGATCCTGGTCGGGTTCGCCTTCGGCGGGCTCGGCATGGCGCTGTCCACCTACATGCGCAGCTGGCAGGACTTCGACCTGATGGGCTCGGCCCAGTTCGCGGTCTTCCTGTTCTCCGGGACGTTCGTGCCGGCCGAGGCGTACCCGTCGGTGCTGCGCTGGCTGGTCGAGCTGACCCCGCTGTACCGGTCGGTCCACCTGATCCGGGCGATCGCCGTGGACACTGTCGGGTGGATGCAGTTGGTCGATGTCGGCTATCTCGTCGCGGTGACGGTGCTCGGGCTGACCGTAGCCGGGCGTCGGGTAGGTCGGCTGCTCTGCAACTGACGTCCTAGGAGCACCCTTCTGCGACAGTCATCGATCTTGTCGGGCCCTGTCGTACAGACTTCTGGCTGGCGGAAGACAAAGCCATCGGTAGTTCACCTGAAAGTTTGGTTCGTCGGGGTCTTTCTTTCCCCTGGTCTCCGGGGTTAATGTCTGCCCCAGACGTAACACCAGCGACACAGCGTCGTAAACGCCGGTCGCGACCAGGGCCACCAGGCCCGAGCTGTCTCCCGCCAGGGGCGTGGCGGTGACAGCCGCGGTTCGGGTCGGTGCCGCGACCGCAGCACCGACCCGAACCCACCCATCCGAACCCCCGCCCCGGGGTCGTGCGTTTCGGCGGCGTGCGGCTCCGTACACCCCGACCCTCCTCACTCGTCATCGGCGGCTCTGCGAGCCGCTGCAGAAAGGTGGACAGAATGGACGAGGTGCTACGCCGCAACGGGCAACTCTCGCCACCCAATCCGGCGCTCACCCGCCGCAACATCCTCGCCGCATCGGCCGGTGCCGCTGCCGTGCTCGGTGCGGCCGGGCTGCCGGTGCTGCAGACCAGCCGTCCGGCCCGGGCCGGCGGCGGCTGGTCCGTGGACCCGCTGATCCCCGAGCAGAACCGGGGCATCATCCTCTACTCGGTCCGGGACCGCATCCGGGCCGCCCCGGACGACAGCGGCGTACCGTACGGCTTCGAGCGGGTCCTGGCCCGCCTGGCGGAACTCGGTTACAAGGAGATCGAGTTCGCTGGTTACACCCAGAGCGAGGAGATCCTCGGACGGCAGATCACGCCGACCGAGATCCGCAAGATCCTGGACGACAACGGCCTGGTCGCCAACGGCACCCACGCCAGGATCAATGCGGAGACGTTCCAGCAGGAGCTCGACATCGCCGAGGAACTCGGCATGAAGAACATCGGCACCGGCAGCGACCCGACCCGCAGCGACTACCAGTCGGACTGGGACGAGGCCGCTGACCTGTGGAACGAGCTCGGCCGGCAGGCCCGGGAACGCAAGATGCGGCTCTACACCCACAACCATGACGCTGCGTACAACTTCCTGCTCGACTCCGGCCCGCTGGACGAGCAGGGACGGCCGACCCGTTCGTCCGGTGTCCGCAAGCTCGAGTACTTCATGGCCAAAACCGACGCGAAGTACGTCTACTTCGAGATGGACATCTACTGGGGCTACGTCGCCCGGCACAAGCACCACACGTTCATCAACTCGGCTGGTCGGGAGCGGACCCGAGTGTTCGACCCGATCCTGACGGTGGCCCGTCGGCCCCGGCGGTTCCCGCTGTTCCACGCCAAGGACGGTGCCAGGAGCCCGGAGCAGAGCAACGGCTACGAGATGACGCCGATGGGCGACGGCGACATCAACTTCCAGCAGTTCTTCCAGACCATCGGGCACTACGACTTCCACCACGCCAACTGGGAGCAGGACACCGCTCCCGGCGGATCGGAGAACCCGGGTCAGTCGCTGGAGTTCGCCGAGCGCAGCTACCAGCACATGTCGGAACTGACCGTCTACAGCCAGGGCGAGTGATCCACCGGTCGCCCGCCACCCGGCACGGCGGCCACTGATCCAACCGCGTGAACCGGCCGGGGTGCCGACCGCCGCAGCGGCGGCGGTCGGCACCCCGGTTCCGCGTGTCCGGGTTCCGCACTCGTTGAGCGGGGGCCGATCCGTCGATCCCTCGTGCCCTGAACCAGATACATCGGGCCAGGTCAACCCCGGTTCGAGCACGTTTCACCAACTTCTGTCACGATCAGAAAAAGTTTTGCTTCAGCAGACCGAAACTCTGGACACGAGACTGAGAAGACTCTTAGTGTTTCGGTCACGACACGCCGAGGTCGCCTCGGTGTTAACTCACGGTCGGAGGTGGACCCCATGCGTACGGCGGATCCTCTGCACCTCCAGCTGCTGCGACTGTTGCGGGACAGCGGACCGGTCTCCCGGGCCGAGCTCGCAGACCAGCTGGAGATTCCCCGCCCTCGCCTGCTGTCCGAGTTGGAGCGGCTGGTCGCCTCCGGCTTCGTGACCGAAGCAGGGATGGCCGCCTCACGGGGCGGCCGCCGCTCGACCCTGGTCGAGCTCAACCCGGACCTGCGGTTCGCCGCGATCGACCTGGGCGCCAGCTCGGTCGACGTGGAGATCACCAACGGCCGGCTGGAGCCGGTGGCCGCGTACACCGAACCCGCCGACATCCGGCAGGGGCCGAAGGTCATCCTGCACCGGATCAACGAGCTGCTCGCCAAGGCCCGGGTCGAAGGGGTGCACGAGCGCCTCGACGGTATCGGCATCGGGGTGCCCGGGCCGGTCAGCTACCGCGACGGAGTGCCGGTCTCCCCGCCGATCATGCCGGGCTGGGACCGGTTCCCGGTCCGTGAACTGCTCGCCCGGGAGCACGGCTGCCCGGCGGTGGTGGACAACGACGTGAACATCATGGCCATCGGGGAACGGCACGGCGGCGTGGCCCACTCGGTCGACGACTTCCTGTTCGTCAAGCTCGGCACCGGCGTCGGCTGCGGCATCTACCTCGCGGGCCAGGTCTACCGGGGGATCGACGGCTGCGCCGGCGACATCGGCCACATCCAGGTCGACTCGCACGGTCCGATGTGCTCCTGCGGCAACGCCGGATGCCTGGAGGCGCTGTTCAGCGGTGCGGCGCTGGCCAAGGAGGCGGCCGCCGCCGCCCGGGCCGGCACCTCTCCGGCGCTGGCCGAGCGGCTCACCCAGCGGGCCGAGCTCACCGCGCGCGACGTCGCCGAGTGCGCCATGGAAGGTGACGTCACCTGCATCCGGCTGATCCGCGACGGCGGCCGGCGGCTCGGCGGCGTCCTCGCCGGTCTGGTCAGCTTCGCCAACCCGTCGATGATCGTGATCGGCGGTGGTCTGGCCCACCTCGGGCACATCCTGCTCGCTGAGATCCGCAGCGTGGTCTACCGGCGGTCACTGCCGCTGGCCACCGGCAACCTGCCGGTCGTGCTGTCCGAGCTGGGTTCGCGGGCCGGCGTGACCGGCGCCTCCGTGCTGGCCAGCGACGTCGCCTTCGAGCAGGCGTCGTGAGCGCCCCCGAGGCCACCGGCGCCGCGCCGGTTGACGAGCCCGGTGGTACCCCGACCGTGACCGCCGGCGGCGACGTGGTGCTGCGGCTGACCGACGTCGTGAAGACCTTCCCCGGGGTACGCGCGTTGGACGGGGTGCAGCTCGAGGTACGTGCCGGGGAGGTGCACTGCCTGCTCGGCCAGAACGGGGCCGGCAAGTCGACCCTGATCAAGGTGCTGGCCGGCGTGCACCGCCCCGACTCGGGGCGGGTCGAATGGCAGGGCCGACCGGTCCGGTTCGCCAACCCGCAGGCCGCGATGCGGGCCGGCATCGCCACCATCTACCAGGAACTCGACCTGGTCGACGACCTCTCCGTGGCGGAGAATGCCTTCCTCGGCCACGAGCCGCGGACCGCGGGCTTCGTCCGTCGGTCGGCGATGGCTCGACGCACCCGCGACATCCTGGGCCGACTCGGCCACGCTGAGATCCGACCCCGCGGGCTGGTCCGATCGCTTCCGGCGGCCGGCAAGCAGGTGGTCAGCATGGCCCGGGCACTGTCCCACCAGGCCAAGCTGATCATCATGGACGAGCCGAGCGCGGTGCTCGCCCACGACGAGGTCGAGAACCTGTTCCGGATCATTCGCGAACTGACCGCTCAGGGCATCGCGGTCATCTACATCTCGCACCGGCTGGAGGAGATCCGCGAGATCGGTGACCGGGTCACCGTACTCAAGGACGGCCGGACCACCGCGCAGAACCTGCCGGCCCAGACCACCCCGACCAAGGAACTGGTCAGCCGGATGACCGGCCGGTCCATCGAGTACGTGTTCCCACAGCGGGAGCCCAACCCACACGGGGAGCAGTTGCTGGAGGTGTCCCGACTCGGCCGCGCGGGGGAGTTCAGCGACGTCTCACTGACTGTCGCGCGGGGGGAGATCGTCGGCATCGCCGGTCTGGTCGGTGCCGGTCGTTCGGAACTGCTGGAGACGATCTTCGGAGCCCGGACCGCCGACACCGGCAGGGTCACGATGGCCGGCAAACCGGTACGGGCCGGCAGCGTCGGCGCCGCGGTGCGGGCCGGCATGGGCATGGCACCGGAGGAACGCAAGAGCCAGGCACTACTGCTGGGCGAACCGATCTTCCGAAACATCACGTTGGCCACCTTCGGTCGCCTCGCCCGGGTCGGGTTCACCGACGCCGGCCGGGAGGTCAGCGCCGCCGAACGGGTGGCCGGCTCGCTGGAACTGCGTCCCCGGGGCGTGCACCGTCCGGTGCGCCAGCTCTCCGGCGGCAACCAGCAGAAAGTGGTGGTCGGCCGGTGGCTGCTCGGTGACACCCGGCTGCTGCTGCTCGACGAGCCGACCCGGGGCGTCGACGTCGGTGCCCGGGCCGAGCTGTACCAGGTGATCCACGACCTTGCCGCGCAGGGCGTGGGCGTCCTGCTGGTCTCCAGCGAGGTGCCCGAGGTACTGGGGCTGGCCGACCGGGTGCTGGTGATGCGGGAAGGACGCGTCGTCCACCAGGCCCCGGCCGGTGAGATCGATGAGGAGACCGTGCTCGACCTCGTCATGTCGGGGTCGGCGAAGGAAAGCGCCACGGCGTGACCGGGCGACCCGACCGGTTGGCCAGCGGCCAGCCGGTAAACGAAGGAGTAGGACTGTGACCGCGGAAGAGGCCACGGCGACCGTACCCGGTAAGGAGAAGCCGGCAGCGCCGCCGGCGCACGGCGCGGACGAACCACCCCGGCAGAGCTGGTGGCGTTCCGACGCCAGCGAGTACGCCCGACGCAACCTGTGGCTGGTCGGCGTCCTCGTCATTCTGGTCATCATCGGTGCCGCCACCCGGCCCGACCTATACAGCGACCCCACCTGGGTCCGCAACAACATCTTCACCATCTTGCAGCAGGCCTCCGCGATCGGCGTGGTCACCGTCGGCATGACATTTGTGATCATCGCCGGCGGCATCGATTTGTCGGTCGGCGCGATCATGGCGCTGGCCGGGGTATGGGCCACCACGGTAGCGACCCAGAGTTTCGGCCCCGGCGGCATGATCTTCACCGCCGTCGTGGTCGGGATGTGCGTCGGGCTGGTCAACGGAGTGCTGATCTCATACGGCCGGCTGGTGCCGTTCATCGCCACCCTGGCGATGATGGTGGCCGCGCGAGGGCTGGCCGCGCTCATCTCCGGCAAACAGACCCAGGTCTCCACCTCGTCGGTGATCAATGGAATGGCCACCCAGCGGATCCTCGGAATCCCGTTGCTGGTCGTCATCCTCGCCGCGGTGGTCGCCGCCGGCTGGGTGCTGCTCAACCGCACCACCTTCGGCCGACGCACCGTTGCGATCGGCGGCAACGCCGAAGCGGCCCGGCTCGCCGGGATCAACGTCCGGTGGCACACCCTGCTCATCTACGGCCTGTCCGGGCTGTGCTGCGGTATCGGCGCGATCATGCTGACCGCGCAGGCCAACTCGGCCCAGGCCGCCATGGCCAACCTGTACGAGCTCGACGCGATCGCTGCGGCGATCATCGGCGGCACGCTGCTCACCGGCGGCCGCGGCACCATCATCGGCGCCCTGTTCGGGGTGCTGGTCTTCTCCACCATCACCAACCTGTTCGCCATCAACGGACTCTCCACCGAATCCCAGAACATGATCAAGGGCGGGATCATCGTGGTGGCCGTTCTCATCCAGCAGTTCCGGTTCAACTCCCTCAGTCAGCTCTTCAACCGAAGAACCGCCTGAGTCCCACCTGACACACCCATCCACCGCCCGGTGGCCGTCGACTCCGACGGTCGCCAGGCCCCGCACACCCCGATAACCCCTCGCCATTGCGATCCAGGAGGTCGTCATGACCGCTTTCTCCCGTCGGACACTGTTCGGCGCCCGCGGCGCCGCCGCCGGTGACATGTCCCGCCGTCGGCTGCTCGCCGGTGGTGCCGCAGTCGGTGCCGGTGTACTGCTGAGCGCGTGCACCAGCAACGAGGCCGCCCCGACCAACACCCAGACCCAGGCCGCCAACCAGGGCAACCCCAACTCTGAGCCCGGTGAGACGGTCACCATCGGCTTCTCCGCCCCGGCGGCCGACCACGGCTGGCTCGCGGCGATCACCAACAACGCCCGGGCCCAGGCCGAGGCGTACTCGGACGTGGAGTTCCTCACGGTCGAGGCCGGTGCCGACGCCGCCGCCCAGCGGGCAGCGCTGGACACGCTGATCTCGCAGAGTCCGGACGTCATCGTGATGCTGCCGCACGACGGGGCCGAGCTCACCGCGAGTGGCCTGCAGGCCATGGAGGCCGGCATCCCGGTGGTCAACCTGGACCGGGCGTTCACCCAGGCGTTGGCCTACCGCACCCAGATCAAGGGCGACAACTACGGCATGGGTGTGTCGGCGGGCAACTACATCGCCGCTCAGATGCAGGAGAAGGGCATCGCCAACCCGGTGATCGCCGAGATCGCCGGGATCGACGCGCTGGAGTTGACCCAGGAGCGGTCCGCCGGCTTCAAGGACGCCCTCGAGGTACACGGCTTCACCGTCGCCAACCGGCGGGCGGCCGAGTTCACCGCCGACTCCGGCCAGCGCGAGGCGGCCAACCTGCTGCAGGCCCTGCCGGAAATCGACGCCATCTGGAACCACGACGACGACCAGGGCATCGGGGTACTGGCCGCGATCAGCCAGGCCAACCGGTCGGAGTTCATCATGGTCGGCGGTGCCGGTTCGCGGGCGGCGATGGAGGCGATCCAGGCCGACGACAGCGTGCTGAAGGCGACCGTCACCTACAGCCCGTCGATGGCCTCCTCGGCGATCTCGCTCGCCCGCCTGATCGCACAGGGCCGGGGCATGTCCGACCTGGTCGAGCTGCAGGTGCCCAAGGAGATCATCCTGGCCTCGGAGACCATCACCAAGGAGAACGCGAGCGAGTACCTGCCGCTCGGGTTCTGACCTTTTCGGGGAGGCTTACCTTGTCCGCTGAACACAACGAACTGCGGGTCGGCATGGTCGGCTACGCGTTCATGGGCGCCGCGCACTCGCAGGCCTGGCGTACCGTGAACCGGGTCTACGATCTGCCGGCGCGGGTCCGGATGACCGCGGTGTGCGGCCGGGACGAGTCCAAGGTGGCCGAGGCCGCCGACCAACTCGGCTGGGAGTCGTACACCACCGACTGGCGGGCGCTGATCGCCCGGGACGACATCGACGTGGTCGACATCTGTACGCCGGGTGACAGCCACGCCGAGATCGCCATCGCGGCACTCGCCGCCGGCAAGCACGTGCTGTGCGAGAAGCCACTGGCCAACACGGTGGCCGAGGCGCAGCAGATGGCCGACGCGGCTCGGGCCGCCCGGGCCGGCGGCGTCCGGTCGATGTGCGGATTCAACTACCGGCGGGTGCCGGCGGTGACGTTGATGCGTCAACTCGTCGCCGACGGCCGGATCGGAACGATCCGGCACGTGCGGGCGGTGTACCTGCAGGACTGGATCCTCGATCCGGACTTTCCGCTGGTCTGGCGGTTGCAGAAGGACAAGGCGGGTTCCGGGGCGCTGGGTGACATCGGTGCGCACATCATCGACGCCACCCAGTTCGTCACGGGCCAACGGATCGCCCGGGTGAGCGGGCTGACCGAGACGTTCGTCAAGCGGCGGCCGCTGCCAGCCGGTTCCAGCGGGCTGACCGCTTCGGCCGGCGGCGGGTCCGCAGACGACGCCGAACCGGCCACCGGCGAGGTCACCGTCGACGACGCCGCGCTGTTCATGGCCCGGCTCGACGGTGGGGCGGTGGCCAGCTACGAGGCGACCCGCTTCGCCACCGGACGCAAGAACGGGTTGCGGATCGAGATCAACGGCTCGCTCGGGTCGGTCGCGTTCGACTTCGAGCGGATGAACGAACTGGAGTTCTTCGACGCCACCCGGCCCGCGGCCGAGCAGGGCTTCACCCGCATCATCGTGACCGAACCGGAGCACCCGTACCTGTCCGCCTGGTGGCCGCCCGGCCACGGCATCGGGTACGAGCACTCCTTCACCCACCAGGCCCGTGACTTCGTCGCGGCGCTGGCGGCCGGAGACGACCCGACGCCGTCCTTCGACGACGCACTCCAGGTCCAGCAGGCGCTGGCCGCAGTGGAGGAGTCGGCCGGGCTCGGCGAATGGGTCACCGTGGACTCGGCGAAGACCACGGCACCGGCCTGAGCGACTCGACCTCGTCGAGACGCCTGGAACCGAGACTCCTCGTCCCGTGGGCGAGGGTCACCCGGCGCGGTTGCGCCCCGCGCCGGGTGATCCGCGGGTACGAGGACGGCTCGTCCGGCGTGACCGGATCGGGATTCCCCGGTCACGCCGGACGGCCAGCAGGGCGTACCAGAAGACTCTGGCGGACGTGGCACCGCGCCAGGGGTGAGGCACCAACCGTAACTGTCCGTCCACAACGGAATCAGTGCCCACGGTGAGGCGTGAGCCTCCCGAACCCCCGGAGGAACAGACTGATGAGTAGATCCGCCCGGCGATGGCTTGCCGTCGCCGCGGGTGCGGCACTCGCTGCACCCATGATCACCACCGCGCCAGCGGTCGCCCACGACGGCCACGAGCACCACGACGACTACCAGGTGCTGGTCTACACCCACAGCGAGGAGGCGGCCCAGCCGTCGACCGCCAAGGGTGTCAACGCCATCCGTACCCTCGGCAAGAACAACGGCTTCACGATCGACGTGTCCCGCAACGGGACCAGCTTCACCAGTGCGAACCTCGCCAACTACGCGGCAGTGGTGTTCATCAACAACACCGGTGACGTGCTCGACGACGCGCAGCAGGAAGCGTTCGAGGACTACATCAAGGCCGGTGGCGGGTACCTCGGCGTGCACCTCGCGGTGGACGCCGAGCCGGACTGGGCCTTCTACCGTGGTCTGGTCGGTACCACCTCGACCGGCACCACCGCCAACGGTGCTGGCGTCATCGACGTCGCTGACCGCTACCACCCGTCCACGGCGACGATGCCCCGCGAAGTAATCATCGAGGACGAGTACCTCAACTACACCGGCAACGTCCGGGGTGTGCAGCACGTGCTGGCCAGCGTCGACCCGACGTCGCTGGACGGCAGCAGCATGGGCGCCGACCACCCGATCTCCTGGTGCCAGGACTACCAGGGCGGCCGGTCCTGGTACACCGGTCTCGGCGCCTCGGCGGACACCTTCACCATCGGGGCGGTCCGCAAGCACCTGCTCGGTGGCATCGAATGGGCTGCGGGCATCGCCGAGGGTGACTGCGGCGCGACCGTCGAGTCCAACTACGAGCGCGTCGTTCTCAACGACCAGCCCGGTGAGCCGATGACCCTCGCGGTGCTGCCCGACGGCCGGGTGCTGCACAACACCCGCGCCGGTGAGATCCGTCTGTACGACCCGTCGTCGGGGGCCAGCCCGGTCATCAACAACCTGGACGTCTACCAGCACGACGAAGACGGCCTGCAGTCGGTGACCCTCGACCCCAACTTCGCCGAGAACAAGTGGGTCTATCTCTACTACGCGCCACCGCTGGACACACCGGTGGACGACCCGGCAACCCCGGGCGTCAACGAGGGCGACGCACCGGCCAACAGTGACGACCCGAGCGTCTGGGAGCCGTTCAAGGGCTACAACCTGCTCTCCCGGGTCAAGTTCGTCGAGGAGCCGACCCCGCACCTGGACATGTCGACCGAGCAGGAGATCCTCAAGGTCGACACCGACCGGGGCGCCTGCTGCCACGTGGCCGGCGAGGTCAAGTTCGACGGCCGGGGCCTGCTCTACCTCGTCACCGGCGACGACACCAACGCCAGTGGCTCGGACGGCTACACCCCGATCAACCGGTCGGCGACCCGGGGTCCGGCCTACGATGCCGCGCGCTCCTCGGCCAACACCAACGATCTGCGGGGCAAGGTGCTGCGGATCCGCGTCAAGGACGACGGTAGCTACAGCATCCCGGCCGGCAACCTGTTCCGGGAGTCGCAGGACGTCGATGACAAGACCCGTCCGGAGATCTTCCTGATGGGCCTGCGCAACCCCTTCCGGTTCGACGTCGACGACCGTGGCTTCGTCTACATCGGTGACTACTCGCCGGACTCGCGCAACCCGGACCCGCAGCGGGGCCCGGAGGGCACCGGCCGGTGGTTCGCGACCAAGACCGCAGGTAACTACGGCTGGCCGTACTGCTACTCGCCGACTCTGCCGTACATCGACTACGACTTCGAGACGGGAACCTCGGGCGAGCCGTTCAACTGCGCCGCGCCGATCAACGACTCGCCGCGCAACACCGGTCTGAGCGTGCTGCCGCCGGTCGAGCAGCCGCAGTTCTGGTACACGTTCAACGCCACCACCACCTGCCGGGACAGCTACCTGGTCGACCCGGTCGGCAGCTGTGACTTCCAGTGGCCGGTGATCGGCACCGGCGGTGTCGGTCCGATGGGTGGCCCGATCTACAAGTACGACGAATCGCTGGAGTCGGAGTACAAGCTGCCGGCGTACTACCACGACACGGTGTTCTTCGGTGAGTTCAGCCGGGACCGGATGTTCAACATGCGGACCAACGGCAGCGGCAAGTTCTTCGGTGTCGAGGCGTTCCTACCCGGCTTCACCTTCGACAACCCGATGGACATGGAGATCGGCCCGGACGGCACCCTGTACGTGCTGGACTACGGTGACGGCTTCTTCCGGGCCAACCCGGATGCCTCGCTGTACCAGATCCGGTACGTCAAGGGCACCCGCGGTCCGGTCGCCGAGCTCGACGCGAGCCCGACGTCCGGGCAGGCTCCGCTGACCGTGCAGTTCTCCAGTGAGGGTTCGTTCAGCCCCGAGGTGGGCGAGACGATCAGCATCGCCTGGGACTTCGACGGGGACGGCACCACCGACTCCACCGAGGCCAACCCGTCGTACACCTACACCAGCAACGGCGTGTACTACGCCCAGCTGACGGTGAGCGACTCGACGGGCAAGCAGGCGACGCTCAGCCGCACCATCACGGTCGGCAACACCGCTCCGACGGTGGAGGTCACCGCACCCGTGTCCGGTTCCTTCTTCAACTGGGGCGACACGGTGCCGTACGCGGTGACCGTCACCGACCCCGAGGACGGCACCATCGACTGTGACCGGGTGGAGGTCTCCTTCGTACTCGGCCACGACGAGCACGGTCACCCGCAGACCAGCACCACCGGCTGCACCGGTACCCTGCCGACCCCGGCCGACGGTGCCGACCACGCTGGTAGCTACCTGTTCGGCGGCATCAGCGCCCGCTACACCGACCTGGGCGGCGGCGGCCAGCCGGCGCTGACCACGGTCGGCCAGGCCACCATCCAGGTCTACCAGCAGCAGGCCGAGTACGCCCAGATCAAGCAGGGCGTCGAGACCTCCAACACCACCGACACCGGCGGCGGCCTGCACGTGTCCAGCATCGACGGCGACGACTACATCGCCTTCGATCCGATCAACCTTGACGGGATCGAGTCGCTGACCCTGCGGCACAGCCGAGGCTCCTCGTCGACCGTGGGTGACCCTCGGGCGGTCGTCGAGGTGCGGGTCGACGCGCCGGACGGACCGTTGGTGGCCAGCACCACGCTGAACGCCACCTCCGGCTCGCGTGACTGGACCAGCCACGACGTCGCGATCGACCACCCGGCCGGGACGCACCAGCTCTACCTGGTGTTCCGGACGGTGGACGGTGGTCCCGACAGCAACCTGGTCTACCTCAACTGGGTGCAGTTCAACCCGGCGAGCTGACCGGTCCGTGGGCCGGTGGCCGGTCGGCCACCGGCCCACGGGCGACGACCCGGTAACCGCCGGGGACGGGCGCACCACCCGTCCCCGGCCGGGAACCGACGAGCAGTACCGCGGCCGGCGCGAGCCGGCCGGGGACAACTTGATGCGGGGGAGGCAGGGCCGAACGCCGAACGTCCCTGCCTGCCACAGCCCCGTCCGTCCGGTCGACCGGGCCCAACGACGGCGTCGTTGACGCCGACCTCGGCGCCGTCGACGGTGGTGCCACCCTGGGGCGCCCGGACGGACGGGGCCTTGCCAGACCGGCAAGGCGACAACCGGCAGCAGTACGACCACCGCCAGCGGCGGGCGTTTGGAGGCACGAATGCGTACCGGAGTCTGGCTGATCGGGGCGCGTGGCTCGGTCGCGGTCACCAGCATCGTCGGCGCGCTTGCCGTGCGCGCCGGCCTGGCCGACACCACCGGCTGCGTCACCGAACTACCGCCGCTGCGCGGCCCGGCCCTGCCCAGCTTCGCCGACCTCGTTTTCGGCGGACACGACATCGCCGCGACGCCGCTGGTGAAGAAGGCCGACGCGTTGGCCAGTGCCGGTGTGGTTCCGGGGCGGCTGGTCGCCGCGTTGCACACCGAGCTGACCGGCCTGGAACCGCAGCTGCGTCCGCTCCCGACCGGGACCACCCAGGCCGAGACCGCAGCGGCGATCGCGGCGGACCTGGTCGCTTTCCGCCGCCGGCACGACCTCGACCAGGTGGTGGTGGTCAACGTCTCGACCACCGAACCGGCGCCGCAGCCGCACCCGGCGCACCACGACCTCGCCGCCCTCGCAGCCGCGCTCACCGAGGCGCCCAGCGGCGCGCCGGTGCTGCCGCCGAGCGCGTTGGTGGCGTACGCCGCGCTCGGCGCCGGCTGCGGTTACGTCGACTTCACCCCGTCGGTGGGGGCCCGGTTGCCGGCCCTCGACG
Organism: Solwaraspora sp. WMMD937; assembly: GCF_029581175.1. NCBI lineage: Bacteria > Bacillati > Actinomycetota > Actinomycetes > Micromonosporales > Micromonosporaceae > Solwaraspora > Solwaraspora sp. WMMD937. The sequence goes on along the minus strand of NZ_CP120738.1, from coordinate 6,004,480 downwards.
AGCTCGCCCGACAGCGGGGGGCACCGTACGCCGGGCACGACGGCAAGACCGGCGAGACCCTGGTGAAAGCGGTGCTGGCCCCCATGTTCGCGCTGCGTAACCTGCAGGTGCGCAGCTGGTCCGGCAGCAACCTGCTGGGTGGCGGCGACGGGGCCAACCTGGCCGAGCCGGCGGCCAACGCGGCCAAAGCGGCCAGCAAACAGCGGGTGCTCGGTGAGATCCTCGGTTACCAGCCGCAGGGGCACACCCGGATCGAGTACGTCGACGACATCGGCGACTTCAAGACCGCCTGGGATCTGATCACCTTTTCCGGCTTCCTCGGTACCGGGATGCGGATGGAGTTCACCTGGCACGGGTGCGACTCGGCACTGGCTGCCCCGTTGGTGCTGGACCTGGCCCGACTGACCGCCGCCGCCGCCCGCGCCGGTCGCTCCGGGCCGCTGCCGGAGCTGGCGTTCTTCTTCAAGGACCCGATCGGGTCGGGCCCGCACGCCCTCGGCGACCAGTGGCGCGCCCTGGTCGAGTTCGCCGCGTACCTGCACGGTCAGACGGCCGAGCCGGGCGGTGTCGCATGACACCGCCACGGCTGTCGGATCTGGCCGAGCTGGTCCGGGCACCGGCAGCGCTGTCCGTACCAGGTGACGTGGTCGCCGGGGCAGCTGCCGCCGGCGGGCTCGGCCCGCGTACCGCCGGGCTGGCCGGCGCGTCGGTCTGCCTCTACTGGGCCGGGATGGCCGCCAACGACTGGGCCGACCGGGAGCTCGACGCGGTAGAGCGGCCACAGCGACCCATCCCGTCCGGCCGGGTCACACCTGGTGCCGCGCTCGCTGTCGCCGCCGGGCTCACCACCGCCGGTCTGGCGCTCACCGCCGTCAGCGGCGGCCGCCGGGCGCTCGCCGTCGGCGTGCCGCTGACCGCCGCCATCTGGGCGTACGACCTGTGGGCCAAGAACACCCCGGCCGGCCCGGCGGTGATGGCCGCCTGCCGAGGGCTCGACGTCCTGCTCGGCTCGGCCGGCACCGGTCGGACCCGGGCCGCGCTGCCTGCCGCGCTGGCCGTCGCCGCGCACACCTACACCGTGACCGAACTGTCCCGCAGCGAGGTCAGCGGTGCCGATCCCAGGCTGCCGGCGGCCACCTTGGCCGGGACCGCCGCCATCGCACTGGCCAGCGTCGCGCCGGCGGCCGGTCGGGCCATGTCGGTCCGCCAGGCCACCTCCGGCCGCTGGTGGCGGGCCGGGGTCACCGCCGGACTCGCCGGCTGGTACGCCGCCCGATACGGTGCCGCGCAGACTGCGGTCGCCCGCGACCCCCGGCCCCACCAGGTACGCGCGGCGGTCGGCGCCGGCATCGTCGGTCTGCCCGCCCTGCAGGGCGCGCTCACCGCCCGGGCGGCGGCGACCGGCACCGGCCTGGCCACCGCCGTTGGGCTCGCCGTCTCCGCCGCCGCGCCGATCGGTCGGCGGCTGGCCCGCAAGGTGTCCCCGACATGAACGCCGACCCGGCCGGCGAGCGGGAACCGGCAACCGGCGGGCCCCGCCCGGACGCGGCGGCCGGGCTGCGGTTCGGGTACGGGACCAACGGCTTCGCCAACCATCGGCTCGGTGACGCGCTGGCGTTGCTCGCCGACCTCGGCTACCAGGGTGTCGCGCTCACCCTCGACCACGACCACCTCGACCCGTACGCCGCCGGTCTGCCCCGCAAGGTGGCCCGGGTCGCCGACCAGTTGCGGGACCTCGACCTCGCGGTCGTGGTCGAGACCGGCGCGCGGTACCTGCTCGACCCGTGGCACAAACACGCCCCGACCCTGCTGCACGACACCGCGTCCCGTCGGGTCGACTTCCTGCGCCGGGCGGTGGCGATCGGCGCCGACCTGGGCGCGGAGGCGGTCTCCTTCTGGTCGGGGGTGCGCCCGGCCGACGTCGACGACGCCACCGCCTGGGACCGGCTGGTCGCCGGCTGCGCGACGGTCGTCGAGACGGCCGACGCGGCCGACGTCACCCTCGGCTTCGAGCCCGAGCCCGGGATGCTGGTGGCCGACATCGCCGGCTGGCGGCGGCTGCGCGACGCGCTGGGCCGCCCGGACCGGTTCGGCATCACCCTCGATATCGGACACTGCCGGTGCCTGGAGCCGGTGCCGGTGCCGCAGTGCGTGACCGACGTGGCCGCGCACCTGGTCAACGTCCAGATCGACGATATGCGCCGAGGCGTGCACGAGCACCTCGAATTCGGCACCGGGGAGATCGACTTCCCGCCGGTGCTGGCCGCCCTCGACGCCGCCGGCTACCGGGGCCTGGTCGCCGTCGAGCTGCCCCGGCATTCACATGCCGCCCCGGCGGTCGCCGCCCGGTCCATCGAGTTCCTTCGGTCAGCCGAACTCCAGGCTCACTCGGGACCGGCCGGTACGGCATCAGCCGGAACGGATTCGGCCCGTACCGCCGCTGAAGGAGGCCAGCCGTGAACCGACCCGCCCAACCCGACGACGACCCTGCCGACGTCGCCGGCCGACTCGCCGACGCGCTGTCCGGCGTACCCGATCCGGACTGGCTCGCGCAGGCGCGGAACCGGATCGTCACCGACCCGGCCGGCCTGCCGATGCTGTTCGCCAGCGCAGGCCGCCGCTGCGGCCGGGCCGAGCTGGCTGCCGTACCGGGATGGTCGGCCGACGAGGCCGCCCGGGTGCTGCTCCTCGTCGACCTGGCCACCGTCACGACTGAAGCGGAGCTGGCCGCCGCGGTCGCCGACTGCTACCACCACGGCGACGCCGCGGAGCGTCGGGCGGTGCTCAAGGCGCTGCCGCTGCTGCCGGTCGGTGACCGGGCGGTGCCGCTGCTCGACGACGCGATCCGGACCAACGACACCCGGTTGCTGGCCGCCGCGCTCGGCCGCTACGCCTGCCACCTCGACCAGCCGGCGTGGCGTCAGGCGGTGCTCAAGTGCGTCTTCACCGGCGTACCGCTGGCTGCCGTGCACGACCTCGACGCCCGCGCCGACGCCGAACTGCTGATCATGCTCGCTGGGCTGCACGACGAGCGGGTCGCCGCCGGCCGGACCCTGCCGGACGACGCGCTCGCCCTGCTGCGGCGGCTGCGCACCGCAGCAGACACCACCACCCGACAGGAGGGGTGAATGCGCATCTTCGACCCGCACATCCACATGACCTCACGGACCACCGACGACTACCAGGCGATGGCCGACGCCGGGGTCCGGGCCCTGGTCGAACCGGCTTTCTGGCTCGGCCAGCCGCGCACCAACGTCGGCTCGTTCGTCGACTACTTCGACTCACTGCTCGGCTGGGAGCCGTTCCGGGCCAGCCAGTTCGGCATCCGGCACCACGCCACGATCGCGCTGAACCCGAAGGAGGCCAACGACCCCCGCTGCGCCGGTGTGCTCGATGTACTGCCCCGCTACCTGGTCAAGGACGGGGTGGTGGCGGTCGGCGAGATCGGCTACGACTCGATGACCCCGGCCGAGGACGAGGCGTTCGCCGCCCAACTGGCGTTGGCCCGCGCGCACGAGTTGCCGGCCCTGGTGCACACCCCGCACCGGGACAAGGCCCGGGGCACCGAACGGACTCTGGCGGTGGTCGCCGAGTCCGGCATCGACGCCGGCCGGGTGGTGGTCGATCACCTCAACGAGGTGACAGTCGGGCTGGTCAAGGAGTCCGGCTGCTGGATGGGCTTCTCCATCTACCCGGAAACCAAGATGTCGCCGCCGCGGATGGTGGAAATCCTCAAGGAGTACGGCCCAGAGCGGATCCTGGTCAACTCGGCCGCCGACTGGGGTCGGTCCGATCCGTTGCTGACTCGGACCACCGGCGAGGCGATGCTGGCCGCCGGATTCAGCACCGACGACGTCGACCGCGTGCTGTGGCGTAACCCGGTGGAGTTCTACGGCCAGTCCGGCCGGCTCGACCTGAGCGACGTCGCCACCACCGCACCGACCTTCGAAGGCAGCTCGATTATGCGGGGCGGTGGCTGATGCGCCTGCACGACCGGCGGCGTCGCACCGTCCACCTCAGCTACTGCACCAACGTGCACCCGGCCGAGGACCTCGACGGAGTGCTCGACCAGCTCGACACGTACGCGGTGCCGGTGCGCGACCGGCTCGCCGCCGACCCACTCGGCCTGGGTCTGTGGCTGGCCGCGCCGGCCGCCGCCGCGCTCGCCGCCGACCCGGCCGCCCGTCGCCGGCTGCGCACCGCGCTTACCGACCGTGGCCTGGAAGTGGTCACCCTCAACGGGTTCCCGTACGAGGCGTTCCAGGCACCGGTGGTCAAACACGCCGTGTACCACCCGGACTGGGCCGACCCGCGCCGGCTCGACTACACCCTGGCGCTGGCCCGGATCCTCGCCGACCTGCTGCCCGACGACGCCGAGCGCGGCTCGATCTCCACGTTGCCGCTGGCCTGGCGGGAGCCGTGGGACACCGAGCGGGCCGACGCCTGCGCCCGGCTGCTGGACCGGCTGGCCGTCGGCCTGGCCGAGGTCGAACGGGACACCGGCCGCACCGTCCGGGTCGGCTTCGAACCTGAACCGGGCTGCGTCGTGGAGACCACCGCCCAGGCCGCCGAACAGCTGGCCCGGGTGGACACCGACCGGCTCGGCGTCTGCGTCGACCTGGCCCATCTCGCCTGTGCCTGGGAGGATCCGGTCGCCGCGGTCGGTCGGCTGCGGTCCGCCGGGCTACCGGTGGTCAAGGTCCAGGTGTCGGCCGCGTTGGAGGTCACCGACCCGGTGCGGGACCGGTCCGCGATCGCCGGGTACGTCGAACCTCGGTTCCTGCACCAGACCCGGTCCGGGGTTGCCGGGGCGACCGACGATCTCGATGCCGCGCTCGACGCCGGGCTGCCCGGCCCGTGGCGGGTGCACTACCACGTGCCACTGCACGCCGCGCCGGTCGCGCCGCTGGCCTCGACGATGCCGCAGCTGCGGGCCGGTCTCGCCGCGATCCTCGACGGCGACGGCTGCGACCACTTCGACGTGGAGACCTACACCTGGGGGGTGCTGCCGGCCGGACAACGTCCCACCGGGCCCGACCAGCTCGCCGCCGGGATCGCCGCCGAGCTGGCCCAGGCCCGCGACGAACTGGTCGGGCTCGGCATGAGCGCCCGCACCCGTGCCACCGCCACCCGTACCGCCGCCGGATCGGAGGCCGCCGCATGAATCCGTTGCTGGTGCTCGACGTGGTCGGCCTGACCCCCCGGCTGCTGCGCCACATGCCCCGGTTGGCGGCGGTCGCCGACACCGGCTTCCAGGCCGAGCTCGGCACCGTGCTGCCGGCGGTCACCTGCTCGGTGCAGTCCACCTTCCTGACCGGCGAGCCGCCGTCCGGCCACGGCATCGTCGGTAACGGCTGGTACTTCCGCGAGCTCGGCGAGGTGTTCCTCTGGCGGCAGCACAACGCCCTGGTCGGCGGGGAGAAACTGTGGCAGGCCGCGCGCCGGGTCCGCCCCGACTACACGGTGGCGAACATCTGCTGGTGGTACGCCATGGGCGCGGACGTCAACTGGACGGTCACCCCCCGGCCGATCTACCACGCCGACGGGCGCAAGGATCCGGACTGCTACACCGATCCGCCACAGCTGCACGACGAGCTGACCGGTCGGCTCGGCACGTTCCCGCTGTTCAACTACTGGGGGCCGGGCGCCGGGCTGGTGTCGTCGGAGTGGATCGCGAAGGCGACCCGGCAGATCATGGCCGACCATTCGCCGGATCTGACCCTGGCGTACCTGCCGCATCTCGACTACGACCTGCAACGCTACGGCGGCGGCGGGCCGCACGCGCAGCGGGCGGCGGCCGAACTCGACGCGGCGCTGGCTCCGCTGCTGGACGCGGCGGCGGCGCGCGGCGCGACCGTGGTGGCGCTGTCCGAGTACGGCATCACCGACGTGTCGCAGCCGGTGCACGTCAACCGGCTGCTGCGCGCCGAAGGGCTGCTGCGGGTCTACACCCAGGCGGGGATGGAGTACCTCGACCCGTGGACGTCGCGGGCGTTCGCCGTCGCCGACCATCAGGTCGCCCACGTCTACGTCCGGGATCCGGCCGACGTCGCGACGGTGGCCAAGCTCTGTGCCGGCCTGCCCGGCGTGGCGCAGGTCCTCGACGCCGACGGGAAGGCTGCCGCCGGCCTGGACCATCCGCGCTCCGGTGAGCTGGTGCTGGTGGCCGAGCCGCAGGCCTGGTTCACCTACTACTACTGGCGCGACGACACCGCTGCGCCGGACTTCGCCCGGTTGGTAGAGATTCACCGGAAGCCCGGATACGACCCGGCGGAGTTGTTGTTCGACCCGGCCAATCCGGGTGCCGCCAAGGCGCGCGCGGCGATCGCCCTGGCCCGCAAGAAGATCGGCCTGCGGTACACGATGAACGTGGTCGGGCTGGACGCCGGTGCCCGGGCGGTACGCGGATCGCACGGCCGGCTGCCGGACGACCCCGCCGACGGTCCGGTGCTGCTCTGCTCGGACCCGGCGCCGGCCCGGGACCGGTTCGCCGCCACCGAGGTCAAGTCGCTGCTGCTGGAACTGGCCGGGCTCGACGCCGATGCACCGGCACCGGCGCCCGAGGTGTCCCGGTGACCGTGGCGCCGCCCCGCCCCGGTGACCGCCCGGGTCCGGACGCTCCGGCCGGTGCCGGTGCCGGTGCCGGTGGGGTGGGCCGGTCGCTGCGGGAACGGTGCGACGCTGAACTGACGGCGTTCCTTGACCGGCAGGATCCGCACTGGCCGGACGGGGCGCCGCGCGGGGTGTACGACACACTGCGCCGGTTCGTGCTGGTCGGCGGCAAGCGGCTGCGTCCGGTCTTCTGCTACTGGGGGTGGCGCGGTGCCGGGGGAGCGGACTGCCGGGAGATCGTCGCGGCCGCCGCCGCGCTGGAGATCTTCCACGCGTTCGCGCTGATCCATGACGACATCATGGACGGAAGCGACCGTCGCCGGGGCGAGCCGTCGGTGCACCGGATCTTCGCCGACCTGCACACCCGTTCGTCCTGGCGGGGCGACTCCGGCCGGTACGGGCGCAACGCGGCGCTGCTCTGCGGAGATCTATGCGCCGCCTGGGCGGACCAGATGTTCCACGAGTGCGGGCTCGACGCCGAGCAGATCCGGCGCGGCTACGCGGTCTTCGCCGGGATGCGCACCGAGGTGATCGCCGGGCAGTACCTGGACCTGGTGTCCGGCGTCGGCGACGGTTCGGTGGCCAGTGCGCTGACGGTAATCCGGATGAAAGCCGCCAGATACACGGTTACCCGACCATTGCAGATCGGTGCCGCCCTTGCCGGGGCCGGGCCCGAACTGCTGGACGCGTACGCTGCCTTCGGTGATCCACTGGGCGACGCGTTCCAGCTCCGCGACGACGTGCTCGGAGTGTTCGGCGACCCGGCGGTCACCGGCAAGTCGGTGCTCGACGATCTGCGAGAGGGCAAGTCGACGGTGATGATGGCGCAGGCCCGCAACCTGGCGGACCGCAGCCAGGCCGCCCGGTTGCGAGAGTTGTTCGGCAATCCGGAGCTGGACCCGACCGGGGCCGACGAACTGCGCAGCATCATCGTCGACACGGGAGCTCTCGAGGCGATCGAGCAGATGATCCGGATTCGTACCCAGGAAGCGGTGACCATTCTCGTCGATGCGTCGTTGACCCTCGAGACGCGCACGGAACTGACCGCCCTGGCTGAATCGGTGGCCGAGCGGCAGAGCTGACCCGCAGGACCCCCAAGGAGGCATCGTGGCCGTACCCCATCAGGTGACCGGTGGTTCGCACCCTGTCGACCAGCATGGTGTCGAACCGGGAACGGAGCACCGGCGGCTGCGGATAGCCATGATCGGCCAGAAGGGGATGCCGGCGACGTACGGCGGGATCGAGCGTCACGTCGAGGAACTGGCCAGCCGGCTGGCAGCTCGGGGACACGACGTGACCGTGTACTGTCGGCCCAGCTACGGGTCGGTGCCGATGGACCGGTACCGCGGCGTACGGCTGCGCCAGGTGCGAACCGTGGCCAGCAAACACCTCGACGCCATCGTGCACTCCACCACCTCGACCCTGGCCGCCATGCGTGACCGGCCGGACATCGTCCATTACCACGGTCTCGGTCCCGGTCTGGTCGCGCCGCTGCCTCGCTACCTGGCCCGCAGCAAGGTGGTGCTCACCGTGCACGGCCTCGACCAGCAGCGGGCCAAGTGGAGCCGGCTCGCCCAGACGGTGCTCGGCACCGCCCACTGGCTCAGCGGGTACGTGCCCGACGCCCGGGTCGCCGTCTCCCGCGGCCTGGCCAACCACTACCAGACCAGGTTCGGCAGTTCGGCCAGCTACATCCCGAACGGAGTCGGTATCCCACGCCAGGTCCCGGCCCGACAGATCGGCCCCCGCTTCAACCTCACCCCCGGCCGGTACCTGCTGATGGTCGGCCGTCTCGTGCCGGAGAAATCGGCGGATCTGCTGGTCCGCGCATTCCGCCAGGTCGACACCGACCTGCGGCTGGCCATCGTCGGCGGATCGTCGTTCAGCGACGACTTCGTGGCCCGGGTACGCGCCGAGGCCGTCGACGACCCCCGAGTAGTCTTCACCGGCTTCGCGTACGGCGATCTGCTGGCCGAGCTCTACTCGAACGCCGCCGGTTTCGTCCAGCCGTCCCGGCTGGAAGGGCTGCCGCTGACCCTGCTGGAAGCGGCCTCCTACGGACTGCCGGTGGTGGCCAGTGACATCACCCCGCACGTCGAGGTGCTCGCCACCGACGGCCCCGGTCACCGGATCTTCCGTGATGGTGACGCCGACGATCTGGTCCGCGCGCTGCGCCAGGTGGCCGCCGATCCGGACGCAGAGCGCACTGGAGCAAAAGCTTTACGTGACCGGGTCGGTGCCGAGTACACCTGGGACGCGGCCACCGCCGAGCTGGAAGCGCTGTACCTGAGTTTGCTGCCGGCCCGCAAGCCACAGCTGATCCGGCCCCGCCGCCGGCCCCGCAGCGAACCGGACGGCTGATGGCCGGCCCCGGCGTGTCGGCCCATACTGCCTCGTTGCGGATCCAGCTAGATTAGGCCGGCCCACCGGCGAACGGCGGTGGGCCGGGCCGGCCCGCCGGCACGGCAGATCGACCTCCGTCCGCCCCGACCCGGGGTCGGCGGCGGTCCGGATATGCGGCGCGGCTCGACCCGACAACGGGCGAAGCGGGACAACTGGCGAAGCGGGACAGCGGATCGGCGTGCGGTGACCAGACGACAGCGGGAACCCCGGCCAGCGGGCCGGCTGCTCAGCGTGCTCGCTGCGGTCGCCGCCGCGGCCGTCGCCGTCGCCGCCGGCCTGGCACTCGCCGCCGGTGACCGGCGCGGCGTGGTGCTGCCGATCGCCCTCGTCGCCGGAGCCGCCGTCGGGGTGCTGGCCATCACCCGGTTCTCCGGGTACGTGATTCTGATGCTCGCCGTGCGTCCGCTGCTGGACGTGGTCAAGCTGAGCGGACCGACCGCCGGCCGGGCGGACACCGACCAGGCGTCCCGGCTGAGCGACCCGTCGACCATGGTCGCGGTGCTCTTCCTGCTCGCCGCCGGGCTCTGGCTCGCCGCCCAGCTGCGCCGCAGCGGCCGATTGCGCGGCACCCCGCTGGGCTTCGCGATGCTGCTGGTCGGCGCGACCGCGCTGGTCAGCGCGCTCGGCGCGAACCGGCCGACGCCGAGCCTGCTCGAGGCGATGCGGATCCTGACCGTGGTGGTCATGTTCGTGGTACTCGAACAACTGATGCCCGACCGGGCGGCGGTTCGGCGGATCCTGATCGCCTGCTACGGCTCGCTGGCCCTGGCGCTGCTCTACACCGTGCTGGTCAGCGCCTTCGGGCAGGTGCCGTCCGAGGTCAAAGGCCAGTTCATCAGGGTCAGCGGCCCGTTCAGCCAGTCGACCACCTTCGGCCGGTACCTGATGTTCATGATCGTCTTCGGGTTCGCGATCTACCGGTTCCTGGCCCGGCGCGCCCAGTTGGTCCTCGCCGTACTGCTCGGGCTTTCCCTGGTTTTTCTGATGCTGACCAACACCCGTTCGGCGATCCTCGGCGCGGCGCTCGGGCTGATCGTCGTCGCGGTGCTGCACCGCAGCGGGCGGATGCTCGCCACCCTGCTGGTCGTCGCGGTCGCCGGAGTCAGCCTGCTGCCCTCGGTCGGGGACCGGTTCGCCCAGCTAGCCGAGGACCGGCCCACCGGCGGCGGGCCGACCGGCAACACCCTGCAGTGGCGGGTCGACTACTGGGCGGAGATCGTCACCCTGGCCAATCGCAATCCGGTCACCGGGATCGGGCCGAACATGACCCAGCACGAGACCTCAGAGGCGAAGAAGCCGCACAACGACCTGCTGCGGGCGTACGTGGAGACCGGTCTGGCCGGGCTGCTGGCCTACCTGGCGATGCTGGTGCTGCTGCTGTACACCGCCCGTACGGCGTTGCGCCGCGCCCCGCCGGACAGCCTGGAACGCGGCGTCGCGGTCGGCTTCGCCGGCTGCGCGGTGGTGTTCATCGCGGTCAGCCTCGGCTCCAACGTCATCTCCAACGTGGTGACGCTGTGGTACTTCGTCGCGTTCGCCGCTGCGGCCAGCGCCATCGCCCACGGCCGGACGACCAGCGCGATCATCAACGGCCGAGTCGCGGACGCCATCACCCAACGCCGGGCCGGCACCGGGTCGGTGACCACCCCGGCACCACTATTTCGGTACGAGTAGGAGCCCATAGCGTGGAGATCGTCGACTACCTGCGCATCGCGCGCCGGCGGCTGTGGCTGCTGGTCGGTGTGCCGGTGCTGGCCGCCGGTGCGGCCGCGACCCTGGTGCTGATCGCCCCGCAGCAGTACACCGCGACCGCGTACGTGGCGGCACCGGCGCTGGTCGGCGGGGCTGCCGCCCAGCAGTACACCGGCAACCAGGCGGCCAACCAGTTCGCCGCCGCGTTCAGCGCCGCCGCCACCTCGCCCCGGGTCGTGGACGAGGTGACCGCCGAGACCGGCGTCGCCGCCAACCGGCTGCGGTCCGGGCTGGTGGTCAGCCAGGTCGGGGCGAGCAGCCAGATGGAGATCACCTTCGCGTCGGCGGACCGGTCGATGGTCCGCCCGGTGCTCGCCGCCACCGCCGAACGGGCCCTCGCCTTCCTCTTCTCCTCCCAGGTCGCGATCGCCACCGAGCAGGTCACCGCAGCCAGCACCGACGTCGACGAGGCGACCGCCGCGATCACCGCCTGGGAGGACGAGAACGAGGTCACCCAGCCGGACAAGATCTACCAGGCGACGCTGAACGAGCTGGCCAGCCTGCGCCAGCAGCGACTGCAGATGCAGGCGGTCGGCAACGGCCGGGGCGTCGACGCCGCCACCGAGGCGATCGAGGCCGGTCAGCGCAGACTCGACACCATCGGTCCGAAACTGCCCGACTACGAAGCGCTGCTCGCCCAGCGGGACGCCGCGACCAGCGCGCTCTCCTCGGCCCGGCAGGGCCTGCAGGCCGCCCGGGCGCAGGCCCAAGCGGCCGATCCGACCGAGGTGACCAGCGTCGGCGCGGTCCGGGCCGTCTCCCGCACCAGGAGCCTGGTCAACACCACCGTGCCGGTCGCCGGCGCCGGGCTGCTGCTCGCCGTGGTCCTCGTCGCCATGCTGGAACTGCTCGCCCGCAACCGGGCCGGTGAGCCGCCGGCGTCGCCCAGCGGCGACCCCACCCCGCCCTCCGGGCCCGGTCCGACCGGCGGCGACGAGACCCGGGAGATCCCGGCCGCCCGGGTCGGCCGGGCCACCCCGGTCGGGCAGGTGTCCCGTACCGCCGGTCGGGTCTACGGCGCGGGCGGCTCGCTCGAACCGCACCCGGGGCGGTGACGTGACGGCCGAGCCGCCCCCGGCCTCCGCCGCCGGCACCCCGTCGGGCCCTGACTCCGGCGACCAGCACATCCGCGGCATGGCCCGCGGCGGCGGACTCAACCTGGTCGGGGCGATCCTCAACCAGGGCGCGGTCTTCCTGGTCATGCTGCTGCTGGCCCGGTTCCTCGGGATCAGCGAAGTCGGCCAGTACGCCCAGTGCTACGCCGTACTGGCCCTGCTCAGCCTGCTGTCGCTGTCCGGGTTCCGGGCCGGGCTGACCCGGTTCGTCGCCGTACACCTCGCCGACGACGACCCGGCCGCGATCCGTGGCACCATCCGGCTCGGCCTGGCCATCTCCGCCGGCTCGGCGACCGCGATCGCGGTCGCGCTGGCCGTGGCCGCCCCCGCGTTGGCCGCCGCGCTGCACGACCCCGGCCTGGTCACCGGGCTGCGCCTGGTGGCGTTGACCCTGCCTGCGCTGACCGTCTGCGAGGCGGCGCTCGCCGCCACCCGGGGCTGGCGCACCCAGCGGCCGTTCACCCTGATCGGGCAGATCTACGAACCGGGTACCCGGCTCCTACTGACCGCGCTGGCCCTGATCCTCGGCGCCGGCGTCACCGGCAGCTACTGGGCGCTGGTCATCGCCGGCTGGTCGGCCGCGTTGCTGGCCCTCGGCGCGCTGGCCCGGCTGATGCGCCGGGTCGCGCCGGGCCCGGTCGTCTACCGGCCCCGGCAACTGTTCAGCTTCTCCACGGTCAGCTGGGTGTCGTCGCTGTCGTCGACCGGCCTGATCTGGGTCGACACCCTGATGCTCGGCTTCTTCGCCAACGACGAGATCGGTGTCTACAACGTCGCCACCCGGCTGGTCACCGTGGCGATCTTCGTGCTGGCCCCGATCAACGCCGCGTTCGGGCCGTACCTGGCGTACCTGCACCACCAGGGGCGGGCCGACGAGGTACGGCGAATCTACGGCGCCGCCACCGGCTGGGTGGTGCGGCTGTCGCTGCCGGCGTTCGTGGCGCTGCTGGTCTTCCCGGAGAGTCTGCTGACGGTCTTCGGCGGCGGGTTCGCCGCCGGCGCTGCGGTCACCCTGGTCCTCGCGGTCGGGCAGTTGGTCAACGCGGCCACCGGGCCGTGCGGCACGGTGTTGAACATGTCCGGCCGGGTGGCGATCAACATGTACGACAACATCGCCGCGCTGCTGCTGAACATCCTGCTCAACCTGTGGCTGATCCCGGCGTACGGGATCATCGGCGCGGCGGTCGCCTGGGCGATCTCCCTGGCGGTGGTCAACGTCGCCCGGGTGCTGCAGGTGCGGGCCCTGATCCACGCGGTGCCGGTGACCGTTGGCATGCTCAAAGGGCTCGCCGCCGGGCTGGTCGCGCTGGCCGCCGGGCTGGTGGTCCGGCTGCTGCTGCCCGGCTGGCCGGAGCAGTTGCTGGTCGGGCTGCCGGTGGTGGTGACCGTCTACGTGGGCGTGGTGCTGGCGTTCGGGCTGAGCCGGGAGGATGTCATGGTGCTGCGTACCCTGCGCCGGGGCGGCCGGCGTGGTGCCGGTCGTGGGGGTGCCGACGCTGGATCGGGCGGCGTGGCCGGCCAGGACCGGCCCGGTGCACCGGTGGCGAACCTGGAGGAGGCGGCACGATGACCGGCAACCGGGGGACTACCGACCGGCTGCGCCGTACGGTACGCGGGGCGCGGGCCTGGGCGCGCACGATGGTGCCCGGCCAGCTGGGTGCCCTGCCGGACTTCCTGATCATCGGTGGACAACGTTGCGGCACCACCTCGTTGCACCACTATCTCGCTGCCCATCCGCAGGTGCGCCCGGCCACCGGCAAGGAACTGCAGTATTTCAGCATCCACCACGGACGCGGGGAACGCTGGTATCAGGCGCACTTCCCGGCCCGCCCGGCCGGGGTCCGCAGCTTCGAGGCCAGTCCGTACTACCTGTTTCACCCGAGCGTGCCGGCCCGGGTCGCCACCGACCTGCCGCAGGCCCGCTGCATCGCCCTGCTACGCGACCCGGTCGAGCGGGCCTACTCGCACTACCTGCACACCCGCTCGTACGGCGCCGAACCACTGTCGTTCGCCGACGCGGTCGCCGCCGAGGAGCGGCGGCTGGCCGACGCGCTGCGCGACGGGCCGGGCAGTCCGGCCGCGCACACCGCGCTGCGCAACCACTCGTACCTGGCCCGGGGCCGTTACGCCGAGCAGTTGCAACGCTGGTACGCCGTCCTACCGGCGGATCGGCTGCTGGTGCTGCGCAGCGAGGACATGTACGTCGACCCGGCCGGCGTCTACGACCGGGTGCTGCGCTTCCTTGACCTGGATCCGTTCACCCCGGCGGGGTTCGCCCAGCACACCCGGCGCACCGACCAGGGGCCGGGGGAGCTGACCGACGAACTGCGCGCCCAGCTCGGCAGCTACTTCGCCCCGCACAACGCCGACCTCGCCGACCTGCTCGGCTGGCCGCACACCTGGTCGCCCCGGAGTTGACAGGACACGTCCCGCGTCCGTCAGCTCAGTGACGGGAGCGAAAAAGATAGATCGCGTACGTACCAGCGCCGTTGTCCATCTCGGCCACCTGCAGATCGGTGACCGGTACGTTGATCCGTTGCCCGGACCCGCCGCTGCCGGCGTCGGCCCACACCTCGACCGTCCCGGTGGTGGGTGGCTGCCGTGGACCGACCACCAAGATCTGAACTCCTGCCATCGCGTGTCTCCCTGCGTCTCGGCCCCATACCAGGAATTTCAGTAACGACGTCACTGGCTGAGGGGACTCCTGTCGGACGAGACGACCCGCTCTTCGAACCTTGTCGGCTTCCACCCTTGATCTTCAAGCCGGCCGTACACCCCGCCGGGTCCGGAGTTCTTGTAGACGATCGCCGTGCCTCGTGCGAGCTCGACGGGGAAGTAGGACGCCGATATCTGGACGCGTCGACCTTCCACCCAGTGCACTCGCTTGCGGCGCACCACCGGATCGCCCTCGTCGATGCCGAAGGCTACGGCTACGAAGTCGGGTGCCGGAAGCTCATCGACCTCGACGTCGGTGCGTATCGGACGATCGCCTGCGTCATGCTGCTGGATGGTCCGTCCCGGCTGTTCCGAGTGGCCCAGGCGATCTGGCATGACCCGTTCGAGCCGGGCGAACCAGCCCTTGACGATGCCGGGGGCACCGCGTCGCGAGGTGACAAGTCCTTCCGCCCGCAGCACGTTCAGCGCCTGCTGCGCTGCTCCTCTGCCGACGCCGAACCTGTTCATCACGGCGCTGGTGGTGGGTACCTTGTCGCCCTCGGCGAGTTCGCCGGTCCGGATCTCCTCACGGAGGTGAGCAGCGACGGTTTCGGCTGTTTCACCAGTTTCTGTCATGGTTCACCGCCAAGTATCTCCTGAAAGTTTCACATGCCGCAGAGTACAGCGGATGCATACCGCTACTTCATATGCTTGTGCAGCGCAGGGCGAGATGTGGACTTCGAGCACGATCTCGCCGGTGCCGCGCGGCGGCTCTGCCCACGCGTACCGCGCCGACCGGCAACTACTCCGGGGTTCGGCTGTCCCGGTACGAGTACCACAGCTCGGGTCGTGGTGCCGCGTTCACCGGTCGGCACTATGTCGTGCTGCTGCAGCACGGTGACCGGCTCACCGTGCGCAGTCTGCCTGGTTCCTCCGACGCGCCGCTCACCATGGACCTGACCGTCGACGGCAATGTGGTCACCGGGACCTGGATCGAGCAGACCGCGCCGCAGGGCTACTACCGCGGCGCCCGGTACCAGGGTGCGATCCAGTTGCCGGCCGAGCCTACCGGGCGTCGGCTGACCGGAAAGTGGATCGGGTTCGGTAAGGAGATGGAGGTCAACACCGGCCCGTGGGAGCCCACCTCCTCATGATCACATGATGAAATTCGGCCGACACGCCGACAGGCCCCCAGCAGAGCATCAACTGATCATGATCCGGCGGCGAGGCCAGGTTCAGGATCCGTCGGCTGGTGCACGGGTGAGTACGCCGTGCAGTAGCTGGTCGGTGAGTTGGTCGCGGAACCGGGCGTCAGTGGGGTCGGCCCCGGCGACGGACCGGCCGAGAACGGCGAGCAGCAACGCGCCGAGGATGGCGTTGGCGGTGTCGGCAGCGTTGGCGATGTCTGCGACGGTGACTGCGCCGTCTGTGTCGGCCTTTGCTTCGGCGAGGAGTTCCCGGAGCGGGCCGGCGATCCATCTGTCGTTGGCGGCCATGACGTCGGTCATCCGGCCGGTGGAACCGAGGGCGCTGAGCAGGCCGGCGCAGATCCCGGGGTGCTGCGACAAGTAGCTGGCGAGAGCCGTCACCATCGCCCGTAGTCGCCGCTCGGGCGGGTCGGTGGGGTCCATTGAGGCCTGCACCGCCTGGGCTCCGTCCTGGGCGTGCGCGGTCAGGAGGTACGTGAGCAGGTCGTCGCGCCCCGCGAAGTAGTAGTACAACGTCGCCCGCGATGCCCCGACCATCCCCGCGATGTCTTCCAGCCGGGGCGCGGGGTCGCCGTGGAGCACCTGCTCGCTGATGTCGAGCAGGCGTCGCGCGAGGTCAGCCGGAGGGGTCTTCACGTTGACACAGCCTATCCGCTTGTCCTGGATCAGAATCCAGACTACAGTCTAAATCATGGTTGAAATCAGATCCTATGGTCCGTGGGCGGTGGTCACCGGTGCCTCGTCCGGTATTGGCCGGGCCTTCGCCGAGCACCTCGCCGCAGCCGGTCTGCACCTTGTCCTGGCGGCCCGGTCCACCGACCGGCTCGAAACACTCGCCACCGCGCTGACCCGCGCCCACGGCATCAGCTGCCGGGTGGTCACCGTCGACTTCAGCCTGGCCGGATCCGTCGCCGAGCTCGTCGACGCGACCGAGGATCTCGACGTGGGCCTGCTGATCTCCAACGCCGGCACTGGTCGCCCTGGCCTGCTCCTCGACCAGGACCTCGCCGACCTGCACCGCCGGCTGACGGTCAACGCCACCACGCATCTGAATCTGACTCACGCCTTCGGGCGGCGGTTCGTCGCCCGCGGCCGGGGTGGCATCATCCTCGTGTCGGCCCTCGGGGCGGTGCACGGGCTGCCCAACATGGCCCACGAGAGTGCTGCCAAGGCCTACGTGCTCAACCTCGGTGAGGCCCTGCACCACGAGCTCGCCGCCGCCGGCATCGACGTCACCGTGCTGCTGCCGGGCAACGTCGACACCCCGATCATCGACGCCTATGGCATCGACCGTGCGGCGATGCCGATCCGGCCCCAGCCGGTCCAGAACGCCGTACGCGAAAGCGTGGCCGCGTTCCTGCGCGGTCGGCCCACCCACATCCCGGGTCGGTCGATGCGGATCATGACCCGGCTGCTGCCCCGGACCCGGTCGATCCGCCTCAACGGCCGGATGCTCGGCCAGGCCGCCCGCCGCCTCGCCGAACGGGAAGCCACCACCACGGTGGCCCCGTCGTGAACGCCGCTGCCCTGCCCGTCGGGGTGGAGCGGGTCAGCCGAATCCCGTACCGGTTACTCAGTTGGGGGGTGCCGATGGGGCCGCTGACCCTGCTGCGTACCCAGGGCCGGCGCACCGGCCTGTCGCGTACCGTGCCGGTCGTCACGCTGCGGCACGCCGACCTCGCCTGGCTCGTCTCACCGTTCGGTGTCACGCAGTGGGTGCGCAACATCCGCGCCAACGGCCGCGCCGAACTCGGTCGCGGGAAGCGGTTCCGCACCGTCGGCCTCGTCGAGGTCGACGGCGAGACCAAACTGGACGTCCTGCATCGCTACCGCCGCGCGTTCGGGTTCATCCCGTTCGTCCGGCAGACCTTCGACGCCACCCCCGGCGACGGTCCGTCCGCGTTCCTCGCCGAAGCGGACCGCCACCCGGTCTTCCTCCTCCAGCCGCCCGGCTGACCCGCTCACTCGCTGGCGAGCCCTCGTGCCCTGTCGCATCAGCCACAGGGGCGGAGTACGTAGACAGCCGAACTGCCTGATCCACTGTCCAGTTCGGCTGTCTGCAGGTCGGTCACCGGTACCTTGATTCGCTGTCCAGTTGCGCCGCTGCCTGCGTCGGCCAACACCTCGACCGTCCCGCTGGCGGGTAGCTGCCGTGGCCCGATCACCAGGATCTGAACCTCTGCCATCGCATGTCTCCTGCCTGCTCGCGCCAGCGGTCGCGCCGGCTGCCACGAAGACAAGGATGTCGCCGAATTGTCGCCCCGCGCGACGGCTTCCATGACGACGTTCCGGCGACCTGCAGGGCGACATTCCGGCGACACAAGGGCTACGATCACTCGCATGACGACCACTCCGAACGCGACGTTGCGGGCTGTGCGGATGGGCCTGCTGATGAGTCAGGACGACTTCGCCCGCGCGCTGCGGCAGGCAGGGGATCGCGCCGGAATGCCCAACGATGCGAACAAGCGCCTCGTGCAACGCTGGGAGGCTGGGGCGATCACCTCGCCCCGTCCGGCGTACGCGCGTGCCCTGGAATCGGTCACCGGCCTGCCGATCAGCTCGCTCGGCTTCACTGTGGCGGTCCCGCGTGCCCGCAGCGCCGACGCCGGCGGGGATGGAGCCGGCGGCCGGGGTGGCGAGGGCGGTGACGGAGCTCGGGGTGCTCAGATGTCGGCGACCGGGCAGGCGTCCACCCCGGTGCCGCGCGGTGGCCCTGCCCCATGGACCGCGACGACCGGCAACTACTCCGGAGTGTGGCTGTCCCGGTACGAGTACCACAGCTCCGGTCGTGGTGCCACGTTCACCGGTCGGCACTATGTCGTGCTGCTGCAGCACGGTGACCGGCTCACCGTGCGCAGTCTGCCTGGTTCCTCCGACGCGCCGCTCACCATGGACCTGACCGTCGACGGCAACGTGGTCACCGGGACCTGGATCGAGCAGACCGCGCCGCAGGGCTACTACCGCGGCGCCCGGTACCAGGGTGCGATCCAACTGCTGGCCGAGCCTACCGGGCGTCGGCTGACCGGAAAGTGGATCGGGTTCGGTAAGGAGATGGACGTCAACACCGGCCCGTGGGAGCTGGTATTCCAAAATGCCAGCACTAACAAGGCGACTCTGGCCGCCTACGACCGCCGGCCCGATCCCGAGTAGCAGCCCGCTGCCTCATGATCAGTAGCTGCCCCTCATGATCAGATGACGGAAATTCGGCCGACACGCCGGTGAGCGCCCAGCAGAGCATCAAGTGATCATGGTCCGGTATCGCGTCGCCGAGGAAACCGCCACCCGATCCACAGTCGAGCAGTTGTCCACAGCGTGGCTCTACCTGGGTCGTCTGATGGCTGAGGTCGCGGCATCGTAGCCGGGCATGAACGAGGTGATCGAGGAGCTGTGCCGGCGCAGCGGCGGTGTGGTGACCCGTCGCCAAGCCCTTCAGATGGTGCCGCGCTGGGCGCTGGACGACGCGGTACGCGCCGGTCGACTGCGGCGCGTTCTGCCGGGCGTCTACGTCACCACCGAGTTGATCGACGACGACCGTGGCGGAGTGTCGTCGATCCAGTTGCTCGCACCGCAGCTGCGTCGGCATGCGGTGCTGGCCCACGCCGACGGTCGGGTCGCGTTCAGCCACACCACCGCACTCGATCTCTGGGGGCTGCGCCAGCAACCCACTGCCGAGGTACTGCACCTGACGGTGCCGATCGGCGTGGGAATTCGCAGCCAGGCCGGCCTGACCGTGCACCATCGACCGGCGTTCACCGTCGGTCCGCCGCAGGTGGTGGTACGCGACGAGGCGCCGGTGACGCGGCTGGAACGGAGTCTTGTCGAGTCCTGGCCGCTGCTGCCGGCCGCCGACCGGCCGGCTCCGCTGATCCGGGCTGTCAACGACAGGTGGACGAACGCGGACCGGATCTGCGCAACTCTCAATGAGCTGCCGCGACTCACCGACCGGGCCGCGTTGCGGACGCTGCTGGCGAAGCTCGCCGCCGGCTGCCGCAGCCAGCTGGAGATCTGGGGCCACGAGCACGTCTTCGTCGGTGCCGGGATGCCCGAATTCCAGCGGCAGTATCCGGTCCGGGTCGGCGGCCGCACCATCTACCTGGACGTGTACGCCGAGCGGGAACGGATCGACTTCGAGCTCGATGGAGCCGCCTCGCACGGCAGTCCTGCCCAGCGTGAGATCGATCTACGGCGTGACGCGTTGCTGGCGACTGTCGGCATCCAGGTGGTGCGGTTCGCACACCGCCGGCTGGTGACCGAGCCGCGGCAGGTCCGCCGCGAGATCCTGACCATTCTCCACCGCCGGGGGTACGGCTGATCAGTCGACGTCGGCGAGGATCGACTCCGGGGTGCCGGTGGCGCGCAACAGCACCGGCCGGTCGGTGACGGTCACCTCGGCCGCTGTCTTGGTCGGCGAGGCACCGGCCGGCCCGGCGTGCAGGCTCGGCACCGCAGACACCCGCACCGCGTCGTTGACCTCACCGGACCAGACGACCAGGGTGCTCTCCCCGCCCTGCTGGAACGCGACGCCGATCAGCCCGTCCCGGCGGACCGGAGTGACGGTCGCACCACGGGCCGCCACCGCCAGGCTCTCGAACATCCGGCCAGCCTCACGTTCCGTACCATCGGGGTCGAGCAGGCCGTAGCGAACCTCGCTGCCGGCCCGGTTGTTCGGGTTGTAGCCCAGCGGCAGCCACATCACCTGCCGGATACCGCCGGCCAGCAGCATGGTGGAGACCTTGACGACCTCCTCGGCCCGGCTGACGTCGTCACCGTCACCGTCGCGCCAGAACTGCCCGACCTCCCACGCTTCGATCGGCACGTCGGCCGGATTCTCCGCCGCCAGGTAGTCCAGCAGCGCCGGTACGCCGTCGAAGTGTTCGTAGTAGTGCACCTGACGCAGCTGCACCACGCCGTCGTCAATCAGTTGCTCGGTGGCGGCCAGGAAGGCGACGTTGCGTACGTTGGTCTCGTTGTCGAGCGCGGTCCGTAGCGTCTCGATCGTGTCCACCTCGGGGATCTTGCGGCCCCGGGTGCCGATCCGCCGCTTGAAGTACGCGTTGTAGGCGGCGATCGCCTCGTCGTCGCGGCCGGCTTGGACCAGCCGGTCGACCACCCCGAAGCCGTACGCGACACTGCTGATGCCGGAGTCGACGACCACCGCCTCCGGGTTCGCGGCATGCACCGCCTCAGCGGCGACGGTGACCAGCTCGACGTACTCCTCGGGGGTGCCGCGCCAGTACTGCGGGGCGTTGACCTCGTTCTCGATCGCGTACTGGCGGACGCCGTAGGGCGTGTAGCGGCGCACCACGTCACCGACGAACTGCCGATAGGCGGCCATGTCCAGCGGCATCGTCGACTCGGTCTTGTTGGCCTGGCCGCGGACGTGTTCCGGGGTGCCACCGGTGGTCCAGCACATCTCGGTCCGGATCTTGATGTTCAGCATGATGCCGAGTTCCCGGCTGCGCTGGGCGATCTGGTCCAGGGCCGACCAGTCCTGTTGCCCCTGGGTCGGCTCGATGCTGCACCAGCTGATCTCTTGGTAGGTGGCGGACCCGGACAGTTTGCGCAGGTACGGGAGGAACTCGTCGTACCGGTTCCAGTCCCAGTGCGCGCCGAACGGGTGGGTGTCCTCGGGGTACGGCGGCAGGCTCGGCAGCGGCGCGCCGGTCGGCGGCACCGGTGGCGGGGTGGTGTCCTCGTCGGCGCTGGTGCAGCCGGCAAGGAGCAACAGCCCGCCGAGCGCCGCCGCCACCCAGCGCCGGGCCACGGTGTTCGGCCGGGTCGCAGTGTTCATCGGTAACCCAGCTCGCGCAGCATCCGCCCGGAGAAGACCGCGACGAGCAGCCGCAGGAACGGATCCAGCTCCCGGCGGTAGCTGCCGACGCGGGACCGGTAGATGGCCGAGTCGGTGCCGGCGGAGGCGCGGCGTCGGTCCGCCTCACTGGTGTACTTTCCGGCCACGTCATGCGGTTTGTCGACGTAGTCGAGCACGCCTTCCTCCCACGGTTCGCCGAGGAACTCGAACAGCGCGCGCATCGACTTCTCCGGCTCACGTACCGCGTCCTCGTAGCGCAGCTCGTGGTAGCGGTCAGCCGGCAGGGTGGCACCCACCGCGCGGGCGGTACGAATGTAGCGCGGCCACTTGACGACGCACTTCACCGCAGACCAGTACCCGAACCGCTTGCGGTGCGAGACCACCACGTCGCGGCCGTCCCGGATCACGTGCACGATCTGCGCGTCCGGGAAGACCTCGGTGACGAAGTCGAGCGAGATCGCGTACAGCGGGGTCTTGTCGGCCCACCGGGCCTTGCCCCGGCCGGCGGCGTAGTCGGCGTGCACACCTCCGAAGAAGTCAGCGATACGGCTCAGCCAGTCCTCCCGGGTGAAGCCGAAGCGGGCCAGCCGCTCCCAGTCGGAGCCGACGATACGTCGCAGGTCCGGCAGGAACCGGGTCTCCGGTCCGCAGGAGATCCGGGAGTGCGAGTCGAGCACCAGCCGCAGGAAGGTGGTGCCGGAGCGCTGGCAGCCCACCAGGAAGATGGGCGCCGTCGGCAACTGCGTCACTTCGGCGGTGGCCGGCGCGAGGGCTTCAGCCATGGTCGGTCCTTTCCACGCTCACCGGGGCACGCCGGTCGGTGTCGGCTTGTTGAGGTGGGGTGGTGGGGGACTGTGGGCGGCCGCTGGCGGTCAGTCGGGCGGTGAGTTCGTCGCAGAGCGTACGGACCGCCGGGTCGATCGGCAGCGGTTGCCGGGCGGGGGTGCGGGGGGCGATGTGCGCGGACAGGTCGGGGCGGTAGGCGATCCCGAGGAAATCGCACAGCCGGCTGATCTGCCGGGCCGGATCGGCGATCAACGCGTCGTACGAGCTGAGCAGCACGTCGTCGCGGCGGTCCAGGCCGAGGCGGAAGTAGAGGGTGTTCCGGACATACCAGAAAAGAGCGGCGGCGGTGTGCCGGTCCATCCGTCGGTAGTCGAAGCCGTGGATCAGCTCGTAGGTGTCCGCGTCGAGGCGCTGGCCCTGCCAGCGGCGGCCGATGGTGCCGTCGGCGATGGCGGCGAGCGCCCGCAGGTTGGCGTCGCCGAACTTGGCCACCTCGGAGCGGGCCCGGTCGTCGACGTCGCGCCATGCCCAGACCGCCCGACCCGGCGCCATCCCGGGCAGGGCGAGCAACTCGTCGACCCGGTGGCTCTCACACAGCGGTTTGACTAGGACGTACGCGTGTCGGCTCCGGTTCACCACGGTGGTCAGCACCGCGTCGTCGCGAAGTTGAAAACGATGGAAGACCCGCCGGTCGCTTTCGTTGCGGACCTCGAACTCGCCGGCGTTCTCCAGCCCGCGGACCAGCATGTTGGTGCCGGACCGCTGCAGGCCGACCAGGTAGACCGGGGTGGCCTGACCACGGGGTACGCCGTGCTGGTGTCGCCAGCGCAGCTTGGTCCACGCGGTGGTGGCCCGGTCGACCGGGTTGAGCCGGTCCTCCTCGACGAGGCGGCGGAGTCCTTCGGTGCGGATCCATCGGGCGTGCCGGGCGATTCGTCGCACGGTCCAGGCCAGGGTGGAAGGCTCGTCGTCGTTCACCGGTCCTCCTCGGGTACGTCACCAGCCGCTGTGGCCAGGCTGGGGCGAGGTCGGGCCGCGGTCAGGCTACCCACCGATCGGGGCGAAACGCCAGAACGCAGGCTGGTCAGCCACACAAGATCATCCGATCAGCTAGTTGGCGATTCGGTACTGGACTAACCCGGCGTGGGTGCATAGCGTGAGGCAGCAGCCAGGGCGGGAGCCCTGCGCCACCATAACCGGGTGGCCACACCCCGGTATCGAGCGAGCGGGCCGGACTGATGCGTGTCCTCCATGTGAACAAGTTTTTGTACCGTCGGGGTGGCGCTGAGGGGTATCTGATCGACCTCGCCGATCTGCAGCGCGCCGCCGGGGACGAGGTTGCGTACTTCGGGATGACCCACCCGGACAACGACGGGCCGTTGCCGTACGCCCGGCACTTCCCGCCGCACGTCGAGTTGGAACCGGCGCCGCGCGGACTGCGCCCCCGGCTGGCCGTCGCCGGTCGGATGATCTGGTCGCCGGCGAGCCGCCGCGGGCTGACCCGGGTGATCGAGGACTTTGGGCCGGACGTCATCCACCTGCACAACATCTACCACCAGCTGTCTCCGTCGGTGCTCGCCGCCGCCCGCGACGTCGGGGTGCCGTGCGTGCTGACCATGCACGACTACAAGCTCGCCTGCCCCAGCTACCAACTGCTGGACCGGGGAAAGGTCTGTGCGGCGTGCGTCGATGGAGGTCCGCTACACGCCGCGCGGCGCAGGTGCAAGGACGGATCGGTATCCGCCAGTACGCTACTCGCTGTGGAGTCGTGGATACACAGAAAGTCACAGGCCTATGGTCCGGTCGGGGTGTTCGTCAGCCCCAGCCGGTTCCTCGCCGACGTGATGCGCCGAGCCGGCGTCTACCCGGACCGGCTACGGGTGATCAACCACTTCGTGGACACGGCCGCCGTGGCGGTGAAGGACTCGCCGGGCGGGGGAGTGGTCTTCGCCGGCCGGATCTCCGCCGAGAAGGGAGTGGACACGCTGGTCGAGGCGGCCGCCCGGCTGCCCCGGCAGGTGCCCGTCCACGTGGCCGGCGATGGACCCGCGCTGCCTGCGGTCCGGGCCCTCGCCGACCGGGTGGCACCCGGCCGGGTGCGGTTCCACGGCCGGCTGGACAAGTCCCGGCTGCACGACCTGATCAGGTCCTCGGCGGCGGTCACGGTGCCGTCCCGTTGGCACGAGAACCAGCCGATGGCGGTGCTCGAGGCGTTCGCCTGCGGCGTGCCGGTGGTCGGCACCGACCTTGGTGGGCTGCCGGAGCTGATCAGTCCCGGCGTCGATGGCGAGACCGTCCCGGCCGACGACCCGGTGGCGCTCGGCGACGCGCTGGGCAGGCTGGTCGCCGACCCGGACCGGGCGTACGCGATGGGCCGGGCCGCCCGGGACAAGATCGACCGTGACTTCACGCCCGCCCTGCACCTGAGCCGGCTCCGCGACGCCTATTTGGCCGCGGCGTTGACCGCCCCGGCCGGAACCAGACGATGACCGGTACGCCCGCTGCTGCCGGTACGGCCGCTGCCGCTGCAGTGTCCGGCCCGTCGAGTCCTCCGGTCCGGGTGCTCTACCTGGCCGGCAGTGGTCGCAGCGGCAGTACCCTGATCACCACCGTCCTGGGGCAGCTGGACGGCTGTTTCGCCGCCGGCGAGCTGCGCTACCTCTGGCAGCGCGGGATGGTCGACAACCGTCCCTGCGGCTGCGGCGCGCCGTTCGACGCGTGTCCGGTATGGCGGGCGGTCACCGCCGAGCTGGCAACCGCTGCTGGTCCGGCATTTGCCGCCGACCCGGCTGCTGCCGCCGGCATAGCCCGACGACTGCGGACCAGGCTGCGGATGCGGGACCTGCCAGCCATGCTGCGCCGGGCCGGCGCCGGCCGGCGGGCCGTGCCGCACCACGCCGACGATGCCGCGATCGCAGCGGTCTATCCGGCGGTCGCCCGGCAGGTGAGTCGTAACGGCGACGGACCGGTGGTGGTGGTCGACTCGTCGAAGCTGCCACCGTACGGCGCGTTGCTGCGTGACCTGCCCGGCATCGACCTGCGGGTGCTGCACCTGGTCCGGGACCCGCGCGGTACCGCCTTCTCCTGGCGGCGTCGGCGTGGACTGGACGGCGCGGCGGACCGCAAGCTGATGAGCCGCCCGCCGGTGTGGAAGGCAGCATTGCTGTGGCGGGTGTGGAACGCCGCCACCGCGCGGTTCTTCGAAGCCGCCGGACCCGACCGCTACCTGCGGATCCGGTACGAGGACGTGGTTGCCGACCCGGCCGGTCAGCTGCGCCGGATCGCGCTGTTCGCCGGGCTGGATCCGGCCGGTTTGCCGGTGGACGCCGAAGGCCGGGTCACTCTGGCCCCCACCCATTCGGTGGCGGGCAACCCGGCGCGGCACCGTACCGGCGCGGTCCCGGTCAGCGACGACGCCGAATGGGTCCGGGCGCTGCCCGGCCGGTCGTTCGCGGTGGCCACCGCGGTGACGCTGCCGCTGCTGCGCCGCTTCGGCTACCCGGTACGGCGACCCGCAGCGCCCCCGGTCCAGGGCGGGCCGGTCCAGAGCGGGCCGGCCGGGGTACCGGGCGGGCCGGTCCCCGCCACGACACCGAGCAAGGAAGGCTGACCCGATGCTGTCCGTCGTCGTGGGCACCGGACGGTGCGGATCGACCCTCGTCCAGGAGATCCTGGCCCGGCACCCAGCCGTCGGTTTCGTGTCCGGGCTGGACGACAAGCTGCCCCGGCTCAACCTGGCCGGTCGCCGCAACGGCCGGCTTTACCGCCGCTCGACGCCCCGGCCGGCCGGGATGACCTCGCTCGGGCACAGCCGTCGCCTGCTGGAACGCGGCCGGCTGCGAGTGGCGCCGTCCGAGGCGTACCGGCTGATCGACCGGCAGGTGATGGCCGGCTACTCCAGGCCGTGCCGGGACCTGCGGGCCGACGACCTCACCCCGTACGTGGGCCGGCGGCTGCGCGCCTTCTTCGACCGCCGGGTCGAGCGGCAGGGCTGCCAGGTGCTGCTGCAACACGTCACCGGCTGGCCCCGCACCGGTTGGCTGCATGCCGCGTACCCGGATCTGCGGGTGGTCAACGTGGTCCGCGACGGACGGGCGGTGGCCAACTCGTGGCTGCAGATGGGCTGGTGGGACGGCTGGCGTGGGCCGGACAACTGGTTCCTCGGCCCGCTGCCGGCTGACCTGCGGGCCGAGTGGGAAGAAGCCGACCGGTCGTTTCCGGTGCTGGCCGCGCTCGGCTGGAAGATGCTGATGGCCGCGTTCGCCGAGGCTCGGGCCAGCCACCCGGCCGGCCAATGGCTGGACGTACGGTACGAGGACCTGCTGGTCGCACCGCGCGACGAAGTAGCCCGGATGCTGGACTTTCTCGGCCTCGACTGGTCGCCCGCGTTCGAGCGGGGCTTCCGCCGGTACGAGTTCCACAGCGGTCGCGGGGCGGCGTACCACCGGGAACTCAGTCCGGAGCAGTTGGCAGCGGTGGACCGGGTGCTGGAGAAGCCGCTCGCCGAGTGGGGTTACTGACCGCCAGGCTCCTGACCCGCTGGCGTCGTACCCTGTCGGCCCGTACCTCGGCTGCCTCTATCGCGGCGGCCGGCGACCGGCCTAGAGTGGTGCGGGCAGGCCCGTACCCCGGGCCGGTGTCCGGGCGGGAGGCGCAACCCGCCCGGTCGGGAAGCGTCGCGCCGGCACGGTGAGCGTGCCGGATGCCGTCGTGACCAGCCGGCCGGTGTCCGCTGCCCGCACCACCGGTCGGTGTACCACGACCGGGTAGTTCCACGCCGGTACTCATCGGGCCGTCACCTCGCACCGGTCCAACCAGGCGCCGCACCTGCGGCGCGGGATGGAATCCCAGTGACGACAACGGGAGAAGGACCATGGCGCGACCCATCACGCTCTTCACCGGCCAGTGGGCCGACCTGCCGTTCGAGGAAGTGTGTCGGCTGACCTCGGAGTGGGGCTACGACGGCCTGGAGATCGCCTGCTGGGGCGACCACTTCGAGGTCGACCGGGCGCTCGCCGAGGACGACTACGTCGAACGCAAGCTGCAAACCTTGGCCAAGTACAACCTCAAGGTGTTCGCGATCTCCAACCACCTGGTCGGCCAGGCGGTCTGCGACCATCCGATCGACGAGCGGCACCAGGGGATCCTGCCCGCCCGGATCTGGGGCGACGGGGAACCCGAAGGCGTCCGTCAGCGTGCCGCCGAGGAGATCAAGGACACCGCCCGGGCCGCCGCGAAGCTCGGCGTCAACACCGTCATCGGCTTCACCGGCTCGTCGATCTGGCACACCCTGGCCATGTTCCCGCCGGTGCCGCCGGAAATGATCGAACGCGGCTACCAGGACTTCGCAGACCGGTTCAACCCGATCCTCGACGTGTTCGACGAAGTCGGCGTCAGGTTCGCCCACGAGGTGCACCCGAGCGAGATCGCCTACGACTACTGGACGACCCGCCGCACCCTGGAGGCGATCGGCAACCGCCCGGCGTTCGGCCTCAACTGGGACCCGTCGCACTTCGTCTGGCAGGAACTGGACCCGGTCAACTTCATCCTCGAGTTCGCCGACCGGATCTATCACGTCGACTGCAAGGACGCGAAGGTCCGTACCGGCGACGGTCGGCGCGGCCGGCTCGCCTCCCACCTGCCCTGGGCGGATCTGCGGCGGGGCTGGGACTTCGTCTCCACCGGGCATGGCGACGTGCCGTGGGAGGACTGTTTCCGGGCACTCAACGCGATCGGCTACGACGGACCGATCTCGGTCGAGTGGGAGGACGCCGGGATGGACCGGTTGGTCGGCGCCCCCGAGGCATTGCGGTTCGTCCGTCAGCAGGCGTTCGACGCCCCGACGGCGGCGTTCGACGCGGCGTTCTCCAGCAGCCGGGACTGACCTTGCCGCCGCCGGACCAGCGGCGGCGAACACACCGGGACGACGCGTGGGTCGGTCACCCCCGGCAACGGGGTGACCGACCCACGCGTACGCCGCGTTCTCGACGGTGCCTGCCGGCGTCAGCTGGCGCTGCCGCCGGACCCGGTGCCCTTGCCTGGCTTGCTCCCGGCCGTCGTCGCACCGGTGGACCCGGGCGAGGAGGCCGTGCCCGTCCCGGCGTCGGCGAGATTGCTGTCGGGGGTGGTGAGGTGGTCGTGGCCGTTGAGGCGTTCGCCCAGCCGGGTGTGGCTGAGCCGCTCCCGGCCCTCCGCGTAGATCCGGTTGGCCTGAGCTTGCGCCACTCCGGCGGCCTCCTGCACCGTCGGGTGGTCCATCACCTTGCGTGCGTTGAGTACCAGCTCGTCGTACTTCTCCCGGCCCGCGCGGGCGCCCAGGACGAAGCCCACGGCCACCCCGCCGATGAACCAAAGTTTTCCGCGCATGGCGGCTCCTTCCGTACCTGACCCGGTGTACCCGTCGGCCGTCGGTCCGGTTCGGTGCCGGCTGGCCGATGAGTGACCCGGTCGTGCCTTCGTCATCTGTCCGGTGCTGTCTACCCATCCTGCTCCCTTCTCACGCGTCAGCGCAGACAACTCGGTCTTTTGTCCTTTTCGATAGGATTCTTAGTGGATCTCGACCGCCGGGCCGTGCCGTGAACCCGTTCGGTCCGGGGCGGCGAACCCGGTCGCCCATCAGGCGGTGGCGTCCTGTACTCTTGTCCCGTCGCCGGGCGGCCGGAGAAATCCGGTGCCGGCTACGCAGCGGTCCCCCGTAGCTCAATTGGCAGAGCAGCCGGCTGTTAACCGGCAGGTTTTTGGTTCGAGTCCAAACGGGGGAGCTTTCCCGGACGGCCGTCGCGGCGCAGGTCGTCATCGTCGATGCCGGGCTCGCCGGGCTTGTGGCAGCCCGCCGATTTTCCGCAGCCGGCGACTCTCCGCAGCCAGCGTCGGCGCGTTGCCTTCGGCTGTGCCGCCGCGTGGCACGCGGCGCGCGTCGGCGCAGGTTAGCAGTGGCATCTTTCGTCGCCGGCGACCATCGCGACAGCCCGTCTATCCAGGGTGCACTCGCCAGCGGCTGGCGGGTCGTGGGCGCGGTGCTGCGGTGTCGTCGGTCCTGGCCGGAGGCCGGCGCCGGCACCGGGTGGTCGCTCCGGTGCCGGCGCCGGCCTTCGGGCCCTGGGTCACATCAGGGTCAGCGGGGGGTCAGACTCGGCTGGACGGCGCCGCCCGCTCGGCGGTCGCGCTGGCCGCCGGGACGCGCCGGGCGACGATGAAGCCGAAGACAGCGGCGGTGAAGAACATGACGAACCCGTACGTCACCGAGGGCATCGCCATCTCCGTGTTGCCGAGCAGCGTCGGGGTCATCGCGATGGTGATCGACAGGCTGGCGTTGTGCAGGCCGATCTCGAAGGCGGAGGCGATCGACTCGCGTTCGCCGACCCGGAACAGCCGGGGGCCGAAGTAACCGATCGTCATGCTGAGCAGGTTGAACAGCACGACGGCGAGGATGATCTCCCCAAGGACGTCGAACACCTCTTCGCCGAGACCGGCGATCACGCTGGCGATCATCATCAGCAGCACGAGGACGGACAGCACCTTGACCGCCCGCTCCAACCGGATCGCGAGGCTGGTGAACCGCCGCCGGACCGCCATGCCGATGGAGATCGGGATCAGCACGAGGGCGAACACCTGAATGACCTTGTCGAACTGGAGCCCGATCGAGCTGTCCGACCCCATGAACCCGGCGACGGACAGGTTGACGATCACCGGCAGGGTGAACAGCGCCAGCACCGAGTTGACTGCGGTGAGCGAGATGTTCAGCGCCAGATCGCCTTTGAACAGGTGGCTGTAGAGGCTCGCCGTACTGCCGCCCGGTGAGGCGGCGAGCAGCATCATGCCGACCGCCAGTTCGGGGCGCAGGCCGAGCACGAAGACCAGACCGAGACAGAGCGCTGGCAGCACCAGCATCTGGCTGACCAGGCAGACCACCATGGCCCGCGGGTATCGCAGGACCCGGCGGAAGTCCTCCATTGTCAGGGTGAGGCCGAGTCCGAGCATGATGATCGCCACGGCGATGGGAAATAGGAGAACCACCGTCTCGTTGCTCATGGCAAGCCTGCCTTCCGATTGGAATGAAGTGCATGGATCTTTACACCGCCAACCGGTCGGCTGCTTCTTCCTGGTTGCTTGATCTATGCCGGCCGCCTTCCTGCGCGGCGCGGTTCCACCCGTCCGTCGAGTCGGGCAGATTGCGGTGAGTCACCAAATGTTGGCGGAGTATCCGCTGGCCAGATCGATTATGGCGATGCCTCGAACCATTGCCGATCACGGAACGTGCCCAGAGTATGGGGTCAATGGCCATCCGGGTCCGCCCGGCCAGCAGCACGCGACACGGCAATGGCAACACCGCACAGATCTCAGTCGTCCGGAGTCCGGTACCCCGTCGGGTGGTAAGCGAGGAGACGGTGGTACGCGGTGGCGGCCGGTACTTCCTCAGCCACGGCACCATCGACATGGGCGGGCTCGCCGACGCGTTGGCGGTCAGCCGGGCGACGCTCTACCGGGTCACCGGCAGTCGGGACCGGCTGCTCGGTGAGGTTCTGTGGTGGCTCGGCAGCCGTCAACTGGCCGAAGCGTGTGGCGCACGTCGACGGACCGGGGTGGACGGCGTACCGAGGTGACCATGCGCTACGCCGCCCCGGTGCGTCGGTCCGCGCCGTTCCGGCAGTTCCTCGCCGACGAACCTGAGACGGCGGCCCGGGTCCTGTTCGCCGAGCCTGGCTGGGTGCACCGGCGGTTCATCCGTGCCCGGGCGGACATCTTTGTCGACGTGCTCGGTCCGGAGCTGGCCAGCCCTGCCGCACCGGAGGCGCTGGCGTATTTCTACATCCGGATCGTCGAGTCCGCCATCCACGCGGAGTTGCTCGCCGGCCGGCAGCCGGACCTCGACCTGACCGAACAGTTGCTGCGGTCGCTGATTCGTGGGGTGCGGTGAGCCCACGGTGAGCCCGGTCGGCGGTACGCGCCGGCCGGGCTCACCGTGGGCTCAGGACGCGCGGGCGCAAGTGTCCTGATAGTCGGAGATCTCTCCGTCGGGTCGGGGCGGTGGGCAGAGAAACTGCTCGTAGCGGGTGTCGTCGTCGACGAAGCGCTTCAGCCATGCCACGCTGAACGACGAGATGGTAGCGTTCGGAATGTTCGGTGCGAAATGGCAGGCGTCGTTGAGCTCCGGATATGCCTTGTCCAAATCGGAGGGAAGGCTGTCGAAGAATGGCTCGGAATGAAACATACCGAGGCTATCGTGTCTCGTTCGGCGCCGATCACCATCGTTGGGACCTGCACCCGCGACCAGTTCTTGTTGAGATTCCACGGGGTGAGCGGAATCGCCGCTCGCAATGTCGGGCGCGACTCGGCCGCCTCGAGCGCACCGCCACCGCCCATCGAGTGACCCATCACCGCGAGCCGGTCCGGGTCCACCCGGTCTCGAATCGGGCTCCGCTCAACCAAGAAGTCCAGCGCGGCGAGAAGTTGCCGGCCGCGGCTCGCCGGCTGGTCGGAGCGGGTAATGGTGTCGATATTGAATACAATGAACCCCTGTGATGCCAGCCGGGGTTCCAACCAGGCCATGCTCGACCGAGACGCGGTGAAGCCGGGGGCGACCGCCACCGCACCGAAGGTGCCTTAGTCGCCACTGGTCGGGAAGCAGATCGTGCCGCCGCCGAACCCGCTGGCATCGCGCGACGACACCGTCACCTGGGACGTCGCGAACGGGCCCCGGGCGGCGGCGAGACTGGACGAACTCGGTGCCGGACCCCGTTCGAACGGGTTCTCGGCGGCGTTTGCGTTCGGGATCAACGTGAGCCCGGCGACCGCCAGCAGCGCGGGCCGTCGCCGCGGCGAGTACACCCCGGATTCGACGCCGGCTGCGATCCGGCCGCGCGGACCGGGGCGCCGTCCGGTTCGCGTCGCCGGACCGAGGGGTGGTCGCGACGACCGTCGGTGACGATGGATACCTGCGGGCGTCCCCGCCGGGCAATCCGGACGCTATCCCGACCACCACGCCGCTGACCAGGTAGGACGGGGATCTTGAGACCGCCGTCGCAGCCCTGTCCGACCTCGGACACTGGGCTGGCGAGCCGGTACGCCACCGTTCGCGGTGGTCGGTACCGGCTGGGCCACGCCTGTCACTGCGGTCGACCGGCATGGGCGAGGGCAGACGGGGTCAGCCGACCGACGATGGCCGGGGCCTCCCGGATGAGGGTGTCGTCGTCCACGGCCTCGACCATGAACCGGGCGTAGTCGATGCGCCGGGTCAGGTTGCTGGCCAGCACCGGGTCACCCACGTGCCGGCTCCACACCGGCAGGCCCTGGCTGTCGCCCTCCTCGAGGTCGCTGCCGCGTACGACGGTCCAGTCGGTGCCGCTGGAGAACACCCGTTGGCAGGCCTGCACCTGGTCGTTGACGTCCACCATCCGCAGCAGTTTTGCCAGCCAGCCGAAGACCGTCGTGTAGAGCTTGAACCCCCGGGGGTAGACGTCCCGGCCGTCGCGGGTGATGTGCCAACCACAGGAGAAGATCAGCCGGGTACCGGGCTCGGCGTAGTCGAGCACCGCTTGCGCGGTGCCTGAAGCGTAGTTCTGCACCCCCCACGGCACCAGCACGGTGAGCACGGCGTCGCAGCCGCGCACCGCCTCGGCAATGACCGTACGGGAGTTGGTCGGACCGGGGACCACGGTGATTGATCCGTCGAACTCGGACAGCTTGGGCACGCTCTTCTCGCGGCACACGGCGACGACCTCGTACCCGCGCTCCAGCGCGTGCCGCACCATGTACCGCCCGAGCTTCCCGGACGCGCCGACGACGCAGATCCGCCGGCCCGCACCTGGCTGGCCGACTCCATCGGTGCCGATCGGTTCCATGGTCCCGCTCCTGTCTCTCGAGTTCCCCGTACCGCGTTTGGCTTACGCTGTAAGGTATAGCCTTGCGGTGTAAGGTTGTCAAGAGGTCCGAGCGGATGACGGCAGGAGGATCACGTGGTCACAGAGCCAGCCGGTACGCCCGGGAACCGGCGTACCGCGCTCACCAGGGACCTGGTGCTACGCGAAGCGGTCGCGCTGGCCGACGAGGCCGGTTCGGGGGTGCCGAGCATGCGCCGGCTCGCGCAGCGGCTCGGCGTCGAGGCGATGTCGCTCTACCACCACTTCCGCAACAAGGACCTGATTCTCGACGGAATGGTCGATGTCGTGTTCAGTGAGATCGACCTACCGGCGGACGGGGTCGACTGGTGTGCCGCGATGCGGGACCGGGCGGCTTCGATGCGGGCGGCGCTGATCCGGCACCCGTGGGCCATCGGTCTGATGGACTCCCGGACCAATCCCGGCCCGGCGACCCTGCGCCATCACGACGCGGTGCTGGGCTGCCTACGTGCAGGTGGATTCTCCGTCGCCGGCGCGGCGCACGCGCTCTCCATGCTGGACAGCTACGTCTACGGGTTCACCCTTCAGGAACTCAGCCTGCCGTTCACCTCGTCCGCCGAGGTCACCCAGGTGGCGGGCGCGATCCTAGAGCAACTGCCCCGTGACGAGTTGCCGCATCTCGCCGAGATGATCATTCATCGGGCGCTGGCACCCGGCTACTCCTATGCGGTCGAGTTCGACGTCGGACTCGACCTGATCCTCGATGGTCTGCAGCGGAGCCGGGAAAGCTGGCGGTGACCCGAAGGTGGGCCACTGTCGGCACCCTCTTACTTCTTGACCGAGGCCCTTGCCGGGCATGGTGGTTGCGGCGGCGAGGACCGCCCCGGAACTCCTTGTTGAACAGGGCCGCCATCCGCACGACGGGATTGGGGACGGTTCGGGCGGGCACCCACTTGCCCGCGTCGCCGATGTTGGCCTTCAGGAGGCTGCCGACCTGCTTCATTGCGATCACCGAACCGCCGGAGCGCAGGAACCGCTGGCCGGTAGTCCCCTGCGGACGTAGCCGGCCCGCGACGTCAACCGGCAGCACTCGAGAATTGGAT
This sequence comes from Solwaraspora sp. WMMD937, assembly GCF_029581175.1. Lineage (NCBI taxonomy): Bacteria > Bacillati > Actinomycetota > Actinomycetes > Micromonosporales > Micromonosporaceae > Solwaraspora > Solwaraspora sp. WMMD937. The sequence continues at coordinate 5,970,196 of NZ_CP120738.1, read as the reverse complement.
CCGGTTCGCGAAACGCTGTACCTGGTGGGGCGGGCGGGGCTCGAACCCGCGACCGAGGGATTATGAGTCCCCTGCTCTGACCGGCTGAGCTACCGCCCCGGCGAAGGAATCTTATCCGGTCCGTGTGCGTGGTGACGGACCAGTGGCACCAAGGCGAATTTTCCACTTCACCGTGAAATGTGATGGTCTAGCGTTCGGTAGCCGACTGGCGCCTGTGGGTGATACTCGTTACATCGACCGTCTGACCGGACGTTGGAGAGGCTGCCCTGGACCAGGACCGGAACAGAACGACGATCACCCTGCTCTGCATCACTTTCGTGCTGCTGGCGGGGCGTCGGCGATCCTGGGATTCGTCGGTTACGCCGAGCTGCTCGTGGGTCGGCGGCTGGTGATCGGGATGTCGTCGTTCGGCCGCGCGGTGCTGGTCGAAGCGGCTCGACGTCCCCCGAACTCGTCGCGTTCGGTCCGGTGCCGCGTGCGGTATGCGGCGTGAGGTGCGAGACGAATCGGGGGGACCGAGCGGTCCTGACGGAACGGACCGCTCGGCTACTTGCAACGGAGTCGGTTCAGGCCGACGAACGCGGCCGGTGCCGGGCTCAGCTCTTCAGGAACGTGAGCAGATCCTGGTTGACCTGGTCCTGGTGGGTGGCGGCGATACCGTGCGGGGCGCCCGGGTAGTAGACCTCCTGGGCGCCGGACACCAGTTGGGCGGTCTTCATCGAAGCGTTCCCGATCGGCACGATCTGGTCGTCGTCGCCCTGCATGACCAGCGTGGGAACGTCGAAAACGGCGAGGTCGTCGTGGAAGTCGGTCTCCGAGAACGCCGCCACACTCTGGTAGGCGTTCCACAGCCCGGCCTGCATGCTCCACGACCAGAACTGGTGCAGGACGCCGTCGGAAACCTCGGCACCTGGCCGGTTCGCGCCGTAGAACTTGACCGCCAGATCCTGGTAGAACTGCGCGCGATCGTGGGCGAGCCCGGACCGCATCTCGTCGAACACGGCCATCGGCAGCCCGTCCGGGTTGTCGGGCGTCCGCACCATGATCGGCGGTACGGCGGAGATGAGCACCGCCTTCGCCACCCGACCGGTGCCGTACCGGCCGATGTACCGGGCCACCTCACCTCCGCCGGTGGAGTGCCCGATCAGCGTGGTGTCGGTGAGGCCGAGCGCCTCGATCACCGCGGCGAGGTCGTCGGCATAGCCGTTCATGTCGTTGCCCTCGGGCGACTGGCTGGACCGGCCGTGCCCACGCCGGTCGTGCGCGATTACCCGGAAGCCCTGCTGGGCGAGGAAGAGCAGCTGGCCGTCCCAGGCGTCCGCGTTCAGCGGCCAGCCGTGCGAGAACACGACGGCAGGCCCGGAACCCCAGTCCTTGTAGTAGAGCTGCGTGCCGTCCTGCGTGGTGAGGTACCCCATGGCGTCACTCCTGACTCTCGGTGCGCTCCTACCCCCTGCGGCCGGGGCTCCGCTGCCGGGCCGGCCGGGCTGAGCATCCGTCACCGGGAGAAGTCTCCGCGGCGGCGCGAAGATAACCCGTGTGAATCGGCGGGAACGGGGAAACGGCTACCCCCTCGTACCGGAGAACCGCAGTGCCGGTCCAGCAGGTCAGTGCCGGTCCAGCAGGTCAGTGCCGGGACAGCAGCGAGGTGACCCGCATCCGTTCGCTGTGAATCCACACGTCGGAGTACTCGATCGGACGTCCGTCGTCGAGATAGGTGATCTGCTCCAGGTAGAGCAACGGGAAACCGTCGGGTACGCCGAGTGCCGCGGCGACCCGGCCGGTCGCCGCGGTCGCGGAGAACGTACGCCGGCCCGTGCTGATCTTCAGCCGGTACTCGTTCTCCAGCAGTCCGAACAGCGACTGGTCGGCGAGCTCGGCCTGTTCGATGCCGGGGGCCAGATCGAGTCGGACATAGTTGACCAGCCAGGCGACCGGACCGTCGGTGGTGGCGCGGAGCCGTTCCAACCGGAGCACGGACTGGCCGGGGCGCAGGTCGAGCAGGGCGGCGACCGGCGACGGCGCGGCCATCACCTCGTGCGACTGGACCTGGGTGGAGACGGTGACACCCTGCCGGGCGAAGTCTTCGGACAGGGTGGTCAGCTTCTGCGCGATCGACGGCTCGATCGCTGTCGAGGTGACGTAGGTGCCGCGGCCTTGTACCTGGACGAGCAGTCCGTCGCGGATCAGGGTGGCGATCGCCCGGCGCAGGGTGCCGCGCGAGATGCCCAGTTCGACGGCCAGCTCCGGTTCGCTGCGTAGCCGGTAGTGCGGCGGCCACTCGCCGGACAGGATCCGGGTGCGGATCCGCTCGGACACCTGAGCGTGCAGTGGTGCCGGGGCGTCGCGGTCGAGTCGTTCCGCCTGCGTGGCCGGGCTGGACTGGTCGGACATGGCACCTTCTCGTCATGGTTGGTCCGGTGCGGACCCCGTTGGGCCGCACCGGACCGGTGAACCGCCGGGGGTCAGTAGCTGGTCGTCGCAGCACTGGTCTGGTCAGTGACGATAGCCACCCCGGCGCTGGTGCCGAGCAGCGCCGCCCCGGCGTCGAGCAGGGCGAGCGCCTGAGGGTAGGACTTGATACCGCCGGATGCCTTCACCCGTACCCCCTGCGGAGCCCGCGCCACCAGGTAGGCGATGCTGTCCGGGTTCGCGACCTCGACCGCGCCGCTGCTGGCGTTCTTCAGGTAGGCCGCGCCGGCCTCGATCGAAAGCTCGACCGCGATGTCGCGCTCCTGCGGGGTGAGCAGTGGCAACTCCAGCATCACCTTGACCGGTACGCCGGCCGCGCGGACCACGCCGGCGATGTCGTCGCGGAACGCGTCGTACCGGCCGCTCTTCAGCCAGCCGATCTGGACGCCGGCGTCGATCTGCTGGGCGCCGGCCCGGACCAGGCTCTCCGCCTCGGCTGCCTTGCCCGCGCTGGTGGTGACGCCGACGGTGGGGAAATCCAGCGCCGAGGCGACCTCGACACCGGTGCCGCGTAGCACCTCGGCGGTCTCCGTCACCCACGAGCCGGCCACCATCGCCGCGCTGAAGCCGTACCGGACGGTCTCCTCCGCGTGGGCGACGATCTGGTCGTGGGTGGTGCCGACCTCGATCAGGGTGTGCTGGATGTAGGGCGCCAGCGCTGCGGGGGTCGTCCCGACGTCGGCGCGGGGTGCAGGAATCACGATCTCTCCAAAGTTCGTCTGTCGCGACAGGCCCGGTCGATGGACCGGCCACGATGGTGGGCGGTGCGGTGGGCCGGCTACATCCGGTCCCGGTACCGGCTACATCCGGTCCCGGTAGTAGTCGGGGGCGACGACACCGGGTTCGTCGAACCAGCGCGGCACGTCCACGCCGCAGACCAGCCCGACGTTGCCCCACGGGTTGAACGCGCCCGTCCGGACGATCACCTTCGCCCGGTGGGCGAGGTCGCCGAGCATGTCGGCGTGGGCCCGGGTCTCGGTCGGTACGCCGGGGAACCGCTGGGCCAGCCACTCGGCGAGCGGGGTGTTGTGGGTGGTGACGTCCTCGGCGTACACCACGCCTTCGACGATGATCTCGTCGGCGACGAGGTCCAGCACCGCGGTCAGCCGGGGCAGGTCCTCGGCGATGGCCAGGTCGACGCGGTGCGCGCCCCGGGGGATCGGGAATCCGGCGTCGACCACCAGCAGCAGATCGGTGTGGCCGAGCGTGGCGAGCGCCCCGGACAGCTCGGCGTTGAGGATGCCTCGGCGTTTCATGTCTTCTCCTTCGTGGTGTGGGCGCTCGCCCTGATGCTGTGGGCGCCGGTGGCCAGCGCCATGACCGTCTCCTCGGTGGCGTCGTCGGCGTCGAGGACACCGACCAGCCGCCCGGCGGCCAGCACCGCGATCCGGTCGCTGACGGTAAGTAGTTCGGGTAGGTCGGACGATGAGACGACGATGGCGACCCCGTCGGCGACGAGGTCCCGGAACAGCCGGTAGATCTCCGCTTTGGCGCCGACGTCAACGCCACGGGTGGGTTCGTCGAGCAGCATCAGGCGCGGCTCGATCGCCAGCCAGCGGGCCAGCAGTGCCTTCTGCTGGTTGCCGCCGGAGAGCTGCATGATGCCCTGAGCGGAGTCGGAGGTCTTGACCCGCAGCTGTCCGACCCGGCTGTCGGCGTCGCGTCGCAGGGCCCGCCGCCGCAGCAGGCCGAACCGTTGCCGGCGGCCGAGGGTCAGGATGTTGATGTTGTCCGCGACGCTCATCGTCGGCAGGACCCCTTGGTGGCGACGTTCCCCGGGCAGGTACGCCACTCGGGCCCGAATCGCGTCGCGGGGGGAGCGGGCGGTGAACGTCGTGCCGTCGAGCTGCAGTTCACCACCGCTGACCGGGTCGGCGCCGAAGACCCCGCGCAGCAGTTCGACCCGCCCGCTGTCCGGTAGGCCGGCGACGCCGACGACCTCGCCGGGTGCGACGTCGAGGTTGATACCGGTGAAGCCGGTGCCGGTGACGTCGCGCATCCGTAGCCGGGGGGTGCTGCCGGCCGGTGCGGCGTGCCCGCCGGCCCGGTCGAGCTCACTGGCCAGTTCCCGGCCGACCATCGCCGCCACCACCTGGTCGGGGGTGACGTCGGCGGTCGGCCAGTGCCCGACATGCCGGCCGTCGCGCAGCACGTGGATGTGCTGCGACAGGGCGAACACCTCGGGCATCCGGTGTGAGACGTACAGCATGGTGACACCGTCGTCACGCAGCTGCCGGATCACTCCGAACAGCCGGTCGGACTCGGCCGGCGACAGGATCGACGTGGGTTCGTCGAGGATCACCAGCCGGGCGTCGCGGGCCAACGACCGGGCGATGACCACCAGCTGGCCGTTCGCCGCGTCGAGGTCGCCCACCCGCTGCCGGGGATCCAGCCGTACGCCGAGCCGGTCGAGCAGCGTGGCGGCCTGTTCGTCCATCCGGCGGCGGTGAGGAAACACCCGGGAGCCGGGTTCCGCGCCGAGCAGGATGTTCTCGGCGACGGTCCGGTCGGCGGCCAGCGCCAGCTCCTGTGGCACCAGGGCGACCCGGTGCCGGCTGAGCAGGTTGGCCGGGTCGAACCGGCGTACCGGCTCATCGGCGATCCGTACGGTGCCGTTGGTGGGGGAGTCCAGCCCGGCCAGGATCTTCATGAGCGTCGACTTGCCGGCGCCGTTCTCGCCCATCACGGCGGTGAGGCTTCCGGCGGCGACGTCCATCGTCACGTCGTGCAGCGCGCGCACTGGTCCGAAGTGCTTCGACAGACCGGTCACCGCGACGGCCGTGGCCCCCGGGGTGCTGACCGTGGCCGGGCTGGTCATCGGCTCAGCCCTCCACCGGTACGTCGTCGACGTTGTCCGGGGTGACGACCAGGACGCCGGTGTCCACGTCGCTGATCTCGGTACCGTCGACGAGGAAGTCGACGAGCAGCTTCACCGCCTGGTAGCCCTGTTCGGCCGGTGCCTGGCTGATGGTCAGGTCGACCACGCCGTCGTTGAGGTACTCGACGGTCTGTGGCTGCACGTCGAAACCGACCGAGTGGATCTTTCCTGCGTTGCCGGACTGCTGCAGCCAGGTCGCCCCGGCGGTGAAGCTGCAGCAGTCGAGGGAGACCAGCGCGATCGCGTCGCTCTGCGCCGCCATCGTCGATTCGATCGTGTTGTACGCGGCGCTCGGTTCGTTGCCGGTGTTCACCGGTCCGACGATCTCCAGGCCGGCTCCGTCCAGAGCCGACTCGAAGCCGGAGAAGCGGTCGTTGGACCAGCCGGCACCGGAGTCGACGGAGACCACCACGACCTTGCCGGTCTGCCCGTCGAGGACGCCGAGCAGCTCCTCGGCCAGCGCCGCACCGGAGGCGACCAGGTCCTGACCGACGAAGCCCATCTGCTGCGAGTCGGGGTTGTTGGTGTTGAACGAGATGATCGGGATTCCCGCGTCGTACGCCTGGGCGATGACCGGCATCAGCGCGTCGTTGCTGGCCGACGAGACGGCCAGGCCGTGGATCCGCTGCTGGTTGATCAGCGTCTGCAGCTCGGCGACCTGGTCGGCGGCGCTGCCACCGGCGGGCCCGATCATCTGCGCATCGACGCCCAGCTCGGCGGCGGCCCGGTCCATGCCTTCGCGGATGGGCACGGCGAACGCCAGTGAAGGGTCGTGGTAGCTGAGACGGATCGTCAGCTGGTCGCCGTTGTCGATCGCCTCCTGGATGTAGCCGGCGAGCTGGAACCCGCCGTCGCCGGAGGCCGGGTCGTTGGCCGGGCTGACCGCACCGCAGGCGGTGCTGGCGAACAGGGCCGCGCCGAGCGCGGTGGCGACGGCGGCGCGTCGCCGGAGGGAAGACCGCATGTCGAATGGCTCCTTGCTGTTTCGGGGTGGATGACAGTGGCGTCGCAATGGGATGGACCGGACGGACGGGTGACGGTCAGCGCCGCCCGGATCGTCGACGTAGGAAGGTGTCCGCCGCGACGGCGAGGATGATGACCGCGCCGGTCGCCACGGTCTGCCAGAACGACGAGATGCCACGCAGATTGAGGATGTTCTGCAGGACACCGATGAAGGCGACGCCGATGACGGTGCCGAGCATGGTGCCGGAGCCGCCGAACAGCGCGGCGCCGCCGATGATCACCGCGGAGATCGCGGTCAGCTCCATCCCGGTGCCGGTGACGCCCTGCACGTACGACAGGAACGACAGCCCGAGTACGCCGGCCAGCGCCGCCAGCGTGCCGGAGATGGCGAACGCGGCGATCTTCACCCGACCGGTGTGGATGCCGCAGAGCCGGGCGGCTTCGGCGCTGCCGCCGACCGCGTAGGTGTTGAATCCGTAACGGGACCTCGACAGCACGATGGCGAAGAGGACCGCGACCGTGGCGAAGATGACCAGTTGCATTGGCAGCAGGCCGAACAGCCGGCCCTGGCCGAGCAGGTTGAACTCCGCGACGTTCGGCTCCCGGGCCGACAACGAGATCGGTGCGCCGCCGCTGAGCAGCAGCGTGACGCCACGGTAGACACTCAGCGTGCCGAGCGTGACGATGAACGACGGAATACCGAAGCCGACCGTCATCAGACCGTTGAGCAGGCCGGCGAGCGCCCCGGCGGCGACGCCGCCGAGCGCGGCGAGCGGCCAGGCCACGTCCGAGGTCATCAGCAGCCCGCAGACGATGGCACCGAGCCCGTAGATCGAGCCGACCGACAGGTCGATTTCGGCGTTGATGATGACGAAGGTGACGCCGATGGCCATGATGCCGATCTGGGCGATCTGCTGGCCTACGGTGAGGAAATTGTCGGTTCCGAGGAATCCGGGGGCGATGAACGCGCCGAGGGCGAACAGCAGGACCAGCGCCCCGAAGGTGCTCGCCTCGCGGGCATGCAGGAAGCGGCTCAGCGGGGACCGGCCGACTGGTGGGGCGGCCGGAACGGCGACTGGGGACGCCGGAGTGGTCGTCTGGGTCATTGGTCTCGTCTCCTGAGCAGGGCCGCGACGTCGTCCGGGTGGGCCAGGGCGGGGATGACCTCGGCGATGCCGACGGCGTGGGCGCCTGCGGCGGCCGCGTACCGGGCGGCGTCGGGGAGCGCGTCGCCGCGGGCCAGGCCGACGGCGAGCGCGCCGGTGAACGCGTCGCCCGCCCCGGTGGTGTCGACGACCCGGGGCACGGGGACCGGCTCGACGGTGGTGCGCCGCCCGAGGTGGTCGACGACGGCGCCGGCGGCGCCGAGGGTGAGCACCAGCGCACCCTGGTACCGGGTACGGATCAGGTCAACGAGGTCGTCCGGGTGCGCGTCGCCGTCCGGCTGGCGGCCGGTGAGCACCTGCGCCTCGCCGGCGTTCGGGGTTAGTACGTCGATCCACGCCCAGGCCTCGTCGGGCAGTTCGACGGCGGGTGCGGGGTTGAGCAGGGTCCGTACGCCGTTGGTGTGCGCCAGACGCAGCGCGGCGGTTGCCACCGGCAGTGGGATCTCCAGTGACACGACGACGATGTCGGCGTCGGTGATGCGGCCGGCGAACCGGTCGACGTCGGCCGGGGTGAGCTGGTCGAGGGCGCCGGGCGCGATGACGATCCGGTTCTCGCCGTGGGCGTCGACCAGGATGACTCCGACCATCGTCGGGGCGTCGGCGGTGCGCACCCCAGTGGTGTCCACACCCTCCTCGGCCCACAACTGTCGGGCGGCGGCACCGAACTGGTCCGGTCCGACGGCGCTCAGCAGGCTGACCGTCGCGCCGAGCCGGGCGGCGGCGACGGCCTGGTTGGAGCCCTTGCCGCCGTGTCCGGAGCTGAAGTCACCACCGGAGAGGGTCTCTCCGGCGACCGGCACCCGGGGCACCCGCATGGTGAGCCCGGCGCCGTAGCTGCCGACCACTGCTATCTTCATCCCTGACCCTCTTGTTCATGGACAACCATGTACAACTGAGCCGACCATATGGACTGCTCGGCGGCAGTGTCAAGGGTGGTGTGGTGATACAGGGCAATATTTCTGTAACATCACCGACATGTGGTGAGCTCAGAGGTTGACCGGGGTGTGGCCTGGCGCGTAGCTGCACAGCAGTCGCGCACGCTCCGGCGAACTAACCGGCGTTTTTCCTCGGCTCCTCCGACGCCGCCAGAGCGATCGCCGTGGACTCGGGTCGGGCACGACCTGCCACCGGCGTGCTGCAGCTGGCACAGCTCCGCCGGGAACCCGACCGACCGTCGACCAGCGCGCCCCGGCTGGTGTTGATCAACAGCACGCCGTCGCGCATCTGCGCGATCCGTTCCTCGTCGATCAGGTGGTGGGTGTCGGGAATGAGCGGACAGTGCAGGGTGACGATGTCCGAGTCGGCGAGCAGCGTCGGCAGCGGGACGTAACTGGCTTCGGCGGCGACGGCCTCGTCCGACGGGTACGGGTCGGCGGCGAGCACCCGGCAGCCGAACCCTGCCATGATCCGGATGAACCGGATCCCGAACTTGCCGGTGCCGACGACGCCGACGATCCGGCCGTGCAGGTCGAAGCCGAGCAGCCCGTTGAGGGCGAAGTTGTGTTCGCGTACCCGGTTGTAGGCCCGGTAGATCTTACGGTTGAGTGCCAGGATCAGCCCGGCGCAGTGCTCCGCGACCGCGTACGGCGAATAGCCCGGCACCCGGGTCACGGTCAGCCCGAACCGGCGCGCGGTGGCCAGGTCGACATGGTTGAACCCGGCCGAGTGCAGCGCGACCAGCCGGACCCCGGCGCCGGCCAGCGTCTCCAGCACCGGTGCGCTGAGATCGTCGTTGACGAACGCGCAGACCGCGTCGCAGCCGGTCGGCCAACGGTGCAGTCTCCGCCGCCAACCTCGGCTCCAGGAACACCAGGTCGTGACCGGCCTGCGCGTTCGCGGCGGACAGGAACCGCCTGTCGTACGGCTCGGTGCTGAACACAGCCACTCGCATGGGACCTCCTCCGGCGCGACCGTAGCGTCCGCCGGTCCAGGGTTCCGCCGGTCCAGGGTACGGTGAGGCGGGTCGGGGAGAGGAGTACGGCTGATGGCCACAGCGGTCACCAACTGGGCGCGTAACGTCACCTTCGCCGCCCGTCACGTCCACCGCCCGACCACCGTCGACGAGCTGCGACAGATCGTGGGCCGCTCGGCCCGGCTCCGGGTGCTCGGCACCGGACACTCGTTCAACCGGCTCGCCGACACCGACGGAGACCTCGTCTCACTCGCCGGCCTGCCCGCCGACGTGACGGTCGACCCAGAGACGTCGACGGTCACCGCCGGCGGCGGCGTCCGTTACGGCGAACTCGCCGAACACCTGCACGGCCACGGCTACGCGCTGCACAACCTGGCCTCGTTGCCGCACATCTCGGTCGCCGGTGCCTGCACGACCGCCACCCACGGCTCAGGGCGCGGCAACGGCAACCTCGCCAGCGCCGTACGGGCCGTGGAACTGATGACCGCCAACGGAGACCTGGTCCGGCTGGACCAGTCCCATCCCGACTTCGCCGGCGCGGTGGTCGGTCTCGGCGGGCTCGGCGTGGTCACCAGCGTTACTTTGTCGATCGAGCCGACCTTCGACGTGGCGCAGTACGTCTATCATGGGTTGTCCCGCGACGCGCTCGTCGCCGGATGGGACCGGCTCCAGGCCAGCGGCTACAGCGTCAGCATGTTCACCGATTGGACCGGGACCGGTATCGACCAGGTGTGGGTGAAACGGCGCACCGACCGCGACCATCCGCCGGTCGACGCCGCCGGGTTGGGGCTCGCCGCCGCCGACGGCCCCCGGCACCCGGTGCCCGGAATGCCGGTGGAAAACTGCACCAGCCAGCTGGGGGTGGCCGGTCCGTGGCACACCAGGTTGCCGCACTTCCGGCTCGACTTCACCCCGAGCAGCGGTGCCGAACTCCAGTCGGAGTACCTGGTACCGGCCAGCGACGTGGTCGGGGCACTCGACGCGGTGGCCCGGATCCGCGACCGGGTCGCGCCCGTGCTGCAGGTCTGCGAGATCCGTACCGTCGCCGCCGACGATTTGTGGCTGAGCATGAACCATTCGCGGGAGAGCGTCGCGATCCACTTCACCTGGGTCGCCGATGCTACGGCGGTGACGCCGGTGATCGCCGCGGTCGAGCAGGCGCTGGCGCCGTACGCCCCCCGACCGCATTGGGGCAAGCTGTTCGGCATCGGCCGGCACGAACTCGCTGGCAGGTATTCGCGGTGGGACGACTTCGCTGACCTGCTGGTCCGCTACGACCCGGCCGGGGTGTTCCACAACGAGTTCCTGGACCGGTACTTTCCCCGCTGACCCGCTGACCCGCTGACCCGCTGACCCGCTGACCCGCTGACCCGCTGACCTGCTGACCCGCGCTGGTCGCGGCTCAGGTGCGGCGGTCGATGCGGGCCTTCACCCCGCCGGTCTCGGCGAGCATGTGCAGCAGCGCCGAGCCGTCGATCAGCTCCAACGGCTTTCCGGAAGCGAAGTCGAAGGCCGCCGAGGTGTAGCCGGCGGTGGTCACCAGGATGCCGTTCGAGGCGTTCTCCGCCTGGACGACGCCGAACAGATCACGGACCGCCGACACGTCCACGGTGCCGCCGCCGCGCCGAGCCAGCACGACGACCGTGCCGCCGAACAGCGGGCGGGGATCGTGCGCCATGCACTCCACCGTGCCGTCGGCCGTCGTGCGCACCTGGCGCATCTGCAGCCCGAGCTTGGTGAACAGGTCGGCGATCAGCTGCTCGAACTGGTCGGCCGGCATGGTCAGCAGGTCCGGTCGCTGGTCCAGGTCGGCGAGGACGTCGATCTCGTCGGCGAACCGCTTGTCGACCTGATCGAAGTCGACGATGGCGGGCACCGACGCCAGATCCACCGGATGGGCGGAGATCCGTGCGCCGAGCCGGCGCAGGCAAGCGGCCGGGTCGACGTTGGCCAGGTTGATCGCGACGAACTCGTCCCGGGTGGTACGCAGAGTGACCAGGCAGGGCCGGGCCGGTCGGCCGGTGGCCGGATCGATCCGTTCGACGATGCCGTTGATACAGACAGTCTCCAGCAGCCTGGTACGGTCCGCCTCGTACAACTCGTGCACCGTACGCAGGGTGATCTGGGTGATGAGGTCGGCGTACCGATCGGCGATCTCGGTCGCCGAGCGGCCGACCGCCGTCACCTCGTCGTCGGCCGGCTGGTAGCGGTACTCCCGGATCCGGGGGACGACCTCCACCGCCGGCAGGTGGTACTCGACCACCAACTGACGGGACTCGGGCAGGTAGGCCAGCCGGTAACGCTGCGGGAAGTCGTCCGGGTAGACGGAGTTTCCGAGCACCAGCCCGAAGTACTCGACGACGGCCTTCGGGTCGGCTGCGGCGAAGACGGCGGAGAACCGGTCGATCGCCGCGTTGTGCGCGGCGATCTTGGCGGCCAGCTTCCCGCACTGCTGACGGTACTTCTCCTCGGCTGCGGCCAGCCGGCGGCGCCGCTGCGCCTCCGCCGCCTCGTATTTCGCGGTGGCCTGCTCGAACACCTGTCGCGCCTCGGCGACCTGCTGCTGGTGGCGGACCTCGCCGCCGAACATCCGGCCCAGACCGGCCGGCTCCGGAGGGGCGAAGTCGGACCACTTCGGTGCGGCCAGCGGCACGGCGAGATCACCGGGATCGAACGGCGGTGGGGTGCTGCTGCGCTTGAGCCGTTCGAGGTCGATGTGGTCGTCGACGGCCAGGGTGTCGGCGAGCAGCTCCTCCAGCTCGGCTACCCGCGAGCGCAGGTTCGCGTTGGCCGCCGCGACCTTCGCCGCACGGGCCTCGGTGTAGAGACGCTTGCGTTGACGTTCGTCCTCGGCGGCGGCCTGCTCGGCGGCCTGCCGGGCGTTCTCCGCCTCCCAGACCATCTGCTGATGCTGACGGTACGCGAAGGCCTGGGCCCGGTGCTGGGCGTGCACCTGCTGGGCGTGTGCCCGCTGCGCCTCCTGCATGCTGCTCATCTGTCAGCCCCGATCGTCGCCGGTCCACTCCCGCCCCGACCGTCCGCGCCACCCGGCCCGGACGGATCATTGGTCGCACGTCTGCACGTTGGACGTGCGTCAATCTTGTCCGACCGTCACGGTAGCGTCCAGTGTCCAGCTTCCGGCGGCGACGTTCGCAGCCGGCCTTGGGGCGGCACCCTCTGCTGGGCGGTGCGGTACGACGAGTTTGCCTATCCTGGTGCGTACCCCCGCAGAGCGGGCCGGGGGCGGGGGAGGACAGACGGATGGTGATGGACGGCCGGGTGTCGCCTGGCGGCGATCCGTACCTCTGGTTGGAGGAGGTGCTCGGTGACGCCGCCCTCGACTGGGTCCGCGACCGCAACGCGGAGACCACCGCCGGCTGGACCGCCGAGCCGGGGTTCACCCAGCTGCGGGACCGGATCAAGCAGGTGCTCGATTCCGCCGACAAGATTCCCGACCCGACCTGGCGCGGGGACCACCTCTACAACTTCTGGCAGGACGCCGGACATCCCCGCGGGGTGTGGCGGCGGGCCACCCTCGACGAGTTCCGTCGGCCGCAGCCGAGCTGGGAGATCCTGCTCGACCTCGACGAACTCGCCAGGGTCGAAGGGGAGAACTGGGTCTGGAAGGGTGCCCACGTGCTGCGGCCCGGGTACGACCGGTGCCTGGTGGTGCTGTCCCGGGGCGGATCGGACGCCGCGGTGGTCCGCGAGTTCGACCTGACCACCCGAGACTTCGTGACCGATGGTTTCCTCGTCGAGGAGGCGAAGAGCACCGTCTGCTGGATCGACCGCGACCACATCTACGTGGGCACCGACTTCGGGCCCGGCACCGTCACCAACTCCGGCTACCCGCGGACCATCCGGCGCTGGCAGCGCGGCACCGCGCTGGCCGACGCCCCGCTGGCGTTCGCCGGCGAGGTCGACGATGTCACCGTCTCCGTGGTGCACGACCCGACCGCCGGCTATGAGCGCGACCTGGCGGTACGGCGCACCGAGTTCTTCCGCAACCGGACCTACCTGCTGCGGCCCGACGGCGGTTGGGGCCTGGTCGACGTGCCCTCGGACGCCGAGATCGACCTGCACCGGCAGTGGCTGCTGATCGAGCTGCGCAGCGACTGGCAGACCGGTGACATCACCTACCCTGCCGGCGCGGTGCTGGTCACCCCGGTCGACGAGTTCCTGGCTGGCAAACGGGAGCTGACCACGGTCTTCGAGCCGACCGAGCGCTCCGCCTACAGCTACCACGCCTGGACCCGCAACCATCTGCTGCTGGTCACCCTCACCGACGTCCGTAGCGAGATCACTATCCTGACCCCCGGCGACGACGGCTGGCGGCGGCGCACGCTGCCCGACGCCGGCGGATTCGACCACACCGACGTGGCCGACACCGAGCCGGACCGGGGCGACGAGTTTCTGCTGCACACCGCCGGATTCATCCGGCCACCGACGCTGCTGCACGGCACCGTCGACGGCCCGACGCGACCGGTCAAGACCGGTCCGGCCTTCTTCGACGCCGACCAGATGACCGTCCGGCAGTTCTTCGCCGTCTCCGCCGACGGCACCGAGGTGCCGTACTTCCTGGTCACACCGGGCGAAACCAGCCCGCCCGGACCAGCGGCCGGGCTCACCCTGATGACCGGGTACGGGGGGTTCGAGATCGCCTGGACCCCGACCTACAGCGGCGTCGTCGGTGCCGGCTGGCTGGCCCGGGGCGGCAGCTTCGTGGTCGCCAACATCCGGGGCGGCGGTGAGTACGGACCGCGCTGGCACACCGCCGCGCTGCGGGAGAACCGGCTCCGCGCGTACGAGGACTTCGCCGCCGTCGCCACCGACCTGGTTGCCCGTGGACTGTCCAGCCCGGACCGGCTCGGCGCCTACGGCGGCAGCAACGGCGGGCTGCTGATGGGCGTGATGTTGACCCGCTGCCCGGAACTGTTTGGCGCGCTCGTCGGGCAGGTGCCGCTGCTGGACATGCGCCGGTATCACAAGCTGCTCGCTGGAGCCTCCTGGATGGCCGAGTATGGTGATCCCGACGATCCGGCGGACTGGGCGTTTCTGCGAGAGTACTCGCCGTACCAGAACATCCGACGGGGTACGGCGTACCCGCCGTCGCTCTTTCTCACCTCGACCCGCGACGACCGGGTGCATCCCGGTCATGCCCGCAAGATGGTCGCCCGGCTGCGCGAGTACGGCCACGACGTCACCTACCACGAGAACGTCGAGGGTGGGCATTCCGCAGCAGCGGACAACGCACAGCAGGCGTTCAAGTGGGCACTGCTGCTGGAGTTCGTCCGGCGGACCCTGACCGGTGAGCGCCGGGCGGACGGTGACCGGGCGGCGTCAGACCCGATCGGGGGACTGCTCGGTAACAGGTAGGAAGACGGTGACCACCGCCATGCAGGACGCCCAGACGACGAGCAGCACGGTCAGCTGACCGCTGGCTATCCGGCCGGGATACAGCAGGTGCGCGGTGGTCTCGACCACTATGCCGGTGCCGATGATCGCGGCGAGAGCCGGCCACGGTCTCGTCCAGCCCCAGAGCAGGACCGCGCTCAGCGCTACGGCGAGCAGTCCGATCCCGATCGCGGGGAAGTGCGCTTCGGGAACGCCCTGCACGGTGACCTCGGCGCGGGGTGGCACCAGCCGCAGCGGCTCGAGCGTGAGTCCTTCCAGCAGCCGGCGGGGTTGTTTCCAGATGACCAGCGGCAGGAGCAGGAGCAGCGTGGCGCAGACGAAGACGGCCCGCCGGACGGGGACGTGACGACGGTGGTTCGCCGCGCTCCACGCCGCGTCGTACGGCTGCTTGTGCCGTCGCAGGCGGGGTAGCGGGATCCGGGCCGGGTCGTGCCGATGGGCGAGCCACCACAGGGTGGCGGCGGTGACGGTGCCGACGATCGTCAGCGTTTCCGGGCGGTTGCCGAGCAGGCTGCCGCTCGGCAGCAACCAGAGCAACCCGACCCCGCCGGTGGTGAAGACGGCCGCCAGTACCAGGCCCAGGGCCCGCCACCGTCGGGCGGTGCACCACATCTGATGGCCGATCCGGTGCCACTCCTCGCTCCACGATTCGGTCTCGCGGTCGAGCCGCGCCCAGTCTCGGGTGCCCCGGATCCAGCCGACGACGATAGCGGCAGCCGCGAGCAGCGCGGCGACGCCAGCGGCCCAGCCGGGCCGGTTCTCGTCGGCGCGGGACGCGTCGGCGATCGACGCGTAGCCGAGCAGGACGAGCAGGGTGGTGGCGGCGGCGCGGGCCGGGTCAGCAGCCAGTGGTAGCAGCACGACCAGCGGCCGGATCAGCAGCAGCAGGGCGCGCCCGACCCTCGTCGGCCAGCCCTTACCGGCCGGCCAGAGGGCCCGGTAGGTGAGGTGGACCGCCCGGCTGGACAGACCGTAGCGGTAGGCGACCGGAAGGTCGCGGACGCCTTCGTTGCCGCGGGACACCCGGTTGGTGAGTTGCTCCCAGTGGTCCATCGCCGCTGGCTGCCGGGGTTGGTCGGGGTCGTCGGACCGGCCCGTCTCCCTGGCCTCCTGGTCCTCCTCCAACAGGATCTGGTACTGCAGCCAGCTCTTCAGCGCACGCTTGAGACACTCCCGCTGGTCGGGCTGCAGGCGGCTCATCCTGGTGGGCGCGGGCGGCAGGTCACCGTTGCTGCCGGTGAGAATCCGCCGCCACTCCCGCCCCGACACGCCGGGGACGGGCTCCTGGACCCATCGCTGCCAGACGCGGTTGAGCTCGTTGTCGTCGCAGCAGCCGCAGAGCTTGTCGATGATCATGTCGGTGATGCCGGCGGCGGCGTCCAGCCGGCCCCAGGCCCAGTCGTTGGCCCGCCACGACCGGCGGAGGAAGGCTCCGAAGTTGTGCAGTGTGGTACCGGCCAGCTTGGCACGGGAGTTGATCACCGGATCGGCTGGCTCGAGTCGGCCGGTGCGCAGCCGCTCGGTCAGGCGCTTGCGGCGTTCGCTGCAGTCGATGTTGCGGAACTTCTGCTGCAGTGGGCTCTCCTGGTTGCCGGTGATCTTGTGGTAATGGACGACGGGTTGCACTCCCGGCACGCCGCCGGCAACCGCGAAGATGGTGTGCAGCTTTTTGATGCTCAATTTGCGTAGCGATGACTCGTGGACGTCCTTGAATGCCGAGTCGCACCAGGCCCGCCGGTCCTTCGGGCACAGTTCGTCGTCGCTGCGCAGTTTTCGCCTGGCGATCGGTTGGCCGATCTCCAGCAACTCTCCTTTCAGGTCCTCGGCCAGCGTCCAGATTTCTTCCAGCGCGGTCGTCCCGGGGCTTGACATGTCGACTTCCCGGGCCATGTACTTCGCCGGGTACTGTTCGAACAGCATGCGGTTGAACTGTTGGCTGTCGCATTGCCCGTCAACTATCGCCCGGCGGAGTTTGTCGGGGAGACCCGGCAGGCTTTTTTGCAGGGCGCGCGCCCGCCGGGTGGCGGCCAGCAGATCCGGGTTCTCCAGCGCGCCGCCCGGTCCCTGGAAGTCCCGGAGCAGTTCCGCGCCGGCCAGGTCACGGATGTGGTCGGCCAGCTCGAGCAGCCGGTAGAGCTTGTGCTTGACCTCCCGTAGACGTTCGGCGGCCTCGCTGCCCGCTGCGCGGTCGTCGCGGTAATCGGAGTTGCGGTTCTTCTCCTCGAGCGCGCGGACCCAGGAGATCAGCATGGTGGTGGCGCTGTAGGCAGCCTCGATGTCCCGGAACTCCTCCTCGTCGTTTCCCGTTCCCTGGTGGTAGATGTCGTCGATCTGTGCCTGGATGTGCAGCGCCTCGTACTCGCCGAGGACCTGATACGGTCCGGAGAGGGCGGGTCGGCCGATGGAGTACTCCGCCGGCTTTGTGAGAATCTCGGCGATCTTCTGAGCGTCGACGGAGTGCCGATAGTCACGATAATGATCCGGTAACGGTGGTGGTGCATCGCTGTCACGTCTGACGACTCGGTCGCTTATCATGGCCCGGCGGCAGGTCCGGCACTCACAGGCCGGCGGTCGCCAGCTGCCCAGGGGCCGGCGACGCGCTCTGGTGAGCGTGATCTGCTGGGTGATCAGGTGCTGCCGGATCTGGGCGGCGAGGCCGATGTCGTTGGTGCTTCGGACGTGCCCGAGTTCGCCCTCCTCAGTCTCGGTGCGTTGCTTCAACGCGATTGCCCGCAGCAGCACCCGGAGCCAGTGCAGGGCGCCCTTGCTGTCCGGCTGAGTCGGGGAGCTACGAGCCGACGGCGACGGATCCGGATCCAGGTATATCAACCGTCGGTCGGTGGGGGAGACGGCTGCGGTCCGGCAGATCGCCAGCAGCGCCCGTCGGATCGGGATGTTGTCGAAAATTCCCCCATCGACCACGTAGTACGGTTCGGACCCGATGTGCAGGCTGGTTCCCCGCGGCCGTAGTCCGGAGAAGACCATCGACATCTCCGGCACCGAGGTCCGGTCCGTGCCGCTGCCGTACTCCAGCTTGTTGTGGTGACCGGCTACGGCGTGGATCGACGCGGGTTCGAACGCCCCGGGAAACGACGACGTGGCGCGGGCGGCAAGGGCGAGCCGGTCCAGGCGGTACTTGACCGGGTGCGGCGGATCGTCGCACGGATGGTCGGTGGCGTCCGGCCGGTCGGCGGGTCCGGGAAAGTCGGTGATCCCGGTGTCGAGCGGAGCGTCGCGGCGGGTGAAGTGGAACTGGGCCTGCCCTTCAGCCAGGCTGCGTTCCTGGTTCTGGTCCTGGGCCAGCAGGGTGGCGGACAGGTCGACAGTCATGTCGTCGGTGGCGAGCTCGCAGTGGCCCTGGTCGCGCAGCCGGTAGAGCGCCCGGCAGATGCGGTGGTAGAGATACCTGTCGCCGGCCAGCAGCGACGGCACCCGACCGACCGGGCGAGGCTGCCGCATCATCCGCCACAGATCGGCGTCGTCGAGCCAGAGGTTGCGGACCGCGTCGACGGTCGAGCCGACGCACTGAGCCACGCCGTACACGACGGCGTTGAGACCGCCGGCACTGGCGCCGGCGAGTACGTCGATCTTGACCTCGTCGTAGCGGGCGAGCCGGAGCATGCTGGCATAGATCTCGGCCCGCTGCTGCTGGGCGGGACGTTCCGGGGACTTCCCCCGCCGCAGGGTCGCGGTGCCCCGCGGGTCGGGTGTGGTCCGACGCAGCACGTCCAGCTCCGCGACGGCCCCACCGATCCAGACCGCCAGGCTGACGCCGCCGCGCATGGCGAGGGCGATCCGCAGCTCACGGCGGTTGGGTAGGGCGTTCTCCTCCGGTGTGGGACGTCGATCCTCCGGCATGGTCACCTCCGCGCGGCAGCACCGGGAGGCATCCGCATGGTCGCACGGGTCGCCGACGCGCCGGGGCGATCCCAGCCGACCTCACCCTGTGACAGCTGGCGTCCGGGTGTGCCATCACCCGGTGATAGGGCAGGACCGGTATCCCCAGAAGCATTGAAGTATCGTCGTTTGTCGATAGTGTTCGCATCGGGTACCCAGCAGCGCCTGTCCGACAAGGCCGAACAACCTGTTCTGTCGCCGCGCCGCCCATCGGGTCGGCGCGTACCCCCCTGACGATGAGGACACCGCACGATGAAGGCACTCCCGCTCCTGTCCCGGATGCTGCTGGCCACCGGGTTCGTCGCCGCCAGCCTTGTGCTGCCGGCCACCACGGCGCAGGCCGCGCCGCCGTCCAGCACCGCCGACGAGATCGGCATCCTGGTGGTGAACGGCCGTCCGGCTACCGAGAACTACCCGTTCATGGTTTACACCTCTGGCTGCACCGGCTCCCTGATCAAGTCGAACTGGGTGGTCACCGCCAGGCACTGCCCGACCCCGAGCTCCGTACGGGTGGGCAGCGTCAACCGGACCAGCGGCGGCACGGTGGTCCGGGTGGTCCGCGCGGTCAACCACCCTCGGATCGACGTCAAGCTGATGCAGCTGGCCAGCTCGGTCAGCTATGCTCCGGCACCGATTCCGACCACCTCCGGGGCGGTCGGCACCGCCACCCGGATCATCGGCTGGGGCCAGACCTGCGCTCCCCGTGGCTGCGGCTCGGCCCCGACCGTCGCCCACGAGTTGGACACTTCGATCGTGGCGGACAGCCGGTGTCTCGGCATCGACGCCGGCTATGAGATCTGCACCAACAACACCAACGGAAACGCCGGTGCCTGCTACGGCGACTCCGGTGGTCCGCAGGTCCGGATGGTCTCCGGCCGGTGGTACCTGATCGGGGCCACCAGTCGCGCCGGCAACAACAACTCCACCTGTGCCACCGGCCCGTCGATCTACGGCGACCTGCCGTCGATCCGCTCCTGGATCGACACCCAGGTGGGCGGACTGCCTGCCTGACCCGTACCAGCCTGGTCCCCTACCCTTTCGTGCGCCGCACCGGTCCCGCCGGTGCGGCGCACCCCTGCGATCGCCCGGCGGGTGGATTTTCTCACTGCGGGATCGGCTCGACCCGGCGCGATTCCACTGAGTTTCCAGGTGGTCGCTTGCGGTACGTGATCTGTCTTGTCGGTCGAACGAGGTGAATACGGCCCGTGCCCGTTGGGCGGCCCTGAGCTGCCGAAACAAGATTTTTGAGCCGAGGTTGAACCCGGCCCATTGACCGAAAGTATGATGTCGGCGGGTTGAGGGATGCCAGCCAATTTTCCACTAACCGTGAGACACCCCGGATACGGGATCGGGCTGCTTGACAGCCCAGAGAGCTCACTCTTAGCGTGGCTTCTCGTAAACGTGGTGCGAACTCGTTCCGGCAATGGAAGTGGGCGTTTGAAGGCACCCGTTTGACCAGCTAGCAGAACACGGCTGCCCCACCGGACGACGCCTGTCAACCGCGCCGCCCTCGACGAGAAGGAGTAGGTAACCCCCATGTACAGGTCGGCACAACGGCGCAGTTCGACCCCGCGTGGCCGAAACCAGCGCACTGTCAGTGGCCGCAACAAACGCATCATCGCTGTCCTCGGCACGGTCACGGTGTTCGCGGGCATCGTCGCGGTCACCCAGGTCTCCTCCGCCAACGACCAGCTGCGTACCGCCACGGAGTGTGTCGCGCCGAGCCCTGGTTCCACGGCTGAAGGCGGCGTGACCACCACCGTGACCCGGGAGAACGGTCGCGAGGTGCGGCACCACTGGGGTGACGGACAGACCACACTAGAGGAGTGCGAGAGCGGCACGACCGTCGTCGCGGCTCCGACCATCGAGTGCCCGTCCGTAGCGGACAAACTGCCCGAGGTTCCCGCTGCGGCGCGTACCGAGGTGGAGCGCAACCTCGGCCTGCTGGAGAAGCAGATCGAAGAGGCCAACAACCGGCTCGCCAACAGTGTCGGCGAGGGCGGGCCGAACTTCATCAACAACGCCATTCTCGGCCCGCTGGCCAGCAAGCGGGTCGCCACCCTGGACCGGATCGCGATCGCCATCGGCCGGGTCGCGCCGCGTCCGCGTGGGCTCGACGAGCTGGCCACCTGCGAGCTCGTCAACCGCCCCGGCAACAACGACGGCGGCGGCAACAACGACGGCGGAGACGACGGCAACAACGGAGGTGACGACGGCAACGACGGCGACAACGGCAACGACGGCGACAACGGCAACGACGGCGACAACGGGCTGGAGATTCTGGCCAACAGCTGTGACGACAGCAACCTGGACGACCACGACGGCTTCCAGGTCGGCAACCGCTGTATCGACACGCAGTTCGGTGAGGTCGGCGCGGCGGCCAACAACCCGTCGCTGCTGATCACCGAGTTCCCGGACGAGGTCGGCGTGGATGAGCCGTTCACCATCCGGGTCAGCACCCGTAACCTGGTCCGGGACCGTTTCCTCCCGGCGGCTCAGGGTGGCTACTACGTCGAGAGCTCGCTGCTCGACGAGCAGGGCCTGACCCGTGGTCACTTCCACACCGCGTGCCGGATGCTGCAGTCGACCGAGGTCGCGCCCGACCCGGCTCCGGCGCCGGAGTTCTTCGTGGCGACCGAGGACGGCGGCGGCGGTCGCGAGCCGGACCAGATCACCATCCAGGTCTCGGGAATGCCGCAGTCCGGTACCGCGCAGTGCTCCGTCTGGGCCGGTGACGGTTCGCACCGGCTGCCGATGTCGGAGCGGGCCAATCAGACGCCAGCCTTCGACTCGGTCCGGATCGAAGTGAACTGACCAACCTGGTAGCTCAACGATCTGCGGGCCCGGACTCCGAATGAGTCCGGGCCCACAGCCGTTCCGGTCGTGCGACAGTTCCGGGCCGATCGACGGAACCGGCCGGTCAGGAGAGGATCGCCAGGTGGAAGCCACGGTCGGCCAGTACTCCGGCGCTGGTGAAGGTCTGAATGAACACCCCGTTGGGAACGCCGGCCCGACCCACGACGGTGATCTCACCCGGTGCTGACGCGCCGAGGCTGCCGGACAGACCGATGCTGCCGACGTAGGCCGACCCGGTCAGGTTGTGACTGAAGACCACCTGGTACGTGCCGGTGGCGAGACGGGTCGCGGAGACCGCGCCGAAGCCACGGGCCAGGCTGCCGTTCGCGTTGACGACGGCGAAGAAGCTCTGGGCGGTCGGCGGCATTCCGGACGTGGTGGCGGGGACCAGCGCGATGCTGGCCTGCTCCCGTTCGGTCTTGGACACCGGCGGCTGTTCGGTGACGCCGGCGTCGCGTTCCGCGCTGAATGACTCGGACATGGTGAAACTCCTCGCAGATTGGCATTCCGCGGCGTGGACGCGGGCTGCCGAGAAAGGGATGGAACCGGTGCCGTCCGCTGGGCCCGAGCAGAACAGCAAGTGACTTCAAGTTTATGTTTGACAGCGGAGAGTGACCAGTGCCTGGTGATGTCCAATCGAGGACAGGGCGCGGCTCCGGTTAGCCGGACTGCCCGGGGCCTGCGGCGAGCCGCCGGTCGAGCAGGGTGGCGAGCGGGATGGACTCGCCGTCGCGACCGCCGGCACCGATCACCAGCCGTGGTTCCATGGAAGAGACGCGTACGCCGGTCAACCTGGACCGCAGGCTGGCCGGGACGGTCAACAGGTAAAGGTTCCCGTCCGTACCGACGGCCAGGGTGCGGTCCGATTTCAGGTACCAGCCGTGCAGCCCGGTCCGGTACCGGCCCCGGCCGTGGTGTGGCTGGGCGGACAGGTGCTGCGCGGCGATTCCGTGACGCCGGGCGGCCGCGACGAACTCAGCGAGCAGATCCGCGGCCTGCAGGGCCTCGCTGGCCCGCCGGCGCTGCTGGTCGGCCGCGTGGGCGGCGATTGCCTGCCGGCGCTGCCGCGCCCAGTCCTGCTGGTCCCGTTGCCCCACCTGACCAGCCTACTGTCGACGCCGCCGTCCGGTGCGTTCGTACCGCCGCCGAGCATCGCCGGACGGGCCAGTGGTGCGGGTTTTATTTGTTGGCAAACCAAACTATTGACACCCTGTCGAGGAGTGTGTGAACGTCTGGAGATCGGCCGGTTGCGGGAGTCGGCAAGCCGGAAGAGGGGGCCTGGGCCACCCCCGGCAAACCCGACGCAGGATTCTTCTGCCTGTGCAGAGAGGAAGCCGTTACATGCGCAGAACCCTTGCCGGCACACTCGCGGCGGTGGTGCTCGCCGGCGTCGCGGCCGTCGCCACCCAGGTGATGGTCGATGGAGCCGCCTCGCCCGCCCGCGCCGTCGCCGCTGACCCGTACTCCTGGCGCAACGTCCGGATCGACGGCGGCGGCTTCGTGCCGGGCATCGTCTTCAACGAGACCGAACCTGACCTCATCTACGCCCGGACCGACATCGGCGGTGCCTACCGCTGGAACCAGGCCGACCAGTCGTGGACCCCGCTGCTGGACTGGGTGGGCTGGGACCGCTGGGGCTGGAACGGTGTGCTCAGCCTGGCCACCGACCCGGTGCAGACCAACCGGCTGTACGCGGCGGTCGGCATGTACACCAACGACTGGGACCCGAACAACGGCGCGATCCTGCGCTCCACCGACCGGGGCGACACCTGGCAGGCGACCGAGTTGCCGTTCAAGGTCGGCGGCAACATGCCGGGCCGGGGAATGGGGGAGCGGCTGGCGGTCGACCCGAACGACAACCGCGTCGTCTACTTCGGCACCGAGAACGGCAACGGCCTGTGGCGCAGCACCGACCACGGCCAGACCTGGGCCGAGGTGACCAGCTTCCCGAACCCCGGCAACTGGGCCGAGGATCCGGCCGACCCGAACGGGTACCTCGACCACCAGCCGGGGGTGGTCTGGGTGACCTTCGACGAATCGACGGGCAGCGTCGGCAGCCGTACGCCGCACATCTACGTCGGGGTGGCGGACCTGCAGAACACCGTCTACCGCAGCACCGACGCCGGGGTGACCTGGCAGCGGCTCGCCGGTCAGCCGACCGGCTTCATCGCCCACCAGGGCAAGATCGACCATGCGACCGGCACCCTCTACATCGCCACCAGCGACAACGGCGGGCCGTACGCTGGCGACCACGGCGACGTCTGGAAGTACGCCACCGCGACCGGCGAGTGGACCCGGATCAGCCCGACGCCATCGGACGACACCGCGAACAACTGGTACGGCTACTCCGGGTTGAGCGTGGACCGGAGCAACCCGGGCACGGTGATGGTCACCGGCTACAGCTCGTGGTGGCCGGACACGTTCATCTACCGCAGCACCGACGGGGGCGCTTCCTGGACGTCGTTCTACGACATCACCTACCCGAACCGGACCAACCGCTACACCATGGACATCAGTGACTCGCCGTGGCTGTCCTGGGGAGCCAACCCGCAGCCGCCGGAGGTCACCCCGAAGCTCGGCTGGATGACCGAGGCGCTGGCGATCGACCCGCACGACCCGGACCGGTTCATGTACGGCACCGGTGCCACCATCTACGGCTCCACCAACCTCACCGCGCTGGACGACGGCGGCACGGTCGCCATCCGTACCATGGTCGAGGGCCTGGAGGAGACCGCGGTGCTCGACCTGGTCAGCCCGCCGACCGGCGACGCCTTCCTGATCTCCGGGCTCGGCGACATCGGTGGCTTCCGGCACACCGACCCGGACACCGTGCCGGCCATGATGCATGACCAGCCCAACCTCTCCGGCAACACCAGCATCGACTACGCCGAGCTGAACCCGCAGCAGATGGTCCGGGTCGGCAACGGCGACTCCGGGGTCAGCCACATCGCCTACTCGTACAGCTCCGGGGCCAACTGGTACGCCGGCAGCGAGCCCGCTGGCGTCACCTCCGGCGGTACGGTCGCCGTCGCGGCCGACGGCGGCGCGGTGGTGTGGAGCCCGGGCGGGGTCGGCGTGCACCATGCGACCAGCTTCGGCGGCGGGTTCAGCCCGTCCACCGGGGTGCCGGCCGGGGCGCGCGTGGCGGCCGACCGGGTCGACGGCGAGACGTTCTACGCCTACGCGGACGGGCAGTTCTATGTGAGCACCGACGGGGGTCGCAGCTTCGCCGTCTCAGCGGCCACCGGTCTGCCGGCCGAACAGGGCCGGTTCGCCACGGTCGCCGGCCATGAAGCTCACATCTGGCTGGCCGGCGACTCCGGCCTGTTCCGTTCCACCGACTCCGGTGCCACGTTCAGCCAGGTGGCTGGCGTCACTGCTGCCCGCAACGTCGGGTTCGGCAAGGCCGCACCCGGGGCCGGTTACCACGCCGTCTTCCTGGTCGGCACGGTCGACGGGGTCACCGGGGTGTTCCGCTCCGACGACACCGGTGCCAGCTGGGTGCGGATCAACGACGACCAGCATCAGTACGGCAACATGGGCGACGCGATCACCGGCGATCCCCGGGTGTACGGCCGGGTGTACCTCGGCACCAACGGCCGCGGCATTCTGATGGCGGACCGGCTCGGTGCGCCGCCGTCACCGACCGTCGGCCCGACCCCGTCCGGCAGCCCGTCGGCCAGCGCGAGTCCGTCGGTGAGTCCGAGTCCGTCGGTGAGTCCGAGTGGCAGCCCCACCCCCGGTCCGACCACCCCGCCGCCGGGCGGATGCACGGCGGTCTACCAGGTGGTCGGCTCCTGGCAGGGCGGCTTCCAGGGTGAGGTCCGGGTGACCAACACCGGCAGCACCGGGATCACCGGCTGGACGGTGACCTGGACTTTCCCCGACGGTCAGCGGATCACCCAGCTCTGGGGTGGGCAGCACGCGCAGAGCGGTGACGATGTCACAGTCCGAAACGCCTCGTGGAACGGTGACCTCGGCCCCGGGGGCAGCACCACACTGGGTTTCCTGGCCGACTGGACAGCTGGTAACAGAGTTCCAGCGGGCGTGAGCTGCGCAGCGGACTGAGCCCGGGTGCCGGGTTCATGACCCGGGGCGGCGTCGACCTCGGTCGACGCCGCCCCGGCGGTCGTGCTGCGGTCGGTGCCGATCACCGTCGCGGGGTACCGGTCGGCTCGTCCACGTCGACGAACTCGATCCGGGCCTCGTCGGACCGCTCGTCGGGCCGGAGCACCGACCGGGTCATCGCCCCGGCCAGCCAGCCGAGGGCGACCCCGGCCGCCGCCGCACCGGCGAGCCACGCCCACGGCATGGCCCGACGACGGCCAGCGAGCGCGTCAACGGCCGCTCGCGCCCGGTGCCGCGCCTCCGCGCTGGCCGGGCCCATCCGCGATCCGGTCTCGGTGGCGAGGTTCGAGGTGTGCCGGCGGGCCAGGCGAGCGGCGTCGCCGGCGGAGTCGACCGCCGAGACCAGATGCGCCCAGGCCTGGTCGCTGACGCGTTGCGGTTTGCGGCGGCGCTCCATCAGGTTGGTCGCGAACATGCTGCTACCTCCTCCAGCGCCACGGCTGCCGGTAGCGCCCGGCGGCCGTGGCGCGCTGCGGTTGCCTCCACGTGCCCAGCCCCGGTCGGCGGCAAACCCCCTCGTCGTCGCGCCGTTACGGCTGTCTTCTGTCGTACCGGGCGGCTAGTGTTGAGACGACAGCCGGCGCGGAGCCGGAGGCCGGTGGGGCACCGCAGGTTCGTGGTTGACACCCAGGCGCCCCAAGCCTCTACGAATCGTGCCCCGGGTGTCCGTGCCGTAGCTCAGCGCGCAGGGGGCTATGATGCGGGATGTCTGATTGTTTGTGATTATTGTGCCCGTCGGATGCGGATCCGGCCCGGCGAAAGCTGGCGGTGACGCCCGCACCGGAATACTCTCGGTCGCGGCCCGCGTACTGACGAGACGCCCGGATGGGCGAGTGGAGGTGCTCGCGTGAGCCTGTCGGTTGTCACATCGACGCTGCCTGGTGCAGTGGTCGAGATTTCACCACAGGGTGAGATCGACGTTGATACCGCGCATGAGGTGCGGGAAGCGGTGCAGGCGGTGCTGACCAACGGCCGTCCCACCCGGATCCAGCTGAACATGCGGCTGGTGACGTTCATCGACTCGGTGGGCATCAGCGCGATGGTTGCCGGTTTCCAGGCGGCCGAGGTAAGCGGCATCAAGCTGGTGGTGACCGAGCCGAGCCGGTTCGTGCACCGTCAGTTGTGGGTGACCGGGCTGCTCGGTCTGTTCGGCGCGCCTGAGCCGTACGTCGGCGACAGCGCCGAGCGCGAGGTCCCGCTCGCCTGACCTCGCGGCGGTCGGTGGCGTCCGGCCGCAGCTCGAACGGCTGATTAGGGCCGTGTTAACACCCGGCGGTAGATCTTGTCGGTAGCGCTGTCCTGCCGGAAAATGATCCATCGTGACATGGTTGCTGGTGGGTACCACCATTCTCCGGCGCTATGTCCTTCTTCGTCCGATCGGTCGCGGTGGGGTGTCGGTCGTCTACCAGGCGATCGACGTCGACTCGGCCCGACCGTTCGCGATCAAGTTGCTGGCACCGGCCGCCGCCGACGACCGACGCGCCAGGGACGACATTCGCCGGGAGGCGTCGATCACCCAGCGGTTGCGGCATCCGAGTGTGCCCCGCGTCTACGACGTCGGCGAACTGCCGCTACCCGAGGGCGGCACGTCGTCGTACGTCGTCATGGAGCTGATCTGCGGCGAGTCGCTGGCTGACCGGCTGACCGGCGGTCCGTTGCCGTGGCCGACCGCGGTGCGCACAGCGGGCACCGCCGCAGACGTGCTGGCGGTGGCCCACCGGCGGGGTGTGGTGCACCGGGATCTCACCGCCGGCAATGTGATGCTGACCCGGTCCGGTGCCAAGATCATTGATTTCGGGCTGGCTCGGTTGGCGGGCCCGCCGGCGGCCGGCCGGCCGCCGGGGACGGTGGCCGGCTCCGGTCGACCGGGCGACGACGTCTACTCCCTCGGCGTCTTGCTCTACCACATGCTGACCGGGCGGTTGCCGTACCCGGGGGTCAGCCCGGGGTCGCCGGTGACCGGTGTGCGGACAGGGGCCCTGGCTCCCACCCCGGTGCTGGCGGTCGCCGGGTTGCCGCGTCCCGTGGCCGATCTCTGCCGGGCCTGCATGAGCAAGCGTCCGGAGAACCGACCGACCAGCGTCGAGGCGGCGTTCGCGCTCTGGGACCTGCTCGGCGACAGCGGCGTCGGCATCGACAGCGGCGTCGGCGTCGGCGTCGGCCCAGACAGTGGCAGCGGCGTCGCCAGGGCGGGTCACGACGTTCTGCCCTAGATTTGATAGTTATCGGTCATTGTCGGGGATTGTGCAATATTTGGCAGATGTCCGGGAAGTGGCTCCGCCGTCGCGGCACGTCCGGCATCGTCATCGGCGAGGACCCTTTCCCGGCGCCGCGCGTCGGGAAAGGGTTCCTCCTTCGGCACTGGTCGGAGGTGCCGGTCGGATCAGCCGATCCGGAACGGCACCCGCAGGGTCGACCGACCAGCGTCGGCGCTCGCCGCGTCGACCCGAACCGTGGTCGGTGCGTTACCGATCGCGTTCCACAACTCCAGCCGGACGCACCCGTTGCTCATCGCCCGGAACTCACCCGAGGCGGATTTCAGTCCGGCGCTCTGCCGGTAGGACTCCGTGCCGGGCACCGGGTCGGTGGCGAAGTAGTGGTAGGTCTCCGTACGGCCGTAGCTGCCGGAGCCGGTGAAGTCGTACGACACCCGGGCCTGGATGCCCGCACCGACCGAGGTGCCTGCGTCCACTTGGAGCTCGAACGTGCTGGCCGCCGACCGGTACGCACCGGTCAACCCGCAGGCCCGGAAGGTGACCGGGTTGTGCGGCGTACCGTCGTAGTTCGCCCCGGCGGCCGACGGCACCGTGACCGTCGTCGCGTTCGTCCCGGCGGTGTTGCTCAGCACCCCGGCGGACCGCAGGTGGAATAGGTCCGAGGTGACCGGCGGGGTGGTCGGGTCCGGCGTGGGCGAGGCCGGCGGCGTGGGGGACAGGCTCGGTGACGGGTTCGGGGTGGTCGGGGCACCGGTGGCGGTGCCGCCGCTCCAGGTGTGCGCACCGGTGGTGGCGGTCCGGCCGGCCGGCACGGTCATCCGGGTACCGTCGGAGAAGGTGACCGTGACCGGCGACGCGGTGATGTTGCTCGCCACGTAGGTGCGGGCACCGTTGCGGTCGAACACCGCGTAAAGTGGAGTGTTCGCGGTGACGCCGGTGTCGACGCGGCCCAACGCTGCCAGGTTGCGCACCCAGTGGAAGGTGTGCGCTCGGCTCTCGCCCTCCTCGACCGGGTAGTTGGGGTTCGCCCGCAGGTTGGCCAGGGCGCTGCTGGCGTCGCCGAGCGCCTGGAACGACCAGAGGATGTCCTGCCAGACCGTCGGCGGGCCGCCGTTGTTGGTGACCAGCGCGTTCCAGTTGGTGGCGATGTAGTCCGGCCGGTAGCCGAGGTAGAGCGAGCCGCCGGTGACCGGCAGCATGTTGATGCCCTGGATCATCTCCGGCTCGGCGCTGAACCAGGTGGCGTACGCCCCGCCGTCGCCCCAGACCATCCCGACCGACCGGTGGCCGAAGGAGGCCGGGAAGTTGGTGTCCGAGGAGTCGAACCAGTATTCCTGGATGGCCGCCGACTGGGTGGTGTAGATGTACAGCCCGGCGTCGCGGATCGCGGTGTTGCCGGTGGCCAGGCCCCACTGGATCAGGGCGTTGGCGAAGTTCATCCCCTCCGAGGACGACTCCTGGTTGTTGCCGGCGAAGAACGCTCCGTGCCCGGCGGCCCAGTCATGGCCGGCGTAGATGTCGAAGTCGCGCAGGAACGGGAACATCGGGTCGTTGCGGTCCCAGCTGTTGGCGTCGCGGATCAGCAGGTCGACCATTCCGCCGTACTGGCTGGTCGCCGCCCAGGTGGGGTCGAACTTGGCCAGCGTCGCGGCGGCGGCGATGTAGTAGCCGTAGTGGAAGTGATGGTCGTTGAGATCGGTGTCGGATCCGTACGAGGCGGGGTAGCCGACCAGAGTGCCCCAGGCCTGGTCGTAGAAGAACACCCGTTGGGTCTTGCCGGGGCTGGCGGTGAACCAGTCGGTCAGCCGGTTCCGGATCGCGGTGAGCAGGTGGTCGCGTTGGGCGGTGCGGCCGAGCTGGTCGGCGATCTCGGCCAGCCGGGCGGCCCGGCCGAGCGCCTTGCCGGTCCAGTAGGTGTCGTTGTCGAAGCCGGCGAGCGGGTCGCCGGACGCGGCCTGGTCCAGGTGCGCGGTGAGCGTGGCGAGGTCGGCACCGACGCTGGTGGCCACCGCTGGGACCTCCGGCAGTACGCCGTGGAAGCGCATCGCGGTCCGGAACGACGTCGCGCCGACCAGGTTGCGCATCGGGCCGCGGGCCGACACGTAGGTCTCGGCGATCGGGCTGCCGCCGTCGAGGTGCTTCCACTGGTGCGGGTAGAGCGAGACGACGGTGCCGGTGACGGTGCCCTCCCGGGCCGTGGTGGTGAAGCTGTACGTGGCGTCGACCGTGCTGCTGGCCTGATCGTAGCTCCAGCTGACCCGGGTGCCGGTGACGTGTGCGTGGGCGTACCGGCCGTAGCTGTCCATCAACGCGGTGCGCCGGGCGGCGCTGGTGCCGGCTCCGGTGGGCAGCAGCGCGACCGAGAAGTAGCCGCGGCCGGCAAGGGTGGAGCTGATCGTGGTCCCGGAGACGGACCAGGCCGCTCCGCTGGGGGCGTAGGCGACGTAGTCGTGGCCGCGCATCGAGAAGCCGACCCGGGCGCCGCCGTGGTGCCAGACCGTCGGGGTGCCGGGGAACGACAGCTCGGCGTTGCCGCCGGTGACCTGGGCGTACACGAACGGCAGACCGTGGCCGACGGTGGCGCGTAGCGTGCGGGCGCCGTCGGACCAGTACGGGCTGACCGTCCAGTCGGTCCAGCCGTCGACCTTGACGTCCGGGGCGTTGAGCCCGGCGACGCCGAGGGTGAACTCTCGCGTGTACGGGTAGTGGTACTCGCCGACGCCGGTCGACGTACCGGAGATCGCCGCCTCGGTGGTGTAGGAGACGCCGAGCCCGCCGGCGGTCGGCTGGAACGACATCGGGTGGGCGTGCAGCGGGTTGGAGTAGGCGCAGTTGTACCGCTTGAACAGCAGCGACGACCACCAGTCGTTGGTGGGCACGGCTCCGCCGGGGGCGTTGCCCGTCACGTACTGGCGGGGGTTGGCGGAGATGTTGCCGCAGGCGGTCGGGGCGGCGGCGCCCGCCGGGCGGGTGGTGGTGTAGCTGCCGGCACCGACGGTGGCGGCGTCGGCGGTGCGCAGTACGCCGAAGATCAGTCCGGTCGCGGCCAGCGCTGTCACGGTGGTGGCTGCCAGGATCCGGCGCGGCGTACGACCTGTTCGCGCGCCATGGATCGACAGGTTCATGGTGCCTCCGGGTTGGGTCGGGCGCGGTCCACGATCGCGAAAAATTTCACGCCCATTAATGAGTTATTGCCAGGAGGTCATCAGAGATGCGGGCTTCTGTCAATATCCCGACATGAAGTTTCGTGTATCCGGTACGGGGTCGTGGCTGTCTGTTGACAGCCGCGCCGGTGCTGCTATATACCTCTCTCTGAGAGCGCTCTCTCGGCTTCGTGGGCTGCATGTGCTCTGGCGCGAGCCGGGTGCGACTGCATGGCGGTAGAGCGCTCTCGCGTGGTTGCCGGTGACCGTCGGTAAATATGCCGATCGGTCTGCCGCTGTTGCGTAAATGACGCCGTACGCTGATTCCGCCGCGAATAGAAAACGGGGGCGGACGGCCACCGACGTGGCCGTCCGCCCCCGATCGCGGACGTCAGTACACCGACAGGTGTACGTGGTTGGTGTGGTCGCTGGACGGGTCGCCACCCGCACCGCTGTACGTCTTCCAGCCGCTGCTGGGCAGCCAGATCCGCTTGTACCAGATCACGTAGAGCACACCGAGCCGGTCGGCGTTGTTGATGTAGTAGTTCGCGAGGTTGTCGCCGTAGCTCTTGTCGCCGCCGGTCGCCACTCCACCGAAGCCGTTGGGCTGGGCGGCGAAGTCACACGCCCGGCCCTTGGGGTGCTCGCCGGAGCTGCCGTTGCGGAAGCAGGACACGTAGCGGGTGAAGCCGGCAGCCTTCGCCTGGTTCAGCGCGTGCAGCGTACGGGGCGTGATGCAGCCGGAGGTGGTGGGGTCGTCGACGTTGCACGACTCGGCCGGCCAGGAGCCGTTCGCGTTGCGCGGAGCCGGGGTTGCCGACGCGCTGGATGACCCGGAGCTGGATGACCCGGAGCCGGAGGACCCGGAGCCGGAGGACCCGCTGGCGGCGGCCCGTTCGGCCTCCTCCGCCGCCTGCTGCCTCGCCCGTTCCTCCGCCTGCTTCTCGGCGGCGACCGCGACGGCCAGGGCCCGCTCCGCCTGGTTCCGGCGCTGGTCCATGATGGTGACCTGCTTCTGCTGCTCCCGGATCTCGTGCTCGATCGCGGCCTTGGACCTGGTCACCTGGTCACGGGTGCGGTACAGCTCGCGGAGCTGCTTCTCCTCGTTGGCGGTCACCGCGCTCAGCGCCGCCGCCCGGTCGATGAATCCTTCCGGCGAGGTGCTGTTGAGCAGCGCGGAGACTGGGCCGAGCCGGCCGTTGCGGTACGCGCGGTCGACGATGTGCCCAACGTTCCTGTTCCGTTGCTCCAGTTCGGCACCGACCGTGTCGAGCTGCTCGGACAGCTTCTTCTGCCGGTCCTTCGAATGGTTGAGCGCCGCCTTGGCGTCGATCCAGCCCTTCGAGGCCGCATCGAGCTCCTTGCGCAGGCTGTCGGTGCCTCCCTCGTCGTCGACCCGGTCGGGCCGGTTGGCGGGCAGGGCGGCTCCGGCCGGCGAGCCGATCGGGGTGCCGGTGACGGCCATCAGGGCGGCGGTCAACGCCGCCAATAACGCGGACCGGGTTTTTCTGTGTACTGTGCGCGACACTGTGCATTCCTTCCGTCAGCCGCCGACCGGGTTAGCTGACGGGTTCGGGACGGAAGATCCCTACCGCGTGACGCGGATGCACCCCAGGTACGTGGTTCCCCGGCTCGCCGTACGGCGATTAGGCGACGGCCTCCGCGGGCGCCGGAGGGGCGCCGCCCGAGCGGAGACCGGGGCCGAGACTACCGGCTCCCCGGGTCGTCGTCCCGGTATCGATAGCCATGTTATGTCTGGAAAAATCAGAAATATACGTATATCGTAGCTGTGAACGTCGCGGGAAGGTCACGAAACTTAAGCATCTGCTAATCACCAGTCGGCCGGTCCGCAGGAGTCGGCGGGGGCCAGTGGCTCGATCTGCAGCGTCGCGTGCTCGATACCGAACTCGTCGTGCAGGGCCGTCCGGGCGTCCCGCAGCACCGTGCCGACATCGGCCGACGGGGTCACGGCCAGGTGTGCCGAGGCCACCTCCATGCCCGGGGTGAGCGTCCAGACGTGGAGGTCGTGCACGTCGCAGACGCCCGGCACGATGGCCAGCCGGCGGTGGACCCGGGCGACCTCCACATGCTCCGGCGCCGCCTGCACCAGGATGCGCAGCGCGGCCCGGGCCAGCCGCCAGGTGCGCGGCAGGATGAACACCCCGACACCGACGGCGACCAGCGGGTCGGCGTACCACCAGCCGGTGGTGGCGATCACCGTGGCGGCCACCAGCACCCCCACCGAGCCGAGTAGGTCGCCGAGCACCTCCAGGTAGGCGCCACGCACGTTGAGGCTCTCCCGGGCTCCCTGGCGCAGCAGGGCGAAGGCGACGATGTTGGCGAGCAGGCCGGCGACCGCCACCACCAGCATCGGGCCGACCGTCACCGGCTCTGGATCGGCGAACCGGCGGGCCGCCTCCACCAGGACGTAGAGCGCGACCCCGGCGAGCAGTACGGCGTTCGCCAGCGCGGCCAGCACCTCGAGGCGGTAAAGGCCGAAGGTGCGCTGCGGCTCCCCGGCCGGTCGTCGGGTAGCGGCGATCGCTGCGAGCGCCATGCCGATGCCGAGCACGTCGGTGAACATGTGCCCGGCGTCGGACAACAGTGCCAGGGAACCGGTCGCGAGCGCGGTGACCGCCTCGACCACCATGAAGACCGCCAGCAGGACGAAGGCGGCCCAGAGGCGCCCGTAGTGTCGCTGACCGGTGCTCCCGGCACCGTGATCGTGTCCGACTCCCACGCCTGCCACCCTCCGTTGCCCGGCGTTTCGTCAGCAGAATAATGCTCACATAGCAATATGTGCAATCGACTCCGGGTCGAGGTCGATGGTGACCAGCCGTTGCGTCGCCCGGGAGAGCGCGACGTAGAGCGTGCGCACCCCGGCCTCGGACTCGGCACGGATCTCCTCGCCGGCCACCAGCACCACCGCGTCGTACTCCATGCCCTTCGCCTGCAGGCTCGACACCACCTGTAGCCGGGAGGTCGCCAGCTCGCCGAGCCAGCCGGCGACCTCGTCCCGCCGGGCCACCGCTGCGATGACGCCGACCGTCCCCTCCACGGCGGCCAGCATCTCAGCGGTCGCGGTACGGACCGCAGCCGGCAGCACGGCCGCAGCTACCCGGTCCCGGCGCGGCACCACCCCGGTCGACCGGACCGCCGTCGGCAACGGGGCGTCCGGAGCGACCTCGCGGATCACCTCGGCGGCCAGTTCGAAGATCTCCGCCGGGTTGCGGTAGTTCGTAGTCAGCTGGAATTCCCGCTGCGGCCGCCGCCCCAACGCCCGGTCCCGGGCCTGGGCGAGCTCGGCCGGATCCCCGGTCCACGCGGTCTGCGCCGGATCCCCGACCACCGTCCAGGAGGCGAGCCGGCCCCGGCGCCCGATCATCCGCCACTGCATCGGCGACACGTCCTGCGCCTCGTCGACCACCACGTGGGCGTACTCCCGGTAGTCGGCCGGTCGCTCCCGGGCGGCGGCACGGGCCGCCCGATCCCGGTCGGCGAAGGTCGTCACCTCACGCACCCCGCCGGTCACCTGGAACGGATCCCGGTGCCGGCGGCGGGGCTGCGGTGGCCGGCCGAGCAGTTCGTCCAACTCGTCCAGCAGCGCCACGTCCGCAATCGTCGGCCCGTTGTCCGCCAGGTCACCGAACGCATCGGCCAGCACCGCGATCTCGGCCGGGTCGAGCACTCCCCGCGCGTACCGACGCAGCCGGTCCGGCCGAGCCAGCCAGCCCAGCACGTGTCGCGGCAGCAGCCGGGGCCACCAGGCCCGCAGGAAGTCCCGGAAATCGTCCCGGTCCGACAACTCGTCCTCGAACTCGGCCTGGCCGGGCAGCCGGGCCGGGGCCACCAACTGCCGGGCCTGCGCCCACAACGCCTCGAACAACCCATCGATACCGGCCCGCCGGACCTCGTTGCGCCGTGCACCCCGGGGCAGCGCGCGGGCTCGGATGCCGTCCAGCTCCGGGCTGCGCAGCCGCAGCAACTGCCCCCGGTAGAGCAGGCGTAACTCGGTCGGCCCGTCCGGTACCGCGTCACGTACCGCCCGTTCCAGCACCCGCCGCATCCGTAGTGACCCCTTCAGCACGGCGACCGCCGCTGGATCCGTCCGGGTCGCCGACACTCCCGGCGGCAGCGATCCCAACGACCTCAGGGTGGCGCTCTCCTCACCCAGGGCTGGCAGCACCGCGGCGATGTACTCGACGAAGACACCGGTCGGGCCGACAACCAGGATGCCGCCGCCAGCAAACCGGCTCCGGTCCGAATAGAGCAGGTACGCCGCCCGGTGCAGGGCGACCGCGGTCTTGCCGGTGCCGGGGCCGCCCGAGACGATCGTCACCCCGGCGGCGGGCGACCGGATCGCATGGTCCTGCTCCTGCTGGATGGTGGCCACGATGTCGCGCATCCCACGTCCCTTGGCCCGGGCCAGGGTGGCCAGCAGCGCGCCGTCGCCGACCACCCGCATCCCGGCCGGCGCGGCCGCCGGATCGAGCAGGTCGTCGGAGACGCCGATGACCCGCTCGCCCCGGGACTGGATGGTGCGCCGCCGCACCACGCCCCGCGGTCGGGCCGGCGTCGCCTGGTAGAACGCGGCGGCGGCCGGGGCACGCCAGTCGATCAGCAGCGGCTCGGCCCGCTCGCCGCGCACGCCGAGCCGACCCACGTGCAACACCGCGCCGTCGCGTAGATCGAGCCGGCCGAACACCAGTCCTTCGTGCTCGGCGTCGAGCAGATGTCGCCGCCGGGCCGCGTGGAAGACCATCGCGTCGCGCTCCACCAGGGCGCCGACGTTGCCCACCCGGGCGAGGCGGTAGCCGTCCCGCTCGGCGCGTACCGCGTCCTGGCGTAGCTGCGCCAACCGGGCGTAGACCCGGTCGACGTGCCGCTGCTCGGCGGCGATCTCTTGGTCCAACGTGGTGGCGTCGGTCAACGCTGCGGCTCCTGGGCGAGGGCGGGCCGGCCGGGGCAGGGCGGCCGGTCCGCCGGCGGACGGTCACGGCGCCGGGCGGCGACGGCGGAGCGTGGTGACCCCGTCACGTGATCGGACCCGGCAGCCTTACGACGTTACCGTCCGCGCGCCAGCCCGGCGCCGGCTCCCGGGAGCACCCGACGGCCGTGTTGCGCCCTCGAGCCTGCTCCAGCGCGCCGCCCTGCCGAGCACCTCGACGAGGGCGGCCGTCACCCGGTCCGGTCACCTCGCAGAGCCGGACCAGCCGGGCGACCCGGGGCGCCAGTTCCGCA
Organism: Solwaraspora sp. WMMD937; assembly: GCF_029581175.1. Classification (NCBI taxonomy): domain Bacteria; kingdom Bacillati; phylum Actinomycetota; class Actinomycetes; order Micromonosporales; family Micromonosporaceae; genus Solwaraspora; species Solwaraspora sp. WMMD937. Next base: position 5,933,909 of record NZ_CP120738.1, on the reverse strand, counting down.
GCGCCCGGGCTGCTCGACCGCCCACGCAGCACCGCTCCGTCCGGCACCCGGACGCTGAGTTCCTGATGCCTGCTCACCGTCGTCACCTCCGCGCAGGTCGATGGCGGTGCCGGCTCGGACGTACGTACCCCGGTGGCCGGAACTGGAACCAGCACGGTGAGAAGACTCGCAACTGTCTTCCCGACCGGCCAGTAGCACGCCACGCTGCAACCATGTCGTCACCGTCGCTCCCGATGCCGGACTCCCGGGCACCGCGTCCGTCCGGCCCGCCACCACCCGATCACCCCGGCCCGGCCGAGGCCCTGGCTGAGTTGCTGGCCGGCAACCGGCGTTTCGTCACCGGACGACCACGGCACGGTCACGACGTGTCGGCGGCTGCGGCCAGCGCGGCGCTCGGCGAGCAGCATCCGATCGCGTTCGTGCTCGGCTGCATCGATTCGCGGGTGCCGCTGGAGGCGATCTTCGATCAAAACTTCGGCTCGATCTGCGTCGGGCGGTCCGGCGCTCAGGTGCTGGACCAGGCGATCGTCGGATCGATCGAGTTCGCCGTCGGCGCGTTGGGTGTGCCGTTGGTCATCGTGCTCGGACACGAGCGGTGCGGAGCGGTGGCGTCGACCATCACCGCGCAACGCACCGGCAGCCGCCCGGCCGGCAGCATCGGGTACCTGGTGGAGCAGATCGCTCCGGCGGTGACTGAGGTCGGTGTCGGGCACCCGGACGTACAGCCCCTCGCGGTACGGGCTCATGTGCGGCGAACCGTGCATCGGCTGCGGCAGGTGGAGTCGCTCGCCGCGGCGCTCGCGGACGGGCGGATCGACGTCACCGGCGGGGTCTACGACCTCGGAAATGGTCAGGTGGAACTGCTTAACTGAGCAGCCGCCACCACCAGCGACGGAAACGGCCCCGCCTGGCGTGTCGCCCGGCGGGGCCGTGCAAGGTCCGGGTCGTCGTCGACCCGTCAGATCATGCTCAGGCCTCGAAGACCCCGGCCTCGACAAGCCGCTTCTCGGTCAGCTCCCAGCCGTGACCCGGGTGGGCGGCCGCCAGCGCGTTGATCTCCAACCGGATCTTCGCGGCGTGGCCGGCACCGGCCAGCGACCGGATCTCCTCCACGAACGCGTCCGAGTCGGTACGCAGGTGAGCGGTCTTCCCGTTGGTGAGGTTGCGGACATAGGCGTGCTTGCCGCCGTTGAGCGGGATCAGGTACTTGAACTCGCCGAGGACGCTCAGGGCACCACCCTGACCGGCCTGGCCGGCGCGGACTGACGCGCGCGCGGTCTTGGAGGTGTTGCTCGCCACGGGGGGACTCCCTTGCAGGACTGACGGTACGGACAGGACTGGTGGTACTGGTGAGTCTGGCGGTACGGCTGATCACACGAACGGGTTCGCTGGGTGTCGGGCATACGCCGCCCTTATCCTACCGGACGGCCGGCCGCAGATCGGCTCGGCCACCTCGCACTCGGCCGTGGTTTCCGGCCGACCAGCAGGGACAACGACGCACCCGGGGCCGGCATTCCCGGTGGCGGGCGGACCCGAGGAGCCGGGCGGCGACAATTTCCGTCACCAGTTTGCCGATTCACTGGCGCACCACCCGTCACAACAGTCATCATTAGTCACACCGCCCGGTGGTCGAGGTCGTAGGGGAAGACGCACCTCGCTCTCCGGGAGGTCACCGTGCCAACGCGTGGCGTCGTATACGTCCACTCGACCCCGCTCGCCGTGTGCCCTCACGTCGAATGGGCGATATCGCGCGTCCTCGTCGCGCCGGTAAACCTGCACTGGACCGCTCAGCCGCTCGATCCGAACGGCCGGCGTGCCGAGTGCAGCTGGACCGGCCGGGCGGGGACCGGGGCCGAGCTGGCCGCTGCCCTGCGGCAGTGGCCGATGACCCGCTTCGAAGTCACCGAGGAACCCAGCCCGGGTGCCGACGGGGAGCGGTTCATGCACGTGCCCGGTCGCGGCTTGTTCCGGGCCACCATCGGGGCGGCCGGGGACATCCAGCTCGGCGAGGACCGGATCCGAGCGATCATCGCGGCGGCGCCGGCTCCCGAAGCGATCGCGCACGCCCTCGACAAGGCGATGGGCACCGCCTGGGACACCGAACTCGAGCCGTACCGGCACGCCGGTGAAGGAGCACCGGTGACCTTGCTCACCCGGGTAGGTTGATGCGGTCATCGGGTGAGCAGACCCGGCCGGGTGAGCCGGGCACGGAACCTACGCCAGCCGGGCGCGGGTTGCCGCCGCGACCTTAGCCTGATGGGATGGCCGGTGTGCTCCCCTCACCCCGCGTAACCATCGCTTCCGTTCTGCTGGCCATCCTCGGTGTCACCAGCGGCTGCGCCGGATCCGACGACCGGCCTGAAGCCAGCACTCCCAGCAGTCCAGAAGGCCCTTCCGGCGAACCGAAAATCAGCCCTGCAGCGTCGCCCGCCGCCCAGCTGGCCGCGACGCTCAGTGACGAGGACCTGGTTGGTCAGGTGCTGATGCCGTACGCGTACGGGGCGTCCGCGACCGAGGTCTCGCCGGGGTCGGCGGCCGGTAACCAGCAGCTCGCCGGAGTCGACACCCCGGCCGAGATGATCGACCGCTACCGGATCGGCGGCCTGATCCTGGTCGGTTTCTCGGCCGACGACCCGACCGGCAGCAACCAACCCACCACCAACGTCGACAGCACCATCCAGGTGCGGGAGCTGACCACCGGGCTGCAGGACGCCGCCGGGCGGTTGCCCGCCGCCGAGCTGCCCGACGGCGTCGGCGAGCTGCCGCTACTGATCGGCACCGACCAGGAGTTCGGCATCGTCACCCGGATCAACCAGGGGGTGACGTTGCTGCCCAGCGCGATGGCGGCCGGCGCGGCCGGGCAGCCGGAGCTTACCGAGGCGGCCTGGCGGGCGGCCGGTACCGAACTCGCGGCGCTCGGCGTCAACGTCGACTTCGCGCCGGTCGCCGACGTCCTCGGGGTGAACAGCACGGTGATCGGCTCCCGGTCGTACGGCGCCGACCCGGACGCGGCGGCCGGGCAGGTCGCCGCCGCCGTCCGTGGCCTGCAGGCGGCCGGCGTCGCGGCCACCCTCAAGCACTTTCCGGGGCATGGCCACACCGCTGTCGACTCCCACGGCGACCTGCCCGTGCTCGACCAGGACCGGACCGCTCTCGCCGCCGCCGACCTGCCGCCGTTCGTGGCCGGCATCGGCGCCGGCGCCGGCCTGGTGATGTCCGGACACCTGGACGTGGCCGCGGTCGACCCGGGGGTGGCGGCGACGTTCTCCCGCAAGGTCCTCACCGACCTGCTCCGCGGCGAACTCGGCTTCGACGGGGTGGCGGTCACCGACGGGATGAACATGGCGCCGGCCCGCGCGTTGTCGCCCGGCGACGCGGCCGTCGCGGCGATCAACGCCGGTAACGACCTGATTCTCATGCCGCCGGACGTGACGGCCGCGTACGAGGGTCTGCTCGCCGCGCTGCGCGACGGGTCACTGCCCCGGACGCGACTCGTACAGGCGGTCACCCGGGTGCTGACCCTCAAACAGCGGCTCGCCGAGGAGCCCACCCCGCCGATGACGGTGCTCGGTGCCGAAGACCACTACGCCGCCGCCCGGCGGTTGGCCGCCGCCGCCGTCACCCAGGTGCGTGGGGACTGCGCCGGGGTCGACGGGCCGGTGACCGTCACCGCCTCGGGTGGCCGGGAGCGTACCCGAGCGCTGTTGATCGAGGAGTTGCGCGCCGCTGGCGTCGAGGTGGTCGGCCAGGGCGGTACGGTCGTGCACCTGGTCGGCTACGGCGACGGCCCGTCCGACCTGAACGTCGACGCGGCGGTGACCGTTGCCATGGACACCCCGCACCTGCTCGCCGAGGCCCGCTCCGCGACGTTGCTGGCCACCTACTCGTCGAGCCCGGCGTCGATGTCTGCACTGGCCGACGTACTGCGGGGTGCCGCACCGGCCCCCGGCCGATTGCCGGTGCCGGTGTCCGGCCTGCCCGCCACCAGCTGCACCGGTTGACCACGCGCGTCAACCAGGCGCCGCCGGCGTTCCGGCCCGGTAGGGCCGGAACGCCGGCGGCTGTCGTCGTGACCCGGTCGGCTATCAGATCCGGGTGAAGACGAGCGCGACGTTGTGTCCGCCGAATCCGAACGAGTTGTTCAACGCGGCGGGTACGTCCATCGGTCGGGCCTTCTGCGCTGCTACGTCGAGGTCGAGCTGGTCGTCCGGGTCGTCCAGGTTGATTGTCGGCGGGACGACGCTGTCGCGGATCGCCAGGATGGTGGCGATCGACTCCAGCGCGCCGGCCGCACCCAGCAGATGGCCGGACATCGACTTGGTCGCGGTCAGCACCGGGTGGTCGCCGATCGCTTCGCGTAGCGCCACCAGCTCGGCGAGGTCGCCGGCCGGGGTCGAGGTGGCGTGCGCGTTGACGTGCACGATGTCGTCGCCGGACACTCCGGCGTCGGCGAGGGCAAGCCGGATCGCCCGGGCCGCGCCGAGCCCTTCGGGGTGCGGCTGCACCATGTCGTACCCGTCGGAGGTGAGCCCGGCCCCGGCGAGCCGGGCGTACACCCGGGCACCGCGGGCCGCCGCGTGCTCGGCCCGTTCCAGCACCACGACGCCGGCACCCTCACCGAGGACGAACCCGTCGCGGGCCTTGTCCCATGGTCGCGACGCCCGTTCCGGGTCGTCGTTGCGGGTGGACATGGCCCGCATCGCGGCGAAACCGGCGATCGGCAGGCCGTGCACCACGGCCTCGGTACCGCCGGCCATCACCACGTCGGCCCGGCCGGCCCGGATCATGTCCAGGCCGAGCGCGATCGCCTCCGCGCCGGTCGCGCAGGCGCTGGCGACCGAGTGGACGCCGGCCTGCGCGCCGAATTCCAACCCGACCCAGGCGGCCGGGCCGTTGGGCATCAGCATCGGTACGGTGTGCGGCGACACCCGGCGCGGCCCGGAGGCTTCCAGGATGTCGTCCTGAGCGAGCAGGGTGAGTGCGCCGCCGATGCCGGAACCGATGCTGACGCCGAGCCGTTCCCGGTCGACGCCGGCGTCGCCCAGCCCAGCGTCCGTCCACGCCTCACCTGCGGCGATCAGCGCGATCGCCTCGGATCGGTCCAGCCGGCGCAGCTTGACCCGGTCCAACCGTTCGGCGGGTTCGGACGCCAACTCGGCGGCGATCCGGACCGGCAGCTGCGCGGCCCAGTCGTGGGTGAGCTTGTCGACTCCGGACTTGCCGTTGAGCATGGCATCCCAGGTCGCCGCGACGTCCCCGCCGAGCGGGGTCGTCGCGCCGAGCCCGGTGACGACGACGTCGACCATCGTCACGCCTGCGTCTCGATGTAGGCGACCGCGTCGCCGACGGTCTTGAGGTTCTGCACCTCGTTGTCCGGGATCTTCACGCCGAACTTCTCCTCGGCGGCCACCACGACCTCGACCATGGAGAGCGAGTCGACGTCCAGGTCATCGGTGAACGACTTGTCGCCGGCCACGTCGTCCGGGTTGACCCCGGCGACCTCTTCGAGGATCTCGGCGAGGCCGGCGGTGATCTCGTCACGGGTCATGGGTTTCTACTTTCCTCTCGGTTGAAACAATGATGCCTGCCGGATCGGCGGGCGGCCCGCTCCACCTCGGAGCGGGCGGTAGGAGCTTACGGGCAGCGGACAACCTGCCCGGCGTAGGTGAGTCCACCGCCGAAGCCGAACAGCAGCACCGGGGCGCCGGACGGGATCTCCCGCCGCTCGACCAGCTTCGACAGCGCCAACGGCACACTGGCCGCCGAGGTGTTGCCGGACTCGACGATGTCCTTGGCGACGATCGCGTCGGGCATTCCGAGCCGCTTGGCGATGCCGTCGATGATCCGGGCGTTCGCCTGGTGGGGAACGAAGGCGGCGATCTCCGTCGGGTTGACTCCGGCGCGCTCGCAGGCCTGCAGGGCCAACGGGGCGAGCGCGGTGGTCGCCCACCGGAACACCGACTGGCCCTCCTGCTCGACGTACGGCCGCCAGCCCTCGATGCGTACCGCGTCGCTCTTGTCCGGAACCGAGCCCCAGACCACCGGTCCGATCCCGGCCGGCTCGTTGCCGCCGGTGGCGGTGACCACGGCGGCACCGGCGCCGTCACCGAAGATGATGCAGGTGGAGCGGTCGGTCCAGTTGGTGAAGTCGGAGAGCTTCTCCGCGCCGATGACGAGGGCGTTGCGTGCGGCACCGGCCCGTACGGCGTGGTCGACGGTGCCGAGCGCGTAGCTGAAGCCCGAGCAGGCGGTGTTGATGTCGTACGCACCCGGGGCGGTGATGCCGAGCCGGGCCGCGACCCGGCAGGCGACGTTCGGGCTGCGGTCGATGGCGGTGCAGGTCGCTACCACCACCAGGTCGATGTCGGCCGCAGTGAGGCCGGCGTTGGCCAGCGCCTTCTCGGCCGCCGCCGAGGCCATGTCGGCGACGGTCTCCGAGTCGGCGATCCGGCGGGTGACGATACCGACACGGTCCCGGATCCAGGCGTCGTTGGTTTCCACCAGTTGGGCGAGTTCGTCGTTGGTGACCACCCGGGAGGGTTGGTAGTGCCCGAGTGCCACGATCTGCGATCCGGTCATGGTTGCTGCCTTTCCCGGCGCGCTGTCGGGGTGCGCGCTCACAGTGCGGAACCGCTGATCCGGGCCAGCGGCTGGCCCGGTGCGACCGGGTCGTCGTGATGGGCGAGCCATTCGGTGAGCAGGCCGGCGTCGTGCGCGGCGACCTCGACCGGGCCCTGCCGGGTGGTGACGTGTCCGATGACCTGACCGGCGGTCAGCGGGTCGCCCTCGGCGAGTCCGGCAGCTGGTTCGAAGGTGCCGGCGCTGGCCGACACGACGACCCGGAACTGCCTGGTCGGCTCGTGGCTGGGAGCCATTCCGTGCCGGGCGATCAGGGCCCGCGCCGCAGGCAGGTCGTCCGGGGTCTTCAGGGTGACGATCTCCGGCACGCCGCGGTCCTTGAACTCCCGCTTGACCAGACCGGCGAGGGTGCCGGCCGGTGGCAGCTCCAGTATTCCGGTGACACCGAGGTCCGCCAGGGCGTGCATGCACAGATCCCAGCGCACCGGTGCGGTCACCTGCCGGACGAGGCGTTGCAGCAGCTCCCGGCCGTGGTCCACGGCGGCGCCATCCATGTTGGACAGCAGGATTCGGGTGGGGTCGGCCGGAATGATCCCGGCGGCGACGCTCGCGAGCGCCTGCTCGGCCGGGGCCATGTACGGGGTGTGGAACGCCCCGGCTACCTGCAGCACCGCCACCCGGGCCCGGGCCGGCGGCTCGGCGACGAGCTTCTCCAGTTGGCCGGTGGCTCCGGCCACCACGATCTGGCCGGCTCCGTTGTGGTTCGCCGGGTGCAGTCCGTGACGGTCGATCGCGGCCAGCACCTCGTCCCGGTCGCCGCCGAGCACGGCGGCCATCCCGGAGGGTTCCAGCGCACAGGCGGCGGCCATCTCCCGGCCCCGGACCGCGGCCAGCGTGATGGCCGACTCGGCGGGCAGAACCCCGGCCAGCGACGCGGCGGCGAGTTCGCCGACGCTGTGACCGGCGACGACAGCGACGTCGTAGAGCCCGCCCCGGCGGTGCCCGGCCGGTGATCCGCCAGGCAGGTGCTCGGCGGCGAGCAGGGCCGCGGCGACCAGCAGCGGCTGGGTGCGAGCGGTGTCCTTGATCTCGTCGGCGTCGGCGGTGGTGCCGAGGTGCACCAGGTCGACCCCGGCGAGCGCGGACCACCACCGCAGGCGGCCCTCGGCGCCGGGCAGGTCGAGCCACGGGGTGAGGAAGCCGGGCTTTTGGGACCCCTGGCCGGGGGAGAGTACGGCGAGCACGGCTATGACTCTTCCTGATACCCACGGGTCACTTGGGTGCGCTGAGATACCAATCCGCACTACCGTCGTTGGAGGATTCCTACAAAGATCGTCGGATGTGCACGTCTTTTGCCCGCAAATGTTGCTCGGAAGTGCGTTCAGTCAGGGGAGGTGCGCAGCAGCGGCGGGGGATCCAGCCGGCCGATCGCCAGGGCCATCTGCAGCGCGTACGCATCGCGGGCGGCGAACGGCGACAGCCCGGTCACCTCACCGATGCGTCGCAGTCGGTAACGCACCGTGTTCGGATGTACGAATAGCACCCGCGCTGTCGCCTCCAGCACGGCCCCGGTGGCGAAGAAGGCGTCCAGGGTCTCCAGCAGTTCCCCGCCGGCCCGGACCAGGGTTCCGTACACGTCGCGGCGCAGCCGACGGCGGGCCTCCGGATCACCGGCGAGGGCCCGCTCCGGCAGCAGATCGGTCGCCGCGACCGGGCGGGGCGCCGCCGGCCAGGCCGGTGCCGCCCGGTATCCGGCCAGCGCCGCCCGAGCCGACTCGGTCGCCTCGTCCAGGCTGGCCACCATCGGTCCGACCACCACCGGGCCGGCGCCGAACGCGTCCAGCAGCTTGCCGGTCGCCGCCGCCGGATCGGCCGCCCCGCCCAGCACCACCACCAGCCGGTCGTTGTGTACCCCGCCGATCGTCTCCACCCCGATCCGCCGGGCGGCCCGGTAGACGATCTGCAGGACGGCGGTGACCTCGCCGCCCGGTGACCGCCCGACCACCACCGACACCGGCGAGGCATCGGTCCAGCCCAGTGCGGCGGCCCGGCTGGCCAGCACGTCCGACGAGTCGCCGCGCAGCAGCGCGTCGACCAGCAGCGCCTGCAGCCGGGCGTCCCACGCGCCGCGCGACTCCGCCGCCCGCGCGTACACCCGGGCGGCGGCGAAGGCGATCTCCCGGGAGAACCGCAGCACCGCCTCGCGCAGCAGCGACTCCTCGCCGGTCGCGGCCAGATGCGGCACCTGCGCCTCGACCACGTCGATGGTGACTTTGATCAGGGCGACAGTGTGCTGCAGGCTGATCGACCGGGCCAGCGCCCGCGGCGCCGCGGCGAAGACCTCGTCGGAGACCTCCTGCGGGCTGCCGTTCGCGCCGCCACCGTCGCGCAGCCACTCCACCAGGGACCGCACCCCGGCCTGGGCGATCACCATCACCCAGGAACGCTGGTCGGCGGGCAGCTCCCGGAACCAGGGCAGGGTCTCGTCCATCCGGGCCACGCTCGCGGTCGCCAGTGCCCCGGCCGACCGTTCGATACGACGCAGGGTCGCGGTGAGCCCGGCGTCGTTGCGTTTGGTCGCCACCCCGTCAGGGTGTCACGGCCAGCGGGCACGACCGCGCCGACCGTGCCAACATGTGCTGATGATCGCCCGTCCGCCGCTGGTCGTACCGCTGCTGGCGCTGCTCACCCTCGCGGCGCTGACCACCGCTCTGGTGGTGGACCCCGCGTTGGTCGCCCGACTGGACGCTCCGGTGACCGACGGGCTGCGGGCCTACGCCGCCGACCGGCCGACGCTGGTGGCGACGCTGCGGACCGCCACCGATCTGGCGGCGACGCTGCCGTTCCTGGCCGTCGGAGCCGCCGCGACCATCCTGTTCGCCCTGCGCCGGGACCGGCCCCGGGCCTGGTTCTGCGCGACGGTGACCGTCGCGGCCCCGGTCAGCTGGCAACTGGGGCAGTGGCTGCTGCACCGGCCCCGCCCGGTGGACGGCTTCGTGGCCATCGCCGCCAACGGCTTCCCCAGCGGGCACACCACCAACGCCGCCGCTGCGGCGTTCGCGGTCGTCCTGCTGGTCTGGCCCGGGGTACGGCGTACCTGGCGGTTGCTGGTGGCGGTGCTCGCCGGAGTCGGCGCAATCTTCATCGCGGCGACCCGGCTGGTGCTGCTCGCCCACTGGCCGGTCGACGTGATCGGCGGCGTCCTGGTGGCGGTGACGGTGGTGGCGCTGGCCGCCCGCCTCTGGTCACCACGGGCGGGGGGGCCGGCGGCGGCCGGCCCGGTACCTGGCAAGGTGTCGTCTCGGGACGGCTCGTGCGAGGTGAGGAGTTCGTGATGGCGTACCTGGGGGCTGGCCACAGCGGCGGCGTCGGGCGGGACCATGGCGTCGGGCGGGACCATCCGGGGGAGCGGGACCAGCTGTCACCCGGCCGGACGTTGACCGGGCAGGGAACCGGCCGGGGCGGCCCGGCCGACCTGCGGCCGCCGTCGACCTGCTGCGCGGGGCAACGGGGATGGGCCGGCGCGCACCGTCACCTCGGGGTCCGGCCGAGTTCCCGGGTGGTACGTCGGGAACGCCCGCCGCACCGCTGGTGCTGACACGGCCCGGCCGGTCACCTGCACGGCCCGGCCGGTCACCTGGTCCGGCGGCGCACCAGCAGGGCGATCACCGCGATACCCAGGGTGATGCCGACCACCACGACGGCGTTGAGCATCATGACCTGTCGCAGGTCGGTGAGCATCTTGTCGATGTCCTCACCCGGGTTGAGCGCGTCCTCCGGGATCACCCGTTCACCGCCGCCGATGCCACCGCTGATGCTGTCCGGGCGGGCCGGCAGCGGTGCGCCGGCCGCGCGCAGCGTCTCGGACATCGTCAGCCGGCCGAAGAACCAGCCGGCCGTGGTCTTGCCGTCACCGGGCTGCTCCGCTGGTCGGAACGCGCGCGGGCCACCCTCGGCCAGTGGATACAGCTCGTAGGTGCGATGTGGCTCGTCCGCCACCATGACGACGACCAGGTACTTCGGGCCGAGGTCGCCCGGCTCCGGGGAACTGGTCTGACCCGGTCCGGTAAGCCAGCTGACCTGGCTCAGCACGGCCGCGAACAACTCGGCGTCGGCATCGGCGTGCACGGCGAGCGGCTCCGGCAGGTCGTCACCTTCGATGGTGACGGTCGTTGGTGCAGGTGGTGCCGCGTACACCCGGTTCGCCGACAAAATGGACGTGCCGAATGCCAGGAGCAGCGCACCGGCCGCTAAGAGACGGCTGGCTGCCCGCTGTCCCATGGTCAACTCCCTCGCCCCGCGGAGGTCAGGTCCCTAGTCGATGTGCTCACTACCCGATGGCTGCCCGACGTAATCAGCGGCGGGCGGGGTCGCGGACCCTCACTGTGAGAGACTCCGCATGACCCTGGACGGTTGCACCCGCTGGACGGATTTTTCGGGAACCATCGACGACCGGTGACCGACCAACCAGGGAGGTCGGCCGATGGCGGCCCGGTACGTTGTCTGGCGACCGATCGTATCCGGCGATCGCAACAGGTGGGGGACAGGGTGGTACGCGTACCAGGGACGTTGCTCGCGGTGTTCGTCGGGATGCTCGCGGTGCTGTTCGGAGCATCACCGGCCCAGGCGCACAACGTGCTGACTGGGAGCGATCCGGCTGACGGCGCGGAGCTTGCGCAGGCACCCGAGACGGTCCGCCTCACCTTTCTGGCCAGTCTCAACCAGGAGCAGACCGAACTGAGTGTGACCGGTCCGGACGGCGCTGCGGCGTCCACCGGGGCGCCCGTAGTGGACGGCAAGGCGGTGAGCGTGCCGTTCCGTCCCGGACCCGCCGGCGAATACACAGTGGACTACAATGTGTTGTCCACTGATGGGCACTGGGTCAAGGGCACACTTGCCTTTACTTTGACGGTCGGTGTCGAGCCGACCGCTGATTCGTCACCGACCGGGGCGCCCAGCCCCACCGCGGCCGAACCGACACCGGAGGTGACCCGGGCGCCGACGCCGCAGGCGACCAGCTCCACCGAGTCGACGCCCTGGTGGCCGTGGCTGGTCGGTGCCGTCGTCCTGCTGGTCGCGGTGGCGGCCGGAGCGTTCTTCGTCCGCCGCCGCAGCACCTGACCTGACCGTCGCGGCGTCCCAGATCTGCCGGACCGTCGCGGTGTCCAGCCGGGCGCGGGCGTCGCGGCGTCAGCCGAGCCGGGCGCGGGCGTCGCGCAGCCGACGCAACGTGCGCTCCGGCCCGAGGACTTCCAGCGACTCGAACAACGGCAGCCCGACGGTCCGGCCGGTCACCGCGACCCGTACCGGTGCCTGGGCCTTGCCGAGCTTGAGGCCACGCTCGGCGCCGACCTGCTCCAGCGCCGCCTTCAACGGCTCGGCGGACCAGTCCGGCAGCGCCGCGAACGCGGCGAGCGTCGCGTCCAGCAAGTCGGCTGAGCCGTCCTTCATCGCCTTGGCCCACGCGGCGTCGTCGATCACCGGGACGTCGAGGAAGAGGAAGTCGACGTTGGCGACGATCTCGCTGAGCACGGCGATCCTGGTCTGGGCGAGCGGGGCGACCGCCGCGAACGTCGTCGGGTCGTAGTCGGCCGCCCGCCACGGCGGCGGCGCGATACCGCTGCCGGTCGGTGCCGGCGTCGACGGCGTCCCGGTCAGCCAGGGCCCGCAGGCGGCGATGAAGTCCTCGACCCGTAGCGCCCGGATGTACTCACCGTTGAAGGCGCGCAGTTTGCGCTCGTCGAAGAAGGCCGGTGACGGGTTCACCGCCTCCAGTCGGAACTCCTCCTCGATCACCGACCAGGGCACGATCTCCCGGTCGTTGCTCGGCGCCCAGCCGAGCAGCATCAGATAGTTGCGCATCGCGTCGGCGAGGTACCCCTCGTCGCGGTACGCCTCCAGCGCCACCTTGTCGCGGCGCTTGGACAGCTTCTGACGTTTCTCGTTGACGACCACCGGTACGTGTGCCCAGACCGGTGGCTTGACCCCGAGCGCTGCCCACAGCAGCTGCTGTTTCGGGGTGTTCGGCAGGTGCTCCTCGGCGCGGATCACGTGGGTGATCCCCTGGGAGATGTCGTCGACCACGTTGGCCAGCAGGAAGACCGGTGAGCCGTCGCCCCGGGCGATGACGAAGTCCTCGATCAACTGGTTCTCGAACGTCGGCTCGCCGCGGATCAGGTCGACGACCGTGGTGCTGCCGGTGTCCGGAGTGCGGAACCGCAGGGCCCGTCCGGCACCGGCGTCGAGACCCCGGTCGCGGCAGAACCCGTCGTACCCGCGGTACTCGCTGCCGGTGCGGGCCTGCACGTCGGCGCGGGCGCAGTCGCAGTAGTAGGCACGCCCGGACTGGTGCAGTCGGTCGGCCGCCGCGCGGTGCTCGCCGGCGTTGGTCGACTGGAAGTACGGCCCCTCGTACGAACCTCGACGGATGCCGATCCAGTCCAGCGCACTGAGGATCCCCTCGATCCACTCGGGGCGGTTGCGGGCCGCGTCGGTGTCCTCCACCCGCAGTACGAACACGCCCCCGTGCTGCTTGGCGTAGATCCAGTTCTGCAGTGCTGACCGGGCACCGCCGACGTGGAACATACCGGTGGGGGATGGGGCGAAGCGTACGCGTACCGTCACGGCCCCAGCCTACGGGCGACCGATCCCCGCCCGACGGCCAGGTCCAGTCACCGTCGTCGGTTCCGGGGCGACCGACCGGACCGGTCGGCGTGCGGCGGTCGCGGTGGCGTAGGGCGAACAGCGAAGTCTGCACCTTTTGTGGAAAATGTGATTTAGGCTGCGCCTGTCAGGACGAGCAGGCAGAGACAGGCGGGCAGATGATTCTCATCGAACGCAGCGGACGGGCGGAGGCCCCGATCGACACCGTCTGGGAGGTGGTCGGGCAGGCCGCGTTGCTGCCCGACTGGCTCGCCGGTGTCCGCCAGGCCGAGGTGATCGGCGGCGACATCCGCCGGATGCGGGTGCACACGGCGGACGGCGCGGCTGCGGACGCCGAGGTCATCGAGTTCCAGCCGCCCAAGCTGATCGCCTGGCGGGAGCGGGCCGCAGGTCCCGGCCTGCGGGCCGAGGCCCGGACCGAGGTGCAGGTCGAACTCACCCCGGAGGGGGACGGCACAGCCGTGCGGTTGACTGTCGTACGGTGGCCGGCCGGCCAGGTCAGCGCGACCCTGCTGCGACTCGGCAAGCACCGGGTCGGTGCCGACCTGGAGACCTCCCTGGGCCGGCTGTCCGACCTGGCCGCCGCCCGGCACGCCGCCAACGCCGGCGACCGGACCAACGTCTGCTGACCGCAGCCGGACCGGACCAACGTCTGGTTGACGGCAGCCGGACCGGACCAACGCCTGCTGACCGGAGCCGACCGCAGCTACGGCGAGGTCCGCAGCCGGTGCGGCCCCGGACGCGGCAGGCCCCGGCGGGTGACCGCCGGGGCCCGTCGACTGCGGTCGCTGCGGATCAGGAGTCGCCGCCGGTCTCCCCGACCGGAGCGGCGTTGACGTCATCGATCGCGTACTTCTTGGCGGCCCCCGCCGGCACCTCGGCCGGCACCTCGCCGCGCAACGCCAACTGCCGCAGCGTTGCGACGGCCACCGACTCGGCGTCGACATGGAAGTGCCGCCGCAACGCGTGCCGGGTGTCCGACAGCCCGAACCCGTCGGTGCCCAGCGAGGTGTAGTCGCCCGGAACCCACCGGGCGATCAGGTCCGGCACCGCCCGCATCCAGTCGCTGACCGCGACCACCGACTGCGGCGCGTCGGCCAGCGCCGTGCGCACGTACGGCACCCGTGCCTCACCGCCCAGGTTGAGCAGGTTGTGCTCCTCGCAGGCCACCGCGTCCCGACGCAGCTCCGTCCAGGAGGTCACCGACCACACGTCGGCGGCCACCCCCCAGTCCTCGGCGAGCAGCTGCTGCGCCTTGAGTGCCCACTGCATACCGGTGCCGGAGGCGAGGATCGTCGCCCGCGGCGCCTCGCCGCCGTCGGCCCGACTCACCTGCGGTGCCGCGGCGTACCGGTAGAGGCCCTTGAGTAGCCCTTCGACGTCGAGCCCGTCCGGCTGCGCCGGCTGCACGATCGGCTCGTTGTACACCGTCAGGTAGTAGAAGATGTTCTCCGGCGAGTCGCCGTACATCCGGTGCAGGCCGTTCTCCACGATGTGCGCGATCTCGAACGCGAACGCCGGGTCGTAGGCGACCACCGCCGGGTTGCTCGCGGCGAGCAGTTGCGAATGCCCGTCCTCGTGCTGCAGACCCTCGCCGTTGAGCGTGGTCCGTCCGGCGGTGGCGCCGAGGACGAAGCCGCGGGCCATCTGGTCGGCCGCCGCCCAGAACGCGTCGCCGGTGCGCTGGAAGCCGAACATCGAGTAGAAGATGTACAGCGGGATCATCGGCTCGTCGTGGGTGGCGTACGACGTGCCGGCGGCGGTGAACGACGCCACCGACCCGGCCTCGTTGATCCCCTCGTGCAGGATCTGCCCGGCGGTCGACTCCTTGTACGACAGGAACAGCTCCCGGTCCACCGCGGTGTACTTCTGCCCGTGCGGTGAGTAGATCTTCTGCGTCGGGAACAGCGAGTCCATGCCGAAGGTCCGCGCCTCGTCGGGGATGATCGGCACCCACCGCTTGCCGAACTCGCGGTCCTTCATGATGTCCTTGAGCAGTCGGACGAAGGCCATCGTGGTGGCGACCTTCTGCTTGCCGGAGCCGCGTTTGACGTCACCGAACCGCTCGCTGCCCGGCACCGCCAGCGGGCGGGCGGCGGTCCGCCGGGTCGGCACGTACCCGCCGAGGGCCTTGCGGCGCTCCTGCAGGTAGGTCATCTCCGGGGAGTCGTCGGCCGGGCGCAGGTACGGCGGGAGGTACGGGTTGGCCTCCAGCTGCTCGTCCGGCACGTCCAGGTAGAGCCGGTCCCGGAAGGTCTTCAGGTCGTCCAGGGTCAGCTTCTTCATCTGGTGGGTGGCGTTGCGGCCCTCGAAGTGCTCCCCGAGCGTCCAGCCCTTGATCGTCTTGGCCAGGATCACCGTCGGCTGGCCGGTGTGCTCGGTGGCCGCCTTGTACGCCGCGTACAGCTTGCGGTAGTCGTGCCCGCCGCGCTTGAGGTTCCAGATCTCGTCGTCGGACAGCCCTTCGACCATCTTGCGGGTACGCGGATCGCGACCGAAGAAGTGCTCCCGCACGTACGCGCCGGACTCGGCCTTGTAGGTCTGGTAGTCGCCGTCCGGCGTGGTGTTCATCAGGTTGACCAGCGCGCCGTCGGTGTCCGCGGCGAGCAGCGGATCCCACTCCCGGCCCCAGACGACCTTGATCACGTTCCAGCCGGCACCCCGGAAGAACGCCTCCAGCTCCTGCATGACCTTGCCGTTGCCGCGCACCGGGCCGTCCAGCCGCTGCAGGTTGCAGTTGATCACGAAGGTGAGGTTGTCCAGCTCCTCGCGGGCAGCCACCCCGATCGCGCCGAGCGACTCCGGCTCGTCCATCTCACCGTCGCCGAGGAACGCCCACACGTGCTGGTCGGAGGTGTCCTTGATGCCCCGGTGCTGCAGGTACCGGTTGAACCGGGCCTGGTAGATCGCGTTGATCGCGCCGAGGCCCATCGAGACGGTGGGGAACTCCCAGAAGTCCGGCATCAGCCGCGGGTGCGGGTACGACGGCAGGCCGCCGCCGAGCCCGGCGTGCGACAGCTCCTGCCGGAAGCCGTCGAGGCGCTGCTCCGACAGCCGGCCCTCGACGAAGGCGCGGGCGTACATGCCGGGGGAGGCGTGCCCCTGGAAGAAGATGTGGTCACCGCCGCCGGGGTGCTGCTTGCCACGGAAGAAGTGATTCATCCCCACTTCGTAGAGGGACGCGGCGCTGGCGTAGGTGGAGATGTGGCCACCGACGCCGATCTCCGGCCGCTGCGCGCGGTGCACCAGCACCGCGGCGTTCCACCGGATGTACGCGCGGATCCGCCGCTCGATCATCTCGTCGCCCGGGAACCAGGGTTCGCGTTCCGGCGGAATCGTGTTGATGTAGTCGGTGGTGGTCAGTGGCGGCACCCCGACCTGACGCTCCCGAGCCCGTTCGAGCAGGCGCAGCATGACGTAGCGGGCGCGTTTGGCGCCGCGTTCGTCGATCACTCCGTCGAGTGACTCGACCCATTCGCTGGTTTCTTCAGGGTCGATGTCCGGAAGCTGGCTCGGCAGGCCGTCGCTGATCACCGGGCGCTTGCGTTCCGTGGCCACAGGCGTTCCCTCAGTTGTGTGTGGGATAGGTCTCTACTGACCATCCTGCCCCCTGGAGGCCGGTTGCGTCACGCGCGGTCGCCATAGAGGCGATCTGGGACACAGGTACCAGACGGTAACTTGCTGCCGGCTCCAGCCCCGGCTCCGACCGCCCGGCCGGCCGACTCGACCAGCGAGTCGGCCGCCGTCAACCGGCGAGGAAGGAGAACCGGACCTTGCGGTCGGCGTTGTCCCCGTTCGGATCGACCAGGCAGACCGACTGCCAGGTGCCGAGGGCGAGCCGGCCGTCGAGCACGGGCAGGGTGGCGTACGGGGCGACGAACGCCGGCAGCACATGGTCCCGGCCGTGCCCGGGGGAGCCGTGCCGGTGCTGCCAGCGGTCGTCGGTGGGCAGCAGTTGGTCCAGGGCGGTGAGCAGATCGTCGTCGGAGCCGGCACCGGTCTCGATGATCGCGATACCGGCGGTGGCGTGCGGTACGAACACGTGCAGCAGCCCGTCGCCACGTCCGGCCACGAACCGCCCCGCCTCGGCGGTGATGTCGCGCACCACGGGCCGGGAGCCGGTCCGGATGGAGATCACGTCGGAGTCCATGCCTGCCAGTGTGGCAGCCGGGCCCGCCGGATTCCTCACACGGCGATGTCGCGACGGGTGAAGCGCCAGGTGCCGGCGGCGACGCAGACCGCGGCGAAGCCGGCAAGCAGCAGTACGCCGCCGACCTGCACCCCGTTCACCAACGGATCGCCGTCGAGGTACCAGTGGAACGGGGAGACGTCGCGGGCCCACGCCAACGCGTCGACCTGGGGCAGGACGGCATTGGCGAGGTAGCCGAGCACGGCGACCGCCGCGCCGACGCCGAGCGCCGTCGCGCGGCTGCCGGTGGCGGCCCCCACCCCGTACGCCAGGGCGGCGAACGCGGTGCCGAACAGCACCAGATGCAGGGTCATCGCGGCCAGCGCACCGACCCCGACTGCGGTGAACTCGGCCGGACCACGGATCGCCACCAGGGCCAGCCAGAGCAGCGCCCCGGTGACCACCAGCCCGACCACCAGCGCGGCGAACCGCTGCAGCGCGGCCCGGGCCCGGCCGACCGGGTGGGCGAGCAGCAGGTCCAGCGAACCGGCCTCCTCGTCACCGGCGATCGTCCGGGCCCCGGCGCCGATCCCGAACACCGCCACGAGCAGGGGGATGAGCAGTCCGTAGACGGCGCTGCCGAGATAGCCGGCGGGACTGGTGACGTCTTCGAAGTTGAGCGCCTCCAACATCCCTTCCGGATACGCCGCCAGCGCGTCCGCCATCTCCGGTGTCTGCATGGTCGGCCAGAACGCCGCGTACATGGTGCCGACGGCTGCGATCGACACCGCCCAGCCCAGCATGGACCGGCGGTTGTCGCGCAGCGCCTTGGTGAACGGGTTACGCAGTAACACCGTCGGTCTCCGTCCGCTCGTAGTAGGTGAAGAAGAGGTCCTCCAGGTCGGGCTCCTCGGCGAGGAAGCTGACGACGGTGTACCGGCTCGCCGCCTTGATCAGCGGATCGGCCCGCCCGTCGAGCCGGCAACTGAGCCGGTTGTCGCGCACCACGACGTCGCTGAGCCCGGGAACCGTCGCGAACTCGTCGGCCGGCACCGGGGCGTCGAAGACGATCTCGATCCGGCGTACCGCCCGTTCCCGCAGGTCCTCGACCCGTTCGACGGTGACCAGCCGGCCGTCGCGGATGATGCCGACCCGGTCGGCGGTCTGCTGCACCTCGCTCATCACGTGCGAGGACATGAAGACGGTCTGCCCGGCGGCCTTCGCCTCGCGGACCATCGCGACGAACTCCTGCTGCAGGAAGGGGTCCAGGCCGCTGGTCGGTTCGTCGAGGATGAGCAGCTCGGGGGAGTGCATGAAGGCCTGCACTACGCCGACCTTCTGCCGGTTGCCCTTGGACAGCCCTTTGATCCGCCGACCGAGGTCGAGGTCGAGCCGGTCGGCCAGCTCGGCGATCCGCGCCTTCGGCACGCCGCCGCGCAGGTTACCCAGGTAGGTGAGGAGTTCGTGGCCGGTCTGCCGGCCGTCCACGATGAAGTCGCCGGCCAGGTAACCGATCCGTCGGCGGAGCGGGATGCCGTCGGCGCGCGGGTCGAGCCCCAGCACCCGGACGGTGCCGCTGGTCGGGCGGATCAGGTCCAGCAGCAGCCGGATGGTGGTGGACTTGCCGGCCCCGTTGGGGCCGAGGAACCCGTACACCTCGGCGGTCTCGACCTGAAGGTCGAGGCCGGTGAGGCCGCGGTTGCGGCCGTACGTCTTAATCAACTGCTCGGTACGGATGGCCGGGTCAGCCATCGGACCTCGCCTCCTTGGTTCGAGTTTTGACGACGCTCCACCTCGAAGCGTTCGACGATCAACGTGTGTTGCGATCAACGTGTGTGGCGATCAACGTGTGTTGCGAACGTTCAGAACGTACTGAACCTTATGCTATCGGCCGCCCGCAAGTGACCCCGCTGGCGGCGCGGCTGCGCTGCCGTGTCCAAGCCGCGCCTGGCGGCGCGGCTGCGCTGCCGTGTCCAAGCCGCGCCTGGCGGCGCGGCTGCGCTGCCGTTTGCCGGGCTGCCGCGTAGCATCGCGACCATGACCTCCCCGGCCACCAGCGGCGCTGCAGTCTGCCCCGACCCGGCCCAGCGGCGGCCCGCTCGCCGCCCGGTGGCCGCGCCTGGCGGGCGTCGGTAATGCTGTCCGACGTGACCACCCCGCAGGACCTCGACGAACGGTTCCGCACCGCGGTCGCCGCGATGGACACCGCACCGGACCGACGGGCCCCCGAACAACCGGTACGCGACGGAACCCTGCTCACCGGGCAGTCCGCGCTGGCGCTGTTCGACGCCCAACTCACCAGCCGCCATCTCGACCTGGCCAAACGCTGGCTGCGCAGCTTCGGAGAAGGTTTCTACACGCTCGGCTCGTCCGGCCACGAGGGCAACGCGGCGCTGGCCGCCGCCGTCCGGGTGACCGACCCGGCGCTACTGCACTACCGGTCCGGTGGCTTCTACTGCGCCCGGCTCGCTCAGGCCGGCCTCGCCGCCGGCCACGAGCCCGGCGTCGAACCGGGCCTCCGCCCCGGCGCGGCCGCCCCCGCGGCCGCCCCCGCGGCCGGCACCGACGCTGGCGAAGCCGGCACCGACCCGGTCACCGACGCCGCCTGGGATGTGTTGCGCGGCGCCGTCGCCTCCGCGTCCGACCCGACCACCGGCGGCCGGGGCAAGGTGTTCGGCAACACCGCGATCAACATCGTGCCCACCTCCGGCGTCGTCGGCGGGCACCTGCCCCGAGCGGTCGGGACCGCGCTCGGCATCGACCGGATGCGCCGGCTGGCGCCGACCGTCCGGCAACGTCAACCAGGGCTGGCCCGGTCCGCCGCAGTCGGCCGGCCGTACCTGGAACCCCGGCTGCCCTGGCCGGACGACGCCATCGTGGTCTGCAGCTTCGGCGACGCGGCAGTCAACCACGCCGCTGCCACGTCGGCGTTCAACGCCGCCGGCTGGGCCGACCACGCGGGGCTGTCCACGCCGGTGCTGTTCGTCTGCGAGGACAACGGCCTGGGTGGCAGCGTACGATCGCCGGACGGCTGGGTCGCCGAGACGCTGCGCTCCCGACCAGGGCTGCGGTACTTCGCCGCCGACGGGTGCGACCTGGCGGCCACCTATGACGTCGCCGCCGAGGCTGCCGCCTGGGTCCGCGAGCACCGCCGGCCGGCGGTGCTGCACCTGTCCACCGTCCGGCTGATGGGGCACAGTGGCGCCGACGTCGAATCGGCGTACCGGTCGGCGGAGGAGATCGCCCGCGACGTCGCCCGCGATCCACTGGTCGGCACCGCGCGGCTGCTGGTCGCCGCCGGCCTGGCCAGCCCCGACGAGATCATTTCCCGGTACGACGAAGTCGGCTGGCAGGTGCGCAAGGTCGCCGAGGAGGTCATCGGGGAGGCCAAGCTCGACACCGCCGGACAGGTCGTGGCCACTCTCGCCCCGCGCCGGCCGATCCGGGTCGCCCGGGTGGTCGCCGACACCGGCGCCCGCGCGGCCGGAGCGGCGGCCACCACCCGCGCCACCACCCTCGGCACCCGGCTGCCGGAGGAACGTGGGCCGATGACCCTGGCCCAGACGATCACCGCGGCGCTCGCCGACGGTCTGCTGACGTACCCGGCGATGACCGTGTTCGGTGCCGATGTCGCCGCCAAAGGCGGGGTACACGGCGTCACCGCCGGGCTGCAGGACCGGTTCGGCGTCCACCGCGTCTTCGACACCACCGGCGACGGCACCACGGTCCTCGGCATCGGACTCGGTGCCGGACTGGCCGGTCAGCTGCCGGTACCGGAGATCCAGTACCTGAGCCACCTGCACAGCGCCGAGGACCAGCTGCGTGGTGAGGCCGCCGCGCTGCAGTTCCTCTCCCGGGGCGGCTACCGCAACCCGATGGTGCTGCGGGTGCCCGGTCTGGCCTACCAGGAGAGCCTCGGCGGACATCTCTACAACGACAACTCGCTGGCGGTGCTGCGGGACGTACCCGGCCTGGTGCTGGCCGTGCCGGCCCGGGCCGACGACGCCGCCGGGCTACTGCGGTCCTGTCTGGCCAGCGCGGCGGTCGACGGCAGTGTGTGCGTCTTCCTGGAGCCCGTCGCCCTCTACGACACCCGTGACCTGCACAGTCCGGATGACGGACTGTGGCTGGCGCCGTACACCCCGCCAGGGGAGTGGGGTGCCCGGCACATCCCGGTCGGCCGGGCCCGCAGCTACTCCGTCGGCAGCGGCGAGGACCTGACGGTGATCACCTTCGGCAACGGCGTACGGATGTCGTTGCGGGTCGCAGCCCGGCTGGCCGCCGAAGGGGCCGGCTGCCGGGTCGTCGACCTGCGCTGGCTCGCACCGCTGCCGGTGGCCGACATCATCCGCGAGGCGACGGCGACCGGTCGGGTGCTGGTGGTCGACGAGACCCGCCGCTCCGGCGGGGTCGGTGAGGGGGTGCTGGCAGCGCTGGTCGAAGCCGGGTACGTCGGAGCCGCTGCCCGGATCGCGGCATTGGACACCTACGTCCCCCTCGGCCCGGTCGCCAACCAGGTGCTGGTCGGCGAAGATGCCATCACCCAGGGTGCCCGAGCGCTGCTGGCACGGTAAATTCCGGTGAACTCGGTGCGCCACTTGCGCCGGGCGGCACAACTGTGTGAACTACCCGCTATCGGTGTCCGACGGATACCGGCAGCTCAAGACGAGGAGGCAAGTAACAGTGAGCGCGACCGCTGGTCAGGCCGCCGACGGCGTACGGAGCCTGGCGGACCGGTTCGGCATCGAGCCGGGCATGGTGGTCATGGAGATGGGTTACGACGACGACGTCGACCAGGATCTCCGCGACGCCCTGACCGACCGCTGCGGCGAGTTGGTCGACGAGGACACCGACGAGGTCGTCGACGCGGTGCTGCTGTGGTACCGCGACGGTGACGGAGATCTGTTCGAGTTGCTCGTCGACTCGCTCGGCCCGCTGGCCGACAACGGGGTGGTGTGGCTGCTGACGCCCAAGGCCGGGCGTGACGGCCACGTCGAGCCGAGTGACATCAGCGAGTCCGCGCCCAGCGCCGGACTGCAACAGACTTCCATGGTCAACGCCGGCAAGGACTGGAGTGCCGCCCGGCTGGTACTGCGCCGTGGGGCCAAGGCCAAGAAGTGAGTGAAGGAGCGCACATGCCCGTTGAGGTCGGCACGCCGGCACCGGAGTTCACCCTCAAGAACCAGAACAACCAGGAGGTGCGGCTGGCCGACTTCCGGGGTCGGCAGGCGGTCCTGCTGATCTTCTACCCGCTCGCGTTCACTGGCACCTGCCAGGGCGAGCTGCAGGAGGTCCGGGACAACATCGACGCCTACGTCAACGACGACGTGCAGACGCTCACCGTCAGCGTGGACTCCGTCTACACCCACAAGATCTGGGCGGAGCAGGAAGGTTTCCAGTTCCCGCTGCTCGCCGACTTCTGGCCGCACGGCGCGGTCGCCCAGGCGTACGGGGTGTTCAACGACTCCGCCGGGATCGCCAACCGGGGCACGTTCGTGATCGACAAGACCGGTGTGGTCCGCTTCGCCGAAATGAACGGGCCCGGCCAGGCCCGCGACCAGGCCGTGTGGCGCAAGGCGCTGGCCGACCTGGCCGACTGATCCGCGTCACGGACAACTGACCAGCCTCCGGGCCGTTTGACCAGCGTCCGACCCTGCGGGGCCCGCTACCGTCCAGCGGGCCCTGCGGGCCGGGGTGATCCGCTTGCCGGCCGTACGGGTCGCCGGCCGCCGGGAACTCGGTCGCGCCGCGCTGGAGAAGGCAGGGTAAACTGGCCGCCGCCGGGCCGGCGATTCTTGTGATGCCCGGGCGCGTAGCTCAGTGGGAGAGCACTCGCCTTACAAGCGAGGGGTCGCAGGTTCGAAACCTGCCGCGCCCACACTCTGACCAGCACGCGAACAAGGCACCGGATGACCGGTGCCCTGTGGCGTCTCAGTTCCTGGCCCGCGACGACGGTCGCCGGTGGGCGCCAGTACTCCTAAGCGGCCGAAGGAGATCGGCCGACTGCTCCTGGCCTGAGCCAGTTCCAAGCACATAGCGAACAGTCGCCAGCTGCTGGCTTGAGCCAGTCGAGGGTAACGTGGAGCGTGCAGTTGACCCCCAGAACAGGCGGGCAGACATGGACGAGCCGACCAGCGCAGACAAGCGACCACCAAGCCGACGGATAGCCGATGACCTGCGTCTGAGTATCCAGGCGGGGGAGTTGGCACCCGGAGGCAAGCTGCCATCCGAGCGGGACCTTGCCGCCCGGTACGGCACGGCACGCAACACCGCCAGGGAAGCGATCAGCATCCTGCAAGGGGAGGGCCTGGTCGTCGCGCAGCACGGGCGCGGCGTCTACGTTCGCCCCAGCCGGCCCCTGATGCGCCTCGGGGCCAACCGCTACTCACGCCAGCTGCGCAACGAAACGGGACTGTCGCCGTTCCGCATCGAGGTCACGAAACAGG
This sequence comes from Solwaraspora sp. WMMD937, assembly GCF_029581175.1. Lineage (NCBI taxonomy): Bacteria > Bacillati > Actinomycetota > Actinomycetes > Micromonosporales > Micromonosporaceae > Solwaraspora > Solwaraspora sp. WMMD937. The sequence continues at coordinate 5,910,092 of NZ_CP120738.1, read as the reverse complement.
GCCGCGATCCCCGGACCGAATGCCGGTCGGTCACCCGCGACACCCCGCCGCCGGACGTCGCCGAACGCCTCGGCCTCGACGCGAACATCGCAACCGTCATCCGGCGGGAGAACTGGTACTTCGCCGATGACGAGCCGGTACAGGTCGGCGTGACGTACATCCCCGTCGACGTCGCCGACGGATCGCCGCTGGCGACCGAGCGGACCCTCGGCAAGGGCAGCATCTACGCCAGGTTCGAAGAACTCGGTTACCAGGTCACTCGCATCCGCGAAGAGATTTCGGCCCGGATGCCGTACCACGACGAGTCGACCGGGTTGGGGATGCCGCCCGGCGTACCGGTCATCGAGGTGCTGCACACCAGCTTCGACGAGCAGCACACCCCGTTCGAGGTCACCAGGTTCGTGATGCGCGGTGACCTGAACGGCCTGGACTACGACATGCCCGTAGAGGACTGACAGGACCGTCTGATGAGTCGAGGCAGTCTCGTCCGGCTGGTGATGCTCGCGTTGCTGTGGGGGTCAGGGTTCCTCTGGATCAAGCTGGCGCTACGGGGCTTCACTCCGGTGCAGATCGTTCTTGTCCGTCTGGCTCTTGGTGCGCTGGTGCTCATCCCCGTGGCCCTGCACCGGGGGCTGCGGTTCCCGGCCGACCGGACAACGTGGGGGCATCTGTTCGTCGCGGCGCTGGTCGCCAACGCCATCCCGTACACCCTGTTCGGTATCGGTGAGCAGACCGTTGACTCCGGTGTCGCCGGGGTCCTGAACGCCACTACGCCCCTGTGGACGGCGCTGATCGCTCTCGTCGTCGGGACTGACCGCACGGCGACGTGGTCGCGAGGAGCGGGGTTGACCCTCGGCTTCGTCGGCGCGGTGGTCATCTTCACGCCGTGGGAGTCGGCGAGCGAGGTCGCCAGCTGGGGAGGGCTGGCGATCCTGGGGGCGTCCGCCAGCTACGGAGTCTCCTACGTGTACATGGGCAAGTTCCTCACCAACCGGGGAATCCCGCCGATCATGCTGTCTGCCGCGCAGCTCGCTGCCGGAACGATCCTGATGATCCTGGCCCTGCCCCTCGGCGGACTGACCGCTCCTGACTTCCGCTTGGACGCGGTGGTCAGCCTGCTGGTCCTGGGCGTCCTCGGCACCGGGGCCGCCTACGTGCTCAACTACCGGCTCATCACCGATGACGGACCTACCCTGGCGTCCACGGTCACGTATCTGTTGCCGGTCGTCGCGGTCGTGCTCGGCTTCCTGGTCGTCGATGAGCAGGTGACAGCGTTCATGGTCCTCGGCATGCTCCTGGTCCTGGCGGGCGTCGCACTTGTACAGCGCCGACCTCAACGGGGCAAGGTCTCTGATCCCCTGCCACTCGGAAGGAACCGGAATGGTCGTCGTTGACCCGGACTTCGTCCGACTGATGCGCAGACTTCGACAGGAACACGGGATGTCGTTCCGGGATCTGGCAAAGAAGGCGTACTTTTCGCGTTCGTACCTGTGTGAGGTGGAGAACGGCAAGAAACCGCCCAGCCTGCACCTCGCCAAAGCGCTGGACGCCTGCCTCAACGCCGAAGGTCAGCTCACGCGACTCGTGACCGCCCATCCCGATGGCCAGGAACGCGGATTCCCATTCCGATCCGCAGCGTCCGGGAACGGCCCGGACCGCGACGTCGAAGCGTGGCGAACGCGCTCGACGTGGCCAGCGCAGCTGGGCGGACCGGCGCCCGTCAGCGCGTCCCAATGGGCGCAGGTCGCGACGATGCTCTACGACGTCTTCGTCCGTAACCGGCCACCGCTCATGCGGCTCGGACCAGACCGGTATGCCAACCCCCTCCTGCGGGAACAGAACCTGACACCGTTCGCTGCCGAGGCAACCATGCAGGGACGCGCACCACTGGTCGAATGCCGGGCCGTATCCCGACAGCAAGCGCCGCGCGACGTAGCCGCAATGCTCTCCCTGGACCTGGGCGACGTCGTCGTTCTCCGAGAGAACAGCTGGGCTGGGTCTGTCGCGCGGTCAACGGACATGTGCCCCGCGACGACAAGCAGACCCTGACCCGGTTGCGGATGCTCCACGACGGCCGGCCATAATCCGGCCCTGTGGTCGCCGATCACAGAAGGTGACGGTTGTTCCAGGTCGCCGGTCTCGACGTCGATTTCCTTCCAGGACGGTCCGCAGACCGTGGCCGGGGCAGGACCTGCCGGCCCGGTTGTCGCCGTAGCCGAAGTGGCCGGTCGACGACAGTCGCGGTGACCGGTCGAAGCACCGTGGAGTAGCGTGGCCCCCGTATGTCCTGATTGGCACTGGAGCCGGGGACGACGTGCGGCGACGCGGCGGCGAGCGGCGCCCACGTCCGCGCCGCCGGTGGCCGGCCGGACGGGCCGTTGCGGTACGAAGGAGACACGTCGTGCAGGTGAGACTCTTCGATGAGGTCTCGATCCTCCGACGTGGCCAACCGCTCAGTGCGCCGCCGGGCAAGGCTCTCGAGCTGTTCGGCTACCTGCTCATTCATCGGAACCGGACGCACGCTCGCGAATCCATCTCGGAACTGCTGTGGCCGGACGCCGAGCCCGGCGTTGCCCGCAAGTACCTGCGCCAGGCACTCTGGCGGCTCAACACGAGCATGCAGGACCAGCCGAACGACCAGCGCCCGGCGAGCGAACTCGTCGTCATCGACCCAGGCTGGGTGCGGATCAACCCGGAGGCACCCTGCTGGCTTGACGTTGACGCGTTCGAGCAGAGCTACGCGGCGGTTCGCGACGTGCCCGGCGAAGCGCTCTCCGACAACCAGGCCCATGCGATCGAGCACGCGCTCGATCTCTACCGTGGAGACCTCCTCGCCACCTGGTACCACGACTGGTGCGGTGCCAAACGGGACCGGCTACGCGACACCTACCTGTCCATGCAGGAACAGCTCATGGGCTACTGCGAGGCCCGTGGTCTCTACGCCAAGGGCGTGGGCCTCGGTCAGACCGTGCTGCGCCACGACGCGGCGCGCGAGCGGACCCACCGCCAGCTGATGCGGCTGCACTACGCCGCCGGCGACCGGATCGCCGCGCTTCGCCAGTACGAACTGTGCACCTCGGTGGTGGACCAGGAGTTCGGGGTGCGCCCGTCGGTGGACACCACGGTCCTCTACGAGCAGATCCGGGCGGACCGGGCGGCGGACATCCGACCGGGCCGCGGCCGATCGGTGCTGACTGTCGGCGTATCCACGATCGCGCCGTCCGCTTCCGGCGGCAATGATGTACCGGTCGGGGACAACCGGGACGAGGTGCTGGGATCCATGGCCGCTTCGGGGTACGCCAACTCGACGGAACACCTGCTGGCCGAACTCGCCCGGCTCGATCTGGTGCTGAGCCGGCAGGTCAGGCGGGTCCGCCGGGCACAGCGTAGACCCGCTGGCGAGCTCTCCGCCTTCTACGTCTCCGATGCCGAGGTCGACGCGCTGCTGGACGGTGCGCCTGACTGGGTTCCGCCGGCCGACGACGACCCGGAGACCGGCACCGGGCTGGACGAGTTGTCCCGCGAGATCGGTGAGCGGGTGGCGCAGGGTATCCAAGACGGTGCGCATCTGCGCCTGGTGGCGCTGGCCGGGATGTTCGACCTCGCCCCGTTCGACGTCGAGGTGATCGTGGCCTGTCTGGCGCCCGAGGTCGACCGACGCTACGAGCGGCTGTACGGCTACCTGCACGACGACCTGACCCGCCGACTGCCGACAGTCGATCTCGTCCTCACGATGTTGTGCGGCGACCGTCGGTCCCGGATGGCCGCGCAAGCACGGTTCGCGCCGTCGGCACCGTTGCTCCGGCATCGGCTCGTCACGTCGACCGGGGACCCGACCGCACCGGCGCACTCACTGCAGGGCAACAACGTCCGGTTGGACCCGCGGGTCGTCGGGTTCCTGCTCGAGGACGACGAGGTCGCCGAGCGGCTGCGACCGTACGCCCGGATTGTCGCGCCGACCGGGACCCTCGACGACCTGCACTTCCCAGCGGAGTTCGGGGCGGCGCTGGCCCGGCTGAGCGAGCATGCCACCGACGACGTGGTGGTCTACTGCCGGGGGCCGTACGGCGTCGGCCGACGCAGCGTCGCGGCGGCGTGTGCGCGTCACTGGTACGCGCCGCTGCTGGTGGTGTCGGCCGATCTGCTGGCCGACCGACCGGCCGAGGAGTTCGCCACCCTGGTCGGCCTGGTCGAGCGGGAAGCCAGGCTGCAGGGCGCGGTCATGTGCTGGGCGAACGTCGACTCCCTGCTCGTCGAGCCGGCCCGATCACGGCTGTCGCTGCTGCTGTCCACCCTGGCGGCGTACCCGGCTCCGTCGTTCCTTTCCGGTGGCACCGCGTGGGAGCCGGTCGACCTGCCGGCGGGCCTGACCTTCGTCCGACTGGAGTTCCCCGCACCCGGCTACGCCGAGCGGCTGCGCATCTGGGACGGCGCGTTCGTCGGTGCGGACCGGGACGTGTTGGACCTGGCCGCCGTCGCCGGCAAGTTCCGGCTGACCGGTGGCCAGATCCGCGATGCTGCGGCGACCGCCCGCAACCTGGCGTACGCCCGCGACCCTGGCGCGCCCCGGGTCACCCCGGCCGACCTGTACGCGGCGTGCCGCCTGCAGTCCAACCACAAGCTGGCCGACCTTGCGCAGCGGATCACGCCGCACTACGACTGGTCGGACCTCGTGCTGCCCGCCGACCGGATGGAGCAGCTGCGGGAGATCGCCGACCAGCTCCGCTACCGGTCGGTGGTCTACGAGTCCTGGGAGTTCGAGCGCAAGTTGGCCAACGGGCGTGGCCTGGCGGTGCTGTTCGCCGGTCCCTCGGGCACCGGCAAGACGATGGCCGCTGACGTGTTGGCCCACGAACTCGGCCTGGATCTGTACAGAATCGATCTGTCGACGGTGGTGAGCAAGTACATCGGCGAGACCGAGAAGAACCTCTCCCAAATCTTCGCCGAGGCTGCCACCAGCAACGCGGTGCTCTTCTTCGATGAGGCCGACGCGATGTTCGGCAAGCGGTCCCAGGTCCGCGACGCGCACGACCGGTACGCCAACCTGGAGGTCAGCTACCTGCTGCAGCGGCTGGAGCAGCACGAAGGTGTGGTCATCCTGGCGACGAACCTGCGGAAGAACCTCGACGACGCGTTCACCCGTCGGCTGCATGCCACCATCGACTTCCCCGTTCCCGACGTGGCGGACCGCCGCCGCATCTGGGCGCAGGTCTGGCCGGAGCAGGCGCCGCTGGATCCGGCGGTCGACTTCGACCTGTTGGCCCGGCAGGTCGACCTGCCTGGCGGGAACATCCGCAACATCGCCCTGGCCGGCGCCTTCCTCGCCGCTGCCGACAGTGGCAAGGTGACGATGGCACATCTGTTCCACGCCACCAGGCGCGAGTATCAGAAGATGGGCAAGATCCTCTCGGCGGGGGAGTTCGGTTCCGATCCGCCGACCGGTAAGGCCACGGTAGACCGGCGCTTCTGACGAGATAGTGGAGGTTCGAGGTGCATTCAGCGCAGCAGGACAGCGGTGTGGCGCACCGGTCCATGGTGGTGGCATCCGGGTCCGCGCCGGCGCCATGTCGAGCCGCCCTGCCTCACGACTCGTTGCAGCGGCGGTACGGCAATCGAGGTGCGCGGGCGATCGTGCAGGCGAAACTGAATGTCGGGCCGGTGGACGACCCGTTCGAGCGGGAGGCGGACCGGATCTCCCAGCTGGCGTTCGGGCCGTCCGTGCAGCGTGCCCCGGAGGCGATCCGTCGGGTGCACGCGCCTACCGGTGGCACGGCGGATCCTGACCTCGCGCGGGCGGTGGACCGGGCGCGCGGCGGCGGTGGGCGTGCGGTGCCGGGCGGTGTGCGGGAGCGGATGGAGCGGGTGTCGGGGGCGGATTTCAGCGGGGTACGGGTGCACGTCGGTGCCGAGTCCGACCGGCTGAACGACACGCTCGGGTCGAGGGCCTTCACCGTCGGCGCCGACGTGTTCGTGCGCCGTAGTGAGTACCGGCCGGGTAGCGCGCGGGGTGATGCGCTGCTGGGGCACGAGCTGACGCACACCGTCCAGCAGGGAGCCGCTGGACCCTGTGCCGCCGGGCCGACGTCCCCGGTGGGACCTGCTGTCGCCCAGCGCAAGTTCGGGTTCGAGTTGGAGCTCCATCACGTGCCGTTGTTCAGCCGGCAGGCCGGGGTGGAGAGCACACCCGTGGTGAACGCCACAGCGGTTGCTCGCGGCAGACGTTTCGAGGCACATGTCGATCATTCTGCCGACCTGGACGTGAGCGTCGTTCCCGCGGCGCTTCGTGGCGCCGGCCAACCGGCCCCGATCCTTGAACTCGTCACCGGACCGATGGATGAGTTCAAGGATTCCGAGAGCACGGTGCGTGGCGTCATGAACAGGCTCGTTCGGGTGGCGACCCACATCGAGGACCAAGCGCTCACGCCGAACACGAACGTGCCGCTGGACGGTCTCCCCGGCATGACCGCGAACCCGGCCGGCATGAACTTCGTCGGATACCCGAACGGGTCCACCGCCCCGGCGGGAACACTGACGGGCGCGCACGGGCATGTGCAGGCGACCTACGGCCTGTCGATCACCCAGGTCGGCGACGAATTCGCCGACCGGAGCGCGCAGCCTACGGCCCCCGGGACGGCGCAGAGCAAGGTGACGCATTCCAAGTTTGCCCTGGGTCTGGCCAACACCCGGGCTGGTGATGTCGTTCAATGGATTCGAGACAACATCGATGAAGACTACAGCGACGCGGCGCTCGCCGAGGCGCGTGGACTGTTCGCCCTCATCATCAACTATTTATTCATCGGTAAAATACCCCATTGGACCAGGTTGCACAAGAACCATGCCGGCATCTTCTTCTACAAGACGAGACTTTCCACTGTCAGAGATCAGATTGTCCATTCGCATCCCGAGCTTGAAGGGCTCTTTGGCAACGACGAGCTCGTCGACGAACTACTGCGGCGTACCGGGCGTGAATATGTGCAACCGGTCTTTCCGAACATGCAGGAGCGGTTGGCCGGTGTCGCCCTGGACGTGATGTGCGGCATGTGGGTCCAGGAGGTCCTCTCGGGAGCGGGCGACAAAGTCTTCGACACCTCCGCCAACGGTGGTGCGAACGCCGCCGAGCTGGTCACTCCTCTCGTCGGCCGGGGTGCCAAGCGGGGGACCGGTGTGGTCGTCGAGAACCGGCGGTTCGCCCAGACCGAGGGGCACGCCTACTCGCACAGGTACCAGCCCAACGAGTGGGCGGACATGGCGGTCCGGGTTCGCAACAGCCTGCGCGCCAGACAGGGGTACACACCGGGGGAGGTCTCCAGGGTGGGAGAGTTCTTCAGGGGACTGTTGATCTCATGATCCTGCTGGCCGGGGTAGCCAGGATCCTGATGTGACGCACATCACATTGGCAGGTGATGTGCCAGTTCAACCACCCTCTGGGTCGTCGCCCAGGATCCGCCGAGGCGGTCCGGTAGACGCCGACGCAGACGCTCGTGGGACGCCAGTCCGGTAGACCTGTCGACCGGCGCGAAGGACGCAGTTGGGGGCGGGACAGGGCAGTGTTTCATGATCTGGACGCGTCGCTCGCCGCTCTCGTGCAGGGCGAGCTGGCGTTGCCCGGGATCACCGTCAGCTTCGCCACACCGGACGACCAGTTCCCGCCGTCGGGCGTCACCCTGCCCGCGATCGCGTTCTTCCTCTACGACGTCCGCGAGAACCACGAGCTGCGGACCAACCAGTGGGAGAACACCCGGCAGGAATCCGGCATGATCACCCGGCGGCGGGTGCCGGCCCGGGTCGACTGCTCCTATCTGGTCACCGCGTGGCCCAACGACAGCGCGCCCAACCCGGCGCAGGACGAGCACCGACTGCTCGGCGACGTACTGCGGGTGCTGCTGCGTCACCGGGAGATTCCCGCCGACTACCTGCGGGGCGACCTTGCCGGCCAGCAGCCACCGCTGCGCGCGATGGTCACCGCCGAGAGCCAGCTGCAGGGCATCGGCGAGTTCTGGCAGGCCATGGGCGGTCGGCCCAAGGCGGTCCTGCACTACAGCGTCACGCTCAGCGTCGACGTGTTCGAATCCGCGCCGGTCGGGCCCGAGGTGACCGGGACGGTCATTCGGGTCGGCCAGAGCGTGAGTCACGAGTCCTGACGAGGGGGAGTACCCACAGATGCCGCAGTATCTAGCGCCGGGCGTGTACGTCGAGGAGGTCCCCTCGGCCATCAAACCGATCGCCGGTGTGGGGACCAGCACCGCCGGCTTCATCGGTGCCGTCGCCGACGACGTCACGATGCCGCTGCTGCCCGGCCGCTCCGGAGTGACCGCGGCCGGTGAGGCCGAGCCAGCCGATTTCCACTCGGTGGCGCCTGCCGGCGAGGCCCAGCTCGTGGACGGCTGGGAGACGTTCAAGAACCTCTTCGGCGACATTCAGCAGGGCAACCACACCCTCGCCCACGCGGTGTACGGCTTCTTCAACAACGGCGGTGGCCGCTGCTGGATCACCCGGGTCGCTCCTGTCGACGCCGACGCCGAACCCTCGGACGAGGATCTGGCCGGCGCGTTGGAGACCTTCGCCGCGATCGACGAGATCGCTCTGGTCGCGATCCCCGGTGCGGTGAGCGACGCGGTGCAGACCGCGCTGCTCGACCACTGCGAGAACCAGTACCTGCAGGACCGGTTCGCGATCCTCGACGGCCGGCAGACCACCACGTTGACCAAGGAAGCGATCCAGGGCGACGTCCGGGACAGCAGCTACGGCGCGATCTACTACCCGTGGATCGACGTGGGTGCCACCGACGCCGACGGGAACAAGGTGTACCAGCCGCCGAGCGGGCACATCGCCGGGGTTTACGCCCGGGTGGACACCGAGCGGGGTGTGCACAAGGCACCGGCCAACGAGGTGATCCGGGGCGCGCTGGGCGTCGAGGCGCTGGTCAGCAAAGCGCAGCAGGCTGGGCTCAACCCGGAAGACATCAACGTGATCCGCAAGTTCGGCGGCAACATCACGATCTGGGGTGCCCGCACCCTCGCCGGCAAGGAACAGGCCGAGTGGCGGTACGTGCCCTCCCGGCGGCTGTTCAACTTCCTGCGCGAGTCGATCGACGAGGGCACCCAGTGGGTCGTCTTCGAGCCGAACGCGCCGGAGCTGTGGTCGAAGATCCGGCGCAACGTAAGTGCCTTCCTGACCACCGTGTGGGCGTCCGGAGCGTTGCTGGGCAACACCCCGGAGCAGGCGTTCTACGTACGCTGCGACGAGACCGTCAACCCGGCTGCGGTCCGCGACGCCGGCCAACTGGTGGTCGAGATCGGGGTGGCGATGGTGCGCCCGGCCGAGTTCGTGGTGTTCCGGATCAGCCAGTGGGCCGGCGGGATCCAGTAGCGGACGACCGGACGAGACCGTGACCCACCAGCTGACACCCGGGGTGCACCGGCAGGACGTGTTCCCGCCGCCGCCTCCGACCCAGCTCACCGGGGTACCCGCCTTCCTCGGCCGGGCCGCCGCCGGACCGTACGCCCCGCAGCGGCTGACCCTGTGGCCGCAGTTCGAGGCGATCTTCGGCAGTGCGTCCCCCGGCGACACCTCGGACGGGTTCCTGGCCGACGCGGTCCGGGGATTCTTCGACAACGGCGGGACGCTGTGTCACATCGTCCGGCTGCCCGGGACGCTGTCGCCCGTCGAGGCGGTGCGGGCCGGGCTGGTGACGTTGGACGACCTGGACGACGTCGACCTCGTCTGCGCCCCCGACATCGTCACCGTCGCACCGTGGCCGGTCGACCAGGACATCACCCCGGTCGTCGAGGCGCAGCAGGCGATGCTGCGACACTGCCGGCAGCGCGGTGACCGGTTCGCGCTGCTCGACGGCGTCCCGGCCATCGATCCGCAGATGATCGTCGAACAGTGTGCGGCGTTGACCGGGCCCGACGGTGCGTTCGGCGCGCTGTACTACCCGTGGCTGGGCGCGTCCGGCGCGGACGGTCGGTTGCGTCACCTGCCACCGTCCGGGCACGTCGCCGGCGTGTACTCCACCGCCGACCAGCGGGTCGGCGTCCACAAGGCGCCGGCCAACACGGTGGTCGAGGGCGTCGTCGACCTGCATGTGCAGCTCACCGATTCCGAGATCGGCACGTTGTACGAGCAGCGGGTCAACTGTCTGCGCGCGTTGCCCGGCCGGGGCGTACGGGTCTGGGGCGCACGTACCCTCGCCACCGACCCGGCCTGGCGGGACGTGACCACCCGCCGTCTGGTGAGCACCATCGGCCGCTGGATCGAGCGGTTCATGACCGGTCTGGTCCATGAGCCCAACGACGTACGGCTGTGGGTGCGGATCATGCGGGAGCTCACCGCGTACCTCGACGGGCTGTTCCAGCGTGGTGCCCTGCAGGGTCGTACGCCCGCCGAGGCGTTTTACGTCAAGTGCGACCACGAGACGAACCCACCTGCGGTCATCGAGGCCGGGGTGGTAGTGACACACATCGGAGTGGCGCCGACCGCGCCAGCCGAGTTCGTCACCGTTCGCGTCATCCACGGCGCGAGCGGGGTGACGGTCGGCGTGGCGTGACCGGTGCGGACAACAGTCGGTGCGGACAGACAGTGAGGTGCGGTTGTGGACAGACTCGATCCCTACTTCGGGTACAACTTCGCGGTGGAGTTGGACGGCATCACCCGGGCCGGCTTCCGGGAGGCTTCCGGGCTGGAGACCAGCCAGAACGCCGCCGAGTACCGGGAGGGTACGGACCGGAACCTGGCGCCGCGCAAGATCCCCGGGCTGAACAGCTACGGTGACATCACCCTCAGCCGTGGCCTGACCAGTGACAGCAAGTTGTGGGAGTGGCGGCAGAAGGTGATGAAGGGCACCGTGGAGCGGCACAACGTTTCGATCACCCTGCTCGACCAGCAGGGCAATCCGAAGGTGACCTGGAATCTGTTCGACTGCTGGCCCAAGTCGTGGAGCGGACCCAGCCTGAGCGCGACCAGCGACGAGATCGCGGTGGAGCAGCTCACCCTCGCCTGCGAGCGTATCGAGGTCGACCAGTGGAGTTGACCGGGGTCGCCGAGGCCCGCCGAACCGAGTTCCCGTTCACCCTGCCGCACGGTCTGGTCGCGCCGGACGGCACGGTGCACCGCGAGGGGACCATGCGGATGGCCACGGCGCTGGACGAGATCGAGCCGATCAAGGATCCCCGGGTACGGTCGAATCCGGGGTATCTGGTGATCATCCTGCTGGCCCGGGTGATCAACCGGCTGGGCGGCCTGGAGTACGTCAACACCAACGTGGTGGAGAACCTCTACTCCGCCGATCTCGCCTACCTGCAGGACTTCTACCAGCGCATCAACCTCAACGGACACGCCCGGCTGCAGGTCGACTGCCCGCACTGCAGCGGATCGTTCGAAGTGGAGCCGCCCAGCCTGGGGGGATGACGCGCTACTCCCCGGACCGGCTGCACGAGGAAGTAGCGTACCTGGCCTATCACTTTCACTGGCCATATCACGAGATCATGCAGCTGGACCACCGGGAACGGCAGCGCTGGGTCGCGGAGGTCGCCCGGATCAACGAGCGGCTCAATGAACAGGGAGGGGCACGGAGATGATGTCGACCGGGATTCCGCTCGGGCTCAGCTGGGCACCTGCCGCCGTGGGTAACTGGACCGGCCTGCGGCTGCCGGACCCGTTTCCGACCTTCAATTTCGCGGTGGAGATCGAAGGCCTGCTGCTGGCCGGGTTCAACGAGGTCAGTGGCCTGGAAAGTCAGATCGAGATGGAAACCTACCGGGAGGGCGGAGTCAACGGCTTCGTCCACCAGTTGCCCGGCGCGGCCACTCCCGCGCACCTGGTGCTGCGGCAGGGGCTGAGCCCGCTCAGCGGTCTGTGGGGCTGGTACGACAACACCGCCCGAGGCGTCATCCAACGCCGCAGCGGCACGATCGTGCTGCTCGACCGGCGGCAGATCCCGGTGATGTGGTGGAACTTCCGCAACGCGTTGCCGGTGCGCTGGACCGGCCCGACCTTCAGCGCGAGCGGCGACGACGTCGGCTTCGAGTCGCTGGAGCTGGTGCACGAGGGTCTGACCAAGCCGCTGCTGGGCCAGGCCGCCGCGCTGGCACACGGCGTGGCCGGCATGGTCGGCTGACCGGGAGCCTCGGATGAACGACGACGACACGACCTTCGACGCGGCGCTGGTCCACCGGCTGTCCCGGCCGGCCCGGCGGCCCGGACTGGTCGACCTGGGCCAGGCCCGGTCCGTGCTCACCCGCCACCACACCATGCCGGCGGGGCTGCCGCTGGCCGAGGTCGCCGGGCGCTACGTCGACGTGGCTGCGCAGCAGCACGCCGGGCCGGCGGCGCCCATCGTGTACGCGCGACCCGCGCCGCCGCCGTCCGTCGGGCCCGCCCCGGTCGGCGCCCGGACGGCCGGCCCGGCTGCTCGGGCCGCCACCCCCGCCGGTACGGCGACGGTGGCGGCCGGACCGGCACCGACGGAGACCGGGCCAACCGCCCCGGTGGACCCTGTACCGGTCGTGGTCGCCCGCCGCCCCTCCGTCGACGACCGCCCCTCCGTCGACGACCGCCCGTCCGGCCCGGCCGGCGGACCGCCCGTCGGCGCGTCCGGCCCGCTGGTACCGGCGCGTCCGGCCGCCGAGCCGAACCCGGTGTGGACCGCGGCCGGTTCCGCAGTCGCCGGCCGGGCCACGCCGCCGGTGACCTCCCTGCCCGCCGCCGGCCGGCCGCTGACGATCCAACGCAAGGCGGTCGCCGCGACCCTGTCCACCGGTGGTCCGGGGGCCGGCCCCGCAGGACGGCCGGCATCGACTGGCCTGGCTGCTGCGACCGGCGCCCCGGGCGTGACGGCCCGGCCGCGCCCGACCGCCGTGCCGGGGCCGGCGGTCACCGACCCGGCCGACTGGAGCGAGTTGACCGGTGCCCCGGGCCGAGCCGCCAGTGGACCTCATCTGACCTTCCGCGTCCCGGCAGCGCCGGACCGCCCCGCCCGGCCGGCAGCCGGAGTGCCGTCCGTCGCCCGACAGCGGCCGCCTGCCAGCGCCCCGGTCCAGGTGGTCACCGCGCGGCCGCCGGCGGCCCGACCGGTGCCACAGCTTCCGCTGTCCGCGGTGGCTGCTGTCGCGCCGGTCCACCCGGTCCCTGGCATCGTCGGCGTACCGTCGGTGGCCGGTAGGCCGTCCCACCCGTCGATGGTCGGCCCCGCGCGAGCGGCGACCGGGCATCGCGCTGTCGGTGCCGGCGGCCGCGGACCCGGTGCGCCTGACGTCGGCGGGCAGCGGCCGGGCGCTCCGGTGGTCGATCCGCCCCGTCCCGACCTTGGCGTGCCGCAGCTGCCTGTTCAGCCGGCCCCGCGGGTCGACGTCGGGCAGGTCACCGAACAGGTGCACGGCCGGATCATGCGCCTGTTGGCCGTCGAGGCGGAGCGTCGGGGGGTGCGGCGGTGAGCCTCAACAAGGCGGGTCTGGCCAACGCGCTGCTCGGGTTCGGCCCTGGTGGCGGAGGACTGCAGAAACTGACCATCGCCCACGACGGCGCGGATTTCGATCGCAACGGCCCGATCGAGGCGCTGTTCAATCCACACGAGATCACCCGGTCGCGGTCGGTCAGCTGGTACGCGCACGAGAGCGCCGGCAAGGGCAGCGCGTGGACGTGGAGCGGGCTGCAGCAGGAGTTCGCGGCCATGCAGCCCGCGACGCTGTCGCTCGAGCTGTTCTTCGACACCTACGAGTCGAGAGCGGAGTCGTCCATGTGGGCCCGGGCCACCTCGATGGTGACACCACCCAATCCGTTCCAGACCGGCGACGCGACCGACGTGACCGTGCTGACCGGCCGGGTGTCCCGGCTGGCCGAGTTCGACAAGGAGCTGCACCGGCCGCCGTTGTGCACCCTGTCCTGGGGTGCCTTCGCCGACATCTTCACCGGCGTGCTCACCCAGATCAGCGAACGGTTCACCATGTTCCTGCCCGACGGCACGCCGGTGCGGGCGACCGTTTCGTGCAGCTTCGTGGAGTCGCTCACCGACGCGCAGCTCAAGGAGCGTGAGCTGCACTCGTCCGACGTGCACAAGACGTGGGTGGTGCGGCGCAACGACACGTTGCACAGCATCGCCGCCGCCGAGTACCGGGATCCGCGCCTGTGGCGGCACATCGCCTCGGCCAACGGCATCGTCAACCCCCGTGACCTGCGTCCCGGCACGGTGCTGACCATCCCGCGGTTGAGCTGAGCGGAGAACCAGGTGATGCAGACTGCCGAGTCGGGGCCGGACTTCGAGATCCGGTGCGGTGGCCGGCGCCTGCCGCCGGAAGCCCACAAGGACGTGGAGTCGGTGACCGTGCTGGAGGACCTGAACGCGCTGAGCATGTTCACCGTGACGTTGAAGAACTGGGACGCGGACCGGCTCGCGGTGACCTGGTCGGACTCGACGCTGTTCGCGGTCGGCACCGAGGTGCGGATCGCACTCGGGTATGTGAAGGACCTGCACCTGGCGATCATCGGGGAGATCACCAGCCTGGAGCCGTCGTTTGTGGAGGGCCGTCCGCCGATGCTGACCGTCCGGGGCTACGACCTGCGTCACCGGTTGGCCCGCCGGCAGCGGACCAGGACCTTCACCCGGACCAGGGACAGCGGCATCGCCCGTCAGTTGGCCGAGGCGGCCGGCCTGCGTGCCGACGTGACCGACACCGGCACCGATCTCGACTACGTGCTGCAGAACAATGAGACCGATCTGGAGTTCCTGCAGCGGCGGGCGGGACTGATCGGGTACGAGATCCACGTACGGGACAAGGTGCTGACCTTCCGGCCGCCGCAGCACGGCCGGGCACCGGCGGCGAAGCTGCACGTCGGTGACGACATCTCCCAGTTCACCCCCCGGCTGCGCACGATGGGCCAGATGGCCGAGCATTCCGTGCGGGGCTGGGACGTGACCGGTAAGAAGGCCGTCGTCGCCGTGGCCGGCTCCGGTCCCGGGCCCACCACGACGGGCGCAGTGACCGGACCCCGGCAGGTTGGCCGGGTCTTCGGCAGGACCAGGTCGACCAGGGTGGACCTGTCGGCACCGAACCAGGCCCGTGCCGACCAGCTCGCCCGGGGGCAGTTCGACGACCTGGCGTTGAGCTACGTCACCGGCGAGGCCGAGTGCGGTGGACAACCTCGGCTGCACGCCGGTGAGGTGGTGCGGATCGAGGGGGCGGGCGCGACGTTCAGCGGCGACTACTACGTCGTCTCCGTCAGCCATTCGGTGACCGCCGCGCACGGCTACCGGTCCAGCCTCGAAGTACGGAGGAACGCGGCGTGACGGACGTCTACCACCAGTTGGTTGGTCGGGAGCCGGCCTACCCGGACGGGCGGTACCACGGGGTGGTGATCGGTATCGTCACCAACAACAGCGACCCGGACGGTCTGGCGCGGGTCAAGGTGGCGCTGCCCTGGCTGGCCGACGACGTCGAGACCGACTGGGCGCGGGTGGCCTCGCCGATGGCCGGCCCCGGCCGCGGCTGCTACTTCCTGCCCGAGGTCGGCGACGAGGTCCTGGTCGCCTTCGAACACGGCAACCCGGAGATCCCCTACGTCGTCGGAGGGTTGTGGAACGGCAGGGACGCCCCACCGGTCGACAACGGCGACGGCAACAACGACGTACGGGTGATGGTCTCCCGCAGCAAGCACGTGATCCGGCTGATCGACACCAAGCAGGACGAGCGGATCGAGATCGTCGACGGCAGCGGCAGGAACAGCATCGTCATCAGCACGAAGGACAACCAGATCACCGTCACCGCCGACGCGGACGTGGTGATCTCCGCCGGCGGCCGGTTGCGGCTGGCCGGCGCGGGCGTCGAGATCACCTCCACGGCCGATGTCAAGGTCGAGGCGAAGTCCGCGCTCGCGGTGAAGTCCAGCGGCCAGCTGGACATCAAGGGCAGCCAGGTCAACATCAACTGAATGGGGGGTGAGATCACATGGGACAGTTCGCGGCGAAGCAGGGTGACCGGGTCAACGCGACCGACATCCACGTCGTCATGGTGCCCGGGGCACCCGCGCCGACTCCTACACCGTTGCCGCATCCCTTCACCGGGATCATCAACGGCGGGCTGAGCGCCGATGTCAAGATCATGGGGAAGCCGGCGGCGGTGGCCGGCTCCACCGCCGAGAACACCCCGGCGCACGTACCCACCGCGCCCGGCACGTCGTTTCAGAAACAGCCGTCGAACACGGCCACCCTCGAAGGCGGCAGCGCGACCGTGAGGATCAACGGAAAGCCGGCGATCAGGTCCGGTGACCTCGCGTCGACCTGCAACGATCCGCAGGACCTGCCCAGCGGCGCGGTCCTTGCTGCGGGTACGGTGACGATCGGGTGACCAGCGCGGTGAACCACGGATTCCTCGGCACCGGCTGGGCGTTCCCACTCGGCTACGAGCCGGGGCAGGGCATCCGGCTCAGCGACGACGGCGCGGCCCTGATCCGCCAGTCGATCGGGCTCATCCTCGGCACCGCGCCCGGTGAGCGGGTGATGCGGCCGGACTTCGGCTGCGGCATCCACGACCTCGTGTTCGACGTCAACGACGTCGGCACCGCCGGGCGGATCAGCCGGTCGGTGCGGGAGGCACTGGCCCGCTGGGAACCACGGATCGACGTGCTGGACGTCTATGCCGCACCCGACCCCGACGACCGGCGCCGCCTGCTCATCGAAATCAACTACCAGGTGCGTTCGACCAACAGCCGGTTCAATCTCGTCTACCCCTTCTACCTGGCATGACCGGACAGCCCCCACCCATCGACCCCCGCGACCGCGAGGCGCTCGCCGCGCAGACCGCCGCGCTGGCGACCCGGTACAGCGGCTGGCGGCCGCCCACCGACGGGCGGCGGGACGCCGGTCAGGCGCTGATCGGCATCTTCGCCCGCTACGCCGAACTGGTGGTGCAGCGGCTGAACCAGGTGCCGGAACGTGACTACCTTGCGTTTCTCAACCTGATCGGGACCCGGCCGGCGCCGCCGCGTCCGGCCCGCGTGCCGCTCACCTTCGCTCTGGCCCAGGGCAGCCAGACCGAAGCGGTGGTCCCGGCCGGCACTCAGGTCGCGGCCACCCCGCGCGACGGCGAGGACGACGAGGTCGTCTTCGAGACCGTGACCGATCTGGTGGTCACCCCGGCCCAGTTGCGGACCGTACTGGTCGACGACGCACCGCAGGACGCCTACGCCGACCGCAGTGCCATGGCCACCGGCCAGCGGGACGAGCCGTTCGACGCCTTCAACGGCGATCAGCCGGTGCCGCACCGGTTCTTCGTGGCCTGCGACCCGGTTCTCGCCGCCGAGGGAACCAAGACGGTCACCCTGGCACTGACCGCCTCGCACGCCGCCCTGCTCGCCGAGTGGCCAATCTCCTGGGCCTACTGGGACGGCGCCCGGTGGCATCCGGTCGAGGCCGGGACGACGCTGTGGGACGGTGCCTGGACGGTGACGTTGGCCGATCTGCCGCCACTGCCTGCGTACGATGTGGACGGCACCACCGCCGGTTGGCTGCGCGCGCAGCTCGACATGCCGATGCCGCAGCCGGTCTCCGGGCTGGCGCTCGACGCCGTCGCGTCCGGCCGTCGGACCCCGCAGGCCGCCGTCGACGGGTTCTACCCGTTCGGCGAGAGCAGTCAGGTCCGGTGGTGCTACCTCAGCGTCGGTGTGGTGGTCCCCGGCACGGTGGCCCGGCTCGCGGTCACCCTGGCCCGGCCCGGCACGCCCGCCGACCCGGCGACCCCGGTGCGGCTGGTGTGGTCGTACAAGGTCGGCGACGAATGGCGGCGGCTGGGCGAGTCCGGCACGGCGACGGCGGAGTCCGACGGCGACGCCGCCGGGGAACTGGTCGACAGCACGCTCGCGTTCACCGCCGACGGCGAGGTCAGTTTCCGGGTGCCGGCCGACTGGCCGGCCGAGCTGTTCCAGGGACGGCCGGGCCACTGGCTGCGGGCCGAGATCGTCGACCACGGGGCGACGTACGCCATCCTGCCCCGGCTGGCGGCGTTGTCCGTCGGCTACGACTGGGAACTGCCCGTCGTCACCGGCATCGACGCGCGGGTGCAGACGCCACCGGATCCGGTGGCGTTGCCGCAGGCCTTCAGCAACACCAGCCCACTGGACGTGACCAGGGACTTCTATCCCTTCGGCGAACAGCCACGGTTCAACGACACCTGCTATCTGGCGTGCCCGGCGAGCCTGGTCTGGCCGGGTGCGGAACTCGTCGTCGACGTGACGCTGACCAACGGGCCGGCCGACCAGGCGGATCCCGTGGTGCCGCCGGTACGCACCGATGGCGACCCACGACTCGTCTGGGAGGCATGGGACGGCGCGGCGTGGCGGGGGGTGATGGTCGACGACCCGCAGTACGCCTTCACCGACAGCGCCACCGTGACGCTCACCCCACCGGACGGGTTCGCGCGCACCGAGGTGAACGGCGTCGAGGCGCACTGGGTGCGGGTCCGGCTGATCGGCGGCGACTACGGGGTCGCGGCCCACTACACCCGCAATGACGACGGAGGCTACGAACTGGTCGACGCCACCTTCGCTCCGCCGGTCGTCACCAGGTTGTCGTGGCGGTCCCGGGCCGGGCTGGCGGCTGCGGTCCCGGCCCAGGCCTGTGTGACCGAGAACGACTTCCGTCTCGTCACTCACCACCGCGACGGTGACGAGCGGTGGCAGATCACCCCCTTCACCCCCAATCCGCACCGGGACCGAGCTCTCTACCTCGGCTTCGACCAGCCGTTCGACAACCGGCCGGTCACGCTCTACCTGCAGGTCGAACCACCGGCACCCGAGGACGTGGTGGCCGACCGGCTGGCCGGCGCCGACCTGACCGACCGGGCCGACCTGGTGTGGGAGTACAGCGGTGCCGACGGTTGGCGGCCGTTGATCGCGGTCGACGAGACCGGGACGCTGGGCGACCGCGGCGTGGTCCGCTTCGTCGGTCCTCCGGACCTGACCGCCCGGGAGTCGTTCGGTCAGCACCGGTGCTGGTTGCGACTGCGACACCGGCGTGGCGGCTTCGCGATCCCACCACGGCTGCGTCGGGTCTCGCCGAACACGACGTGGGCTACGCAGACGACCACCATCACCGGGGAGATCCTCGGATCGGGCCTCGCCGAGGCCGGCCAGCGGCTGGCCACCGCGCAGACACCGGTGCTGGCCGACCAGCGACTCGTCGTCCGCGAGCCGCAGCGGCCGTCACCGGCGGAGGAGGCCGCGCTCGTCGAGGCCGACGGCGCGGGTGCCGTCACGGCCGCCGACGCTGCGGGGCAGGTCTGGGTACGCTGGCACGAGGTGACGGACTTCCACCGCTCCGGGCCAGGGGACCGCCACTACACGATAGACGCCGCCACCGGCGAGATCGGATTCGGTGACGGGCAGGCGGGGCAGGTGGTGCCGATCGGGCAGAACAACGTCCGGATCACCTACCGCACGGGCGGCGGCGAGCGGGGCAACCGACCTGCGGACACCATCGCCACGTTGAAATCCGCGGTTCCCTACCTGGACTCGGTGACCAACCTCGAGCCCGCTTCCGGCGGGTCCGGCTGGGAGCCGATGGAGCGGGTGCGGACACGGGGGCCCAAGGCGCTACGCCACCGTGACCGGGCGGTCACGGTCGACGACTTCGCGGACCTCGCGTTCGAGTCCTCGGCCGAGGTGGCCCGGGCGCAGGCGGTGTCGCCCAGCGGGTTCGATCCGTTCGACCTGTGGCTGGACCCGGACCAACAGCCGGGCGGTGAGCATCAGCAGGCTGACGCAGGTGGGGTCGGGGTCATCGTGGTCCCGTTCTCCACCGCCGCCCGACCGGTGCCCAGCCTGGGTCTGTTGCGTCAGGTGGACCGGCACCTGCGGGCGCGGTGCGCGCCGACCGTCGGCCTGTGGGTGGCCGGCCCGGAGTGGATCGAGGTGACCGTCACCGCCACCGTGGTGGCCGGCGACCCGACGGCCGCCGGGCTGATCCAGGCGCGGGTCGAGCAGGTCCTGGACCGTTTCCTGCATCCGCTGACCGGCGGACCGGACGGCACCGGCTGGGCGTTCGGCCGCAAGCCGCACCGTTCGGACATGTACGCGGCGGTCACAGCAGTCGACGGGGTCGACCATGTCCGCGAACTCGAGGTGGTGCAGGTGGCCCGGTCCGAGTCGCTCGGCGAGCGGTTGGCGGCGGTCCTCGGCCGTTCGCTGGCGCAGGGCGCGGCCGAGCCGGTTGCCGCGGACCTGACCCGGTGGCTGGCACGTGCGCTGGTCTATTCCGGGCGGCACCAGATCACCGTGACCCTTCCAGCGTGAGGACCGCCGTGCCGATTCCGTTGCCGAACCTCGACGACCGCGACTACGACGACCTCGTCGGCGAGGCACGGTCGCTCATCCCGGTCCTGCTGCCGGAGTGGACCGATCACAACCCCAGCGACCCCGGCGTCATCCTGGTCGAGATGCTGGCCTGGTTGACCGAGATGCAGCTGTACCAGGTCAACCAGATTCCGCAGAGCCACACCCGGAACTTCCTGCAGCTGCTCAACGGCCCGGAGTGGACACCTCCGACCACCGGTGGGCTCGACGCCGCCGTCCGGCAGAGCCTGGCCGACCTGCATGAGCGCTACCGGGCCGCGACCGCGGACGACTACGAGTACCTGGTCGGCACGGTATGGCCGGCGCAGCGACAGCCCGCCGGGCCGGACCGGGTGCGGCGGGTCCGGTGCGTGGCGGGTCGTGACCTCGCCGGTACGGATCCGGCCGCTGTCGCCCCGGCACACGTCAGCGTCGTCGTCGTCCCGGCGCCGGGTACGGAGACCGACACCCATCCGGTGCCGACCGAGGAGCTGACCACCGAACTGCACGACTTCCTGGCCCCGCGTCGGCTGCTGACCGTACGTCACCATGTCGTCGGCCCGCAGTACGTCGACATCGGGATCTCGGCCGATCTGGCATTGCGTGAGGATGCTCCGCCGACCGAGGCGCTCGCCGACGCTCGGGCCCGGCTGCACCGGTTCTACGACCCGTTCACCGGCGGTACCGGCGGCACCGGCTGGCCCTTCGGACAGGGAGTCCACCCGTCCGAGGTGTATGCGGTACTCGAGCAGTCACCCCTGCTCGACTACATCGAGAACGTCCAGCTCGCCCTGGTCGGCGCCGGTGGTGGCGTCGGTGCCGGTGACACGGGGGGCAGCGTCGCGCTGGACGTGCACCAACTGCCCCGGCTGGCCCGCCTGGACCTGGTCGGCTACGACGGCTACGGCCGGACCTACCCGCCCGGCGGGGAGGGCGCACGATGAGCCGGTACCTCGATCATCTCCCGGTGATGTTCCGGGAGGACCCGTTCGCCGGCCGGTTCCTGCTGGCCTTCGAGGCGATCCTGACCGGCCGCGACGACGTCGAGGGTCTGGAACAGACCATCGGACGTTCGGCCGACTACATCGATCCGGTGCACACCGGTGAGGACTTCCTGCCGTGGCTGGCCGGCTGGGTGGCGTTGAGCCTTCGCGCGGACTGGGACGTGGACACCAAACGCGGCTTCATCCGGGAGGTCGTGCCGTTGTACCGGCAGCGGGGGACCCTGGCCGGGCTGCGCCGGATGCTGGAGATCTACCTGCGCCCGTTGGCCGACCAGGTGACCCGGGAGGACGTGGTGATCCTGGACGGGTACGACACGCCCGCCCACTACTTCCAGGTACAGCTGACTCTCGGCGCCGCCGACGGTGACGAGTTGCGCAGGGTGCAGGAAACCGCACGGGCGATCATCGACCGGGAGAAGCCGGCCCACACGTTCTACGCGCTCAAGGTCGTGGTGCCCACGATGCGGCTGGTCTCCGAGGAGCTGAAGGAACGCGAAGGCGGCAAGCCGGAGCGGCTCGTCCTCAACCGCAACACGTTGCTCGGCACGCGCGACTCGACCTGAAACCGGAGGAGGTCCGATGGCGGACTACACCCAACCTGACGTCGTCTCGAAGCGTGTCCGCTTCTTCGACGGGCAGTTCCTGGAGGACCAGGACTTCATCGACGAGCAGAGGTTCCACCTGGACCGTGAGCGTCGGCAGAGCCGGCTGCTGCGGCTCACCGGCGTCAGCGAGGGCCTGGGCCTGGCCGCCGCGGACGAGCCGTTCCGGGTCACGGTGTCCGCGGGCATGGCGGTCGACGCCCTGGGCCGGCACCTCGTCCTGGCAGCCGCCGCCGAACTGCCGCTGGGTACGGGATTCGCCAACCAGCAGAACGTCGAGGTACGCCTGGCCTACCAGGAGTCCGCGACGGACGTGGGACAGACCGGGGACGGCGGTGTCGGCGCCCGGCGTTGGGAGGAACGTCCGAAGGTGGTGGTGGCCGCCCCGAACGGGACGACGGCGGTCGCTCCCGCCGAGGCGGAGCCCGATCTGGACGGGCCGACGGTGCTGCTCGGTCGAATCACGGTGGCCGACAACGGCGACGTCGCGGTGCACGGCACCACCGCCGAGCTGTCCAGTCTGTCGATGACGGGCGGCATCGGTGTCGGTGTCGCCGCCGGCACCGGTCTCGACGTGGGCGACTTCGATCACCAGGACCGGCATCTGACGTTCCGGGTCGCCGCCGACGACCAGCACCGCAGCGGGGTCCGGTTCTGGGCCGGCGCGACCAACCAGGGATTCTCCGTGGAGTACGACGGACGGTCAGCGGCCGGACGCGGCCTGCACGTGCGAACCCACGAATCGGACGCGGACGGAACGACCAGGCTCTTCATCGGCACCGACGGACATGTCGGCGTGGGCACCGCCGACCCGCGGGACACCGCCGGTTGGGGGCGGGTGGTCGATGTGGTCGGTACCGAGAGCACCAGGCTGTCGGTACGTACGGCGAACGTGGACGGTCGGGTGGCGGCGCACGACGGGGGGGTGTTCGGTGCGCCGCCGGGGATGGTCGTCGGCACCGCGACCGGCAGCCCGCTGACCCTCGTCACCGGTCAGGCCGCCCGGCTGAGTATCAACGCCGCCGGGCACGTCGGCATCGGTACCGCCGATCTGTCGGGCGCATTCGGTTGGGGGCGGGTGGTCGATGTGGTCGGTACCGGGAGCACCAAGCTGTCGGTACGTACGGCGAAGGTGGACGGTTGGGCGATGGCGCACGACGCGGGGATGTTCGGTGCGCCGGCGGGGATGATCGTGGGGACCGGCACGGCGAGCGCGTTGACGCTGGTCACCAACCAGGCTGCCCGGCTCAACATCGACACGGCCGGCCAGATCGGGGTCGGCACCGTCGCCGTCGCCGGGCATCAGCTGGCGGTCCGGGCCGAGCACCGGCATCTGCTGTTGCGCCGGGAGGCGGGCGAGGTCCAGCCGGGACGGAAGCTCGTCTTCCTGGAGTTGCAGCAGGCCGACACGACCCCGCCGACCGTGTCGCCCACGACGCTCGCCATCCGGTTCCACCACGGCGGCCGGTACGCGTACCAGCTCGAAGTGGACCCGGCCGGTTTTCACTTCCGGGCCGCTGACGGCGAGCCCCGTAGCATCCACGCCGGGCAGGTGACCGCGCAGGCGGTGCGTATCGGTGACGTCGTCGTCGGTGAGCGTGAGCTGAGGATCCTGAAGAAGCTGGCTGACAACGAGCTGGTCTGCAAGCTGCGCAACACCTACTACGACAGCTACATCTGGGACAGTGGCCAGAAGCGTGGCGACGGCCCGTACCGGTACGCCCTCACCTGGATCCCGGGGCAGCCGGTCGCCTCGCACACGAAGACCTTCTGGCAGTTCGAAATCTCCGACCAGTGACAGACGACCCACGACGGGACGGATCAGGTATGCGGGAGCAAGTGGAGCAGCGGGTCGCCGAGCTGGAGGCCGAGTTGCGGGCCGGTCAGCAGATGCTCGCCGAGGTGGAGGCCCGGCGGGCCGACATCCAGCAGACCCTGCTGCGGATCACCGGTGCCATCCAGGTGCTCAACGAGTTGCTGGCTGTCGGGCCGTCGGCCGGGCCGGTCGCCGCCGGCACCGCGAGGGACGCGGTCGGCACCCCGGCGGCCACCGCCGGCACCGGCACGGCCCCGGGGGCGGTGCCGGACCGGCTGGTGCCCCAGCCGCTGTGATCAGCGGCGGTCGGCCGGGGCGCTGGTCGGGCGGGTCCGCCCGGCCAGCCACAGCCGGTGGGCGAACAGGCCCACGTATCCGGCGAGGACCGCGCCGAGCAGGGTGAGCGCGCCGCCGTCGGCGCCGGTGCGGGCCGCGTCGAGCAGGACGCCGAGCATCGCCGCGCCGACGATCAGCGAGACGTGGTTGGAGGCCCAGAAGACCACCGGGGTCATCCGTCGCGGGTCGAGGTCGCGCATGTCGCCCCGGCACAGCCGCAGCACCAGCCAGCCGGAGATCGCCGCGGTCGCCGTCATCGGTGCCCAGACCAGCCAGGGTACCCAGCCGGCGAGGGCGGAGCCGGTCAGCGCGGCGTAGGCGACCGGTTGGGCGGTGACGATGACGCGTACCGCCCGGTCGTAGCCGATGATGACCGGAACAGTGCGCTTGCCGACCTGCTCGTCGGAGCGACGGTCGCCGAGGTTCATCACCATCATCCGGACGGTCTGCAGCAGCGCGGTCGGGGCGAGGACGGCCAGCAGCAGGACCGGCACGGTGCCGGTCTGCAGCAGCACCGCGACCATCGGCCACAGCCCGTTGAGGATCGCCGCGACGGTAACCTCGCCCAGGCCGCGGTAGTTGAACCGGCCGGGTGGCGCGGTGTAGAACCAGGCCAGCACGACGGCGGCGGTGGCGGCCAACCGGGTCGGCCAGTCCGGCATCGCGACGATCATCAACTGTGCCACGGCGGCCAGGACGAACGCGGTACCCAACGCCACCACCGGTGGCACCAGCCCGTCGACGAGTGCCCGGCTGCCGCCGGTCCACGGGGTGAAGTAGACGTTGGCCCGGTCGGCCGCCAGATCGAAGTACTCGTTGCAGTAGTGCGTCATCAGGTGGACCGTCCAGGCGAACAGTTGCGCCAGGACATACCATCCGAGGTGCAGCGGATAGCCCTGGTGCACCGAGACCGCCACCGCGAGCCCCACCGGGAGCAGGTTGTAGAGCAGGAAACGCAGCCGGGCCAGCCGGATGAACCCGCGCCAGTCGGTCCGGCCGGTCTGGTCGGCGCGTTCCCCGACCGGCGGGTCGGTGGTCGGTCGGCTCGTCACAGTCATCGTCGGGCACGCCTTCTGTAGTCGGGTCGTCACCCGATCCTGGTGGAGAAGTGTTACCGGACAGGACCAATGGACGTAGACCCTGGTAAATGTCCCAGGTTGCCGCCCGACGTGGCGGTCGGCGAGGTACGTTCGGCGCAACGGCCATTGTGGGCGACGAGCGGGCGGCGTCCGGCTTACGGCACCAGGTGGATGCGGACTCGGCGGGCGGCGACTGCGGCGTCCTGCAGTACGGCGAGCCGTGGCTCGGGGCAGTCCAGCAGGTGCGGGTGGCGCAGCGGCAGCAACGGTGCCAGCCGCCGGTCGGCGAGGACCGCGTCGACCATCAACCGGTCGCCGCCGCAGACCAGTGCGCCGATCGGCTCCTCGGCGTCGGCGGTGCCGTACGGCAGCAGCACCCGGGCCACGACGTCGGCGGCCCGGTTGGCCGCCGCCGTCGCCTGGTTGTCGCGCCGCCGGGCGTACCGCTGCTGTGACTGCCCGCCGGCGGCGGTGCGTCCCTGCACATAGTGCCGCTCCACCTTGGACACGACGACGGCGGTGCCGTCGACGACACCGGCCGCCACCGCACCCTTGCGGGCCAGCAGCAGGCCGATGCGCGGCGGCCGGATCAGTGCGGTGAGCAGACCGTCGACGTCGTTGATCCCGTCGAAGCCGGGCGGCGGGTGCAGGGTCGCCGTGTCGCCGTTGCTGGCCCCGGTCAGGGTCAGGCTGTCCTCGGCGGCGCCGTCGTGCCGGCCGTAGAAGCCGTCCAGCCAGCCCCGCAGACGCTCCGGGGAGATCTCCACCCACCGGCCGCCGCCGGCCGCCGGCCGCGCTCCGCGCATCCGCTCAGTTCCCCGGTACGGCGAGCGAGTCGGCCAGCTCGCGGCCACGTCCGATCAACTGCTCCAGCCGCTCGGTGAGCCGGTCGACGTCCGGCCGGTCGGCCCGGTCGGCGGCGACGATGTCGGCAAGCAGGTCGGTGTAGTCCATGGTGAGTCGACGGTACCGCCGGACGAAGTCACCTCGCTCCCCGGTGCCACCGACCGCGTCTTGGTTGCCGCCGGCCGCGCCTCGTTGCGCCCGCGCGCACCGGCGGTGCAGGTCGATGATCTGCTGGCCGAGCACGGCGGCGAGGTTCTGCGCCCGGGTGAGCAGCTGCTCCGCCTCGGCGACCGGCCGGGGCGCTGCGTTGCGGCTGACCGTGGCCGCGTCGATCGCGGATCTCGCCGTCGACCAGCAGACGCGCCGGGCGCGCTGGGCGCCCGACGTCGGGGCAGCGTCGCGGTGCCCGGTGACCGACACAGCCGGTGGATGGGAAAATGCGTCGGCGGCGTGAGTTGGGACGTTTAGCCTGGGCAGGTGCCGCCACTGATCCCGCACCCCGATCCGGGCAGTCCCGATGTCCGGGGGCCGGTGCGCTACCTGTGGTGGCTGGTGTGTCGCCAACCGTGGCGGGTGCTGCGCGGCGCGTTGCTCAGTACGGTGTGGATGGTCGGCCTGGCCGGTCGGCCGTACCTGGTGGCCCGGGCGATCGACGACGGACTGCGTCCTGGCCGGTGGGCCGTACTGGCGTGGTGGGTCGGTGCCGTCCTGGTCGCCGGGGTGCTGATCTCCGTGGTCGGTGTGTTTCGGCACCGCACGATGACCTACATCCGCGAGGACGCCACCGCCCGGTCCGCCGGGGTGCTGTCGCGGCAGCTGGCGCGCATCGGCGCGGTCCTGCCGAGCCGGCTCGCCACCGGCGAGGTGGCCACCGTCGGCGGCACCGACATCACCCACACCTCGCACGTGCTCACCCTGACCGGGCCGGGCGTCGGCGCGGTGCTGGCGTACCTGGTGGTCGCGGTCCTGCTCTGGACGGTCTCGCCGGTGCTCGCAGCGGTCATCCTGATCGGCGTGCCGGTGGTCGCGGCGCTGCTCGGCCCGCTGCTGCGCCGGTTGGACCGGGCCGAGCAGACCTATCGGCGGGAACAGGGCCAGCTCACCGCCCGTGCCGGCGACATCGTCGCCGGGCTGCGGGTGCTGGCCGGGGTCGGCGGTCGGTCCCTGTTCGCCGACCGCTACGTCGACCACTCCCAGCGGCTGCGTGGGCACGGCTACCGGGTCGCGGCGGTGAACAGCTGGATCGAGGCGCTCACCGTCACCGTCCCCGGCCTGTTCCTCGCCGCCGTGGTGTGGATCTCCGCCCGGATGGCGGTCGCCGACGAGATCAGCATCGGGGAGCTGGTCGCCGTCTACGGGTACGTGGCCGCGCTGACCGTCCCGGTCTGGTTCCTGCAGGAGGGCAGCTACCAGTTCATCCGGGGCCGGGTCGCGGCCCGCCGGATCGTGGCCCTGCTGCGGCTCACCCCCGACCCGGTGACGGACCTGGCGGCGCGGCCCACCGCGGCCGCCCCAAGGCAGCCGGCCGACCTGCACGACCCCGACAGCGGGTTGACCGTGCCGGCCGGACGGATGATCGGGGTGGCGACCGACGACCCGGGCGACGGGCAGGCCCTGGCCGACCGGCTGGGCCGGTTCCGCCGGTCCGGGGTGACCTGGGGCGCGGTGCCGCTGGGCGCGGTCGCACTCGACGAGGTGCGGGCCCGGATCCTGGTCGCTGACCACGACGCGTACCTGTTCGCCGGCACGCTGCGGCAGATTCTGCAGGGTGCGCGGGCGGACGAGCCGGACGCGGCCGGTGAGCGACGGGTGCGGGCGGTGGTCCGGGTCGCGTCCGCCGACGATGTGGTGACGTCGCTGCCGGACGGCCTGGCTACCCCGATCGGCAGTCGCGCCCGTACCCTCTCCGGTGGCCAGCGCCAGCGGGTCCGGCTGGCCCGGGCGCTGCTGGTGGAGCCGGAGGTGCTGATCCTGATCGAGCCGACCTCGGCGGTTGACGCGCATACCGAGGCCCGGGTCGCCGACCGGCTGCGCGTCGCGCGGGCCGACCGGACCACGGTGCTGGTCACCACGTCCCCGCTGCTGCTCGCGGCCACCGAGACGGTGGCGTACCTGCGCGGTGGTCGGGTCGTCGGGATCGGCGGCCACCCGGAGCTGCTGGCCGGCGACCCGGACTACCGAGCGCTGGTCGCCCGGGGCGGCGAGCTGACCGAGGCGGCCGGACCGACCGTGGGGCCGACTGCGAAGGCGACGCCCGGGACGGGGCGACCGTGACCGCCTCCGGTCGGTTGCCGGTGGCCGATCCGCGTACCGTCCGGCGGGCGACCGGGGAACTGCTCGGCCAGCAACGCTGGGTGGTCGCCGGCATCCTGGTGCTGCACGTCGGCGCGGCCCTGGCCGGCCTGGCCGGGCCGTGGCTGCTCGGCCGGATCGTCGACGTGGTCACCGCCGGCGCGTCGGTGGCCGCGGTCGATCGGCTGGCGGCGGCGCTGATCGGGTTCGTCCTGCTGCAAGGGCTGCTCACCCGCTTCGCCCGGTACGTCGGGCTGCGCTTTGGCGAACGGGCGGTTGCCCGGCTCCGCGAGGACTTCGTGCACCGCGTCCTCGGACTACCGGTGTCGGTGGTCGAACGAGCCGGCACCGGCGACCTCGCCACCCGCAGCTCCAGTGATGTCGCCACGGTCGGCACCATGGTTCGCGATGTGGTGCCGGTGGTGGTGATCGCCACCGCGCAGTTGGTCCTGCTGTTCGGCGTGGTGTTCTGGCTGCATCCGCTGCTGGGGCTGGCCGGCCTGATCGGCCTGCCGTCGATCGTGGCGGTGACCCGGTGGTACCTGCGTCGGGCGCGCCCGGCCTACCTGACCGAGGGCGCGGCGATGGCCGCGTTGACCGACACGTTGACCACCACCGCCGACGGTGCCCGTACGGTGGAGGCGCTGCGGCTGGGCGACGAACGGATCCGCGCAAGCCGGACCCGGATCGCTGACCTGTGGGCCGCCCGGCGGGCCACCCTCGCTCTGCGTTCGGTCTACTTCCCGGTGGCCGAGGCCAGTGTCGCGTTGCCGATCGGTGCCGCGTTGCTGGTCGGCGGGCTGCTGCTGCACCGGGAGACCGTCACCCTCGGCGCGGTGGTCGCCGCCGCGCTCTACCTGCAGCAGGCCGTCGAGCCGTTGGACACCATCCTGCAGTGGATCGAACAGGCCCAGCGTGGGCTGGCGTCGTACGCCCGGGTGCTCGGCGTCGGGCAGGTGCCGCCGGAGCCGCGCGGCCGGAACGCCACGTCGACCGGCCGGGAGGTGCGGGTGACCGGTCTGACCTTCGGCTACGGCGGCGGCGTCGACGTGCTACGCGGCATCGACCTGACGGTGACCGCCGGGCGACGGCTGGCGATCGTCGGCCCGTCCGGGGCGGGCAAGTCCACCCTGGCCCGGCTGATCGCCGGCATCGAGGCGCCCTGCGACGGCGCGGTGCTCCTCGGCGGCTGCCCGGTCACCGACCTCGACCCGGCGCAGCGGCGCCGCCGGATCGCCCTGGTCACCCAGGAACACCACGTTTTCATCGGTACGCTGCGCGACAACCTGCGGTTCGCCGCCCCCGAGGCGTCCGATCAGACGTTGCGGTCCGCGTTGATCACCGTCGGTGCCGACTGGTACGCCGACCTGCCCGCCGGCCTGGACACGTTGCTCGGCGACGGCGCGCTCGACCTGCCGGCCGCGCACGCCCAGCAGGTGGCGCTCGCCCGGCTGGTGCTCGCCGATCCGGACATCCTGATCCTGGACGAGGCGACCGCGGCACTGGACCCGACCACCGCCCGCCGGATCGAGCAGGCGGTGGCGGCGGTACTGGCCGGGCGGACCGTCATCGCCATCGCACACCGGTTGAACTCGGCCCACGACGCCGACCGGGTGGCGGTGCTGGACCAGGGTCGGATCACCGAGCAGGGCAGTCACGACGAGTTGATCGCCGCCGACGGCGCGTACGCCGCCTTGTGGCGCTCCTGGCACGGCTGACCGCCCCGGCGGTGGCGTCGGCCGTACCAGCCGGACCACCCGTACCATCGGCGCAGGTGCGACGGCGAAGGAGTGATTGTGCTGGTGGTGCAGGGGCTACTCGGCCCCGCCGGTCGGCTCGCCGTCTGGGCCGAGGACTCGACGTTGCCGTCGGCGCCGCCCCGGCGGCCGGGGCGGCCGCCGCGCCGCCGACCGCACCCGTTCGCCGCCGGACACGAGACCCTGGTCGCAGCGCTGAGCCCACTGCTCGGGCCGGTGGCGGTGAAGGCAGTCACCGGCAGTACGGCGGTCCGGCTGCCGACCGTCGCCGGTGCTCCGGTCGACTCACCGGAGCTGGTCCGTACCCAGTCCGACGCGCCGACCACCGGGCTGGCCCGCGACGGCGGCGACGCCGACTGGCTGGTGTCCACCCTGGAGTTCGACGCCGACGAGGCGTTGCCGGTGCTCTGCACTCTGCACGACGTCGATCCGTCAGCCGACATCGTGCCTGGCGACGGTCTGCCTGGCGACATCGCGCCGGGCGAAGGTCTGCCGGGCGGGTTGGTGATCGGCGCCGGGGTGCGCCACCTGGCGCTGTTCGCCGGGTTCGCCGCCGAACTGGTCGCCCGGGGCCGGGTGCTACCCGCCGTCCGGCCCGGTACGACACCTGGGTCGGCCACCGCCTGCTGGCTGCCGCTGCTGACCGGAGTCGACCAGCGGTGGGCCCGGTCGCTGGCGTTGGCCACTCCGGCGGCGCTGGCCGCCGGGGCGCCCGGCACCGGACATCGGCGTGTCGCCGAGGCACTGGACGCGCTGACCGACGCCGCAGCCCGCGCCGCGCTGCACGGTGTACGGCTGGCCGAGGGCGGGGCTCGCTCCGGGCCGTTGGCCGCCCGCGACGCCTGGCTGACCGCGTTGACCGGGCCCCGGCGGGATTTCACCGCCCCGGTCGCGGCACTCGACACGCTCGTCGTCGAGCTGGAGCACTGGCAGCGCGACGCGGCTGGCGGCCCGGTGCGGGCCCTGTTCCGGCTGCGCGAACCCGAACGCGACCCTGATCCCGTCACTGACGGTGACGCCCCTGACGGCGGCGGTGCCGTCGGATGGCGGTTGGAGTTCGCGTTGCAGGCCACCGCCGAGCCGAGCCTGCTGGTCGACGCCGCTGCGATCTGGCGCGGCGGCCGGCAGCTCCAACCGCTCACCCGGCACACCGCCGACCCGCAGGAGACGCTGCTGGCCGAGCTCGGCCGGGCCAGCCGGCTGTGGCCGGCGATCGACGACGCGCTGCGCACCGCCACCCCCGACGGGATGGACCTTGACGTCGCCGCCGCCCACCGGTTCCTGCGCGACGGCGCGCCGGCCCTGCACGCCGCCGGGTTCGGCGTCCTGCTGCCGTCGTGGTGGCGGCGGCCCACCGCCCGACTCGGTGCCCGGCTGCGGGCGAGCAGCCGTACCGCCCCGGGCACCGTCGCCGTCGACCGCGACTTCGGCACGTCCGCCCTGGTCGACTACCGCTGGGAGGTCGCCCTCGGCGACCAGCCGCTGACCGAACAGGAGCTGCGGGACCTGGCCCGGGCCAAGAGTCCGCTGGTACGGCTGCGCGGCGAATGGGTCGAGGTCGACCCCACCCGGCTCGCCGCCGGACTGAAACTGCTGCGCTCCGGCGGTGAGCTGACCGTCACCGACCTGCTGCGGGTCGCTCTCGACGGCGACGGCGAGGGTACCGCGCTGCCGCTGCCGGTGCTCGGCATCGACGCCGACGGGGCGCTCGGTGACCTGCTCAGCGGAGAGGTGGAGCGCAAGCTCACCCCGGTGACCGAGCCGGCCGGTTTCCGTGGCCGGCTGCGCCCGTACCAGCAGCGGGGTCTGGCCTGGCTGCGGTTCCTGGACTCGTTGGGACTCGGCGGGGTGCTCGCCGACGACATGGGACTCGGCAAGACCGTACAGCTGCTCGCCTTGCTTGCCGCCGACGAACCCGACGCCGGACCGACGCTGCTGATCTGTCCGATGTCGCTGGTCGGCAACTGGCAGCGGGAGGCCGCCCGGTTCGTGCCGGACCTGACGGTGCACGTGCACCACGGTGCCGACCGACCCCGTGGCCCGCAATTCGTCGCGGCGGTGACCGGCGCCCGGCTGGTGGTCACCACCTACGCGGTGGCCGCCCGGGACGCCGCCGACCTGGCCGGGGTCGGCTGGCACCGGGTCATGGTCGACGAGGCGCAGGCGATCAAGAACGCGGCGACCCGGCAGGCCGTCGCGGTCCGGTCACTGCCCGCCCGGCACCGGGTCGCGATCACCGGTACGCCGGTGGAGAACCGCCTCGCCGACCTGTGGTCGATCATGGAGTTCGCGAATCCGGGCCTGCTCGGCGGCGCGGCAAGTTTCCGCCGCCGCTACGCCGAACCGGTGGAACGCCACGGCGACGCCGAGGCCGCCCAGCGGCTGCGCCGGATCACCAGCCCGTTCGTGCTGCGCCGGCTCAAGACCGACACCTCGATCATCTCCGACCTGCCGGCCAAGTTGGAGATGGAGGTGGTGTGCAACCTCACCGCCGAGCAGGCGTCGCTCTACCAGGCCGTGGTCGACGACATGATGGGGCGGATCGAGTCCAGCGACGGCGTCGAGCGTCGCGGCCTGGTGCTGGCCACCATGACCAAGCTCAAGCAGATCTGCAACCACCCGGCGCAGTTCCTGCGCGACGGCTCGCACCTGGCCGGACGCTCCGGCAAACTGGCCCGGCTCACCGGGATCCTCGACGAAGTGCTGGCGGCGGGGGAGAAGGCGCTGCTGTTCACCCAGTACGCCGAGTTCGGCGCGATGCTGCGCGGGTACCTGTCGTCGTACACCGGTCGGGAGGTGCTGTTCCTGCACGGCGGCCTGGGCAAGGCGGACCGCGACGACCTGGTGGCCCGGTTCCAGGCCGGCGGCGACGCCGACGGCGACGGGCGGGCCGGTCCGCCGCTGTTCGTTCTGTCGTTGAAGGCCGGCGGCACC
This sequence comes from Solwaraspora sp. WMMD937, assembly GCF_029581175.1. NCBI lineage: Bacteria > Bacillati > Actinomycetota > Actinomycetes > Micromonosporales > Micromonosporaceae > Solwaraspora > Solwaraspora sp. WMMD937. Next base: position 5,877,107 of record NZ_CP120738.1, on the reverse strand, counting down.
GGGCTGACCCTGACCGCCGCCAACCACGTGGTGCACGTGGACCGGTGGTGGAACCCGGCGGTGGAGGACCAGGCCACCGACCGGGCGTTCCGGATCGGCCAGCGGCGGGCGGTGCAGGTCCGCAAGTTCGTCTGCGCCGGCACCGTGGAGGAGAAAATCGCGGCGATGGTGACGGACAAGCGTGGCCTCGCCGCGACCGTCGTCGGCAGTGGTGAGCAGTGGCTGACCGAGCTGTCGACCGCGCAGTTGCGGGAGCTGTTCACATTAGAGGCCGGGGCGGTGGTCGAATGAGCTCATTCGCCGATTTCGGCCGGCCCCGGCGGGTCGACGGTGGGCTGCGGACCCGCAGCACCCGGGGCTCGATCGGCCAGTCCTGGTGGTCGCGCCGATTCGTCGACGTGCTGGAGTCGTTCGCGCTCGGCACCCGGCTGACCCGGGGCCGCTCCTACGCCCGAGCCGGGCAGGTGCTCGCCCTGACCGTGGCACCTGGCGTGGTGACCGCCCAGGTACAGGGTTCCCGGCCCCGGCCGTACCAGGCACGGATCGGGCTACGGCGCTACGGCGACGCGGTGTGGCGGCGAATCGAGCACACTCTGGCCGGCCAGGCGCTGTACAGCGCCCGGCTGCTCGCCGGTGACCTGCCGCCGGAGCTGGAGCAGGTGTTCGTCGCCGCCGGGGCGCCCCTGTTCCCGGCCGGGGTCGACGAGCTGACGATGAGCTGCAGCTGCCCGGACGCGGCGGTGCCGTGCAAGCATCTGGCCGCCACCTGCTATCTGCTGGCCGAGGAGTTCGACACCGACCCGTTCCAGATCCTGCACTGGCGGGGGCGGGACCGGGTCACCCTACTGCGTCAGCTGCGGCTCGCCCGTGGTGGCGACGGGCCATCCGCCCATGGTGACGGCGGGGCGCCGTCCGCCGACGCTGCCCCGCGGTCCACCGACTCCGGCGCGCTGCCGGTGAGGTCCCCGGTCGGTGCCGGCCCTGCGCTGGCCGGCCTGTCCGAACCCGGCGCCACGTCGGACGCCGGATTCTGGCGTGCGCCGGTGCCGCTGCCGGACCGTGAGCCGGTCCTGCCGGCCCGCGCCGACCTGCTGCTGCGCCAGCTCGGCGCGCCGTCGCCGGCGATCGGCGGACCGGGCCTGGCCACGGTGCTGGGCCAGGCCTACCGGCGGTTCGCCGAACCCGCGCCGGCCGACGACTGACCCGGCTACCAGCGGCGGGCCCTGGCTACCAGCGGCGGGCCCGCAGCGCGAGCAGACCGGCGGCGGTGAGTGCCACCGTGCAGATCGACGCGGCGATCCAGCCGCCGAACAGGGCGAGCAGCGGCACCACCGCCCAGAGCAGCACACTGGCGATTATCGCCGCCCGGTTCCGCCGGTCGGCGGCCTGATCACCCAGGCGGGCGACGAAGTCCGGATCGGTCGTCCGCAGATGGCGGGCGATCTGGTCGAACCGGCGTTGATCCTCCCTGCTGAGCATGGCGTGCCTTCCCTCCGAACGTCCCAAACGGCCGTGGCGTGGTGGCTTCGGTGGCGTGGTGCGGTAGCGCGCTGTGCCTACCGAACGATGCGTACCGAACGGCCATCGGGGCATTACCCAATCGCCCGCCGCTCACGCAGCCCGGTCCTGCAGCTTGCGCCTCAACCGGCAAACAGGACGGCCGCCGGGCCCGGGACCGTCAGGTCCCGGGCCCGGCGGCCGTCGGGAAGATCCGCCTACCCGGGTGAGCACCCGGGCCGGTGGAGTCACCCGCGGGTGACCGCTGGGCAGGTCACAGCGCCCGGCGCAGGGTGGACGTCTGCCGGGGGACGAAGACCGTGGCCGCCGGAGCGAGCGGGACGGTGAGCGGTACGGCGCCCGGCAGCGGCCCGACCGGCGCGCTGCGGGGCTGTGGCAGCCGTGGTGGCGCGGCGGCGGTTTCCCGGGCGTCGACGATGATCCGCTGTACGGCGTACGAGTCAGGTAGCCGCCAGCCGACCTCGTCCGGATCGACCGCCCAGCGGACCGGCCCCTGCGGCAGCACCGTCGGCGGGGCGGGGATCCAGGAGCCCGGCCCGTGCTGGATGACGTCCAGCGAATCGGCCAGCTCCGGGCGCAGCGCGTCACCCGGGCGTACCAGGAACATCCACCGCCCGGTCGGGGTGACCGCGACCGGGCCGCGCAGCTGGCCCCGGCCGGGTGCCGCCGCTCCGCCACGCAACCGCAGCGTGCACAGCGTCCGCAGGCCGAGCCGGGCCGGCACGTCGAGCACGTCGAACGCGTGTCCGGTGGCCAGCAGGACGGTATGCGGCTGCTGGCGCCACCACGAGCCGACCCGGTCGCGCTGATCACTGGCGTCCCGCTCCCAGTGCTGCAACGCCGGGTGGCAGCCCGTGGTGGGACAGCCGGGGCGGTCACACCGGAAGCGCCCCTGGTGCAGGTACGCCCCTGGCGTCACCGGCCAGCCGTGTCTGGCGTAGCGCAGCGCGCCGCGGCGGAGCCGCAGGCGGACGAAAGGCGGTTGGACCGTCCACCGCATGATCGACATTCCTCCAAGGCATCTGGGTGCCGCCCGGACCACTCGTCGGGTCCGACCGGTCGGGTGTGAGGGCAGCCGGATCCGGCGTGCCCGGGCGGGGGACGCCGCGGCGACACGCCGGAACTTTTCGGCTGCCAACCCTTTGCAACTTGCATCGAAAACTACGACCATCTGTGATGGACCTAACGCACTGCCTGTGCGATGAGCACGGTCAGTGGTCCCGGTGTCCGGGGGGATGCCGCATCGACCAGCACGTTTGCCGGCTGTGAAGTGCCCGGCACCGCGAGGGGGAACATGAGCGTGGAAGAGTTACCCATCGGTCGACGGGTCGCCTACTGGCGTGGCCGACGCAAAATGTCCCAACAGGTGTTCGCCGACCGGCTCGGAAAATCCAAGAGTTGGGTGGACAAGGTCGAACGGGGGGTGCGCCGACTGGACAAGTTCTCGGTGATCCACGAGATCGCCGACGTGCTGCAACTCGACGCGCAACTGCTGCTCGGCAAGGACCCGGAGCGGCGGCCGGAGAGCGTCACCTGCATAGACCAGGTGGAGGTGGAGGAAATTCGGGCCGCACTGGAACGCTATGACTCGATCAGTACGTTCTTCCGACCCACGAACAGCCTGCCGCCGCTCGCCGAGATACACAAGGCGACCAACCACGCCTGGCTGACCTTCCAGCACGCCAAGTACGGGGTGCTGGCCCGGGCACTGCCCCGGCTGCTGCGTGACGCGCAGGCCGCCGACGCCCACTACACCGGTGACGACGACGATGCGCAGCAGGCGGCGAGTCTGCTCGGCCAGCTCTACCAGATTGCCTCGTCCACGTTGCGCAAGCTCGGTGAGCACGATCTCGCCTGGCTGGCCGCCGACCGTTCGATTGCGGTGTCGCACCGGGCCGGCGATCGGCTGCTGACCGGGGTGGCGACCTGCCGGGTCGGCAACGCGCTCCTGGCCCTCGGCCGGTCCCGTGCGGCCCTTGAGGTAAACGTGAACATCGCCAACCGACTCGCCCCGGCGGACAGCCGCAGCAGCACCCCGGAGCAGCTGTCTGTCTACGGCCTGCTGCTGCTGCAGGGTGCGATGGCCGCTGCCCGGCTCGGCGACAGCGCAACTGTCCGGGACCTGGTCAACGGCGCCGACGAGGCGGCCCGGGCGCTCGGCGAGAACCGCAACCACTACTGGACCTGCTTCGGCCCGACCAACGTGCAACTGCACCGGGCTGCGGCCGCCGTGGAGCTCGGCGAGGGACGGACGGCGGTCGAGACCCACCGGGTGATCATGGAGGATCCGGGCTTCAACGCCCTGCTGCCGGAACGGCGGGCGCACCACCTGCTCGACATCGCCCGCGGCTACGCCCAGTTCGGCGAGCTGGAGAAGGCCACCGAGATGCTGCTGGAGGGCGACCGGCTCGCCCCGGCGGAGATCCGTTGCCGACCGGTGGCCCATGCCGTCATGTCCGATGTGCTGCGCCGAACCCGGGGCACGCCGTCGGCGCCGGTCGCCGAACTCGCCGAACAGATGGGGGTCGGCGTGTGACCCGACACCCTGCGACAGCCACATACCCATCGACGGAGAGGTGACGGTGTGACCCCGGCCGGTGCCCGGATTCTCTACGTGATCGCTTGCGGCAGTCCAGCCTCCCGTCATGTCGGGAGGCTGGTCACGCTGGCCCGACAACGCGGCTGGTCGGTCTGCGTGGTGGTCACCCCGGATGGACGCAAGTTCGTCGACCTGCCGGCGCTGGCCGCACAGACCGGCCACCCGGTGCGGGTCGACTACAAGAACCCCGGCGACCCGGATGTGCTACCCCCCGCCGACGCGATGATCATCGCTCCGGCCACCGCCAACACGATCAACAAGTGGGCCGCCGGCATCACCGACACCCTCGCCCTCGGACTGGTCGTCGAAGCACAGGGCAAGGGCCTGCCGATCGTCACACTGCCGTTCACCAACACCGCGCTCGCCCGGCATCCGGCGTTCCAGGCAAGCGTTGCACGGCTGCGCGACTGGGGAGTTCGGGTGCTGCTCGGTGACGACGTGCTGCCGTTGCGGCCGCCCGGTGAGGGGGACCAGATCATCGAACGGATTCCCTGGCACCTCACACTCGAGGCCCTCGACGAGCAATTGCCCGCCGGCACCACCCACGGCTGACCGGGACGCCGCGGTGCCCGACGGGCGCGACACCCCACGACGCCGACGCCCCACGACGCCCTGGAGCCGCCGCGCCTGAACGTCCGGAGCGCGGCGGGCGGATGGGTAAGCTGGGCCGCCGTGGACACAACTGCAGCATCACCGGTACGGGTCGCCGACGTGACCGCCGCCGTCGAGCGGCGCTACCCGACGGCCTGGGCTGAGCAGTGGGACCGCGTCGGCCTGGTCCTCGGCGAGCCGGATGCCCCGGTACGGCACGTGCGGTGCGTCGTCGACTGCGTACCGGAAACCGTCGCCGAGGCGGTCGACGCCGGTGCCAACATGATCATTGCCCACCACCCGTTGCTGCTGCGTGGCGTCTCCTCGGTCGCCCCCACCACGTACAAGGGGCGGATCATCCACGACCTGATCCGGGCCGGCGTCGCGCTGTACGTCGCACACACCAACGCCGACGTGGCCCGACCCGGGGTCTCCGACGCACTCGCCGACCGGCTCGGCCTGACCGACCTGCGGCCCCTGGCACCGGCGGCACCCGGCAGCCCGGCCGCCGCCGTCGCCGGCCAGGGCGCCGGCCGGATCGGCACGCTGCGCCAGCCGCTCACCCTCGCCGCACTCACCCGGCACGCCGCGGAGGTGCTGCCGGCCACCGCCTGGGGGGTGCGGGCCGCCGGCGACCCGGGACGCCTCCTCACCACGGTGGCGGTCTGCGGCGGTGCCGGCGACGCCTACCTGGCCGCCGCAACCGCCGCAGGAGTCGACGCCTTCCTGACCGCCGACCTGCGCCACCACCCGGTCAGCGAACAGATCGCCAGCGGCGGCCCGGCGCTGCTCGACGCCGCCCACTGGGCCACCGAACGTCCCTGGCTGGACGATCTCGCCGCGTACCTCACCGGCGAACTCGGGGTCGACGCCACCGTCTCCGACCTCGACACCGACCCGTGGACGCTGCACACACCGTCCGCCGGCCGCCCGCGCGTGGCAACCAGCGCCACCCCCGCCCGCGCGGCACCCGCTGGCCCTACGCCTACGGCACCCACCCGTTCCACGCCCGTCGAATCCACCTATGAGGAGCCCCATCCGTGAAGGCAGACCCGCAAGCCCAGCGCCGCCTGCTCGACCTGCAGGCGATCGACACCGCGCTCGCCCAACTCGCCCACCGGCGACGGACCCTGCCCGAGCACGCTGAGCTGGACGCCCTGGCGCGGGAACTGTCGGCGTTGGAGGACGAGCGGGTCCGCGCCCAGGTCGCCGTCGACGACCTGGACCGCGACATCGCCCGACTGGAACGCGACGTCGACCAGGTCCGCGCCCGCAAGGACAAGGACCAGGCCCGGCTCACCGCCGGCTCCGGCCCGGCCCGGGAGTTGGAGGCACTGCAGCACGAACTCGCGTCACTGACCCGCCGGCAGACCGAGCTGGAGGACGCCGAACTGGAGCTGATGGAACAGCGGGAGACCGCCCAGGCCGCGCTCGACCAGGTCACCGGACGCATCGACAGCACCCGGCAACGGCGTGCGGAGGTCGAGCAGACCCGGGAACGGAACCTCGCCGAGATCGCCAGCGAGGAACAGTTCAAGACCTCCGCCCGCGCCCCGCTGGCCGGCGACCTCCCAGCCGACCTGGTCGCCCTCTACGACAAGATTCGGGAAAACTCGGGAGGGCTGGCCGCCGCGCTGATGCGCGCCGGCCGCTGCGGCGGCTGCCGACTCGAACTGTCCGCCACCGAACGGGGCCGGATCAAAGCGGCCGACCCGGCCGAGGTCCTCCGCTGCGAGGACTGCCGTCGAATCATGGTACGGACCGCCGAGTCGGGCCTGTGAGCGCCGCGATGAAGGTCGTCGTCGAAGCCGACGGGGGCGCCCGGGGCAACCCCGGACCCGCCGGGTACGGGGCGGTGGTGCTCGACGCCGACACCGGCACGGTGCTCGCCGAACGGGGCGAGGCGCTCGGCGTCGCCACCAACAATGTCGCCGAGTACCAGGGGCTGATCGCCGGGCTGCGGGCCGCCGCTGAGATCGGCGCCACCTCGGTCGACGTACGGATGGACTCGAAGCTGGTCGTCGAGCAGATGTGCGGCCGGTGGCAGATCAAGAACCCGGGGCTGCGGCCGCTCGCCGCGCAGGCCGCCACACTGGTCCGCGAGTTTGACTCGGTCAGGTTCAGCTGGATCCCCCGGGAGCAGAACAAGCGCGCCGACACCCTCGCCAACCAGGCGATGGACCAGGCCGCCGGCAAACCGGCCAGGGCCACCAAGGCTCCGCCGGCACCGGCCGCGTCGGCTGCGTCTGCGGCTCCGGTCGCTTCGGCTGCCGCTGCGGCCCCAGCGGCCTCCGTCGGGTCGGTCGTCGAGGTCCAGCCGTCGATGTTCGCCGTCGCCGGGGCCGGTGACGCGCCGGCCGCCTCCTGGGAGCCGCCGACCACCGCCACCGCCACCCGGCTCATCCTGGTCCGGCACGGCGAGACCGGGCTGAACAAGCAGAGCCGCTACTCCGGTCGCGGCGACGTACCGCTGTCCGAGCAGGGCGCGGCGCAGGCCACCGCCGCCGCCGCGCGGATCGCGGTGATCCGGGCCAAGGTCGACGTCATCGCCTGCTCACCGCTGTCGCGCTGCGTCGACACGGCACGGGCGATCGCCGCCGAGGTCGGCGACCCGCTGGTACGCCCCGAAGCCGACCTGATCGAGTGCGACTTCGGCGAATGGGAGGGTCGCACCTTCGCCGAGGTACGGGAACGCTGGCCGGCCGAGTTGACCGCCTGGCTCGCCTCCACTGAGCTGTCCCCGCCCGGCGGGGAGTCGTTTGCTCAGGTCGCCGGCCGGGTCCGTCGGGTGGTGCGGGAACTGCTCACCACGTACCAGGGAAAGACCGTCGTGGTGGTCTCGCACGTCTCCCCACTGAAGATCATGCTGCGGGACGCGCTCGGTGCCGGGGACGCGCTGCTGCACCGGCTCTACCTCGACCCGACCGGCATCTCGGTGATCGACACCTGGCCGGACGGCGGCGTGGCGGTGCGTACCGTCAACGACACCGCCCACCTCGCCGGCATCGCCACCCCCTGACGCCGGGGTCGCCGCTGCTGGCGTTGGCCTGGCCACCGCCTGACCCGGGCGGCCGGTGCGCCGCTAGCCTCGCAGGATGGATCTTCCCGCGCTCGCGTTGCTGGTCGGGGCCGGGCTGGCGGCCGGCACCGTCAACGCGGCGGCCGGCGGCGGCTCGTTGATCACCTTCCCGGCGCTGATCGCCGTCGGGCTGCCGCCGGTGTCGGCGAACGTCACCAACGCGATCGCGGTCTGCCCCGGCTACGTGGCCAGCACCGTCGGCAGCCGCGACGACCTGCCGCGCCGCCGCGGACTGTGGCGCCTCGTCCCGACCGCCGTCGCCGGGGCGGTCCTCGGCTGCGTCCTGCTGCTGATCACCCCGCCCCGGGCCTTCGAGCTGATCGTGCCGTTCCTGGTGATCAGCGCGGCGGCGGTGCTCGGCTTCCAGAACCAGCTGCGGCGTGTCGTCGGTGAACCCCGCGACCTGCCAGCCGGGCGCGAACAGATGTCACTGCAGGCGATGACCTTCTTCTGCGCCGCGTACGGCGGATACTTCGGTGCCGCGCTCGGGGTGATGCTGGTCGCCGGCCTGGCCTTGGTGCTCGACGAGGCGCTCAACGGCGTCGTCGCGCTGAAGAACCTGCTGTCGGCGGCGGTCGGGGTGACCACCGTCGCCGTGTTCGCCGTCTTCGGCCCGGTCGACTGGGTCGCGGCGGTGACGGTCGCCCCGGCCACCATCGTCGGCGGCTACGTCGGCGCGCGGGTGGTGCGCAAGCTGCCGCCGACCGTGCTGCGCTTCGGCATCGTCGCCTTCGGCGTCGGTATCGGCGTCCTGCTGCTGGCCCGCGCCCTGCGCTGACCCGCTCTCGGCGCGCTCACCGCCGGGTCTGCTCGTCCTGCCCGCGCTGACCGCTGAGCCTGCTTTCTCCTGCCCGCGCCGACCGCCACTCCGCCGGATCCGCGCTCGAGTTGAAGGCCAGATACCCTCTCTGCCGCCGGTAAGGTTGCTGACCTTCAACTCGTGCGCGAACTCCTGCGGCCCGGGCCCACTGACGGCGACGGGGCCGGGATGATGATCGGATGGCGCGGACGCTGCTGTACCTGGTCCGGCACGGCGAGCAGGACAGCGACGAGACCGGGTCCGACCCAGGCCTGTCGGAGCTCGGCCGGCGCCAAGCGCGCCGGCTCGGTCAGCGTCTGCGTGCTGTGCCGTTCCACGCCGTCCACCACGGTCCGGCGGCGCGGGCCGCGCAGACCGCCGAGGAGATCGCGGCTTTCCTACCGGGGGTCCCGGTGCACGAATGTCGGTTCGCCGCCGACGTGACGCCGGTGCCGGCTCCCGGGCGCGCCGACCAGGCGGTGCCGCAGCGGTACGCCGATTTCGTCGACGCGGTCCCGGAACAGGAGCGCGACCCCGGCGCGGTACGGGCACAGGCAGCGGTGAACCACTGGGGGCGGGTCGGCGACGTCGACCGGCACGAACTGGTGGTGACGCACAACTTCGTGATCGGCTGGGCGGTCCGGCATGCGCTGGACGCGCCGTACTGGCGGTGGCTCGGGCTGAACCAGTTCAACTGCGGCTTGACGATCGTGCAGTGGCGCAGCGACGCTCCGCCGACCCTGGTGAGCTTCAACGACATCGGCCACCTGCCGCCGGGCGAGCGCGGCCAGCCACCGGTGGAGTTGCTGACCTGAGCCGCCTGGCTGTTGCCTGGCTGCGGGCATAGGTCATGCGGTGGATTTAGAAGGATTTGGCCGGTATATCGACCATAATCCTTCTAGATCACTGTTCTGGGCTGGTCGTGGTGGCCTGCCGGGCCTGCGGGCGGGAATGATCGTGGGCTGCGTACGATTGATCCTCGGACGGACGAGTCGACCGGGCGGCCGCGTCAGCGGGGGACATGTCCCCTGTTGCCGAGGAACGTCCGGACTCCACAGGGCAGGGTGGTTGCTAACGGCAACCCGGGGCGACCCGCGGGACAGTGCCACAGAAAACAGACCGCCGGGCGGTGAAACGCCCGGTAAGGGTGAAACGGTGGGGTAAGAGCCCACCAGCATCCCGGGTGACCGGGATGGCTCGGTAAACCCCACCCGGAGCAAGGCCAAGAGGGCCGGTGTCGCGAGACGCCGACCTGCGCAGGCGTTCGAGGGCTGCCCGCCCGAGTCTGCGGGTAGGCCGCTGGAGCCTGCCGGCGACGGTAGGCCTAGATGGATGGCCGCCCCCGCTGCGCGACCGGGCAACCGGCGCGTACGGGACAGAATCCGGCGTACAGGTCGACTCGTCCGTCCCACTCAAGTTCGGCATAGATCGCACCATATGCGCTCCGCCGGCTGCGTCAACAGGGCGGGCGTTGGCGTTCGTGCCAGAGCCCTATCGTCGGTGGGGTGTCCGACATCCTGCAGATCGGCTCCCTCGCCGTCCCCGTTGGTGCCCTCGTCGTCTACGCGGTCGGGTTCGTCTTCCTCTACTGGGTCATTCGCCTTGCTGTCCGGCACGCCATCCGAGACGCCGACCGGCGTCGGTCAGGCGACCGGCAGTAGCTCCGAGAGGTGGATCGGTCGGCCGGGGCTGTTACCGAGTGGCTGGAACTGCTTGACGATCGACGTCGCCGCAGTTAATCTCCTTCATAGCTGAATATCTATGCGCCGTGTGATCTGTGCTTCGTTGAGGGCATCCGTCGGCCGGTGACCGGGCCGCCGTTCCGACGGTTCACGGCTGTGTGTTCAGCGCGAACGGAACGGTATGCGGCCCACCGCTTCCGGTTGGCTTTCGGTGCCACAGGGCCGGGATCGCCAGCGCATCCGAACGGCATGGGCATTGCCGACGGATCTGTGTACCTCGGGAACTGTGTTCATCTGAGTCAGACTTCGCTGACTTCTGGCCGCGTCCATCGCAGTAGAACCAGGAGGCACTTCGTGAAGAACGTTGGGACCAGCGTTTTCACAACACGCCGTCCACCAGGTATGACGACCGTGCTTGGTGTGGCTGTCACCCTCGCCGCTGTCGGGGCACTCGCCGTGTCCGGCATGTCGGCTGCCGCTGTTCAGGCCCCGGCCGACGAACCAGCGGCATCAGTGTTGGCAAGTTGCGATGACCGGCTGTTCGGCTGGGCGTCAGTGTCGGCGAACGGTGTCGCCACGACGACCGGCGGCGGCAACGCCACCCCGCAGACGGTGACATCGCTTAGCGACCTTCGGCAGTACGCCAACGACTCGACCCCACGCGTGCTACGGATATCCGGCACGATCAGCACTGGGTCGTCGGCCGTGGAGGTCGGCAGCAACAAGACCCTGATCGGCGCAGACTCCAACGCGACGATCCGTGGTGGCATCAACATCAACGGCGGTAGCAACATCATCATCCGCAACTTGAACGTGCAGGGCGGCGGCCAGGGCAGCAGCCCGGCCGACACGATCGCCGCGCGTAACGCCCACCACCTATGGTTCGACCACCTGAACCTGTGGGACGCCAGCGACGGGTTGCTGGACCTCACCCGAGGCGTCGACTACATAACGGTGTCCTGGGTCAAGTTCTGGTACACCAACAGTTCCCACTCGCACAGGCTGGCCAGCCTGGTGGGTGGAGGCTCGACCCACGGCGACACCGACAGCGGAAAGCTGAACGCCACCTACCACCACAACTGGTTCGCTGATCTGGTTGACCAGCGTGGACCACGAATGCTGTTCGGCAAAGGCCACGTCTACAACAGCTACTACAATTCCCCCGGGAACGCGTACGCCATCGGCACCGGATCGTACGCCTCCGTCCTCGTGGAGAACAACTACTTCAAGGACATACGGGACCCGCACCGGTTCCAGGACTCGAACCCCACGTACATCACCGCGCGGGGAAACGTCTACGACAACACCAGCGGTCGGCGTGACACAGGTGCCCAGGGTAGTGGCGTCACTCCGTTCACGAACCCGCCGTACAGCTATTCGCTCGACGCGGCAAACGACGTCCCCGGCATTGTCACCGCCTGCGCGGGCCCGAGACTGTCCGGGACGCCGCTGCCGCCCACCACAGCGCCGCCCACCACGGCACCGCCGACGACGGCGCCGCCCACCACGCCACCACCGACGACCGCGCCACCAACCACCGCGCCACCAACCACAGGTGCCTGCAGCGCCTCTTACCAGACCGTCAGCTCGTGGCCCGGTGGCTTCCAGGGCGAGGTGGTCGTACGAGCAGGAAGCACAGCGATCAACGGCTGGACCGTCCGCTGGACCCTCGGCAGCGGGCAGACCATCAGTCAGCTATGGAACGGTAGCCTCAGCACCAGCGGTTCCAGCGTCACGGTACGTAATGTGGACTACAACGGCACGCTGCCGGCCGGTGGCACCGCGACCTTCGGGTTCCTCGGCTCCGGCTCACCGTCTTCGCCGTCGCTGACCTGTTCCAGCCCGTGAGATGCCGCTGGGCCAGGTGCCTTCGGCCCATGCCTCTGCCCGAGGCCCTGGCCCAGCAGCGCTCCGCCGGTCACGGACCGTTCGTCCGCGTCGCGTCAGGAGCCGTACGGGGCAGCAGGTGATCGAGTGCCGCGTTCGCGCAGGTACGCCGGACCCGCCGTCTCGAGGACGGCAACCGGGTCTGCTGAGCCCGAGTCGATCCGGACGGGTGCCAGCTTCGATCAGTGCTGGTCAGTGCTGGTCAGTGCGGCAGGAGGTGCCGGGTGAAGAACCGTACCGTGCTGTCCAGCTCGTGTTCCGGGAGCCGGTCGGCGTGCCGGCCCGGGTTGGCGTGCAGCGTCTTCTCGGTCGAGCCGAACGCGTCGAACAGGGCCAGGCTCTGCTCCCGGGGCACCCGTTCGTCGTCCCACTGGATCAGGAACTCGACCGGCACGGTGACGCGAGCCGCAGCTTCCAGCGTGGATGAGGCGGCGGCACCGCCGAGACCGAGGACCGCCGCCCGCACTCGCGGTTCGGTGGCGACGAACGGTACGCCGAGCCCGCAGCCCAGCGAGACTCCCCAGTAGCCGACCGGCCCGGCGTCGAGGTGGTCGAGGACGGCCTGCCACTCGGAAACGGTCTGCTCGGCGACCAGGGCGTGGAAGTCGGCGAGCAGCGCGGCCAGGTCGCTGCCGGAGCTGGCAGCGGTCTGGATCTCGGTGGCGATGCGCTGGTAGCGCTCGTCGGTCGGACGGTCGCCGTGGTTCGGAGCGTCCATGCAGACGGCGGCGAAGCCGCTGGACACGAAACGGTGGGCGCGGTGCAGGACGCCGGGAGCGGTCTTGTGCTGGCCGCCGCCGTGGCCGATGACGATCACCGGCGGTCGGTCGGATCCGCTGCTGGCTGAGGTCCAGAGCACAGCGGGTACGCCGTCGACGGCGAAGTGTTTTCCTGGATGTTGTGCATGCGCGGTACGCGCCTTTCGAGAGCCCTGTGCGGGCGCTCCCTAGACCATGCGGGGGAGGGAGTCCCGACCTGTCACAGCGTTGATCGGACTCACCTCCTCGGGCAGCAGTCATGCACGGCGCAGCGATCGTACCGCAATCCACCCCGTCACCGGCGCTCCGCTTTCGGCCGAAGGCGTACCTGCACGTCAGCTCACGGCCTTTCTGACAAGGGTGGCGATGGTCTCTGCGGCCTGCTCGCTGAGCTGGGCGACGGCGAAGGACGTCGGCCACAGGCCGCTGTCGTCGGCGAGGTTGGCGGCAGCGGTGCAGCCAAAGGTGGAGTAGGGCTCCTTGTCCGCGTGTCCGCTACGGAAGAAGCACACGACCTTGCCCTTCCTCGCGTACGCCGGCTGGCCGTACCAGAGCTTCGGGGACAGGTCGGGGGCGTTGGTGGTGACGATGGCGTGGATGCGTTCGGCCAGTGCGCGGTCCGACGGTTCCATCTGGACGATCTTCGACAGCACGTCGAGCTCCTCGGCGGCTGCCTTGCTGCCACGACCGCGGGTCGTCTCCTTCTTGAGTTCTGCGGCGCGTTCCTTCATGGCGGCGCGCTCGCCCTCGGAGAAACCGTCAGTGCCTGCCTTGCCCATCGTGTCGCTCCTTGTCGTTGTCGGGTGTGACCGAGGGTCACGCTAGCCGTGCTGCAGCGGCTGGTGCTTCTCGATTCCTGATCGGTACGGGCGGCCCGGCGCCATGAGCCCTGCCGGGCGGAAGCCGCCGTCAGCTGGACATTGAGGCGGTTAACCTCCGGTGGTGAGCTCCCCGCCGGACGATTACACAGCGACGTTGCCGCGCAAGCGGATGGGTGCGGCCGTGCTGCTGCGCGACCGTGACGGTCGGATCCTGCTCGTCGAGCCGACGTACAAGGACTACTGGGAGCTGCCAGGTGGGGTGGTGGAGGCCGACGAGTCGCCGTACCAGGCGGCGGTCCGTGAGCTGGCCGAAGAATTCGGCCTGACGGTCGCTCCCGGCCGGCTGCTGGTGGTCGACTGGGTGCCGCCTCGCACCGGCCGCACCGAAGGGGTCATGTTCGTGTACGACGGCGGTGTCCTGGACGCATCGCAGACCGACGCGATCCGGCTTCCGCTGCAGGAGTTGCGCAGCTGGGCGTGGTCGACCTTGCCGCAGGCGCAACAGCGGCTCTCGTCGCTGCTGGCTCGGCGGGCCGCCGCCGCTCTCGAAGCGGCGACGGACAGCGGGACTGTCTACCTTGAGGGCGGGAATCAGGTCGGGGGACCGTAGGGCGCGCGGAGCAACGTCGCGCAGCCCGATCGGTAGAGGCTGTCATGGACTACTCCTCACGGCGCAATCCGACACTCCGCAGGAGGTCCGCTACAGTCCTCGGCCACAGAGCCTCATCCGCGACCTGCTCGCCCCCGACACGCGGAACGCTCTGCCGGGCATCAGGGAAATCGCCACTCACGTCGGTGTGGTTCCCTGATAGGGCGGCGTCAGAGAGGCGATGGCCGCCACCGAGGGCCGAGCATTCCGACCCTCACGAACGATTTGTTGCTGAGGACATCGCTGTCATGCTGTCATGAAGGTGTCAGGAAACTTGCTCAAGTTTTGCCATTCGCTTGTATTAATTAGACCCTTACCATCTGGGGTAAGGAATATCCTTCGTCAAGATTGAGGTGTGATGCGTAGGTTAAGTGTAGTTTCTGCTTTTACAATCATGTCGTTGCTCACCTTTTTGGTTGCGCCAGCGCATGGCCAAGAGTTGAATCCTAGGGATCAATTTAGTCAGGAGATTAAGAATGATCAGTGCGCTGTCTCTGAGGATTTCAGAGAGGGGGCTTGGTTTTGCCCTTCTCCGGTTAGCTCTAGAGCGTTGAGGATGAAAGCGGAAGCTGGCAATGGTCTATCTGTTGCCAATGGGGTTTGTGCTGCGATTGGGTGCTGGTATATTGGTACCGCCACATATGCGTACTTTGTTGGAAGTGGATCATATGGGTATGGTGGAACGAAGCTCGGTGACACGGACTTCTATATCGAAGACCATTTGATAGGGGGCGGAAATACGCGATCAAGGCCGTTCAGATTCGAATCGACCCGCGCGGTTTACCGCGTTCTCGCAGAAGGTGAACGACTGTACTTCAGTTCGGCCCAGCCTCAGGGTGCTCCAGTAAGTGGAGGTACGTATAATCAGTGGGGATGGTCTGGACCGTATGCTGCGAATCAACTTGTCCAGTGCTTTGGTTCAGCTGGGTATACCGCGTATGAAGCTACTGTTGCCCATGGCGGTATTGTTCATCAGTACAACTGGTCCGATACACAGTACCCCGGCCGATACTACCTGTGGGTCAAAAGCCCTAAGTTCCATCGCCAGAGCAATGGTAACTATCGGTTCGACAGCACTCCGCAGATGGGGTTGAATTGGTATGCATCTGGCTGGAGTAGTTGATACGCTTGTCGTTGCTTCGGTCGTCATTGATCTGAATAATCGCGGCGTCCGTAATATCTACTCCGAGTGAAGGTGTCCAAGTGGCTTGACTTCTCGGTATATGTGTGAGATACCTGGTGCGTGGAGAAGAAGGTGCGAAGAGCGTTCGCTGACTATCTGCCGGAAGACCTGCGGGGGGTTGAGATTGATTCGGCGCTACCAGTTGGGCGACCACGTATTGGTCATGGAATCGTCTACGTCTATCCGCCGCAGCCGGGTAGCAAAGAAGTGGCCTGGC
This sequence comes from Solwaraspora sp. WMMD937, assembly GCF_029581175.1. Taxonomy (NCBI): domain Bacteria; kingdom Bacillati; phylum Actinomycetota; class Actinomycetes; order Micromonosporales; family Micromonosporaceae; genus Solwaraspora; species Solwaraspora sp. WMMD937. The sequence goes on along the minus strand of NZ_CP120738.1, from coordinate 5,861,324 downwards.
ACGCAATGTGGTCGGATCAGTTTCTCGATCCTGACGGGACCGGCAACATCGTAGGGCAGTTGGCAATCGAAGGCGACAGGTTAGTGGTTATTGAATGGGCTCAATCACAACCGGCTGCCCAGAAGTTGGTCTTTTCGGTTGAAGATGGAGAATGGGTAGATTTGTAGAAACAGATTTTGCTGGGTCGCCACATATCGAGCCAGAATGTGGGGATTAGCGAGGTGGTCGAGCATGGCCTCCCAGCCGGATTTCGCTCGGTCTCCGGTGCCGGCCGGAGTATCGATGGGGCGGTACGGGTCCGAGATGTCCGGCGGCGAGCCGGGGCACACTGCGGCGTACAGGGCAGTGGCCATGGCTGGCGTTGGCGTGACCGCGCCGGATACCTGGCGCGGTCACGCATCCGCAACTCGGGCTGGTCTCACTCGCCCCGCAGCGACGTGGTGAAGGACGCCCAAGCGGTGGGGGAGAATGCGAGCACGGGGCCGGAACGGTCCTTGCTGTCCCGTACCGCGATGGCGGCTGCCAAGTTGTCGGCGACCTCAACGCAGTTCCCGTTGCCGCCGGAGCGGCTGCTCGTGCGCCACTCGGCCTTCTCCAGTTGCCAGTTCTTCATCGTCATCTTCCCTTCTCGTCCATGCGGTCGATGGACTTCTTGATCATCCTGACCGACCCTGCTGGGTCGACCGCTGCTGCGCGGAGGTACTCGAACAGCGAGCTGTAGCTGGCGATCTCAGACGGACTCTCCAGGAACATCGCGTTGACCCGGTTCTCGATGTAGACGAGCTCCGGATCATACGGGTCGGGAAAGTCCATCAGGGCGAACGCGCCGTGCATGCCAGCGTGGGCACCAACCTCGTACGGCAGCACCTGGAGGGTGATGTGGGGTTGCTTGGTCATGTCGGCGAGGTGGCGTAGCTGGCCGCGCATCACGTCGACCCCGCCGACCTGGCGATGGATCACGCCTTCGTCGATGATCGCCCAGAGCTTCAGCGGCGTGTCCTTGGTGATCGACTCCTGGCGTTTCATCCGAGCCTCGACGCGATGCGCCACGTCGGATTCGCTGCACTCGGGCAGCACTCCTGCGGTGACGGCTCGGGCGTACTCCTCGGTCTGCAGCAGGCCTGGCACGAACAGCGGCTCGTAGTTGCGGACGCTGCGGGCCTCGGCCTCGAAGCTGATGTAGGCGCTGTACTCGTCCGACAGGACTTCCTCGTACGCCTGGAGCCAGCCCAGCTGGTTCGAGTCCTTGAGCAGGTCCAGCAGCTCTGTGCGCTGTTGCCCGTCGCTGATGCCGTAGAGGTCGAGCAGGGCGAGGACGGTCCGCTTCTGCGGTCGCACCTTGCCGGTTTCGATCCGCCACAGGGTTGCGCTGTTCATGTGGGTCTTCTCGGCGGCGTCTTCGCGGGTGAGCCCTGCGTCGCTGCGCATCCCGCGCAGCTGGTATGCCAGGCGGCGCAGGCGAACAGTCGGCAGGTGCTTGCGCGCGGCCACGTCCATGCTCCCCTCACTCCCTCTCAGTGTGCGGGTCCCGCGTCGGCAGGACAACATCAGGGCATCCTCAAGACTCTCGAAAGCAAGTCTTGCATACGCGACCCGTGCTGAGGCAGTATGACACCCGGTAGTCGCATCATGGAATGTCGATCTACTGACCTGCGGCCGGTGCTCTGGAACCTGAGCAGGTTGTAGGGACGCACATCCCCACCCACCTGGGCACCGGCCGGCGTCGCGGCAAGGCGGCCGGCCGGCGCCCCGACCGAAGAGGGGGTAGGTCCTCGTGGAAGTCGGTGCGCTGGTCGGCGCGGTCCTGCTGGGATTCCTGGCTGGACTGTTCGCCTTCAAGGTGAAAGTCAGATGGTGTCCCTGGTGCGGCCGGACGACCTGGCCCGGACCGCCGCCACCGGAGGGAGAAGCACTGTGACCAGGTCATTCGGCCGGCACCGGCCGCCGGTGGTCAGCGTCAACGGCGAGACGTACGAGGGGGACGCCGCGCCGGTCCCGCTGACCGCCGAGCAGGTGGCCCGGGTGCGCTTCCGTACCCGCTGGCGGGGCCTCGACCCACGGCACGTCGCGGCGTACGTCGCCCAGGTCGCCGCCGAGCTACGCCGCCGCGACCAGAGCATCGCCCAACTCGTCGACGAGTTGTCGCTGCTCAAGCAGGCGCTGCGGGACTGGCAGAGCGATCAGGCCCGGCTGCCGTACGTCGGTGAACTCGACATCGACCCCGGCACCTGAGCCGGGTGACGTGCTGGCGATCGGGCCGCCGCCAGCGTCCAGTTCGCTGGTGACCGGGGCTTCCGGTTCCGGGTCACCGCCGTCGACAAACGCTGGACCTACGCCGACTGGGTGTGGCTCACCGGCTACGTGCTCGACCGCGACGGCACAGCCGTCGACCGACGGGAGATCTTCGTGCAGCGGGACGGGCTGCGCCTACTCTACCGGCGGAAGCGGTGAGCGCCGGTCCGGGGCGACGACGGCCAGTTGTTGTCGTCGCCCCGGACCGTTCAGTCGCCCTGGACCGTTCAGTGGGATCAGGGACTGGTGCAGGTCACTGTGGACGGCGTCGACGGCGATCCGGAGCCGAGGAAGCCGAAGGTCGCGGTGCCGGCGGCCGGCAGCGAGCCGTTGTACGACACGTTGCGTACCGTCACGGCGGAGCCGCTGGTGCTCAGCGTGCCGTTCCATATCTGGGTGATGCTCTGGCCGCTGCCGAGACTCCACCCGACGGTCCAGCCGTTGATCGCCGAGCTGCCGGCCCGGACGGTCACCTCACCCTGGAAACCACCCGGCCACGACCCGATGGTCTGGTAGGTGGCAGTGCAGGCACCCGACGGCGGGGCCGTCGTGGGTGGTGCAGTCGTCGGGGGAGCGGTGGTCGGTGGCGCCGTCGTCGGTGGCGCGGTCGTCGGCGGTGCGGTGGTGGGGGACGGGGACGGCAGGCCCGGCGGGACGAGCGGGCAGGTGTTGCGGTACTGCAGCACCCCGGAGGAGTCCATCAGTGGGCAGAGGAACTGGGTGTACCGCAGGTCGTTGTCGAGGAAGATCTTGACCCAGGGGATCATCGTGCGCATCAGCAGCGTGTTCGGCCGGGTCGGGAAGCTGTGGTCCAGCCCGGCGGCCTCGATGTACGCACCTTCGGTCGTCGACGGCAGCCCGTTGTAGAGGTTGCTGACCGACGACGGGGTGGTGACCGTGTCGTATTGTCCGGAGTAGAGCAACGCCGGAACCTGCATGTTGGTCAGGTTCTGCGACGGGGAGAACGGCGTGAAGCCGACCGCGGCCTTCAGTGCTGGCCGCCGCAGCGCCGCGCTGAACGCGCCGCCGCCGCCCATCGAGTGACCCGCGACGGCGAGCCGGTTCGGGTCGACCCGGCTGCGCACCGAGCTCTGCCCGGTGAGGTAGTCCAGCGCGGCCAGCAGTTGGGTGCCCCGGGCGGTGTCGAAGTCGTTGCGGTCGTTGGTCTCGATGCCGATGACGACGAAGCCCTGCGAGGCGAGCCGGGGCCCCATCCAGGCGAGTTCGACGGAGAACAGCGCGGTGTAGCCGGGGGAGATGGCGATCGCGCCGAAGGTGCCCTGGCTGGTGTCGGTCGGGTAGTAGATCATGCCGCCGTTGAAGCCGTACCCGGGCGGGACGCTGACCTGCGCGGTGGCGAACGGTCCGTTGGGTGCGGCGACGCTCGCGGGGGTCGGGTCCGGACCCCGCTGGTACGGGTTGTCCGCCGCGACCGCCGCCGGACCGGCTGCCACGATCCCGACGGCTAGCCCGAGGGTGGCCGCTGCTGCTGCGGCGAGCAGTGTGTACGGACGTCGGCGGGCCAGCCGTCGGCCGGTGGGTACCCGGCCGTCGGTAGGCGGCGGATGGGCGGTGCCTGATCTGGACATCGGATGTCTCCTTGACCGTGTGGCGTCATCTCAACGATGAATATCGATGTGAGCGGTCACATTACCCACCACGTGAGCTGGTCATCAATCGTCGATCGGCCCAGGTCCAATTCCGACATTTGTCAGAACGAGGTCTCGCCGTCCAGAATCTGGCACAGAAATTTTTCGTCAGACATCCAGTTGCTCGCGGCCAGGGTGCCGAGCAGCCGCAGTGCCTCGGCGCTGCGACTGCTCGGCTCGGCGCGGTACCCGATCGGCTGCTGACCACGGGCTCCACGCACATCGAACGCGTGGTACGTCAATGTCAACTCACCGACCACGCTGTGCCGGAACGACTTCGCCTCATGGGTCTTGCCCCGCACGTCGTAGCGCTGCCACAGCCGGCGGAACTCCGCGTTGCCCGCGCCCATCTCCTCGACCGGGTCGTGGGCCCGCCGGTCGTGCGGGTCGTGACCGAGGGCGAGGCGCAGGTTCGCCAGGATGCCTCGGCGGAGCGAGCCAGTCGACGAAGAAGGTCCTGCCGGCCCCGTCCAGGAACGTCATCCGCCAAGCTGTCCGGCTCGGTGTAGTCGGCGTAGAACGCGTCGGCCGGATGGTCGCGGGCGTCGGTGTCCGGGTCGAGCGCCCTGGCAACGGCGTCCAGCACTGGCGCCGACGGGTGACGCTCCCGGCCCTGCTCCAGCCGGGCGGCTGGTCGACGTCGACATCGACGAACTACGCCGTACGGTGACCGCCTCCCGCGACGCGATCCGCCGGAGGGTTGCCGGGTAGCGGCGACCTGAACTCGGTCACCAGGCGACGACGCCCTGGGTGGACGGCTGGATCGAGCCGATCTGCACGTCGGCGACCGGCAACTCGCCGACTGCCTCTTCGCCGTCCAGACCGACGGTCCGGGCGACCACCGTCGTGCTGTCCCCGGGCGCGCCGACCCGGACCGTGGTCGCCACCGCGCAGTCGGTCGACGCCGGGTCGCAGGTGGCCCACTTGACGCCGGCGAACGCGGACTCACCCGGGTCCAGGTCGGTGGCGACCGGCGGCCCCGGCTGCTCCACCTGTCGCTGCGCCACGTCGACCGGGCTGCGGTCGGCGCGCTCGAAGGCCAGCGTCACCCAACCGTCGAGCTGACACGGTGCCGCTGAGTCGTTGGTCAGCGTCAGCATCGCCACCCCGGCCTTCTGGAAGATCACGTCGACAGCCAGGTCGGTACTGGCGCAGGCCGCCGTGCCGCCGTCATCCGGAGCGTCGGATCCGGCACCGGACGGGTCCGCTCCGACGGTCGGCGCCGCGCTGGCGGTCGGCGCCGTGTCGGTGGTCGGCTCCGCGTCGGGTGCGGCGTCGCCGCAGGCGGCGAGGGTCAGTGCGGCGGGGATCAGACAGGCCACAGCGGCGGTACGGGCAACACGCATGGAGGGCTCATTCCTGCTCACATGTCCGGGTAGCACCACGATGCCAGATGTGCCAGGTCCTTCGCTCCGCCGGTGGACACCCGCTCCGGCGCGGGCCGACCGTCGACAGGCGCAGCGATGTCGCGGGCGATCCGGCGTACCCCGGTGGTGGCGTCCAACCGCGACGTCCACATCTGCCAGCGGTCCGACCCACGGCCGCGTAGCCGCCGGTCGACGGTCCCGTCCACTTCGGCGGCGGTCGGCTGGGCGGTGAACCCTCCGTCGAGGAACTCGACCAGGCCGTAGCGGCACCCGCCCCGGTCGTCTACCCGATGGCAGTACGCCAGCACCCAGGCGTCCTCGCGGCAGCGTACGGCGTACAGGTCGCCGGCGCGGGCCTCACCGCGCAGCGCCACCGGCAGCGGCGCCGACCGGGCACCACGCCGCGCTGACACCGGCTTCGCCGACGCTGAGGTCGGTGCCGGCGGCCGGTCAGCTGGCCGGGGGAGGTGTCCGAACAGTCGCCGCACCAGCGACTCGGTCACCCCGTCGGCGGCCCGCCAGAACGACAGCGGCGCGTCCACCTCGACCCGGCTGCTCGGCCGCCGATCCCGCTCACGGGCCGTGGTGAACGCGGTCAGCATCCCCGGATGGTCCGCCGCCTGCAAAACCCCGACGAAGGCAAGATCCTCCAACAGCGACCGGTACGCCCACTTGTCGGCTCCGGGTAGCAGCCCGGCGGCCCGGAGCGCCTGCACCGCCCCGCCGGCCCGGGTGGTCGGCGGCAGCGACCGGATCACGTCGAGGATCTCGTGCAGCACCCACACGTCGTACGGCTGCGGTGCCGGCAGCGGCGGGGCCGCCGACTCCAGGGCGAGCAGGTAGCCGCACACGTCGACGGTACGCGGTGCACGTGTTGCCCGGCGTCGTCGACGTGGCTGTTCGCGGCGGCGTACACCCTGCCCAGAAACCCGATGATCTCGCCTTGGTCCACGCGCCCCGAGGCTACCGCCGCCCCGCCACCGATCGATCGCCGACGCTGGTGCAAAAGTGCACCGCCTTCAGGTGGGCTGCAGGACACCCACCCCTGGAGGCACCCCTGTGAACCGCGCTACGTCCATGTCCCACCACCCTTCAACGGGGCTACGTCATGGTCAGACGGGGCCGCCACCCCAAAAAGGAGATCGCCGATGCGCTGCGCAACGCTGAGCAGGCCGGTCTGCGCGTCACCGAGGTGCACCGTGGCCATCGGTGGGGCGAGGTGAGGTGCGGTGTCTGTCAGGACAGCCGGGGCGTGTGGGCGACACCCCGTGACCCTGCCACGCACGCCAAGCAGATCGACCGCTTCGCCGCAGGTCACCATGGCTGCAGCGCGTAGATTGGGTCGGTATGGCGGGGCCGGTCGGCCCGGATGTGGAGTACGACGATGACCATGCATACCTTCACCCTCGTGCTCGATCGAAGTCCGACAGACGACGAGGTCGATGCCCTGTTCGTCGCCGGATGTGACGACGCGGCCTTCGGCGTCGAGGGCGGACTCCCCGTCGCGGAGTTCGACCGGCAGGCGGACACCATCGCGGACGCGATCGCGACAGCGGTTCGAGCCGTCGAGTCGGTCGGCCTCACCGCGCTGCGGCTGATCGACCAGGACGTGGTGACGCTGGCGGACATCGCGCAGCGGGTTGGCCAGAGCCGGGAGTCGATCCGTCGGTACGTCACCGGTGAGCGTGGCCCCGGCGGTTTCCCGCCGCCAGTCAATCCGGCCCGCGACCGCGCGCTGTTCTACCGGTGGAGCGAGGTCGCCCCCTGGGTCAGCCGGCACCTCGGAATCAGTGTGCCGCAGGTCGACCCGTCGCTCGTCGTGGCCAACCTGGTGCTGCAGGCTCGGCAACACCGTGGCCAGGTGCCGCACATGGCGGCGCTGGCGGATCTGTTGGCGGCCTGAACCAGGGTCATTGCCGACCTGGGTCACGGCGTGCCGGGTGACGACGTGGCGGGTCGGCGGCGGCCGGGGCGCAGCGCGCGCAGCGTCGGGGCGGTCAACCGCAGGCCCCGGTCGCCGGCGGCCCGGACCACCGCGCCGGCCAGTACGTGCGGGAAGAGCTGTTCCACCGAGGCGGCCAGCCGTAGCAGCTCGGTCGGGTCGGCTCCGTCGCCGGTGACCACGTCGGCGGTCTCCGGCCGACCTGTGGTCAACGTCCCGGTCTTGTCGACCAGCAGGGTACGGGCGTGGCCGAGCTGCTCCAGCACACCGCCGTCGCGGACCAGCACGCTGCGACGACCAGCGCGGCGTCCGGCGTCCGGCGGTCGGCTCGTCGTCCACCAGGCCAGTCTGCCGGCCGGCGGGCCTGGCGGTGGGCGGTACGCCGGGAACGAACACGCGGGTGACCGGGGCCCCGTCCGGTCACCCGCCGCCTGACCGTAGTAAGCCGTCGCTACCCGCGAACCCGCGTGGACCAGTACATCGGCCGGCATCCTCTCTGTCCGGTGTGCATCCGTACACGTTCAGGGTGCGTTGTCGACCGGGGGCAGGAGGGTGATCACGATCATCTCCGTACATCGGCGTACATCGACTAGCATCCGCTGCGGAGCGGGTCGTCGCACGGCGGGTCGCCACAGTGCTGGCTGACCAGTGAGGGTCGTGAGAGTCGCGATGGTGCATAGAGTGGACACGCGGCCGCCCGACCGGCTGGTACGCGACGCCGCCGGGGTACGGACAGTGGACGACCTCGCCGCGTTGCTGAGGGCGTTGCGGCGGCGGCACGCCCGCCGCGAGGGCCAGCGGGTGCTGTCCTACCGGGTGCTGGCCACCCGCGCCGGCTGGTCGCACACGGCGGTGGCGGAGTATCTCACCGGGAAGACGCTGCCGCCGACGGACCGGTTCGACGTGCTGGTCGGGTTGCTCGGTGCCAGTCCGATCGAGCGGGGGGTGCTGGCCAGCGCCCGGGACCGGGTCGACGAGCGCCGTCGCGTCACCGTGCCGGCGGAGCCGGCGGTCGACCCGGTGGTCCGGGTGGTGCCCCGGCAGCTACCGCCCGCGCTGGGTCACTTCAGCGGCCGCCGTACCGAGATGGCTCAGCTTGACCGGCTTGCGCCGGACACCGGGCCGGCGCGGCGGACCGCCCCGGCCGGTACGGTCCGGATCGTGGCGGTCAGCGGCACCGCCGGGGTCGGCAAGACGACCCTCGTCGTGCAGTGGGCGCACCAGGTCGCCGACCGGTTCCCCGACGGGCAGCTCTACCTGAACCTGCGTGGGTTCGACCCGGACGGGGCGGTGACCGAGCCGGCGACCGCCCTGCGGCTGCTGCTCGACGCGCTCGGCGTACCGCCGGCCCAGGCGCCGACCGATCTGGACGCTCAGGCCGCGTTGTACCGCACCACCTTGGCCGATCGTCGGCTGCTGATCGTGCTGGACAACGCCCGTGACAGTGCTCACGTACGGCTGCTGCTGCCCAGCTCGCCGCAGTGCCTGGTCGTGGTGACCAGCCGGAACCAGCTCACCGGCCTGGTCGCCGCGCACGGTGCCCAGCCGTTGTCCCTCGACCTGCTGCATCCGGTGGACGGGGCGGAGCTGTTGCGGCGGCGGATAGGACAGCAGCGGTGCGCCGCCGAACCGGCGGCGGTGGACGAGATCGTCGCCCGGTGCGCCGGCCTGCCGTTGGCGTTGGCGGTGGTTGCGGCGCGTGCCGTCATCGCGTCGCAGATCCCGTTGGTGGCACTCGCCACCGAGTTGCGGGCCGCCCAGCATCGCCTTGACGCGTTGGCGCCGGACGACCCGCAGCTCGGGGTACGTGCCGTCTTCTCCTGGTCCTACCAGGCGCTGAGCCCTTCGGCCGCGCAGTTGTTCCGGCTGCTCGGCGTCCATCCCGGTCCGACCGTGTCGGCCCCGGTGGCCGCGAGTCTCGCCGGTCTGCCGGTGGCGCGGGTGCGACTGCTGCTTGCCGAGCTGGTCCGGGCGAACCTGCTCAACGCGTACCCCGGTGGACGTCACGGTCTGCACGATCTGCTGCGGGTCTACGCCGCAGAGCGGGCCCGGCAGCTGGAAACCGGGTCGGCGCTCGACGCCGCCCTGCGGCGGCTGGTCGACCACTATGTCCACAGTGCCTATCATGCCGACCGAACCCTGCAGCCGAACCCCGCTCCGCCGGTGCCCGGTCCGGCCCGCCCCGGCGTCGTCGCCGAGTACCCGGCGGACAGCGAAGCGGCCCTGAACTGGTTCACCATCGAGCAGACCAACCTGGATGCGGTCTTCGACGCGGCTGTCGTCGCCGGGCTGGGGGCCGAGGCGCTGCACCTGACTCAGGTGGCGTACACCTATCTGGACCGGGGTGGGCACTGGTCGGCGCTGACCGTCATGCAGCGGTCCGCGTTGCAGTTGGCTCGGCGGGTCGGCGACATCGCCGCGGAGGCGGTGGCGAATCGCAACCTGGCCCGCGCGTACCTGCGGACCAACCGGCACGCCGAGGCGCATCATCACCTTGAAGCTGCCTTGGAGCTGGAGCAGAGCCGGGGGGATCTCGCCCGGCAGGGGCTCACCCACCTGCACCTGTCGTTGCTGCGGGAGCGCCAGGACCGGCACCGCGACGCGTTGGCGCACGGGCGGACGGCGTACGAGTTCTACGCGGCGGCCGGCGACCGGCGGGGGGAGGGCAAGGCCCTCAACGTGGTCGGCTGGCAGCACGCCCAGCTCGGCGAGTTCGCCGAGACGCTGGACTGGTGCGGTCGGGCGTTGCGCCTGCTGCGGGAGTTCGGGGACGGACCCGGGCAGGCGACCACCTGGCACAGCCTGGGGTACGCGTACCAGCATCTCGGTGACCCGGACGAGGCCGCTGTCTGCTACCAGGAGGCGCTGGAGCTGTTCCGTCGGCTCGGTGACCGGCATCTGGAGGCGCTGGTGCTGAGCAGCCTGGGTGAGGTCGGGCACGACACCGGGGACCTGGCGGCGGCCGAGGCGTGCTGGGGTGCGGCGGTGCGCATCCTGGACAGTCTGCGGCATCCGGACGCCGAACCGGTCCGCGCCCAGCTGAACGGGTTGACCGGCCGGGGTTGACGCGGGGCCGGGGCGGTGCAAACATCGGACCCCGATGTTTGCGCAAACATCACGTGGCTGTGGTCGATGTTTGCGCAAACAACGCCTCCGGCTACCAAAGGTTGGGCGTGATGACCATTCCTCAGGCGCGACCCCGCAGGCTGCCGCGCCGGCGCTCGCTGGCCGGCTGGCAGTTCGTCGCGCCGTTCATGCTGGTCTTCGCGCTCGTCTTCATCGCGCCGATCGGCTACGCGATCCACCTCAGCCTCTACCGGCGGCAACTGATCGGCGGCAACTCCTTCGTCGGGCTGGACAACTACCAGCGGGCGCTGACGGACCCGCAGTTCTGGTCGGCGCTCGGCCGGGTGGCCGTCTTTCTCGCCGTCCAGGTGCCGATCATGCTCTTCCTCGCGCTGCTGGTGGCGCTGGCCGTCGACAGCGGCCGGTTGTACGGCAGGAGCTTCTTCCGGGTCGCGGTCTTCCTGCCGTACGCCGTACCGGCCGTCGTCGCCACGTTGATGTGGGGCTTCATGTACGGCACCCGGTTCGGGCTGGTCGGCAACATCAACGACGCGCTCGGCGTGACGCTGCCCGACCCGCTGCACCCCGACCTGGTGCTGCTGTCCATCGGCAACATCGTCACCTGGGAGTTCGTCGGTTACAACATGGTCATCTTCTATTCGGCGCTGCGTGTGGTGCCGACGGCGCTGTACGAGGCGGCCGAGGTCGACGGCGCCGGTCAGCTGCGGGTCATCCGCGCCATCAAACTGCCGGCCATCCGGGGCGCACTGGTCGTCGCCACCATCTTCTCCATCATCGGCAGCTTCCAGCTGTTCAACGAACCGAGCATCCTGCAGCACCTGGCACCCAACGCGATCACCACCTACTTCACCCCCAACCTGTACGCGTACTCGCTGTCGTTCTCCGGGCAGCAGTACAACTACTCGGCAACTGTCGCCATCGTGATGGGTCTGGTGACCATGGCGATCGCGTACCTTGTCCAGCTGCGCGGCATCCGGGAGGGGCAGTGACGCCCGGCCCCGCCCGGGTGCGGCGGCCCGCCCCCACCCGGGAGCGCAGACCCGGACGTAGCCTGACCCTGACCGCGCTGACCGGGATCGTCCTCGTCTACAGCCTCGTCCCGCTCATCTGGCTGCTGGTCAACGCCACCAAGTCGCAACAGGGCCTGTTCTCGTCGTTCGGTCTGTGGCTAGCCGACGACCTCGCACTGTGGGACAACGTCGTCGAGACGTTGCGCTACGACGACGGGATCTTCCTCCGCTGGCTGGGCAACACCCTGCTGTACGTGGTCGCCGGGGCCGGCGGCGCCACCCTGCTCGCCACCCTCGGCGGGTACGGCCTGGCCAAGTTCGACTTCGTCGGCCGACGGGCGGTCTTCGCGATCGTCATCGGCGCGGTCGCCGTGCCCGGCACCGCACTGGCCGTGCCGACCTTTCTGATGTTCAGCCGTCTCGGGCTGACCAACACGCCATGGGCGGTGATCATGCCGTCGCTGATCACACCGTTCGGGCTCTATCTGATGTGGGTCTTCGCCGCCGAGGCGATCCCCGACGAGCTGCTGGAGGCGGCGCGCTGTGACGGGGCGAGTGAGATGCGCACCCTGTTCCAGATCTGCCTGCCGCTGCTGGCTCCCGGCATCGTCACGGTGCTGCTGTTCAGCATGGTCGCCACCTGGAACAACTACTTCCTGCCGCTGATCATGCTGAAGGACCCGGACTGGTACCCGCTGACCCTCGGCCTGGACGCCTGGAACGCCCAGGCCGCCACCGCCGGCGGTCAGCCGGTGTTCCACCTGGTCATCACCGGGTCGCTGCTGACCATCCTGCCGCTGTTGGCGGCCTTTCTGCTCCTGCAGCGCTACTGGCAGTCGGGGCTGGCCGCCGGCGGCGTCAAGGAGTGACCACCCATCACCGAAGGGACACCCCATGAACGGCACCACTGTGCGGGCGGTCGCGGTCGCCGCGGCGGTCACCCTGGCGCTGGCCGGTTGCGGCTCCGGCGACGACCCGACCGGCTCCGCCGGTGACGAGCAGGTCTCCGCCGCCGACGTGCAGGCCGCCCTGGAGGCCGGCGGCGAGTTGACCGTCTGGGCCTGGGAGCCGACCCTCGCCGAGGTCGTCACCGACTTCCAGACCGCCTACCCGAAGGTGACCGTGGAGCTGGTCAACGCCGGCACCGGCGACGACCAGTACACCGCCCTGCAGAACGCGATCGCCGCCGGCGACGGGCTGCCCGACGTCGCCCAGATCGAGTACTACGCGCTGCCGCAGTTCGCCCTCGCCGGGTCGGTCACCGACCTCACCGGCTACGGGGCCGGCGACCTGGCCGACACCTTCACCCCCGGACCCTGGTCGTCGGTGACCACCGGCGGCGGCGTCCACGGCCTGCCGATGGACTCCGGCCCGATGGCGCTGTTCTACAACCAGGAGGTGTTCGACGAGCACGGCATCGACGTGCCGGCCACCTGGGACGAGTACGTCGACGCCGCCCGTGAACTGCACCGGGCCGACCCGCAGGTGTACATCACCAACGACGTCGGCGACGCCGGCTTCACCACCAGCCTGATCTGGCAGTCCGGCGGTCAGCCGTTCCAGGTCGACGGCACCGAGGTGCGCATCGACTTCACCGACGACGGGTCGACCCGGTTCGCCGACACCTGGCAGCAGCTGATCAGTGAGGACCTGCTCGCCCCGGTCAGCTCGTGGAGCGACCAGTGGTACCAGGGGCTGGCTGACGGGACCATCGCCAGCCTCGCCACCGGCGCCTGGATGCCGGCCAACCTGATCTCCGGCGTCGCCGACGGTGCCGGCAAGTGGCGGGTCGCCCCACTGCCGCAGTGGGACGCCGGTGGCACCGCCAGCGCCGAGAACGGCGGCAGCTCACTGGCCGTCCCGTCGGCTGCGGCGAACAAGGCCCTCGCGTACGGCTTCATCGAGTACGCCAACGCCGGCGACGGGGTGCAGATCCGGGTCGACGGCGGTGCCTTCCCGGCCACCACCGCGCAGCTGCAGTCGCCGGAGTTCCTCGGCGCCGAGTTCGCGTACTTCGGCGGGCAGCAGGCCAACGAAATCTTCGCCGAGTCGGCCGGCAACGTTGTCGACGGCTGGTCCTACCTGCCGTTCCAGGTGTACGCCAACAGCGTGTTCAACGACACCGTCGGGCAGGCGTACGTGTCGGACAGCCCGCTGACCGAGGCGCTCGACGCCTGGCGGGACACCTGCGTCAGCTACGGCACCGACCAGGGCTTCACCGTCAGCTGACCCGGCGCGGCCCGGCACCGCCGCGATGGCCGGTGCCGGGCCCGCGCACCCACCCCCCGGAAGCGAGGAGACGTACGTGGCATTCGGTGGCGACTACCGCTGGCTGCGCTGGCCGGGCAACGGCGGCCCCCGGATCGGCTACGGTGCCGACTACAACCCCGAACAGTGGCCCCGGTCGGTCTGGGACGACGACGTGGCGGCGATGCGCGCCGCCGGGGTGAACATCGTCTCGCTGGCCATCTTCTCCTGGGCACGGCTGCAGCCCGGCCCGGACGAGTTCGACTTCGCCTGGCTCGACGACGTGATGGACCTGCTGCACGCCAACGGCATCGCCGTCGACCTGGCCACCGCGACCGCTTCGCCGCCGCCGTGGCTGACCGCCGCCCACCCGCAGATCCTGCCGGTCGACCGGCACGGTGCCACCGTGTGGCCCGGTGCCCGGCAGCACTGGCGGCCCACCTCGCCGATCTTCCGGGCGTACGCGCTGCGCCTGGTCCGGGCGATCGCCGAGCGCTACCGTGACCACCCGGCGCTGGCCGCCTGGCACGTCTCCAACGAACTCGGCTGCCACAACGTGTACGACTACTCCGACGACGCCGCAGCCGCGTTCCGGACCTGGCTGCGGGACCGCTACGGCGACATCGACACGCTCAACCACGCCTGGGGTACGGCGTTCTGGTCGCAGCGGTACACCGACTTCACCCAGATCCTGCCGCCCCGGCAGGCCGCCTCCTACCCGAACCCGACCCAGCAGCTGGACTTCAAACGGTTCTCCTCCGACGCGTTGCGGGAGCACCTGCGCGCCGAACGCCATGTGCTGCGGGCCGTCACCCCGGGCGTGCCGGTCACCACCAACTTCATGGTGATGGGGGAGTCGTCCGGGATGAACTACGCCGACTGGGTGAGTGACGTCGACTTCGTCGCCAACGACCACTACGTGCGCCCGGGACCGCAGGCCCTCGACGAACTGTCCTTCTCGGCGAACCTGACCGGCAACCTGGCCGGCGGACGGCCCTGGTTCCTGATGGAGCACTCCACCAGCGCCGTCAACTGGCAGCCGGTCAACCTGCCCAAACGCGCCGGGGAACTGGCCCGGGACTCGTTGACCCATGTGGCGCACGGCGCCGACGCGGTCTGCTTCTTCCAGTGGCGCCAGTCGGCGGCCGGGGCGGAGAAGTACCACTCGGCGATGCTGCCGCACGCCGGGGCCGACAGCGACCTGTTCCGCGCGGTCGCCGAGCTCGGCCGCACGCTGTCCGACCTGGCCGGTGTCGCCGGCAGCCCGCGCACGCCGGCACCGGCGGCGATCCTGTTCGACTGGGAATCGTGGTGGGCCTGCGAGCAGGACTCCCATCCGACGTCGCGGCTGCGGTACCGGCAGGAGGCGCTCGACTGGTATTCGGCGTTTCTCGCCCTCGGTATCCGGACCGACGTGCTGCCGGTCGCCGCCGATCTCTCCGGGTACCGCCTGGTGGTCGCCCCGATCCTGCATCTGGTGGCGGCGGCGCTCGCCGACCGGCTGCGCGGTTACGTCGCCGCCGGTGGTCACCTGGTGACCACCTACTTCTCCGGCATCGTCGACGAGCACGACCACATCTGGCTGGGCGGGTACCCGGGGGCGCTGCGGGATCTGCTCGGCCTGCGCATCGAGGAGTTCGGCCCGCTGCCCGACGGCGCACAGGTGCTGCTGGACACCGGCGCGACCGGGCAGCTGTGGACCGACCGTGTCACGGTGACCGATCCGCAGGTCGAGGTGTTGGCGGCGTACCGCACCGGCGAGTACGCCGGTCGGCCGGCGGTCACCCGCCGTACGGTCGGTGCCGGTTCCGCCGGCTACGTCTCCACCCGGCTCGGGGTGTCCGATCTGGCCGGTGTGCTGGCGCGGTTCGTGGCGGCCGCCGGGGTGCGCAGCGACCTGCCGGAGCGGCTGCGTGGCCGGGTCGAGTTGGCCGTCCGGGGCGAGCACTGGTTCCTGATCAACCGGACCGACGAGCCGGTGTCGTTGGCCGACGTGGCGGGCGTACCGCTGGTCGGTCCGGCCGAGACGCTGCCGCCCCGGGGGGTCTCGGTACGGGCGGTGCCGACGGCGCACTGACCGGTCGTGGGATCCGGTCAGTGCGCCGTCGGCGCCGCTGGGTCAGCGTGCCGTCGGCGGGGCGGCGGTGCTGGCCCGGACCACCAGGCGGGTCGGCACCAGGGTGGTGCCGGTCTGCGCGGTGCCGGTGCGGACCTGGTGCAGCACCGCCTCGACGCAGCGCCGGCCGACCTCGGCGAAGTCCTGGTGGACGGTGGTCAGTGGCGGGATGAACGAGCCGGCCTCGGCGATGTCGTCGAAGCCCACCACGCTGACGTCGCGGGGCACCACCCGGCCGCGGTCATGCATGGCCCGCAGCACCCCGAGCGCCATCTGGTCGTTGGCAACGAAGATCGCGGTGCAGTCCGGTTCGTCGGCCAGCTCGAGACCGGCCCGGTAGCCGGCCTCGGCCGACCAGTCGCCGCGGCGCAGCGCCGGCACCTGGCGGCCGGCCTGCGACAAGGTGGTACGCCATGCGGCCGCCCGCCGCTCTGCGGCGTACGACTCCGGCGGTCCGGCGACGTGCCACACCGTACGGTGGCCGAGGTCGAGCAGGTGCCGGACGGCCTGCCGGGCACCGTCGGCCTGGTTGGTGTCGACCACCCGGTAGCGGTCACCGGCATCCGAGTCGACCACGACGAGGTGCACGTCGGGAGGCAGCAGCACGGTGCTGGTGTCGAGCAGGTGCACCTCCATGATCACGATGACCGCGTCGACCGCGAGTTCGCCGAGCCGGGTGAAGGCACCGAGCACCCGGTCCTGGGTGGGAGCGGCGACCGGGATCAGCGTGATCACGTAACCCTCGGCTGCGGCGTGGGTGGCGATCGCCTCCACGGTGTGGCTGTTGCCGGTGGTGGACAGGGTGAAGGTGATCACGCCGATGGTGCGGAACTCGCCGTACTTGAGTGCCCGGGCGGCGCTGTTGGGTCGGTAGCCGAGCTGCTGCATCGCGGCGACGACCTGCTCGCGGGTGCTGGGGACGACCCCCGGGTGCCCGGTGGACACCCGGGAGACGGTCTGGGTGGAGACCCCGGCCAGCCGGGCCACGTCGGCCATCGACACCCGGCGTCGGCGACGCCCCGGCGGGTCGGGTGCGGTCGAGCTCATCGGGCGTCGACACCTTCCTCTCCCGGTGTTGGCGATGTCCGGTGCCGGGGGTACGCCGGAAGCCGTGCTGACACTAGCAGTGCTCGCTATGTTTGCGTAAACATGGCGGGATCCGGAGTCGCCGGCGAGCCCGCCCGCCGGGGATGATGGTCGGATGCTGCCCACCCCTCGCGCCCTGCTGCTCGATTTCGGCGGTGTCCTCGTTGACGCCCCGTCCATGGCACCGCGGCCGGTCCACCTGGTCGACCGGCTTCGCGCGCTCGTCGGCGACGCGTTGTCCGCCGAACGGATCACCCGGTCGCTGATCGACGGGCAACGCGAGTACGCCGCCTGGCGGGACCGGGTCGGCGAGCAGGACCGCCCCCGGGAGTACGGCCACGAACAGGTCTGGCGGGAGTTCATCACACCCGGCTGGCCGGCCCCGGCCCGCGACGCGGTGCTGCGCGAGGCGACCGCGTTGAGCTACGCGTGGACCCGGCGAGCGGACTGGGCGGTACGCCCCGGTATCCGTACCGCGTTGGACGTCGCCGCCGACGCCGGTGTGCCGCTGGCGATCGTCAGCAACACGTTGTGCGGTGCCGCGCACCGCGACTTCCTGGACGCCGTCGGTCTTGGCGACCGGTTCGCCGTACAGATCTACAGCGACGAGGCCGGGGTGCGTAAACCCAACCCTGAGGTCGCCTGGCTCGCGGCGCGGGCACTCGGCGTACCGGTGGCGGACTGCTGGTTCGTCGGGGACAGCCCGGCCCGGGACATCCCGTGCGCCCGGCGGGCCGGTGCCGGTGCCGCAGTGCTGATGGTCTCGGCCCGCACCGGTCGGGAACGCGGCCAGCCCGACGGGGTGCCGGACGTGACCGTCGATGACGGCCACGGGCTGCGGCGGCTGATCGAGACCGCGTTCGCGACCGGTTGACCTGGCTCGGTCTCCGCGACGGCACCGGGTCCGCTCCGCCCAGGATGGACTCGGCGCGGGCTTTGCCGGCCTTTCGTATCGAGCCGTCAATTGCCGGCATGGGAGCCGGCAGCAATGGCGCACGTCTATTATGGAGAAGCAGCGACATTTTGGGCGAAACGGTGGCGCTTTGCCGTTTTTCCGTGCACAGTGTTTTCATGAGCGACAGCGGACCTGATGGCGAGTACTTCTGGTGCCTCCGTCATCAGCGCGTGGAGTCCGGGGCGGACCTGTGTGCCGCCAAGTACCGGCTCGGTCCCTACGCCTCGAAGGCCGAAGCTGAGCAGGCGCTGCAGCGGGTGTCGGAACGTAACGAGGAGTGGGAGACCGAGGACGCCCGCTGGACCGGGGAGCAGGGCTAGGCCGGTCCGGCCTACCTGGGTCGGATTCCGGAGACTCCACTGTCTCCATAGGGGACAAATCTATTGAAAGTCCGCAAGGAGGAGAAAGCCATGGTTGCTGGCACCAAAGCCGCGACCCGTCCCGCCACCCGGCGGGCGTCGAGCACCGCCACCACGAAGACGGCGGCGAAGAAGACAAGCCCGGCAGCGAAGAAGACGTCCGCACGGAAGGCGTCCGCGACGGCGGCAAAGAAACCCGCTACGAAGAAGACCAGCCCGACGGCGAAGAAGGCAGCGGCAAAGAAGACCAGCCCGGCGGCGCGCAGGACGACGGCCACCGCGCGCAGGACCAGTCCAGCCAAGAAGGCGACGGCCACAACGCGCAAGACCACTCCAGCCAAGAAGACGACAGCCACCGCGCGCAAGACCAGCCCGGCGAGGAAGACCGCGACCGCAGGCAAGAGTACGGCCGCGAAAACCACGGCGACGACGACCGCGACCAGGTCCACGCCGGCCAAGGGCACCACCGGCCGGGCCGGGAAGAAGGTCGCCGCCGCGACGAAACGCACTGCGGGCCGGGTGCAGCGAGCCACTTCACCGAAGAACGCCACCCCCGCCCAGCGGGGTACCGCCAAGAAGGCAGCGGCCACCCGGAAGACCGCGAAGAAGACCACCAAGAAGGCCGGGACCCAGACCGCCCGCAAGGCCGGCCGCTGACCCGGGGGCGCATACCGGCCACCGCATCCGCGCACCGTGTCCGGCCGGCCGCCGCCGTACCACCGACGCGTCACGTGGCGGCCGGCTGGTAGGAATGGTCCGTGCCGTTGCCCCGCCTGACCGCGCCCCGGATCGACTTCGGCGCGTTGCGCCGCGAGCTGGAACTGCCCACCGCGTTCCCGCCCGCGGCGCAACGCGAGGCGGACGAGGCGGCGTCGCGCGTACCGCCGCCGGAGGCCGACCTCACCGACATCCCGTTCGTCACCCTCGACCCGCCCGGGTCACGCGACCTGGACCAGGCGATGTGCCTGACCGACCGGGCCGGCGGCGGCTTCCGGATCCGGTACGCGATCGCCGACGTCGCCCGGTTCGTCACCGACGGCGGCCCGCTGCAGGCCGAGACCTGGCGCCGTGGACAGACCATCTACCTGCCCGACGGAACCATCCCGCTGCACCCACCCAGCCTCAGCGAGAACGCCGCCAGTCTGCTGCCCGACGCCGTCCGGCCGGCCGTCGTGTGGACGCTCGACCTGGCCGCCGACGGCGCACTGGTCGACACCCGGCTGGAACGCGCCCGGGTCCGCAGCCGGGCGCAGCTCGACTACCCGACCGTGCACGCCGCACTGACCGCCGGTCGGCTCGCTGAGCTCGCCGAGCCGATCGCCCGGCTGCCGCGCATCGGCGGGCTGCTGAGCGCGCGGGCGGCGGCGCGGGGCGCGGTCGCGCTCCCGCTGCCCGACCAGGACGTCGAACCAGCCGGCCACGGCTGGCGACTGGTGCTGCGTCCACCGCTGCCGATCGAGGAGCACAACGCCCAGATCTCGCTGCTCACCGGAATGGCTGCCGCCGACATCATGCTGCGGGCCGGCGTCGGTCTGCTGCGTACCATGCCGGCACCGCAACCGGCGGCGGTGGCCCGGCTGCGGGCGGCGGCCGGTGCCCTGGGTGTCTGGTGGCCGCCGGGCGCGGCCGTCGGTGAGGTCACCGCCGGAGTAGACGCGGCACAGCCGCGCGGCGCCGCGTTCCTGGACCACGCCGCCGAGCTGCTGCGCGGTGCCCGGTACACCGCGTTCGCCGGCCAGCCGCCGGGAGAATCCGGCCACGGCGGAGTCGGTGCCCCGTACGCCCACGTCACCGCGCCGTTGCGGCGGCTTGCCGACCGGTACGCCACGGAGGTCTGCCTGGCGGTGACCGCTGGCCGGGAGGTACCCCCGTCGGTCGCCGAGGCGCTGCCCCGGCTGCCGGAGGTGATGGCCGGCACCGACCGGACCGCCAGCGCGGCGGCCCGCGCCGCGATCGACTTGACCGAGGCGGTGCTGCTGGCGAACCGGGTCGGTGCGGAGTTCGACGTCGCGGTGCTGGACGCCGACCCGGGCACCGCGAAGCGGGCGCCGCGCGGCACCGTCGCCCTCGACGAGCCGGCGGTCATCGCCCGCTGCACCGGCGCTCCACCGGTCGGCGAACGGGTCCGGGTCCGGCTGGTCACCGCCGACCCGGCCAGCCGGCGGGTGATCTTCCGGTACCCGGCCGACGAGCCCGGGCCGGTCCCCGTCGCGGACGGCGGCTGACCACATCTCGGAGCAGGTGGTGGCCGGTGCGGAACCGGGTGGTGGTCGACGTCACGGTCCGGTCCCGTGCGGCCGTGCGGTGGGTGAGGATGAGCGGATGGGATATGACGCCAGCACACTGCCCGACGTCTCCGGCCTCACGGTCGGCATCATCGGCGGCACCGGCGACCAGGGACGGGGCCTGGCGTACCGGCTCGCCCGCGCCGGTCAGCCGGTCCGCATCGGGTCCCGCGACGGTACCCGGGCCGCCGCCGCGGCCAAGGAGATCGCCGCCTTGCCCGGGGTCGCGGCCGGAGTGATCAGCGGCGGCGGCAACGACGAGGTGGCCGGCGGGTCCGACCTGGTGATCATCGCGGTGCCGTGGGAGGGTCACGAGGCGACCGTCGCCGCACTGCGCGACCCGCTCGCCGGCAAGATCGTGGTCGACTGTGTGAACCCGCTCGGCTTCGACAAGCAGGGCCCGTACCCGTTGCCGGTGGCGCAGGGCAGCGCCGCACAGCAGGCCGCGGCGCTGCTGCCCGACTCGCGGGTCTGCGCCGCCTTCAACCACCTGAGCGCGCCGTTGCTGGCCGACCCGAAGATCGAGCGAATCGACCTGGACGTCCTGATCTGCGCCGAGGACCGGGAGGCGGCGGCGGTCGTCGCCGCGCTCGCCGCCCGGATCCCGGACATGCGGGGCATCTACGCCGGCCGGCTGCGCAACGCGCACCAGATCGAGGCGTTCACCGCCAACCTGATCGCCATCAACCGCCGGTACAAGGCGCATTCCGGGGTGCGGGTCACCGATCTGTGAGCTCCGCCCAGTCCCGGCGGATCTCGCGATCCGCCGGGCCGGACGGTGACGGCGGTCGGTCAGAAGGTGTGTGCGGCGGTGGGGAACCGGCCGGCACGGACGTCGTCTGCGTACCGGCGGGTCGCGTCGGCGAGCACCCCGGCGAGGTCGGCGTAGGGCTTCACGAACCGCGGGGTCGGGCCGGACCGCATGCCGGACATGTCCTGCCAGACCAGCACCTGCGCGTCGGTCTCCGGGCCGGCGCCGATGCCGACCGTCGGCACCGGCAGGTCGTGGGTGATCCGCTTGGCGACCACCCCCGGCACCATCTCCAGCACCACGGCGAACGCGCCGGCCTCGGCGACCGCGTGGGCGTCGGCGATCACCTCGTCGGCGGCGTCGCCACGGCCCTGCACCCGGTAGCCGCCGATGGTGTGCTCCCGCTGCGGAGTGAAGCCGACGTGCGCCATCACCGGGATGCCGGCCCCGGTCAGCGCGGCGATCTGGTCGGCGACCCGCCGGCCGCCCTCGAGTTTGACCGCGCCGCAGCCGCCTTCCTTCATGAACCGTACGGCGGTGCGCAGCGCCTGCGTCGGCCCCTCCTCGTAGGAGCCGAACGGCAGATCGCCGACGACCAGCGCGCCACGGGTGGCCCGGACCACGGCCCGGACCAGCGGCAGCAGTTCGTCGACGGTGACCGGCACGGTGGTCTCGTGGCCGAACACGTTGTTCGCCGCGGAGTCGCCGACCAGCAGCACCGGGATGCCGGCCCGGTCGAAGATCGCGGCGGTGTACTGGTCGTACGAGGTGAGCATGGCCCACCGTTCGCCGCGTTCCTTGGCGGCGGTCAGGTCACGGGTGCGGACCCGGCGGCTGACCGGTCCGCCGTACAGTGCGACGGCCTCGGCCGGCGTGGCGGGATCGGCCGGCCCGGTGGACGTGGCTGCCTGGCTGGGCCCGGCGCCCGGCGTGGATCGGGACATCGTCGTCTCCTCTCACCCTCGTGGCCGCGGTCGCGGTCCCCGGGGTACGTCCCGATGGTGCCACCGGTGGCACCGGCGCGGAGAGGCTTCAGTGCAGGAATTCACACCTCACCCGGCACCCGGTGGGTCTCATCCGTCGCCGGGCTCCCGCCACCGGTTGGTGATCGGCAGCCGTCGATCGCGGCCGAATGCCTTGATCGATATCTTGGTGCCGGGCGCCGACTGCCGCCGCTTGTATTCGGCGAGGTCCACCATCCGCAGCACCCGGTCGACCAGCGCCGGATCGTGCCCGGCGGCGACCAGGTCGTCGCGGCCGGCATCGCCGTCGATGTAGCCGGTGAGCACTCCGTCGAGGAGCGCGTAGTCGGGCAGCGAGTCGGTGTCGAGCTGACCGGGCCGCAGCTCCGCGCTGGGTGGTTTGGCGATCGAGTTCTCCGGGATCGGTGGTTCGTCGCCGCGTCGCACGGCGTCGTCGTTGCGCCACCGGGCCAGCGTCCACACCAGCGACTTCCAGACGTCCTTGATCGGGTTGAAGCCGCCGACCGAGTCGCCGTACAGGGTGGAGTAGCCGACCGCCAGTTCGCTCTTGTTGCCGGTGGTCAGCACCAGGTGACCCTCCTGGTTGGACAGTGCCATCAGGATCACCCCGCGTACCCGGGCCTGCAGGTTCTCCACGGCCAGCCCGGAGAGCGAGATGTTGGCCAGGAACGGGTCCACCATCGGTTGGATCGGCTCGATCCGGTAGTCCAGGCCGGTCCGTTTGGCCAGTTCGGCGGCGTCGGCCCGGGAATGTTCGGAGGAGAACTGACTGGGCAGCGAGACGCCGACGACCCGGTCCGGGCCGAGCGCGTCCACCGCGATCGCAGCCACCACCGCCGAGTCGATCCCGCCGGACAGCCCCAGCACCACCGAGGAGAAGCCGTTCTTGCGGACGTAGTCGCGCAGCCCGAGCACCAGCGCCGACCAGATCTCCGCCTCGGTCGGCAGCGGCTCGGCGACCCCGCCGCTGACCGGCCCACCCGTCGGGTCGACCGGCCGGTCACCGACCACCACCCGGTCGACGGTCATCTGGTCCGGGCCGTCCGGGGTCTCCGGGGTGGCCGTCGCGTCGGCGGTCTCCGGGGTCGCGGCGCGGTCCTGCGCCGGGGCGTCCGCGGCCGGCAGCGTCAGGTCGTGCAGCAGCAGATGCTCGACGAACTGCGGCGCACGGGCGAGCAGTGTGCCGTCCGCGGCGACGATCATCGAGTCGCCGTCGAAGACCAGTTCGTCCTGGCCGCCGACCAGGTTGACGTACGCCACGGTGGCGCCGGCCTCGGCGGCCCGCCGCCGCACCAGTGGCAGCCGGGCGTCGTCCTTGTCCAACTCGTACGGCGAACCGTTGACCGTGACGACCAGGCCGACGCCGGCGCGGCGGGCGGCGGTGAACGGTCCGCCGGCCTGCCACAGGTCCTCGCAGATGGTCAACGCCACGTCGACCCCGCCGACGCGCACGACGGTCAACGCGGTGCCCGGCACGAAGTAGCGGTCCTCGTCGAAGACGCCGTAGTTGGGCAGGTGGTGTTTGAAGTAGGTGGCAGCCACGGTGCCGCCGTGCAACACGGCGAGGGCGTTGCGCGGACCCCGGCCCGGGTCGGCCTCGGCGCTGATCGCGGCCGGCCCGTCGGCGTCGAGGTAGCCGACCAGCACGGGTACGTCGCCGAACCCGTCGGCGGCCAGGTCGGCGGCGAGTTGCCCGACGCCGGACCGGGCGGCGGCGACGAACGACTCCCGGAACACCAGGTCCTCCACCGGGTAGCCGGTGAGCATCATCTCCGGGAACACGACCAGTTGCCCGCCGGCGTCCACCGCCGTACGGGTGTAGTCGCGGACCAGCCGGGCGTTGCCCGGTAGATCGCCAACGGTGGGGTTGACCTGGGCGAGGGCGATGCGCAGCGTCGGCATGTCGCTATCTTCCCCCAGCGCGACCCCGACCACCCCGCCGGTCGCCGACGCATTGCGGAGGGGACCGGTCAGGTGACTGTGCGGACATGCTCCGGTGCGCCCCGGTGATCGTGGTCTAATATCCCCTTCGTGACGGTTGGCAGTAAAGAGCCGGAATGGTATGGACTGTCGGCTGGCCCCGCCAGGTGCGCGACCGGAGCGGTCCCGTAACGTCGGTGTAACGAGGTCGGTAAAGACTGGGCAGCTCAGGTGGGAGCCGACAGCACCTGGTCCTGCGCTGGAGGGCAGCAGCGCGGAGAATGGAACCGGTCCGGGCAGACCAGTGTCACGAGGGGTAGACGTGGACCGTCAGCAGGAGTTCGTGCTCCGTACTCTGGAAGAGCGCGACATCCGTTTCGTTCGGTTGTGGTTCACCGACGTGCTCGGCACGCTCAAGAGCGTCTCGGTCGCGCCGGCTGAGCTTGAGGCAGCATTCGAAGAAGGCATTGGCTTCGATGGCTCCGCCATCGAAGGGTTCGCCCGGGTCTTCGAGTCCGACATGGTCGCCATGCCGGATCCCACCACATTCCAGGTTTTCCCGTTCGAGGGCGGCGTCAGCGGCGAGAGCGCCCGGATGTTCTGCGACATCCTGCTGCCCGACGGTACGCCGTCCTGGGCCGATCCCCGGCACGTGCTGCGCCGGGCGTTGTCCCGGGCGGCCGACAAGGGCTTCACCTTCTACACCCATCCCGAGATCGAGTTCTTCCTGCTGGAGAACAGCCCGGCCGACGGGTCCACCCCGGTGCCGGTCGACTCCGGCGGCTACTTCGACCACACCACCCACGCGGTGGCCCGTGACTTCCGCCGCCAGGCGGTGCTCGCCCTGGAGCGGATCGGCATCTCGGTCGAGTTCAGCCACCACGAGGTGGCCCCCGGCCAGCAGGAAATCGACCTGCGCTACGCCGACGCGTTGACCACCGCCGACAACATCATGACCTTCCGCCACGTGGTCAAGGAGGTCGCCCTGTCGCACGGCGTCGCGGCGACCTTCATGCCCAAGCCCTTCACCGACCAGCCGGGCAGCGGGATGCACACCCACCTGTCGCTGTTCGAGGGCGAGCGCAACGCCTTCCACGACGCCGGCGATCCGATGAAGATCTCCAAGGTCGCCAAGGCGTTCATCGCCGGACTGCTGGTGCACGCCCGCGAGTACACCGCGGTCACCAACCAGTGGGTCAACTCCTACAAGCGGCTGTTCCCGCAGGCGCTGCCGGACCGGATCACCGAGTCCCCGGCGTACGTGTGCTGGGGGCACCTGAACCGGTCCGCGCTGGTGCGGGTCCCCGCGTACGGCAAGCCGAACTCGGCCCGGGTCGAGGTCCGCTCGCTGGACTCGGCGACCAACCCGTACCTGGCCTTCGCGGTGATGCTCGGCGCCGGCCTCAAGGGCATCGAGGAGGGCTACGAGCTGCCGCCGGGCTCCGAGGACGACGTGTCGGCGCTGTCCGCCGCCGAGCGCAAGGCGATGGGTTACGAGTCGCTGCCGGAGAACCTCTCCGAGGCCATCGAGGTGATGGCCAGCTCGGAGCTGATCGCCGAGGTGCTCGGCGAGCACGTCTTCGACTTCTTCCTGCGCAACAAGCGCTCCGAATGGGAGCAGTACCGCCGCGAGGTCACCCCGTACGAGCGTCGCCGCTACCTCGGCGCGCTCTGAGCAGGCTGGCGCCGCCACGCTATCGTCCCTCCCGACACTCGCCGCCCCCGCGGCGACCCGATCGGGAGGAACGTGCGTGCTGGAGGATCTGCTCACCGGAGCTTGGCAGAGCATCGTCTTCGGAGCGGTCGGCGTCGCTCTGATGGCGGCCGGCTTCGTGGTGGTCGACTGGCTCACCCCTGGGAAGTTGCGCGAGCTGATCTGGGTGCAGCGCAACGGCAACGCGGCGCTGCTGCTCGCCGCCAACCAGCTCGGCGTCGCCGGCATCGTCTTCACCGCGATCCTGACGAGCTACCCGTCGTTCACCAAAGGGCTCGCCTCGACCATCCTCTTCGGACTGATTGGGCTCGGCATCATGGCGTTGGCCTTCACCGTGCTCGACTGGCTGACCCCCGGCCGGCTCGGCGCGGTGATCTGCTCCGACGAGCCGCACCCCGCCGCCCGGGTCAGCGCCGCGTCGCACTTCGGCGCCGCCCTGATCATCTGCGCCTGCATCGCCTGAGCCGGCTCGTCGTCCCCGGCCGCCGCCGGCCGGCGCGAAGACGATCCTGGCGCCGGAGCAACCCCGCGAAGGGTGTTCCGGCGCCAGGACCTTTCGGGGACGGGAGCGGGTCAGGTGCCGTCCGGCGACTCGGCGGCGTCCGGCTCCTCGTCCGTACCGCCCATCGGGCCGCCACGGCCCGGACCACCGCCGCGTCCGGGGCCGGCGAGCACCCCTTCCTCGTACGCCTTGAGCGCCGCGTCGGCCTCGGCCCGGGTGAGCTTCCCATCGGCGACCGCCGCGTCGAGCCGCTCCTGCAGCGCGGCCTGCCGGTCGGCCGTCCCCTCCGGCCGATCTCCGCGTTCGGGCCGGTCGCCGGCCCGCTCCTCACGGATCTTCTCCAGGGCGGCGGTGACGTCGTCGGCGGAGACGCCGAGTTCCGCGGCCAGCGCGTCAGCCAACTCGGTCGTCTTCGCCGCCCGGCGCTCCTCGCCGGTCGATCCGTCGGCACTGGCACCTGCACTCGGCTCGGCGCCCTCCTGCGCGAAGGCGATGGTCGGCGCCGCGATCCCGACGCTGAGCACGCCCGCCGCAGCCAGGCCGGCGAGCGCCCGCTTCCTCGTGATCCTTCTGGACAAAGCGACCTCCGGATGTCGTCTCGGTGTGGTGCGATGACCTGACCGACGGTGCCCGGCTGCCCTCAACGCAACCCGTGCCGAAGCTGTCAGTGGGCTGAGAGTCCGGCCAGCTCAGGTCAGCGCACGGCGGGGGAGACCGTGAGGGTGCCGGCGGCGGCGTCGAGGGTGGCTGGTACGCCGAGGCCGACGGTGCGTGGGGTTTGCCCGTGCCCGAGCGGCAGCCCACCGAGCACCGGTACACCGAGGTCGCCCAGCCGCTCGCCCAGCACCTGCGCGACGTCCACCCCGTGCCGGTCGGCACAGTCGGTGAACTGGCCGACCGCGACCCCGGCCAGGTGCTCCAGCGCACCGGCCCGGCGCAGCTGGGTGAGCAGCCGGTCCACCCGGTACGGCGGCTCGCAGATCTCCTCTATCAGGATTATCGCCCCGGTCAGGTCCGGCAGGTCGGCGGTGCCCACCGAGGCCGCGAGCACGGTCAGGTTGCCGCCGAGCAGGGTGCCGTCGGCCCGACCCGGCACCAGCACAGTCGCGCCGGCCTCGTCCGGTGACCGGGTGAGCACCGTCGGCACCGGCTCCATCAGAGCCCG
Source organism: Solwaraspora sp. WMMD937 (assembly GCF_029581175.1). Taxonomy (NCBI): domain Bacteria; kingdom Bacillati; phylum Actinomycetota; class Actinomycetes; order Micromonosporales; family Micromonosporaceae; genus Solwaraspora; species Solwaraspora sp. WMMD937. The sequence goes on along the minus strand of NZ_CP120738.1, from coordinate 5,833,894 downwards.
GCGCAGCGACCCGGCGGACACCGCCGGGGTCCGCTCGTCGTCCCAGGCCGCCACCGGCCCGTGCAGCGTCGCCAACCGGGCACCCCGCCACAGCGCCAGGTGCAGCGCGGTGATGTCCGAGTAGCCGCAGACGACCTTCGGATCCCGGCGTACCGCCGCCATGTCCAGCAGGTCCACCACCCGCTGGGTGCCGTAGCCGCCCCGGGCGCAGACGATGCCCCGTACCGCCGGATCGGCGAACGCCTCGGCGAGGTCGGCGGCCCGCTGCCGGTCGGTGCCGGCCAGGAAACCGTGCCGGCCCAGCGCGTGCCGGCCCAACCGGGGCCGCAGCCCCCAGCCGGCCAGCACGGCCATCCCCCGCTCGACCGGCTCCGCTGCGACCGGCCCACCCGGGGCCACGATCCGGACCTCGTCGCCGGGGCGCAGCGCGGGCGGGTGCAGCGTTGCAGCTCCAGGCCGGACCGGCTCAGCCGCTGGGGAACGCGGCTCACCACCTCGGCGGTCGGCCGGTCGCGGGTCGGTCACCGGCGCGAGACTACGCGAGGTTCCCGGTCCGAACGAGCAGATTCGGTGCCGGTCCGAGCGAGCAGATTTTACGAGTACGCAACCGCGAGCACGCAGGCACCACCTACGGTCACCGCCCCGGCCGATTGGATAGCCTCGACACGTGGGCAGCGCTCTGGTGATCGAGAACGACCCGACCGACGACCTGCGGCGGCTGGGGGAGTGGCTCGCCGAAGCCGGCCTGCCGATCGAGGTGTGCCGCCCGTACGCCGACGACCCGGTCCCGGCCGACCTGGCCGACCGACCGGCGGCGATCGTCCTCGGCGGCCGGCCGTCCGCCGTCGGTCCCGACCCGGCCGCCAGCTGGCTGCCTGCGGTCGAAGGGCTGCTGCGTAAGGCCGTCCGCCACCGGATCCCGACCCTCGGCATCGGGCTCGGTGCCCACCTGCTCGCCACCGCGCACGCCGGTACCGTCGAACGCAGCGCCGCCGGCCCGGAGATCGGGCCCGCGCTGGTCGGCAAGCGCGACGCCGCCGCCACCGACCCGCTGTTCCGGTTTGTGCCCCTCGCACCCGACGTGCTGCAGTGGCACGTCGACGAGATCACCGAGCTGCCCCACGGCGCGGTGCTGCTCGCCGCCTCCACGCACTACCCCCACCAGGCATTCCGCCTCGGTGACCGGGCCTGGGGGCTGCAGTTCCACATCGAGTGCGACCGGGACATGGTCAGCACCTGGGCGGCCGGGTCCACCATCCTGACCGAGCTGCGCCTGCCCGCCGACGTGGTCGTCGACGCCTGCGTCGAGGTGCTCGGTGACATCGAGGAGGTCTGGCAACCGTTCGCTGTCCGGTTCGCCGCGCTCGCCCTCGGCCAGCTGCCCGACTCGGACATCCCCCGGACCCTTCCGCTGCTCGGCAGTTAGGCCCCCGATGACCAGACCGACCAGTGCCACCGGCCGGCTCGCCCGGTACGGCTTCGACGTCAGCGGTACAGACACCGTCCGGGCCGCCGACCTGCTCGGCCCCGACGGGCTCGGGTTGTGGCAGGTGCAGGCGCAGCAGCCGGTCGACCCGCCGGCCGCCGAACTGTTGACCGCGCTGTCCCGGGCCGCCGACCCCGATCTGGCGCTGCGTCAGCTGCACCGGCTCGTCGAGGCGCAGCGGCGCGACGCCGCCGCCGGCGGTAGCGGGGTCGGCGGTGATAACGGTGCCGGCGGGTCGCCGGTGCTCGACGCCCTGCACGCCGACCCGGGGCTGCGACGGCGGCTGATCGCCGTCCTCGGTGCCTCGTCCAGTCTCGGCGACCATCTGGTCGCCAACCCGGACCAGTGGTCGGTGCTCGCCACCGAGAACGGGGTGGCCCCCGCCGCCGACGGTGTCCTCGACGTCGCCCCGGCCATCACCGATGCCGACGCCGCGTCGACCCCGCTGGTCGGCGCGGCGGCAGTCTCCGCGCTGCGCCGGGCGTACCGGTTGGCCCTGTTGCGGATCGCGGCGGCCGACCTGACCGGCGGGCGGTGTCTCGAACAGACCATGGCGGCGTTGTCCGCGCTGGCCGACGCGACCCTGTCCGCCGCGTACGACATCGCCGTCGCCGAGCTGCCCGACGGCAGCGGCCCGCCCTCCCTCGCCGTGGTGGCGATGGGCAAGTGCGGCGGCAACGAGCTGAACTACGTCTCCGACGTGGACGTGATCTTCGTCGCCGCCGACGACGCCGACCTGACTGTCGCCACCACTGTCGCCACCCGATTGATCCACATCTGCGGGTTGGTGGCCTGGCCGGTGGACGCCGCGCTGCGCCCGGAAGGCAACCGGGGGCCGCTGGTCCGTACCCTCGCCAGCCACCTCGCCTACTACCAGCGGTGGGCCCGGACCTGGGAGTTCCAGGCGTTGCTCAAGGCCCGGCCGGCGGCCGGCGACCGTGACCTCGCGCAGGAGTGGATCCGGCTGCTGTCGCCGCTGGTCTGGCACGCCGCCGAGCGTCCGGAGGCGGTCGAGGACGTGCGGGCCATGCGCCGCCGGATCATCGAGAACGTCCCGCCCCGCGAGCTGGAACGCGAGATCAAACGCGGCCCGGGCGGGCTGCGCGACATCGAGTTCGCCGTCCAGCTGCTGCAGCTGGTGCATGGTCGGGTCGACGAGACGCTGCGGGCCCCCGGCACGCTGCCCACCCTGCGGGCCCTGGTCGCCGGCGGGTACGTCGGCCGCGCCGACGGCGAGGCGTTGCTGCGTGGCTACCGGTTCCTGCGCGGCGTCGAGCACCGGCTGCAACTGCAGGGACTGCGCCGTACCCACACCGTGCCGGCCGACCCGGTGGCGCTGCGCTGGCTCGCCCAGGCCCTCGGCTACGCCTCGACCCCCGAAACCGACGTCGTCGAGGCGTTCCGGGCCGACTGGGTCAGTCACGCCACCGAGGTACGCCGGCTGCATGCCAAACTGCTCTACCGGCCGCTGCTCGAATCCGTCGCCCGGGTGCCGGCCGAGTCGCTGCGGATGACCCCGCAGGCCGCCCGGCGCCGGCTCGAGGTGCTGGGCTTCGCCGACCCGGCCGGCGCGCTGCGGCACCTGGAAGCCCTCACCGGCGGCGTCTCCCGGACCGCCGCCATCCAGCGCACCCTGTTGCCGGTGCTGCTGCAGGAGTTCGCCGACGCCCCCCAGCCGGACCGAGGGCTGCTGAGCTACCGGCAGGTGTCCGACAAGCTCGGCAGCACCCCCTGGTATCTGCGGCTGCTGCGCGACGAAGGCCTGGTAGCCGGCCGGCTCGCCCGCACTCTCGGGCTGTCCCGGTACGCAGCCGACCTGCTGGCCCGCGAGCCCGAGGCGCTGCGGATGCTGGCGTCCGACGCCGAGCTCACCCCGCGCGACGCGGCGGTGCTGCGCACCGGCTTCGACGCCGCCGCGGCCCGCCACCTCGGCAGCGGTGGCGGCGAGCCGCCGGATCCGGTCCAGGCGGTCCGCGCGGTGCGGGCCCTGCGCCGCCGCGAACTGCTCCGGCTGGCCTGCGCCGACGTGCTCAACCGGGCCGGCGCTCTGGCCCCGGCCCGGGAGGCCCGGGGCCGGCTCGACGTGGCCGCCGTCGGTGCCGGGCTGTCCGCCGTGGCCGACGCCACGCTCGCCGCCGCGCTGCGGGTCGCGGTCGAGACCGTGCCGCCGCCGGGCGGTCTGCGGTTCGCGATCATCGGCATGGGCCGCCTCGGCGGGTACGAGATGAGCTACTCCTCCGACGCCGACGTGCTCTTCGTCTACGACCCACCGCCCGGCCTCGCCGACGACGAGGCCAGCGCGGCCGCCCGCGCGGTCGCCGAGGAGCTGCGCCGACTGCTCGGCATGCCGGCCCCCGACCCGCCGCTCGGGGTGGACGCCGACCTGCGCCCCGAGGGCCGGCAGGGGCCGCTGGTGCGCAGCCTCGCGGCGTACGCCCAGTACTACGCCCGGTGGGCGAAGGTGTGGGAGGCGCAGGCGCTGCTGCGGGCCCGGTTCGTCTGCGGCGACCCGTCGCTGGGCGAGGAGTTCGTCGCCGTCGCCGACCCGGTCCGCTACCCGGCCGGCGGGTTGAGCCGGGAGCAGGTCGTCGAGATCCGCCGGATCAAGGCCCGGGTGGAGACCGAACGACTGCCGCGCGGCGCCGACCCGGCCACCCACACCAAGCTCGGCCGGGGCGGGCTCGCCGACGTCGAATGGGCGGTGCAGCTGACCCAGCTGCGGCACGGGCACGCGGTGCCGGCGCTGCGTGAGACCCGTACCCTGGTCGCGCTGGCCGCGGCCCGTGACGCCGACCTGGTCGACCGGGCCGACGCGACCGCGTTGCGCGACGGTTGGGTCCTCGCCTCCCGGGTCCGCGACGCGTTGATGCTGGTCCGGGGCCGGGCCACCGACCAGCTGCCCCGGCACGGTGCCGAGCTGGCCGGGGTGGTCCGGTTGCTCGGCGGCACCGACCCCGGCCAGTTCCTCGACGACTACCTGCGGACCGCCCGCCGCTGCCGGGCCGCGGCGGAGCGGGTCCTCGGTGCCTGACCGCTGCGGCGAGCCCGGGACGCGGTACCACCTCATCCGCTACGTCGGCCTGGCCGGCGCGGTCGCCCTCGCGGTCGCCGCCAACCTGGGCGGCGCGCTGCCCGAACCACCGGCCGCCGGCTGGGCGGTCTTCACCAGCGGAACCGGCGCGCTCAGCGTGCTCGCCTGGGCCGGCGGCACCGGCGCGATGACGTGGGCCTGGTGGTCGGCCCAGCACGGCGTGCCGTCGGTACGGTGGGCGTTGACCACCGTCGGCCTCTGGGTGGTGCCGCTGCTGGTGGCACCGCCGCTGGGCAGCCGGGATGTCTACTCGTACGCCTGCCAGGGCTGGATCCTGCGCGACGGCGGCGACCCGTACGCCGGGGTGACCGGGCAGGGCTGTCCCTGGGTCGACGCGGTCGCCCCGCTGTGGCGCGACACCCCGGCCCCGTACGGGCCGCTGTTCGTCTGGCTCGCCGGGCTGGCGGTGGCGGTCGGTGCCGGCCTGACCGGCGCCCTGCTGGCGTTGCGGTTGACCGCCGTGGCCGGGCTGGTGCTGGTGGCGGTTGCGCTGCCCGGCCTGGCCGCCAGGTGCGGCCTGCCGGCCGGCCGGGCGCTGTGGTTGACCGTCGGCTGCCCGGTGGTGCTCATCCACCTGGTGTCGGGGGCGCACAACGACGCGTTGATGGTCGGCCTGCTGGTCACGGCGCTGTGGGTGATCGCCGCCGGATCGGCCCGCCAGTCCGGCGGCGGGACCGGCCGGGCGGGTGCCGGGACCGGCGGCGTCGGTGGTGTGTCGGTGGCGGCCGTCGCCGGTGGGCTGCTGCTCGGGCTGGCCGTCGCGGTGAAGGCGACGGCCCTGGTGGTCGTACCGTTCGCGGCGGTGCTCGCGGTGGCCGGGCCGCGCCGACCGGCCGCCCTGGTCCGGGCCGGGGCGCTGGTGGTGGCGGGGGTGGTCGGCGCGGTCGCGGCCACCACCGCGCTGTCCGGGCTCGGCCTGGGCTGGGTGGCCGGGCTGGCCCGCAGCGGCGACTCACGGCAGTGGATTTCGCCGCCGACCGCCGTCGGGCTGCTGATCGACTACCTGGGGCGGCTGGTCGGGGTGCGACTGGACGCGATCGGGGCGGTCCGCGCGGTAGGCCTGGCGCTGCTCGCCGGTTTCCTCGTGTGGCTGTGGTGGCGGGTGTGGCGTGGCGGTGGTCCGTTGACCGGCTGGCGGGGCCCGGACAGTCGCGCTGTGCCGGTGGCGGACTCCGTCGGCCCACCGCAGACCTGGGACCGGGGGACCGTGGTGTTCGGGGCGGGGCTGGCGTTGGCCGCCACGGTGCTTGCCGCGCCGGTCGTCTACCCGTGGTATCTGAGCTGGCCGTTGGCCTTGCTGGCCGCCGCCGCGTACCGCACCGGGTGGTTCCTGCTGCCGGTGGCGGTCGCCGGTTTCCTGGTCCTGCCGGACGGTTCGGGGGTCGCCGCGCTCACCAAGGCGCCGGGCACGGTCGCCATGTGCGCGCTGATCGTGGTGCTGGTGGTGCGGGCGGTCCGGTCCGCCCGGCGCCCCGGCGCGAGCTGACGGGCGGCTGGAGGAGGTCCGGGCAACGAAACGGCGGTGGGGGCGGGCCTAGGCCCGCCCCCACCGCCGTCGCCCACTGCTGGACCGGCGCGGCCGGAATCAGCAGTCGAAGTACATCGCGAATTCGTGCGGGGTCGGCCGCAGGCGGACCGGGTCGACCTCGTTGGACCGCTTCCAGTCGACCCAGGTGGAGATGAGGTCCGGCGTGAAGACTCCACCCTCGAGCAGGAAGTCGTGGTCGGCCTCCAGCGAGTCCAGCACGGCCGGCAGCGAACCCGGCACCTGCTTGACGTTGCCCCACTCCTCCGGCGGCAGGTCGTACAGGTCCTTGTCGATCGGCGTCGGCGGCTCGATCTTGCTCTTGATGCCGTCCAGGCCGGCCATCAGCATGGCGGAGAAGGCCAGGTAGACGTTCGCCGACGGATCCGGCACCCGGAACTCGACCCGCTTGGCCTTGGCGTTGCTGCCGGTGACCGGGATCCGGGTACAGGCGGACCGGTTGCGCTGCGAGTACACCAGGTTGACCGGTGCTTCGAAGCCCGGCACCAGCCGACGGTAGGAGTTGACCGTCGGGTTGGTGAAGGCCAGCAGCGACGGCGCGTGGTGCAGCAGACCGCCGATGTACCAGCGGGCGGTGTCCGACAGGCCGGCGTAGCCGGTCTCGTCGTAGAACAGCGGCTCGCCGTTGAGCCAGAGGCTCTGGTGGGTGTGCATGCCGGAGCCGTTGTCGCCGAACAGCGGCTTCGGCATGAAGGTCGCGGTCTTGCCGCTGGCCCAGGCGGTGTTCTTGACGATGTACTTGAACAGCTGCAGCTGGTCGCCGGCGTGCAGCAGGGTGGAGAACTTGTAGTTGATCTCGGCTTGGCCGGCGGTGCCGACCTCGTGGTGCGACCGCTCCACGGTGAAGCCGGTGTCGATCAGCTTGCGGACGATCTTGTCACGCAGGTCGGCGTAGTGGTCGACCGGCGGCACCGGGAAGTAGCCGCCCTTGTAGTTGGTCTTGTACCCGCGGTTGCCGCCCTCTTCCTCGCGACCGCTGTTCCACCAACCCTCGATCGAGTCGATGTAGTAGTAGGCCTGGTTCGCGGAGGTCTCGTGGCGGATCGAGTCGAAGATGTAGAACTCCGCCTCGGGCCCGAAGTAGGCGGTGTCGGCGATGCCGCTTGCCGCCAGGTAGGCCTCCGCCTTCTTGGCCACGTTGCGCGGGTCCCGGGAGTACGGCTCCCGGGTGAACGGGTCGTGGATGAAGAAGTTGAGCGCCAGCGTCTTCTCGATCCGGAACGGGTCGATGAAGGCGGTGGCGACATCCGGCAGCAGCAGCATGTCCGACTCGTGGATCGCCTGGAAACCACGGATCGAAGACCCGTCGAAGGCGAGGCCGGTGGTGAAAATGTCCTCGTCGACCGACTCGACCGGCAAGTTGAAGTGCTGCATCACGCCGGGCAGGTCACAGAAGCGTACGTCGACGAATTTCACGCCCTCGTCTTTGAGGTACCGCAGTAGTTCCTCGGGATTGGCGAACACACGTCCTCCTGGCACGTCGCACTGATGGCTATGCTGGTCGCGACGCTATGGCCGCAGGGTTGCCCCACCATGTCTCTAATGTTTCCGCCGTGTTACGTCCGGTGCGGAGCGTGATCCCGACCAATCGTCCCCCGCAGGATACGGCAGACGGCCCAGACTAGTCTGGCCGTTCGTGGGTATCGGAAGGGGGAGCAGCGTGGCGGCTAGCGCAAACGCGGCTGCGGGTGGGGCGACGGACGGCCCGGCGGGGTCGGGTGCCAAGGTGTCCAGCCTACTTCGCCGCACCGGTGCCCTAGTGATTGACTGGCTACTCTGTGTGCTTATCTCCAGCCTGTTTGCCGACCCGGCCCGGTCCGGCTGGCCACCGGTAGTGGTGCTGATCGCCGAGTACGGCATCTTCCTCGGGCTGTTCGCCCAGACCCCGGGAATGTGGCTGGCCAGGATCCGGTGCGTCTCGGACGCCGACGGCGGCCGGATCGGCGTACCCCGGGCACTGCTGCGCGGGCTGCTGCTGGCCCTGGTGATCCCACCCCTGGTGATGGACGGGCGGCGGCGCGGCCTGCACGACCGGGCCGCCGGATCGGTCGTCGTCGCCGTCCCCAGCTGACCTACGACCGCACCGCCAGCCCGCGACCCGGGCCGTCAGTGCGGCGACCGGCGGTCAGCGGCCCCGGGTCTGCCGGAAAGCGCCCTTCGGCGGTCGCATGTTCTTCGGAATGGCGCCCTTCGGCAACTGCGGCCGGGCCGACAACGCGGTCAGCCGCTTGTCCAAGGCGTTGACGTCCTTGCCGGTCAGGTTGCGCGGCAAGCGCATCAGCGTCGTACGCATCTTGCGGATCGACAACTCGCCCTCGTCGGTGCCGATCACGTAGTCGTACAGCGGCGCACTGCCGATCACCTTCGCCAGCCGCCGCTTCTCCTGACCGAGCAACCCCCGGACCCGCTGTGGGTTGCCCTCGGCGAGCAGGATCACCCCGGGCCGCCCGATCACCAGATGGACCATGTCCATCTGGGTGGTCGAACTGACCGCCGGCGTCACCCGCCAGTCACCGCGCATGTTCTCCAGCAGCGAGGCCGCCGCACCCGGCTGGCCCTCGGCGACGTTCATCATCGCCGTGTTCGACCGCAGGTTCAGCACGATCAGTACGGCGAGCAGCGCCACCAGGATGCCGACCGGCAGCCACATCCACCCCAGTCCCAGCGATACCGGCACGGTGATCGCCAGCGGCAGCACGACGGCGGCCACCGCCAGCGGGACGAACCACTTGTCGCGCTTGGCGGTGAACGAGAACACCATGCCGATCTGCTTCAGCCGCTGGCCGAACGACACCTTCTCCTGGGGTTTCGCCATGCGAGGGAGTCTAGTTGCCGGGGGCGAAGCCGTTCACCGGGCGGTCAGCCGACCAGCGGCTGGGCCTCACGCTGGCGCAGCGCCTGCTGGTAGAGCCGGCCGGCGCGGTACGACGAACGCACCAGCGGGCCGCTCATCACCCCGGAGAAGCCGATCTGTTCGGCCTCCTCGCGCAGCTCGACGAACTCCTCCGGCTTGACCCAGCGCTGCACCGGGTGATGCCGCGGCGTCGGGCGCAGATACTGGGTGATGGTGATCAGCTCGCACCCGGCGGCGTGCAGATCGCGCAGCGCCTGCGACACCTCGGAGCGCTCCTCGCCGAGGCCGAGGATCAGGTTGGACTTGGCCACCAGGCCGGCCGTGCGGGCCCGGGTGAGCACGGCGAGCGAGCGCTCGTACCGGAAGGCCGGCCGGATCCGCTTGAAGATCCGGGGCACCGTCTCGACGTTGTGGGCGAGCACCTCCGGTCGGGCGGCGAACACCTCGTCGAGCTGGCCGGCGTCGCCGTTGAAATCCGGGATCAGCAACTCGACGCCGCAGCCGGGCTGCAGCGCGTGGATCTGCCGGACGGTCTCGGCGTACAGCCAGGCACCCCCGTCGGGCAGGTCGTCGCGGGCCACCCCGGTGACCGTGGCGTAGCGCAGACCCATCGCCGCGACCGACTCGCCGACCCGGCGGGGCTCGTCGGCGTCGAACTCGGCCGGTTTGCCGGTGTCGATCTGACAGAAGTCGCAGCGCCGGGTGCACTGGTCCCCACCGATGAGGAAGGTGGCCTCCCGGTCTTCCCAACACTCGTAGATGTTGGGGCAGCCGGCCTCCTGACAGACGGTGTGCAGCCCTTCCCGTTGCACCAGCCCACGCAGCTCGGTGAACTCCGGCCCCATCCTGGCCTTGACCTTGATCCACGGGGGTTTGCGCTCGATCGGGGTCTCGGCGTTGCGGACCTCCAGGCGCAGCAGGCGTCGTCCCTCCGGAGCAATGGTCACCCTTGCCAGCCTACGCCGGCCGATGCCCGCTCGGGCGGCCGGGCGAGCGTGCGGCCGTCGCTCCCCGGGTGAGTTGGCTCACCCGAGGCATCGATCGGCCGGCTGGCCCGGAAGCGGTCGGCTCAGCCGAGCGTGGGCAGGTGCCGTTCGACGACCGGCAGCACTTCGGCGACGGTCACCGGCCGGCCAAGCTCGGCGCTCAGCGAGGTGACACCGACGTCGCGCAGACCGCACGGCACGATCCGGTCGTACGCCGTCAGGTCCGGATCGCAGTTGATCGCGAAGCCGTGCTGGGTGACCCCGCGGGCCACCCGGATGCCGATCGCCGCCACCTTGCGGGCCGGTCCACGGTCGTCGGCCGGCACCCAGACCCCGCTGTGGTTCGGCCCGTCGAGGCGGGTGGCGGCCAGCCCGAACTCGGCGCAGACGTCGATCAGCAGTTGCTCGACCCGGCGTACGTAGGCGACCACGTCGATCGGTTCCGGCAACCGGACGATGGGGTAGCCGACCAGCTGCCCCGGGCCGTGCCAGGTGATCTTGCCGCCCCGGTCGACGTCCACCACCGGGGTGCCGTCCACCGGGCGGTCCCACGGTTCGGTGCGCTTGCCGGCCGTGTACACGCTCGGGTGCTCCAGCAGGAGCACGGTGTCCGGCTCCTCGCCGGCGACCACGGCGGCGTGCAGTCGACGCTGCTCCGCCCAGGCGGTCTGGTAGTCGACGACTCCGGCTCGGACCCCGCGCGCGCGGGGAAGGGTGCTGGTCACGCCGTCCAGCCTAGTCCGTCATCGGTTGGTCGGGCCGGTCCGTGGTCCGGCTCACCAGCCCCCCTCCGGCGCCGGCCAGAGCCAGACGTCGGTGATCCGCTGCGGCGGGCCGAGCAGTTCGGTGGTCGCGGTCAGCAGGGCCTCGGCGTCGACCGGGAACTTCGCCCCGTGCACCCGGTCGGCGAGCACCACCGCCTCGGCGTTCCAGTACCGCAGGTCGGCGCGGGCGGCGGCCCGGTCGGCGTCGGTGATCGGCGGCACCACGCCGGTGCGGGCGACCTCGTGCAGCAGCCCGTCGGTGGCCCGGGGGACCGGTCCGATCCGGCCCCGGCCGTCCGGTCCGCCGGGGCCGAGGAAGAAGCCGGAGGGGATGGCGAACTCGCCCTGCCGGTGCGCGAACGCGTACGCCTGCCAGCGTTGACCGTCGGGGAGCACGTCGAGGGTGAACGGCACCGGGGCGAGCACCCCGCCCTGGCTGACGTGGTCGCGCCAGGCACCCGAGGTGATGAAGTCCGGGATCGGCTCCCGTTCGATGGTGAGCAGACTGACCGGGGTCAGCGGCAGCAGCGCCGCGACGAACGCCGCGGCCCACCACCGGCCGTACCGCGCCTGTCCGGCCGCCCGACGGGTGAGTAGCAGGCTCAGCGTCAGCGCCAGCAGGATGCCGATGACCGGGGTGACCACCATGGCCAGCCGGGCCGGCAGCGCGGCGTTGAACACCGGTGCGCCGGCCAGCGGGGCGTACGGCAGCGGGATGTCGGTGATCGTCCCGCCGATCTTCAGTCGGGGGCCGAGGGAGAGCACCGCGAACACGGCGGCGGTGACGGCGAGGGCCCGCAGCGTCGCTCGCCGACCGGGATCGGCGGCCCGCCAGAGCAGCACCAGGCAGCCGACGGTCAACATCAGCAGCGGTACGCCGAAGAAGCTGTTCTCCTCGGTCTCGTTCGGCGCCAGCCCGGTGCCCAGCCCGGCGACACCGGCGAGCGAGCGTTCCGGGAACGCCCCGTAGGCGAGAATGTCCTCGCTGTGCACCCGGGCGTCGAAACCGGTGCCGTGGAACACCTGCGGGCCGAAGAAGTGCAACCACAACGGGTACGCCAACAGTGTGGTCGCCACGACCGCGGTGAGCGCCAGGCCGCGCAGCAGCCGGGGGAGCGCGTCGCGGACCTCGGCGGCGCGGCTGCGGTCCAGCGCCCAGACGCCGAGGAACACGCCGCAGGCCAGGGCGGTGAAGAACAGGCCCTCGGCGGCGATCGAGAAGGCCGCCGCGACGGCTACGCCGAGGATCAGGCCGTTGCGCACCCAGCCGCCCCGGCCCAGCGGCCGGGCTCCGGGGCGCCCACGCAGCGCGAGGACCCGCCAGACGATGATCGGCACCAGCCAGCCGGCGGTCCAGTTCAGGTGGGCGTTGGCGTGCGACACCATGGCCGGCGCGAAGCCGCAGAACAGTCCGCCGACGGCGGCCGCCAGCCGGGACGGCACGAACGGCGCGCCGTCGTTGCCGGTGGGTAGCCGGGACAGCAGCCAGTACCAGGCGAAACCAGTGCCGGCCAGGTTGAGGGTGAGGATCACCAGGAAGGTCGCCGGTGGCCCGATCAGGAAGGTCAGCGGCGCGAACAGCACCGCGTACACGGTGATCGAGGTGTTGACCGCGAGATTCACCCCGTCGGGAGCGTTGAGCAGGTACGTGAACAACGGGTTCTCGCCGTGGGTCAGCGCGTAGGCGCCATAGCCGAGCAGCCACTCGAACAGCGCCTGGTCGCTGGAGTTGACGGTGATCGCCCGGCTGTCCGGACCGGCCCACAGCCCGCTGGTGACCCAGCCGGCGAGGACCACCGCGACCACCGCGACGACCAGGTCGGCGCGCCACCGGGCCGGGCCGCCGGCCCGCCCTCCCGGACGGCCGCTGGTCACCGGCCGGGTGGTCGCGGCGCTGTCGGGCAGTGGGGACGGAGCGGTCGGCACCGGCGGATAGTACCAATTTCGCCCGACACGCCCGTGCCGTACCTAGGCTTGACGAAGTTATTGGAAATGACTTCCAATGTACGCGTACCTGTTGAGTTGTTTGGGAGAGATCCACGGTGAAGATCTGTTTTGTCGGTAAGGGTGGCAGTGGCAAGACCACCCTGGCGGCCCTGTTCGCCCGCCACCTCGCAGCCACCCCGGTCGGCCCCGACGACGGCCCGCCGCCGCTGCTCGCGGTCGACGCCGACATCAACCAGCATCTCGCCGCGGCCCTCGGCGCCAGCGACGACGAGGCGGTGCTGCTACCGGCGTTGGGCGACCACCTGGCCGACATCAAGGAGTATCTGCGCGGCGACAATCCCCGGATCGGCTCGGCCGCGGCGATGGTCAAGACCACCCCGCCCGGGCGAGGCTCGCGGCTGCTCACCGTCGCCGGGGCCAACCCGATCTACGACGCGCTGGTCCGCGAGGTGGCCGGTATCCGGCTCGCCGTCACCGGGCCGTTCGCCACCGACGATCTCGGCGTCGCCTGCTACCACTCCAAGGTCGGCGCGGTCGAACTGCTGCTCAACCACCTGGTCGACGGTGCCGGTGAGTACGTGGTCGTCGACATGACCGCCGGGGCCGACTCGTTCGCTTCCGGGCTGTTCACCCGGTTCGACGCCACCTTTCTGGTCTGCGAGCCGACGGTGCGCAGCGTCGGCGTCTACCGGCAGTACGTCGGCTACGCCCGCGACTACGGCGTCCGGGTGCACGTCGTCGGCAACAAGATCGACGACGAGTCGGACGTTGACTTCCTGCGCGAGCACGTCGGCGCGGATCTGCTGACCTGGATCGGGCGATCGGCCTTCGTCAAGGCGGCCGAGCGGGGCCGGCACCAGCCGATCACCGCGATGGAGCCGGCGAACCGTGACGCTCTGGACATGATGCGCACAACCGTCGATGCTTGTGGCAAGGACTGGGCCAACTACACCCGGCAGGCGGTGGAGTTCCACCTACGCAACGCCGCCGCCTGGGCCAACGACCGGGTCGGCGAGAACCTCGCCGACCAGGTCGACCCGGAGTTCGTACTCGGACCAGACCTGCTGGTCCGCTGACCGTCAGCGTGAGGAGAAAGCATGTCCCTCGACGTACCTGCCGCCCTGCTGGAGCGGGCCGAATCCGGCCGGGTCGACGACGCCGAGTTCGTCGACTGCGTACGCCAGTCCCTGCCGTACGCCTGGTCGGTGGTGTCCCAGGTGGCCGCCGAGGCCCAGAGCGGCACGGCCGAGTTCGCCGACCACGCGGTGCCGCCGCCCAGCGAGGCCGAGCGTGGCCAGCTGCTGCGGGCGCTGGCCAGCGACGCGATCCGGGGCGGCCTGGAGCGGCACTTCGGCGTCAAGTTCGCCTTCCAGAACTGCCACCGGGTGGCCGCCTTCAAACTGTCCGCCGTCGGCGGCGAGACCTACCAGGAGTTCATCTCCCCGGTGGCCCAGCTGCGCAACCAGTCACCCGAGCTGCGTGACTGCTGAGCCGACCACCACGACGGCGGCCGGCGACCTGAACCAGCCAGCGGTGGACCTGTTCCTGCTGGCGGCGCATGGTCTGCCGGCCACCGTCGGCTACGCACGCGCCGCCGAGGCAGCCGGCCTCGGCGGCGTGTGGCTTGCCGAACACCACTTCGTCTCGTACGGGCAGTGCCCGTCCGCCACCACTCTGGCCGGCTACCTGCTCGGCGCCACCCGTCGGATCGCGGTCGGCACCGCGGCGGCCGTGCTGTCCAACCGGCATCCGGTCGCGCTCGCCGAGGAGACGGTCCTGCTCGACGCGGTCTCCGCCGGCCGGTTCCGGCTCGGGGTCGCCCGCGGCGGCCCGTGGGTGGACCTGGAGGTCTACGGCACCGGCCTGGACCGGTACCGGGACGGCTTCGCCGAGTCGCTGGACCTGCTGGGCCGCTGGCTCTCCGGCGCGGCGACGGTCGGCGCCGACGGTGGGTTCTTCGCGTTCCGGGACGTGCCGGTGGTGCCCCGACCGGCCCGCCCGATCCCGGTCTGGGTGGCGGCGACCTCGCCGGCGACAGTCGACCTGGCCGCCGCCCGTGGGCTTCCGCTGCTGCTCGGGGTGCACGACGACGACGCGGCGAAGGCCGCCCTGCTGGCCCGGTACGCCGACGTCGCCGCCGAGCGCGGGCACGATCCGGCCGCCGTGCCGCACGCCTCGGTGCATCTGATCGGGCTCGCCGACTCCCGGGCCGCCGCCGAACGGGCGCTGCGCCGGACCCTGCCACCCTGGCTGGCCACCACCCGGGAGTACGTCCGGATCGACGGTTCGGCGCCGGCCCACCGGGACCTCGACGCGTACGCCGAGCACCTGCTGCGAATCCACCCACTGGGCAGCGCGGCCGAGTGCGCCGCGCGGCTCGCCGCCAGCGCGGCGACCGTCGGCGCCCACCGGCTGGTGCTGATGGTCGAGGGCGTCGGCCCGGCCGCCACCGGCGAGCTGATCAGCGCCATCGGCACCGATCTGCTCCCGGCCCTGCCCTGACCGCTCTGGACGCCACCCGGCGCCGGGTCACCCCTGCGTCAGGGCGGCGTGCAGCGCGTCCGACAGGTCCGGGTACCGGTACGTGAAGTCGGCCTCGGTCAGCGCCCCGGGCAGCACCCGGGAGGAGCGCAGCGCCTCGGTGGCGAACTCGCCAAGTGCCACGTGCAACGCGAATGCCGGGATCGGCAGCAGCGCCGGCCGGTGCACCGCCGCCCCGAGCGCCTTGCCGAACGCCGTGTTGGTCACCGGCGCCGGCCCGACCACGTTGACCGGGCCGGAGATGTCGTCGTGGTCCAGCAGGAAGGTCACCGCCCGCAGCCAGTCCTGCATGGCGATCCACGGGACCCACTGCCGCCCGCTGCCGAGCTTGCCGCCCAGGCCGAGCCGGAACGGCAGCAGCTGCGGCTTGAGCAGACCGCCGTCGCGGTGCAACGGCAGACCGGTGCGCAGCCGGACCACCCGTACGCCGGCGGTCTCGGCCGGCCCGGTGGCCGCCTCCCAGACCCGGGCCACGTCGGCCAGGAAACCCTCACCGGCCGGTGCGTTCTCCTCGACCGGCTGGTCGCCGGTGTCGCCGTACCAGCCGACCGCTGACGAGTTCAGCAGCACCGCCGGCCGGTCCGCTGCCGCGAGACCGGACATCGTGGTGGCCAGCGTGGTGGTGCTGTCCACCCGGCTGGACCGGATCAACGCCTTGTAGCCGTCGGTCCAGCGCTTGTCGCCGACCCCGGCACCGGCCAGGTTGATCACCGCGTCGATGCCGGTGAACACCGCCGGGTCGAGCTGCCCGGCCGACGGCGACCAGCTGAACTCCGCTGGCCCGCGCGCCGGCCGGCGGACCAGTTGTACGGTCTCGTGTCCGCAGCTGTGCAGGTGGTCGGTCAGTCTGGTGCCGAGGAAGCCGGACGCGCCGGCCAACAGGATGCGCATGCGGACATCTTCGCTGATCGCGGTGGTGCCGGCTGCGGACCACCGCCATTGGGTGCAGAACGGCGGGTGGGTGCCGGCCGGGATCGGCCGGCACCCACCGCTACGGCGACCGGGGTCGCTCGGTCGTGGAACGCCGTCAGGACAGGCCGAGCTCGCCTTCGAACGCACCGGCCTCCAGCCGCTCCTTGACCGCGCTGAGGAACCGGGCGGCGTCCGCGCCGTCGACCAGCCGGTGGTCGTAGGACAGAGCCAGGAAGACCATCGACCGGGGTGCGATGATCTCGCCGAGCTCCGGGTCTTCGACCACGGCGGCGCGTTTCACCACCGCACCGGTGCCGAGGATGGCGGCCTGCGGCAACGGCACGATCGGGGTGTCGAACAGCGCCCCACGGCTGCCGGTGTTGGTCAGCGTGAAGGTGGCACCGGACAGCTCGTCGGGCCCGATCTTGTTGGTCCGGGTCCGCTCGGCCACGTCGGCGATCCGCCGTGCCAGCCCACCGAGGTTGAGATCGCCGGCGTCGCGGATCACCGGCACCAGCAGACCCCGCTCGGTGTCCACCGCCACGCCTAGGTGCTCCCCGTCCGGGTAGGTGATCGTGCCGGCCTGCATGTCGATTGATGCGTTGACCACCGGGTGGGTGCGCAGTGCCTCCACCGCCGCCAGCGCGAAGAACGGCAGGAACGACAGCTTGACGCCGTGCTTGGCCTGGAAGTCGCCCTTCACCCGGGCCCGCAACCGGGCGATCTTGGTCACGTCGACCTCGACGACCGTGGTCAGCTGGGCCGAGCTCTGCAGCGACTCGTGCATCCGCTTGGCGATGACGGTCCGGGTCCGGCTCATCTTCTCGGTCCGGCCGCGCAGCGGGCTGGGTTGGGCCTTGGCCGCCGTCGGCGCCGTGGCCGGTGCCGACGGCTTGGCCTGTTCGGCCTTGGCCCGCTCGGCGGCGGCCCGCGCCTGCTCGGCCGCGGTCAGCACGTCCTGCTTGCGGATCCGCCCGCCGACCCCGGTGCCGCGCACCGAGGCCAGGTCGACCCCCTGCTCGGCGGCGAGCTTGCGGACCAGCGGGGTGACGTAACCGCCGTCACCGTTGGCGCTGGGCGGCGGGGCCGCTGGAGCGGTCTGCTGTGCCGGCGGTGCGGCCTGCGCTGGCGAGGCGGACTCGGTGGCCGGGGCCGGGCTGGCGTACGAGGCGCCCGGCTGGGCCGGCGCGGGAGCGGCCGGCTCCGATTGTGCCGCCGGCTGCGGCTGGGCGGGCTCGGCCTGCGGTGCGGCGGCCGGCTCCGGTGCCGTCGGCGCCGAGGCCCCACCGGGGCTGCCGACCAGGGCCAGTTCGGCACCGACGTCGGCGGTGTCGTCCTCCGGCACCTTGATCTCCAGCAGCGTCCCCGCGACCGGCGACGGGATCTCGGTGTCGACCTTGTCGGTGGAGACCTCCAGCAGCGGTTCGTCGACCTCGACGGAATCACCGACCTGCTTGAGCCAGCGGGTGACGGTGCCCTCGGTGACGCTCTCGCCGAGGGCCGGCATCCGGACCGCGGTGGCGTCGCCACCGGTCGCCGGCGGGGCGCTGTCGGCCGCTGGTTGGGCCGGCGCTGCGGCCGGCTCCGGCTCGGCGGGCTGTTCCTGCGACGCGGGCGCGGCGTTCTCGGCGGGGGCGGTCTGTCCGCCGTCGGACTGCCCGGCGTCGTCCTGACCGCCGTTGATGACCGCGAGTTCGCTGCCCACCTCGGCGGTCTCGTCCTCACTCACCACGATCCGGGTGAGCACCCCGGCCGCAGGCGACGGGATCTCGGTGTCGACCTTGTCGGTGGAGACCTCCAGCAGCGGTTCGTCGACCTCGACCCGGTCGCCTTCCTGCTTCAACCAGCGGGTGACGGTGCCCTCGGTGACGCTCTCGCCGAGCCGGGGCATGGTGACCGATACCGGCATATCTACAAGACTCCTCTAGTCAGGCGTGTGCGTGCAGCGGCTTGCCGGCCAGGGCCAGGTGGGCCTCGCCCAGCGCCTCGCCCTGGGTCGGGTGAGCGTGTACGAGTGGTGCGACGTCGGCCGGGTCGGCCTCCCAGTTGTAGATCAACTGCGCCTCGCCGATCAGCTCGCCGACCCGGGCACCGACCAGGTGCAGTCCCACGACCGGGCCGTCGACGACCCGGACAAGCTTGACGAAGCCGGTGGTCTTGAGGATCTGGCTCTTGCCGTTTCCGCCGAGGTTGTAGTTGTAGGTCTTGACCTTGTCGGCCCCGTACTGCTCCTTGGCCTTCGCCTCGGTCAGCCCGACCGAGGCGAGCTCAGGGTCCGAGTAGGTGACCCGGGGGATGCCGCTCTCGTCGATCACCGCAGGGTTGCGGCCGGCGATCTCCTCGGCGACGAAGATGCCCTGCTGGAAACCGCGGTGGGCCAGCTGCAGGCCAGGCACGATGTCGCCCACGGCGTAGACGTTCGGCAGATTGGTCCGCAGCCGCTCGTCGGTCAGCACGAAGCCACGGTCCATCTTCAGACCCTGCTCCTCGTACCCGAGGTCGGCGGTCACCGGCCCGCGCCCGACGGCGACCAGCAGCAGCTCGGCCTCCAGGGTCTCGCCGCCGGCGATCGTCATCCGGACGCCCGAGTCGGTGCGTTCGACCTTCTCGAACGGCTTGCCGGTCTTGAACCCGATGCCGCGCTTGCGGAACGCCCGCTCCAGCGCCTTGGACGACTCCTCGTCCTCGGCGGCGACCAGCCGGGGCAGCGCCTCGACGATGGTCACGTCGACGCCGAAGGAGCGCCAGACGCTGGCGAACTCTACACCGATCACCCCGCCGCCGAGCACGATCGCCGACGATGGCACCCGGTCCAGCTCCAGCGCGTGCTCGCTGGTCAGAATCCGCTCGCCGTCGACCTCGATGCCGGGCAGGCTGCGCGAGTAGGACCCGGTGGCCAGGATCACGTTGCGGCCGGTGTAACGGGCCCCGTCGACCTCGACGGTGTCCGGGCCGACCAGCCGGCCGGTGCCGGCCACGTAGGTGATCTTCGAAGACTTGATCATGCCCTGCAGGCCCTTGTACAGCCGGCCGACCACGCCGTCCTTGTAACTGTTCACTCCGGCCATGTCGATGCCGACCAGGTCCGCCTTGACGCCGAACTGCTCGGACTCGCGCGCGTTGTCGGCCACTTCGGCGGCGTGCAGCAACGCCTTGGTGGGGATGCAGCCACGGTGCAGGCAGGTGCCACCGACCTTGTCCTTTTCGATCAGGGCTACCGACAGATCGAGTTGTACGGCGCGCAGGGCAGCCGCATAGCCTCCACTACCGCCGCCGAGGATGACCAGGTCGAAGGTCCCGCCGTTCGGCTCACTCACAGTTCACTCCCAGGTCACGTCGCTGCACAGGAGGGCCGTCCCCTGCGTCGTCCCATGGAACGGGCAGACTTTCCCCGGTCATCTTGTCACTTGTAGTGTCTGAACGCTCAACGAGGTGCCCAAGGACACGTGGTCGCAACGTAGGCTTGCCCTGTCCGTCTATGCGCGCGGGCGTTGGACAGCCGGGCCGGCCCGACCGCACCAGGCCGCCCAGACGGCACCTGCGCGGTCTTGTCAGCTGGGGGAGGGGAACGCCGGTGGCGTGGTTTCGTCGGCGCAAGCAGTCGAGCGGGGCACCGGGAGGACGGCCGGCGAATCGGGCCGATCTCGACCATCTCGAGGAGTTCGTCCGCAGCCGCCGCGGGGTCGAGGCGTTCATCGAGCCCCGGACCACGGTTACCGAGACGACGGTGATGCTCATCGCGTACGACGGTGAGTGGACCCGTCGTCGGGTCGACGGCCCGGACACCGCCCGTCGCTTCGCGCACAAGATGGCCATCCCGATATACGACGTGGCGCTGGTCGGCTACCCGCAGCGGATGCGGGACTTCAACGAACGGCGCAAGCGGGCCGACCGGGCCGACCGGGGCTGACGTCCCCGCGTGGGTCGGGTGCCGGCCGGCACCCGACCCACGTCGGGCTGTGACGGGTCAGCCGTTGGCCGCGATGTCCTGCACCAGGTGCACCAGCGTGCGCACCGGTACGCCGGTGCCGCCCTTGCTCCAGTAGCCGAACGGCTCGCCGGAGTGGTAGGCCGGGCCGGCGACGTCGAGGTGCGCCCAGGCGACCCCCTCGCTGACGAACTCGCGGAGGAACACCCCGCCCTGCAGCATGTGGCCGGCCCGGTCCATCGCCGAGTTCACCTGGCAGATGTCCGCCACCTCCGACTCCATGCCCTTGCGGACGTCGTCGGGCAGCGGCATCGGCCAGGCAGGCTCACCCACCGCGTCCCCGCCGGCCCGCACCCGGGCGCACAGCTCGTCGCTGCCCATCACCCCGGCCATCCGTTTGCCCAGCGCGACCACCTGACCGCCGGTCAGCGTCGAAGTCTCCAGCAGGTAGTCGCAGCCGTCCGCGCAGGCCCGGGCCATCGCGTCGGCGAGCACCATCCGGCCCTCGGCGTCGGTGTTGAGCACCTCCACCCGCTTGCCGTCGAACATGGTCACCACATCGCCGGGCCGGTACGCCGTACCCGACGGCATGTTCTCCGCCATCGGCAGGTACGCGGTGACCGGCACCGACGGCCGCAGCGCCGCGATCGCCAGCATCGCCGCCCCGACGGCGGCCGCACCGGCCATGTCCGACTTCATCTCCCACATGCCCTGCGCCGGCTTGATCGACACGCCGCCGGTGTCGAAGGTGATGCCCTTGCCGACCAGCGCGACCCGTGGGGCGTCCGGGGCCGCCTCCGGCGGGGTATAGGAGACGATCACCAGCCGGGGCGGGGCGGCCGAGCCGCCGCCCACGGCGAGGATCCCGCCGTAGCCCCCGTCGACCAGCGCCTGCTCGTCCAGCACCTGCACGGTCAGCCCGGCGGCGACCGCCGCGTCCCGTACCGAATCGGCGAACGCCGGCGGCCGCAGCTCGTTCGGCGGGGTGTTCACCCAGTCCCGGCAGGCGATCACCGCCGCGGCGACCGCCTCCGCCCGGGCCACCTCGGCCTGCACCGCGGGGTCGGCGGCGTCGGTGACGTGCAGGGCGATCGAGGCGACCGGTGCCCGTCGGCCCGGCTGCGGCTGGGTCTTGTAGCCGGCGAACCGGTAGCTACCGAGCAGCGCGCCCTCGGCGACCGCGCGCAGTGCCGCCGGTCCGTCCGCGTCATCCGGGACCGGCAACGCCACGGCGACCCGCGAAGTGCCGGCGAGTGCCCGTATCGCCGCGCCGGTCGCTCGGCGCAGGGTCTCCGGGGCGGGCGCCGCGCCGGTCGGCTCCGGACCCAGCCCGACCGCGACCAGCAGCGGCGGCCCGACCGTACCGAGCGTGGCCAGCTTGATCACTTCGCCAGTGGCGCCGGTGGCGCCGAGCAGACTGAGGGCCTCGGTCAGTCGACCCTCGAACGCGACCGCGATGCTCTCCGCCCCGGTCGCCAGTAACAGGGCGGGCGTCGTGCCCGGCGCGCCGTCCGCCGCCTGGTCTGCGTCTGGCTGGTCCTGACTGTGTACGCCGATCACCAGCGCGTCCACGGCCAGCTCAGCGGGGTCGGTGTCGACCAGGTCCAGGGTTGTGGTGGTTGATGTCACTCGGCGTCTCCGGCAGCTGGGCCGGTTGCCTTGTGGGCGACCGGCGGGTTGGTCTCCGGCGCAACTTGCTCCGCCGGACGGGGTGGTGCCCCGCCGATGCTAGCCACCTGCGGGTCCGCCGGTAAGTTGCCTCCCATGACCGAGGTGACCATGACCGGGGACGGCGCGCCGCGCAGATCCCCGCTGCACGACCGGCACGTCGCGCTCGGCGCGAAGTTCGCGGCCTTCGGTGGCTGGCAGATGCCGCTGGAGTACGCCGGCGGCGGCGTGCTGCGCGAGCACGAGTCGGTGCGTGACACCGTCGGCGTGTTCGACGTGTCGCACCTCGGCAAGGCCCGGGTCACCGGACCCGGCGCGGCGGCGTTCGTCAACTCCTGTCTCAGCAACGACCTGGACCGGATCACCGCCGGCTCGGCCCAGTACACGCTCTGCTGCGACGACGCCACCGGCGGCGTCGTCGACGACATCATCGCCTACCGGTACGCCGACGACCACGTGTTCCTGGTGCCCAACGCGGCCAACACCGGCGAGGTGGTCGGCCGGCTGCGGGCGGCGGCGCCGGGCGGGGTCACGGTGACCGACGAGCACACCGGGCACGCCGTACTGGCGGTGCAGGGACCTGCCTCGGCCGGACTCCTCGCCGGACTGGGGCTGCCCACCGGGCATCCGTACATGAGCTTCGCCGCCGGTCGGCTGGCCGGCACCGACCTGGTCGTCTGCCGCACCGGGTACACCGGCGAGCACGGCTACGAACTGGTGGTGCCGGCCGAGGCGGCGGGCCGGGTGTGGGACCTGCTGCTGGCCGCCGAGACACCGGTCGCCGCGCGGGCCTGCGGGCTGGGCGCGCGGGACACGCTGCGCACCGAGATGGGGTACGCGCTGCACGGTCAGGACCTGACGGTGGCGGTCACCCCGGTGCAGGCCCGGCTCGGCTGGGCGGTCGGCTGGCGCAAACCGGACTTCTGGGGTCGGACCACACTGCTGGCGGAAAAAGCAGCCGGGCCGGCCCGGCTGCTGCGCGGTCTGCAGTCCGTGCAGCGGGCCATCCCGCGACCCGGCATGGCCGTGCTGCTCGACGGAGCGCAGGTCGGTGCGGTGACCAGCGGTACCTTCTCGCCGACCCGCAAGACAGGTGTCGGCCTGGCTCTGCTGGACACCGCCGCGGTGCCGACCGACGGTGTCGAGGTGCAGGTCGACGTGCGCGGCCGGCACACGCCGATGCGGGTGGTGACTCCGCCGTTCGTGCCGTCGTCGGTGCGTTGACTGCCAGCTGCGCTGCCTGCGTCCCGGCTCAGCGCCCGGTCGGGCCCCGGTCGCCCTGATCGAGCACCGATTCGGTCCAACCACCCTCCACCATCCGGTCCCCGCTGATCAGCGCCCAGTCGACCACGTCCGCGGCGTCCACCTCGACCGGGCTGCCGACCCGTACGGTCGGGTCGCAGACCGCGTCGACCGTGCTGGCCGCGTGAATCCGGCCGGGATGCGGCCAGCCGGTGACGCTGGCCCACACGTACTCGTGGCCGTCCGGCGCGGTGAGACCGTACTTGACCAGCAGTTGACCGCCGAGCGCGCGGGCGAGGAACCGGGCCCGGACCTCGCCCAGCGACCGGCGGGCGGTGGTGATCGCCTGCGCCATCGCGTCGCTCTGTCGAGCGTAGTGGATCTCCGGCTGCCCGGCGCCGAAGAGCTCGCCGCAGACCTGGGTGAAATAGTCCCCGGCGTCGCTGTCGGCCACCTGCGGCGGCGGACGGAGGGTGAGGAAGGAGTCGGCCTCCGGATCGGTCGACGGGTCCAGCACGATCCGCAGGAGCGCAGAACCCGCCGAATCGTGCCGGTCCTGGTTGCCGTACGCGACGGCGATGTCGTGGCCGGACACCGGCAGGTTCACCGGCAGCTGGACGAAGGCCGGCGGCTCCGGTTCAGCCAACGCCTCGGTCCAGATCCGCAGCAGCCGTCGGGCGGTCCCGGTCATGATCGCCCCCCAGGCCCGGACGAATCTCGGCGGCACCTGCTGCGCCTGCAGCTCCAGCAGCCCGAACCGACGTAGCCCTTTTGTGGTGAACCAGAGCCCGTCGTCGTCGGGGGAGTAGGGCACCAGGACCCAGTCGACCAGGCGGATCCGTCCGTCGGCGTCGGGCAGCGACCGCAACGCGCCGGCCGGGTCGAGGAACTGCAGCCCGAACAGGTCGATCAGGTCGACGTCGAGCGCGTCGGCCAGCGCCGCGCCGACCGCCCGCGCGGCCCACTCGTGCGCCGGCGGCCAACCCGGCCGGTAGCTGGCCTGGACCACGACACAACGCTGTGCGGTGCGGAGTCGGGCCAGCTGACCGCCGGTGGCCCCGAACGCGGCAAGCAGATCCGGCGGCAGCTCCGGCAGCCGGTCGACCGGGCGGGTCTGCACGGTCATCAGCGGGCTGCCGAGCATCTGCCGGGTCAGGTCACGTACCGGCCGGGACAGCCGGTCACCGAGCCGGTCCACCGCGTCCAGCGCCTCCGGTACGGCCGCGTCCGGCGGTACCACCGGGACCAGGTAGGTGGCGGCCAGCGACTCCGGCACCGGCACCGGCAGCAGCAGGTCGTCCGAACTGGCGGCCATAGGTGCTCCCTGCTCCCCGGGTCGTGCGTCGCTGGCGAGGTGAACGCTACCCGGCACCGGGCCCGTGGCGGCCGAGGTTGCCGATCGCCGTGGCCCGCCGCCGGCTGGCCGGGGTGCGGCTGGTCGGGGCGAGGCCGGCCGGCACGGTCACCAGGTCATCGCGGCGTCGGGCACCAGGTCACCGTACGGTCACCAGGCCCAGGTAGACGGCGGCGGTGGTGAATTCGACCCCGGCGCCCAGCACGTCACCGGTGATTCCGCCGAACCGGCGGACCAGATGGTGCAGCCAGGTCAGCCACAACAGCACCGCGCCCAGCACGACCAGCGGCCCCTGCCAGGGGCGGTCGGGTACGGCGGCGACCGCCACGGCGGCGACCAGGACCGTGCCGGCCGCCACCGCCGGCCACCGCTGGGTGCCGGCCACCAGCGCGCCGAGCCCGTCCGGTCGGGCGGCCGGCACGGCCTGGCGGCAGGCCCAGGTGACCGCGAGCCGGCCTGCCGCGACTGCGGCGGCGACCGTCGCCAGGACCGCCGGCCACGACCGGCCGGCCGGTAGCGACCCGAGCGACGCCGTCTGTGCCAGCAGCACGACGACCAGGGCAACCACGCCGAACGGACCGATGTCCGGCCGGCGCATCACCGCCAGCGCGCCGTCGGCGGGCCGGTGTGAGCCGAGCGCGTCGACGGTGTCGGCCAGTCCATCCAGGTGCAGCCCCCGGGTCGACGCTGCGGCCAGGCCCGTCACGAGCGCTGCGGCGACCAGCGCCGGGGTGCCGGCGGCCGAGAGCGCGAGCAGGGCCATTGCGAGGAGCACGCCCAGCCCGAGGCCGACCACCGGGGCGACCGACATCGCCACGGCCGCCGCCGCCCGGTGCACCGCGCCGGGCCGCAGCGGAAACACGGTGAAGGTGGTGACGGCGAGCCGGACGCCGGCGGAGACGGTGTGCACCGCACCGGTGGGCCGCGCGCCGGTCACCGCACCGGGTCGGCAGCGGCCGGACCGGGGCCGGCCGGCTCCGGTTCGGCGAACGTCGGGTGCTCGTCGAGCGTGTCGGCCAGGGCGAGCGCCGAACGCAGCAGCGGCAACGCGGCCAGCGCGGTGGTGCCCTCACCCAGGTCGAGCCGCAGGTCCAGCAGCGGGGTCAGGCCGAGTACGTCCGCCGCGTGCCGCACGGTCGGCTGCCGACCATGGTCGGGCAGCAGGCACCAGTGCCGGGCCTGGCCGGCGAGATCCCGGCTGACCAGCGCGGCGGCCACCCCGACCGGGCCGTCCAACAGCACCGGGATCCGGTTGGCGGTCGCACCGAGCAGCACCCCGGCGGCCACCGCGACGTCCCCGCCGGCGTACTCCGCCAGCACCTCCCGGGCACCACGGGTGCCGCGCCGGGTGCGGTGCAGCGCGTCACGTACCGCGGCGCACCGTGACATCCACGCGGCGTCGTCGACCTTTCCGTCCGCCGCCGGCACCCGGCCGAGCAGCGCCGCCGGCTCCGCGCCGGTGGTCGCCGCGACGACGGCGGCCGCTGCGGCGGCACCGCCCGCGCCGCAGGCGGCGATGACGATCGCCGCCACGCCGGCCCGGCCGGCCCGCTGCGCCACCTCCCACCCGGTCGCCAACGCGCTGTCCACCTCGTCGGGGGTGAGCGCCGATCGGTGTTCGATCGGGGCGGCGACGGGGGCGGCGACGACGTCGACGACCGCACCGGCGGTGGCGGCCAGCCGCGCCAGCGCCCCGTGGCCGGCGCGGGCCTGGTCGGCCCGGCGCGCGGAGTCCTGCGGGCTGTCGCCGGCGGCGACTCCACCTTCGTGGTCGCCGTGGATCAGCACCACCTGGACCGGGTCCCACGGTCGCGGGCTGACCGCGTCCTGCGTACCGGCGGCGAACCCGATGACGTTTTCGAGCGCGCCGAACCCGGCGCCGGGCAGGTCCAGCCGGCCCAGCCGGGCGACGCCGGCGGTCCGGGTCCGCTCCGCCGGCATCGGCAGGGTCATCCCGGGGGTGATCTGCGCCGCCGTGCCGGAACCAGCGGCCGCCGCCAGCTCCGGGCCGGCCTGCTCCGGGCCGCTCGCCGGCCTAACCTGCTCGGTCTGCTCCGGCCTGGCCTGCTCGGTCGGCCCGGTCGCGGCCAGCCCGGTCGACTTCAGCTGCACCGGCTGTCCGGCCACGACCAGCACCACCGCGTCGGCCACCTCGGCCAGCAGTTGGTTGGTCAGGCCGAGCGCATCCGCGAACGCCCGGCCGACCGGTGTGGACGGCACCAGCGCCAGCCCCACCTCCGGGCTGACCAGCACCAACCGGGCGGGACAGGACCGCACCGCGGCGGCGAGCTCAGCGATGGCGGCCCGGTCGTCGGCCGGTTGCCGAGACGGATCGAGCAGCGCGGCGACCCAGCCGCCCACGTCGTCGACGAGCAGCGTCTCCTCCGCGCGGGCCGACGAGATCGCCTCGATCAACCGGCCGGGATCCCCGGTGGCCTCGTCGGTGTGCCAGTCGGTCGGCCGGCGTGCCCGGTGCTCCTCGATCCGGGCGAGCCATTCGGCGTCGGACGGATCCGCCGCTCCCGTCGCCACGTAACGCACCACCGGATCCCCGGTGACCAGGGACTCGGCGTAGTCGGACTTGCCGGACCGGATTCCACCGAGCACGAGAATGGACTGCCACCCGCCAACGGACATGCCCGTACCTTACGGCGGGCCCGGCCGGCCGTGACCTGCCGGGGCGGTGCCGGCGGTGCTCCGGTGCGGTCGGATGTCACCGGTCGCGGCTAGGCTTGCGGGCATCCATCGCCGAGGGTAGAAGCGCACTGGGTTCAAGCGCACTGAAAGCTAACGGGAGCAGCGATATGCCATGGAGTTGGCGGTACGTGGACGCGGAAGGTCAGCCCGCGCAGGGGCCGACCGAGACGTTCGGCACCCAGGCCGACGCCGAGTCCTGGATCGGCCAGGCCTGGCGGGAGTTGGCCGCGGCGGGCGTCGCCTCGGTCGAGCTGCTGGAGGACGACCGCACCGAGTACCGGATGAGTCTGCTGCCGGCAGGCAAGTGAGATGCGGCCGGAGCCGTCCGACGGGCCGTCGGGTGGCCCGCTGGCCGGTCGGCCGCCGACGAGCCGGCGGCCCAGCCCGGTCTTCCTCGTCCTGGTCGCCCTGGTGGCCGGCAGCGGCGCACTCGCCTGGTCAAGTGAGCGGTACGCCCGGTTGGCCGTCTTCGTGCTGGTGGTCAGCGGCTGGCTGGTCTCACTCTGCTTGCACGAGTACGCGCACGCGCTGGTCGCCTACCGGTTCGGTGACCGCAGCGTGGCGCACCGGGGCTACCTGACGCTCAACCCGTTCAGGTACACCCATCCGCTGCTGTCCGTCGCGCTGCCGGTGCTGGTGGTCCTGCTCGGCGGGATCGGCCTGCCCGGGGGCGCGGTCTGGGTGGACCGGCACCGGATTCCGGGCCGGCTCCGGCACACCCTGGTCAGCCTCGCCGGTCCGGCGGTCAACGTATCCCTGGCCGTGGCACTCACGGTGCCGTTCCTCGTCGGCGTGGATCCGGGCGGCCGACAGGAGTTCTGGGCGGGCATCGCCCTGCTGAGCTTCCTGCAGTTGACCGCCAGTGTGCTCAACCTGCTGCCGGTCCCCGGACTGGACGGCGGCAACATGATCCAGCCGTGGCTGCCGCCGGCCTGGCAGCGCGGTTACCAGGTGCTCGCGCCGTTCGGCTTCATCGGCCTGTTCGCGTTGCTGTGGGACGACCAGATCGGCGGCGCGTTCTTCCAGGCCGTGTTCCGGCTCGGCGACCTGCTCGGGCTGCCCGCCCCGCTCTACAGCTACGGTCTGGCGCTGATCCGGTTCTGGTCTTGACGGCTGCCTGGTCCGGCGGCGGGGTACCCGTGCCGGGCCGAACGCGTCGGCCGGTGTGTCATGCCGCTGCGGTGTGCCGCAGCGGCATGACCTGGCACGGCGCCGGCTACGGCCGACTGGCCGGGCTGACGGTCCGGCCCGGGTCCCGCTCGACGATCGGCTCCAGGATCTCGTCGATGGCCTTCATCAGACCACCGTCCAGCTGGACCCCGCTGGCCTTGACGTTGTCGCGCACCTGTTCGGGCCGGGTGGCACCGATGATGGCCGACGAAACGTTGGGGTTCTGCAGCACCCAGGCGAGGGCCAGCTGGGCCATCGACAGGCCGGCCTGCTCGGCCAGTGGCTTGAGCTGCGCCACGGTGCTTAGCGTCTGGTCGGTCATGAACCGGGCGATGAACGTCGCGCCCCCGGACTGGTCGGTGGCCCGCGAGCCGGCCGGCGGTGGCTGACCAGGCTGGTACTTGCCGGTGAGCACACCCTGACCCAGCGGCGAGAAGACGATCTGCCCGACGCCGAGTTCCTCGCTGGCCGGAATCACCTCGGCCTCGATGACCCGCCACAGCATCGAGTACTGCGGCTGGTTGGACACCAGCGGGATCTTCAGCTCACGGGCCAGGGCGTGGCCCTGGCGGATCTGTGCGGCGTTCCACTCCGAGACCCCGATGTAGTGGGCCTTGCCGGAATGCACGATGTCGGCGAAGGCCTCCATCGTCTCCTCCAACGGCGTGGCGTAGTCGAACCGGTGCGCCTGGTAAAGGTCGACGTAGTCGGTCTGCAGCCGGCGCAGCGAGCCGTTGATCGACTCCATGATGTGCTTGCGGGACAGTCCCCGGTCGTTGCGCCCCTCGCCGGTCGGCCAGAAGACCTTGGTCAGGATCTCCAGCCCTTCCCGGCGTTCGCCACGCAGCGCCCGGCCGAGCACCTCCTCGGCCCGGGTGCCGGCGTACGTGTCGGCGGTGTCGAAGGTGGTGATGCCGACGTCCAGCGCGGCGCGTACGCAGGCGTTGGCTGCCTCTTCCTCCACCTGCGATCCGTGGGTGATCCAGTTTCCGTAGGAGATCTCGCTGACGAGCATGCCGGAGCGGCCTAGGTGTCGGAATTCCATGCCTCAACCCTAGTCGGCCGTCGGCCCGCCGGGGCGTTCGGCATGAGCTTGCGTACAGCGGTAAATCGATCTCGCGATGGTGCCGACGGACCAGTTGTCCGGTACGGGTGCCGAGTACCGCCGCGTCACAGCAGCGGTTTGGTGTCGGCCAGCAGCCGGTCGATCTCGTCCATCACATCCGCGCGGCTGGGCAGCACCGGGTCGATCAGCGGTTCCCCGCGCCGGTCCAACGCCCCCCAGTGTCCGTCGGGGGCCGCGACGAGGAACGCCACCGGATGGATCGCCATCGCCGGATGCACCGGTGGTACGACCATCCGTCCGGACCGGTCGACCACGCCCTTGCGCCCACCCGAGTCGATGATCGCCAAACCCTCGTCGGTGAAGCCGTCGATGTAGCGGCCGTCGGTGAGTGCGGTCGGGAAGCCGCCGAACCGGGGCGGGAGCAGCATCCGGCCGGTCTTGTCGACCGCGCCCCAGCCCCCGCGCCGGACCACCGCGACGCCGCGCCGGAACGGGCGTACGTCCTCGAAGCCGGTCCCGATCACCACGGTGTTGTTCCGGTCGATGGCGATCCAGCTGCCGGTGCCGTCGGCGGTGACCCAGGCGAGTCCGTCGGAGAACGAGCCGACCCCGATGTAGCCGGCGGTCGGCGCGATCACCGTTGTCCCCGACTCGTCGATCAGCTCCCACCACTTGGCCTCCGGCCGGCGGACCCAGGCCACCCCCTCGTGGAACGGCTGGACGTCGGCGTAGCCGGGAGCGATCACCAGCTCGCCGTCGACCCCCGCGTACCCCCATTGCTGGGCCCGGTCGTTGAAGGTCGGTCGCGGCGGACGGTGCAGCCGCAGGATCTCCTCCCGGTCCCGGGGGTACGGCCCCCAACCGTTCTCGGCGACCTTGGCGAACACCGCGTCCAGCGCCAGTTCGGTACGCGCGATCAGGTCCGGATCCTCGACCTTGCGCAGCTCAAGCGCACGTTCGAAGTGGTTGCACGCCTCCATGTAGCGGCCCTGGTCGTAGCAGGACCGGCCGGCATGTTCGTGCATCGTGGCCCGGAGCCGGTCCGGTAGCTCGGCCGAGTTGGCCTCCTCGAACAACCGGTCCGCCTCGGCGAAGTCACCCCGCCACTGCAGCACGTGCGCCAGCCGCGCCTGGGCGATCGCGACCCGGCGTAGCTCCCCGGTCGCCTCGGCGTGCGCCAGGGCCAGTTTGGCGTCGGCCAGTGCCTTGCCGAGGTCGCCGAGGATCCGGGAGACGACCGCCCGCAGACTCAACAGCCGGGCCCGGGTGGCGTTGTCGGTCGCCGGTTCGATCTTCTCGGTGAGCCGGTCCCGGATGGCCCGGAACTCGTCGGGATTGTCCACCAGCTCACGCAGCGTCTCGTGGTGGAAACGCCAGTGGTACGACGACAGCATCTGTTCGGGGTCGCTGAGCTGGGGCTCGGTCTCGTCCGGTGCGGTCTCGGGATCCGGCGCCGGGTCGGGTTCGTCGGCCGGCTGGTCCGGCTGTACGAGCGGGGCCAGCATGGTGGGTGCGCCGAGCGCCGTGGCCGAACCGGCGGCGGTCCCGGTGACCGGTAGGACGGTGTCCGGACTGGCCGGCGGCCCGGCAGGGCCGGAGCCGGACCCGCCATCGTTGTCGTCCGGGGCGGTACCGATCGGATCGTCGGTGAGTCCGGCTGCCGGCTCGGTGGCCGCCGGCTCGGTGCCAGCCGGGTCGATATCGAGTTGGTCGGGCAGCTGAGACGGTCCGCCGTCGCCGTCGCCGTCGCCGTCGCCGTCCGCGGCAGCGGAGGTTTCCGCAGCGGGCGCTGTGTCCGGCCGGGGCAACGCGTTGGCTGGTGGTGCCGGGACGTCCGACAGGACCGGGGCCTCGGCCGGGACCGGGGCCTCCGACGGGACCTGACCGGACGGTGCGGCGGTGGGAGAGACCGTCGGCGGCTCAGCCACGGGTACCGCCGGGGAGACCTGTACCGGTCGCGGCGGTGCTGGCTGGTCCGGCTGCGGGCGCACGATGTACGGCGGCGGGGCGTGCCGCGGCTCGGCCTTGGCCCGCACCACGAACTCCGGTTCGGCGGCATCCTCCCCGCGGGGAACCGGCCGGATCTGCGGGTGCTCGCCGGTCGGCGTCTGTACCCGGAACTCCGGGGGCGGCCCGGCCGGGGCGGAGACCGGGATCGGCAGTTGCTCGCCGGTCTGACCCGGATCCGGTCGGTGGATGCGGCCGTCGGGGCCCGCCCCTGCCGTGGGCATCCGACCCGGCGGTGGCGGGACCGCGCCAGGGATCGGTCGCGTCGGACGCTCCGGGGGCGCTGTGGGACGGGACGGGGCGACCGGATCGGCTGGCCGGGGCGGTGCCGGCGGAGACGTAGGTGCCAGCGTCGGAGTGGGCGTCGGCGGGGGTGCCTGGGCGGCGGGCTTGACCCGGTACACCTCATCCGGTCCCGGCTGCCGGGCGGGCGGCCGGCCGGTCACCCGGCGATCCGGTGCCGGTGCCGGCTGTGCAGTCTGTGCCAGCGGCGGCGGGGGCGCGGGTGCCGCCGGTGGTGGCGCATGCCAGCGCTGCGGTGTGCGGCGCGGGTCGGCGTCCGAGGGCTGCTGTCCGTCCCGGCGAGGGCCGTCCGGTGGGCCTGCCCGGTGGTGCGGATCCCACCGGGACACCGGACCGTCCGGCCGCACCGGGGGCCGTTGGTCACGAGGCTGCGGCCGGTCCCGGTCGAACGGCTCAGCCGGTTGCCACTGGGGCCGGTCCCGATCGACGGGTGGACCACCACGGCGTCGCTCCGGTGGGTGCGGGCGCTCATGGAAGACAGCGTCCGGATGCCGGCGGCGTTGGTGGAACACGTCGTCGGGATGCTGCCGACGGCCGGTCCCATCGGTGTGGGACGGCTGTTGCTGGCCGCCCTCGGCGAACCAGCCGGCGGCCCCGGCGGCTTCCGACGCAGGTTCGTTCGGGCGTGGTGCCTCGCGGTGACCGTCCCGCCGGGCCCGGTCGGCGTCAAACTGCGGCCTGCGGGCCGAGGGCTGGTCTGTCCGGTCGCCGACAGGTGCCCGCCCAGTTCCGGAACCGGACTGGTAGACGTTGGCCCGCCCACGGCTGACACCGCGGCTGGTCGGTTCCCGCTGGGCTGACCGACCCGCGCCGTTGTCGCCGGGGTACCGCTGGCCCGGCAGCGGCACCCATTCGTTGGTCGGATCGGTGACCCAGCCCGGTTCCTGCGGCCGATGGTCCCGCGCCCGGCGCATCGCTTCCCACCGGTCGTCGTCGTCCCAGCTGACGTCGCGATGTCCGTCGGCCGAACGGTCCGGTGCGCCGTCGTCCTCCCACTGCCAAGATTGCCAACGGCGGTCGAAGTACCCCTCGGTCACGCCGGCACCTCGCCGCAGGTGTCGTTACGGGCGGCCCGCCGGGCAGGCGAGAACCGTGTCAGCGGTCCGTGTGGCTCGCTCACGGCGTGTCACCTCGTCGAATACTCGCTGAGCGACCGTGGCAACCCGATCGGGTCCCCCCGGCCCAGTGGCGGCGTGGTTGCGGATGGAGGGTAGCCGCGCGGGCTCGGTCGACGCCACCGAACCGCCCGTACTGAATCGAAACAGTGTCTTTTCCGCCCCGCCGAGGTGCTCCGACTCTCGGGTGCCGTAGCCCGTCCAGCGCCTGCCGGGCAGGTCAGATTCTGTCGCCGAGCTCCACCCGGGGGATCGGGGTGCGCATCCGGCGGAACGTCATCGCGCGCATGATGGCGTAGAAGTACAGGCCGCCCATCCGCTGGTCCGACTTGGGGAACCGTTCCCGCACCAGTTTGCGGATCCGGCGGGAGATCAACACCGAGTCGACGACCACCAGAACGGCCAGCGTCACCCAGAGCAGGTTCGACGCCAGCTGCACCGCCGGTGGCATCGTCGGGCCGGACCCGATCAGGACGAGCAGCGCGCCACCGAAGAACCAGGTGCCGACCGTACGCCGGGAATCCACCACGTCGCGGGCGAGCCCGCGCTCCGGAGCACGGTCGCGCGGCCCGCCCTCGCGGCGGAACTCCTCCGAGATCGCCGCCCGCCTGGCCCGCCGCTGCTCGCGGGCCTCCTGCTTGGTCAGCGGCTTGGTGCTGCCCGCCGGTCGGCGGCCGGCACCCGGCCGCTTCGGGGTGACCACACCGAGTTCCTTCTTGCTCGGCGTGTGGCTGCGGGCACGGGCGGACCCGGCCTCGTCCTGCGACGGGGGAACATCGTCCTCCGGCAGGTCGGCTTCCACGACATCGGCGGACTTGCGGCGAAACAGCGACGGCACGCGTGAAGGGTAGCCAACCAGGTGCGTTACCCGCACCTCGCACCCGGTCGTCGTTCACCGGCCGGCGAACGACGACACCGGACGCCCCGGCCCGGTCCGCTCCGCGAGGGCACGAACCGGGCACGGGTACGTCAGACCCGGGCGAGGACGCGTCGGGTCGGCGACTGGACGCGTTCGGATCAGGGGCGTTCCACGTGGGCGCCGAGATCGGCCAGCTTGGCCTCGAAGTCCTCGTAGCCGCGGTTGATCAGGTCGACGCCGTACACCCGGGAGGTGCCCTCGGCGGCGAGCGCCGCGATCAGGTGGCTGAACCCGGCCCGCAGATCCGGGATGACCAGGTCGGCGGCGTGCAGCTTGCTGGGCCCGGCGATCACCGCCGAGTGCTTGAAGTTGCGCCGACCGAAGCGGCACGGGGTCCCGCCCAGGCACTCCCGGTAGACCTGGATCGTCGCGCCCATCGTGTTGAGCGCCTCGGTGTAGCCCAGCCGCTGCTCGTACACCGTCTCGTGGACGATCGACAGCCCACGGGCCTGGGTCAACGCGACGACCAACGGCTGCTGCCAGTCGGTCATGAAGCCCGGGTGCACGTCGGTCTCCAGGGCCACCGCGCGCAGTTCGTTACCCGGGTGCCAGAACCGGATGCCCCCTTCTTGGCCGGCGCTGCCGACGCGCGGTGGGCGGGCGTCGGTGACCTGGTACGCGCCACCGACCGACCGGAACACGTTCAGGAAGGTCATCATGTCGGCCTGCTGCGCGCCGAGCACGTTGACGTCGCCGCCGGTGGCCAGCGCCGCCGCCGCCCAGCTGGCCGCCTCGATCCGGTCCGGGATCGGCCGGTGCGAGTAGCCGCCGAGCCGGGGGACGCCGTGGATCTCGATCACCCGGTCGGTGTGCACCTTGATGATCGCGCCCATCTTCTGCATGACACAGATCAGGTCGACGATCTCCGGCTCGACCGCGGCGTTGCGCAGCTCGGTCACCCCGTCGGCGAGTACTGCGGTCAGCAGTACCTGCTCGGTGGCGCCGACGCTCGGGTACGGCAGCTCGAACTTGGTGCCGTGCAGACCGTTGGGCGCGGTCAGGTGCAGCCCTTGCGGGGTCTTCTCGACGACCGCGCCGAACTCGCGCAGCGCCTGCATGTGGAAGTCGATCGGCCGGGGGCCGATGTGGCAACCGCCGAGGTCCGGGATGAACGCGTGACCGAGCCGGTGCAGCAGCGGGCCGCAGAACAGGAT
The DNA here is from genome assembly GCF_029581175.1 of Solwaraspora sp. WMMD937. NCBI lineage: Bacteria > Bacillati > Actinomycetota > Actinomycetes > Micromonosporales > Micromonosporaceae > Solwaraspora > Solwaraspora sp. WMMD937. Next base: position 5,799,144 of record NZ_CP120738.1, on the reverse strand, counting down.
CGGGATCCGGCTGGAGCCGGCGTGCACGTTGATCTGGTCGAACGAGGCGCTTTCCACATTGGCCGGATCGAGCACCAGCTCGCCGTCCTCAACGCCGTCGCTGACCTTGACTCCGTGCAGTTCGAGCAGGCCCCGGACGATCTCGACGTCGCGGATCCGCGGTACGTCGTACAACCTGCTCGGCTCGTCGCCGAGCAGGGCGGCCACCATCGCCTTGGAGACGAGATTCTTGGCGCCTCGGACCCGGATCTGCCCGTGCAGGGGAGTGCCGCCGTGCACGATCAGGACGTCGTCGGTCAAGGAAACCTCCAGCGCGTCGATGCTGCCGTCTTGTGGGGTGGAGCTGGCCCGGCGAGATGGGATCAACATGTCCCGACCGGCGGTGGGTGAAACCGGACGACCCGCGTACGGAGCCGGCGGTCGGTGGACCTCGGGTGACATCCGGCTACCGGCTGTCACCGGGGAGCATCGAAGATCCGCGCTGCCCGTTCGTCGCCTGAGGCAGCATAGCGCTCTGTGATGAAAGTGGGATCCCGCAGCGGCTGCGATTGGCACGAATTCGGGAACGACGGCACGTATACGTAGGAGCTAGATTACGTTGGGTGATCCGGTGATGCGGTGTCCGCTATCCGATCAGGGAGCCTGTCCGATCAGGGCAGTGCCAGCATCTGGTCCAACGCGACCCGCGCGAAGTGCGCCGTACGCGGCTCGACCGTGATCTGGTTCGGCACCCGGCCGGCGACCAGCTCTTCCAACGCCCACACCAGGTGCGGCAGGTCGATCCGGTTCATCGTCGAGCAGTAGCAGACCGTCCGGTCCAGGAACATGACCTGCTTGTCCGGGTGGGCCAGCGCCAACCGGCGGACCAGATTCAGCTCCGTGCCCACGGCCCACGCCGATCCGGCCGGGGCGGCCTCGATGGTCCGGATGATGTACTCCGTCGAGCCGATCTGGTCGGCGGCGGTGACCACCTCGTAGCGGCACTCCGGGTGGACCAGCACGTTGACCCCGGGCACCCGCATCCGTACCTCGTCGACGCTGCTGCGGGTGAACCGGCCGTGCACCGAGCAGTGCCCCCGCCAGAGCACCATCTTCGCCTCGCGCAACTGCTGCGCGGTCAGCCCACCACCGGGCTTGTGCGGGTCGTAGAGCACACAGTCGTCGGCGTCCAGCCCCATCTCCAGCACCGCCGTGTTGCGGCCCAGATGCTGGTCCGGCAGGAACAGCACCCGCTGACCGCGCTCGAACGCCCAGGTCAACGCGCGCTTGGCGTTCGACGAGGTGCAGACCACCCCGCCGTTGCGGCCGACGAAGCCCTTGATGTCCGCCGACGAGTTCATGTACGTCACCGGCACAGTCGAGTCGGCCGCGCCCGCGTCGGCCAGCGCCTCCCAGGCGGTCTCCACCTGGCCGAGGGCGGCCATGTCCGCCATCGAACAGCCGGCGGCCAGATCCGGCAGCACCACCCGCTGCGCGTCGCCGGTAAGGATGTCGGCGCTCTCCGCCATGAAGTGCACACCGCAGAAGACGATGAACTCGGCCGACGGCCGTGCGGCGGCCTCCCGGGCCAGCTTGAACGAGTCGCCGGTGACATCGGCGAACTGGATGACCTCGTCGCGCTGGTAGTGGTGACCGAGCACGAAGACTCGGTCGCCGAGCGCCGCCTTGGCGGCGGTGGCCCGGGCGACCAGATCCGGATCGCTGGGTGCCGGGAGCTCGCCCGGGCAGTCGACGCCGCGCTCGCTGGCCGGGTCGCTGCCCCGGCCGAGCAGCAACAGAGCGGTCGCGGTGCTGGAAGGCTCAACCCACGTCGAAGTCACGAGATCCATGCTCGCACAGGTCCGCCCGCCTGCGACCAGCCCAAGTGTGGCCTGCCACACTGCCAGACCATGCGGGTCCTGATCTGTCCGGACAAGTTCGCCGGCACCCTGCCCGCCGCCGAGGTGGCCGCCGCCGTCGCCACCGGGTGGCGGGACCGGGCGCCCACCGACGAGCTGGTGCTGCGCCCGTTGTCCGACGGCGGTCCGGGATTCCTCGAGGTGCTGGCCGAGTCGACCGCCGGCCGGCGGGTCCCGGTACCGACGGTCGACCCACTCGGCCGACCGGTACCCGGGGAGATCCTGCTGGTCGACGGCCCGGGGGCCGGGGCGACCGTGACCGCCGGACCGACCGCGTACGTGGAGAGCGCCCAGGCGTGCGGCCTGCACCTGCTCACCGAGGCCGAACGTGACCCGAAACACACCACCTCGTACGGCCTGGGGCTGCTGCTGGTCGCGGCGGTCGAACACGGTGCCCGTCGAGTGGTCGTCGGGCTGGGCGGGTCGGCCACCAACGACGCCGGGGCCGGCATGCTCACCGCGCTGGGGGTCACCCCGCTCGACGCCGCCGGCTACGCCCTGCCGTACGGCGGCGCGGCCCTCGCCGGGGTCGACCGCCTCGACGGCGCACCCCGGCTGCGCGGGGTCGAGCTGGTCGCCGCGACCGACGTCGACAACCCGCTGACCGGGCTGCACGGGGCCAGCAACGTGTACGGGCCGCAGAAGGGCGCAGACCGGGCCGACGTACTGCTGCTCGACGCCGCGCTGCAGCGGTTCGCCGGCATCCTGGTCGCGGAGCTGCCCGGCTGCCCGCCCGAGCTGGCCGCGCTGCCCGGGGCCGGCGCCGCCGGAGGCATCGGCGCCGCGCTGCTCGCCCTCGGCGGGCGGTGCGAGTCGGGCATCGACCTCGTCACCGCGTTGATCGGGCTGCCCGCCGCGCTGGACGCCGCCGACCTGGTGATCACCGGTGAAGGGTCGTTCGACCACCAGTCGCTGCGCGGCAAGGTGGTCGCCGGGGTGGCCGGCGCGGCCCGGGACCGGGGACTGCCCTGCGTGGTGGTTGCCGGCCAGGTGTCCACCGGTCGGCGGGAGTCGGCCGCAGCCGGCGTCACCGAGGCGTACGCCCTGGTCGACCACTTCGGCGGGGAGACCGGCGGTGGGCTGGCGCAGGCGCTGGCCCAGCCGGCGGACGGGCTGCGTGGGATCGCCGCCCGGCTGGCCGGCCAATGGAGCCGCTGACGGCGTGCCGGCGGCCGGGGAACGGTGAGTTCCCGGTGATCTTCCGCTGGTGATCTTCCGGATGGTGGGATGCGCGGCGGATCACGTACGGATTGTGGCCACCCGGATTGGGAATCGTCGCCCGGCCGGTTAGCGTTACCTGATACGGACGAATTCGCACCGTCGCAGGGGAGACCTTCACGTGAGCACATCAGCGCAGTCCGAAACGGCCGAGACCGCCGCCTCGACCACCGTCGTCCTCACCGACGTGGCGGCCGAGAAGGTCAAGGCACTGCTCGACCAGGAAGGCCGCGATGACCTGCGGCTGCGGGTCGCCGTCCAGCCCGGCGGCTGCTCCGGCCTGCGGTACCAGCTGTTCTTCGACGAGCGGTCGCTCGACGGGGACATCGTCGACGACTTCGGCGGCGTCGAGGTCGTGGTGGACCGGATGAGCGCCCCGTACCTGACCGGCGCGAAGATCGACTTTGCGGACCGGATCGACGCTCAGGGTTTCACCATCGACAACCCGAACGCGCAGAACTCCTGCGCCTGCGGCGACTCCTTCCACTGATCCGATCGGTCCGTTCCGGTGCCGTCCGGGGCAGACGTCAGTCCGGCCCTGGGCGGCAGTCGGTCGGTTGTGTGCTGAACGTGCATAGTTGAGGCAGGTGCGGGGTACGGTGGCCCCCGCCCCGGTAAGCTGGCCCGCGCACGATTCCCCACCCCGACACCCGAGGGCCGACATGAAGATCGCCGTCACCGGCTCGATCGCCACCGACCATCTGATGCACTTCCCCGGCCGGTTCGCGGGTCAGCTCATCGCGGACCAGCTGGACAAGGTGTCCCTGTCGTTCCTCGTCGACGACCTGGTCGTCCGCCGGGGCGGGGTGGCGGCGAACATCGCCTTCGGGATGGCCCAGCTCGGTCTGCGTCCGGTGCTGCTCGGCGCGGTCGGAGCCGATTTCGCCGACTACCGTTCCTGGCTGGAACGCCATGGCGTCGACTGCGACTCGGTGCATGTCAGCGAGTTGGCGCACACGGCTCGCTTCGTCTGCACCACCGACGACGACCTGTGCCAGATCGCGTCGTTCTACGCCGGTGCGATGAGCGAGGCCCGCAACATCGAGTTGGCACCGGTCGCCGCCCGGGTGGGCGGCCTCGAACTGGTGCTGGTCAGCGCCAACGACCCCGAGGCGATGCTCCGCCACTCGGCTGAGTGCCGCGACCGGGGCTACCGGTTCGCCGCCGACCCGTCCCAGCAGTTGGCCCGGATGAGCGGCGAGGACGTCCGCCAGCTCATCGACGGTGCGGAGTATCTGCTGACCAACGAGTACGAGCGGTCGCTGCTGGAGAGCAAGGTCGGCCTCACCGGCGACCAGGTGCTCGACCTGGTGACGGTACGGGTCACCACGCTCGGTGCCGACGGGGTGGAGATCACCGGCCGGGGCATCGAGCGGATCCACGTACCGGTGGCCCGTGACGTGGTCGCGGACGACCCGACCGGTGTCGGCGACGGTTTCCGTGCCGGCTTCTTCGCCGCCCTCGGCTGGGGCCTCGGTCTGGAGCGCGCCGCGCAGGTCGGCTGCCTGCTTGCCGCGCTGGTGCTGGAGACCACCGGACCGCAGGAGTACGCCGTCAAGCCGGACATCTTCCTCAAGCGGCTCGCCGACTCGTACGGCGACGCCGCCGCCGACGACGTCCGCCCCTACCTGCCGGCCTGACCAACCGTCTCTCCTGCCGACTGACTGCACCGCCGACCGGCCCGCCCACGACAGCGTCGGCTTGCGCACCCACGACAGCGTCGGTAGCCAAGATCAGGTGAGCGCCATGGACCTCACCTCGCGGTTGAGACGTCCACAGCGCTCACCTGATCTTGGTCTCTGCTCAGCTCACCCGCCGCGCGGTCAGCTGGGTGACGAAGGTGGTCCATTGGTCGGCGGAGAAGTGCAACGTTGGTCCGGTGCTGTCCTTGCTGTCGCGGATCGCGACGGCGTCCGGAAGTACGGCGCACTCGACGCAGTCGCCATTGTTGGCGCTGCGGCTGCTGGTGAACCAGCGGGCGGTGGTCAGGTCGGGGGTGGGCATGACAGCCTCCAGCGCTATGCCGCGTCGGCCAGGTGCCGCAGTTGCGCGCGCCTGGTCTTGTCGCCGTTGACCCGTAGCCGCAGCGCCGCCTCGCCGATCACCGCGTGCAGCGTCAACGGCTCGTCGTCGGTGAGCCGGCGGGCTCTGGCCTGACGGAAGGACACGAACCGTTCAGCGTGGTCGGGCCGGACGAACCCGGTGCCGAGGGTGAGCGCCTGGGCGTACTCTTCGGTCTGGAGCAGGCCGGGGAGCACCATCGACTCGAAGACGAACGCGCTGTCGGCCAGCCCTTCCAACCCTACGTAGGTCCGGAACCAGTCGGGCACGACGTTCGCCCAGGGAGCCCACCAGGTCTTGGCGTCCGATCGTCCGGCCAGCGAGGTGAGCCGCTCGATCGTCGGCTGGTCGGCACCGCAGGTCCGCAGCACCTTGGCGATGTCGTCCGGGAACTGCTGGTAGCGGCCGGTTTCCATGTGCCCGAGCTTGGGTTTGCCGATCCCCGTCTCGGCGGACCGTGTAGTGGGCGGGAACGAGGAGCGAGGGTCGTCGGGGATGGATGACGAGCAGCGCAGGCTGCTGGAAGTCCTGCACGGGGAGCTGCCGGCGCGCTTCGCCATCTGTGCGGAGACCGAGGCCGGCGGTGGAGTGCTCGGCTGGGGGCTGGCGTTCGACGACGAAGCCGTGGTCGTACCGACCAACGGCGGCCTGCCCAACCCGTTCAGCGGCATCAAGGCAGCACTGCGGCTCTACGGGATGGTCCACCCCGTACGGCTGGTGTGGGTCGACCCGCCCGACAGTCGCCAGCTGACCTGAACCGCGGAGGTCAGGCCGGTCGCAGCACCGCGACCAGGAAATCGGAGTCGTCGCGGTACGGGCGCAGGTCCCAGGTGGCCAGCAGCAGGTCCTCGACCAGATCGGCGGCGTGCATGTCGGCCAGGAAGTCGGTGACCGGGTAGCCCCGGTCGGTGCCGAACCCGACCACGATCCGGCCACCGTCGCGCAGGTGCAGCCGCATCCGGCGCAGCACCTCCTGGCGGGTGTCCGGCGCCAGGAACGTCATGACGTTGCCGGCGCTGACGATCGCGTCGAAGCCGTCGGTGATGCCCTGGGCGGGCAGGTCCAGCTCGGCCAGGTCGCCGACCAGCCACCGAGGGCCGGGGTGGTCCTGCCGGGCGGCGTCGATCAGTACCGGGTCCAGGTCCACGCCGACGACGTCGTGACCGGCGGCGGCCAGCGCCGCGCCGACCCGGCCGGGTCCGCAGCCGGCGTCCAGCACCCGTGCCGTACGGGGCAGCATCGCGTCGACCAGCCGCGCCTCACCGTCGAGGTCGGCCCCGTCGCGGGCCAGCGACCGGAACCGGTCGACGTACCACTGTGAGTGCCCAGGGTTGGACTCCAGCAGCTTGCTCCACCCGTTCTGCACGCTCACGCCCGCCATCCTCGCACGCCGGCATCCGGCTGGGCCTGGTGCCGTGGACCAACAGGCCTGGCCGAGCCGGCACGACGTGCGCTCCGCCGGAGGGCGGTTGAGGTGTATCTCGAAGAGGTGTCTCAACCGGCTGTCGAGGACACGCCGATGTGAGGCTGAGATACGTATCAACGAGCAGGTTCGGTATCTCAGCCTCACATCGGTGGCGCCACCATTCGCGCAGTGGGTGCGGCGGACAGCTCAGCTGGTGCGGCGGACGTCGAAGGCGGGGGAGTCGGCGACGGTCGACGCGGCGACGAACTCCTGGCCCCGGATCCGGCACCAGGCCGGGATGTCCAGGGCGGCCGCCGGATCGTCGGCCAGCACCCGGACCACCGACCCGACCGGCAGCTGCGGCAGCCGCCGGGCCAGCGCGATCACCGGCAGCGGGCAGCGCTGACCCAGGCAGTCGAGAGTCTCCGCCACCTCGCTACCAGGTGGCTGCGCCGTCTCGCCGCCGGAGGGCTGCGGTGCCGCGTCGTCGCCGGTCACAGGCCGACCACCCCGGCCTCGGCCCGTAGGTCGGCCACCACCTGCGGCAGCTCGGCCAGGAACCGGTCCACCTCCGCGTCGGTGGTGTCCCGGTGCAGCGACACCCGGACGTTGCCGTGCGACAGCACCCCCATCGCTTCCAGGACGTGTGACGGGCGCAGCGTGGACGACGTACACGACGAGCCGGAGGAGACGGCGAAGCCGCGCCGGTCCAGCGCGTGCAGCAGCGCCTCACCGTCGACGTACAGGCAGGAGAAGGTGACCAGGTGCGGCAGCCGGTCGGTCGGGTCGCCGACCACCTCCACATCGGGCACCGTCGCGGTCACCGTCGCGCGGATCCGGTCCACCAGTGCCGACAACCGGGCGGCCTGCGCGTGCGCCTCGGCGGCCGCCGCGCGCAGCGCCGCCGCCGACGCGACCACCGCCGGCAGGTTCACCGCTCCGGGCGTACGGCCGAATTCCCGCTCGTCGGCCGGGTAGGGCGACTCCCACCGGGTGCCCTTGCGGACCACCAGTACCCCGACGCCCGGCAGCCCGCCCCACTTGTGAGCGCTGGCCGTCAGCACCGACCAGCCGTCCGGCACCGGCATCCGACCTACCGACTGGGCGGCGTCGACGTACAGCGGCACCTCGTGCGCGGCGCAGGCCCGGGCCGCCTCGGCGACCGGTTGGACCGTACCCACCTCGTGGCTGGCGCTGATCAGTGCGGCGAACGCCACACCCGGCCGGGCCACCGCCGCCGACCAGGCGGCCATATCGAGCCGGCCGAGCCGGTCCACCGGCACCGACACCGCCTCGCCGCCGTCGGCGGTGTGCCGCTGCCCGGCGTGCAGCACCGCCGAATGCTCGATCGCCGAGTGCACCAGGTTGCGCCCGACCCGACGCCGCCCGGCGAGACCGCCGAGGACGGCGGCGTGTGCAGCGACCGTACCGCTGGGTGTGAAGGAGATCTCGTCGGTGCGGACCCGCAGCACGTCGGCGGTGACCTCCCGGGCCGCGTCGAGGAGCTGACCGGCCCGGCGGGCCCGGGTGTACAGCTTGGCCGGGTCGGCCCAGCCGTCGGTCAACGCCGCCGACAGTGCCTCCCGGGCGACCGGGTGCAGCGGTGCGGCGGTCGCGGCGTCGAGATAGTCCACAGCCGTCGACGGTACCGGCCGTGGGCTGGCCCGCCGGTGGTCGTGGCGGGTGACAAACCAGACCCCACGCCGATGGTGACCCGTCGGGTCGAGTAATCTGCGACCGTCGGTGACGCCTTTGATCGCCGATGTCGTCACGCGTGGCCAGGTCGATCCGGTTGCTACAGGTGGCATCGGTGGCACCGCGAGGAAGGCAGGACCAGGTGGTCGCAAGCGATTCAGCAGGGCAGCCGTCGGCCGTCGGCCGGCAGCCGACGCACGCACGGCGCGCGCCCGGTCGGCGACAGCTCCGGTTCCGGGCCGCTGGGCTCGGTCTCGGCGGCGCGGCACTGCTCACCCTGCTCACTGGCTGCGACGTCGGGGAGGCGTTCGGCGGCTTCGGCTGGCCGCAGGGCATCACCCCGCAGGCCCACCGGATGTACGACCTGTGGATCGCCTCGGTGATCGCGGCGCTCGCGGTCGGCGTCTTCGTCTGGGGTCTGATCTTCTGGTGCATCATCCGGTACCGCAAGCGCGGCGACCAGTTGCCGGTGCAGACCCGGTTCAACATGCCGATGGAGTTCCTCTACACCATCGCGCCGATCCTGGTCGTCTCGGTGCTGTTCTACTACACGGCCGTCGTGCAGACCGATGTCGACCGGCTCAGCGAGGACCCGGACGTCACCGTCGAGGTCGTCGCGTTCAAGTGGAACTGGCAGTTCAACTACCGCGACGGGGTCGGTGAGGACGCCAACACGGTGGCGTCGACGGTCGGTTCCTCCGACATCATCCCGGTGCTGGTGGTCCCGTCGGAGCGGACCATCCGGTTCGAGGAGACCAGCACCGACGTGATCCACTCGTTCTGGGTGCCGGAGCTGCTGTTCAAGCGGGACGTCTTCCCGGGCAGCATCCGTAACCAGTTCGAGGTGACCATCGAACAGAACGGTGCCTACGTCGGCCGGTGCGCCGAGCTGTGTGGCACGTACCACTCGATGATGAACTTCGAGATGCGGGTGGTCGACCCGGAGCAGTACGACCAGTTCATCGCGGCCAAGCAGGCCGGTAGCTCGACGCCGGACGCGCTGGCCGCGATCGGGGAGGAGCCGTACGCGGTGACGACCTTCCCGTTCGACACCAAGCGTGACGCGCAGAACTTCGGGAACGCGAGCGCCCAGGGCGCGGGAAGCTGAGGGCCGGTCATGAAGACCGAGTGGCGACTGTTCGGCATCGTCGCGGCGTTCCTGCTCGTCGTGTCCGGTGTCTACCCGGCGTGGACCTACGGGCAGCTCGGGCACGTCGAGTGGATCGGCACCACGGCGCTGATCCTGTCCTTCCTGCTCTGCACGATGTGTGGCGGCTTCTTCTGGTTCGTGTCGCGCCGGATCGATCTGCGACCCGAGGACCGGCCGGACGCTGAGATCTCCGACGGAGCGGGCGAGGTCGGCTTCTTCAGCCCGGGCAGCTACTGGCCGTTCGGGGTGGCGCTGGCCGCGACCGTCGCCGGTCTCGGCCTGGTCTTCTGGCAGTGGTGGCTGCTCATCTTCGGGCTGCTCTCGGTGATCGCCACCGCAGCCGGTCTGCTGTTCGAGTACTACACCGGCACCCGGCGTACCGCCGAGCACTGAGCCGGTCGAGCACTGAGCCGACTGTCGCCGGCGTCGGCTGAGCCGGCCGTCGCCGGTTGTTGCGGCGGCGCAGCTTCGCCCCCCAGCCGGCGACGGCGACCAGCGCCGTACCGATGGCGAGGGAGATCGCGCCGACCAGCCCGACAGCTGCGGCCGGTGCTCCGGTGACCGGAAGGTCCTGACTGGCGGACACCGCTCCGGCGAGGACCAGACACAGCGGTCGACGGTGGGTTGGCGGACGGCCTTGACCGCCGCGTGGACGAAGATCACCCGGTAGATCACGTCGGCGACCATGATCAGCGGGAGCAGGAGCAGCAGCTGCCGGTGGTGTAGCCGCCAGGCGGACAGCACCCAGTGCAGGATCAGCAGCAGGTACGCGTAGTCGAAGGTGTTGACCTGCCGCCCCACCCGGTGACCGAGGATGCCCTGAAAGGTGCCCCAGAGCCAGCGCAGATTCTGCTTGTACCAGTCCCGCAGCGAGGTCGGGTCCTGCAACAGCGCGGTGGCCCGGGGCGCGTAGACGACAGGAGTCGCAGCGGGCGGTCAGCCGGCGGTGGTACCCGCAGCCGACTGGGCCACCTGCACCCACCGGTCCAGCAACGCCGCCGCCGCCCCGCTGTCGATCGCTTCGGCGGCGCGACCCAGCTGGGCGCGCATCGTGGCGAGCAGCGCGTCGGCCGGCGCGGCACCGGTCTGTACCGCCTGAGCGGTCAGCGCCGCCGCCGCGTTGACCAGCACCGCGTCCCGGACCGGACCGGTCTGGCCAGCGAGCAGCCGGCGGGTGACATCGGCGTTGAAGGCGGCGTCCCCGCCCCGGAGATCACCGGGGGCGCTGCGGGCAACCCCCAGGTCCTCGGCGGCGTCCACGACCATCGCGCGCACCACGCCGTCGGCGGCGAACCAGACCCTGGTCGGGGCGGCGGTGCTGAGCTCGTCCAGCCCGTCCTCACCCCGCATCACCAGCGCGGTGTCGCCCCGGCTGGCGAACACCTGCGCCATCACCGGCGCCATCCGGGTGTCGAAACAGCCGATCGCCCCGGCCCGGGGCCGGGCCGGGTTGGTCAGCGGGCCGAGGAAGTTGAAGGCAGTCGGTACGCCGATCTCCCGCCGGGTCGTCCCGGCGTGCCGCATCCCCGGGTGGTACCGGGCGGCGAAGCAGAACCCGATGCCGACCTCGGTCACGCACCGGGCCACCCCCTCGGGGCCCAGGTCGAGCGGGATGCCGAAGTGCTCCAGCAGGTCGGCGGCGCCGCACGAGGACGAGGCCGCCCGGTTGCCGTGCTTGACCACCCGGGCACCGGCGGCCGCCGTGACGATCGCCGCCATGGTGGAGATGTTCACCGTGTGGGCCCGATCGCCACCGGTGCCGACGACGTCCACCGTCTCCGCGCGCAGCCCGTCCGGCAGCCCGACCGGCACCGCGTTGGCGAGCATCGCCTCCACCAGCCCGACCAGTTCGGCCGACGTCTCGCCCTTGGCCCGCAGCGCGACGGCGAAGCCGGCGATCTGCGCGGGTGTGGCGGAGCCCGTCATGATCTCGCCCATCGCCCAGGTGGTGTCGGCGGTGGAGAGCTGCTCGCCGGCGAGCAGCGCACTGAGCAGATTCGGCCAGGACCGTTCACCCATGGGGTCTCTCCCAGGTGCGATGGGGCGTGCGTGATGCGGTGCGGGGCGGTGCGGCGGAACGTGGACGGTGCGGCCCGGTGCAGGGGTGGGTCAGGCGGCGGGCAGCTTGCCGGACCGGCCGCGCAGCATGCCGGCGACGGTCTGGCCAGTGGTCACCGGGTCGAGCGGGTGCATCAGGGTGGCGTCGACCTCGGCGAACGAGGCCAGCCAGCGGTCGGCGGCGCGGGCGATCACCACGCAGGTCGGCGGCGCGTCGGCGCGGTCGTCCTTGATCTGTCGGGCGATGCCGAGCCCTCCGCCGGGGGTGGCCTCACCGTCGAGCAGCATCAGGTCGATCTCGTACTCGTCAACCAGCCGGACGCAGCCGGCGTAGTCGGACGCCTCGACGAACTCGACGGTCAGGTCGGTGGCGGGGCGGGTGCCGACGGCCAGCCGCATCCGGTCCCGTACCTGCGGGTCGTCGCTGTAGAGCAGGACGGTGTGCACGCGCTCGGTCATCTTCTCGCTCGACTCCCACCTCGTAGCTGCGCGCTGATCGTACCGTCCGTCCGGGTCGCGTCCGGCGAGCGGGTCAGTCGGCGGCGGCCACCGCGCGGGCCTGTCGCGCCTCCTGACGGTCCAGTTCCCGGTCGATGCGCCGGGCCTCCCGCTCGGACTGGCGCATCCACTGCACCACCAGCACGGCGAGCATGGTGACGCTGACGAACTCCCCGCCGGCCCACAGGATGCCGCCGGCCACCTCCTGGTCGGCCCACGGGTCGGCCCAGGTCAGCCCGAGCGACGGGTACCAGTCGCCACCGAACAGGGTGCTGCTCTGCATGACGGTGAGCCCGAGCACGGTGTGGAACGGCACGGAGAGCACCATCAGCAGCGCCCGGGCCGGGTACGGCCAGCGGCCGGGCAGCGGGTCGAGCCCGACCAGCGGCCAGAAGAACAGGCAGCCGGTCATGATGAAGTGGGCGTGGACGAACTCGTGGGCGAGGCTGCTCTCCAGGGTCAACCGGTACAGATCAGTGAAATACAGCACAAATGGGTTGATCACGAACAGGCCGAAGGCGACCAGCGGAAAGGTGACCACCCGGGCGAACCTGCTGTGCAGGACGGTGAGCAGGCGGCGCCGCGGGTCGCCAGGCAGGGTGCGCAGCGCCAGGGTGACCGGTGCACCCAGCGCGAGGAAGATCGGCGCGATCATCGACAGCACCATGTGCTGGACCATGTGCACCGAGAGCAGCGTGGTGTCGTAGGCGCCGAGTCCGCTCACCGTGACAGCGGCGATGCCACCCAGTCCGGGGCCGAGGAACAGTACGGTGCGTGACACCGGCCAGCGGTCGCCGCGCAGTCGTAGCCGGTGCACCCCGTACAGATAGAGGCCGGCGGCCACGACGAGTGTCAGCGCCAGCCAATTGGTCAGTTGGATCTCGGTGAACAGGGCCGTGACCGTGAACGGCGGGACGGCCATCGCAGCGACATCTGCCACATGACGAGGCTAGGCCAGCGGCCTCGGTCGAGGTTATCCGGCCCACCGGCGGGTCGGGTTTGCCACCCCGCCGTCCGTGGGCACTGACCGGCAGCAATAATGACCGCGTGACTGCGGCCCCAGCGATTGACAAGAGCCGGATCCACTCGCTGACCCGACCGAACATGGTCAGCGTCGGGACGATCGTGTGGCTCTCCAGCGAACTGATGTTCTTCGCGGCGCTGTTCGCGATGTACTTCTCCATCCGTGCGGCGGACTACAGCATGTGGGAGGAGCACACCCCACAGCTGAACATCCCGTACGCGACGGTCTTCACCGCGATCCTGGTGGCCTCCTCGGTCACCTGCCAGATCGGGGTGTTCGCCGCGGAGCGGGGAGACGTGCACGCGCTGCGGCGGTGGTTCACGATCACCTTCGTGATGGGCCTGATCTTCCTGCTCGGCCAGGTCAACGAGTACCGGGAGCTGGTCCACCACGGCATCAAGATCAACGGCGACGGGTACGGCTCGGTGTTCTACCTCACCACCGGCTTCCACGGCCTGCACGTGGCGGGCGGCTTGGTCGCCTTCCTGATCTACATGGTCCGTACCACGATGGGGCGGTTCACCCCGGCCCAGGCGACCTCGGCCATCGTCGTGTCGTACTACTGGCACTTCGTCGACGTGGTCTGGATCGGCCTCTACTTCATGATCTACTGGCTGCAATGATCATCAAGCGGTCACTCACCGTGATGGTGCGGCGTCGTGCCGACCAGGCAGGTCGCAAAACCGACAAGGATTCAGGTCAATGACATCTGACACCCCCGCCGACCGGCGAGCCGACCGCGGACGCGGTCTCCTCGCCCGGCTGCGCAGCGGGCGGGCCACGCCGCGAGGCCGGGGCCGCCGTCGGCTGGGCACCGCGGTCCGGTTGCTCGCCGCGCTGTTCCTGGCCGGCGGTGCGTACACCGTCTTCGCCCCGGGCCTGCAGGCGCAGGACACCCCGCAGCTGTCCCAGGCGGCCGAGGACGGCAAGGCGCTGTTCGACCAGAGCTGCATCTCCTGCCACGGGCGCAACGCCCAGGGCGTCGAGGGACGCGGCCCCAGCCTGATCGGTGTCGGATCGGCGTCGGTGGAGTTCCAGGTCGGCACGGGCCGGATGCCGATGGCCCGGCAGGAGGCCCAGGCCGAGCGCAAGCCGGTGGTCTTCACCGAGGAGGAGATCCGCCAGCTCGGCCAGTACATCCAGGAGCTGGGTGGTGGCCCGCAGCTGCCGGACGGCGAGATGCTGCGTACCGGCGGTGACATCGCCGTCGGCGGTCACCTCTACCGGATCAACTGCTCGTCCTGCCACGCGTTCAGCGGTGGCGGCGGAGCGTTGTCCTCCGGCAAGTACGCACCGAGCCTGGATCCGGCCACCGACCGGCAGTTGTACGCCGCCATGCTGACCGGTCCGCAGAACATGCCGGTCTTCGGGGACAACCAGCTCACCCCCGAGCAGAAGCGCGACATCATCGCCTTCGTGCAGGAAGGGCTGAAGACCGACGGTGACCCCGGCGGGCTGGCCAACCTCGGCCGGTACGGTCCGGTGACCGAGGGCATCGCCATCTTCCTGGTCGGCATCACCGCGCTGGTCTTCGCCAGCCTGTGGATTGCGGGGAAGTCATGAGCACCGACATCGACACCACTCAGCAGCATCGCCAGCCGGCGCCGGTGAGCCTGGACGACCCGCGGCTGACGTCGTTCGACGTACTGCGCGAGGGCGCCCGGCGCGACGACATCGAGATCGTCCACTACGAGCCGCCATTTCCGGTGCCCGGCACCAGGGCGGAACGGCGGATCAGCCGGTTCGTCGCCGGGCTGTTCCTGCTCGCCGGGCTCACCGCGACCGCGTTCCTGGTGGTGTACATCTGGTGGCCCTGGGAGTACGAGCTCGGTGCCGGGATCAGCAAGTTCTACACTCCGCTGCTCGGCGTCAGCCTCGGGCTGACCTTGCTGGCGATCGGTGTCGGCATCCTCACCTGGGGCAAGAAGCTGCTGCCCCACGAGGTGGCGATCCAGGACCGGCACGACGGCCCGTCCAGCCCGGACGACCGCAAGATCACCGGGGGCACGCTCACCTACATGGTCGACGAGCTCGGGGTGAAGCGCCGGCCGCTGCTCGGGGTGTCGCTGCTGGCCGGGTTGGCTCCGGTCGCCGCGGTCGCGGCCGCTCCGCTGGTCGGCGGCCTGATCCGGGATCCGCACACCGACAACCAGATGGCCACTACCGGCTGGGAGCCGGTCGAGACGGTCGGTGGCGGCACCGAGCTGGTCCGGCTGACCAGGGAGGACGGCTCGCCGATCCGACCCGAGGACGTCAGCGTCGGTGGTCAGATGACGGTCTTCCCCGGAATTCCCGGCGGGCACACCAACCGGTACGCCGACTCGCCGACCCTGCTGATCCATCTGCGGCTGGACGACGCCCGGACCGCCCGGGAGAACAACGAGGCGGTGGGCAAGCCCGACTACATGTGGGGCAACTACATCGCGTACTCGAAGATCTGCACCCACGCGGGCTGCCCGGCGAGCCTGTACGAGCAGCAGACCAACCGGCTGCTCTGCCCCTGCCACCAGTCGCAGTTCCTGATCACCGACAACGCCAAGCCGGTCTTCGGCCCGGCCAGCCGTCGGCTGCCGCAGCTGCCCATCTCCGTCGACGACGAGGGCTTCTTCGTCGCCACCTCCGACTACACCGAGATCGTCGGACCCGACTTCTGGGAGCGGCCATGAAACGCCGTAAGTTCGACGCCCGGGCGCTGCCCGGCCAGGCCGCCGGGCAGCTCGACGACCGGTTCCAGGCAGCCACCCCGCTGCGCAAGCTGTTGAACAAGGTCTTCCCGGACCACTGGTCGTTCCTGCTCGGCGAGATCGCGCTCTTCTCGTTCGTCGTCGTCCTGCTCACCGGTGTCTACCTGACTTTCTTCTTCGACCCGTCGATGGAGGAGGTCGTCTACGACGGCAGTTACGCCCCGCTGCGCGGGATCCCCATGTCGGCGGCGTACGCGTCGACGCTGGACATCTCGTTCGACGTCCGGGGCGGCCTGATCATGCGGCAGATGCACCACTGGGGGGCGCTGCTGTTCATGGCGTCGATCGTGGTGCACATGCTGCGGGTGTTCTTCACCGGCGCGTTCCGCAAGCCGCGTGAGGCCAACTGGATCATCGGCTCGCTGCTGTTCTGGGTCGGCTTCCTCGCCGGCTTCACCGGCTACTCGCTGCCCGACGACGGCCTGTCCGGCACCGGGCTGCGGA
Organism: Solwaraspora sp. WMMD937; assembly: GCF_029581175.1. Lineage (NCBI taxonomy): Bacteria > Bacillati > Actinomycetota > Actinomycetes > Micromonosporales > Micromonosporaceae > Solwaraspora > Solwaraspora sp. WMMD937. Next base: position 5,782,949 of record NZ_CP120738.1, on the reverse strand, counting down.
TCGCCTCGGCGATCATGCTGTCCATCCCGGTGATCGGGTCCTGGGTCACCTCGTCGATTTTCGGCGGCGAGTTCCCGGGCACGATCATCATCAGCCGGTTCTACATCGCCCACGTGCTGCTGATCCCCGGGCTGCTGGTGGCGCTGATCAGCGCCCACCTCGGCCTTGTCTTCAAGCAGAAGCACACCCAGTGGCCCGGCCCGGGACGAACCAACGACAACGTGGTCGGTGAGCGGATGTTCCCCCGCTACGCGATCAAACAGGGCGGCTTCTTCATGATCGTCTTCGGGGTGGTCGCCCTGATGGCGGGGGTCTTCCAGATCAACCCGGTGTGGTTGTTCGGCCCGTACGAGGCCGCCGTCGTCTCGGCGGCGAGCCAGCCCGACTGGTACGTCATGTTCCTGGACGGCTCCACCCGGTTGATGCCAGCCTGGGAGTTGACCATCCCGATCGGTGACGGGTACGTGATCCCGCCGCTGTTCTGGCCGACCGTGGTACTGCCCGGCATCCTGGTCATGCTCTCCCTGGCGTACCCGTTCCTCGAAGCGCGGTACACGAAGGACAAGGCCAGCCACAACCTGCTGCAACGGCCCCGGGACGTGCCGGCCCGGACCGCCGTCGGCGCGATGGCCGTCACCTTCTTCATCGTGCTGACCATCTCCGGCGGCAACGACGTGTTCGCTGACAAGTTCTTCATCAGCCTGAACGCGATGACCTGGGCCGGTCGGATCGGATTGATCCTGCTCCCGCCGTTGGCCTACTACGTCACCTACCGGATCTGTCTCGGTCTGCAGCAGCACGACCGGGAAGTGCTGGCGCACGGTGTCGAGACCGGCATCATCCGACGGCTGCCAGACGGCCGCTTCGTCGAAGTGCACCAGCCGCTGGGACCGACCGACGAGCACGGCCACGGCAAGCTGGAGTACGTCGGCTGGGTGGTGCCGAAGAAGATGAACCGGCTCGGCGCGCTCGGCCCGGCGGTCAAGGGCTTCTTCTTCCCGATCGAGAAGCCGGTGCAAGTCCCGCCGCCGGCCCATGTGGCGATCGACCCAGCCGAGGAACAGCCGGCCGAACTGCGGTCGGCTGACAAGGAGAAGCAGCCGGCCGACCGCGAGGAGATCAGCAGCGGCAGTCGCTGACCACCGCGCACCCGGAGTCGACAGAGGCGTCCGCCGAGCAGATCGGCGGGCGCCTCTGTGATCTCACACCTGTACCGGCCGCCCCACAAGCCCTGTCGCCACGGTAGTAGCGGTATCCCTAAGAGACCGCGGTATTCCATTGGTGACGGTTTCTTCTCGACGTAGCGTCATGGTCGACAGCGATCGATCAACCGCAAGGTAGTCGCTCGGAGGAGGAGCTACGTGAAGCTGGCAAGGAAGTTGCTGACGTGGGCCATGGGCGCCACCATGGCCCTGGTAGTCGTGACGCCGTCGCCTGCGCAAGCCGCGTACTGGGACTGTCCGGCCAACGCCATGTGCATGTGGGAGCACAGCGGAGGTAACGGCCTGATGGTCTGGGTATCGGTCAACACCGGCAACCAGCCGGACCTACGGGCATGGAGCTTCGACGACAAGATCAGCTCGGTCCGGAACACTTCTGCCCGGGGCGTCTGCCTTTATCCCGACCTGAACTACGATGGCAACTGGTACATCTTCGTCCCGCCGTACAGCGGCGGTGGCAACGTCGATCCGCTTGCGAACGATCAGATCACTTCGTTTCGCTGGGCACCGTCGACCTCACCGCCCGTCTGCTGACGGGTAGTCGACGTAAGACACCGTACGGTAACGCGGCTGGTCGCCAGGGGTCTGCGGCCCCGACGACCAGCCGCGTCGTTATGGCTCCTGGGCGGCTCTGCCTGCGGCTGCTGCGAGTTCCCGCTGTTGGCTCAGCGTTGTCGCCGGTCAGTCCGCGTCGGCCAGCCCGATGGCGAAGGCCGATTCCAGATCGTGCTGCGAGTAGGCGCGAAAGGCGATGTGCGACTCGGTGCTGAGTACACCCGGAACCTTCGAGATCCGCCCGGCGATCACGTCGGCGATCTGGTCGAACTCCCGCACCCGGACGATCGCGATCAGGTCCACGTGCCCGGCCACCGAGTAGACCTCGCTCACCCCGTCGAGACCGGCGAGCGCCTCGGCCACCTCCGGGATCGAGTCCGTGGCGCAGTCGATCAACACGATGGCAGTGATCACGCAGGTCCTCCGTTTCTCACCGGCGTCCGCCGCCGATGTTACTCAAGCCGGGTGCTCAGCCGGCGGACACCGTCAGATCGCTGCCCACCCGGATCGCGTCGGTCAGCCGTTCCCCCGCATGCACCTGCGCGCCGGGCCACACCACCGAGCGGACCAGCGTCCCCCGTACCACCGCGCCGGCGCCGACGACGGAGCGGTCGACCGGGCCGGTCACCGTGGCCGACGGCTCGACGAGGCTGCGGCCACCCGCCGCGTGCAGATTGGCCGCGAGGTAGTCCGGTGGTGTCCCGGTGTCCAGGTAGGTACCCGGATAGTTGATCACCTGCAGTGCGCCGGCCGCCTCCGCCGGCCGCCACACGGTATGGACCAGCTCGCCGGGGGCGGCCGCTAGTTCGCTGACGTAGCGCCACGGCAGCAGCGAGAAGCCAGCGAACCGGTGCCCGTCGAAGCCGCCCCGTGCGGCCGGGTCGGTGAACCGCTTGCCCAGCAGCCGGACGGTCTCGCCGTCCCAACCGTCGAGCAGTGTCGCGATGTCCGGCCCAGGATCGAGATCTGGATGGGCGAGATAGCCGTCGACATTGCCGACCAGCACACCGCGACCGCCGATCCAGTCGCGTAGCCGGCCGACGCCACCGGCGGTGCCCAACGGGTCTCCTGGCTCCACGGAAAGCTGTGCCCGGTCTCCGACATGGGTCACCACCTGCCGGCCGAGGTAGCAGGCGTTGACCGCGACCGCCGCCGGCCCGGTGAAGCCGAGGGCACCGACTCGGGCGAGGGCCCGGTCCAGCAGCGGTACGTTCCCGACCGGGCAGAGCGCCTTCGGGACGAGACCGGTCAACGGCCGCAGCCGACGGCCCTCTCCGGCGGCGAGGACCACTGCGCAGATCCGGTCCGGTCCGACCACCGGTGCGCTCACCCCGGCTCCTGGCCCGCAGGCGGCTGCCCGGCCGCTGGCGGGCCGGTCTCCGCTGGTACGTCGCTCTCCGCTGGCACGACGAGCGGACCGATGCCGTAGTGCGCCAGCAGCCGGGCGGTCGCCGGGGTCAGCCGGGGCAGGTCGTCGAGCCGGTGCCAGGCGGCTTCGTACACCTCGGCCCCGTCGACCACCAGTTGGGTTCGTGACGCCGCCACAGCGGCTTCAAAGACCACGTCCACCCAACCCTTGGCGTGCACCACGGCGTTCGGCACCGCCGGGCGTAGCTGGTCCGGGGCCAGTTGGATGCCGGTCTCCTCGGCGAGCTCCCGAGCCGCACCGACCACCGGCGCCTCGCGGTGTCGCAGCAGACCGGCGGGCAGTGTCCAGCCCCGGCCGGGTGGCTGGCGCAGCAGCAGTAGTCGGGCGGGTGCCGACGGACCGACTTCGGCATCGGTCACCAGCGTCACGGCGCCGACGATGTACTTCTGCACGGCGAGCCGGACCAACCGCCTACGGACCGGGTGCGGCAACCGGTAGAACACGCCGTACAACAGGGCGCGTGCGGGGGATCGGCGGGTGATCATACTGATCAGGCTAGAGGTAGCCGGTCACCGGCGCCGGGTCAGGTCAGCCGGGCTGGTCGACCAGGGCGATGAGCTGGTCGACGACGGCCTCGGGCTCGATGGTCCGGTCCACCACCGCGACCAGCAGGGTCTCCATGTCCGGGTACTTGAGGTTCTCCGCGAGCTGGCGCAGTGGTTTGTCGTTGGACAACGCCCGGTCGTGTTTGCGCAGAATCAGGCTGACGGTGGCGCGGCCGAGGCGTACCTTGTCGCTGATGCTGATGCCCGGTTCGGAGTGTTCGGCGAACCAGCGGCTGATCTGCATCTGGGCCTGCGGCGACTTGACGAAACCCAGCCACTCCTTTCGTGGCCCGGCTGACGTCGGCGCCGTCCCGGTCGGCTGGTCGTCGCTCTCGGTGAAGATCTCGACCACGTCGCCGTCGGCCAACTCGGAGGCCAGCGGTGCCAGTCGGCCGTTGATCCGGACGGCGAGACAGTGCGCGCCTTTGCGTGGATCCAGCTCGTACGCGAGGTCGACCGGCGTCGACCCGGCCGGCAGCACGATCGGCCGGCCGTCGGTGAAGACCTGGATCTGGGCGTCCACCAGGTCGCAGCGCAGCGAGTGGACGAACTGGTCGGCGTCGATGGTTTCCTGTGACCAGTCGATCGCCCTGCGTAGCCAGGCCAGCTCGTCGGCTCGGGCGGCGGCACGACTGCGGCCGGGCTTGGGGAAGTGGTACGGCGCGGCGATGCCGAACTCGGCAGAGCGGTGCATCGCGTCGGTCCGGATCAGCACCTCGAGTGGACGCTCGTCCGGGCCGATGACCGTGGTGTGCAGCGAGCGGTAAAGGTTGTTCTTCGGCGCCGCGATGAAGTCCTTGAACCTGCCCGGTACCGGTCGCCAGCGGCAGTGGATCGCGCCGAGCGCCGCGTAGCAGTCGGTGTCCGGCCCGGTGACCACGACCTCGATGCGGGGCAGGTCGAACGGTGCCCGGTGGCCCCCGGCGACGGTGTCCTTCCAGATCGAGTAGCGGTGCCGGGGCCGGGCTGCGACCCGGGCGGTGACCTTCTCCCGGCGTAGCGTCACCCGTGCCTGTCCGCAGACGGTGTCCAGGTACGTCGCCCAGCCCGGTCGGTTGGCCAGGTGTTCCTCGATCTGCTGGTAGGCCTCCGGCTCCAGGTGGAACAGGACGATGTCGTCGAGTTCCCGTTTGAGTTTCTGGATGCCGAGCCGGTCACAGAGCGGGACCAGCACGTCCAGGGTCGCCTTGGCGATCCGGGCCCGGGAGGCAGGGGAGCGCACGCCGAGGGTCCGCATGTTGTGCAGCCGGTCGGCGAGCTTGATGACCAGCACCCGGACATCCTTTGCCGCAGCGATGATCATCTTTCGGATGGTCTCGGCCTCGGCGGCCTTGCCGTAGAACGCCTTGTCGAACTTGGTCACCCCGTCGACCAGATGGGCGACCTCGTCGCCGAAGTCTGCGGCCAGTGTCGGCAGGTCGTACGTGGTGTCCTCGACGGTGTCGTGCAGCAGTGCGGCCACCAGGGTGGTGGTGTCCATGCCGAGCCCGGCGCAGATCTCCGCGACGGCCAACGGGTGGGTGATGTACGGCTCGCCGCTCTTGCGGTACTGGCCGGCGTGCATGCTGTCGGCGATCTGGTAGCCGCGGCGCAGCACCGCCGGGTCCGCCGACGGGTGGATCGACCGGTGGACCCGGATCAGCTCGGCGACCGGTTCCGGCGCGCCGGGTGACCAGGACAGCCAGGCCCGCAGGCGGGCGGACAGGGGTGTCGCGGTGGGCAGGAAACGTCCGATGGCGGCGCCGGGACCGGCGTCGACGTCCACGCGGAGACACCTCCTCACCCATCGCCCGGCCGGTCGACCGCCCGGACGCACGCCACGAATCGGGCGTTGGCTGACAGGACTGCACTTCTCTAACAGCCTAAGCGAGCGAGCGTAGTACGATCGGCTACTTGCGGGTGATCGATCGGTCGAGTCTTTGGTCCGCTTCGTCGGCGCCGGCCGTCGTCCGGGCGGCTTCCTCGGCCTTGACCAGCAGATGGTGGAATCGGCCGGCGCCGCGGACCGGCGAGGTCCAGTCCCCGCTCACCCTGACCAGTCGGGTCTGGTCCGGCTCCAACCAGGACAGGATCCGCTCGCTCTCGGCCGCGCTCGCCCGGGGCACCGGGCCGTGCCCGGCCGGCACTGTCTCGGCGGTGGCGCACAGCAACTCGATGGTGGCCCGAGGGTGCTGCCGTGGGGGCGACACGCCGGCGGCGGCGAGCCGACCGTGCCGGACGATCGCCAGCTCCCAGCCGCCGTGCCCGGCCCGTCGTGCCGCGACCAGCTCGGTGATGCGGGTCAGCGCGGTCAACCGCTGCATCCGGACGGTCGCCCGCAGGAACGCGGCCAGCCGGCCCCGGACCACCGCCGCCTCCTCGAACCGCTGCCCGGCGGCGAGCCGGTCGATCCGGGCGAGCAACGTGTCGACCAGTGGCTGCGGGTCGGTTTCGAGGGCCGTACGCAGCGGGGTGACGGCCAGTTCGGCGTACTGCAGCGGGTCGATCCGGTGCTCGCACGGTGCCGGACAACGACCCAGCTCGGCCAGCGCGCAGGCCGGGGTCCGGGTCCGGGTGGACAACCGGTGGGTGCACTGACGCAGTGGCAGCGCGTCGTGGATGCCGGCGGCGGCCAGCTCGGCCGCCCGGCGGGAGGCGAACGGCCCGAGCACGGTGGTGTCGGCCGGTGAGATCGCCCGGACCGCGGACAGCCGTGGGTAGACCTCGTCGGTGACCTTCAACCAGACCATCCGCTCCGGGAACTTCGACCTGCGGTTGTACGGGGGTGCGTGGGCGGCGATCAGCCGCAGCTCACGTACCTCGGCCTCCAGCCGGTGGGCGCATTCGACCGCATCGACCCGCACCGCGGCGGCCAGCATCTCGGACATCCGCGCCCGCCGTTCGGCGGCGGTGAAGTAGCTGCGTACCCGGGTCGCGACGTCGCCCGAGGTGCCGACGTACAGCGGCCGGTCGTCGGCCGCCCGGAAGATGTACACCCCGGGGGAGCGGGGCAACCCGTCGGCGAGGTGCCGCTTGCGTCGCTGGACGTCGCTGACCGCCCGGCTGAATTCGACCGCGTCGCCGATGCTCGTCACCTGGTGCCCGCCGAGCCGGGCGATCAGCCCGTGCAGCACGTCCACGGTCGCTTGGGCGTCGGCCAGTGCCCGGTGGGTGGGACGCCGAGGGGTGCGGAAGTAGCCGGCGAGGGTGCCGAGTTTGCGGTTGGGCACCTCGTCGCGGGTCAGCACCCGGCGGGCGAGGGCTGCGGTGTCCAACACCGTCGGCGCCGGCCAGGGATAGCCGTGCCGGGCGCACGCGGCCTTGAGGAACCCCACGTCGTACGGCGCGTTGTGCGCCACCAGCACCGCGCCGCCGAGAAATTCCAGCAGGCTGGGCAGCACCTGCTCGATCGGCGGCGCGGGAACGAGCATCGCCTCGGTGATGCCGGTGAGCACGGTGATGAACGGCGGCACCGGCCGGCCCGGGTTGACCAGCGTGGCGAAGACGCCGAGCTCCTCCCCGCCGCGCACCTTGACCGCGCCGATCTCGGTGATGCCGCCGCCGTCCGGCGCGCCGCCGGTGGTCTCCAGATCCAGCACGACGAAGGTGGTCTCCCGCAGCGACCGGTCCGCGCCGGTCGACAGCGACTGGCCCGGCCCGGCTGACAGCAGCGAGTCGATCGAGCCCTGGGTGTAGGCCGGTCGAGGTGCGGGGTCAGGCGGTGCCACGTCGCAGACGATAGGACTTGGGTACGACACAGCCGTCCCATGGGTACCATCGGTAACGATCCGATCGACTCTGCGAGATCATTCTTCCTGTCGGGCACGCGGCGGCCACCCGGTGGGAGACTGGGGTGCATGGCCGCACCGGATCCGACCGACGCTCGTCCCGAGGGGGCAGCGCCGACGACCGGCGCCCTGCCCCTGTCCGCCGACCAGCCGGCCGGTGGTCCACCCGCCGAGCCGGTGCTGCCGGAGCCGGTGCGGTCGCGCATCGTCGTGCTCGCCGCCGCCGCGCTGCCCGAGATCCCGACCGACGAGATGCCACCCCAGCTACGCAAGGTCGCCAAGTTCGCGCCGAACCGGCGGGCCCGCTACGGCGGCGCGGCGATCGCGGCAGCGCTCACCAACGATCCGTCGTTGCGGCAGCGGGTGGCTGCCCGCGCGCTGACCGAGGCCGGTGAGCTGGGCACGGCGGTCAGCGAAGGGGTCTCGCCCGCGGCGGCGGACCCGGTCGAGGTCGCCGCCCTGGCGTACCTGATGCGGCCGGCGGGCTGGCGTGAGCTGGTCGACGCCGCCGGTGCGGCGGTCCGGGCCGAGGCCGACCGGGCCGCCGTCGCCGAGCTGATCCGCGATGCCGAGGCCCGCGCCAACCGGGCCGAACATGACCGCACCGTCGCCCGGGTCGAGGTGGAGAAGCTCCGCGACGAGCTGGCCCGGGTTCGCGAGGAGCTGGGCCAGCTCCGCGAGGAGTCCCGGCAGCTGTCCCGCACGCTGCGCGAGGCGCAGGCGCAGCAACGGCGGGCCAACGAACTGCTCGCCACCGAACGCGGCCGCGCCGCGCGGGCCGCCGCCGACCACGACGCGGAGCTGCGGCGGCTGCGCGCCAAGCTCGCCGACGCGGAGCTGACCGCCGGCGCCGCCCGGCAGTCGGCGAAGGAGACCCGGGCGGTCGACGACGCCCGGCTGTGGCTGCTGCTGGAGACGATCGGGCAGGCGGCCCAGGGGCTGCGGCGGGAGCTTGCCCTGGACCCGGCCGACCGGTTGCCGGCCGACTACGTCGCCGACGCGTTCACCGACCGACCGGCGGCGGCGACGTCGACCCGGGCCCGCGACACCGACGACCCGGCCCGGCTGGACGACCTGCTCGCCCTACCCCGGGCGCACCTCGTCGTCGACGGCTACAACGTGACCAAGCGGGGCTTCGGTGAGATGCCGCTGGAGCAGCAACGCAAGCGGTTGATCACCGGGCTCGGTGGGATCGCCGCGCAGACCGGGGACGAAGTGACCGTGGTCTTCGACGGCGCTGAGCGGATGCACGGGTTGCCGCCGGCCCCACGCGGCGTACGGGTGCTGTTCTCCCGCAAAGGGGAGACGGCCGATGAACTCATCCGTCGGCTGGTCCGGGCCGAACCGTCCGGCCGGGTGATCGTGGTGGTCTCCTCCGACCGGGAGGTGGCCGACGGGGTCCGGCGGCACGGCGCGTACCCGATGGGCGCCGACTCGCTGCTGCGTCGACTGGCTCGGTCCTGAGCCGACACCCGGTCGCGCGGAACTGTCGTACCTGATGCTTATCGTCGATGTCACTGGCGGTGGCCGGTCGGCGCTGCTGCGTCGTACGGGGGCCGGTCACCGCCGGCCACTGTCCGATCGCACCGTCACGTGAGGAGACGACCATGCTGATCGACTGTGACACCTGCGCCGTCGAGCGCGGCCCGAGTTGCCGGGGTTGCCTGGTCAGTGCCCTGATCGACAGCCCGGACGCGGTGACCAACCTGGACGCCGGCGAGCGGTACGCGATCGAGGTGTTCGCGCGCGCCGGGTTCGACGTCGAGGTGCTCGGCGGGGCGACGGCCGCGCCGCGTGGCCGCCGGCAGCGCCGGCCCCGGTCCCGAAGACAGGTCGCCTGAGCGATCGACCGGTCCACCTGACAGGATCCGGTCTGTCGCCCGAGTGCGGCCCGGGACCGCGCCGGCACACCTAGGATGGTCGGGCGACCGGCCGGCGGAAGGAGCCCGATGACGCCTCGCGCATGGGCGCTGGTCACCTTCACCGTCCTGGTGGTGGCGGTCGTCGTCGCGGCGGCAGTGCTGGTGCCGTGGCAGCGGCCGCCGGTGCCCCGCGCCGACCAGCTCGCCGCCCTGCGTGAGCTGCCCGTCGACCAGGTCGAGCGGGGGCGGGCCCTGCGGGCGGCGTTGCGCCCGGGTCGCTACGGCGCGATGCTGGCCGGCCTGCTCGTGGCGCTGCTGCTCGGGTTCACCCCGGTCGGTGCCCGGCTGGTGGAGGTCGCCGGCCGGCCGTTCGGCGGCCACTGGGCCGCCCAGGCGTTGCTCGGCGGGCTGCTCGTGGTGTTCCTGGCTGACCTGCTGACCCTGCCGTTCGCCGCCTGGCGGCACCGGATCCTGACCGAGCACGGGCTGGCCACCCAGGGCTGGGCCGGCTGGGGGCTGGACCTGGTCCGGTCGTACGCGGTCGGCGCGGTCATCGCGACGGTGGCCCTGCTCGGCTTCTACACCGTCGTCCGGCTTGCCCCCCGCTGGTGGTGGGCGCTGGCCGCGGCCGGTGCGGCCGCCCTGGTGGTGCTGCTGTCGTTCGTTCTTCCGGTGCTGGTCGAGCCGGTGTTCAACAAGTTCACCCCGATGCCGGACGGTCCGGTGCGCACGCAGCTGCTGGAGCTGGCCGAGCGCGACGGCGTCCCGGTGCGGGACGTGCTGGTCGCCGACGCTTCCCGGCGTACCCGCGCGGTCAACGCCTACGTGTCCGGGTTCGGCCCCACCCGGCGGATCGTCGTCTACGACAACCTGCTGCTCGAGGCGCCTCCGGCGGAGCTGGCCGCCGTGGTCGCCCACGAGCTGGGCCACGCCCGCGCACGGGACGTGCTGACCGGCACCGGGTTGGGCGCGCTCGGCGCCGCCGCGACCGTCGTCGGCCTGTACCTGCTCGGCAGCTGGCGGCCGGTGCTGCGGGCGGCCGGCGTCGCCGACATCGCCGAGCCGCGGGCGATTGCCCTGCTGCTGGCCGTGGTCACGCTGGTCGGCCTGGTGGCGACACCGGCGCAGGCGCTGGTGTCGCGTCGGATCGAGGCCCGCGCCGACGCGTACGCGCTGGCGCTGCACGGTGACCCGGCGGCGTACGCGGCGGTGCACCGCCGGCTGTCCGCGATCAATCTCGCCGATCCGGACCCGCCCCGCTGGGAGTACCTCTACTCCGCCACGCACCCGTCGACCGTGGAACGAATCGCGGCGGCCCGCAGGTACGCCGACCGGGCGGGCCGATGAACCGCACCCTGCTGGTCACCAACGACTTTCCGCCGCGGCCCGGCGGCATCCAGTCGTTCGTGCACAATCTGGCGCTGCGGCAGCCCGCGCAGACGATCGTGGTCTACGCGTCGAGCTACGACGGTGCCGAGCGGTTCGACGCCGACCAGCCGTTCGAGGTGGTCCGTAACCCGACCGGCATGCTGCTGCCCACGCCGGCGGTGGCCCGGCAGACCGCCGCCCTGGCGCGGGTCCGGGACTGCGACACCGTCTGGTTCGGGGCGGCCGCGCCGCTCGGCCTGCTTGCCGACGGCCTGCGCCGGCGGGTCGGGATCAGCCGGACGGTGGCCCTGACCCATGGGCACGAGGTGGGGTGGGCCGCGCTGCCCGGCGCGAGGTCGATGCTGCGTCGGATCGCCCGCGCCACCGACGTGGTGACCTACCTGGGGGAGTACACCCGGGTCCGGCTGGACCGCGCGATCGGCGGGCTGACCGAGCTGCGTCGGCTCGCCCCAGGTGTGGATACTGATGCCTACCATCCGGGCGTCGACGGCGGCGAGGTGCGCCGCCGGCACCGGTTGTCGGACCGGCCGGTGGTGGTCTGCGTGTCCCGGCTGGTGCCGCGCAAGGGCCAGGACACGTTGATCCGTGCCTGGCCGCTGGTACGGCGTCGGGTGCCGGGCGCCGCGTTGCTGATCGTCGGCGGCGGCCCGGACCGCAGCCGGTTGCAACGACTCGCCCGGCGCGCCGGGGTGGCCGACGAGGTCACCTTCACCGGGGCGGTGCCCTGGGCGGAGCTGCCGGCGCACTACGCCGCCGGGGACGTGTACGCGATGCCCTGCCGCACCCGTCGCGGCGGGCTCGACGTGGAAGGCCTGGGCATCGTCTACCTGGAAGGATCGGCAACCGGGCTGCCGGTGGTGGCCGGGGATTCCGGTGGCGCGCCGGATGCGGTCCGCGACGGCGAGACCGGGTACGTCGTGAACGGTCGAGACCCGAGCCAGCTGGCTGACCGGCTGGCGGGCCTGCTGGCCGACCGGGAGCTGGCTCGGCGGATGGGGGCGGCCGGTCGGGCCTGGGTGGAGCGTGAGTGGCGGTGGGACACCCAGGCGCAGCGGATGGCGTCGCTGCTGGCCGGCTGAGCGGCCTGACCCCCGGCGGCGTCGCCTGGCCCTGCGGTGGGCGGCCGCTTGCGGCGTCAACCGAGTCGTTCGGTGATCCCGTCGGCTGGTCCGGGCCGGCCGAAATGCCAGCCCTGGGCGGCGTCGCAGCCGATCGCCCGGAGCCGCTCGGCCTGCCCGGCGGTCTCCACTCCCTCGGCGGTGACCGTCAGCCGTAGCGTGTGGGCCAGCGTCACCAGGGTGAGCAGGATGCTCTCGTCGGTGCGGTCGGTGCCCGCCGGGGCACGGAGCCCTTCGACGAACTTCCCGGCCAGCTTGAGCTCCTGCACCGGCAGCGAGCGGAGGTAGGACAGATTGGAGTAGCCCGTCCCGAAGTCGTCGATGGCGATTCGTACGCCCAGATCGGCCAGCTCTCGCAGGGTGCGGACCGGTCCGTCGGCGGTGCTCATCAGGGCGCTTTCGGTGATCTCCAGCTGCAGCCGGTCGGCTGGTAGCCGGGTGTCGGCGAGCACCTCGGTCACGTACCGCACCAGACCGGGGTCGTTGACCTGCCGGACAGCCAGGTTGACACTGACGAACGGGGCGTTCGCGCTGCGGTCCAGCCAGCGCCGGGCCTCCCGGCAGGCTTCCGCCAGCACCCACGATCCGAGCCGGACGATCAACCCGGAGTCCTCGGCGAGGGAGATGAACCGGTCCGGCCCGAGTACCCCCATCGCCGGGTGCCGCCAGCGGACCAGCGCCTCGACGCCGAGCAGTGCGCCGCCGGCGAGCGCGACCAGCGGCTGGTAGTCCAGGTAGAACTCGCCCCGGTCGAGAGCGGCGGGCATCGCCGCGGACAGCGCGTACCGGGCCAACTGGTGGTCGTTGCGCACCGGATCGAACAGCGCCCACCGGCCCTTGCCCGCCGATTTCGCCCAGTGCAGAGTGACGTCGGCGGCCCGCATCACCTCGCTCGGGGTGGTGCCTGCGACCAGGCGTTCCACGATGCCGATGCTGGCGGTCACGGTCAGTTCGTGGCCGTCGACAACGACCGGTTCGCCGATCGCGGCGAGCGCGGCCTCGGCGACCTTGAGCACGTCGTCGGTGCAGGTGGTGTCGGCGACCAGGATGACGAACTCGTCGCCACCGATGCGGGCCACCAGGTGTTCGCCGACGCCCCGGCGTAGCCGATCGGCGACGGAGACCAGCAGCAGGTCCCCGATGTGGTGGCCGAGGGTGTCGTTGACGATCTTGAAACCGTCGAGGTCGACGAAGCAGACGCCGAGTCGGCGTCCGTCCCCGCCGGTACGCCCGGTCGTGCTGAACACGTCGTCCAGCCGCTGGGTGAACAGGCTCCGGTTGGGCAGATCGGTGAGCGGGTCGTGGGTGGCCCGGTGCCGGTACCGGGCCTCGCTCTCGCGTAGCGCGATCTCGGCCTGCTCCCGGGCGACCAACGCCGCGCGGCGGATGGTCTCCTGCTCGTCCAGGGTGCGGTCGCGCAGCGCCCGGGTGTAGCCGGTGGCGATACCGCCGAGCAGTCGCGCCATCCGGTCCGGCATGTCCGGGTCGTCGATGTTGAGGTCCCGCAGTAGTCGCAGGTCGAGTACCTCGATGGTGCGGCCGAGCCCTTCCGCCGAGGCGATGTGCGCGGCGACCAGGTCCGACCCGACCTGGTAGCCGACCCGAATGGTGAACGGCTCGGCGCGCAGCGCTGTGACGAGCCGTACGGTCAGGTCGCCGAGAAACGCCTCCAACTGCTCCTGGGTCATCGGCAGGTAGCTGGTCCCGGTTACCGCCTTGGCCCAGGCCCGGGCGACGGCGGCGACGCCCGGTGGCCGGCCACCGGGCGGATCGGCGGCCGGCTCAGCCACCGAGTCGGCCTACCCCGCCGATGAAGACGGCACGCTCGGCGTCCTCGGCCGCCTCGGGCGACTCGGGGCGCCACTGCGGCACCCAGACCACGCCCGGCGGTAGCAGGTCGAACCCGTCGAAGAAGCCGGTCAGCGCGGCCCGGGACCGGATGTTGAGCGGGTTGTCGGTGCGCCGGTAGATCTGGTCCGCCTCGCGGCGTTCCTCGTCGCTGCGGCCGTCGTCGCTGGCCTGGGACAGGACCAGATGGCTGCCGGGCGCGAGCGCGGCGCGCAGCTTGGCCAGGATCCCTGCTGGATCGTCGGAGTCCGGAACGAAATGCAGGACCGCGACGATCAGCACCGCGACCGGCTGGTCGAAGTCGAGTAGCTTGCGCACCTGAGGATCGTGCAGGATCCGTTCCGGGTTGCGCAGGTCCTCCTGCAGGATCGTGGTCCGGTCGTTGCCGGCGAGGATCTCCCGGCTGTGTGCGACGGCGACCGGATCTACGTCCACGTAGGCGACCTTCGATTCCGGTGCCAGCCGTTGGGCGATCTCGTGCACGTTGCCCACAGTGGGGATCCCGGAGCCGATGTCAAGGAACTGCCGGATTCCCGACTCGACGAGGAATTGCACGACGCGGCGCATGAAGGCCCGGTTCGCCTGGGCCATCAACGGGGCATCGGGAACGGCCGTGATCATCGCCTGGGCGGCGGCCCGATCGGCGGCGAAGTTGTGTGAGCCGCCGAGGTAATAGTCGTACATCCGGGCGACGCTCGGCCGCTCGACGTCGATGCTCTCCGGTGCCCAGTGCGGCCGATCCATTTTCGCCCCTTTTGTCCCTGTCTGGCCGTTTGCTGGCTGGCTGCTGGCGCTAGCCATTGTGCCCGCTGCGTGCCCGGGCATCCAGAGCGTCCGAACCGGGAGGCTCCCGCCGCGCCGATCAGAGTCGCCACGGTCGACGTGGGCCGGCCCACCCGTCGCCGGCACCACGTGACCAGGTCAGAACTTCGGAGCGTCCGGCGCCTCGAGCAGACCGAGTCGTAGCGCCGTCATCAGCGCCTGGGCCCGGTTCGCCGCGCCGAGCTTCTCGTACAACTTCGAAATGTGCGTCTTCGCCGTCGACTCGCTGACGAACAACTGCTTGGCGATCCCGGCCACGCTCATCCCATCGGCGAGCAGGCGCAGCACCTGGCCCTCCCGGGGGGACAGTTGCGGTCCGGACGGCGCGAGCCGGCGTTTCATCGCCTCGGCCAGGTCAGCCGCGGTGAATGCGCTCGGCGACGAGGCCGCGTGCCGGGCCGCCGCGACCACCTCGTCCGCCGGTGCGGTCTTCGGCACGAACGCGCTGGCCCCGGCCTCGAGCGCGCCGAACAGTTGATCGTCTCCGGCGTACATGGTCAACACCACGATGCCCATCGTGGAGCTGGACTTACGCAGCGCCCGGGTCGCTTCAAGGCCGCTGCCGTCCGGCAGCCGCAGGTCCATGATCACAACATCTGGTTGCAGGGCGCCCGCCTGGCGTACACCCTCGGCCGCCGTCGCGGCCTCACCGACGACCTCGAACTGGCGGTCGCGCTCGAAAGCGTGCCGCAGGCCCTTCCGGATGAGGTCGTGATCATCGACAAGCAGGACCTTGGTCCGGGTGGTCGGTGTGGGGCTGGTGGTCATGCTGTGGCTACTCCCCTTCTGGTGCTGTCACGCTATCGCGCACGCTATCGCGCCGGGGCGAGGTTCCGAGCACCACTGCCACGGTCGTTCCGCTCGGGTGTCGTGGCCTGATCTCCAACCGGCCCCGGATACGTTCCGCTCTCTCTGCCATGATCGCAAGACCGTACCGCCCGTCCGGACGCTGGTCGGCGATCCCCTGACCGTCATCCGACACTTCTATTTGCGCGTACGGCGGGTCAATGTCGCACGTGACCCACAGATTCGCGGCACCGGCATGCTTGCGCGCATTGGTAATCGCCTCCTGTGCGATGCGCAGCAGTTCCGCCTCGGTGGCCGCCGGCAGCCGGGCCCCGGACTCGTCCAGCGACAGGTGCACCCGCAACCGGCCGGACGATCCGACGGTACGGGCGTACTCGGCGATCGCGGCCGCCAGCCCGCCGTGCCGGTCCACCTCACTGCGCAGCTCGAACAGGCTCAGCCGCAGCTCGGTGATCACCCGGGTGACCTCGCCGCGCAGCGTCCGCAGGTCCTCGGCGGTCTCGTCACTGCCCTCCGGCAGGGTGGCCAGGGCGTTGTCGATGCCGTACCCGACCATTACCAACTCCTGGGCCACCCCGTCGTGGATCTCCCGGGCCAGCCGTTGCCGTTCCTCGTTGGTGGCCAGCGACCGAACCTCGTCGAACAGCAGCGCGGCCTCCAGCCGCAGCGCTGCCGGGCGGGTCAACGCGGTGATCCGGGCAACCACCGGCGGTGGGTAGGCGTTGGCGCTGTCCGTCTCCAGAATCACCAGACCGACCGTGCGCACCCCGGCGACCAGCGGCACCACCAGCGCCGACACGTCACCGCCGGGGTGCGACCGGGCCTGGGACCGGGCCGCGGTCTGCGGCAGTTGGCTGGCCCAGGCGTCGGCAATGGCCGAATCCGCGTCCAGGGTCGTCTCCCAGTCGACCCGGTCCAGACCGGCCTGGGCGAGCACCACCAGCCGCCCCCCACCGCTGCCGGAGAGCACTGCGGTGCGACCGGTCGGCGCCACCGCGCGCAGCTCCTCGATCAGATGCTCCGAGATGCTGCCCGGGTCGAGCGTGGCACCGGGCAGCTGCCGCGCGACGCTGCGCAGCTGGGTGAGCAGCCGGGTGGCCTCCGCGTACGGGGCGGGCTTGCTCTCCCCACGGGCCTGCATCACCTGCTGCAGTGTGCCGGCGGCCAGGATGCCGAGGCTGGCCAGGATCAGCCACTGGGTGCAGACCGCGACGTAGCCGAGCTGGGCCAGCTGCGGTCGGCCGTCGATCGTGGTGAACAACCCGCTGAGGGCCAGGGTGAGCGCGGTGACGCCGAGCAGCGCGGTCGCCTCGCGGGTCCGCCGTTGCAGCACCGCCACCGTCAACGGCACCGACAGGTACGGCAGCATCGCCGACGCGCCCAGCCCGGCGCCGATGGAGCCGCGCACGTTGGCGGCGGCGGCGACCTCGCTCGTGGCCAGGCCGACGATGACGACCTCGGCGAGGCGGCCGAGCAGGGCGATGACCGGGTGACGGGGGACGAGCACCGCTGGGGCGCCGGCGACCGCCAGCAGCGCCACCCAGCGCAGTTCGCCGAGGTCCCGGGTGGTGATCAGGGTCAGCACCGCGACGAGCGCGAGCATGACCAGGCGCGCCACCGCGGCGAGTGGATGCGGACGGGGCGCGTCGGATGTCGGTGCGGACACGTGACGGATGGTAGTCAGCCCCCGTAGATTTCGGCGATCTCGGCTTCGTAGTTGGCGTGCACCACCGCCCGTTTCACCTTCAGCGACGGGGTCAACTCGCCGCTCGCCTCAGTGAAGTCGCGGGCCAGCACCCGGAACCGCCGGATTGATTCGGCGGCCGAGACGGCGCCGTTCGCCTCGTCCACGGCCTGCTGGAGTTCGGCCAGCAGCGTCGGATCGTCGCGCAGCTCGGCGACTGTGCGACCGGCCGGGTGACCGTTGCGGTCCAGCCAGCCCGGCCAGGCGTCCTCGTCGACGGTGAGCAGCGCGGCGATGAACGGCCGTCGGTCGCCGACCACCACGCACTGGCTGACCAGCGGGTGGGCGCGCAACTGGTCCTCCAGCACGGCGGGTGCGACGTTCTTGCCGCCGGCGGTGACGATCAGCTCCTTCTTGCGACCGGTGATGGTCAGGAATCCGTCGTCGTCGAGCTGGCCGAGGTCGCCACTGCGGAACCAGCCGTCGTCGGTGAGCACCTCATCGGTCTGCTGCCGGTTGTTCCAGTAGCCCTGGAACACCAGGTCGCCGCTGATCAGCACCTCGCCGTCGTCGGCGATCCGGACGCTGACGCCGGGCAGCGGCCGACCGACGGTGCCGATCCGGATCGCGTGTTGCAGGTTGACCGACACCGCCGGGGACGTCTCGGTCAGCCCGTACCCCTCGTAGACGGTCACCCCGACGCCGCGGAAGAAGTGCGCCAACCGGGCGCCCAGCGGGGCACCGCCGGAGATCGCGGTGCGGCACCGGCCGCCGAGCGCGGCCCGCAGCTTCCGGTAGACCAGCCGGTCGAACACCGCGTGCCGGGCGCGTAGCCCGAGCCCCGGCCCACCGGGGGTGTCCAGCGCCTCGCTGTAGGCGACGGCCACCTGGTCGGCCCGGTCGAAGATGGCGCCCTTGCCGCCGTCGTAGGCACGCTGCCGGGCCGCGTTGTAGACCTTCTCGAAGACCCGGGGTACGGACAACACGAACGTCGGGCGGACGCTGGCCAGGTCGTCGACCAGGTTCTTCGGGTCGGCCGCGTGGGTCATCGTGGCCCGGGCGTGCACCGCGCCGATCTGGATCAGCCGGGCGAATGAGTGCGCCAGCGGCAGGAACAACAGGGTCGACGCGCCCTCGTGGAACAGGTTCGGCAGACCGGGGATCGCGTTGGCGATGTCGGCGTACATGTTCCGGTGGCTGAGCACACAGCCCTTCGGCCGTCCGGTGGTTCCACTGGTGTAGATGATCGTAGCGATGTCGTTCGAGGTCAGTTGCTGGCGGCGGTGCTGCACCTGGGCGGGGTCGACGGTCCCGCCCCGGGCCAGGATCTCGTCGAGACCGCCGGTCTCCAACTGCCACACCTCGCGTAGCGCGGGCAGCCGGTCGCGGACCGAGGCCAGGGTGATCGCGTGCCCGTTGGTCTCCAGCACGCAGGCGACCGCCCCGGAGTCGGCCAGGATCCAGCTGACCTGTTCGGCGCTGGACGTCTCGTACACCGGCACGGTCACCGCGCCGATCGACCAGATCGCGTAGTCGAGCAGCGTCCACTCGTACCGCGTCCGGCTCATCAGACCGACCCGGTCGCCGGCGTTGATTCCCGCGCCGATCAGGCCGCAGGCGACCGCCACCACCTCGTCGCGGAACTCCCGGCAGGTCACCTCCTGCAGCCCGTCCGGTCCGGGCCGGGTGAACTGGACCGCGTCCGGTGCGGTCTCGGCGTTGTCCCAGACCGGATCGGTCAGGTTGGCGGCATCACCGACCGTGACGACCGGTGGTACGGAGAACTCGCGCACCTGCACTCCTTGTGCTCGCGGGCTGAGGCGGACCGGACCGGCGGTGCACGTCCGGCTACCCGCAACCTACCGGGCGACCGATGACCTGCGCGGTCAGCCCGCTGCCGGCGGCGGCCGGACGGTTGTCGGCCACTGGCTTGATCTTGGCCCGGCACCGGGTAGCCTGCCCCACATGGCGGAGTCCTCCACCAAGTCGATCGTCGTCGCCGCGCCCGCGTCCCGGGTGACGGCGGTGATTTGCGACTTCGTGCGCTACCCCGAGTGGACCGAGGCGCTGGACCGGGTCGAGGTGCGCCAGGAGTACGAGGATGGATACGCCCGTGAGGTCCGCTTCGTGCTTGACGCCGGAGTGCTCGCAGACGAGTACACGTTGATCTACGAGTACTCCGAGGACCTGTCCCGGATCGAGTGGCGGCTGGCTGAGCCGTCCCGGATGCAGCGCCGGCAGGACGGCGCGTACGACATCGAGGACAACGGGGACGGAACCACCACGGTGACCTACACGCTGGAGGTGGAGCTCTCCGTCGGGATGCTCGGGATGTTCCGTCGCAAGGCCGAAAAAATGATCATGGATGCCGCCCTGACACAGCTCAAGCACCGAGTGGAACAGCTCGGTGCGACGGAGACAGGCTAGGGGGCGGGCCGACGGTGGGAACAGATCCTCGCTCCGCGCGGGCGGAAGCGGAACGGTTGGTGGCGACCGCGTTGGCGATGGCGCAGCTGGCGGCGCGCGGCCAGCGGCTCGGTGCTGGCGCCGCCGGCGGCCTCGGCCTGCTGCGTGACCTGCTGGGCGGCACCGGGCCGGTCGCCACCGGCGACCCGGCCTGCTGCGTCTGCCCGGTCTGCCGGGCCATCACGGCACTGCGTGACCCCAGCCCCGAGCTGGCCGACCGGCTGGCCGCCGGTGCCGGGGACTTCGCCGCCGGAGTCGCCAGCCTGCTGCGTGCCCTGGCCCCCGACCGTCCGGCCGACTCCGCCGGGCAATCGGATCGTCCGGCTGACCCCGCCGCGCCGCCGGAGCCGGCGGCCGGTTCGCCGGCTGCGGATCCCGCCGGCCCGCCGCCGAATCGGTACGATCCGCCGACCGGCCGGATGACCTCGGACGACGAGGTCTGGCGCCAGGCCACCTGGACCATGGATGATTCGGACTCAGCGGGTGATCGGGACGTCTGGTCGGCCGCGACGAACGCCCCCGTCGACGTCGCCGGGACAGGCGCACCACCAGCCCAGGGCCGCTCCGGCGGTCCGGCGGTGACCGCCCCGGCGACACCCGGCGCGGATGCCGCCGGGGCGGAGCCGGACCAATCGGGTGCCACCCGGCCGGACCACGGCCGGCCGGGACCTGATCCGGCCTGATCCGGCACCGTCCGGCCGGACGACTGCCCCGGCGGTGGACAGCCGCCGGACCTGACCCGGTGCGGACACCGGCGCGCGAAGAGCACAGCAGAGGGGAGCGGCAGCGGTGACGCTGACCATCGGAGTCGACATCGGTGGCACCAAGGTCGCCGGCGGGGTCGTCGATCCGGACGGAAAGGTCCTGGCCCGGACCCGGCACGAGACGCCGGCCGACGACGTGGCCAAGACCCGAGACGTGATCATCGAGGTGGTGCTCGAGCTGGCGGCGAACCACCCGGTCGGGGCGGTCGGTATCGGGGCCGCCGGATGGATCGATGCACGTCGATCAACCGTGCTGTTCGCCCCGAACCTCGCCTGGCGGGACGAACCGCTGCGGGACTACGTGAGCGCGGCGGTCGACCTGCCGGTGATCGTCGAGAACGACGCCAACGTCGCGGCCTGGGCAGAGTTTCGGCACGGCGCCGGCCGGGACGCCGCCGACTCGATGGTCATGTTCACCGTGGGCACCGGCATCGGCGGCGGCATCGTGTACGGCGGCGAACTCGTCCGCGGTGCGCACGGCATCGCCGCGGAACTCGGCCACATGCTGGCGGTCCCGGACGGACATCAGTGCGGCTGCGGCCGGCAGGGCTGCATCGAGCAGTACGCCAGCGGCAACGCCCTGGTCCGGTTCGCCCGTGCCGGCGCCCGGCAGGAACCGGACCGGGCGACCAAACTGCTCGCCCTGGCCGGCGGCGACGCCGAGGCGGTCACCGGGCCGATGGTCACCACCGCGGCCCGGTCCGGTGACCCGGTCTCCTGCGAGGCGTTCGCGCAGATCGGGCGTTGGCTCGGCATCGGCTTGGCCGACCTGGCGCAGATTCTCGACCCCGAGGTGATGGTGATCGGCGGCGGCGTGGTCGACGCGGGTGAGCTGCTGCTCGGCCCCGCTCAACGGGCGTACACCGACGCGCTGGCCCAGCGGGTCCGCATTCCGGTGGCCGAGGTGCGGCCGGCCGAACTGGGCAACGCCGCCGGTGTGGTCGGTGCGGCCGACCTCGCCCGGCGAATCTGAGCCCATCGGGCCGAGGAGGAGACTGTGACGGCTGACCAGACGACCGCGCCGCAGCGGCCCGGTGTGCGGCTGCGGGTGCTCACGTACAACATCCACGGCCAGCGTGACGACCGGGCCGCGCTGGCCGAGGTGGTCCGCCAGATCGCACCGGATGTGGCGATCCTGCAGGAGGCACCGCGTCGGTGGCGGTGGCGGACCAGGTCCGCCGCGCTGGCGAACGCGTTCGACATGGTCGTCGGATCCGGTGGGCCACCGCCGTTGGGCAACCTGGTGCTGACCACGCTGCGGGTACGGGTGGAAGGCAGCTGGTCGGTCCGGTTCCCACTGACGCCCGGCCGGCACCTTCGCGGCGCGGTGTTCGCCCGCTGCGCGGTCGGCCCGGCCCGCTTCGTGGTGGTCGGATCGCATCTGTCCACTGATCCGACGGAGCGGCCGGCGCAGGCCCGGCTGCTGCGCCAGGCCTGCGCCGACGTCGACGGGCCGGTGATCCTCGGCCTGGACGTCAACGACCGGCCGGCGGAGCCCGACGACCCGTCGGGCGACACCGGTGCGGCGTGGCGGTTGGCCGCCGCCGGGTTCACCGACGCCGCTGCCGCCGCCGGGGCGGGCCGGGCCGGCACGTTCCCGGGCCGCGACCCGCGCCGCCGGATCGACGCGATCTTCGTCGATCCGCGCATCGAGGTGGCCGGCTGCCAGGTGGTGGACACCCCGGCGGCGCGGCGGGCAAGTGACCATCTCCCGGTCGTTGCCGATCTGGTGCTCACCGAACCGGCACCGGGACTGGACAAGCGGGGCGGCTAGCCGGCACGATTTCGCAGCCGTACGAAGGAGATTGCCGGTGTCTACTTCCGCTGACTACGACAGCCCCGCCACCGGTGACGACCGGTGGCGGGACGACCGCCCGATCTCCGAACAGGGTGAGAACGTCTGCGTCATCGGTGCCGGGGCGAGCGGGCTGTGCGCGGTCAAGAACCTGCGCGAACAGGGGTTCGGGGTCGACTGTTACGAACGGGAGACGGGCGTCGGCGGTGCCTGGAACTGGCGCCACGACCGCAGTCCGGTCTACGCCAGCACCCACCTGATCTCGTCGAAGCCGTTCAGCCAGTACCCCGACTTCCCGCTGCCGGACAGCTGGCCCGACTACCCGCACCACAGCCAGCTGCTGGCCTATCTGGAACGCTACGCCGACCATTTCGATCTGCGCCGGCACATCTGGTTCGGCACCGAGGTGGTACGGGTCGAACCGGTGCCGGGGGACCGGTGGGACGTGACGACCCGCAGCGCCGGCGGCAACGGTGCCCAACGCACCCAGCGCTACGCCGCCGTGGTCGTCGCCAACGGACACAACTGGGCACCCCGGCTCCCCGACTACGAAGGATTGTCCGATTTCACCGGGCAGGTGATCCACGCGTCGGCCTACCACGACGCCACCCAGCTGCGCGGGCGGCGGGTACTGGTGGTGGGCGGCGGCAACACCGGCTGCGACATCGCCGTCGAGGCCGGGCAACAGGCGGCCCGCTGCTGGCACTCCACCCGTCGCGGCTACTGGTACACCCCGAAGTACCTGTTCGGCCGGCCGAGTGACCAGGTCAACGCGGGGCTGCTCGCCCGGCGTCTGCCGCGCTGGCTGCGCCAGGGAGTTCTCCACCGGCTGCTCCGGTTGGTCGTCGGTGACCAGACCCGGTTCGGGCTACCGGCTCCGGAGCATCGGGTGTTCGACGCCCATCCGGTGGTCAACAGCCAACTCGTCCTGCACATCGGGCACGGTACGGTCCGCCCGGTGCCCGACGTGGCCAGGTTCCGCCGGCACACCGTGGAGCTCACCGACGGCACCGAGGTGGATCCCGACCTCGTCGTGCTCGCCACCGGTTACCAGCCCCAGTTCGACTTTCTCGATCCGCGGGTGCTCGGCGTCGACGCGGACGGTCGGCCCCGCCTGCACCTGCACGCCTTCGCCCCGGGACACCCGACGCTGTCGGTGGTCGGGCTGGTGCAGGCGGAGTTCGGGGTCTTCCCGCTGGTCCACTGGCAGAGCGTGGCGGTCGCCCGGTGGCTGCGCGCCCGGTCGGCGGATCCGGCGGTCACCGCTGCCCTGGCCGGCCGGATCGAGGCCGGCGCGGGACGGCCCTGGCACGACGCCAAGGTGACCGATCCGGCCCGGCGCTGGTTCGAGGTCAGCCACGACACCTACCTGCGCGCGCTGCAGGAGACCTTGGACAGTCTGGAGGTGGCGGCCCGATGAGCCGTACCCTTGCGGCCCCCCGCATCGTCCGTACCCGGGAGTGGGCCAGACCGGTCCCGGCGGTGCGTCGCGAGGTGCTGCACGCCGACGTGTCGCGCGACGAGGGCCGACCCCCGCTGCTGTTCGTGCCCGGGTTCGGGCACGGCGCGTGGGTGTTCGCCGAGCACTGGCTGGAGCGGGCCGCCGAGCGCGGGTTCCCGGCGTACGCGGTCAGTCTGCGCGGGCACGGGGACAGCGGGACGGCGCCGCGGGCCGACCTGCGGGCGTACGTGCACGACGTGGTGCAGGCCGCAGCCGGCCTGCCCCGGCAAGCGGTGCTGATCGGGCACGGCGCCGGGGCGTTGGTGGTCGGTCACGCGTTGGCCCGCTATCCGGCGCGGGCCGCGGTGCTGGCCGCCCCCGTGCTCGGTGGCTGGTCGCTGCTCGGCGCGGCGCTGCGGCGCAATCCGTTCGGCACCCTGCCGGCCGTCTTCGGCGGGGCGTTGCGGCTGCGCGCCGGTCAACTGTTCAGCCGGGAGCTTCCGGAGGCCGTCGCGCTGTCCTACGTGGATCGTTTGGGGCGCGCGTCGGTCCGGGCCCAGTGGCAGCTGCTGGTCCGCCAGCGGGTCGAGCCGCCGGTCGGCGATCCACCGGTGCTGGTCCTCGGCAGCCCCGACGACCGCGTGGTGCCGGCTGCGGTGTTGGACCGCGCGGCCCGGCGGTACGGAGGCGCTCCGTTGCTGTTCCCAGGGATGGGTCACGATCTGATGCTCGACGCCCGCTGGACGGAGCCGGTCGACGCGATCCTCGACTGGCTGGACAAGGGCGCCGGCTGACCAGCGACGGTAGACCGGTGGGGTCAGGCGGTGAGCCGGGCGGCCAGGGAACCGGTGCGGTCCAGCGCGGTGAGGTAGCCGTGTACCCAGGCTCGGATGTCGTGGGTGCGCAGATGCTCGCGCATGGAGCGCATCCGGTCCGCCACGTCGGTCGGTGATGCCTCCAGCGCGTGCATCAGCGTCAATTTAAGTCCGTCGAGATCGTGCGGGTTGACCAGGTACGCCTGCTGGAACTCGGCGGCGGCACCGGCGAACTCGCTGAGCAGCAGCGCACCGTCGTCGTCGACCCGGGCGGCGACGTACTCCTTGGCGACCAGGTTCATCCCGTCCCGCAGCGGGGTGACCGCCATGATGTCGGCGACCCGGTACAGCGCAGCCAGGTCGGCCCGGCTGAACGACTGATTGAGGTAGTGGATCGCTGGTTCGCCGACCCGGCCGAACTCGCCGTTGATCCGTCCGACCTCGCGTTCCACCCGGTCGCGCAGGATGCGGTACTGCTCGACCCGTTCCCGACTGGGCACCGCCACCTGAACCATCACCGTGTCGCGGACCTTGATGTGCCCGTCGGCGATCAGTTCGCTGTACGCCTTTAGTCGTTGCTCGATGCCCTTGGTGTAGTCCATCCGGTCCACACTGAGGATGACGTGCTGCGGGTCACCGAGGTCGGACCGCAGCTGACGGGCCCGTTCCAGCACATCCGGCCGGCCGGCGAGAGACTCCATCTCGGACATGTTGATCGACACCGGGAAGGCGCCGATGCGCACCACCCGGTCGTCGATGGCAATTCGCCGGTCGGTGGCCGGCACCTTGAGCACTTTCGTCGCCAGCTGGGCGAAGTTGTGCGCGGCCTGGGCGCGTTGGAACCCCACCAGGTCGGCGCCGAGCATGCCGAGCATCAGCTCGGCCCGGCGCGGCAGCTGCATGAACAGCTCCGGCGGCGGGAACGGAACGTGCAGGAAGAACCCGATCAGCAGGTCGGGCCGCAGCGCCCGGAGCATCCCGGGCACCAACTGCAGGTGGTAGTCCTGCACCCAGACCAGCGCACCCGGCTCGGCGGCGGCCGCCGCCGCCTCGGCGAAGCGCTGGTTCACCCGCTGGTACGCCTCCCACCACCTGCGGTGGTACGCGGGTTGCTCCACCGAGTCGTGGTACAGCGGCCAGAGCGTGGCGTTGGCGAACCCCTCGTAGTGGTCTCTGATGTCCTCCTGAGACAGAGCGACGGTGTGCATCCGTACACCGTCGATGTCGGGCAGGCTCGGTGCCGGGCCGGTACCACCGGCCCAGCCGACCCAGGTGGCCGGGGTGTGCTGCAGGATCGGGTGCAGGGCGCTGACCAGACCACCGGGGCTGCGACGCCATTCGCACGCGCCGTCGCGCGCGACGCTGTCGTCCACCGGCAGCCGGTTCGCCACCACGACGAGAGAACTCTGACGCATGAGGGGACCTCGTTTCGCTGCGGCGGTTGCCGCGCATGGCGAGTGATCACGAACTCGTGGGGGATCGGCTACGAGAATTATTCCTACTGAGACCAAGTTACGCGAGTGTTACAGAGTGACCACAGTCGTCAATGAATCCGGATTTTCGCCATCCGTTGGTCAGTTCAGACGACCGCGCCGTCGTCCAGATCGTCATCCTCGTCGTGATCCGGCCGCAGCCGCCAGATCAGCGTGACGAACCCACCGACCACGCCAGCGAAACCGAGCAGGATGGCCAGTCCACGATCCACCGGAAGCACCGTCGGGAAGACGAAGAGGATGAAGCCGGCGATGATCGCCAGTACCCCGAGGACCGCAGCCGACGACAACCGGGGCAGCGGAGGCGGTAGGGGAGGCGTGTAACCCTCCTCCGGCTCGTCGGGCAACCGGGCACCGAAGGTGTCCAGCCCATCCAGTAGGGACGGCTCGTCGTCCCGCCGTCCGACGGAGATGTTGGTGTAGCCGACCGCCCACGGCAACGGGTCCGGCGTGCCGGTGGCCGTGATCTCCGGCTCGGCGCGGCCGTGAGCATCGTCGCCGGCCCGGCTGTCGCTGTCCCGGCTGTCGCCGGCCCGATCCGCCGGGCCTCGCTCGGTGGCGTCCCGGCCGATGGCGTCCCGGCCGTCGCCCTCCCCTGCGGTCCCGTCCCGGCCCGGACCGTCGGCGAGCGGATCCCGGCCGGTCGACCGGCCCTCTGCCGGAAGGTTCTCGACCCGCGGCAGGTTCTCGGCGGCCGGCCAGGGCGCGGCGGTGGGGTCCGCCGGAGCCGGAGCGTGGTAGTTGGCGATGATGCCGGCCCAGACGGCGTCGACATCGGTGTCCCGACCGGCCGGCTGCCCCGCGTCGGCCGGAACAACCGGGTCCGACGCCGGCGACGTGGTCTGCCCGGACCCGGCCGCCGGGGACCCGGAGCGGCTGCCCGGTGCGACCGGGCCGTCCTCGGCCAACTGCACCAGGTAGCCCCGGGCGGTGTCCAGGTGCGCCCGGTCGACGAAGAGCCGGTCCACCGGCCGGGCCGGCACGGTGGTCGTGCGGGTCACCGGATTGACGTCCGACGACGGCTGCAGGTAGGCCGCGATCCCACCGGCGGCGAGCACGTCGAGCAGGTGTTCCCCGACCCGTGGGTCGACGTCGCCGGCCACGGCGTACTCGGATGCGTCGAGGCCGTTGTCCCGCCGCCCTCGACGCGCGCCACCCGCAGACACCGAATCAACTCCTCACCGGCCGCCGTCGGGCCCTGTCCGCCGGCGGACCCCCGGCCGGGGGCGTGCCGTGCCCTTGAATCGTGACACGCCGGTAGGTGGTTGTGGGAGTGCGTTGTGCGGTGCCGTGCCCGTGAACCTCGCCGCCTGCGGTCACGACGCCAGGGTCGGAGACCAGCGGTAGCCGCCCGCGTCCTGATCGCCGAGGTGCAGCAACCCGGGTGCCTTGTTGCGCAGCGCGAAGCTTCGCACCTCGGCCAGCGCCGCCGCGTCGGCATCGCGGTCGCCGCCACGCCGCCACGCCGCCACGGCCAACGCCAACGCGATCATCCGGTCGGTGGTCGCGTCGATGTCGGCGAAACCGGCCGCTGCGGCGGCGTACAGCTCACCTGCCGCGCGGTTCTCGCCGTCGGCCGCCGCCACCGCCGCGGTCACCGTCCGCAGCGCGGCCTCGGCCCACGGGGTGCGATGCTGCACCCGGTCGAGCATCGCCCGGACCTGCACCGCCGCGCCACGCCCGGCGACCGCGGCGGCGAACGCGGCGGCCGCGATCCACTCGCCGCTGGCCAGCGCGGGCACCTTCGACCAGGACCGGTCCAGCTCGTCGAGCAGCGCGGCAGCCTCCACACCCCGTCCCTGCAGCGCCCGGCACAGTGCGCCCAACCCGAGGCTGTTCCAGTACGGCCGACGGAAGCCGCTGTCCCGGGCCGCGCGCACCGCGTCGGCGACGTCGTCGACCCCGCTCTGGTCGGCCATCGGCACCGGATCGCCGCGCAGCACCCGCAGACACGCCCGTAGGCCCCGTACCTGGATGTCCCACCGGCCACTGGGCGTCGCGACGAAGGCGTCGGCCGCAGCGAGGAAGGCGGCGAAGTCCCCGGCGAAGTAGGCACGCATGGCTTCGCCGGAGTATCCGGTGCTCAGCCCGGAGCCGGAGGCGGCACCGGACATCAGCTCCTGGGCGCCGGACCAGTCGCCCTCTTCGCACAACGCGTACGACAGGTTCTGCAGTGCCCGGGGCAGCGCGAGCAGTTGGTGCTCGCGACACATCGCGGTGGCCGCCCGCAGCTCGTCGAGCCCGGACCGGTCCCCGGACTGGTACCGGGCCATGGCAACGGTGATCCGGGCGTTGACCAGCGTCTCGGTCAGCCCCAGCCGGTCGGCGATCTCGGCCGCCGCGCCGGCCGCAGCGACCGCCGGATCCCGTTCCAGGTTGAGCATGTGCAGCCGGCCCAGCTCGGCGTACGCGTCGGCCTTCTGATCGGTGTCCGGCAGCGCGTCGAACAGCTCCACCGCCCGGTCCAGGCAGCGCAGCGCCTCGTCCCGGTCGGTCCGCAGCCAGGCGGCCCGCCCGAGCAGGGTCCAGGCCCGGGCCGCGCACCCCTGATCGTTGACGTCGGCCAGCTGGTCGGCGAGCGTACTCAGCCGTTCGGTGCCCCCGTCGGCGAGGAAACCCGGGCCGTCGCGCAGAAACGCGAGCTCGGCACCGAGCAGTTCGAGCTGCAGCCGCTCACCCAGCCCGTCGGTGCCGGCGACGGTCACCAGGCGCAGCGCGCGTTCCACGTGCCCGCTCGCCACGTCCAGCGCGTGCAGGGCGTACGCCCGGCGGGCCGCACGGTGCAGGGCGTCCCGGGCGGCCCCGGCGTACCCGTGGGTCTCCAGACCCAGCGTGTCCGCGATCTCGTGCGCCGCCCACCGGTGATGGGCCAGCACCTCGGCCAGGTCGGTGTCCCGGTCGCCAGCGAGGGTGTCCAACCAGTCGGCGGTCCGGGCGTGCCGGGCAACCCGTTCGTTACGGGGCAACCGCTGGTAGCAGACGTCGCGGACCAGCACGTGGCGGAACCGGAACTCGGGTTGCTGCGCCATCGTCGAATCCGGCTGTTCGTGGACGAAGTCGCGCTGCTCCAACCGGCGCAGCGCCCGGTCGACCAGCTCCACCGGCTGGCCGAGGGCGGCGGCGACCGCGCCGGGCCAGAACTGCACCCCGACCACGGCTGCGGCGAGCAGCACCGCCCGGTCGGTGGCGTCCAGCAGATCCATCCGGTTGGCGATCACCCCGTGCACACTGTCCGGGATCGGCAGGCGATCGCTGCGGGTCAACGCCCAACCACGGCCGCTGCGCCGCAACGCCCCCTGCTCCATCAGCATCCGCACGTACTCGTGGGCATAGAGCGGGTTGCCGTCGGCCACCTCGATCAACGGGCCGAGCAGATCGGCCGAGAACGGCGCCGCACCGAACATGTGCGCGTACAGTGCGGCCACCCCGGTGTCGCGCAGCGGCGGCAGGGTGACGGTCAGCGCGCCCGGGGTGGTGCCCGCCCAGGCCGGCTCACGGCTGGTCAGCTCGGGTCGGGCGGTGCACAGCAGCAGCAGTGGCACCTGCCGGGCGGAGGCGCCGAGCAGCTCGACGAAGCGCAGCATCGCCTCGTCGGCCCAGTGCAGGTCCTCGAAGACCAGCACGGTCGGCTGCCGGGCGGCCAGGGCGAGCAGGAAGCGCCGCCACGCCGACTCGGTCTCCTCGGCCGGCAGGTTGCGGTGCGGCAGCCCGACCAGTGGGCGCAGCGCGTCGACCAGCCGGTCCGCCTCCGGCCCGACCAGGGCCTGGACCCCGGTGGCCAACTTCTGCTCGGCGACGGTGGCCAGGTCGGTGTCGAGGATGCCGGCCTCGGCCTTGACGATGTCGGCGAGCGCGGCGAACGTGACGTTCTCCCCGAACGGCGGGCACCGCCCGATCCGCCAGGTGACCGGCTGGTCGACCAGCCGTTCGGTGTGCCGCAGCAGTTCCCGGACCAGTCGGCTCTTGCCGATGCCGGCCTGGCCGAGCACGGTGAGCACCTGGGGCCGCTGGTCGCGGATCGACCGGTACAGCGCGTTGACCAGCAGCCCCAGTTCGTGTTCGCGGTCGATCAGCGGGGTCGCGTCGGTCTGCCGGTCGGCCGGCACGGGACGCAACGGGGCCAGCGCCAGCCACACCTCGGTCGGCGACGACCGTCCGCGCAGCGTCACCGCTGGCTGCGGGTCGTAGCGGATCGCCTCCTTGGTCAGTCCGTGCGTGACACCGCACACCAGCAACCCGTCGGCCGGTGCCACCGACTGCATCCGGGACGCGGTGTTGACCACGTCGCCGGCCAGGAACGCCTGGCCACCGTCGCGGGCCGCGCCGGTGTCGACCAGTGCCTCGCCGGTGGCCACGCCGATACGGAACCGGAGTCCCTCGCCAGCGGAAGCGGTGAACTCGGTCAGGGCGCGGCGCAGGTCGAGCCCGGCCCGGACGCAGCGCAGTGCGTCGTTCTCGGTGGCCACCGGCGCACCGAACAGCGCCATCACCGCGTCGCCGATGTACTTCTCCACCACCCCGCCGTACTGGCCGACGACCCGGCGTGCGATGGAGAAGAAGTTCGTCTGCATCCGCCGGACCTGCTCGGGATCGACCCGTTCCACGTACGGCGTGAAGTTGATCAGGTCGATGAACAGGACGCTGACCCGACGTCGGTCCTCCTGACTCGGCTCGGTCGGTCGTCGGCCGCCCTGCGGCTGCCCACAGGAGGTGCAGAAGCTCGCGTCGGCCGCCAGCGGGCGGTCGCAGTGCGCGCAGACAGGGATGAGCGCCGTACCGCAGCCGCCGCAGTAGCGGTCGTCGTCGGCCGCGGTCCGGCCACATTTTTCGCACGGGGCAGCGATGCCAGCCTCCTCGCGGGAACGTCGAGTCGGGAGCCTACTGTCGCATCTGGCCACCTGCCCTGGCCAGCGGCTATGCCCGGCCGGGCGTGGCGGTGCCGGACCCGACCTGCCGGGGTGGCCGGACTCGCAGGTCACGGCGGGTGCGTCAGCCCGAGTATCGCCGGTACGGTCAACTGTCCATAACCGGGCTGTTGGTTAATGGACAGTCCATCTACCGGTGGTACCGGGATACATTCATCTGGCCAGATCAGACCGAGCAGGGGAGTCCTGACATGGTGTACGTCAAGTTGGAGAAGGACTGGACGGACTCGTCCGGGGTCAGCCATGGCGTGGGGGAGATGATCGATCTCGACGCCGGCACGCTGGCGAAGCTGCAGGAGGAGGGGGTCGTGGCCGAGGAGTGGATCGGCCCGACCGGGGAGAAGGTCGGCACCAACTGGATCGGCCCGACCAGCACCCAGCCCTGACAGCCGGCAGACGTCAGGCCCGGCGGTACGCGCGCCACGCGCGTACCGCCGGGGTCGTCCTCATCGGTCGGCCATTCCGGCCCGGCGGCGCAGCGCGGCCACGTCGGTCACCACGATCCGCCGACCTTCGGTACGCAGCCAACCTCGGTTGCTGAACGATCCGATCGCCTGATTGACGCTCTGCCGGGAGCCACCGGCCATCTCTGCCAGCTGGCTCTGGTTCAGCTCGATGGTGATCATCGGGGCCTGGCTCTCGCCGGCCAGCCGGACCAGCGTCTTGGCCACCCGACCGGGCAGATCGAGGAAGACGTGATCGGCGTTCTGCTCGGTGAGCCGGCGGATCAGCGCACCGAGTGAGCGCATCACCGCGTCGAGAATGCGCGGGTTGGAGTGCACCAGATCCATGAACGCGCCCCGGGACAACGCCAGCGCGGTGCAGTCCTCGATGGCCTCGGCGGACGCCGACCGGGTCGACGCGTCCAGCAGCGACACCTCGCCCAGCACGTCGGGCGGGCGGACGACGGACAACACCGCACGTTCGCCGGTCGGCGCGGTGCGAAAGACCGCGACGGCGCCCCTTTTGAGCACGATGAGCGACTCGCCCGGGTCGTTCTCGACAAAGAGCAACTGACCCCTGCGGTAGGTGCGGGGCACTGCGGCAGCGATGACCCGTTGCCGGACCTCGGGTTCGAGGCCGGCGAACATGTCCACGCCGGTGAGCGCGTCACCCGGCTCCGGCAGGCGCATCTCCACGGTCCAACCCCTCCCCACCAAGGGCACCATCCCACCGGGGGCACCATCGTGCCCGTCCGGGGTGCATCACCCGACCCAGGCGAACATGAAATAGATACCGTTCGGAGAACGGTGTCAACATCAGATCATGGCTGCCGTGTCGCGTGGTGTACACCCCCACAATCATTTCTGTGACAGTCCTGTGCCCGACAAACCGGCAGGCTAGCGGCCAGATCCACCGGCGGGTGGGGGCCGACACGGGGGCCCGGCGGATCCGGCCGTGGGGATGCGGTACCGGTCGGAGCGAGCCGGTCGACGGCGACGCTCCGGCCGGTACCCCGATGGGGGTCTATCTCCGGTATCGGCGAGGATGGCGGTGATGATCTACCGCTACTTCTACGACTGCGAGTTCATCGAGGACGGGCGCCTCGTCGACCTGGTTTCGATCGGTGTCGTCGACGAGCACGGCCGGGAGTTCTACGCGGTCTCCACGGAGTTCGACGGTGCCCGGGCGGTGCCGTGGGTGCGTCGGCACGTGCTCGACAAGCTGCCGTCACCGGCCGATCCGGCCTGGCGGTCCCGGGCGCGGATCCGCGACGAGCTGTACGCGTTCCTGGTCGCGCCGCTGCGCGACGGTTCGGCCACCGAGTTGGAGCTGTGGGCCTGGTACGCCGCGTACGACCATGTGGCGCTGGCCCAGTTGTGGGGGGCCATGCCGGCCCTGCCCCGGGAGATTCCCCGGTTCACCAAGGACCTGCGGCAGCGGTGGGACGACGCCGGTCGGCCGGATCTGCCGGCGTCGGCCGCCGACCGGCACGACGCGCTCGTCGACGCACGCCACAACCTTGCCCGCTGGCAGGTGATCAGCCGGGCCTACCGGCGGTGACCGGGCCAGCGACGGTCCGGTGATCCTCGGGGTCTGCTCGCCCGGGCGCCGGTCGGGCCGATAAAGTGCGCACTGACGGCCCGCCCCGGGCCGGCAACGATGCCGACGGTCTGACCGGACTTCGTTCCTGGGGCTCGAGTGGGTCTACCGCACAGTTTCCTGGAGGATGAGCGGATCATGCGTATCGGCGTGCTCACCGGCGGCGGCGACTGCCCCGGCCTGAACGCAGTGATCAGAGCGGTGGTGCGCAAGGGCGTCGCCAGCTACGGTCACGAGTTCATCGGATTCCGCGACGGCTGGCGCGGACCGCTGGAGGGGCTGAGCCGGCCTCTCGGTATCGACGAGGTACGGGGCATCCTGCCCCGCGGCGGCACCATCCTCGGTTCGTCCCGGACCAACCCGTTCAAGATCGACGGCGGGGTCGAGCGGATCAAGGAGAACCTGGCGTCCCAGGGCGTGGACGCCCTGGTCGCGATCGGCGGCGAGGACACTCTCGGCGTCGCCACCAAGCTGCACGAACTCGGCGTGCAGGTGGTCGGCGTGCCGAAGACGATCGACAACGACCTCGGCGCCACCGACTACACCTTCGGCTTCGACACTGCGGTCAACATCGCGATGGAGGCCATCGACCGGCTGCACACCACCGCCGAGAGCCACCATCGCACCCTGGTGGTCGAGGTCATGGGCCGGCACGCCGGCTGGATCGCATTGCACGCCGGACTCGCCGGTGGGGCGAACGTGATCCTGCTGCCGGAGCGCGAGTTCGACGTCGAGCAGGTCGCCACCTACGTCGAGAAGCGGTTCCAGAAGCAGTACGCCCCGATTGTGGTGGTCGCCGAGGGGGCCCACCCGATGGAGGGCCAGATGGTCCTGCAGAACAAGGAGCTCGACTCCTTCGGCCACGTCCGGCTCGGCGGCATCGGCCAGTGGCTCGCCGAGCAGCTGGAGGCCAAGACGGGCAAGGAGGCCCGGACCGTCGTGCTGGGTCACATCCAGCGCGGCGGCACCCCCACCGCCTTCGACCGGGTGCTCGCCACCCGGCTCGGCCTGCACGCGATCGACGCCGCCAACGACGGCGACTGGGGCAAGATGGTCGGTATCCGGGGCACCGACATCGTCCGGGTGCCGCTGGCCGAGGCGACCCGGGAGCTCAAGACCGTGCCACTGGAGCGCTACACCGAGGCCGAGGTCTTCTTCGGCAGCTGACGACCGGTTTCGGGCCGGGATGGGCGGCTCTCGCCAGGGCGCCGCTCCGCCCGGTCCGGCGCGGTCCGGTCCGGTCCGGTCCGGTTCTGGTTCGTCGCGGTTCGGTTCGGACCGGTTCGAGAGAGGATGACGTACGGATGCCTCCCGGCGCGCACAAGGTGGCCGTGATCGGTGCCGGCAAGATCGGCGAACTGGTCCTGTCCGGCCTGTTGCGGGCCGGCTGGCCGGCAGATCAACTGCTGGCGACGACCCGGCGGCGGGAGCGGGCCGAGGACGTCGCGGTGCGCTACGGCGTGTCGGTGGTGGACAACCACACCGCGGTGGCCGAGGCGGAGGTGCTGGCCGTGGCGGTCAAGCCGCAGGACGCCGCCACCCTGCTGGACCAGATCGGCCCCAAGGTGCCGGCGGACAAGCTGGTCGTCTCGCTCTGCGCGGGACTGCCGACCGAGTTCTTCGCCCGCCGCCTACCGGACGGCACCCCGGTGGTACGGGTGATGACCAACACCCCGGCGCTGGTGGATCAGGCGATGACCGCCATCTCCGCCGGCCGGCACGCCACCGCCGAGCATCTGGCCCTCGCCGAGGAGATGTTCCAGCCGCTCGGTGTCACGATCCGGGTGCCGGAGACCCAGCAGGACGCGGTTACCGCGTTGTCCGGCTCCGGTCCGGCCTACTTCTACCTGCTGGTCGAGGCGATGATCGACGCTGGAATCCTGCTCGGTCTGCCCCGCCAGGTGGCGCACGACCTGATCGTGCAGACGGCGATCGGTTCGGCGGTGATGCTGCGGGACTCCGGCGAGCATCCGGTCAAGCTGCGTGAGGCCGTCACCTCGCCGGCCGGCACCACCATCTCGGCCATCCGCGAGCTGGAGAACCACGGGGTTCGGGCGGCGCTGCTCGCCGCCCTGGAGGCGGCCCGCGACCGCGCCCGGGAGCTGGCCGCGCAGCACGGCTGAGGTATTCATTCACGCTCACCCTCTTCCGCTGAACGTGTCGGTGTGGCTACCGTTTGCGACATAGGCGGTCGTAGGTGGCTCGACGGGAACGAAGTCCGCCGGCACTGGGCGACCGCCGTACCGGCGTCGTATCGTGACTTCCCCTGCGGCGACGTCGACAGCCGGCCCTGGCTGCCCCCCTGCGGCCGGCTGCCGGGCGCGTTCCGCCGACGCGCCCAGTGCCGCCGCCGGCGCACGGCGACCGGCGGCGGCCCGGGGCAGCCGTCCGGGTCAGCGGCCGCGCCGGGCGGTCGGCCACAGTCCAGCGGCCTCGCGTGACGGTCGGCCGCAGTCCTCCGGCGACCGGTCGACCCCGACGGGTGGTGATGGACCATACTGGCGAACGTGTTCACCCTCGCCCAGGCCCGCCACCTGATGGCAACCCTCCGTCCACGGATCGACGAGTTGGTCCTGCTCCGCGCGGACCTGGCTGAGTTGCGGGCGGATCTGGCCGCCGGATCGGACAGCCCGCACGGGGGTCTGGCCGAGGTGAAAGGGCTGGAAGCGCGGATCTACGGGATTCTCGACGAGCTGAACGAGCAGGAGATCCAGGTCAAGGGCGTCGCCCCGGTGCTGCTCGACTTCCCGGGCGAGCTGGACGACCGTCCGGTCCTGTGGTGCTGGCTGGAAGGCGACGGCGAGATCCGCTGGTACCACCGCCTGGAGTGCGGGTTCTCCGGCCGACGCCGGATCTGAGCCCGAGCTCGTCCGCGCGGTTCCCCGGTGCTGCCGGACGACGCCTGGCCGGGGTCGCAGCCATCGAGATATCGACATCTTGACGAACTGGCCGATGTGTGAGTAGCGTCTCAGGCACTTTATGGAAAGTTTCCTAACTAAATGGGGAGACGCCTGATGAGAAGATCACTGCGCCGCGCCGTCTGGGCCGGGGCGCTGGCCGTGGTGACGGCCGCGGCGGCGGTGCCGGTCACCGCGGCGTTCGGCGCCGGCACCATCTCTGCCAGCTTCGTCGCCAGCTCCGACTGGGGTACCGGGCACGAGGTCCGGGTGACGGTCGCCAACGGCTCCGACGCCACCGTCGGCACCTGGCGAATCGAGTTCGACCTGCCGGCCGGCACCACCATCAGCAGCTTCTGGGACGCCGACGTGACGCGCAGCGGCAACCGGTACACCGCGGTGAAGAAGAGCTGGGCCGGTGGCCTCGCGCCGGGAGCCTCGTTCAGCTGGGGCTACATCGGCACCGGCGCCTTCCGGGCACCACAGAACTGCACCATCAACGGGGTCTCCTGCGCAGGCGGCCCGGCCCCGACCACCGCGCCACCGCCGACGACGGCGCCGCCCACCACGCCACCGCCGACGACTCCGCCCCCGCCGCCCGGTGGGCAGAAGGTGGTCGGCTACTTCACCCAGTGGGGGGTCTACGCCCGCAACTACCACGTGCGCAACATCCACACGAGTGGGTCGGCGTCGAAGATGACTCACATCATGTACGCGTTCGGCAACACCGCCGGTGGGCGCTGCGCCATCGGGGACAGCTACGCCGATTACGAGAAGGCGTACACCGCCGCGGACAGCGTCGACGGGGTCGCCGACACCTGGGACCAGCCGTTGCGGGGCAACTTCAATCAGCTGCGCAAGCTCAAGGCGATGTATCCGCACCTGAAGGTGATCTGGTCGTTCGGCGGCTGGACCTGGTCCGGCGGCTTCACTCAGGCTGCGCAGAACCCGGCCGCGTTCGCCGAGTCCTGCTACAACCTGGTCGAGGACCCGCGCTGGGCGGACGTGTTCGACGGTATCGACATCGACTGGGAGTACCCCAACGCCTGTGGCCTGACCTGCGACTCCAGCGGTCCTGCGGCGTTCCGGAACCTGATCTCGGCACTGCGTGACCGGTTCGGGTCGAGCGCGCTGGTGACCGCGGCGATCACCGCGGACGGCAGCAACGGCGGCAAGATCGACGCGGCCGACTACGCCGGAGCGGTCGGCGACCTGAACTGGATCATGCCGATGACGTACGACTACTTCGGCGCCTTCAACGCGCAGGGACCGACCGCCCCACACTCGCCACTGACCTCGTACCCGGGAATCCCGCAGCAGGGCTTCTGGTCGGACGCGGCGATTCAGAAGCTGAAGAGCAAGGGCATCCCGGCGAGCAAGCTGCTGCTCGGCATCGGCTTCTACGGTCGGGGCTGGACCGGCGTCAGCCAGAGCGCTCCGGGTGGCACTGCCACCGGTCCGGCACCGGGCACCTACGAGCAGGGCATCGAGGACTACAAGGTGCTGAAGAACACCTGCCCGGCGACCGGCACCGTCGGCGGCACCGCGTACGCCAGGTGCGGCAACAACTGGTGGAGCTACGACACCCCGGCGACCATCGGCGGCAAGATGAACTACGCCAGGGGCCAGGGCCTCGGCGGGGCGTTCTTCTGGGAGTTGTCCGGCGACACCGGCAACGGTGAACTGGTCACCGCGATCCGCAACGGTCTCGGCTGAAGCTGGAACCACCACCCGCACGGGTGTCCGGGGGCGGCGGGTACGCCGCCCCCGGACGCCCGGCTCGGGTCACCTGCGGTTGGCGTACTCCTGGTAGGCCTTGACCACCTCGGTGCTCGGCCCGTCCATGCGGATCACGCCGGACTCCAGCCAGATACTGCGCTCACAGGTGTCCAGGATCGACTTGTTGCTGTGGCTGACCAGGAAGACGGTCCCGGCCTCGGCCCGCAGCTCACGGACCCGTTCCTCGCTGCGCCGCTGGAACGCGGCGTCGCCGGTGGCCAGCGCCTCGTCGATCATCAGCACATCGTGGCTCTTCGCCGCGGCGATCGAGAACCGCAGTCGGGCCGCCATACCCGACGAGTAGGTCCGCATCGGCAGCGACGCGAAATCGTCCCGTTCGTTGATGCCAGAGAACTGGACGATCCCGTCGTACTTCGCCCGCACCTCCGCCGGGCTCATTCCCATCGCCAGGCAACCGAGCACGACGTTACGCTCGCCGGTCAGGTCGTTCATCAGGGCGGCGTTCACCCCGAGCAGGGACGGCTGACCCTGGGTGTAGACCTTGCCCCGGCGCGGCGGCAGCAGGCCGGCCACCGCACGCAGCAGGGTCGACTTGCCGGAGCCGTTGCTGCCGATCAGCCCGATCGCCTCGCCACGGTGCGCCACGAAGCTGACGCCGCGAATGGCGTGCACCTCGCGTACCGTCGGGGCCTGCTTGCGGGTCGCGATCCGCCGCAGCGCCGCGACCGGGCTGTTGCGCCCGCCGCCGCCGGTGTTGATCCGGTAGACGACGTGCAGGTCGTCGACGATCACGGTGGGCACCCGGGTGTCGGCCCCGGAAGCCGGTGCGTCCAGCAGGTCAGCCACGGCCGTACTCCTCCTCGGCACGCCAGAAGTAGATGAAGCCCACCACACCCATCAGCACGGCCCAACCGCCGGCCGCCGGCCACAGGTACCCGGGCGGGCTGCCCATCGAGTCCATCAACGCGTAGCGGACCAGGTCGATGTAGACCGCCATCGGGTTGAACTGCAGCACGGTGACCACCCAGCCGGGCAGGTCGCCGGTGAACCGGTCGATGCTGTAGAACACGCCGGATGAGTACAGCCAGGTCCGCATCACGAACGGCAGCAGTTGGGAGAGGTCACTGGTGCGCGCCGCCCAGCGGGCCACCATCATGGCCAGCCCGCCGCTGAACAGCGTCTGCAGCAGCAGCGCCGGGATCAGCAGCAGCCAGCTGAAGTCGATCCCCTCACCGGTGGCCAGCATGATGACCGCCAGCACGGTCATCGACGGGGCGAGTTGCTGCAACTGCACCAGCACCGAGGTCAACGGCAGGCTGGCCCGGGGGAAGTGCACCGCCCGGATCAGGTTCATGTTGTCGCCGATCGACCGGGCCGAGGTGGTCACCGCCTGCTGGGTGAAGGTGAAGATGAAGATCCCGGTGCAGAGGTACGCGATGTAGTTGTCGATGCCGCGGTCGGTGCCCAGCAGCAGCCCGAAGACCAGGAAGTACACCCCGGCGTTGGCCAGCGGGGTGATCACCTGCCAGATCTGGCCCAGCCGGGCGTTCGTGTACATGGCGATCAGCCGGGCGTTGGAGTACGCCCAGATGAAGTGCCGCCGCGACCACAACTGCTTGACGTAGGCACCCAGCGACGGGCGGGCACCGCTCACCGCCAGGCCGTGTTGTCGGGCCAGCTCGGCGAGGGTGGGCCCGCTGTCCGGTTCCAGCGTCACGGTCGTGCCACTGGTTGGCTGCCGCATCCGATCTGTCCTTCCATCAGCCAACGCTGCCGCTCGTGCACACCCGCGCCCCTCTCCGACGGGTACCTCTCGTCCCGGACGCCGCGACGACGGTGCCGCGCGACCCGCTGGCACGGGTGGTGCCGGACCGGTGAGGCCGGTTCATGCCCGGCTCCTCATCTTCATGTCCGATGGCACGGAACGATACCGTCGCGTCCTGACGGAAACGGTAGGGGAGGCAACGACGATACGCAACCGTATCGTCGTGCGGTTACACTGGCTCGAATGCAGGGCGACGGAAAGCGACCGCCGGCGGGCGCGGCGGTACTGCGGGAGGACGTGACGCAGGCGATCCGGGCTGCCGCGTTGCAGGAACTGGCCGCAGTCGGCTATGGCAGGATGTCGATTGAAGCGGTGGCCCGCCGGGCCGGGGTCGGCAAGACCGCCGTCTACCGGCGGTGGGGTTCAAAACTGGAGATGGTCATCGGGATCGTCTCCGAGGTCGCCCTCGGGGTGACCGCCGTGCCGGACACCGGCACCTTGCGCGGTGACCTCGAGCTGGTGCTGACCATCGCGGCCCGGGCGTTGCGTCATCCGTTGGCCGGGCAGATCGTGCCGGACCTGCTCGCCGAGGCGGCCCGCAACCCGGCGATCGCGCAGACCCTGCAGGCAGCCCTGCGGGACAACCAGCGGGGGATCGGCACCCTGGTGACGAACCGGGCGGTGCGGCGGGGGGAACTGCCCGCCGACACCGATCCCGACTTCGTCGTCGACCTGATGGTCGGCCCGCTCTACTGGCGGCTCGCGGTGGCCCGTACCCCGCTGCCGCGCGGCTACGTCGCCCGGCTGGCCGCCTCGGTCGCCGCCGCACTCACCACCGGGGCGGCAACCGACCCGGCGGGCAGCCGGGCGGCCAATCCGGCTACCGGTCCGTCAGCTCCCCCTGCCACCGGCTGATGTCGGCGGCCACCTCCCGGACCTCGCCGTGGCCGACCAGCTGCACCCGCCACGGCAGGGCCGGCCCGGCGACCCGGTCCGCGGTGACCGCCGTGCCGTGCCGGGCGACCACGAACCGGGCGGCCTCGGACCCGTCCAGCGCCGGCACCGACACCTGCACCTGCTGCCCGTCGGCGAGCTGGTACACCGCCAGGGTCACCCCATCGGCGAACGAGTAGTCCGGTCGGTCCGCGTTCGCCCCGAGCGGCAGCACCGTACCGGGGCGCACCAGCACCGGCACCTGGTCGAACCCGACCGTCCGGCGCACCCAGCCCGGGCCGGTGATCTCCTCGCCGGTCTGCAGGTGGGTCCAGGTGCCGGCCGGAAGGTAGAAGTCGACCTGCCCGTCGGCCCGGAACACCGGCGCCACCAGCAGGCTGTCCCCGAGCAGGTACTGCCGCTCCAGGTGGGTCACCGCCGGGTCGTCCGGGAAGTCGGCGACCAGCGGACGCATCACCGGGATCCCCTCGGCGTGGGCCAGTACCGCCTGCCCGAACAGGTACGGCATCAGCCGTGCCTTGAGCCGGGTGAAGATCCGCAGCACGTCGACCGCCTCCTCGTCGAACGTCCACGGCACCCGGTAGGTCTGGCTGCCGTGCAACCGGCTGTGCGAGGAGAGCAGCCCGAACGGGATCCAGCGCTTGAACACCTCCGGTGCCGGCCGGCCCTCGAAACCGCCGATGTCGTGGCTCCAGAAGCCGAACCCGGACATTGCCAGCGACAAGCCGCCGCGCAGGCTCTCCGCCATCGACTCGAAGGTGGATTCGCAGTCACCGCCCCAGTGCACCGGGAACTGCTGCCCGCCAGCGGTCGCCGACCGGGCGAACAGCACCGCCTCGCCCTCACCGCGGTGCTCCCGGAGCAGGTCGAACACCGTTTGGTTGTACAGGTGCGTGTAGTAGTTGTGCATCCGTTCCGGGTCGGCACCGTCGTGCCAGACCACATCGGTCGGAATTCGCTCCCCGAAATCGGTCTTGAACGCGTCGACGCCCATGTCCAGCAACACCCGCAGCTTGTCGGCGTACCAGCGTCGGGCGTCCGGGTTGGTGAAGTCGACCAGACCCATCCCGGCCTGCCAGAGGTCGCACTGCCAGACGTCGCCGTCGGCGGTCCGGACCAGGTAGCCCCGCGCCGCCCCCTCGGCGAACAGCGCCGACCGCTGCGCGATGTACGGGTTGATCCACACGCAGACCTTCAGGTCCCGCTTGCGTAGCCGCTCCAACATCAGCTCGGGTTCGGGAAAGACCCGCGGATCCCATTCGAAGTTCGACCAGTGGAACTCGCGCATCCAGAAACAGTCGAAGTGGAACACCGACAGCGGCAGCTCCAGCTCCGCCATGGTGTCGATGAACGAGCTGACCGTCTGCTCGTCGTAGGAGGTGGTGAACGAGGTGCTCAGCCACAGCCCGAACGACCAGGCCGGCGGCAGGGCCGGCCGGCCGGTCAGGGCGGTGTACTTGCGCAGGATCTCGTGCGGCGTCGGGCCGTAGATGACCAGGTACTCCAGGCTCTGCCCGGCGACGCTGAACGACACCCGGGAGACCACCTCGGAGCCGACCTCGAACGAGACCAGCCCGGGGTGGTTGACGAACACCCCGTAGCCGCCGGTGGTGAGATAGAACGGAACGTTCTTGTACGCCTGCTCGCTGCTGGTGCCGCCGTCCTCCTGCCAGATGTCGACCACCTGGCCGTTGCGAACCAGCGGGCCGAACCGCTCGCCGAGTCCGTACACCGTCTCGCCGACGCCGAGGCTGAGCTGTTCCCGCACGTACGACCCGTCGTCGGTGTCCAGCGCGGCCATGCTCTTGTAGCCGCTGCCGGTGAGCACCCGGCCGTCGGCCACGAACTCCAGCCGCCAGCCGTCGCCCCGGGCGAACCGGGCGGTCAGCCCGCCCGAGGTGATGCTGGCGTACTCGGCGTCGTCAGTCACCTGGACCTCGGTGCCCGGCTCGCTGGCCAGGACGAAGTCCGGATGCCGGGGCCGCCGGCCGAGGAAGTGCCCCACCCGGACGGATACCACGTCGGGGGCGGGGGCGGTGCAGCGTACGGTGAGCAGCGGCTGGTTGAGGGTGTCGCCGCGACCGGTGATCCGCCGGGTCGGGGCGTAAACGGTCAGCGCCGTCGGCTCGACCTCGACGTCGTGCACCTGCGCGGGATAGAGCGGCCGTACGCCGTCACGCATCCGCCAGTATCCGTTGCTGAATTTCATCGAACCTCTCTCGGGTCAGGTCCTACTTGACCGCGCCGGCCAGCACACCCCGGGTCAGGGTGCGCTGGAAGATGAGGAAGAACAGCACCGCCGGCACGATGCCGAGCAGCGCCGACGCGCTGGTGGTGGTGGCGTCCATCATCCGGTCTCCCTGCAGTACACCGAGCGCCACCGGCACCGTCTGCTTGTCGTTGGAGATCAGGAAGATCAGCGGCAGGAAGAATTCGTTCCAGGTCCAGATGAAGAAGAAGGTGAACAGCACCGACAGGGTCGGCCAGCTGGTCGGAACGACTACTTTCCACAGCACCCGCCACTTGCCCGCCCCGTCCATCGCGGCGGCCTCCAGCAACTGTCGCGGGAAGTCGCGGAACACCGAGGAGAGCAGGTAGGTGCCGAACGCCGCCTGGATCGCGGTGAAGATGATGATGACGGCGATCCGGCTGTTGTAGAGGCCGACCTGTTTGGACAAATAGTAGAGCGGGTAGACCAGCGCCTCCTGCGGCAGCAGGTTGGCCAGTAGGAAGAACATCAGGAAGGCGAGGCGTCCGCGCATCCGGCCGATGCCGATCGCGTACGCGTTGAGCACCGAGATCACTACCGCGCCGACGGCGACCGTGGCGCTGATCAGGAAGCTGTTCCACAGCTTCTCGCCGAAGTCGACCCGGAACCAGAAGTCGACGATACCGCGCAGGTAGAGCTCGCCGGGCAGGGCGAGCGGACCGTTGGCGGCGTACTCGGCCGGCGCCTTCACCGCGTTGAGCGCCACGACCAGGAACGGTGCCAGCACCAGCAGGGTGAGTACGGTCAGGCCGATCAGGACGGTCGAGGCGGTCAGCCGGCCGCGTCGACCGCGCCGGGCAGTTGTGGCGGCGACCATCTCAGCTCCCTTCCAGGCGCTCGTCGCGGGTCTGGATCCGCAGGAACAGGTAGGTCAACACGACGATGATGGCGGTCAGTACGGTGGCGATCGCCGAGCCGTATCCGGCGTCGGCCTTCTCGAAGAAGTTCTGGTAGGCGAAGTACGACGGCACCAGGGTGGCGTTGCCCGGGCCGCCCCGGGTCAGCACGAAGATCTGCCCGAAGATCTTCAGCGCGGCGATGGTCGTGGTGACCAGTACGACGTAGATCTCCGGCCTGATCTGGTGCACCGCGATGCGGGTGAACCGCTGGAACCATCCGGCGCCGTCGAGGTCGGCCGCCTCGTAGAGCTCCGGATCGACCCGTTGCAGACCGGCCATGAACATCACGACCGGGTAGCCGAGCTGGAACCAGACCATCACCGCCATGACGCTGAGCAGGGCGTACGCCGGGTCACCGAGCCAGTTCTGAGCGAGGGCACCCAGACCGACGCGGTCCAGGATCGAGTTCAGCGCACCGTAGCTGGGGTGCAGGATCCAGCCCCAGACGATGCCGGTCACCGCGACCGGCAGCACCTGCGGCAGGTACAGTCCGGAGCGGAACACGCTCGCCGTACGCGGGCCGATCCGCTTGGCCACGTAGTCGAACAGGACCGCGGCGAGAAACAGGCCGAGCAGCGTCGGCAGCACCGCCATCGCGAGGATGATGAAGCCGATGTTGCGAAACGAGACCCAGAAGTTGGTGTCGTGCAGCAACCGGTCGTAGTTGTCGAACCCGATCCACTCCGGCGTCCCGACGCCGGACCACCGGGTGAAGCTGATCCCGACGTTCATCAGCAGCGGCACGACGATCACGGCGAGGAACAGCACGATCCCGGGGAGCAGGAAGGCTACGTATCCGTAGTCTGCTTTCCGGTGACGGGAACGGGGGTGGGGGCGGGTGAGCGGCTTAGCCATGGAACCTCCCGGAGCGGACCGTGCGCCGGGGACCGGCGTCCCCGGCGCACGGTCGTCGCTCACTCGCCGATGCTGGCCAGGTTGTCGTTGTACGGCTTGGCGATCTCGTCGAGCACCTCGTCCGGCGACTTGCTGCCGTTGATCAGCTGCTGGACCCCGGCGACCAGGACGTCGTAGTAGCCCGGTGCCGGCCAGTCCGGGTAGAAGGCCAGCCCGTCGGAGTCGTTGAGCGTGTTGAAGTTCTCGATCAGCTCCTTGGCCTTCGGGGTGGTGATCGCGGCCGGGTCCGCGGCCAGCGGCACCCCGCCGGACTCGCCGAGCAGGTTCTGGATGTCCGGCTGCATGGTGATGTCGATGAAGTCGTAGGCGAGGTCCTTGTTCTTGGCGTTGCTCGGCACCACCCAGATGTTTCCGCCGGAGCCGGGGTGCAGGTCGCTGCCGGGGAAGAGGAAGGTGCCCCACTCGAAGTCGGTGATCTCGTCGCTCATCCGGCCGTA
Organism: Solwaraspora sp. WMMD937; assembly: GCF_029581175.1. NCBI lineage: Bacteria > Bacillati > Actinomycetota > Actinomycetes > Micromonosporales > Micromonosporaceae > Solwaraspora > Solwaraspora sp. WMMD937. The sequence continues at coordinate 5,738,285 of NZ_CP120738.1, read as the reverse complement.
CCACCAGCTGCCGGAGATCATGATCGGGAAGCTGCCCTGGGTGAAGGCGACGCCCATGTCCTCGGCCTTGATGCCGGCGGAGTCGGCGCCGATGTAGCCCTTGTCGACCCACTCGGCGAACGTGGTGGCCGCGTAGCTGAACTCCGGACCGTGGAAGTCGACCGGGTTCGCGTAGAGCTGGAAGTCGTCGACGAAGGACCGGTCGGCCCGGGTCAACGCCAACTCGTAGAGGATCTGCTGGGCCGGGTACTCGGCGCCGCCGACCGAGATCGGAGTGACGCCGTTGTCGACGAAGGTGTCCAGGACGCCTTCGAACTCGGCGAAGGTGGTCGGCACCGACAGGTCGTACTCGGCGAACATGTCCTTGTTGTAGTAGACCATCACGAATTCGCCGTAGTTGGGGATGCCGTACCAGGTGTCGCCACCCATCACCCCGTTGCCGTCGTACCGGCAGGTGGTGGCGACGCTCGGCGAGATCATCTCGTCCCAGCCGCGTTCGGCCACCACGTCGCTGAGGTCGGTGAGCAGTCCTTGCTTGGACAGCAGGCCGGCGGTGGCGTTGCCCTTGTTGTACTCCAGGATGTCCGGTCCCTGGTCGGAGTTGAGGATCATGCCGGCGTTCTGCCGGATCTGCTCGAAACCCTTCTCCTCGTAGACCACGGTGACGCCGGGATGGCTGGCCTCGAACTGCTTGATGGCTTCGGCCCAGGCGATGCCCATGGCGCTGTTGGCGCCTTCGTAGTGCCACAGGCGCAGGGTGCTGCCGTCGCCGCTGTCGTCGGCATCGGCGCCGCAGGCCGACAGGGTCAGGGCGGTGGCGGTGAGTACGGCGGCTATCAGGGTGCGGGTGCTTGTTCTCTGTTGACGGAACATATTCCAGCCTCCTCGCGGGTGTGCCGCAGGGGCGGCGCGGTGCAGGCGCCGCCACGGGGACAGGGGTCGGATGATGGTCACGGACCGCGGTGAGGCTGCCCGCTGGCGGCGGGGTCTCGAACGCGGCTGATCGGTGAAGCGGAGCCGAATGAGGTTGTCGAAACGCTTCGACGAAGCGATTCGACAAGGAAGCTACGACTGTGTTGACGGCATGTCAATCCCATGACGGATCAGTTTCCGCCGGTCGGGTCGTACACTCGGCGCCTGGTGGTGGTGGCCGGCGGCGGTGGCCAGCGGGCACGGGAGGGACGGAATGCGAACCAGCGCGCTGCGGATGCGGACCCGGGCGCTACCAGCCTGCGGCATGGCCGTCGGCGCCCTGGCCCTGCTGACATCGACGGCCACCGGCTGCACCGTCAGCCCGCAACCACAACCGGAACCGACCGGGACGGACGTGCCTATTGGTGCCGAAGAGTCCCGGCGGCTCGTGCAGGACTACCTCGACGCGATGGTCGCCAAGGACCTCGACAAAGGGCGCGCCCAACTCTGCGCCGCAACTCAGGAGATCTTCGACGCGAGCGCCACCGGCCCCAACGGCGACTTCGCCGAGTCGTTGATGGTGGAGCAGGGGGAGATCGTGGCTTCCCGGCCGGTCCCGGTCGGCCACGAGGTCACCGCCACCGTCACCGCTGCCGTCGGATCCACCACGCTCCGGGCCGGGTCGGAGACGCTCCGGGTCAGTCTCGTGTTCACCGTGACGCCGGCCGGCAGCGGCGACGGCGGCTGGTGCATCCACGACGAGACCGCGACGCCAGACCAGCCCGGCGACACCGGTCCGGGTGACGTCGACGTCGATGCCGCTCCGGCAGGTGCGCCGGGTACCGCCCCGGCCGGCGGGTCCGTCGCCGCGGCGCCGGACTAGGCTTTGGCCATGGGCCAAGAATGGCATCAGTTGCGCTATCCGTCGGTCGGGCACCCGAGCCTGCAGACCAGCCGTCCCGCCGCCGACTCGGTCGAGGACGAGGCGTTCGGGCTGGACCGGTGGCGCGGCCTTCCCCGGGCGCAGACACCGCCCTGGCCGGATCCGGCCGCGGTCGACGAGGTGTGCCAGGTGCTGGGCAACGTCCCGTCGGTGGTCGCCCCGTACGAGGTCGACCAGCTGCGGGAGCGGCTGGCGCTGGTCTGTGACGGCAAGGCCTTCCTGCTGCAGGGCGGCGACTGCGCCGAGACCTTCACCGACAACACCGAGAGCCATCTGCTGGCCAACGCCCGCACCATCCTGCAGATGGCGGTGGTGCTGACGTACGGCGCGTCGTTACCGGTGGTCAAGGTGGCCCGGGTCGCCGGTCAGTACACCAAGCCCCGCTCGTCGCCGACCGACGCGCTCGGGTTGCCCGCGTACCGCGGCGACATGATCAACTCGCTGGACACAACGGCGCAGGCCCGGGTCGCCGACCCGCAGCGGATGATCCGGGCGTACGCCAACTCCGCCGCCGCGATGAACATGCTCCGTGCCTACCTCGCCGGTGGGCTGGCCGACCTGCACGCGGTGCACGACTGGAACAAGGGGTTCGTCAAGCGGTCCCCGGCCGGCGAACGCTACGAGGCGATCGCCCGGGAGATCGACCGGGCGCTGGCGTTCATCCAGGCCTGCGGGATGACCGACGACGAGGCGTTGCGGACCGTCACCCTCTACTGCTCGCACGAGGCGCTCGCGCTGGAGTACGACCGGGCGCTGACCCGGATCTCCGGCGACCGCCCCTACGGACTGTCCGGGCACTTCCTGTGGGTCGGCGAGCGGACCCGGCAGATCGACGGCGCGCACATCGACTTCATCTCCCGCATCGCCAACCCGATCGGCGTCAAGCTCGGCCCCGGCACCAGTCCCGAGCAGGCTCTCGAGCTGTGCGAGAAGCTCAACCCGGACAACATTCCCGGCCGGCTCACGCTGATCAGCCGGATGGGCAACCACAAGGTCCGCGACGCGCTGCCGCCGATCGTCGAGAAGGTCACCGCCGCTGGCGCCCGGGTGGTGTGGCAGTGCGACCCGATGCACGGCAACACCCACGAGTCGTCCAACGGCTACAAGACCCGCCACTTCGACCGGATCGTCGACGAGGTGCTCGGCTACTTCGAGGTGCACCGGGGCCTGGGAACCCACCCCGGCGGTCTGCACGTCGAGCTGACCGGCGAGGACGTCACCGAGTGCCTCGGCGGCGCCCAGGCGATCGAGGACATCCACCTGCCGGACCGGTACGAGACCGCCTGCGACCCACGGCTGAACACCCAGCAGTCCCTGGAGCTGGCCTTCCTGGTCGCGGAGATGCTCCGTGGCTGAGCCGACCCCGGCCGGCAGCGCCGTCCGGCCGGTGGTCGATCTGCGGTCGGACACCGTCACCCGGCCGACGCCGGGGATGCGGGCGGCGATGGCCGCGGCCGAGGTCGGCGACGACGTGTACGGCGAGGACCCGACGGTCAACGCGCTGGAGGCGCAGGTCGCGGCGATGTTCGGCCACGAGGCCGCGCTGTTCGCCCCGACCGGTTCGATGGCCAACCAGATCGCCCTGCAGACCCTGGTGCCGTCCGGCGGCGAGTTGCTCTGCGACGCCGACGCACACGTGGTCACCTACGAGGTCGGGGCCGCCGCCGCGTACGGCGGGATCTCCTCACGGACCTGGCCGGCCGCTGGCGGTGACCCGGACCCGGACCTGGTCGCGGCGATGATCCGGCCGGCCGGGTACGGCGCGGTGCCGACCCGGGCGGTCGCCGTCGAACAGACCCACAACCGCTCCGGCGGGCAGATCATCGGGCTGGACGTGCTGCGTGGGCTGCGGGCGGTCACCGCCGACGCCGGGGTGGCGCTGCACTGTGACGGTGCCCGGATCTGGCACGCCCACGTCGCCGACGGCGTGCCACTGGCCGATTACGGCGCGTTGTTCGACACCGTCTCGGTGTGCCTGTCCAAAGGGCTCGGCGCACCGGTCGGCTCGGTGCTGGTCGGCAGCGCCGAACGGGTCGCGGCCGCCCGCGTCCTGCGTAAACGGATGGGCGGCGGGATGCGTCAGGCCGGGGTGCTCGCGGCCGCCGGGCGGTACGCCCTGGCACACCACGTGCACCGGCTCGCCGACGACCACGTGCGGGCGGCCCGACTGGCGCAGGCGTTGGAGCCGTACGGTGTGGTGCGCTCGGACCAGGTGCGCAGCAACATCGTCGGTCTCGACCTGACCAAGACCACGCTGGACGCCCCGGCGTTGGCCGAGGCGGCCCGGGCCGGCGGGGTGCTGGTGTCGGTGCTCGGGCCGACCGCCGCCCGGCTGGTCACCCACCTGGACGTCGACGACGCGGCGGTGAACCGGGCGGGCGAGGTGCTCGGCGCCATTCTGCGCCGCTAGCGCACAGTCGCCGCCTCGGCCAGGCGACGCAGCGTCGCGATGTCGGCGGCGTGCCCGACGTGCTTCTCGCTCGGCGTCTCGACCAGCACCGGCACGCCGGCAGTGGCCGGATGCCGCATCAACTCGGCGAACGCCGCCTCGCCGATCATGCCCTCGCCGATCGTCTCGTGCCGGTCCCGGGTGGACCCGCAACCGTCGCGGGAGTCGTTGGCGTGCACCAGCCGCAGCCGGTCCGCCCCGACGGCGTCGACCAGCGCGTCGATCGTCGCCGTCATGCCACCCGTGCCGGCCACGTCGTGCCCGGCGGCCCACGCGTGGCAGGTGTCGAAGCAGACCCCCATCCGGGGATGCCAGTCCACCGCGGCGAGGTACGGCCGCAGATGCTCCACCCGGGACGCCAGCGACCGGCCGCCGCCGGCGCTCGGCTCGACCAGCAGCATCGGTCCGTCGGCGGCCTCGGCGGCGTCCAGCAACGGCAGCAGCGCCTCGCGGACCTGCCGCATAGCGGTGTCGGCGTACCCGTCGTCGACGGCGCTGCCGGCGTGGAAGACGACCGCCTCGGCGCCGATCGCCCGGCCCCGGCGCAGCGCGTGCGCCAGGGTCGCGGCGGAGCGTTCCACCGTGGCGGTCGTCGGCGAACCGAGGTTCACCAGCAGCGAGGCGTGAATGTACGCGCGCAGCCCACGCTCGGCGCAGCCGTCGCGGAACGCCACGTCCTGGGCCGGGTCGCCGTCGGGCATCGCCCAGCCGCGCGAGTTGCCGACGTACACCTGCACCACCTCGGAGGCGGCCGTGTCGGCGTACGGCAGCGCGGCTCGGGCCAGCCCGCCCGAGGTGGGCGTGTGCGAGCCGACCGGCCGGTGCCCGGCGGAACCGTCGACCGGCATCTCAGAGACAGCCGATCACGATCTCGGTGCCGGGCGGCACCTCGGACCCGTCGTTGGGGCTCTGGTAGCGGACCGTGCCGTTGGGGTTGAAGTCGACCCGGACCGGGAAGCCCAGGCCCTGCAGTTCGGCCAGCGCCTCCTGACAGGGCCGGTCAATCATCCTCGGCACGACGACCGCCGGCGGGCCCTCGCTCACCCTGAGCTTGATCTCCGTACCCTCTTCCACCCCGGCGCCGTCCGCCGGCTCCTGACCGATGACCTGGTCCTTCGGCTTGTCCGACTCCTCGGAGGCGACCAGCGGCTCGAGCTTGAGCTCCTCCAGCATCCGCCGGGCCTCGTCGACGTCGAGCCCCACCACGTTGGGCACGGTGATCGGGGCCCGGCCCTTGCTGACCGTCACCTTCACCACGTCGCCGGCCTGCACCTCGGTGCCGACCGGCGGGTCGACGGCGGCCACCACGCCGGCGGGCAGGTTGTCGTCGTACCGGTCGGCCGCCTGCTCCAACACCAGCTGCGCCTTCTCCAGGTCGACCCGGGCCAGGTCGAGCGTCTTGCCGACCACGTCGGGCACCGCGTAGCGCTCGGGACCGAGGGAGAAGGTCAGGGTGATCTCGCCGCCGCGGACGATCCGGCCGTTGCCGGGCGGATCCTGGGCCAGCACCAGATCCCGGGCGACGTTCTCGTCGTGCCGGGGGTCGGCGACGCTGATCGTGAGGCCGCGCTGCGCGGCCAGTGCCTGTGCCTGCGCCTGGTCGAGGCCGACCATGCTGGGCGCGACGGTGTACCGGCCGGCCCCGAGCCACCAGCCGCCGACCCCGAGCAGCAGCAGGAACACCAGCGCCCCGGCGATCGCCGCCAGCCGGGCCCGCGGGTTCTCCACCAGCCGGTCCCGCAGCCCACCCAGGCCTGCGCCGCCGGGCTGCTCGGTGCTCTTCGCCCGGCTCCGCTCGGTGCTGCGCCGCCGGCCGGGAGCCGGGTCGGCTCCGCCGCTGGCCATCACCGGTGGCCCACCGGCGGCGGCCGAGCGGACCACGGTGCTGGAGGCGGCCCGTCGGCGCGGTGCCGACCGGTCCCGTCGGTCCTTCGGCTCCGGCAGTCGGGCCCAGGACGGGCGCTCGGCCTCCGGCACCGGCGAGACCGCCATCGTGGGCTGCGCCAGTTGGCGCAGCACCGCCGTGTTGGCGCTCGCGTTGCCGAGATCGTCGCGGACCACCTGGACGTCGGACAGCAGCGCTCCGGCGTCGGTGGGGCGTTCACCCGGATCCCGGCGGGTTGCCCGCACGACCAGGTCGTCGACCATCGCCGGGACACCCGGCACCGACTGCGACGGCGGTGGCACGTCCTGGTCGACGTGCTGCCAGGCGACCTCCGCCGGGCGGTCACCGTCGTAGGGCACCCGACCGGTGAGCATCTCGAACAGCACGATGCCCGCCGAGTAGACGTCGGTACGCGGATCGGCCCGGCCCTGGGTGACGAGCTCCGGCGCCACGTACGCCACGGTGGCCATCAGTTGACCGCCGCCGGCCTCGGCGCTGGCCTGCACGGCCTGGGCCAGGCCGAAATCGGCGACCTTCACGACGCTGTCGATCAGGTTCCCGGCGCCGCCGGTCGGCGCCTCGGCGACCAGCACGTTCTCGGGTTTGACGTCGCGGTGCACCAGGCCGGCCCGGTGGGCGGCACCGATCGCTGCCAGCATCTGCTCCAGGATCGCCAGCGCCTCGCCCGGGTTGAGCCGCCGTCGCTCGGCCAGCACGTCGCGCAGCGTCCGGCCCCGGACGTACTCCATCACCAGGTACGGCAGCCCGAGGTGGGTGCCCTGGTCGTAGACGGCGACCACGTTGGGGTGGGTCAGCCGGGCGATGGTCTTGGCCTCGTCGGTGAACCGGTCGAGGAACCCGGCATCGCGACCCTGCACGTCGTTGAGCTGGGTCGGATGGATGATCTTCAGCGCGACGGTGCGCTCGAGCCGTTCGTCAGTCGCCGTGTACACGGTCGCCATGCCACCCCGCGCCACCCGGGCACGGATCCGGTACCGCCCGTCGATCAACGAGCCCAGCAGCGAGTCGGCGACCTGTGTGTCCATCGGCAGGCAGTCTATGCGGCCGCAGGGGGAGGGCAGAACTCCGATCAGGCCGGGTCCGCCGAACCGGGCCAAACCGTTACCTGCCGGCAGCGCACGGCAATCAACTGGCAACCCGCCAGGCCCACCGAACGGCGACCCGTCGCGGCGCAACCGGACGGGCTCACCGGACGCGTCAGGACGGGGTCAGTGGTGCCGGCAGGGCCGGTGCGTGGCAGGGTGGTGACGTGACAGATCCCGCCTCGACCCCAGCGCCGCCGGCCTCCGGTGGGACCGGGCCGGTGACCGTCGGCGAGCCGGCCGGTTGGCTGACCCTGCCCGATGTCGCCGAACGCCTCGACGTGACGATCAGCAAGGTCCACCAGATGATCCGGGACCGGGAGCTGCTCGCCGTCCGGCGCGACGGGGTCCGCCGGGTGCCGGCCGAACTGGTGGCCAACCACACCGTACGCAAGCACCTGCCCGGCATCCTGACCCTGCTGCACGACGCCGGATTCTCCGACGAGGAGATGCTGGGCTGGCTGTACCGGCCGGACGATTCGCTGCCCGGCACCCCCGCGACTGCCCTCGGCGGGGACCGCGCCCGCGAGGTGAAACGTCGGGCACAGGCCGAGGGTTTCTGACCGGCATGGGTCAGCTCAGCTACCTGGCGGTGCTGGCCGGCTGCCTGTTCGCCGCGATCTGGCTGGAGCCGGTGCTGCGGGTCAACGTGCTCCGCCGGTGGCGTCGGCTGTCCCTGACCCTGCTGGCGGTGGTGGTGGTCTTCGCTGCCTGGGACCTGGCCGCGATCGCCGCCGGACACTGGAGTTTCGACCCCGCCCAGACGACCGGGGTGCTGCTGCCCGGCCGGTTGCCACTGGACGAGCTGCTGTTCTTCGTGGTCGTGCCGATATGCACGGTGCTGGGGTTCGAGGCGGTCCGCGCGGTGCGCACCCCGCCCGGCCGCCCACGCCGGCCCGACGGCCGCTGGTCGGCCGGCGACGAGGCCGACCACCGGCCGGCGGGCGACGAGGCCGACCGCAGTCGGGGCGGCGACGGGGCCGATGCCGGCCGGCGGCGAGTCCGGTGAGCTACACCGTCGCCGCGCTGCTCGGGGTGGTGGCCGCCGTGCTGGTCGACCTCGTGGTGCTGCGCACCCGACTGGTGCTGCGGGCGGTCTTCTGGACGACCTACCCGATCATCGTCGGCTTCCAGTTGCTCTCCAACGGGATCCTGACCGGCCGTGCCATCGTGCGCTACGACCCGGCCGTCATCGTCGGGCTGCGGATCGCGTACGCGCCGGTCGAGGATCTGCTGTTCGGTTTCGCGATGGTGCTGTTCACCCTGTCGGTGTGGGTGTGGCTGGGGCGACGCGGTGTGCAGCGCAGCCCGGCGGCCGGCGAGGGCGACTGGCTGCTCGCCCGGCTGCGGCGGCGTCCGGGGCGCCGGCCCGGGGACACCGGCAGAGACGAGCACTGACCGGAAACTGCTATGCAATTCAACCGATTTGTTCACGGCAAAATCCGTCGCGATGTGATGCATTGATTTGCGTCATCTGATCGATTACCGTCCGTACCACGGTCGCGCGAACCTACCTATACCCCAGTTCTGTTCTGCCCGAAGGGGAGAAATCTATCATCGGATGCCTTCCGTGGATACTCCGGCGTTGCGGCCGGGGAGGAAACGGAACTCCTGCGGAGCAGGACAGGGAAAGCCGATCCGCCGCCAAGGCGGATCGGCGTCCACCCCACACGCGACCCCACGGCTCACGACCGAATCGCTAGACTGTGGACTGTGTCCAGGACCGTGAAGCGGGCGTTCAAGTACCGCTTCTACCCCACCCCTGGGCAGGCCGCCGAGCTCGCCCGGACGTTCGGTTGTGTCCGGCTGGTCTACAACCTGGCGCTGGCCGCCCGCAGCGAGGCGTGGACCCTGCGTCGGGAACGGGTCACCTACAACGCCACGTCGGCGATGCTCACCGGGTGGAAGAAGACCGACGACCTGGCGTTCCTCAACGACGTCTCCTGCGTCCCTCTGCAGCAGGCGCTGCGGCACCTGCAGACCGCGTTCGCCAACTTCTGGGCGAAACGGGCCCGGTACCCGACGTTCAAGTCGAGGAAGCGGTCGCGGCGGTCGGCGGAGTACACCGCCAGCGCGTTCCGGTGGCGCGACGGTCGGCTGACCCTGGCGAAGATGTCCGATCCGTTGGACATCGTGTGGTCCCGACCGTTGCCGGAGGGTGCGGCGCCGTCGACGGTGACGGTGTCGCAGGACCCGGCGGGCCGCTGGTTCGTCTCCCTGCTCTGCGAGGACCGGATCGAGCCGGCCCCGGCCACCACTGCCGTGGTGGGGGTCGACGCCGGCCTCGACAGCCTGTTCACCCTGTCCACCGGGGAGAAGATCCCCAACCCGAGACATGAACGCCGTGACCGCGATCGGCTGGCCCGCGCCCAGCGGAACCTCGCACGCAAGGCCAAAGGTTCGGCGAACCGGGCCAAGGCTCGGCTGGCGGTGGCCCGGGTTCATGCCCGGATCGCCGACCGCCGCCGCGATCACCTGCACAAGTTGACCACTCGGCTCGTTCGTGAAACCCAAACGATCGTGATCGAGGACCTGACCGTCCGCACCATGATGGCCAACCACCGTCTGGCCCGCGCCATCTCCGACGCGGCCTGGCGGCAGTTCCGCAGCATGCTGGAGTACAAAACGGACTGGTACGGCCGCGATCTGGTGGTCGTGGACCGCTGGTTCCCGTCGACCCGACTGTGCTCGGACTGCGGCGAACTGGCTGGCCGGATGCCGTTGGCGGTCCGGTCGTGGACCTGCCGGTGCGGGCAGGCCCATGACCGGGACGTACGCGGCCCGCAACATTCTCGCGGAGGGGCTCTCCGTGATTGCCTGTGGAGGCGGTGTAAGACCTCACCGGGAGTCCTCCTCTCGGACGGGGCGGTCGTCGGCGAAGCAGGAACCCCCTGGGGCGACCCAGGGAATCCCCGTCCCTTAGTGCGGGGAGGATTGTCAAGGGAAAGGTTCGACATGTTCGCCAACAGCTACCGGCTGCGGTTGCCCAGGGACAACATCTCCACCTGCACCGTCCCGTCCGGGTACACCTACGACCTGGTGACCAACCGGCTCAACACGTGCAGCCCGAACAACTTCGCCAACAGTTACCGGCTGAGCTGAGCCGGTCTGGCGTGGGCGGCGGTCAGCCGGTACGGGTGGTCGCCGCCACCGCCAGCTCCCGGAGCACCTGCCCGGCCTCGGGCTCGACCGGCACCGGCGCCAACGCGGTCAACGCCCGCTCGGTCAGCTCGGTGATCCGTGCCTCGGTGACGGCCAACGCGCCACTGGCGACGATCACCTCGCGCAGCCGTTCGATCCCGTCGGCGTCGAGCGCCGGATCACCGAGCCGGTCGTCCAGCAACCCCCGGCCGGCCGGCGACGTCGTCCGGTACGCGGACGCCACCAGGAAGGTACGTTTGCCCTCCCGCAGGTCGTCGCCGGCCGGCTTGCCGGTGAGCGCCGGATCGCCGAACACCCCGAGTACGTCGTCACGCAGCTGGAACGCCTCACCGAGCGGCAACCCGTACCCGGAGTAGCCGGCAGCGACGGCGGCCGGCGCGTCGGCCAACGCCGCGCCCAGCAGCAGCGGCCGCTCCACGGTGTACTTCGCCGACTTGAGCCGGGCCACCTGGGTGGCCCGGTGCACCGAGGTGTCGCCGGTGAACTGGGTGAGCACGTCCAGGTACTGCCCGACGGTGACCTCGGTGCGCATCTCGTCGAAGACCGGCCGGGCCCGGCGCAGCATCCCGTCGGTCAGCCCGGCACCGTGCAGCAGCTCGTCGGACCAGACCAGGCACAGATCGCCCAGCAGCACCGCCGCCGAGGCACCGAAGCCGTCCGCCGGCCCGCGCCACCCGCTGCGCCGGTGGTGCGCGGCGAACCGCCGGTGGATCGACGGCTCGCCGCGCCGGGTGTCCGAACCGTCCACCAGATCGTCGTGGATCAGGGCGCTGGCCTGCACGAACTCCAGCGCCGCCAGGGCCGCGACCACCTCGGGTGAGTCGCCGCCGCCGGCTCCCCGGTAACCCCAGTAGCCGAACGCCGGCCGCAGCCGTTTGCCGCCGCCGAGCACGAAGTCCTCGATCGCCGCGGCCACCGGCAGCAGTGCCTCGTCGACGTCGCCCAGCCAGCGTCGCCGGCCCTGGAGGAAGTCGGCCAACGCCCGGTCGACACGTCGACGCAGGTCGGCCCGGTCGGTCGGCGCGACCGTGATGCTGTCTGCCACTCCCTGACGCTATCGGCTGGTCGATGCGCCGCCCGCAGGCCACCCGGTACAGTCGGCTGCGTGGCTCTCGGTCTACCGTCCGTACTCCCCGGCTCGCAGCCGTCGATCGGGGAGCTGATCCGCGCCGGCCAGCCGACCTTCTCGTTCGAGTTCTTCCCGCCGAAGACCCCCGCCGGCGAGCAGTTGCTCTGGCAGGCGGTCCGCGAGCTGGAGCCGCTGCGGCCGTCGTTCGTGTCGATCACCTACGGCGCCGGTGGCACCACCCGGGACACCACGGTCGACCTCACCGAACGGATCGCCACCGAGACGACCCTGCTGCCGATGGCGCACCTGACCGCCGTCGACCATTCGGTCGCCGAGCTGCGCAACGTCATCGGCCGGCTGGCCGGTGCCGGGGTGCGCAATGTGCTCGCCGTGCGCGGTGACCCGCCCGGTGACCCGACCGGGGAGTGGGTGGCCCACCCGCAGGGGGTGCGCTACGCCGAGGACCTGGTCCGGCTGGTCCGCGAGTCGGGTGACTTCAGCGTCGGCGTGGCCGCTTTCCCGTACAAACATCCGCGCTCGCCGGACGTCGCCACCGACACCCGGTACTTCATCCGCAAGTGCCGGGCCGGTGCGGATTTCGCGATCACCCAGATGGTCTTCGACGCCGACGACTACCTGCGGCTGCGGGACCGGGTCGCGGCGGCAGGCTGCGACACCCCGATCCTGCCCGGTGTGATGCCGGTCACCAAACTCGCCACCATCGAGCGTTCCGAGCAGCTGTCCGGGGCCCCGTTCCCGCCGGCGCTGGCCGCCCAGTTCGCCCGGGTCGCCGACGACGCCGACGCGGTCCGCCGGCTCGGCATCGACCAGGCCAACCAGCTCTGCCAGCGGCTGATCGACGAGGGCGTGCCGGGCCTGCACTTCATCACCATGAACCGGTCGACAGCCACCCGTGAGGTGTGGCTCAACGTCGCCGCCGGCACCCGGGCGTGACCGGCCCGCCACCCGAGCCGTCCCGCAGCGGTTGAGCTGTCGTGGAGACCCGGCTCAACTGGCAGGACTACGCCGTCACCTGGGCACGGCTGCACGGCGGTTTCGACCCCCGCACCGCCACCCCGGTGGTGCGGTACTGGCTGCGCGCCGCGCACGCCGTCGCCGACCTGCTCGGCCGGGCCAAGGTCGGCCCGACCGCGGTCACCGCCGCCGGAGTGCTGCTCTGCCTCGGGGTGCCGGTGCTCGCCCCGCGCGGCGGGCCCGGTCTGCTCGCCGCCGCCGGTCTGGTGCTGCTGGCCGCGGTCGCCGACACCGTCGATGGCGCGTTGGCCGTGGTCACCGGCCGGACCACCCGGCTGGGCTACGTCTACGACTCGCTCGCCGACCGGGCGGGTGAGGCGTTCTGGCTGCTCGGTTTCTGGCTGGCCGGCGCCCCCGGCCCGCTGGTCGCCGCCGCCGGCACGCTGTCCTGGCTGCACGAGTACCTGCGGGCCCGGGCGGCGGCGGCCGGCATGCGGGAGATCGGCGCGGTGACGGTCGGGGAGCGACCGACCCGGGTCAGCATCGCCCTGGTCGGCCTGCTGCTGGCCGGCGCCGCCGCGCTGATCGCGCCGGATCTCGCCGCCGGGGTGCTCACCCTGGCCACCGCAGTCTGGGTGCTGCTCGGCCTGTTCGGGCTCAGCCAACTGTTCACCGCTGTCCGCCGCGCCTTGGCCTGACGGTCCTGGGCGTTGGTTCAGCGGCCGGCCGGGCCGATCCGGTCGGCGACGATCTGCGCTGACAGGGTCACCATCGGCAGCCCGCCACCGGGGTGCACCGACCCGCCGACCAGGAACATTCCGGCCGCCGGTGCCCGGTTCGCCGGCCGCAGTAGCCCGCCGGCCGTACCGTAGATCGACCCGCCCGGGGTGCCGGTCGCCGCGGCCAGGTCCGCCGGCGTGCGTACCTCGCGGAACAGCAGCCGGTCCCGCACGTCCACCCCCCGGTCGGCCAGCACCCGCAGCACCTGATCGGCGTACGCGTCGGCCAGACCCGGCCGGTGCCAGTCCACCCCGGCCAGCGACAGGTCCTGGCGGGCCGCGTTGACCAGCACGAACCACGCCTCGTGGCCGTCCGGGCGGGCCGCCGGATCGTCGGCGACCGTCACGAAGATCGTCGGGTCGGTGGCCGGCCGGGCCGGCCGACCCCGTCCCGGATCGCCGAACACCGCGTCGAACTCGGCGTCGTAGTCGCGCGGGAAGAACACCGTGTGGTGGGCCAGCTCCGGGGTACGGCCGCGCACCCCGAGCAGCAGCACGAAACCGCCGAGGCTGCGGTCGGCCAGTCGGGTCAGCCGCCGGGCGTGCGGCAGCAGCTCCCGGTAGACCCGCGACGCGTCCACGTTGGCCACCACCACGTCGGCCGGCACCGGACGGGTCTCGCCGGCTACCCGGACGCCGTGCACCCGGCCGCCGGCCGCGTCGATCGCGGTGACCGTCGACCCGGTACGCACCACCACGCCCAGGTCCAGGCAGCGGGACAGCAGCGCGTCGGCGAGCGCCCCCAGCCCGCCCCGCACGTACCAGCCGCCGAAGGTCAACTCGGCGTACGGCACCGCGAGCAGCGCCGCCGGCGCCCGCCGTGGGTCCGCGCCGGTGTAGGTGGCGTAGCGCTCCAGCAGGGTCCGCAGCCGCGGGTCGCGGACCTCGCGACGCAGCATCCCGCGCAGGCTGCGGCCGGGCGCGACCGCCGCCAGGTCGCCGAGCCGGTACGCCATCCGCGCCATCGCCAGCGGCGAGCCGACCTCCCGGCGCAGTACGTCCCGCCAGGAGGCGTCCCAGATCCGTCGGGCCCGCCGCCACACCCGCTGCCAGTCGTCGGCGGCCCCGTCGCCGAAGGCCACCGCGATCCGTTCGGTGAACGCCGCCGGGTCGGCGCACGAGTCGAGCCAGCGCGGGTCGGGCCGCCCGCCCAGTCCGCCGGGCCCGCCCGGTCCGCCGGGCCCTGCCGGGAACCGGTGCCGCACGATCGGATCCAGCTCGACCAGATCCAGCACCTTCTCCAGTGGTTCGCCGGTGCTGTCGAACAGGTCGGCGAAGACCTGCGGCAGGGTCAGCAGGCTCGGCCCGGTGTCGAAGGTGAACGCACCGGCGGGGGTCTGCCGGGTCCAGCGGGCCAGTTTCCCGCCGACGGTGTCGGCCTGTTCGATGACGGTGACGTCGTGCCCGCCGTGGGCCAGCCGGATCGCGGCGGCCAACCCGCCGACCCCGGCGCCGATCACCACCACCCGGCTCATCGGCGCTCCTCCTCACAGCAGTTTCGGTCAGGGCAGGGCCACCGGGCGACCGCGCCAGGCGAGGCGCCGTCGCTTGCGCAGATAGTAGGACCGGATCACGAGCCAGCCGAGCAGCGCGACCGAGATCGGATGTGCCAATCCGTCCGGCATCGCCCGGCCGCCGGTGGCCCGGGCGGTGAGCGCCCGTCCGGTCACCCCCAGCCCGTACCCGACGGCACCGGCCGCGACCAGCACCGTCGCCGCCGGACCGGCCCCGGTGGCCAGCCCGGCCAGCCCGACGACGCAGAGCACCGGCGGGGCCGCGTACAACGCCAACAGTCCGGCCACGACGGCGGCCGCGCCGGCCGGCGACGGCAGCGACGCCCACAGCGACTTGGTGTAGCCGGCGGACAACTCCCGCCAGGACCCGTACATCCGGCAGGTCGCCAACGCCGAACCGTCGGCCAGGGCGATCCGCCCACCGGCCCGCTTCACCGCCCGGGCCAGCCCGACGTCCTCCAGCACCTGGTCCCGCACGGCGGCGTGCCCGCCGGCCCGCCGGTACACGTCCCGGTCGACCAGCAGGAACTGCCCGCCGGCGGCGGCCAGTGAGGTACGCGGCGAACGTTCCATCGCGCGCAGCGGCAGGAACGTCAACCAGCTCCACTGCAGCAGCGGCTGCACCAGCCGCTCGCCGACCGACCCGGCGACGATCCGCGGGTACGGGCTGAGCAGCTGCGCCGGCATCGACCGCAGGGTGCCGACGGCGGCGGCCACCGCCCCAGGGGCGAGGACCACGTCGGCGTCCACGAAGACCAGCACCCCGGCCGGTGCGGCGGGGACCGCGTCGGCGAGCTGCTGGCAGGCGTGCGGCTTGCCGAGCCAGCCGGCCGGCAGCGGCGCGCCGGTGATCAGCCGTACCCGGGGGTCGTCGCCGGCCACCTCGGCGACCACCTCGGCGGTACCGTCGGTCGACCCGTCGTCGAGCACCACGATCCGCCAGTCGGTCAGCTGCCGTTGGGCGAGCAGCGCCCGCAGGCACGGAGCCACCCGCTCGGCCTCGTCACGCAGTGGCAGCAGAATCGACACCGGCTCGGTCACCCGGGCTGCCGGGCCGGGCCGGCGCAGCCAGCGCAGCGTGTTGACCAGCGTCGCCGCGGTCAGCGCCAGCAGCACCGCGACGATGCCGAGCGCACCCGCCGTAGCCGCCGTCCACCAGGTCATGTCGCCCGCCGTGGCGGGCGTCCAGCAGGTCCAGCCGCCTGCTTCGGCGGGCGTCCAGCAGGTCCGGCCGCCCGTCGCGAGCGGATCAGTGTCACCGCGAACGGCACCGCCACCAGCCCCATGCCGAGCCCGCCCCAGCCGGCCGAGGCGGGCAGTCCGAGGAACACCGCGTGGGCGAGCAGACTCGACGCGTACGTCCACAGGTACAGCGCGTACATCGGGGCGTCCACCGGCCCGTCGGCACAGTGGGCGGCGACCCCGGCGGTACGCTGCAGCAGCGTCATCATCACCGCTGCCACGGCCAGCCAGCCCAGGTAGTTGCCGACCGGGACGTCCGGCACCCCGGGCAGCGCAGGGTCGGTGTCCAGCCAGGTCCAGTGGCCTTCGGCGACCATCTGCGGGTCGAGGAAGAGGTCCCAGGCGGCCAGCGCGACCGCGCCGACGGCGATCCTGGCCACCACCGGGCGGACCAGCCGCACCGCGACCAACCACGCCGGCCAGGCCATCCAGGTCCAGGCCAGCGGGATGACCACCGGTACGCCGAGCAGCTTCGGCCCGAGCGTGCCGGCGTAGTCGTAGCCGCCGAACGGGAACCCGGTCGCCACCCCGCAGGCCTCGACCGCCAGCCCGCCGCCGGTGGCGACCAGCAGCAGCGCGGCGGCGGTGCGCGGCCCCCGGGTCAGCCACGCGTGGCCGACCGACAGGACGAAGCCGATCACCACGGTGGCGACGGTCAGCCCGGCCCGGGTGCCGCCGCCGGTCAGCGGGTAGCCGATCTGGGCCAGCACCAGCAGCGCCAACATCGCCCAGGGCAGCACCCGTCGTGCGCTCATGACCGGCGCGGCTGCGGGTCCGTCGTCGGTCCGGCCCCCGCAGCCGGTGCTACCTGCGGGTGGGGCAGCGGGAGGGTGCGGCCGAGCACCGCGAAGGCCCGCTCGTCCCCGGGGAAGTGGAAGTTGCGCAACACGTCGACGTAGCCGAACCGCCGGTACAGCCGCCAGGCCCGGGACCGCTGCTCGTCGGCCTCCGGGGTGGACAACAGGGTGGTCGCTCCGGCGGCCATCCCGAGCAGGGTACGCAGCTGGTGCGCGCCGATTCCGTGCCCCTGCGCCTGCGGGTGCACGTGCAGCTCCACCACTTCGAAGCAGTCGGTGAGCCAGGTGCCGCGGGCGGTTCTCGGCAGCGCGCCGCGTACCTGGTCGTGCCACCACTGCCCGGCGGCCGACCGGTAGCCGTAGCCGAATCCGGCGAGCGCGCCTTCGGCGGTGAGCGTGGCGACCGCCCGGAATCCGGGGCGCCGTACGTGGGTGGCGATGTAGCCCCGGCGTACCTCCAACAGCTCGGCCCGGTAGTTCATCGCCTCGCCGTACACGGTGACCACGTCGTCGAGCCGCCGCAGCAGGTCGTCCGGCAGCCACGGCACCAGCCTCATCGGGGTCCGCCTCTCATCCGCCGCCAGCACCGCATGTCCCATCCTCGTCCTCTCCGGCCCAGCCCAGCACGGCCCGGTCGCCGGCGACACCGAGCACCTCGAACCGGGCGAAGAGCTCCTCGGCGTACCACTGTGTCACCGGGGTCCGGGTGATGGCCGCCCGGTGCTGCGGGTGACGGTACGCGAACCGGGTCAGATCCGCCGTGTCCCGCCACACGCTGACGGTGCCCTGCCAGCCGAGCGGTGCCTCGCCGACGCCGAACCGGCAGCGCAACCCGTCGGCGTCGGCCAGTGCGGCGGCGACCGGCGGCACCGCCCGCCAGAAGGTGACCGCCTTCGCGAGCCGCAGCCGAGCCCGGGTCAACGCCAGCACCGGTCGCCCGGCGCCGGGCTGCCCACCGCCCGGCCCACCACCCGGCCCACCGAACGGGGCGACGCCGGACCACCGGCCCCGGCTGTGCAGCGGCCGCAGGTCGACGCGGACCCGCGCGTCGGCGATCCGTCGCCACGACCGCCCGACCGGCGAGTTGTCGAACCCGGCCGCCGCCGCCGGGTCGTCCCAGACCACCAGCGCCGCCCACCGGGTCGGGTCGACGTCGGTGGGCCCGAACCCGGTGCCGGTTCCGGTGCCGAGCAGTTTGGCGAACCGTACGCCGTCGACGCGCCGCAGCCGGCGGGCGTCGACGGCCATCCGGGCCAGCACCCGCGGCAACCGTCGCCGGGGGACCCGCCAGGCGTGCAGCGTGACCAGCTCGGGCACCGGGGCCGTACGGCCGACCGGGTCGTTCACGCCACCTCGGCGGCGGTGCCGGCGGTGATGCGTAGCAGTTCGGCGTAGGTGGTCGGGAAGACCGCCCGGGGTACGCCGCCGGCCGCCCAGATCTCCGGGTACTGCTGCAGCGCCACGTCGACCAGGGTACGGACCGGCTTGGGATGGCCCAGCGGCGCGACCCCGCCGATCGGCTGCCCGGTGTGTTCCCGGACGAACTCGGGGGTGGCCCGGCGGAGCGCGTCGATGCCGAGGTCGGCGGCGACCTTCGCGGTGTCCACCCGGTGTGCGCCCGAGGTGAGCACCAGCAGCGGCTCACCGTCCGCGTCGAAGATCAACGAGTTGGCGATCTGCCCCACCTCGATCTCAAGGGCGGCGGCTGCCGCGGCGGCGGTGTGCACCGCGTCGGGCAGCAGCCGCACCCGGCAGCTGGCGCCGGAGCCGTCCCGGGCGTCGGCGGTGTTCAACGCGTCCTGCACCGCCTGCACGTTCGGATGTGTCTGCATGGCCTCTATCTTGCTCGTGGCCCGGATCGTGCCGCCGCCCGGATCATTTACACCCTATTTGGGGTGGTTATGCTCCTTGTGGCGGATCTAGCGCGGAGGAATGCGAGCATGACTGCCCACCGGCTTCGGGTGGCCGCCTATGCGGTCTGTGTCGACCAGGGGCAGCTGCTGCTGGCCCGCTACGTCTCGCCGGGCGGCTCCCGGCGGCACTGGACGCTGCCCGGCGGCAAGGTCGAACACGCCGAGGACCCGGTCGACGCGGTGGTCCGCGAGGCGGCCGAGGAGACCGGCTACCAGGTCGAGGTGGAGTCGCTGCTCGGAGTCGACTCCCGTACGGTGCCCATGCAGCGCCGGCTGCCCGGCCGCAGCGAACGGCACAACCTGGGGGTCTTCTACCGGGTACGGGTCGTCGGCGGCGCGTTGCGGCCCGAGGTCGGCGGCTCCACGGACCTGGCACAGTGGGTGCCGCTGTCGCAGGTGCCGCAGCTGACCCGGGCGGTGATCGTCGACGTCGGTCTGGAGCTCGACCGCACCCGCCCGCCGAGCGGCCACGTCACCCCGGTCCCGGTACGCGGCCTGCTCCGCCACTGAAACCAGCCGATCACCCGCCGCACCGCACCGCCCCGCCTCGCTCCGTCTGCACGCCTGCCCGCTGCGGCATGAGCCGAACACCAGATACCTGATCGACGCCGGAACAGGTGTCTGGTGTTCGGCTCGTGCTGCGATGGATCTCGGCGCCGGTCAATCAGTCGGATGGGTACGGCCGGCCCGCGCGAGCGGAGTGCCCCGTGCCGGCTCCCGGGGACCCAAGGCGCTTCCGCAAGCTTGATGCCGCAGGTGCATCAAGATGCACCTGCGGCATCAAGCCCGACCGGCACCCCAGGGCCGATGAAGGTGACGATGCGTCCGCTGCACGCAGCCACCGTTGTCTTTGACTGATCGGCGTTGCGACTAACCTGGTCCGGTGACGGCGGAGGGGCGGCTCATCGATCTCGACTGGCCGACCAGCGCGACGGCGCCCGGGGCACCGGCTGGCGACGCGGCGCGGCGACGCTTTCGCGGACCGGGCCGGCTCGTCGGTGTGCTGCTGGCCGGCGTGGCCATGGGCGGCCTCGGCGGCTGGCTGCTCAACGACTACCAGCAGCAACGAGCTGCGGCGGCCACCGCCGGTTCGATGGTGGCGTTCGCCGGCGAGGTGTGGAGCATGGGCGACGGGCAGCTGAACGCCAAGGTGACCGTGGTCAACACCGGAACGCAGCAGGTCAACGTACGGGTCCTCGACACGGAGTCCCCCGGCCTGGCAGTGGCCGACACGGGCGGGCAGACCCGCGTACGGCCTGGAGGAGTGGGATCCGTCGACGTACGGGTCACCTTCGACTGCGACACGATCATGCACCGGTTGGCGGCGCCACTGCCGATGCGGTTCTCGGCGACCACCGACGCCGGCCGGACCGTGGAGGTCACCTATCCGGTGGCGGTCACCGGCCGATGGCTGCAGGGCACCGGCTTGTCCTGCCAGGAGGGGCCGGTCGGCGGCGGCCGTACGGTGATCCTCCTGCCCGGCCGGTGATCGGGCTCGACGATCTCGGCGTGCGGCACTGGCGCTACAGTGCCGCCATGGCGGAGTTGACCACGCCGCGCCTGGCGCTGCGGCACTGGCGCGGGTCCGACCTGGAGCCGTGGGTGGCGATGAACGCCGACCCCCAGGTGCGGGAGTTCTTCCCGGGCCTGGCGACCCGCGAGCAGAGTGCCGCCACCATGGCCCGCTGCCAGGCCGGCCTGGACCAGCGTGGCTGGGGCTGGTGGGCGGTCGAGGTGGCGGCGACCGGTGAGTTCACCGGCATGACCGGCCTGAGCCCGGTGGAGGCCAACATGCCGTTCGGCGGGGTCGAGGTCGGCTGGCGGCTGCGCCGCGACGCCTGGGGCCACGGGTACGCGACCGAAGCCGCCCGCGCCTGCCTGGCGTACGGCTTCGACACCCTCGGCCTGCCGGAGGTCGTCGCGTTGACCGCCGTCGGCAACCTGCGTTCGCAGGCGGTGATGCGGCGGATTGGGATGACCCGCGACCCGGACGGCGACTTCGACCACCCGAACGTGCCCGACGGCCCGGTGCGCCGCCACGCACTCTTCCGGATCAGGCCGGGACGCAGACCGTGATCGCGGCGGGCACCACCCGTACCTTCATCTTCTTGGCCTGACCCCGGGCGCCGCCGTCGAGTTCGTACGTCATCGGCTCGGCCAGCCGGATGTCGACCCGCCTGGCGCGGGTCATCCGGACGAACGGGGAGCGCTCCGAGCGCCCGACCGCCATCCGACCCAGCGTGCGCGCCCACTCGGCCGCCCCCTGCGCGGTGGTCACCCCGACCTCCAGCCAGCCGTCGTCGGGCCGGGCGTCGTCGAAGGCGTGGATGCCGCTGGTGATCCGGCCGACGTTGCCGACCAGGACGCAACTGGCCGACTCGTCGAACCAGGTGGTGCCGTCGACCTTGATCCGGGTCCGGGGGGTGACGCCGCCGACGTGGCGCAGACCGGTCCAGACGTACGCGAGTTTGCCGGCCCGGTCCTTCAGGTCCCGGTCGGCGTCGCGGATCAGCCGCCCGTCGAAACCGGCCCCGGCCATGACGGCGAAATGCTCGCCGTTGATCCTGCCGAGGTCGAGCCGGCGCCGTTCGCCCTGGAAGCCGATCCGGACCGCCTCGCCGAGGTTCTCCGGTACGCCGATGTTGCCCGCCAGAAGGTTCGCCGTGCCGGCCGGGATGATCGCCACGGTGGCATCGCGGCCGGCCAGCGCGTCCAGGCAGCGTTGCACCATCCCGTCGCCGCCCCACACGAAGACCAGCTCGGCGCCCCGCTCGACGGCCCGGCGGGCCTTCTTCGGTGCCTTGCGGCTCTTCGGCACCTCGTACCAGTCGATGTCCTCGGCGCCGTGCCCGGCGATCGCCGCGCGCAACTCGTCGAGGCCGCCGCCGAGGGTTTTCTTGCGGTGCGCGACGACGGCGACCCGTTTCGGTGCACTCATACCGCTGTTCCTACCCGCCGCCGCCCGCCACTACGCCAGCCGCCGGCGGCCGGCCGTCCGGCAGCTGTGGTCCGGGGGGCAGCGGCCCGTCGGGTGCCGGCGGTACGGCGGGCGGCACGCCGGCGCCGGTCCGGGCGGTCTCGGCCAACGCCACCCCGGTCAGCACCAACGCGCCGCCGGCCAGTTGCACCGGGGTCAACGTCTCACCCGAGCCCAGCACCACCCAGGCCACCGTAGCGGCGAACACCGGCTCGACCATGCCGACGATGCCGACGCTGGTCGCCGGCAGGTGCCGCAACGCGCCGGTGATCATCAGGTACGGCACGATCGAGCCGAGGACCACCACGTAGCAGCAGAGCAACGCGACCGGCATCCCGCCCTCGGTACGGGTGAGCAGCGGCTGCCAGCCGTCCAGGCCGGCGGTGGCGGCGCGGACGATCAGCCCGGCGATCGCCGACGCGCCGAACGCCCAGGTGGTCAGGGACAGGGTGTCGCGGTCCTGGACGCCCCGGGCGCCGATCAGGAAGTACGCGGCGAGCATGACGGCCGCGCCCAGCCCGGCGGCCACCCCCAGCGGGTCGAGGGTCAGTCCGCCCCACACCTGCGCCACGCAGGCCAGCCCGAGCAGGCTCAGCGCCAGCCCGGCCCACAGTCGGGACCGCACCTGCTGGCGTTGCACGGCCCAGGCCCAGACCGCCACCATCAGCGGCGCGGTGTACTCGAACAGCAGCGCGATGCCGACCGGCAGCCGGGAGATGGCCACGAAGTAGAGCATCGGGACCAGGAAGAACCCGGTCAGCCCGTACGCGACGAGCAGCGGAACCTCGCGGCGCCGCAGCCGCACCCGGCGGGCACCGGGCCGCAGCACGACGCTGAGCACCAGCAGCCCGGTGAAGGCGCCGACCGCCCGCAGCACGGTCAGTTGCGGGGCGTCCAGCCCGGCTCGCAGCACCAGCTTGGAAACGGTGCCGTTGATTGCGAACAGGGCGCTGGCCCCGACCACCATGGCCAGGCCGAGCGCCGGTCGACGGGCGAACGCAGTCGTCACGGCGGTGAGGCTACCCTCGCCGCTGTCAGCGCCGTACCCGATATCGGCCCTTACCGCATGGTGGTCCGCCGGCCGAAATTCGGTGGGCGGCGACGCACGGGTACGGCACCATTCGGAGATGGCCTTCATCGAAGCTGATGGCTTGACCAAACGGTTCCGCCGGCCGGTGAAGGACCCGGGCCTGCGCGGCGCGCTGAAACACCTGGTGGTACGCCGGTTCGCCGACCATGTCGCGGTCGACGGCGTCGATCTGCGGGTCGAGGCGGGTGAGGCGGTGGCGTACGTCGGGCCGAACGGCGCCGGCAAGTCGACCACGGTGAAACTGCTCGCCGGCATCCTGGTGCCGACCGCCGGGCAGGTCCGGGTCGGCGGGGTGGTGCCGCACCGGCAGCGGGTCGCCAACGCCCGGCAGATCGGTGTGCTGTTCGGCCAACGTACCCAGCTGTGGTGGGATCTGCCGGTCCGCGAGTCCCTGGCTCTGCTGCGTGACCTGTACGACGTCGACAAGGCCACCTACCGGGAGCAGCTGGAGCGCTTCGACGACGTACTCGGGCTCGGTGAGCTGCTGCCGGTGGTGGCCCGCAAGCTCTCCCTCGGTCAGCGGATGCGGGCCGACCTGGCTGCCGCGCTGCTGCACCGTCCCCGGGTGGTCTACCTCGACGAGCCGACCATCGGGCTGGACATCGCGGTCAAGGACCGGGTCCGGGCGTTCCTGCGGGAGCTGCGCGCCGACGGCACCACCCTGATCCTGACCACCCACGATCTCGGCGACATCGAGGACCTCTGCCAGCGGATCGTGATCATCGACCAGGGGCGGATCATCTACGACGGCCCGCTGGCCGGGGTGAAGGACCAGTTCGCCCGGCACCGCTCGATGCACCTGCACCTGGCCGACCCGGTGGAGCTGGACACGGTCGCCGCCGCCGTCGGCAGCGCACAGGTCGCCGCCGGCGCGACGCCGGGCGAGTTCACCGTCCGGTTCGACCGGTTCGCCGTCACCGCCGGCCAGGTGATCGCGGCCGTGTCGGCGGTGTCCGAGGTACGCGACCTGCGCATCGACGAGCCGGCCATCGAGGACGTGGTCCGCAAGGTGTACGCCGGTGAGCTGCGGCTGGTGCCGGCACCGTGACCACGGTCGCCGCCACCGACGCCCCGGCCCGGTCCAGCGGTGTCCGGCCGTACCGGGCGCTGGCCCGGGTGGCGGCCCGCAGCGCGGTCGCGTACCCGTTGAGTTTCGTCCTCGGCATGGCCGGGGTGCTGCTGCAGCTGCTCGCCATGCTGTCCATCTGGGCGGTGCTGCTCGGCTCCGGGACGAGCGTCGGCGGGTTCAGCTGGCCGCAGATGAAGGCGTACCTGCTGATCGCCTATGTCACCGGGTCGTTGATGTCGTTCGGTGACTGGGAGATGGCCGCCCGGATCCGCGATGGCATGGTCGCGGTCGACCTGACCCGCCCGGTCGACTACCAGCGGGCCCGGTTCGCCGAGACGCTCGGCATCGCCGCCGTCGAGGTTGCCTTCTCGCTGGCGGTCTGCGCCGTGGTGCTGGCGGTCACCGGGCCGGTCCCGGTGCCGCCGCCCGGCCAGGCGGCGCTGTTCGCGGTCAGCGCGCTGCTGGTGCTGCCGTTGCGGTTCACCACCGTCTACCTGACAGCTCTGCTGTGCTTCTGGACGCAGAACATTTTTGGCGTGTCGTTGGCCCGGGGAGCGATCACCAACCTGTTCTCCGGGGCGCTGGTGCCGTTGACCCTGCTGCCCGGCTGGCTGCAGGCGATCGCCGCGGTGCTGCCGTTCGCCGGGATGACGTTCACCCCGGCGACGATCTACCTCGGCCAGGCGACCGGATCCGACGCCTGGCTGCTGATCGGCATTCAGGCGGTGTGGACGGTGGCGTTGTGGTGGGGAGCCCGGCTGGCCTGGCGGTCGGCGGTGCGCCAACTGACCGTACACGGGGGTTGATCATGCAATCACGGACCGGCCTGCGCCGGGGGTTGCGGCTCTACCGGCGCAGCCTCGGTGCCCACCTGCGGTCCACCCTGGAGTACGAGGCGGACTTCTGGATCCTGGTCGCCGGGTCGGCGCTGACCCAGCTCGTCGGCCTGGCATTTCTCGGCGCGGTCTTCTCCCGGGTGCCGCAGGTCAATGGTTGGACGTTCGCCGAGGTGGTCCTGATCTACTCGATCGTGGTGCTCTCCGACGCGGTCGGGCCGCTGCTGTTCGAGGGCGTGTGGCGGCTGCCGTGGCTGGTCAACAAGGGGGAGCTGGACTACAAACTGGTCCGGCCGTACCCGGTGGTGCTGCAGGTGCTCAGTGACGACGTCGGTATCAACGGGCTGGGCAACCTGGTCACCGGTGGGGCGATGTTCGGTTGGGCGCTGTGGCGGGTCGACATCGCCTGGACCCCGGCGCTGGTCGTCGGCGGGTTGGGGCTGTTCGCCAGCGGCATGGCGGTCAAGCTGTCGATCAGCCTGGCCACCAACTCGTCGGCGTTCTGGCTGCAGAGTCCGCATTCGATCTTCGCGTACGCGGTGCACCAGATCGGTGACCTGGCCCGCTACCCGGTGTCGGTCTACACGTTCGGGGTGCGGCTGGTGCTGGTGGTCGGGCTGCCGTTCGCCTTCGTCGGATTCTTCCCGGCCAGCGCGGTGCTCGGTGCCGGTGGTGGCGATGCCGCCCGCGCCGGGGTCGGTCCGACCTGGCTGGGCTGGCTCACCCCGCTGATCGCCGCCTACTGCGTCGGCGTGGCGGCGCTGATCTTCCGATCCGGTCTGCGCCGTTACGAGTCCGCCGGCAACTGACGGCCGGGTCGGCTCAGCTCAGGCCCATCGACTCCACGTACCGCTCTGCGGTGTTCGGGTAGGGCAACGCCAGCGCGTTGCGGCAGTACCGGCCGTCGGCCCGGGCCATCAGCTCGGCTTCGATCAGGTATCGGCGGACCGTCACGTGGTCCACCGCACCGCCATCACACCAGCGGCGTAACCGTTCGTCGACCGTCGACTCGTCGTAGACCACGTCGCGTTCGAAGCACGCCTGCGCGGTGTGCGCCAGCACCGGGCGGCGGCGCGCCTGCCGGGCCGGCAACGAGACGAGACGTCCCTCGCGGATGAACGGGCTCAACTCGGCGCTCATGCCGCCGGACGGTACGCAACCCGCCGCCAAGGTCGCCATCGGTTTTCGGGTGGACGCAGGACACCGATGGGCGTCAGGCGCCGTTTGCGAGGTTCGGTGTGGCGCGGCGGGCGGGTGGCTGAGGTGTCGGGCGCGGGGGAACATCGGCCGGCGGGGCGGCGTTGGATCCTGGCGTTGGACCGAGTAGGCGAGCGCCCGTGGTGCGGGGTCGCCCGGTCCGCCCGGTGCGGAATGTCGGGCAGCCCCGGGTGGTTGTATCTGGTGCGCCGGTGAGACCGCCCCCCGCCTGGACCGGCGGGTGTGCGCGGGTCGGAGCGCGTCGTTTGAGTTCGACTTTCTTGTGCGTGTTCTTGTTCTGTCCCGTTCGTGACCGGTCATCGACCCGGTGTGGTCTGGTGTCCGGTTCATTCCCCTCGGAACGGAGATTCTGTTATGAACACGATTTTCCGTAAGTCTGCTCTGTCGGTTGCTGGTGTGTTGACCGCTGGTGGTGTGGTGGCTGCTCCTGCGGTGGCGGCGCAGGCGGCTGGTCCGGGTGCCGCCGATGGTGGTGCGCGTGAGGTGGCGGTGCAGTACGAGGCGCAGCCGAATTTCTACTACTGCGGGCCGGCGGCGACGCGGATCGCGTTGACGGCGCAGGGTCATGCTCCGTCGCAGGATGAGGTGGCGGGCAAGTTGGGGACGACCGAGGCCGGTACGGATTCGGCGGAGGAGACGACCCGGGTGCTGAACGAGGTGACCGGTGGCGACGAGTACGAGACGGTGTCGATCGGTGCGGCCGCTGCGAGGCCGGAGCATGTGGAGAAGTTGAAGGCGGATGTGCGTGAGGCGGTGGACGACGACCGGGCCGTGGTGGCGAACATCATGGGTACGGCGTCGGATGTCGACGGGGTGGCGCATTCGTATGAGGGTGGGCATTACCTGACGGTGACGGGTTACCGCGATGGTGGTGACACGGTGAAGATCGCTGACCCGTACTACGAGGGCCAGGAGTACTGGATGGATCTTGAGGTGCTGGCGGACTGGACCGCCAAGCGCGGCTACTCCGCCTGACCGATGACAGGTGCGCTGGCCGGGTTCCCGTACGGGAACCCGGCCAGCGGCATGTCGGGGGACCGGCCCTACCGTTGCAGCCGGACCGGTTCGCCGGGTCCGCTGCGGCGGACGAGCCAGGCTTCGGTGATGTGCGTGAACATCGCCGCTGCGGCGCCTTCCGGGTCGTGCGCGGCGATGCGTTCGTAGATCCGCCGGTGGCTGCGGTTGGATGCCACGCAGAACTGGTGGTCCGGGACTGGAAATGCAGCGACCTGCCGTACGACGGTGGCATCGGCTACGGGGTGGCGAAGCGGACGACGGTGGGGCGGCTGACCCGGCGGCAGTACGTGGCAGGTCAGGACGGCATGCCGCTGGGCGGTGCCCCGCCGGGCCCACCGCCGGCCGGTCCACCACCGCCGGGAGCGGCGCCGCCACCGGTCGGTGCCGTCGTGGTGTCGACCGGCACGGCCAGCGCCGCCGCGTAGCCGGCCGAGACGTCACCCGTCACCGTGGCCAGCTGGCTCGCCCCGCCGTCGTCGCCGAAGACGTTGTCGGTGTCGAGGCTGAGCTGGGCGAGGTTGGTGACCGATGAGTCGTAGGCGGGTTCGGCGTACACGGTGTCGCAGACGTCCTGGGGGAGGGCGACCTGGGAGGTGGCGATGGCGTTGCCTGCGTCGGTGATGCTGGCCTCGTCGGGGTAGACCTCGAAGTGGATGTGTGGCCAGCGGCCGGTGTAGCAGCCGGGGAAGACGGTGGCGAAGGTGACCTTGCCGTCGGCGTCGGTGATCTGAACGCCGCGCAGGTAGTTCTGGTCGGTGACGCCTTCGGAGTACATGGAGTAGCGGCCTTCGCGGTCGCAGTGCCAGACGTAGACGGCGACGCCGACGAACGGAACGCCGCCGTTGGCCAAGTCGGTGACGGTCAGCTCCAGGGTCAGCGGCACCCCTTCGGCCGTACCGCTGGACTCGCCGAAGCTGGAGCGGATGTCGCTGCGGACGACGCCGCTCTTCTCGAGGACGTCGGGCCCGTTGGAGCCGTCACCGGGGTACGGCCCGGCGGTCTCGTCCGGGATCTCGCCGGTCGCCGCGGCGGCCGCGGCCGCCGCCGAGGTGCCGCCGCTGGCGCCCGTGTTCGCGCTGCAGGCGGCGAGGCCGATGGTCGCGGCCCCCAGGCCGAACGCCCGCAGCACCTGCCGGCGACCCAGCAGGGTGCCGAGGTCGAAGCCGAGGCCCTGGTCGACAATTTCCTCGTCGGGACGGGCCAGCGGACGTCCCTGGTAGCGCGGGGTGGTGTCCCGGCGGGAGTCGCGTCGCATCCGTTTCTCCGTTCGTCAAGAGGGCTCACTGTCGGGTGTCGTGCGGATCTGCGACCAACCCTCACCGCCGTTGCCCGCAGCCCGCTGGATCCCAGCTGGAAGTTGGCTGTGCCAGTCGGTACGCCAGGATGGGGAACGTGACGACGATGCCGGTACGGGACAGGGTCGAGGCGACGCTGCGGGCGTGGGACGGCTACGAGCGCCGACGTGGTGCCACCCCGGTGATCGACTACGACTGCGCGCCGCTCGACCCGGCCGCCCCACCGCCCACCCCCGCGACCAGCCGGTTCGCCGTACTGGCCGGACTGACCGCCGTCGCCGACGAACTGACTGCCGTCGCCGACGAGCCGGACTGCCGGGCCGACGAGCCGGACTGCCGGGCCGACGACCGGCTGCGGGCCCGGGTCGACGCGGACATCACCTACCTGCGGGCCATGCTCGGCGAGCGGCTGCCGCTGACCGACTACATCCGGCGGACCCAGGGCTGCGGTGCGGCGGGCTGGCCGGACGACCACCTCGCGGCGGTCGGCGACCGGGCCCGCGCGAGCCTGGCCGACCTCGGCGTCGACTGGAACGACGGGCTCCCCGGTCAACTGGCCCGTGCCGAAGGGATCCTGCGCCGCCAGGACGTCCCGGACGCCATCGAGCAGGCGGTGGCCGAGCTGGAACCCCTCGTACGCGCGGCGACCGGCACCGCCGCGCCGTACCAGTTGACAATCGAACGGGTCGACGTCGACGCCTACTGGTCGTACTGGCTGGACGGGGCCGGCTCCGCCGCCCGGCTGCGGCTGAACCGGCAGCGCGCCGAGTTCACCGAGACGCAGGCCCGGGTGTTCGCGCTGCACGAGGTGCTCGGCCACGCTCTACAGTCGGCCAGCTGGTACGCCCAATGGTCGACCGTGGACGAAGGTGCGGTACGCCTGCTGTCGGTGCACACGGACACCCAGGTGCTGCTGGAAGGCTTGGCGCAGGCGCTGCCGCTGTTCGTCACCGGCGACGACGCGGCGGCGGTGGCACGGGTGCGGGTGACGCACTACACCCAACTGGTCCGGGCCGGGCTGCACCGGGCGGTCGACGACGGCGTGCCGGTCGCCGACTGCGTGGCGTGGGCCCGGCAGCGGGTGCCGTTCTGGTCCGACGAGGAGATCGGCGACGCGCTGACCGACCGCGGCGTCGACCCGCAACTGCGGTCGTACCTGTGGGCGTACCCGGCCGGCGTCGACTGGTTCGTGGCGCTCGCCGACCGGGGCGACCCGCAGAGCCGTGCGGCGGTGCTGCGGGCCGCGTACCAGGGCCCGCTGGCCCCGGCCGACCTGGCGGCGCTCTGGCCGACCGGACCGACCATCGGCGGACCCGGTGCCGACAGCTGACCCAACAGCGCGGATCAGTGTGGACGGTACGTCCCGACGTGTCCCGGTGCGGGTAGGGTGCGACCGTGACGAAGCGCAAGGGCGGTCGGGACGGACAGCGGACGCAGGACCACCAGGATGGACAGCGGCGCAAGCGGATCGCCCTGCTGACCGGCGGTGCCGGGCTGGTCGTCGTCGTGGCGGTGCTGCTGACGGTGGTGCTGTGGCCGGACGATCCCGAGGAGCCCCGCGCCCGTGAGTACCGTGACGTCACCGCCTGCCTGCTCACCGGATCCGCCGGGGTGACCGACCCGGCCGCCGCACCGGTCTGGGCCGGCATGCAGGACGCCTCGTTGCAGACCCGGGCCAGGGTGCAGTTCCTCGAAGTCAACGGGCCGCAGACCGCCGACAACGCCGCCGGATACCTCGCCAGCCTGGCCGGCAGCCAGTGTCAGCTGGTCCTGGCCGTCGGCGAGGCGCCGACCGCCGCGACGGCCGGGGACGCCACCCGTTACCCGCAGGTCGACTTCGTACTCGTCGCCGAGGGCCAGCCGGCGGGCGACGCCGGCAACGTGACCGTGGTGTCAGACGCCGATCCGGCCGCTGTCCAGCAGCGGGTACGCGACTTGGTCGCCGCAGCGGTCGGTGACCCGGCCGACGACTGAGCCCGGGATGAAATCGCCGAGGGTTGATCTAAGTCAACCCTCCGTACGGACGCTTGTGCGCTCCGCTCATGTCGTCGGAGACTGTCCGATGTCGGCGTGATCGACGTCGGACAGTCTTTGTACACGGGGGAGGGCGGCCATGCGCCGTGCCATCAGTCGTGCGTCCCGCCGGATCGCGACCCTGACGCTGCTGCTCTTCGGGCTGACCGTGGTGGTGCCGGCCGGTGCCGTACCGCCCGACTCCTGGCCGACGTCGTGGCTGTGGTCGTGGGCGGTCAACCGTCCGTTGTGGTCGGCAGCGGCAGCCGCCCTCGGCGCGCCGGTGATGGCCGGCCCGGCACCGTTCACCGGCGAGCACCACGTGCCGGCCGGGGAGACCACCGCGGCCGGCGGCGCGGGCCGCCGTGTCAGCCAGGCAGCCGACACACTGCCGCCGTACCAGCCGCACGACCCGACGGCACCGACCACCCCGACCGGTGTCGCCGAGCCCGGATTCGACGCGGCGACCAGCCGCCGGGACGCCGACGAGGCCACCGCCCGCACCGACGTCTACGACAACGCCGACGGTTCCACGACGGTGCGCACCTACAGCCGACCGGTCAACTACCGGGCCGCCGACGGTAGCTGGCGCCCGATCGACACCGACCTGGTCGAGCGCCGCGACGGGCGGCTGCACATGCGGGCCAACAGCCTGCAGGTGAGCGTCGCCGGCAGCACCGGCGACACCGACCTCGGGGTGCTGGCACTGCCCGACGGAAAGCGGGTCGCCTACGAACTCGACGGTGCCGCCGACGTCGCCGCCGAGACCGACGGCAACACCGCCACCTACCGGGACATCCTGCCGGACACCGACCTGGAGTTGATCACTTTCGACGCCGGGCTCAAGGAGACCTTGATCCTGCACTCACCGCAGGCCCCGTCGACCTGGATGTTCCCGCTCGACCTGACCGGGCTGACGCCCCGGCTCACCGCAGAAGGCTGGGTGGAGCTGGTCGACGCCGACGGCACCGCCCGGGTCTGGTTCCCGCGCGGGTTCATGGAGGACAGCAACGTCGACCCCCAGTCCGGCGCGCCGGCCCAGTCGCCCGACGTCGACTTCGAGCTGGTCGACCAGCCCGGCGGCGGCCAGGCGCTGAAGGTCACCGCCGACCGGGCCTGGCTGGACGACCCGGCCCGGGTCTACCCCGTCCGGGTGGACCCGACCGCCACCACCGGCACCACCGGCGACGTGTACGTCGACAGCGACAACCAGACCACCAACCACAACGGTGACAACCTGCCGGTCGGCACCTACGACGGCGGCGGCGTCAAGGCCCGCTCGTTCATCCACTTCGACGAGTTCGACGACGACGGGTTCATCGGCAAGCGGATCACCGCCGCCAAACTGAAGCTCTACCTGACCTGGGCCTACAGCTGCTCCGAGCATCGGGCCTTCTCCGTGCACCGGGTCAACCAGGCGTGGACGGTGGCGAACCTGTCCACCGCCAGCCACCCCGGCCCGGCGATCTCCAGCTCGATCGGCTCGCTGACCGTCACCGACAACTATCCGTCCTGCCAGAACACCTCCGGCGACCGCAGTGTCGGCAAGTGGGTGACCGTGCCGCTGAACGTCGCCACCTTCAACGACTGGTCCACCGGCGGGACCAACCACGGACTGGCGCTGACCGCCTCGGAGACCGATTCCAACGGCTGGAAGCGGTTCACCTCGGCCAACTACGGCGGCGGCGCCTACAAGCCGTATGTCGAGCTGACCTACACCGACAACGTCGCGCCGCAGGTCAACGTCCGCTACCCGGCGAACAACGCGGTGACTCCGACGCTGACCCCGGAACTGCTGGTCCGGTCCAAGGACCCGGACGCCTGGCCCAACCAGGGGCTGCGCCACCAGTACGTCGTCTACGACAGCACCGGCACCACCGTGGTGGCCAACTCCGGCTGGGTGACGAGCCCGTCGTGGCGGGTACCGACCGGCACTCTGGCCTGGAACAAGACCTACCTCTACACGGTCCGGGTGCACGACCAGGTGAGCTACAGCGCCGTATACCCGGCGTACGCGTTCACCACCGGCGTGCCGCAACCCACCCTGGCCGGCAACCTCAGCCAGAACGCCGGCAAAGGATACGACCCGGGCATCGGCAACTACACCACCTCGGCGACTGACGCGACGGTCGCCACCGTCGGCCCGTCACTGAGCATCACCCGCAGCTACAACAGCCTGGACACCCGGCGTACGTCGGCGTTCGGCACCGGCTGGTCGAGCCTGCTCGACGTGCGGGCCACCGCTGTGCCGGACGCCACCGGCAGCGTCCAGTCGGTGCTGGTCACCTATCCGACCGGGCAGGACATCGCGTTCGGCCGCAACGCCGACGGCACGTTCACCGCACCGTCCGGCCGGTTCGCCACCTTCGCCGAGACCCGCAGCGGCACCACCCTGACCGGCTACACGCTGACCGACAAGGACGCCTCCGTCTACACGTTCGGGCAGTCCGCCGGCGGCGGCGTGTTCCGGCTGACCGCGGTCACCGACGCCAACGGCCGCACCCTGACCGTCGACTACACGGGCGGGCTGGCCAGCCGGATCACCAGCGCCGCCGGCCGGTCGCTGTGGCTGACCTGGGACACCCCGACCGGGTCGGCCCACCCGCACGTCACCACCGTCGCCACCGACCCGGCCGATCCGGGCATCCCGGCCAGCGCCGAAACCTGGCAGTACGGGTACGGTCCGGACGACACCCTGACGCGGGTCTGCCCGCCGACCGGCCCGAGCGCCTGCCACGGCTACAGCCACACCACCATCTCCCCGTACGCCAACACGGTGCTGGACACCGGGCCGTACTCGTACTGGCCGCTGTCGGAGCCGTCTGCGGCAACGGTGGCCCGCAGCGCGGTGCTCACCAACGCCGGCATCGACAACGCCCGGTACGCCGCAGTGACCCTCGGCCAGCCGGCTGCCCGCCCCGGCTCGACCGCCACCGTCGCCGCCTTCGACGGCACCTCGTCGTACCTGCAGCTGCCGGGCGACCTGGTCGCCGACGGCCAGTACCAGACGGTCAGCATGTGGTTCCGCACCACCGCCGTCAACGGCGTGCTGTTCGGCTACAGCGCCGCGCCGGTCACCGCCGGCACCACACCCACCACCTACGTGCCGGCGCTGTACGTCGGCAGCGACGGCAAGCTGCGCGGCCAGTTCTGGCAGGGCAACGCCGCCGCCGCGATCACCACCGCCGCGCCGGTCAACGACGGCGACTGGCACCACGTGGCGCTCGCCGGGGCCGGCAGCACGCAGACCCTCTACCTCGACGGCGTCGCCCAGGGCAGCCTCGGCGGCATCATCATGCAGCTGCCCGACAACGCCGACAACATCCACGTCGGCGCCGGCTTCATCGGCGGCAACTGGCCCGGCCACCAGAACAGCGGGGTCAGCCCGGCGGCGGCCAGCTACTTCTCCGGCTCGATCTCCGACGTGGCGTTCCACAACCAGGCGTTGCCGGCGGCCACCGTCGCCGCCCTGCACGCCGCCGGCACCCGTACCCATCCGGTGCTGTCGACGGTGACCCGGCCGACCGGCGGCGTCACCGCGCAGGTCACCTACCAGGGCACCACCGGCCGGGTCGCCACCGTCACCGACGAGAACGGCGGCGTCTGGACGATGGGCACCCCGACCGTCGCCGGCAGCGCCGACGTGTACGCCGCGTCGGTGCTCGGCGCCAAACCGGCCGACTACTGGCGTCTCGGCGAGGTGGCGGTGACCGAGGCGGTCAACCAGGTCGACGGTGGCGTCGCCACCTACAACCAGGTGACCCTCGGCGCGGACGGCCCGTTCGCCGGTGCCACCGCCGCCTCCTTCAACGGCACCAGCTCGTACGTCGAGTTGCCACCGGAACGCATCGGCGGCACCGATCCGGCGTCGGTGTCGATGTGGTTCCGGATGCCCACCGGCGGCACCTCCAGCGGTGTTCTCTACAGCTTCCAGACCAACTCGATCACCAGCGGTCTCGTCGCCAACGAGCGGATTCCCGCGCTGTACGTCGGCGCCGACGGCAAACTGCGCGGCAAGTGGTGCTGGTGCGGCAACACCCATCCGCCGATCACCACCACCGGCAGTGTCCGTGACGGCAACTGGCACCACGTCGCGATGACCCTGTCCGCCAACACCCAGCGGCTCTACCTCGACGGGAACCTCGTCGGCACGCTCAACTACGGCGGCCAGACCACCCCGGCCGCCTACGCGTACCTCGGTACCGGCTTCACCCCGAGCACCTGGCCGTCGACCTCCGGGGACATCAGCTACTTTCCGGGGCAGATCGCCGAAGCGGCGTTCTTCACCAGCGAGCTCAGCCAGGCGCAGGTCACCGCCCACTACGCGGCGTCGCAGCAGACCGCCCCGGTCGCCGTCACGATGATCTCGGGGGTGGCCACCGCGATCCCGATGCCGGTGTCCCAGGTCGCCGTCACCGGCCCCACCGGCGAGACCGTCTCCTACAGCTACGACCTGGTCAACGGCGGCCGGCCGGTGGCGCAGACCGACGCGCTCGGCAACGTCACCAAGTTCGGCTACGACGTCGGCGGCTACAACAGCCTGGTCTACGACCCGCGCGGAGTGTGGACGCAGACGTTCCAGGACGTGCGCGGCAACACCAAGCAGAGCGTCAGCTGCCAGGACCAGTCAGCCGACAAGTGCTCGTCGGTGTACTACACCTACTACCCGGACGCGACGACCACGACGCTGACCCCGGACGCCCGCAACGACCTGCTGCTCACCGTCCGCGACGGACGGTCGGCGTCGGAGACCGACGACACCTACCGTACGTCGTACGGCTACGACACCAGCGGCAACCAGACCACCATCACCGACCCGCTGGGCCGGGTCACCACCACCGGCTACACCGACGGCACCAGCACCGCCGCGTACGGCGGTGGGATCGCCCCGGCCGGCCTGCCGACCCGGGTCACCACCCCGGGCGGCGCGGTGCAGACCGTCGACTACTACGCCAACGGCGACGTCGCCCAGGTCACCGACCCGAGCGGCAAGATCGACCGGTTCACGTACGACGGGTTGGGTCGCACCCTGACCGAGACGGAGCTCAGCGACACCTTCCCGGCCGGGCTGACGACCACCTACACCTACGACGCGGCCGGGCGGGTGGCGACCGAGACCGGGCCGGCGGTCACCAACCGGGTCACCGGCGCGGTGCACACCGCCCGCACCACCTACACCTACGACGACGACGGCAACGTGCTCACCGAGACCGTCGCCGACCTGACCGGCGGCGACGCGTCGCGCACCGAGCAGCACACCTACAACCAGTACGGCCAGCAGGCCACCTCCACCACCCCGGGCGGCACGGTCACCACCCTCGGCTACGACCCGTACGGCCGGGTGGTCACCGAGACCGACCACGACGGCGGCGTCACCACCAACACGTACGACGCCGAAGGCAACCTGCTGACCACGACGGTGGTCGGCTTCACCGGCGACCCGGACGACCCGCAGCCCGCCACCGACGTGCTGATCTCGGCGAAGTCGTACGACCCGGCCGGGCGGCTGGCCGCCGAGACCGACCCGATGGGCTGGACCACCGAGTACACGTACACCGACAACGGGCTGATCGCCGACGTCACCCGCACCGACGGCAGTTCGTCGTTCGTCGTCGAGTCGAACGAGTACGACGCGGCCGGCAACCTGGTCCGCGAGGTCACCGACGACGGCGCGACCGTCGTCACGTACGCGTACGACGCCGCCGGCCGGCAGACGTCGACCACCGTCGACCCGGACGGGCTGAAACGCACCACCCACTACGGCTACGACGCCGACGACAACGTGGTCACCGAACGGCAGACCGACGCCGGCGGTGCCACGGTCGGCTTCAGCGAAACCCTGTACGACCCGGCCGGCGAGGTGCTCGCCGAGACCGAGTACCCGTCGATCGCCGACCCCACCCCGGTGCTGCGCTGGCGGCTCGACGAGACCGCCGGGGTCGCCGCCGCCGACTCCGCCGGTAACAGCCCCGGCACGGCCGTCCCCGGCATGTGGTGGACCACCGGCAACGGCGGAGCCGCCGGATTCAACGGCATCAGCTCGGTCATCGAAAGCGACGGCCCGGTCATCGACACCGGACGCAGCTTCACCGTGGCCGCCTGGGTGTACCTGACCGACAAGGGTGACCTGCGCAAGGCGGTCGCCGCCAACGGTGAGCAGCAGACCCCGTTCGACCTGGCCTACGACAAGGCCGCCGACCGTTGGCGGCTGCGGACCAGCACCCTCGACGCGCCGGACGTGACGCAACCGGTCACCGTCGTGTCCACCAGCACCCCGGCGCTGAACACCTGGACCCACCTGGCCGGGACGTACGACGCGGCCACCGGCACCATCAGCATCTACGTCGACGGCACCCTGGAAGGCAGCCAGGGCGGCGCGAAACCGTTCACCGCCCGCGGCACGTTCGTCGTCGGCGCCGGCATGTGGAACGGATCCCGGGGCAACTTCTGGCCCGGTGAGATCAGCGACGTGCAGGCGTACCAGAAGGCGCTCAGCCCGACCGAGGTCGCTGCCGTGCACGGCGGCACCGCACCGGCGGCCGACGCCCACGTGGTGCGGGAGAGCTACCAGGTCGACGACAACGGCGAGGTCGTCGCGGCCACCGACGCCAACGGCGACACCACGTACATCACCTATGACGAGGGCGGCAACGCGGTCAAGACCACCGCCCCGGCGGCGTACGCCCAGTCGGTCGACAGCCCGTCGCCGGTGCTGGCCAACGCCGCCTCCTGGGTCGGCTACAACACCTTCGACGAGGTCACCGACACCCTCGACCCGTCCGGCAACTGGTCGGTGACCAGCTACGACGCCGACGGCCGGGTGGCCGGTGAGCAGCTGCCGGCGTACACCCCGCCGGGGTCGGCCACCCCGGTCACCCCGGAGATCACCTACAGCTACGACGCGTCGGGGCAGGTGGCCTCGGTCACCGACCCGTTCAACGAGACCACCGAGTACACCTACGACCAGCTGGGCCGGCTGACCAAGGTGGTCACCCCGAACGACGGCACCACCCGGTACGCGTACAACCTGGCCGGGGACCTGCTGACCACCACCGACCCGACCGGCGCGGTGGCCAGATCCACCTACGACTACCTGGGCCGGCAGGAGACCAGCACGGACGTGGTCCGGCAGACCGGCACCAACCACACCACCACGTACAGCTAC
The DNA here is from genome assembly GCF_029581175.1 of Solwaraspora sp. WMMD937. NCBI lineage: Bacteria > Bacillati > Actinomycetota > Actinomycetes > Micromonosporales > Micromonosporaceae > Solwaraspora > Solwaraspora sp. WMMD937. The sequence goes on along the minus strand of NZ_CP120738.1, from coordinate 5,700,862 downwards.
GGCCCGGGGGGCCGGCTCGCCCAGGTGACCGACCCGACCGGGGTGACCACCGCCGCGACGTACAACGCGGTCGGGCAGCCGCTGACCGTCACCGACGGGGCCGGCAACACCACCGAGTACACCTACGACGGTGCCGGCCGGATGACCCGGACCACCCTGCCCGACGACAGCTACAGCAACACCCACTACGACCTGACCGGCCGGGTCCTGGCCACCGAAATGTACGACGCGGCCGGCGTGCAGCTGGTGCGGGAGACCACCAGCTACGACCGGGCCGGCAACGTGACCGCCGCGACCGACGGGCGCGGCACCACCGCCACCTTCGAGTACGACGCCACCGGTGCGCTCACGAAGCACACCCAGCCGATCTCCGGCTCCGACGACATCGTCACCACGTTCGGCTACGACCTGTCCGGCAACCGGACCCGGTTCACCGACGGGCGCGGCAACGCCTTCTGGACCGGGTACAACCCGTGGCATCTGCCGGAGAAGCAGATCGAGCCGTCGACCACCGCGCACCCGGCGGCGGCCGACCGGACGTTCAGCGTCGCCTACGACGCCGCCGGCCGACCGGTGACCCAGTTCCTGCCCGGCGGGGTGACGATCAGCAGCGAGTACGACGAGATGGGCCAGCTGCTGCGTCAGGAAGGCTCCGGCGCGGAGGCAACCACCGTCGACCGGGTCTTCGACTACGACCTCGGCGGCCGGATGACCGAGTTCTCCGGCGGCGGTGGCACCAACACGATCAGCTACGACGACCGGGACCTGCCGCTGTCGATCAGCGGCCCGGTCGGCAACTCGACGTTCACGTACAACGGCAGCGGGCAGCTGGCCAGCCGGCAGGACGCGGCCGGCACCACCAGCTACGGCTACGACACCGCCGGGCGGCTGGCCAGCCTGACCAACCCGACCGCCGGCGTGACGATGGGCTACGCGTACAACAACCTGTCCCAGGTCTCGCAGATCACCTACGGCGGCACCGGCAACCGTCGGGAGTTCACCTTCGACGACCTGCACCGGCTCACCGGCGACACGTTGAAAACCTCCGGTGGTACGCAGATCGCGGCGATCGGCTACGGCTGGGACGAAAACGACAACCTGACCTCGAAGACGACCACCGGGTTCGGTGGTGCCGCCGTCACGAACACCTACAGCTACGACCTGGCCGACCGGTTGACGTCGTGGAACAACGGTTCGGCGACCGTGGTGTACGCGTACGACAAGGCCGGTAACCGGGTGCAGAACGGCGCCAAGCTGTTCAGCTACGACCAGCGGAACCGGCTGCTGACCGCCGACGGGACGGCGTACACGTACACCGCCCGTGGCACCCTCGCCGCCGCCGGCACGGTCGCCACGACCGCCGACGCGTTCGGTCAGGTGCACAGCCAGCAGACCGGCGGTGGTGGGCCGGCGCGTACGTACGACTATGACGGGTTGGGTCGGGCGGTGCGGCCGGGGTTCGCGTACACCGGGGTCGGTAACGACCTGGCGGCGGATGACACGGCGACGTATGTGCGGGGGCCGTCGGGTGAGGTGGTGGCCGGGACGGCGGGTGGGACGCAGCGGTTGGTGTGGACGGATCTGCACACCGACGTGGTGGGTCAGTTCACGACGACCGGGACGACCCTGGCCGGGGCGACGACGTACGACCCGTTGGGCAAGGTCCTCGCCAGTACCGGGATGGTCGGGAGTCTGGGTTACCAGTCGGAGTGGACCGACGCGGTGACGTCGCGGGTGAACATGCACGCCCGCTGGTACAACACCGACACCGGGCAGTTCGACACCCGCGACTCGGCCGCCAACAGCCCGGTGCCGGACTCGATCGCGGCGAACCGCTACCAGTACGGCGATGGCACGCCGTTGACGACGATCGACCCGACCGGGCACTGGGGCAACCCGTTGAAGGCGGCGGCGAAGCTGGCGTCGAAGGCGACGTCGAAGGTGTCCAGCGTCACCCGCCGGGCGGTGTCCAGCGTGTCGAGTTACGGCAGCGCCGCCTACCAGAAGGCGAAGAAGGTCACGAAGACCGCGGCGAGGAAGGTCACCACCGCCGCGAAGAAGAAGGTCAACCAGGTCAAGGCCAAGGCCGCGAAGGTCAAGAACAAGGTCAAGAAGACGTACGCCAAGGCGAAGAAGACGGTCAAGAAGAAGGTCAACCAGGCGAAGAAGTACGTGGCGAAGAAGGTCGCCAAGGCGAAACAGAAGGTGAAACAGAAGGTCGCCCAGGTGAAGCAGGCGGCGAAGAAGGTCGCGGCGAAGGCGACCCGGGTGGTGAAGAAGACCGTCAGCGTGGTGAAGGATGCGGCGAACGCCACCAAGAAGTGGGTGGTGGAGCACAAGGACACCATCCTGGAGGTCGCCGCGATCGCCGGCGCGGTCGTGGCCGGGTTGGCGTGTACGGCGGTGACCGCCGGTGCGGGCGCGGTGGCGTGCATGGTGGGTGCGGGTGCGTTGATCAACCTGGCGAAGGATGTGGCGCAGGGCGACATCCACTCCGTCGGTGACGCGCTCGGTTCGCTCGGTACGGGGGCGATCATGGGCCTGGCCGGTGGTGCCGGTGGGGCGATCGCGGCGAAGGTCGGTACGGCGATCGCCGCGAAGGCCGGCTCGGGGGTTACCGCCCGGTTGGCCAGTGACGCGGTGGAGAACGGCATCTCCGATGTCATCTCCCAGGCCGCCACCACCGGACGGGTCGACCTCAGAGCCGCCGCCCTCGGGTCGGTGCCGGGACTCAACCTGATCGGCCGCAAGGGCGGCGGTGCAGGCCCCGCGCGCGCTCCACCGGGACGCGGCGGCAGCACCGCCGGTCCGTCCGCCTCAAGTGGTCGTGGCGGGTCGGGTCCGGGATGCCGTACGCACAGCTTCGCCCCCGACACCCGGGTGCTGATGGCCGACGGCACCACCCGCCCCATCGCCGACATCAACGTCGGCGACCAGGTCATAGCGACCGACCCGGTGTCCGGCACATCGCTGCCGAAACCCGTCACCCAACTGCACCGCAACACCGACCGCGAACTCACCGACGTACGGGTCCGCACCAGCGACGGCACCTCCACCGTGGTGGAGACGACACCGAACCACCCCTTCTGGGACGACAACCGGCAGGCATGGGTCAACGCCGGCGACCTCAAGCCGGGTGCCAAGCTGCGGGTGGCGGGTCGCGGCGAGGTCACGGTGGTGTCGGTCCAGACACGCCGCGACCAACGGGAGATGCGCGACCTGACAGTCGCCCACACCCACACGTATCATGTACTTGCCGGCGACACGCCGGTTCTTGTACACAACTGCAACAACGCAGTTCTCGGCATTAACGAACATGGTGAGAAGTTGGCGAGCCAGCTGAGGGGCGAAGGTCTGAGTAACGTAAGAACCTTCAATGATCCGGGCTTGAAGCCGGTTGATCCCGAAAGTGGCATGGCTGGCTGGCAGATGGCTGTGAAGGATGCTATCAGGGATGAGGATACGACGATCCATGTCGCACTTGACGGTATGGATGGCGCTACGCATTCAGAAAGATTCATGAATGCCTATAATGCCGGCAGAGGTGGCAATTTTGGTGCTACTGACTGGGAAATGGCTCAGCTTGGTCTAGCTGTTCGACGAGAAGTCAGGACTTGGAGTAGCATCAAGTTTTATTACGCCGGCGCGCGAGTGGACCTTGCGAAACCCAATTGGTAGGGATCTAATGGAAGTTTTGTTCGAGTCTTCTCGCCAATTCAAGCTGTGGCGCTACTCCGTGAGTCATAAGGTTCTGCTTCTGCGTAGTTCGCGCGACGAGGATAATTCAACCAGGATCGACGTCCTTTTTCAGCAGGTGGCTCGCATGCAGCTCGATACAGTTTTCGAGAGCCTGACGATTGGCAGGGCTAATGGAGGCGAGCGGTCAGAAATTGAATCGCAAGCTGGCCGCGAATTTCCTGGAGGGACTGAGTTGTTCATTGTTGGAGGTGAACTCGCCAACTATGTGCTCTCTGGTCCTCTCGCGTGGCATGAGGATGAGGGAACGTATCGAGATCCTTCGTTCTTTGAGAAGATTCTGTTGCTGTAGTTCGCTAAATGATGATCTGTCCTCTGCCGTTAGGAAAAGTTTGTGCCCGGTAGGTGTGGACGGATTTCATTTCACAATATACATGAACGACGAGGGCTCTTTTCTTGCTGGTCGCGACGCATCGGTATTTCGCTATGCTGAATCGGTTCAAGGATTGCTGAGGGCTATGTTTGATGGGTCTCGCCCCACGAAGATTGCCGATTGGGTGATTGACTAGAATCTGGTTGCGGCCGCTACGGGCTGGGGGTCCAGATCGACCGCTGATCGTCTTCTCGGGCCGCAATTCGCGCTGGATCTCGCTGGGCTCGGTCCCAATCGGTGACGCCAGCATTGCTGAGTAAGTAAGGACGGCAGATTGTTGCCAGCAGCGAAGGTGGAGACGCTGGCAGGTGCGAGCCAGCCGATGGCGTGGCTGTTCGCCGTACCTGGCGGAGGTGTCTGCGGGGTAGGCGGTCGCAGGTTGCGGTCAGAGCTGGCGGAACTCGCCCTTTTCTGCGCCGTCGAGGAAGCAGTCCCACTCCTCGGGGGTGAAGATCAGGACCGGACCGTCCGGGTTCTTGGAGTCGCGGAGCGCGTACGCCTGACCCAGGTTGGCGACCTCGACGCAGCCACCGTTCGTGGATGACTTCCTGCTCTTGCGCCAGACGGCAGCGCTGAGGTCGAGGTCGGGGGTCACGTGCTGCTCCTCGTCGGTCAACCCGTGGCGCGGGTCAGGGCGGTGATCAGCTTGGCGCTCTCGGGCGGGCTGAGCGCGGCGGCCGTGATGTGGTTGTACGCCAGGTTACACCGGCGCAGGTCCGCGTCACGTTCGAGATAGAGGCCGCCGGCCTGGCCTTCCACGTAGACGACGGGGGAGTGGATGTCCTCCTCGAAGTCGAAGATCGTGAACGCGCCGAGCTCACCAGGGTAGCTGCCGTGGCTGTACGGGACGACCTGGAGGGTGAGCCAACGGTTGGCCTTGACGGTGTCGAGGATGTGGGTGAGCTGGGCGCGCATGGCGTCGGTGCCGCCGACCCTGCGGTGCAGGACCGCCTCGTCGAGGATGATCCAGGTCTGCGGCGGGTCGGCGAAGATCCGCTCTTGGCGGGCGCGGCGGATCTGCACCTGCCGTTCGATCTCATCCGGCGTGAGCCCAGGCGTATGCGTCGAGACGATCGCGCGGGTGTAGTCCTCGGTCTGCAGGAGTCCGTGGACGATCAGCGGTTCGAAGACGCGGATGCTGGTCGCCGAGGACTCCAGGCTGAGGAAGGTCGCGAACTGCTGGGGCACCATGCCGAACTTGGACCACCAGCCGCGTTCCTTGCCTCGCTTCTGAAGCTCGATCATGTCGTTGCGGGCGGCCTCGTCGGTGACGCCGTACATGTCGAGCATGACCATGAGCTCGGCGCGGTTGGTGCCGACGTAGCCGGCTTCGACCTTCTTGATCTTCGACTCGGAGCAGCCGAGTTTGTCGGCGACGACTGCCTCGGTGAGGTTGGCGGCGCGGCGTAGGCGGGTGAGCTCCTCGCCGAGCTGCCAGCGCGGGATGGTTGGACCGACGACCTTGGGCACGTCTGCCTCCACAGTGGGTGAGGTGGATTCCGCCATCTTGGACCATCCATGCTTGTCAGCGCAACCAGGCTAGCGCAATCCATCTTGATCATTAAGGCCGACCGATCGAGATGGTCTCAACATTTTTCCATGGAAGAATTGACGGACCAGATTCGGCGTGCCACTGTCGATCCAAAGCGAGTTACTGGATCGCGACGATCTGTGATCTTCAGCCCTCTGTGCCGGTGGCACCCGTTCCGTCGCCGGTCAACCTCGTGCACCCGTAGGAGTCCTTCGATGCCTTCGCTGCGCTCTGACCTGCCCGAAGACGGCCAACCAGTCGGGGAACCCGAGCGCGGCGACACGTCCGACCGGTGGCCGCTGCGTGGGGTCCTGATGTGCGCGGCGTGTGGGCGGCGGCTGCAGCCGTTGCGGACCGCTGACGGTGGGCGGGCGTACCGGGGACCGTGTGGTTGCCGGCTGGGCCCGGTCGACGCGGGCCGGATCGAGCGGCTCGTCGGCCTGTCCCTCGCCCGCCGCCGCCCCGACCTGGCCGCTGTGTCGCCGCCGAGCACCGACGCCGACGTGATCGGCGAGGCCATCGATCAGGTGTACGTCGGTGCCGACGCCGACGACCTGCTGATCGTCTGGCGTACCTGAGCCGCCGCCCGTCGTCGCTGCCGAGGTGGGCGTGGCGGCGGGCGGCGTTCCACACCCTTGTCTGCGCACTTTGCCGAGGAGTCTGCCGAATGTCCACACACCCGCTGGCCGACGACCTGTTCCGGATGGCCCACCACCGGCTGCACGGCCGACCGTTGCTGCACCCCCGCGCGCTCAGCCACGGCCTGGCCGCCGCGCTGCTGGCCGAACTGCTCTACCCGCAGCGGATCGCCGTGCGCCGCGGCCTGGTCGTCGTCGGCGCGACCGTCGCCCCGCCCGACGACCTGGTGCACGGCATCCTCGCCCAGATCAGCGCCGCGCCGACCCCGCAACCGGTGAAGACCTGGGTCGGTCTGCTCAGCGAGACCGCGGTCCGGCAGGTCGCCACCCGACTGGCCCGCGCCGGCCACGTACGCCGGGAAGTGACCCGCCGCCGCCTCGTCGGTCGCGGCGAACGGTGGGTGCCCACCGACATGAACGCCGCCGGCTGGCCCGCCGTCCGGCTGGCCACCGCGCTGCGCGCCCGCCGCCGTCTCCACGTCACCGACCAGGGTCTGGCGGCGTTGACCTGGGCCTGCGGCCTCGACCGGCACATCCTCAACGGTGCGCCGCCGCACGCCTACGACGACCTGCGCACCCTCGTCGACCACGGCTGGCCGCCGATCGTCGACCTTGCCCGGCAGACCCGTGCGGCACTCGGCCGCACCGTCGCCGCACACCGTGGCTGACCGGCGGCGGCTGATGATGGTCGACTACCCCGATCCGGCCGGATACCCACTGGCCGCACTGATCCACTGTGCGGACTGCCGGACCCCGATGACCCCGGCCGTCCGTGCCGCCACCCGCGTCTACCGGTGCACCGGTGCGTGCCGCAACGAGATCGACGCCCTGCACGCCGAAACCCTGATGTGGGACCGGGCCGCCGCCCGGCAACCACAGCTGGCCCGGCCGCACCTGCCGGCCGACCGGCGGCGCGAGGTCTTCGCATCCCTGCTGACCGAGGTGTACGCCCGAGGCCCGTCGAGCTGGCTGTCCCTGCGTGCCTCCTGGATCGACCGTCGGCGACGGGTTGCCGGCCCGACGCCGCCCCCGGCCCGGTGACCTGAGCCGTCGCCGCCGAGACGAAGTCATGTCTTGCCCGCCCTGGAGAGAAGGAACAGGTTATGGATGTCTGCGCGTTGACCAGCGCTGCGGTGCTCGGCTACCTGGCCGGGCTGTTCTCGTTCCGGGTCAAGAGCCGCTGGTGCCCCAAGTGCGGCGAACTCACCACCACCCCGCCACCGCCGAGCGTCTGAGCCCTGCGGTCAAGCTGGTCGGGTGGCACAACGACAGGGCAGGGGAGAGGCGGTGGGCGAGCTGGCGGATACGGATCGCCATGCCGCGTAGTCTGCCGACGTGCCTGAGCTGATCACACCCACCATCGAGCTGTACGCGTCGTGGCTCGCCGCCCGCGACGAGTGGGGGCGCGGCACCCATCAGGACGGCAGTGGGCTGCGGCCGTCCGACGACGTCGACACCGCCGCCGGGTTCGCCGCCTGGGTCGACCGGCTGCGCCGCCAGGGTGACGAGTCGCTGCCCGCCGACGAGGGGTGGGTGCACACCACCCACCGGTGGATCGTCGAGCAGGACGCCTACCTCGGGGCGATCTCGCTGCGGCACCGGCTCAACGACTTCCTGCGCCGCGCCGGCGGGCACATCGGCTACGGCGTACGGCCGTCGGCGCGTGGCCGTGGCATCGCGACCTGGGCGCTCGGCGCGATGCTGCCGTTGGCCGCCGCCCGTGGCCTGGACCGGGTCCTGATTACCTGCGGCGACGGCAACGCCGCGTCGGCGCGGGTCATCGAACGCCACGGCGGGGTGCTGGAGGACGTACGGGACACCGAGCTCGGCCGTACCCGCCGCTACTGGATCGACCTGGGTGGACAGCCGCACCCGCCGACGTATCCGTTGCCGGTTCCGCCGGCCACGCACGGGACGGGGAAGCGGTGACGGCGGCGATGCCGCGTACCGAGCGGGAGGCCGTCGAGATCCAGCGCGAGCTGGCCCGCCGGGTCCGGGTCGACCAGCCGATGCCCGTACCGCCGAGGTTCGTCGCCGGTGTCGACGTCGCGTACGAATCGGACTCGTCGGCGGCGGGCCGACTCGCCGGTGCCGTCGTCGTGCTCGACCTGGCGGACAACCTGTCCGTCGTGGCCAGCGCGACCGCGACCGGCGTCTGCGACTTCCCGTACGTTCCCGGCCTGCTTGCGTTCCGCGAGGTTCCGGTCCTGCTCACCGTCCTCGAGCGGCTCACCGTCCGCCCGGACCTGCTGGTCTGCGACGGGTACGGCGTCGCGCATCCGCGCCGCTGCGGCCTGGCCAGCCACCTGGGCGTGGTCACCGGCATCCCGGCGTTCGGCGTGGCCAAGACGGCGTTCGTCAGCACCCACGGCGAGGTGCCACCCGAGCGCGGCGGCTGGGCCGACCTGGTCGACAACGGTGAGGTGGTCGGCCGGGTGCTGCGCACCCGCACCGGCGTCAAACCGGTGTACGTGTCGGCCGGGCATCTCATCGACATCGCCCAGGCGACCGAGATCACCCTGCGCCTGACGCCGCACTACCGGCTGCCGGAGACGACCCGCCTGGCCGACCGCGCGTGCCGGGAAGTTTCCCGGCACGGCTGATATCGAACGGCCTTTCATGTTAGTCAACCTGCTTCGTCGGAGAAAGGCATGTCGTTCTTGGAATCGAGTCCACTCGTCAGTCTGTGGGCATTAAGGTTCTTTCGGTAAGGGGACGACCTGATTGTCCCCGTGTCGGGGTCGTCGTGACCAGCGGGAGACCCCGGCCTTCATCAATGAGGCGGTCCGGCCTTGAGGAGATCCGTGTTGAGTGCGCATGCGGCGATGTGTCGCGGTCTGCCGAGCCTTGCCGACCGGTACGTGCCGGACAGTAATTCGTTCGGGCTGATCCGCCTGGCCCTGGCCCTTGGTGTCCTCGTGGCGCATGCCTGGCCGCTGGGCTACGGCGCGGCGAGCCTTGGCTACGGGATATCGGCTGGGCAGAGCGAGCTCGGTTCGCTGTCGGTCCAGGGATTCTTCGTGGTTTCCGGATTCTTGATCACGGGAAGTGCGCTCAAGCACTCGGTCCTGCGGTATTCCTGGCATCGGGTGCTTCGGATTTTTCCCGGCTTCTGGGTGTGTCTACTGGTCACCGCATTTGTGGTGGCGCCGCTGGTCGCTCTGTACGAGAACGGTACGATGCGAGGGTTCTGGAGTCATCCTCAAGGTCCATTTTCCTACCTGGCGGTCAACTGGTTCACCGCTATGGAGCAGTACCCGATATCGGGACTGTTGTCGTCTACTCCGTTCGGTCAGATGATGGGTGGGCCGAGCGCGTTCGATGGATCACTGTGGAGCTTGCGGTACGAACTTGTGTGCTATGGCCTGGTCGCCGTCCTCAGTGTGACTTCGGTCCTGCGCCTGGCCCCGCGGGCATTGCTGGCAATCCTGATATTCGGCTATGCACTGATTATTCGTGACATTTCGATTGCTTCGACATGGGCATTCCGGCCAGCTCCCGTCGGGGCGGTCGGCCCGTTTCCGCTGATCGGCTCGTTCGCCTCTGACTGGCTACTGTATCTGACTTTCCTCTTTGTGCTGGGCGCCGCCGTCCGCTGCTATATGCATCGCATACCGATGGACGGCCGGCTGGCTGTGTTGGCGGCCGTCCTGCTCGCGATCAGCCTACTGTGGGGCGGATTCGTCGTTGTCGGACTGCCAGCCTACGCGTACCTGCTCATATATCTGGGTGTTGCGCTTCCGCGACGGCTCGGACGGGTCGGTCGTGGGCGGGACTACTCGTACGGAATTTACATCTATGCTTTCCCGGTGCAGCAAGTTCTGGCACTGGTCGGCGTGGCCGAGTACGGCATGTCATCGTACATCCTGTTGTCGGTAATCGGCACGATGCTGTTCGCTGTACCGTCGTGGCATCTTGTCGAGAAGCCCGCGATGAGATTGCGGGCCCTCGACGTCGCCCGCCTGCCCCGGCCCGCTCGCCCTGCCCCGGCCAGGCCGGCGGCCGCAGGAGGTCCGGCGGGCGTACGGTCGTCCGTACTGCCACAAAGCGCCTACCAGGGCGGTCGTAATGCCTATTCGGCTGCGACGAACGGCACCGCGGCAGGTGACGGAGACGGTGGCCAGGTGCCAGCTCCGCGCGGCTGACGGACCGGTGCGGGGAAGGCTACGCACATGCCAGGTCCCCGCAAGTCCATGTGCACGGCTGAAACCGGGCGCCGCCGCCACACGTCTGGGGGTATGTCGGTCGAATCGAGAACATCGACCGGACCCGGCGGCGGTGGGTGGGTAGCCGTCGCTGCCGGGTCACCGACAGTCGGATGAGGGTGAGAACCGTGGTGACGAGCCGATGGATCACAGGTCTGGGAATCGCCGTGCTGGCCGGCGCGGTGGCGGCGTGCGGCACGAACGCACCGGCCGGTGACGCGACGCCGACGTCCGACCCGGACCCGACGACGGTGACCGGGATTCCGACCGCCAGCCTGGCACCGCCGCCGGAGCCGACGGCACCCACGGGCGGCCTGCCGCAGGTGCTGTCCGGCACCCGGCAGGTCAGCATCGTGCGGGCCGAGGCGTTCGAGTCCGGGCTGTCGATCACCGACGACGGACGGTTGGCCGAGGTCGACGGCGACGAGGGCCGCCAGTTGTTCGTCGTGGTCCCGTTGCAGGGGCGGCTGTTCCTGATCGAGTCGTACCAGGCGACCGGCGGCGGCCCCGGTGCCGGTGACCCGGTCTGCTGGCGGGTGCGCAACCCGGGAGACGGGGGATCGCTGTCGGTCGAGGGTGCGGCCTGCGACGCCGGGGACCCCCGGCAGCGGTTCGCGATCGTCGCGGTCGACACCGGCGCCGACGACACCTTCATGATCAGCAACAGGTCGGCGTACCTGCGCACGTCGGCCCGCTCCGGGCTGATCCTGGAGGAGCAGGGCGACGGTTCGCCGACCCCGGACGGGTTCCGGTTCACCGACAACGGGCCGGCGCCGACCCGGTGACCGGTGCAGGAACGACCAGGTGACGGGTGGAGCACGACGGATGCGTGACGCCGACGAGTTCGACGCCTTCTACGCCGCGTCGGCCCAACGGGTGCTCGGACATCTGTCCGTGGTGCTCGGCAACCGGGCCGACGCCGAGGACGCGGTCGCGGAGGCGTACGCCCGCGCGTGGGACCGGTGGCGGTCCGTGCGCGACTGTGACAGCCCCGAAGCCTGGGTACGCACGGTCGCGTACCGGATCGCGGTGAGCTCCTGGCGTAAGGCGGTGAACCGACTGCGCGCCCACCGCCGCGACGCCAACGGCCACCAGGTCGACGAGGTGTCGGCCGACCACGTCGCGATCGTCGCCGCGTTGCGCCGGCTCGGTGTCGACCAGCGCCGGGCCGTCGTGCTGCACCACCTGGTCGGCCTGAGCGTCGCCGAGATCGCCGCGGAGACCGGCACCAGCCCGAACACGATCAAGACCTGGCTGGCCCGGGGCCGCAAGGCGCTGGCCGTACACCTGACCACCAGCGGCGACGAAGGGCGGAGCCGTGCCGTCTGACGACCGATTCGACGAGACGCTACGCGACGTGGCCCGGCGGGCCGGGCAGATTGGCCGGCTCGCCCCGGCGGCGGACATCCGGCGGCGCGGCGAGACGCTGCGCCGACGCCGACGTGCCACCACCGCCGCGCTGGCGGTGACGCTGGTCGGAGCCGTCGGCGCGGGCGTCGCTGTGATCCAGTTGTTGACCGCCGCACCGCAGCTGCCGGTCGGGCCCGCCGGCCCGACAATGAGCGTGCCGTCCGGATCGCCGACCGGTGCGCCGACCGGATCGCCGTCCGGATCGCCGACCGGTGCGTCGACTGGATCGCCGACCGGGGCGCCGGCCTCCGTCGGGGACGATCCGCTGCTGTCCGGGGACCGCCAGGTCGCGATCGTGCGTACCGACGCGTTCGAGTCGGCGGTGTCGTTGCTCGACGACGGCCCGCTGGGCGAGGTCGACGGGACCGAGGGCCGGCGGCTGTTCGTCATTGAACCGGCCGGGGCGGACACCTTCCGGATCCGCGCCGCCGAACCGAACCCGGACGGCTCCGACGCGTGCTGGCAGGTCAGGTCGTCGGGGGCGGACCCGTTGACCGTCGTCGCGGCGGACTGCGTGGCATCCGAGCCAAGGCAGCACTTCTCGGTCAGCGCCGTGGAACGGGACGGTGGGGAACCGTCGTACGCGATCAGCAGCGCCTCGGCGTACCTGCAGCACTCCGCCACCCGGGGGCTGATCCTCGAAGAGCTGGGCGACGCGACGCTGACGACATACTTCCGGCTAGTCGACAATGGTCCTTCGCCGGGGTGAGCCGCCCGGCCCGGCGGTTTGACGGTACGGCTGACTGTCGCGCTTGTACGTACTGCTCTCGCCGCTGGGCTTCGTCGTCGAATACCGTCGAGGTGCCGATCGATCAGTCGGCATCCGATGGTCTGACGACAAGATTTGCGGGTCAGGTGGTCACGGTGAACACAAACTCTGCCGGTGCGTTGGCGAAGTCCTTCCAGTTTGTTCACAAGAATCTCGACGGGTTCAAGATCAAGGAAAAAGTCGACTCGATGGGGATCAACGGCTACATCAACTACTGCGCCGGTCTGGCCGCCGGCACCGGCGCCGCTGCCGGGCTCGGCGGCGGCGTGACGCTGGCCCTGGGCATCCCCGCCGACCTCGCCAACACCATCGCCCAGCAGTTCCGGGTCACCCTCGCGGTGATCTACTACCGGACCGGGCGGTACGCGGTCAGCTTCCCCGAGTTCATGAAGATCGTCGGACTCTCGATCGGGGTGAGAGTGGGCATCAAGGGCGTCGAGTTCCTCGCCCTGCGGGTCGCGCAGGAACTGCTCAAACGGCTCACGGCGCGCACTCTGGGCAAGGCGGTGCCGATCGTCGGAGCGGTGGTCGGCGGAGGGCTGAACTTCGCATTCATCAAGGCTGTCGGCTCGACGCTGCTCGCGTTCGAGGACCAGATCTTCAACGATGTTGCCGAGCGACCGGCTATCGGCGGTTGATCTCCGGTTGATTGGCGGGACGGCGGAATGTCGGCCGCCCCGCTGCGGTTGTTACCCGGTGCGTCCCGTGGCGTACGCGTCGTTGTGATTTCCGCACGCGGGGCGTTGGGCGCGGTCGGGAATGGGCGTGGTATCAGCCCTGACCGCCGCGCTGGGCACCGACTGACCGAAAGTCCCGTTCGCGGGGTCCGGGTCGCTGCCAGACGATCAGTGCCCGGATCTTCCGCACCCTCCCGGAACGGAGATCCGCAGATGACCACCGTTCTTCACCGATCCGCACTGTCCGTCGCCGGTCTGCTGGTAGCCGGCGGTGTGGTGGCCGGTCCGGCTGCCGCAGCCCAGGCTGCCCCGGCCTCGGACACCACGAGGTTCACCACTACTGCCGCCAGTTCCGACCAGGGCGGGTGGTCCGGCGAGGGCCGGCTGCTGGACATCCGCTACGAGCGGCAGCCGAACTTCTACTACTGCGGTCCGGCGGCGACCCGGATCGCGCTGACCGCGCAGGGCCGCGAACTGTCGCAGGACGAGGTGGCCAGCAGGCTGGGCACCACCGTGGCCGGCACCGACTCGGCTGAGGACACCACCCGGGTGCTCAACGAGCTCACCGGCGACGACAAGTACCGGACCACCGCGATCGAGGCGTCCAGGGCGAGCCAGGCGCAGATCGACCAGCTGCGCGACGACGTGCGGGCGACCGTGGACGACGGCCGGGCCGTGGTGGCCAACATCATCGGTACGGTGAGCGACGTCGACGGCCGGACCCACTCGTACCCGGGCGGGCACTACGTGACCGTGGTCGGCTACGGCGAGGGCGGCGACGCTGTCAAGATCGCCGACCCGGCCTTCCTGGGCGCCGAACACTACTGGGTGAGCACCGAGACCCTGGCGCACTGGATCGCCACGCGCGGCTACTCGCACTGACGTCCTGACCTCGCCCTGACCATGTTGGCCGGGTTTGCCGCGTACGCGGCAAACCCGGCCAACGGTCGTCACCGGCTGGCCTTGATCCGCCGCGGTTCATCGACCCGACACGCCGGGCGGCAGTCCGATGAGCCGAAGTGGATCACTGCTGCGGTGGCGGGCTGAGTCTGCGCCGGACGTGGCCCATGCCCATCGCGGTCCGGTCACCGAAGCCGGCGTAGCTGGCGAACGCCGCCAGGGCGTCCACCGCCCGCCGCGCGTCGCCGGGCACCCCCGACGCCTCCGCCAACTGGAAGGTCACCGAGCCGACCGTGCCCCGGCGGAACCGGTGCTGCGGGTTACGCTGCCCCGGCTCCACCAGGTGCGTGACCATCCGCAGTTGGGCGTCGACCACCTCAAGATGGTCGACGACCGCCGGCTCCGCCGACGTCGGCAACGCCACCTCCCCGGCGAACGCGTCCCAGCGCCGGGTCAGGTTGGTGAACACCCGCTCCGCGTCCGGCCAGGGGCGCTGGCGGCGGGCACCGTCCCCGCGTCCGGTGGCGAACCCGACCGGGGTCAGCAGGTCGTACGCCCAGGTGTTGGCGGCCGGGTCGGCGCCGGTGGCCAGCTCGGCGTACGACACCGCGTGCACGGCGACGTCGACGGTGCGGTACCGGGTCTGTGCGATCTGATGCCCGGCGGCGTGGTGCAGCGCGGCGAGCACCGGGGCGGCGTACGCGTCGATCAGCAGGCCGGCCACGATCCGGGCCGGCTGCCCCGGTGCCGACGGTGGCCGGCCCTGCTCGTCGAGGACCGGGCTGAGGGTGAACGGCTTGTACCGGGGGCTGTCGTGCATGATCGCGGACAGCTCCGGGTCGACGGCGCGGACCGCTTTGAGGAACGCGGCGTAGACGGCCGGGCCGGTGTGCGGCGGCGGGACCGCCGTGGCGGCGGTCGGCACCAGGGAGACGACGATCTGGGTGGGCATCGGGCCGGCGTACCCTCTCGGTCTGGTGTGGTCGGTGAGTGCCCCCCACTCAAGCAGACCGGCGCCAACGGGCCGGGGGATCCGCTGCCCGACCCGGTCGGGGTCGGGCAGCGGATCGGGTCCGGATTCGGTCCGAATTCGGGTTTGCTCAGGACGCGGTGCAGCTCAGGTCGGTCGGCGTGGTGCCGGGCCCGGAGCCGACGAAGCCGACCGTGGTGGCGGCGTCCGGCGCGAGGGCCCCGTTGTACGGCTCGTTGCGTACCGTGTTCACCCCGCCGGACGTGGTCAACCGGCCGTTCCACAGCGACCCGATCGACGTACCGCTCGGGTTGGTCCAGGTGAGCGTCCAGCCGGAGATCGCCGAGGTGCCGGTGTTGCGCACCTCGATGCCGCCCTGGAAGCCGCCCTGCCAGCTGCTGGTCACCGTGTACGTCGCGGTGCAGCCGTCGTCGCCGGGGCCGCCGTCGTCGACCGCGGTGGTGACCGTCCGCGCCGGTGAGGCCGGCGAGACGTTGCCGGCGGCGTCGCGGGCCCGCACCGTGAACGTGTAGCTGGTCTCGGCGGTCAGGCCGGACACGGTGTACGTGGTGCCGGAGACCGTGGCGACCAGGGTGGCCGGCGCACCGCCGGTCGACCGCAGCACCTGGTACGAGGTGACGCCGACGTTGTCGGTCGACGCCGCCCAGGTCAACGTCACCGAGTCGGCGGTGACGTCGCTGGCGGTCGGCTGGCCGGGCGCGGTCGGCGCGGTCACGTCGTCGTCCCCGCCGCCGTCGCTGTAGCGCTGCGCGAGGCTGATCCCGGTGGTGGAGCCGGCCCCGCCGAGCGGCACCTGGTGGTCGAGGCTGACGAACTTGCCGTCGTGCTGCCACAGTGCCGGCTTGAGCACCTCGTTGTACTTGACCTCGTCCCAGCTGGTCCAGTCGTCGAGCAGCAGGCCGCCGGTGTCACCGGAGTTGGGGTTCAGCGACCAGAACGTGTGGTGGATGCCGTAGTCGATCATCAGGTCGCGCAGGGCGTGCAGCCACTTGTCCTGCCGGGCGTCCTGGCCGTACCGGCCGCCCCATTCGCCGATCAGCAGCGGCGCGGTGTCGTCCTCGTGGATGTAGAGCCAGTTGGGCCGCCACACGTCCTCGGTCAGCGACGCCTTGTCGAACTCGCCCTGGAACCACGGCTGCTCGTAGACCAGCGGGCCGTAGTCGTGCGGGGAGTAGACCAGCTGGTCCTGGTTTGCGCCCAGGTCGACGGGGTGCTCGGCGACGCCCCGCAGGTTGCCGCCCCACCAGTTGTAGAAGTAGTTCGGGCTGCGGTCCGGGTTGGTGTTGGGGGAGTCCCAGTCGGCGTGCGGGCGCGGGTAGACCTCGATGCCTTCGCAGAGGATCAGCAGGTCGGGGTTGATCGCCAGGATCCGCCGACCGGCGGTTTCGCAGGCGTGCTTGAAGTTGTCCTGGTCGGTCGACGAGTCCCACTTGGCCCGCTGCGGGTCGTTCGGGGTGCCGTGCGGCTCGTTCTCGATGTCCATCGCGACGATCGTGTCGTTGTCGCGGTAGCGCTCGGCCACCCACTCCCAGCCCTGGTAGAAGTCCTCCGGCGTGATCGAGCCCTTCCACCACATCGGGTACGTGTGGCCGGAGTTGTCCGCTTCGGCGCTGTGCACGTCCAGCATGACCTTCAGGCCGTACTGTTCGCACAGGTCCAGCCAGTAGTCGAAGATCTGCAGGTTGTTCAGCCCGTCCAGCTCCGGGTTGACGTACGCGTTGATGTTGGGCCGGGCCAGCGGCTGGCCGGCCTTCCACTCCAGCAGCAGCTGGGTCGAGATCGGCACCCGGACGATGTTGATGCCACGCTCGGACATCGCGCGGGTGACCGCCTCGATGTTGGCCGACCACAGGCCGTGGAAGACCCGCTCGGTGGCGTTGTAGCCGAACCAGTTGGCCCCGGTGAGCCACACCTGGTTGCCGGCCTCGTCGACGATCGTGTTCCCATCGGTGTGCAGCCAGTCGTTCGCCGGTACGGCCTGAGCGGCTGGGGCTGATTCGGTGGCGGATGTGCCGGTGAGGGCAGCCGGTGGGGCGGCGGCTGCCGTGGCGGGGGCGGTCGGGACGGCGGCGACCGCTCCGAGCAGCAGGCCGGCCGCCGCTGTGGCGGCCCACCATGTCCGTATCGACGGCATGTAGAGGTTCTCCTGTCATGGGTTGGGCGGTCGTGGGAGCGCTTCCATCGACAGAGACTACGATGCGCCAAGGTCGTAATGGAAGGAGGTGATGGCGATGGGTGTACGGCTGGGCCTGTCCGGGCCGCTGCAGATCCATTGACTTCCATTTTGGGGCTCCCGTAGGGTCGTAACGACAGCCTTCGATGGCGACGCGGTGACCTGGAGCCGGCATCGTGTTCGCCCCGGGCGAAGGCGAGCAGGGCCGCCCTGGCGAGCCCGCCCGTGGTGCGCGCGTGGCTCGAGCCTCGCCAGCCAGCGTCCCCGCTCCAGTCGATCCCCCTGCGGCGTGATTCGGCGCACGCCTGTCCGCACCTCACGACAGAAAGCGAGCCCTCGAATCATGTTCCGAAGATTGGCCTTCGGCCTGGTCATGGTGTTGGCCACGATCAGCTTCAGCGCCGTGCCGGCCCAGGCCCAGGCGGACTTCACCGTCCTGGTCTTCAGCAAGACCGCCGGGTTCCGGCACGACTCGATCCCGGCCGGCATCGCCGCCATCGAGCAGCTCGGCGCGCAGCACAACTTCACCGTCGAGACCACCGAGGACGCCGGCCAGTTCACCACCGCCAACCTGTCCCGGTTCCAGGCGGTCATCTGGCTGTCGACCACCGGGGACGTCCTCAACGCCAGCCAGCAGTCGGCGTTCGAGAGCTTCATCCGAGGAGGCGGCGGCTACGCCGGCATCCACGCGGCGGCCGACACCGAATACGACTGGCAGTGGTACGGCAACCTGGTCGGCGCGTACTTCGCCAGCCACCCGGCGAACCAGAACGCCACCGTACGGATCGAGGACAGCTCGCACCCGTCGACCGCCGGGCTGCCGACCGCGTGGAACCGCTACGACGAGTGGTACAACTACCGGACCAACCCACGCTCGGACAACCACATCCTGGCCACCGTGGACGAAAGCACGTACACCGGCGGCACGATGGGCAGCGACCACCCGATCGCCTGGTGCCGAGGCTACGACGGTGGCCGCTCCTGGTACACCGGCATGGGCCACACCAACGAGAGCTTCAGCGACGCGAACTTCCGCAGCCACGTGCTGGGCGGCATCCAGTACGCCGCGCAGGGCACCGGCAACTGCTCGACCAGCCAGACACCACCCGGCTACAGCCAGGTCACCCTGGCCAAGGGCGTCGCCGAGGTCGGCGAGCCGATGGGCATGACCGTGCTGCCCAACCGGGGCGTGCTGCACACCTCCCGCGAAGGCACCATCCGCTACACCGACGCGGCCGGCAACACCAAGGTGGCGCTGACCATCCCGGTGTACACCCACGACGAGGAAGGGCTGCAGAGCATCGAGGCGGACCCCGACTTCGCCACCAACCGCTGGGTGTACGTGTACTACTCGCCGCCACTGAACACTCCGGGCGGCGACGCGCCGTCGACCGGCTCGGCGTCGCAGTTCGCACCGTTCGACGGCTACAACCGGCTGTCCCGCTTCACGGTCAACGCCGACCACACCCTGGACCGGTCGTCGGAGGTGACGGTCCTGCAGGTCCCGACCAGCCGGGGCATGTGCTGCCACGTCGGCGGTGACATCGACTTCGACGCGGACGGCAACCTCTACCTGTCGACCGGAGACGACACCAACCCGTTCGACTCCAGCGGCTACACGCCGATCGACGAACGGTCCAACCGCAACCCGGCGTACGACGCGCAGCGTACCGCCGGCAACAGCAACGACCTGCGGGGCAAGGTGCTGCGGATCCGGCCGAGTGCAAACGGTGGGTACACCATCCCGGCCGGCAACATGTTCCCGGCCGGCACGGCGAACACCAAGCCGGAGATCTACGCGATGGGCTTCCGCAACCCGTTCCGGATGTCCGTGGACAAGGCGACCGGCGTCGTCTACCTCGGCGAGTACGGGCCGGACGCCAGCACCGCCGACCCCAACCGCGGGCCGGCAAACCACGTCGCGTTCGAACGCATCGCCCAGCCCGGCTTCTACGGCTGGCCGTACTGCTCGAACTACAACACGCCGTACATCGACTTCACGTTCCCGTCCGGCCCCTCCGGCGCACCGTTCAACTGCTCCGGCGGGCCGGTGAACAACTCCCCGAACAACTCCGGCATCACCCAGCTGCCCCCGTCGCAGCGGGCCTGGCTGCCGTACGGTGGCGAGCAGAACCCGCCGGAGCTGTGCTGCGGCAGCCTGTCACCGATGGACGCCGTGGTCTACAACTACGACGCCTCGCTCGCCTCCGACGTGAAGTTCCCGGCGTCGATGGACGGCAAGGTGTTCATCGGCGAGTTCGGCCGGCGGTGGATCAAGACGGTCACGGTCACCGGCTCCGGCGGGGTGGGCACGATCGACCCGTTCCCGGACTACACCGGCACCCAGGTGATGGACCTGGAGTTCGGCCCGGACGGCGCCCTCTACGTGCTCGACTACGGCACCGGCTGGGGCAGCGGTGACGCCAGCTCGGCGGTGTACCGCATCGAGTACAGCTCCGGCGGCGGCCGATCGCCGATCGCCGCCGCGTCCGCCGACCCGACCACCGGTACCGCGCCGCTGACCGTGCAGTTCAGCTCGGCCGGGACCAGCGACCCGGACGGTGACGCCATCACGTACGCATGGGACTTCACCACGGACGGCAGCACCGACTCGACGCAGCCGAACCCGTCGTACACGTACACCAGCAACGGCGAGTTCACGGCGACGCTCACGGTGCGCGACAGCACCGGCCGCAGCGCCACCGCGAGCGTGGTGATCGGGGTGGGCCGGCCGACGGTCACCCTCGACCTACCGCGCAACGGCCGGCTGTTCGACTTCGGGGACGCCATCCCGTTCGAGGTGACGGTCACCGACCCGGACGCGTCGACGATCGACTGCAGCCGGGTGAAGGTCAACTATCTGCTCGGGCACGACAGCCACGCCCACGGCATCTCCAGCGCCACCGGCTGCTCGGGCACCCTGCAAACCACCGAGGACGGCGAACACGACCCGAACGCGAACATCTTCGGAGTCATGATCGCCGAGTACACCCCGGCGGGCGAGACCATCCCGGTGACCTCGGCGCAGACGGTGCTGCAGCCCCGGACCCGCCAGGCCGAGCACTACGGCGACCAGCAGGGCACCACCCTGGTGGATAAGGCCTCCGCACACGGCGGTAGCGCGGTCGGCTACATCGAGAACGGCGACTGGATCTCGTTCACCCCGTACAACCTGGCCGGAGCCACGTCGTTCACCGCCCGGGTCGCCTCCGCCGGCTCCGGCGGCACCATCTCGCTGCGGACCGGCTCGGCGTCGGGACCCGTCATCGGTACGGCCACCGTGAGTCCGACCGGCGACTGGGAGACCTGGACCACCGTCACCGGCACGCTCACCCCACCCAGCGGTACGCAGAACCTGTTCCTCGTCTTCACCGGTGGCTCCAGCTACCTGTTCGACGTCGACGAGTTCACCTTCCGTGGCAGCGGCACGACCCCGCCGCCCACGACGGCGCCACCGACCACGGCACCGCCCACCACAGCGCCACCGACCACCGCACCGCCGACGACCGCGCCGCCGACCACGGCCCCGCCCACGACGGCGCCACCGACCACGCCGCCGCCCACCGGGCCGTCGTGTTCGGTGACGTACTCGGTGATCGGCCAGTGGCAGGGTGGCTTCCAGGGTGAGGTGCGGGTCACCGCCGGATCGACGTCGATCAGCGGCTGGACGGTCACCTGGACGTTCAACGGCGGGCAGACCGTCAGCCAGTCCTGGAGCGCGACTGTCACGTCGAGCGGTGCCAACGTGACCGCACGCAATGTCTCCTACAACGGGTCGCTCGGCGCCGGAGCCAGTACGACATTCGGCTTCATCGGCTCGGGCAACAGCGGAGCCAACGTGTCTTCGCTGAGCTGCACCGCCAGCTGATCAACGAGGCTGCGCGGCGCCCACCAGGTGGTGGGTGCCGCGCAGCTTTCGTCTGCCGGCCGCAGCGTCACTCCTTCGGATCAGGGTGCCGCGAGGTGCCAGAGTGGCATCACAGTGATGCCAAGATGGCTTGCTGGTGGTGCCATCCTGTGCCATGATGGCGTCATGGACCTGACGTCGTACGTGAGCAACCTCGGGCGGGAGTTCGCCACCCTCGCCGAAACCGGCGGAGACGAGGCGCGGGCGCTGGTCGAGCGCCTGACCGGGTCGCTCGAGTCGGCGATCCGGATGACCCTGCTGGACGCGCTGTCGGCCGCCGCCGACGAGATCACCCGCGACCTGGCACCCGGCTCGGTGGAGTTGCGGCTACGCGGCCGCGACCCGCACTTCGTCGTCACCACGCCACCCGCCGAACCGACCGGACCCGCCGGCGGGGACGCCTCGGCGGCGACGGCCGACGGCCCACCCGACAACGACCTGCTGATCACCGAGGACGGCCCGGTGACGCGGATCAACGTACGCCTGCCCGAGCAGCTCAAGGCCGCGGTCGAGGAGGCCGCCGCCAAGGAGGGGCGCTCGGTCAACGCCTGGCTGGTCCGGGCGGCAGCCGCCGGTCTGCAGCGGCCCGACCGGGACCGGCGCCGCGACGAACGCGGCACCGGGAAACGGAGCACGCAGACCTTCACCGGTTGGGTGCGCTAGCCGCACCGCCCCCTCCCACTCACCGTCCACCTTCCACACCTCGCGTCCCCGACCTGCGGGGACGGCCCACCAACCCATGATGCGGGGACAACCATGCCTACTTTCGACACGCCCGAACCGATCTCCGTCACCGTCGAACTCGGCAGCGGCAACGTACAGATCGCCGCGACCCAGCGCACCGACACCGTCGTCGAGGTCCGCCCCAGCGACGCAGCCGACGACTCCGACGTGGCCGCCGCCGCCCGGGTACGCGTCGACTACGCCAACGGCACCCTGCGGGTCACTGCCCCGAAATCACCCGCCTTCGACTTCTCCCGCCGGACCCGGTCCGTCGAGGTGTTCATCGAACTGCCCAGCGGCTCCCAGGTCTCCGCCGAACTGCAGCTGGGCGACGTCCGCTGCACCGGACGGCTCGGGCAGTGCCGGGTCAAGACCGCCGCCGGAAACGCCTGGCTGGAGCTGACCGGCCCGCTGCGGGTGGACACCGCGGCCGGTCACGTCACCGTCGACGGCGTCACCGGCGACGCCCGGATCGCCACCGGCTCCGGCAAGATCCAGCTCGGCGAGATCGACGGCACCGCCGTGGTCAAGAACTCCAACGGCGAGACCACCATCGACGCGGTCACCGGCGACGTACGGGTGCGGGCGGCCAACGGCGACATCCGCGTCGAACGGGCCGGCGCCGGCGTCAACGCGAAGACGTCCAACGGCAGCATCCGCCTCGGCGAGGTGGCGCGCGGCTCGGTCGTGCTCGGCACCGCCATGGGCAACCTGGACGTCGGCATCGCCGAGGGCACCGCCGCCTGGCTGGAAGTGAAGACCGACTTCGGGCAGGTTCACAACCTGCTGGAGACCGCCACCCGGCCCGACGACGCCGACGAGACCGTCGAGGTACGCGCCCGCGTCTCCTACGGCGACATCACCATCCGCCGCTCCTGACCCACTCGAAGAGAGGGACACCATGACCTCCATGCATCCCCGGCCGGCGATCGCCGCTACCGGGCTCCGCAAGGCGTACGGCGATCACGTCGTGCTCGACGGCATCGACCTGCACGTACCGGCGGGAACGGTCTTCTCGCTGCTCGGCGCGAACGGCGCCGGGAAGACCACCACGGTCAAGATCCTGTCCACGTTGATCCGACCGGACGCCGGGGACGCCCGGGTCGCCGGGCACGACCTCACCCGCGACCCCGACAAGGTACGCGCCGCGATCGGCGTCACCGGCCAGTTCTCGGCGGTGGACAATCTGCTCACCGGCGCGGAGAACCTGCGGCTGATGGCCGACCTGCACCACCTCGGCCGGGCCGACCGGCGGCGGCGCGTCGCCGGACTGCTCGACCAGTTCGACCTGACCGAGGCGGCCGGCAAACCCGTGTCGACCTACTCCGGCGGCATGCGGCGGCGGCTCGACCTGGCGATGACCCTGGTCGGCGACCCCCGGGTGATCTTCCTCGACGAGCCGACCACCGGGCTCGACCCGCGCAGCCGGCGCACCATGTGGCAGATCGTCCGGGACCTGGTCGCCGACGGCGTCACCATCTTCCTGACCACCCAGTACCTGACCGAAGCCGACGAGTTGGCCGACCGGATCGCGTTGCTCGACCACGGGCGGGTGGTCGCCGAAGGGACCGCCGAGGAGCTCAAACGCCGCATCCCCGGCGGGCACATCCGGCTGCGCTTCGCCGACCAGCGACGCCTCGACGCGGCCACCCGCGTGCTCGGCCAGACACCCGCAGTGCTTGGCCAGACACCCGCAGCGCTCGGCCAGGCATCCCACTCACTCGGTCAGGTCGCCCGCGACCACGACCCGCTCGCTCTGCGGGTGCCCAGCGACGGCAGCCTGCAGGCGCTGAAGACCCTGATCGGTCGGCTCGACGACCACGCTGTCGAAGTCGACGAACTGTCCGTACACACCCCCGACCTCGACGACGTCTTCCTCGCCCTGACCGGCGACCCCACCGACGACAAGGTGACCACCCGATGAGCGCCTACGCCCTGACCGGCCCGACCACCGCCGCCGCCGGCCGGCGTACCCACCCGCTGCGCGACTCGGTGACGATGCTGCGCCGCAACCTCAGACGCATGCTGCGCTACCCGTCGATGACCGTGACCCTCGTCGGGATGCCCGTCGTCTTCCTGCTGCTGTTCGTCTACGTGTTCGGCGGCACCCTTGGCGCCGGGCTCGGCGAGCTCGGCGCGACGATGTCCGGCGGGCCGCTTCCCGGCGGCGGGGCCGGCGGGCGCGCCGCGTACGTCAACTACGTGGCACCGGCGATCATCCTGATGACCGTGACGGCCACCGTCCAGGGGACGGCGATTTCGATCGCCATGGACATGACCGAAGGCATCGTCAGCCGATTCCGTACGATGCACATCGCCCGCGTCTCGGTGCTCACCGGGCACGTCCTGGGCAGCATGATCCAGGCGGTGGTCAGCCTGGCGGTCGTCATCGGCGTGGCGCTGCTGGTCGGCTTCCGGCCCACCGCCGGGCCGGTCGGGTGGCTGGCCGCCGCCGGTTTCCTGCTGGTGGTGACCTTCGCGCTCGTCTGGCTGTCCGTCGCGCTCGGCCAGGTGAGCCGCAGCGTCGAGACGGCCAGCAACCTGCCGATGCCGCTGATCCTGCTGCCGTTGCTCGGCAGCGGGTTCGTCCCCACCGACTCGATGCCCGCCGGGCTGCGCTGGTTCGCCGAGTACCAGCCGTTCACCCCGATCATCGAAACCCTGCGCGGCCTGCTGATGGACGAGCCGGTCGGCAGCAACGGGTGGATTGCGCTCGCCTGGTGCGCGGCCATCGCGCTCGGCGGATACCTCTGGTCGAAACGGCTGTTCAACCGCGAGCCCTGACCCCTGGCCGGCCGGCCAGGGGTCAGGCTGGGCGGGTCGTCGCGTCATGCGGCGCGAGAAGCCGCCGGACCTGTGCGGCTTCGGACCGCATCCCGAGGCTCAGGAACAGGCCCAGCGCCTCCTGCCAGTCGTACCGGGCGGCGGCGGACTGGCCGAGCAGGTGCAGGACCAGGCCGGATTCGCGGAGGCTTTCAGCCAGGCTCTGCCGCCGGCCCAGTTCACGCAGGACGGCGGCTGCGGCGCGCTGGTCGGTCAGCGCCTCCTGGTAGCGCTGCTGGAGGCGGCGCACCATGCCCCGCTCCAGGTGGACCTTGGCCTGGCCGAAGCGATCGCCGACGCTGTGGTACGTCTCCAGACACTCCTGCAGTACCGTGACCGCTACGTCGTAGCGCTCGGTGTCCCGGTAGAGGCTGGCCAGGTTGGTGAGCCCGATAACCTGCCCGTAGCGGTCGCCGAGCTCCCGGAAAAGCTCCATGCCGCGCTCATGGGCGCGCTGGGCCTCGTCGTACCGGCCGAGCAGACGCCACACCAGGCCCATGTTGCCCAGGTTCATGGCCTGGCCGCGCAGGTCGCCCAGCTCTTCGTTGGCGGCCAGGCACCTCTGGTAGCACATCAGCGCCTCCTGGTTGCGTCCCTCGGCCTGGTGGACGTTGCCCATCAGCGCCAGCGCCTGGGCGTGGCCGTGCCGGTCGCCCATGGCGCGGTGCCGGGCGATCGCTTCCCGCAGGTGCTCGGCGGCCTCGTCGAACCGTTCCAGCTGGCACAGCGCCGCGCCCATGTCGGTGTGGGCGACGGCCAGCGCGGAACCGTCGTCGCTGCGTGCGGCCACCTCCAGCACCAGGTTGTTGATGGCCGACACATCGCCCCAGGAGTTGCGGACCCGGTGGAAGGCGTACAGGCCCTGGCCGAGCTGGATCACCAAACTGGCCGGCACAGCCGGGTTCGCTGCGGCCTGGCGCAATGCCACCAGGTGGTTGCCGCGCTCGTCGTCGAGCCACCGCAGCGCCGAGCCGGGGTCCGGGAACGCGGTGGCGTCGCCTGTCCACCGGTCTCCCACGGTCTCCGGGCGGCGGTCTCCGGGGCGCAGCAGAGGGTAGGTCCCCCAGACCGTGCCGACGTACCACCCGATGGCCCTGGTGAGTGCCGCGGCCCGCTCGGCGCCACGCAAGGAGATGGTGGCCTGCTCACGGCCGTACAGGCGAATGAGGTCGTGGTGGTGGTAGCGGCCGGGCACCTCGCTGTCCAGCAGGCTCGCGTCGACGAGTCGGTCCAACGCCCGGGTGGCCACAGTCAGGGGCCGGTCCATGAGCCGGGCGGCGAACATGTCGCTGACGTCGGGCCCGTCCCAGATGCTGAGTGTCGCGATCGCGGTCGCGGCGTCCCGGTCGACGGTGTCGGAACTGCCGCGCAGTTCCCGGTGGGACAGGGCGATGCTCGCGCGGACGCTGAGGTCGGCCAGCTCCAGTTCGTCGAGGCGGCGCTGCTCGTCGGCGAGCCGGGCGGCGAGGTCCCGCACCGTCCACCCGGAGTGGGCCGCCAGTCGCGCGCCCGCGATGCGCAGCGCCAGCGGGAACCGGCCACACCAGTGGACCAGCTCCCGCGCGGCCTGCGGATCGGCGGCGATGCGCTCGTTCCCGACGGTCCGGGTCAGCTGGGCGAGGCCCTCCTGCTCGGTGAGGGGTTCCAGTTGGATGTGGTGCGCCCCGTCGAGGGCGCTCAGCATCCGGCGGCTGGTCACGATCACGCCGCATCCGCCGCCGCCGGGCAGCAGGGGCGCGACCTGGGCGGCGTCGCGTGCGTTGTCGAGCACGACGAGCAGACGCAGGTCGGCGACCGCCGAACGGAACATCGCCGCGGCCTCGTCGGCATCCATCGGCAGCCGGACCGGTGCGGCGTCGAGCGCCCGCAGGAACCGGTGCAGGGCTTCGAGCGGGCTCACCGGGGCGAGACCGGCGGTAGCGCCGCGTAGGTCGGCGTAGAGGACCCCGTCGGGGAACCTGTCGGCGAACCGGTGGGCGGCGTGTACGGCCAGGGCCGACTTGCCGATGCCGCCGACCCCTTGCAGTGCGACCACCGCCACGGGACCGGTGGCGCCGGTGCCGAACAGCCGCCGTATCGTGGCCAGCTCCTGGTGACGGCCGGTGAAGGTGGGCACGTCGCGGGGCTGTTGACGCGGTCGCGGGCGCGGCCCGGCGGCGGTCGACGCTGGCGCGTCCCGCAGTGCGGCCTGGTGCAGCGCCTGCAGCGCGGCGCCCGGCTCGAGGCCGAGCTCGGAGACGAGGCGGTCGCGAAGCTCCCGGTAGGCGTCCAGAGCCTCGGCACGCCGGCCGGCGTGGGTCAGTGTGGTGATCAGCAGCCCGGCGAACCGCTCCCGGAACGGGTGCTCGGCGACCAGTCGGCGCAGCTCCGGGACGAGCCGGTCGGCCTCGCCACGGGCCAGCTCGCGCTCGATGCAGTCGGCGTGCACACAGAGGCGCCGCTCGTCGAGCCCGACCGCCTCCGCATCGAGGGTCCCGCCCCGCAGGCCGGCGAGTGCGGGGCCCCGCCACAGCGCGAGCGCCTGCCGGTACATTGCGACGGCGGTCGCGTCGTCGGGTGCCGTGGCGGCCTGCCGGACGAGGCTGTCGAACGCGAGGGCGTCGACCTGCTCCGGCGCGACCCGCAGCAGATAGCCGGCGGTGAGGGTGTCGACGGCACCACCTGCGCGGGTGAGCGTGGCCCGAAGGCTGGCGATGCGGTTGAGGACCTGTCGGCGGGCGGTCCTCGGCGGATCGCCGTCCCATGTGGCTGCGATCAGCGCGTCAACCGATACCGGGCGGTTGGCGTTGAGCAGCATCGCGGCCAGCAGCCGCTGGGACCGAGGCCCGCCCACTGGTATGTCGCGGCGATCGGCGCATATCTGGAGCGGGCCAAGGATCCGGTACTCCACCTGGCATCCCCCCGAAGCGCCAAAGTGGCGACACGTTATCTATCCCTTGTGAACAAGTCAACACTTCCACCGATGACGCAACAGTGCACCGTCGATGTTACCGCCGTCGATGCTGAAACGGTCCGTCACGGAGGAGCGGTGGCCGCGGTCCGGCTCCGGCATCCCCGTGTCAACGTCCGATCCCACGGAGGGGCCGATGAGCCGCCTTGTCGACGTACCGTTCACCACCGATCTGCACCTGCGCCTGCTGCTGAGCGTCGATCGTGGTCACAACGTGCAGCGCGCGGTGCGGGCGGCGACCCGCCCCGGCGACCTCGTTCTCGACGCCGGAACCGGTAGTGGTCTGTTGTCGTTCGTCGCCCTGCGGGCCGGAGCTGTCAGCGCGGTGGGAGTCGACCGGCAGCACCTGGAGCTGGCCCAGGCGGTGGCGGAGAAGAACGGCCTGGCCGACCGGATGACGTTCCTGCAGGCAGACCTGATGGACCTGGATCTGCCGCCGGCTGTCCTCGAAGCCCGCTTCGACCTGCTGCTGGCCTTCATCTACACGAACCATCCGCTGATCGACGAGGCCCGCTCCCGCATGGTGTTCGAGCTGCGGGACCGATTCTGCGTGCCCGATGCCCGCATCGTGCCGGGGGCGGTGCGCTACAGCGTCGCCGCGTGCGAGCGCCTGGACTGGGACCTGTTCACCGAGCGGGCCGACCTGGACGCCTCCGCCGACGTGCTCCGCAGCGTGTACGGGTTGGACTTCCAGCCGTTGATCGACAGCACCAAGCAGGAGTTGCCGATCAAGCGGAGCCGACCTACCGATCCGGCCGCGACGGCCTGGCGGCCACCCACCTCGATGGCGTCGGTCCGCTTCGACCGGCGTAACCTGCGGCTGCTCAGCGACACCGACACCTTCCACATGATCGACTATTCGGCGCCGTCGTTCACCGGCTTCCCCGGCGAGGCACGGCTGCGAGCAGCGGTACCGGGACGGGTTTCAGGTCTGTTGTGGACGCAGGAGCTGCTCTACGACGGGCAGCCGGTGTGGACCACGGAGACGTACAGCCCCCTGGCGGCACCACTGGCGGTCTCGACCGGCGACACCATCGTGGCGCGTACCGGCGAGCAGTGGCGGGCCACCAACACCGTGCCTGCCCAGGTCGAGCGCGGATGAGCGTCGCCGTCGCACGCACCGACGTCACCGCGACGGCCGGCCTGAGCCACCACACCGGCTGCCCCATCGAATGCGTGCTCGGCGCTGTCGCCGCCATCGCGGCCGGCGCCGAGCAGGGCACCGAGGCGGCCACGGTCGAGGCGACCGTCATCACCGGTAACCTGACCCACCGGCACCGCTACCGGCTAACCGGCGCGCCCTCGCCGCGGGCGCTGCTGGCGCAGCGCGGCACGCGCATCGCCGAGGGCGTCGACGCGGTGCCGGTCACTGTCGAGGTGCGTGACGACGGCGACCTGCTGTACGCCACCGCCGGCACGCACGGGCCGGAGCCGGGCTGGCTGTCGCGGCTGCCGGTACTGATGCGCGGCTGCGCAACGAGCCCTGACCTCCCGATCGACTCGTTGAGCCTGCTCGACGCCGACGAACGCGCGCTCGTCGAGGACAAATGGAACGACACGGTGCGGCCGTACCCGAGCGACACCACGGCATCGCACCTGATCGCGGCGCAGGCCCTGCGCACACCGGCCTCCGTCGCGCTGATCTCCGGCGACGAGACGCTGACCTACCGGCAGCTCGACACCGCCGCGCACCGACTCGCGGACCGGCTGCGCCGTACCGGTGCGGGACCCGGTGACATCGTCGGCGTGCATCTGCAACGCGGGATGCTGCAGGTGGTCGCCATGCTGGCGGTCTGGAGGGCCGGTGCGGCCTGGCTGCCGCTCGACCCCGCCTACCCCCACCGGCGGCTGGAGTTCATGCTCACCGACAGCGGCGCCACGATCGTGCTCACCGACGCCGAAACATCCACCCCGCCCGCCGGGCTGCACGCCGGCCGGGTGCTGCTGCCTCTCCACCACGATCTGCTGCACAGCGACCCGGACCGCGACCCGGACCGCGACCCGGCGGCGGGCCATGAGCGCGACGCCGCCCCGGGCGGCACCGCGTACCTGATCTACACCTCCGGGTCGACAGGCGCGCCGAAGGGCGTCGACGTGCCGCACTCGGCGCTGCTCAACCTGCTGTACGGGGCCGTGGAACTGATCGGCCTCGGTCCAGCCGACGCGCTGCTGTCGGTGACGTCGCTGTCCTTCGACATCGCCACGCTCGAACTGCTGACGCCCCTGCTGGTCGGCGGACGGGTGGTCATCGCCGGCCCGGACGACGTGCGCGACGGCGCCCGGCTCGGGCAGCTGCTGCGCCGCAGCGGGGCCGGCGTCATGCAGGCCACCCCGACGACCTGGCAGATGCTGCTGGCTGCGGACCCCGACCTGCCGCCGCTGATCGCGCTCTGCGGCGGCGAGCCCATGCCGCCGGCGCTGGCCCACCGGTTGGTGGTGCGGGCCCGCACGGTGTGGAACATGTACGGACCGACAGAAACGACGGTCTGGTCGACCGCGGCCCGCATCGGAACCCAGGACGCCGACCGCCCGACGATCGGCCGCCCGCTGCCGAACCAGAGCGTCTACGTCACCGACACCCACCTCCGGTCGGTCCCGGTCGGCTGGGTCGGCGAGCTGTGCATCGGCGGCGCCGGGCTCGCCCGGGGATACTGGAACCGCCCCGAACTGACCGCGCAGCGGTTCTGCGTCGACGCGGCCGGACGCCGGCTCTACCGCACCGGTGACCTGGCCCGCCGGTTGCCGGACGGCCGACTGGAAATCCTCGGCCGGGACGACCAGCAGATCAAGATCGCTGGATTCCGGGTGGAGCCCTGGGAGGTGGAGGCGGCGCTCGCCGGGCTGCCCGGCGTCGAACGCGCCGTGGTCACCGCCGTGGACGGGCCGGACGGCACGAAGGAGCTGGCCGCCTGGGTCGTGCCCGCCGACGGCACCGTCACGGTCGCCGACATCCGGACTCGGCTGGCGCGGGTCCTGCCGCCGTACCTGGTGCCGTCCCGCGTGACCCTCAGCGCAAGCCTGCCGCTGCTGCCCAACGGCAAGATCGACCGTCCGGCACTGCGCCGTACGCCGGTGACCACCGCGTCCCCGGCGGAGGTGCAACCCCCAGGCACCGTGTCCCCGGCGGAGGTGCAACCCCCAGGCACCGTGTCCCCGGCGGAGGCGCAACCCGCGGCGGAGGCCGATGGCCCGGCGGCGCACCCCGCCGCGCCTTCCGAAGCCCGCGACCACGACGACACTCTGCACACCGCCATGGCCGCCATCTGGGCCGACGTGCTGGGCGTCGACCCGGTCGACCCGGACGACGACTTCTTCGGCATCGGTGGATCGTCCCTGCGCGCGGGCGAACTGATCAACCGTCTCCAGCGGATGAACCCCGCCGGCGATGTGCTCTACGTACGCGCCCTGTTCGACGCCCCGACCCTGCGCGCCTTCTGCACCTACCTGGCCGCGCAGTACCCGGCGCTGGCGGCCCACCTCGCCGGTGCGCCGCAGACCGCCACCACCAGCCGCCCGGACACGGCGATCACCGGTGCCGACCTGCGACGGTTCCGCGCCATCGTCACCGGCGCCGAGCCGGCGCCGGCCGCCGGACCGACACTGCCCCGCGCAGCCTTCATCCTGTCCGCCCCACGGTCCGGGTCCACCCTGCTGCGCGTGCTGTTGGCCGGCAGCAGCCGGCTCTTCGCCCCGCCGGAACTGGAACTGCTCGGCTTCGACACGATGGCCCAGCGCACGGCCGCGCTCGGCGGCAGCCACCGGTACGCCACCGAAGGTCTGCTGCGCGCCGTCATGGACCTCGACGGCGGCACCGCCGCCCAGGCAGCCGAACGCCTCGCCGAACTGGCCGACCGGCCGGTCGGTGACACCTATCGCTACCTGCAGTCCGGCGCGCGGGGCAGGCTGCTGGTCGACAAGACGTCCACCTACGCCGTGGACGCCGCAGCGATCCGCCGCGCCGAGACGCTCTTCGACCAGCCGTACTACATCCACCTCGTCCGGCATCCGGGCGGCATGATCGACTCGTTCCTGCGGGCCCGGATGGAGCAGGTGTTCCGCCACCCGCACGCGTTCACCCCGCGTGAGCTGGCCGAGCTGACCTGGCTGACCGCCAACGACAACGTCACCGCCGCACTCGCCGACGTGCCGGCCGACCGACGCATCCTCGTCCGCTACGAGGACCTCGTCGCCGACCCGCAGGAAGTGCTGACCCGGCTCGCCAACTTCCTCGGCGTACCCCTCGAACCGGCCATGCTGGACCCGGCCGCTGCCGCCGCCGGTCGGACGACCAGTGGCCTGCACCCGCAGTCGCGCATGCACGGCGA
Source organism: Solwaraspora sp. WMMD937 (assembly GCF_029581175.1). Classification (NCBI taxonomy): domain Bacteria; kingdom Bacillati; phylum Actinomycetota; class Actinomycetes; order Micromonosporales; family Micromonosporaceae; genus Solwaraspora; species Solwaraspora sp. WMMD937. The sequence continues at coordinate 5,668,711 of NZ_CP120738.1, read as the reverse complement.
CCCGACGTTCGACCCGGACCGCGGCGTCGACGCCACCGCCGCCGGGCGCTGGCGGCACGCGTTCGACCCGGAAACGCTGTCGCCGGCCACGACGGCACTGGCCCGCGCCCTGGGGTACCGGCGTGAGGACCGGCCCGCCGAGCCGCGGACCGCACCGCTGAGCACCCACCAGCGCGGCATCTACCTGCACGAACAGATCAGCGGTGTGCGTACGCTCTACAACATCTGCAAGGCGTGGCGCCTCGTCGGCGACCTCGACCCCGCCATGCTGCGCGCCGCCGTGCAGCGCGTCGTCGACCGGCACGAGGCGCTGCGTACCGCCGTGACCGATGTGGACGGCACGCCGACGCAGCGGGTGCGCACCGACGTGGCGGCGTCGTTCACCCAGCGGCGGCTGCCGGCTGCTGCCGGACCCGACGGACTGCGGGCCGCGCTGGAGGAGTTCGCCGCGCAGACCCTCGACCTCGAAACCGGGCTGGTGCTGCGCGCGGTGCTCATCGGGCTTGGCCCTGGCGAGTGGGCGTTCGGGCTGCTCGTGCACCACGCGATGGTCGACGGCTCGTCGCTGGCCGCCGTGCTGCGCGACATCTCCGCCGAGTACGCCGGAGTCCTGGCCGCCCGCGCGCCCACCCCGGCACCGCCGGCACACTTCATCGACGTGCTGCCGGACCCGGCCGGACCCGGCCCCGACCCGGCGGACGTGGCCTACTGGCGCCACACGCTCGACGGCGCGCCGGCGCTGCTGCCGCTGCCCACCGAACGGCCCCGGCCGGCCCGCAAGGCGTACCGCGGCCGCCGGGTGCCGGTGTCGTTCGACGGCCCGGAGTGGCAGCGGGTCGGCGAGTTCGCCCGCCGCCACGGCGCGACGCGGTTCATCGTCCTGCTGGCGGTCTTCAAGACGTTGCTGCTGCGCTACGTCAACAGCGCCGACTCGCCGGGGATCGGCGTGGGCACCGCCTTCGTGCAACGCCCCGAGGACGAGGACCGGGACAATCAGGTCGTCGGCATGTTCACCGGCAACCTGCCGCTCTACACCCGGCTCGCGGGTGACCCCACGTTCGCCGACTTCCTCTCCACAGTGCGGGAAACCTGCCTGGAGGCGTTCGAGCACCACCGGATGTCGTTCGAGGACATCGTGCGGGAGCTGGGCGTGCCACGCGATCCCGGATACTCACCGCTGGTGCAGGTACTGTTCACCTCGGAGCCGCCCGAGGCGCAGCAGCTCCGGCTCGCCGGAGTGGAAGCCGAGCGCCTGGACGTGCAGTGGCGTACCGCGAAGTACGACCTCACGGTCAGCCTGATCACCGCTGACGAGGCGCTCGGCGGCTGGTGGGAGTACGACGCGGACCTGTGGGACGAGGCCCAGGTCCAGGGCATGGCCCGGCACTTCGTACGGCTGCTGCGCCAGGTCGTGCGCGATCCCGGCCGGCCGCTCGGCGACTACCAGCTGCTCGACGACGCGCAGACCGCCGAACTGCTACGCGCCGGCGCCGGCCCGGCACAGCTACGGCGCTTCCTGCCCGTCGAAGCAGCCGTGCGCCGGCACGCCCAGGAGCGCCCGGACGCCGTCGCCGCCCGCGACGGCGACACGACGCTCACCTACGCCGACCTCGACGCGCTGTCCGACCGTTGGGCCGGCCAACTCATCGAGCAGGGCATCGGCGCGGAAACGATCGTCGCCGTGCTGACCGGTCGCACCCCGAACTTCGTCACCGCCTGCCTGTCGGTGATGAAGACCGGCGCGGCGTACCTGCCGATCGACGCCGGCACCCCGGCGGAACGCATCCGGTTCATGCTCCGCGACAGCGGCACCGCCGCTGCGCTGGTCACCACGGCCACGGCCGACCTGGTACCGGCCGACGTCGCCACCCTGGTCATCGACGGACCGCAGTCACCCGGGGAAACTGAGGCACCGGCCCGAAAGCGGGACATCGAGCCGGCCGACCTCGCCTACGTCATCTACACGTCCGGCTCGACCGGGCAGCCGAAGGGCGTGCTGGTCGAACACGGCGCGCTGGACAACTTCGTGGCCTGGTTCACAGAAGAGTACGGACTCGGGCCGCAGGACCAGTGCACACAGACGGTCAACGCCGGCTTCGACGCCTGCGTGATGGAGCTGTGGCCGTGCCTCGCCGTCGGCGCGACACTGCACTTCGCCCCCGCCGCTGTCCTGACCGACCCGGCCGGCATGTGGAACTGGCTGCGGGACATCGCCGCGACCGTGAGCTTCCTGGTCACCCCGCTGGTCGAGACGATGCTGGCCGAGCCGGTGCCTGACGGCCTGGCCCTGCGGACCGTCATCACCGGCGGGGACCGGCTGCATCGGCAGCCCGCGCTGGGCGGGTGCGGCTTCACACTGATCAACGGGTACGGCCCGACGGAGAACACGATCCTGTCGACGGTCGCCGTCGTGCAGCCGGACGACCCGTACGACCGGCAGCCGCCGATCGGGCGACCGGTGCCGGGCACCACCGCGTACATATTGGACGACCGGCACCGGCCGGTGCCGCCCGGCGTCGAGGGCGAACTCTACGTCGGCGGAGTACAGGTCGCCCGCGGCTACCTGAACCAGGACGAGCTGACCCGCGACCGTTTTCTGCCCGACCCGTTCGGCCCACCCGGCGGGCGGCTCTACCGGACCGGTGACCGCGTACGCCAGCGCGCCGACGGGCAGATCGACTTCGTCGGCCGGATCGACGACCAGGTCAAGATCCGCGGGTTCCGCATCGAACTCGGCGAGATCGAGGCGGCACTGCGGCAGCTCCCCGCAGTCGCCGACGCCGCCGTGGTCGTCACCGGCACCGGCACCGGCCGTCGGCTGACCGCCTTCGTCACCGGCGCCGTCGGGTCCGCCAGCACGGTCGGCGAGCACCTGCGCCGCACCCTGCCCGGCTACATGGTGCCCAGCGTGACCATCGTGCTGGACAGCCTGCCGTTGACCCACAACGGCAAGGTCGACCGCCGGCGGCTGCGGGCGCAGGCGGACGACGGGCCCGCCCACACCGTCACCGAGCCGGCCACGCCGCTGGAAGCTCAGCTGCTGCCGCTGTGGCGACGGGTGCTGGGCACCGAACAGCTCGGCGTCACCGACTCGTTCTTCGAACACGGCGGCCACTCGCTCAACGCCATGCGTCTGGCGTCGGTGATCCGCCGCGAGACCGGCCACCACATCCGGCTGCCGCTGCTCTTCCAGGCCCCGACCGTCCGCGACATCGCCCGGGTGCTCACCGCCGAGCAGGACACCCGCCGGCATCTGATCCGACTGCAGGCCGGCGGCGGTCGTACGCCGCTGATCTGCGCACACACCTCGGACGGCACGGTACTGCCGTACGCGCCGCTGGTTGGCTTCTGCGGGCCGGACCGGCCGGTCTGGGGCGTACAGGCCGAGCCTGTGCCGCCCGGCGGGCACCGGTCGCTGACCGAGATGGCGGCCGCGTACCTCGACGAACTGCGCACCGAGGGTGTGCCCGGCCCCGTCGACCTGCTGGGCTGGTCGTTCGGCGGGCTGCTGGCGTACGAGATGGCGCGACAGGCCGTCGCGGCCGGCACGCCGGTGCGTCGGGTCGTGCTGCTCGACGCCGAGCCGCTGACCGGCGACGTGATCACCGACGAGGAGGCCATGCTGCGGGAGTTCACGCTGCAGCTGCGCCGCCGGGCCGGCGCGGCCGACACCGGTGAACCACCGGGCAGCTGGCCCGAGCTGGTGAGCGCCGCCCGACGGCTCGGATGGATCGATGCGGAGGTCGCCGAGCAGGAGCTGCGGGCCACCTACGACACGTTCCGCACCCACGTCCGGCTCGGCCAGGCGTACCGGCCGGAACCCGCCGACCTGCCGCTGCTGCTGGTCACCGCCACCGACCGCGCCCCGGACGTACGACGCGCGCAGGTCCGGGCCTGGCGGCAACTCACCGGACGGGACATCGAAGTGGTCGAGATTCCCGGCGACCACTTCGACATGGTCGGCGCCGCAGCGCTGCGCCGCGTCGCCCAACTGCTGAACATTGAGGAGAGGCTGGCCCCGTGACCACCGCAGAGACCGGGTCGACCGCCCAGCAACAGACATCGACACGCGCCTGGCTGGGCCTCGCCGTGCTGCTGACCGGCACATTCGTGGCCCAGGTGGACTTCTTCATCGTCAACGTCGCGATCCCGAGCGTGCAGGCCGACCTCGGCGCGACCCTGTCGCAGGTGCAGCTGATCGCGGTCAGCTACGGCGCCGCCTACGCCGTCGCGGTCATCACCGGCGGCCGGCTCGGCGACCTGTACGGCCGCAAACGCATCTTCATGATCGGCGTCACCGGCTTCGCCGTCGCATCCCTGCTGTGCGGCACCGCCACCGACGCCTGGGTGCTCATCGGCGCCCGGGTCGTCCAGGGAGCGGCGGCCGCGCTGCTGATGCCACAGGCGATCGGATCGCTGCACGCGATGTTCGCCGGCCAGGCCCGGGAGCGCGCGTTCGCCGTCTTCGGCGTCTCCATGGGAATGGCCTGGGTCAGCGGCATCGTGCTCGGTGGCCTCCTGCTCAGCGCCGACATCGCCGGGCTCGGCTGGCGCGCGATCTTCCTGATCAACGTGCCGCTCGCCGCCGTCGCCCTCACCGGCGCCGCGCTGACGCTCACCGAGTCACGCCGCCCCGCCGCCCCACGACCGGACCTGCTCGGCATGGCGACCCTGGCCGTGCTTCTCGGCCTGCTCATCGTCCCGCTGATCCTCGGCCGTCAGGCCGGCTGGCCGGCCTGGAGCATCGCCGGGTTCGCCCTCTCCGCAGTGGCCACCGTGGTCTTCGTGGCCGTGGAACGGCGCGTCCTGCGCCGCGGCGACGATCCGGTCCTCTCGCCGGACCTGTTCCGCGACCGCACCTTCCGGCTGGGCCTGACCGTCATCGTGGTGTTCTTCCTCGGCCCGCCCGGATTCTTCCTGCTCACCACGCTGTATCTACAGGTCGTCGCAGGATTCACCGCGTTGCAGGCCAGCCTGAGCCTGCTGCCGTTCGGCGTCACCTTCGTGCTGACCTCGCAGTTCATCAACCGGGTCAAACGCCGCCTCGGCGATTGGACGATCGTCCTCGGCTGCGGTGTGATGGCCGTCGCCGTCGCCGGACTCGCCACCGTCGTGCACACCACCGGGGAACAGATCACGCTGGCCGCCCTCGTCCTGCCGGTGCTGCTGCTCGGCACCGGCCAGGCTCTGGTCACCACGCCGCTGTACGAGATGCTGCTGCGCAACGTCCGCCGAGAGATCGCCTCGACGGCGTCAGCCGTGTTCACCACCGTGCAACTGGTCGCCCAGTCGCTGAGCGTCGTGATCGTCACCATCATCTTCGCGGCGTTGGCGCAGGCCAGGCTGGATCAGGCGCTGCCTGCCGACGGCGACGGCGAGGGCGCCACGCGGCCGGCCGTCGTCGCCTGCGCCGATGAGGGCTTGACCGACTTCACCGCCGGCACCCGCGTCAGCTGCCCCGACGCGCCGCCGACGACACGCACGGCGGTCGAGGCCGAGGCCCGCGCGGTGACCGCCGTGGCCGCCCGGCAGGCGTACGTCGGCACGTTCGCCTTCAATCTGCTGGTGCTGGTGGTGAGCGGCGCCGTCGTCGCCCGCCGTGCCCGCCGGTGACGTTGCGCTCTGGTCGGCGGACGCCGTGTCACCTCACCGGGTCGGGATCACTGGTCGAGCTTGATGCCTCAGGTGCATCAAGATGCACCTGAGGCATCAAGCCACGGAAGCATCATGGGTTTCCTGGCTCGGGTACGCGGCACCTCGCTCACAGCCGGTCGCCGGCGTTCGCGTCGGTGGTGCGGTGGCGATGAGGGTCGCGGTGACCGTGAGCAGCCCGGCCAGCCACGCCATCGGGCGCAGGCCGACCATCGTGAAGCCGAGCCACGGCGGCGCCCACGGGTCGCCGCCGGTGATCGCCGCATGGCTGGTGGCCAGCCCGCCCACCGCCAGAGCGGGCAGGCTCAAGACGGCGGCAGCCCCGAGCAAGGAGACGGTGACGGCTCGGACCCAGGCGCGTCCTGTGGTGTGCGCATCGAGCTGCCGGAGGACAAACAACGTGGCGATCAGGGCGACGAGGAACCCGGCGACCGCCAGCGGCCAGACCCACCACGGCCGCGCGCGGCCAACGTCGATCACGAAGCTCGTGGCGTCCCGCGCAGACAGCCGCACGGCGACACCGTCCCGGGTCGCCGTGAAAGCGTCGTAGTCACCTCGGGCGCGGAATCGCCCGGCATCCCAACCGGCAGCCGTGAGCCGGTCGACCGCCTCGCTGACCAGACGGCCGTCGGCGGTTGACGCCGGACCGAACGGCAACGGCACCCTGACGGTCCCGGCGACGTAGCCGTCACCTCCGACGAGCAGGGTCCAGTCACCGTCGACAGCCGGCGGAAACCCGTGCCGGTCACCGTTTCGGGTTGGCTCACCCGCCTCGACGCCGGGAAACGCGACAGCGGCCACCTGTCGGGCTGCCGCCGTGTCGGTGGTCGGCCCTGCCGTCTGCCAGCCCAGCCACGAACCGAATACGGCACCGACAAGGCCGGCCAGCGTCGCAAGAATCAGATAAGCGATCTTCACCTTGTGTCCAGCGGGTAGAGGCGCAGGTCAATTAGATTTGGTGACCAAGTTTCAGTCCGGTGCGGTTCCGTTTGTCCGGGGACAGGACGACAAGGGCGAAGAGATCGAGGACCCCGGGTTTCAGTCCGGTGCGGTTTTCGTGTGCTCGGGGACCTCAGGCGGGTCAGCTCACAACGAGGTGTGATTGGCCCGTTTCAATCCGGTGCGGTTTTCGTGTGCTCGGGGACCAGGGGGTCGCATACGACCCCCGCGTGTACGGGAGGTTTCAATCCGGTGCGGTTTTCGTGTGCTCGGGGACATGGCCAAGGAAGAGAAGCCGAAGGCCGAGAAGCCGAAGGTTTCAATCCGGTGCGGTTTTCGTGTGCTCGGGGACACGCCGTTGATGGCCTCGCCTCTGAGGGGAAGAAGGTCAGTTTCAATCCGGTGCGGTTTTCGTGTGCTCGGGGACCGTGTCCGGAATGTCGGGCGGTCTGACCTGCGGAAACAAGGGCTCTCGGGGGCAACCTCCTGTTGATCATGATCTTGGGAAGCTGCTAGATGATCTCTGGCGGGCATGTTTTCGCAGCTCAGGTTTACTTTGGGATCTTTCCGCCAACCTACCCCGGATCCCGGGCGTGTCGGGGGTTGTCGCAACGGGCATTCCGGACCAATCACCTCCCTGGGTGGCCCTGGTGGGTCTGCCACGCTCCAGTCTATTCGCTCGTCCACAGTGACGGAATAGGGGAGTGGGTGGGGCGGCGGTGGGTTTCCGCCGCCCCACCCACTCCCCGGATACCCGGGCTATCCGGGCGGTTCCGATAGGAGATCGTCCAGCCACTCGACACCGGCACCGGCGACGAGGACCGCGAGGATTTCCAGCCGCCTACGGGCTGTGTCGGCCGGCAGCCGCAGTCGTCGTGCGCAGGACTTCTCCAGATCGACGGCGGACCGTTCGAGCGCGACATCGCACATCTCGGCGAGCAGCTTCGGCAGCCCGCTGCGGCGTACGGCCGGGTTGGCCAGCAGCCGCAGCAGCACCTGGCGGCGGCGATGCCGTCGGGGAGTGTCGCCGGGGTCGGCGTACCGCTCGGCCGGGTCGCCCGGGGCGGTGCCGCGGATCGGCCGGGCACCCGGCAGGTCGTCGCACGGGTCGAGTCGATCGGCGCGGCGGTGCAGTGCGGCGGCGACGTTCGCCTCGTAGAAACTCGGGTTGATCTGCCGGAGCAGGTCGACGGCCGCCGTCAGACGCAGGCGTACCTGCTGGTCGGTGAGTCCGTGCTTAGCCGCCGCGTGCGGGATCCGCCACGGGTCGGCGACCTGGTCGCGCAGCCCGATCACGAAGCTGATCAGCAGGTCCAGGCCGACCGGGTCGGCGGCCAGCGGCGCTGCCCAGCGGGCGGTGGTCAGGTCCCGTTCGGGGCGGGCGTGCATGCCGCGCGCGGTCGCCGACCTGCGGCGCAGTTCGGCGATGGCCTGGCGCTGGTCCTGGTGCACGAACTGCCAGTAGACGGCGCGTAGCCACGGAGCGATGTCGGCGTTGGCCCGGTCCGGGTGGTGCGCGTAGCGGAGCAGGTCCGCACCGGCGGCGTCCGGGTCGACCCTCGACGCCTGTGGCCCGTAGAGGAAGGACACCACCTGGTTGATCTCCTCGATCCGGGTCGGGCCGCCGACGCCGGTGCCGCCGACGCCGGTGCCGGCGGTGCCGCCGGCGGTGCCGTGGTCGCTGGCGTTGCGCCGTAGTCGGTCGAACTGGCGGCGGATGTGCTCGTCGCGTACGTCGGCGCAGTTGGCGCACAGGTGCAGCCACCGGTTGGCGGCGCGCGGGCTGTCGACGCAGTGGCTGGTGCCGTGCACGGTGCGGGCGATGACCATCCCCAGGTGGTGGGTCATGGCGCGGACGACGGCGAGGAAGAAGAAGGCGTACGTGTCGTTCGGGTCTTCCGGTGAGCGCAGTGCGGTGTCCATCGAGGTGCCTCCCGTTGCGACGCAGGAGAACAGCGGGGTGGATGAGCGGGCGGGCTGGGTGCCCGCCGGACGACACCGGTGTCGTGATGTGGTGGGAGCGACCGCCCAGGGCGCCGGCCCGCGGGCCGTGGACGATGGTCGCGGCAACCAGTGAGTCTAACTCCTGGTGTTCATGCGAATACCATACGTGTGGTTACTCGATGGTAGCAACTGGAGGTCGATCCGAGGCCGGTGACCGTCCACACACGTCCACCTGGTGGACTGCGCTGCCACTTCGTCCATCTGCTCCAGGTAGGAGCAACCCCGGCAACCGGAGGACGACATGGGCAAGACGATCAGGATCAACGGGGTCGACGTACCGGTAATCGACGACATGCTGTCCGGCCGCGACATCAAGCGGGCGGCCGGCCTGCCGCAGGAGCGGGTCCTGGTCCGCCAGGACGACGACCGCAACGTCATCGTCCCCGACGACCAGCGGATCCGCGTCGCCGATCAGCAGCAGTTCACCCACCACGCCCGGCACTCCAAGGCGATGACCACGCTCGACCCGAGGCGGCTGCGCATCCGCCACGAAGCCGCCCAGCTCGCGTACGCGTACCCGGGGCTGACCGTCGCCGACGACGAATCCTGGCTGCACATCCCCGAGTTCCGGCTGCCGCCGCACTGGGAGCCGGACCGCACCACCGTGCTGATCGTGCCACCGGCCACCTACCCGGAGACCGCCCCGGACGGCTTCTTCCTCGGTGACCATCTGCGCCGCCGTGACGGCCGCGCGCTCGTGCAACCCGCCCACTACTTCTCGGCGTACAAGAACCGTTACGCCGAGCTGGGCTACCGCTGGTACTGCCTGGAAGACCCCGAACGCAACTGGGATCCGCGCTTCGACTCGCTGGTCAGCTACGTCGAGGCGATCCGCACCTACCTCGGCACGGTCGACTGATGACCTGCGTGCTGCGGATCAGCCACGACACCTGGGACACCGTACGGCGGCATCTGCGCGACAGCGACGACGAACGCGGCGCCTACCTGCTGGCCCGCGCCGGCCGGTGGACCAACCCGTGGGGCACCGGAGCCGTCACCGACCTGCTGGTCACCCGGGCCATCCCGATCCCGGACGACGCGCTGTCGGTGCAGAACGGCGTACGGATCGAAGTCGCCGCCTGGCTGACCCGGGAGGTGCTGATCGCCTGCTTCGAGACCGGCCTGTCCCTGGTCGACGTGCACAGCCATCCGTTCGCCGACGACACCGTCAGATTCTCCGGCCTCGACGTGGAGAACATGCGCCAGACGCACACCGAGTTCCTCGACCGGATGCCGGCCGCGCCGCCGGTCGGGGTGGCGTCGCTGGTGCTCGGGCAGGCGTCGGTCGCCGGCGCGTACACCGACCCGGACGACGGGACGCTGCGGATGCTCGACCGGTTGGTGCTGCTCGGCGACGACGACCTGACCGAGGTGAAACTGTGCCGATTCTGACCACACCGATCCTGACCGCACCGGCCGGTGGGCCGGACCCGCAGGCCGGTGCCAACGGGCCGACCCCGGCGGACCGCTACGACCGGCAGGTTCGGGCGTTCGGTCCGCACACGCAGCGCCGGCTCGCCGAGCTGACCGTCGCCGTGGTCGGTCTTGGCGGCGTCGGCAGCCAGGTCGTCCAGTCACTGGCCCACCTGGGGGTGGGTGGGCTGCTGCTGGTCGACCCGGACACGGTCACCGCCACCAACCTGAACCGTCTGGTCGGTGCGAAGCCGGCCGACGTGGCGCGGGCGGCGACCAAGGTCACCGTCGCGGCCCGGACGGTCCGGACCATCAACCCGCAGGTACGGGTACGCGGCATCGCCGGCAGCATCCTCGATCCGGTCGTCTGGCAGCAGGTGCGCCCGGCCGAGGTGATCGTCGGCGCGGTCGACGGGCACGCGCCACGCTGGGCGGTGAACCGGCTGGCGGTGCAGTACGCCCGCTGCTATCTCGACGTCGGGGTCGAGCTGGGACCGGCACCCCGGCCGGAGCCGCCCGACGACCACAACCAAGAAGCCAATTCCCGGGTACGGCTGGAAGCCGGCGGGCATCTGGCGGTGGTCCGCCCCGGTGGCCCGTGTCTGCTCTGCCTGTCCGGCTACGACCCGCGTCTGGTGGACGCCGAGCTTGACCCGGGGTTGGCCGCTGCGCGCCGGGCGGCCGGATACCGGGTCGACGATCCGGCCGAGCCGACGCCCAGCGTGGTTTTCCTCAACCAGATCATCGCCGGGTACGCCGTCGGCGAGCTGCTGAACTATGTCTCGCCGTGGCGGTCACCGGTGCGGTACCTGTCGGTGGACGCGACGGCGAACGAAACGACGGTGCTGGACGCCGACCGCGACCCGGAGTGCCTGGCCTGCGGGCCGGACTCGCCCACGCGGGCTCAGCGACGCCGCGGGCCCACCGTCCGTGGCCCGGACGACCGCGCCTCCAGCGGCCCACGACGCTGCCGGAGCATCACCGAGCCCGAACACCCAGCCATCCCGATATCCGTCACCCGGCGAGCCAGGCCCGCGCAACGAGTCCCGCCACCACGACACCTGATCCCAGCCCGGCTAACGCCGGCTCTCGATAGAACCGATGCGATTTCGCGTGATCCCGTCACGGGATTCTGATCCCCTGACGGGATCACGCGCTGCCGTGCACCAAGGATCAATGCTGCACCGTCGTGGTACGCCACTCGCTGACACCCCGACAGGCATTTTGCTTGCCCAAATCCGGCGCGGTTTTCGTGTGTCCGGGGACCCACGGCGATCCCGGCGGCGCTCTTCACCTGGCAGCGCAGGTTTCAATCCGGCGCGGTTTTCGTGTGTCCGGGGACCTGGGAAAGTATCAGTTTTACCCGACCGCCCTGGGGGCGGAGTTTCAATCCGGCGCGGTTTTCGTGTGTCCGGGGACCTTCCGGAATAGCTTATTCCAAAACCCGCTTCCGGGTGATCGTTTCAATCCGGCGCGGTTTTCGTGTGTCCGGGGACCCGTGTCCGAAATGTCGGGCGGTCTGAGCTGGGCAACATGGTGCTCCGGGGGCAACCTCTTGTTGATCATGATCTTGGACGAGCCTTAGGTGATCTCCATGGGGCATGTTTTCGCAGCTCAGGTGCACTTTGGGATCTTTCCGCCAACCTACCCGGGATCCCGGGCGTGTCGGAGGTTGTCGCAAGGGGCATTTCCGGACATAAGCTCCTGTTGATCTCGGCGGTGACGTCGATGCCACCGATTCTATCGGAGTTCGTCCGTCCGATCTCGGCATGAATACCTCTCCTTCCCGGCTGTTGAGTCGGATGTCTGACCAGCCGACGTTGTGGGCCGCGTGGTCGCGGGTCGCCGCCGGCACCGCACTCGCCGGAGCGGACGGCGTGACCGTCGCCGAGTTCGCCCACCACCTCGGCCCACGACTGGAGTCGCTGTCCGCGCTGCTGCGCAGCGGCGAATACACCCCGCAACCCCTTCGACTGATGACCGTCACCCGTGGTGGCGAGCGCCGCGACCGGGGCATTCCGACCGTCGCCGACTGGGTCGCCCAGCGCGCTTTCCTGCACGTCGCCGGCGACCGGTGGGAGACCCGCCGCGCCGAGGTCAGTTTCGCGTACCAGCGGGGTCGTTCCTGGGTGGACGCGTTGACGATGGCTCTCGCGTACCGGGACAAGGGGTTGCGCTACGTGGTCCGCGCGGACATCGCCGATTTCTTCGCGAGCGTTGACCACCAGCTCCTGCACGAGATGGTCAGCGGCAGGCTCGCCGACCCGGCGGTCAGCCGGATCGTACGCGGCTGGTTCACCGCGCCGATGCTGACCGCCGCCGGTCTGCGTACCCGGGTCCGGGGTGTTCCCGAGGGCGCGCCGATCAGTCCGACCCTGGCCAATCTCTACCTGCGTGAGTTCGACGCCCGGGTCGACGGCCGGCACGGCCGGCTGGTGCGTTACGCCGACGACCTGGCGCTGTTCTGCCTCGACCTCGACGCGGCGATCAGCGGCGCCCGGCAGATCGGCGCCGAGCTGGCCGCGCTCAACCTGCGGCTGCACCCGGACAAGACGCAGATCACCACGTTCGACGCCGGGTTCAGCATGCTCGGCTGGGTGTTCGACGGCGAGCACGGCCGGCCCGAGCAGCCCAACGCGGACTGGACCCACCCGCTGCTCAACACGCCGCAGCGGGGCAAGCTGCCGGCCAGCAACGGGAGCCGGCGATGATCGGCAAGGCGTTCCACGTGATCGGCCCGGACTGTGTCCTCGGCCGGCGCGACGGCCGGCTCGTCGTGCACCGCGACGGTGTGCTGCGCGCCTCCGCGCCGCTGACCATGGTCGGCGAGGTCGTCACCACCGGCCGGGTGACCGTCACGCCGCACGCCATGCACAGCATGCTCGCCCACGACATCCCGCTGATCCTGCTCAGCCGCACCGGCCGCCCGCTGGGTCGGCTCGAACCGCCCACCGCCGGGCACATCGCCGCCCGGCTGCGTCAACTCGACCGGCACCGCGACCCGGCCGCCCGGCTCGACCTGGCCCGCGCCGTCATCCCTGCCAAGATCGCCAACCAGGCGACGCTGCTGCGCCGCCGCGCGAAACGCAGCGGCGACCCGGCGACGGTGTGGGCGGCGGTCACCCGGCTCGCCGAGTTCGAGCAGGCCGCCAGCGCCGCGACCGACCTGGCACAACTGATCGGCATCGAAGGAGCGGCGGCCGGCGCGTACTTCCGGGCCATCCGGGTGATGACCCCAGCCGAGTACGGCTTCGCCGCCCGCGACCGCAGCCGCCGCGACGTGACCAACGCGCTGATCAACTACTGCTCGGCGCTGCTGCGGGAAACCGTGCACGGGGCGATCCTCGCCGCCGGGCTCGACCCGTACCTGTCGTTCCTGCACACCCCGAGCCGGGGCCGGCCCACCCTCGCCTTCGACCTGATGGAGGAGTGGCGGCCGGCGCTGCTGGAAAGCACCGTACTGGCGATGCTCGGTCTGCGTACCGTGACCGACGCCGACTTCGACGGCACCCACCTGACACCCGGCGCGACGTCCGCGCTGATCTCGCGGTATCAGGCCCGGCTGGCCATGCCGGCCCGCGAATGGCCGGCCCCCGCCGACCAGCCGACCTACCACCAACTGGTACGCCGCCAGGCGCTGCGGCTGCGCGGCTGGCTGCTCGACGAGCAGGCGCAGTACCGGCCGTTCCGTTGGAGGTGACCGTCATGCAGCCCAGCTGGTGGACCATCACCTTCGACCTGCCCGACGACCGCGACCGCCGGCAGCTGACGACGCTGCTGCGCCGCCACGGCGTACGGGTGCTGTACAGCGTCTTCACCATCCACATCGGTGACGCGCACCTGGACCGGCTGCTCGCCGCCAGTGCCGAACGGTTCACCGGCGGCGGGCACCTGCTGGCCCTGCCGTCCTGCCCGGACTGCGAAACCGCCGGGTACGGCGTACCGCTGGAAGTCCTCCCCGAGCAGGGCTGGGCCGGCTGGTGAACCGGCCGGTGCTCGTCGTCTACGACATCGTGAACGACCGCCGCCGCGCCGAGGTACGCGCCCGGCTCGGCCCGATCGCCGACCGCTTCCAGTACAGCGGGTGGCTGGTGCCACCGGAGGTCAACCTGACTGCGGCGCGGGTCGTCGCCGACCTGGCCGCGGTCGCCGGCCCGGCGGACCGGATCCACGGCCACGCCCCGTGCCCCGACTGCGCCCGCCGGGCCAGGTGGCTGCCGGCCCGCCAGCCGCACCGCCTCACCCGCCAACCCGGCTGGACCGCCCACTGAACGCGAACAGCCGCCCGAAAACGGGACGGGCACATCTCGCCAATTAAGAGGCGGCACGGTACCGCGTGGTACAGTCCGTGCATGGAGAGGATCACGCTGCGGGAGTTCCGCGATGGTGCGGGCCGGGTGCTGGAGTCGGTCGAGCGCACCCGTGAGCCGGTCGTCATCACCAAGTACGAGCGGCCGGTGGCCGTACTGGTGGGGATCGACGAGTGGGAAGAGCTCGAAGCATTCCGGGACAGCAAGGACGCTGCGGTGATTGCCCGCTCCCGTGCCGAGGGGCAGTTCGTGCCGCTGTCGGCGGCGTTGGAATCGCTCGGGGTCGATCCTCGTGAAGTCGAAGCGTTGCTGGCCGATCGCACCGACGGTGCGGCGGCGTGAAGGTTCAAGTCGACCGGGACGTGCTGGTCTGGCTGCACAAGCAGCCGCGCAACGTCTTCCTGACGGTCCTCGGCGCGATCCTTGACCTGGTGTCCGATCCTCTACCGCAAAGTTCGACCGAGCTCCGTGACGGATCGGGCCGACGGCTGCGTGTTGGTGACTACCGGGTCCTTTACCGGATCGACGGCGACGACCTGATCATCCATGCGGTCGGCCACCGCAAGGATGTCTACTCCTGAATCAGCCTGACAGCGGGTACGCCGCCATCGGCCGCGACGGGGTCGGGACCGATGGCCGGTCGGGCAGCACCTTCTGCGGACAGGTGCGGCCGAGTAACTTCCGGCTGTCTCGACCGCCGATCGCCGTACGGGCGCAGGGTTGCTTCAGGCGTTGAACCCGTCGGTCTTGACCGCGCGGATGAAGGCGCTCCATCCGGTGGTGGTGAAGGTGAGGACCGGGCCGGTGTGGTCTTTGCTGTCGCGGATTGCGGTGGTGGAGGGCAGGCTGGCGACCTCGACGCAGGCGCCGCCGTTGTTGTCACTGCGGCTGGACTTGCGCCAGATGGGGTGCGGCGTGTTCATGATCAGCCTCCGGTGTCGTCAGCGATCCGTTGGATGAGGGTGCGGGACTCGACTGGGCCGAGGGCGGCGGAGGTGAGTCCTTCCCAGAGCCGAGTGTATGCCCGGACCGCGTCGGGGCCGTCGGGGTAGGCGGCGTCGGCGAGGGTCTTCCACGTTGAGGTTCCTGGGTGTCGGTTGACCGTGATTGGCGGTAGGTTCGCTCGTTGCCGAGTGGTGGAACATTGCTGGTAGGTGGAACGGATGGGGTGTGGGGTTGAGTAGTCCCTTGGTGCGTCGGCGTCGGTTGGCGAAGGAGCTGCGGCGGCTTCGGGAGGAGGCCGGGCTGACCGCCGAGGAGTTGGCGCGGGCGGCGAAGATGTCGCGGCCGAAGCTGTCCCGGTTCGAGACGGCGGATCGGGTGCCGTCGGTGTCGGATGTGAGCGCGATCCTGGGCGCGTTGTCGGTTGACGGTGAGCGGTGGCACGAGCTGGTGCGGATGGCGAACGACGCCGCCGAGCGTGGTTGGTGGGAGTCGTACGGGTCGGGGATGGGTCGGCGTCAGGCGGTCTACGCGAATCTGGAGCACGGTGCGGTGAGCATCCGTGAGTATCAGTCGTTTGTGGTGCCGGGGTTGTTGCAGGTGCCGGCGTACACGCGGGCGCGGTCGGAGTTGGCGTTCAAGCAGGCCCGGTTGCCGTCGGCCGACCTTGATCGGACGGTGGAGGCGAAGATGATGCGGCAGCGGATGTTGGCGCGGCCGGACGGTCCTCGGTATGAGGTGGTGGTCGAGGAGGTCGCGGTGCGGCGGCCGGCTGCGCCGCCGGAGGTGATGCGGGAGCAGTTGCTGCACCTGGCGACGTTGGCCGAGGGGTCCGGGCGGGTGTCGGTGCGGGTGTTGCCGCAGGGCGCTGAGCTGCGGGATTACTGGTTGCCGAGGTCGCCGTTCACGGTGTACCGGTTCGGTGGTGGTGATCCGGACGCGGTCGCGGTGGACACCGAAACGGTCGACCTGGTCTATACCGAGCCGGATGAGGTGGCGCCCTATGCGGATCTGTTCGGTCGGGTGTGGGAGTCGGCGTTGCCGGCTGAGGACAGCGCCGGGCTGCTCCGGGGTGTGGCTGGGGCGGGTCGGTGAGGAGAATCGGGAGCATGAGCAGCTTTCTAGCCACAGGTTGGCGCAAGTCCACGCGGTCCGGCGGCGACGACAACTGCGTGGAGGTGAACGTCACGGATGTTCGGGTGGGCGTCCGGGACAGCAAGGCGGGTCCGGCGGGGCCGGTCCTTGATTTCAGCCGTACGTCGTTTGCCTTATTGATCCACAGTCTGCGTGCCGGGCGGGGGTGACCTGCGCTAACGCAGCTGGCTGAGGCCACACCGAGCGGTGTCCGGGTTATTCCGGGCACCGCTTTCGTCTGTCCGGGTGGGGGAGACGGTGGTGGATGCCTCTTGCATCGGGTGTCCGCCGGATGCATCCTGTAACAGTGCCGATGCTGGAACATTCCACAGATGCGACACTGTTTCGCGGTCCGCCGTCGTTTCGTCCGCGAGACGTGGTCGGTAGGTGGCGGTCGCGGTGACGGCGGAGAGCGGTGCGACAGCCGGGCGGGCCGAGTCGTGGCGGGTCAGGGCGGTCCGGTTCAGCCGGCGGTGGCGCGGGTTGGACCCGCAGGAGGTGTACGCGTACCTGCACCAGGTCGCCGATGAGCTGGATCGGCTGGCCGGTTTGGCGGCTGGTGAGCGGGTCGAGGCCGAACGCATCCGCGAAGGTCTCCGGCAGTGGCGCCAGCGGCACGTCGGCTGCCGGTTCAACGACCCGCCGCCCCGGCCGGATCCGTCGGCGGGCAGCGCCGGTCAAGCGCGCTACCCACCGAATCGGGGGCGGTGGTGAGCGTCGAACCCTGCCCCGCATGGGTGCGCCCCGGCTCACGTCATGTCCCAGGTCCAGTTTGGAGGAGGTTCGGATGACGCTGCATCGTCCCGTACGCCCGACCTGGATGTGCGCTGGTTGCGGTTTGCCGTGGCCGTGTCAGACGCGGCGGCGGGAGCTGTTGGCCGAGTACGCGGGTGCGGTGGTGTCGCTGTCGGTGTACATGGCGACGTGTCTGCTGGACGCGATGGCGGACCTGCCCGACTACCGGTGCGGCTATCTGTACTCGCGGTTCATCGGGTGGTGGCGCTGATGCCGGTCATCCGGCCCGGAACCCACCGCAGCGGCGGTGGCGACGGCGGTCGATCTCATCGCCGGGCTGAGCGCCACTGCCCTTGTTGAGCTGGGGTCGGGCCGCTGGCGGCAACCACCGGTCCGACCCCTACCCCCGCACTGCTGCGAGAGAAGGCAGACGATCATGGACATCTGCGCGTTGACCAGCGCCGCGTTGCTCCGGTTCCTGGCCGGGCTGTTCTCGTTCCGGGTCAAGAGCCGCTGGTGCCCCAAACGCGGCGAACTAACCACCACTCCACCGCCGCCGCACTGACGTCCTCGCACCGACTCCCTTCTGATGGCGAGTGTCGAGGGGGTCGTGGCTGCCTGACTGGCGGCCAAGTAGGAGACGACCTAACCGATCCACATAGGAAGTACGAAGAGGATTACTACGCGCTCATCCAGGAGGGAACGTGACCGGGAACCAAGGCCCCGCCAGCAGACACCATCTGCCCCCGTACGTCAGGGTCAACTCTGGTCCGACGCCGGATCGGCCGCCGTTGCCGCGACGGACGCCGGGGCAGACGGACATCGAGCGTGATCCGCGCTTCCGGTTGCTGGCCGCTCGTGGGGTGGCGGCACCTGACGGTGATCCACAGCGGGCGCCCTTGGACGGTGTGGCGGCGGCGATGCGGAACCGGCCCGACGCGGATGCGTTGGACCGTGCGCGGGAGACGGTAGCCGGGCACATGCCGAGTCGGTTGGCCGAGTGTCGGGTGTGTGACGTGGCGGCGTTCTGTCCGCCGTTTACCAGCGCGTTGGCCGTGCTGGACCGCTGGGATCAGGTCAAGGCGCGTCGGGTGCGGGCGGTGTTGCAGTACGCCGGGCTCTGGCCGGACGGGTACGTCCACGACGGGCGGGACGACTGATGACCGACCGCGATCTGATCCGGGTGGGCGACACGCTGCATCTCGGTAAGGCCGACTGGATGTTCGGCGACCGGTCGATGACGGTCCGGGTCTCCGACATCCGGTACGGCCTCGACGACGCCGATTCTCCGGTGGTCGGGATCCTGGCGACGATCACGTTGGCGGGGAGGGACGGGCGGATGGCCGCGATCGGCGTCTACAAATCAGCGCTGACCCGCCCCGGTGTGGTGCAGCGCCGGCAGCCGCCCAACGGCGCCGACTTCCCGGCCACCGAGCAGCCGTAGACCCCCGGGGCGCGTAACCGCCGTAGCCCTGGTGGGCGGTTGGGCACCGGGCACCCGACGGGCGGTGACGCCCCCGCGTCTGCCTCCGAGCACGCGGACGGCCGCTCGGCCCAGTGCCCTACCGCCGTCTACACGGCCACTCCACCGCCACCGCGCTGACACTCAGCCCTGAATTCGACTCGGGTGCTCTCAGAGGGTGTTTGCGATAGGTGTCAGTCGGGCCAGTCGTAGGCGCGGCGTTGTTGTCGGCGGGCCGGGCCGCCGCGGGTCAACCGGCGCAGCATCTGGTTGATCGCCGCCCACCGGACCATCGCCTCCGACACCGCCGGATCACGCTCGTAGTCCCGCGCCAACCGGCGATGCGCCGTCAACCACGCCAGACTGCGCTCGACCACCCACCTGCGCGGATGCACCACGAATCCCCGCTGCCCGGCAGGCTTACGCACAATGTCCACCGTGGTCGACACCACCCGCCGCGCCCACTCCACGAACCCGCCGGCGAAGCCCTGATCAGCGAACACGTACCGCATCGACGGCACCGCCGCCACCGCCGCGACCAGCGCACCCCGACCACCATCGCGGTCCTGCCACGACGCCGCCAGGACCCACACCGTCACCAGCAGCCCCATCGTGTCGGTCACCACAAACCGCTTCCGACCGTTGATCTTCTTCCCCGCGTCGTACCCACGGCTGTCGGACCCGACGGTGTCCGCGCCCTTCACACTCTGCGAGTCGATGATCCCCGCCGACGGGTCCGGATCACGCCCGGCCTGGAGGCGGACCTCCTCGCGCAGCCGGTCGACGATCCGCTCGGTCACCCGCCGCTGTTCCCACTTGCGGTACTGCCCGTACACCGTCTCCCACGGCGGGAAGTCCGCCGGCAACTGCCGCCACGAGCAGCCGGTCCGCACCACGTACAGGATCGCGTCGACGATGTCCCGACGCGGATGCTTCGGCGGGCGACCGGGCTCCTTGATCAACGGGAGCATCGGCTCGATGATCTCCCACTGGGCGTCGGTCAGGTCCGAGGGGTAGGTAGGGGTTCGCGCCACACCAGGTAGATCGACCCAACCCCATCCCCACCAACGGACACGCCGTCCGACACACCTATCGCAAACACTCACTCAGTCCTGACGTCTTTGGCTGCTTCTATTCCGGCGCGGTTTTCGTGTGTCCGGGGACCCGGGGAGATCGAACCGCAGATACTCTTTGCGGGAGCTTTCGTTTCAATCCGGCGCGGTTTTCGTGTGTCCGGGGACAAGAAGTAGGTAGCCGCCGCTAGTAGACGGCTACAGGTTTCAATCCGGCGCGGTTTTCGTGTGTCCGGGGACCCGGGCGTACCGTGTGCCCTGCACCCGGGGTGTTTGTTTCAATCCGGCGCGGTTTTCGTGTGTCCGGGGACCCGTGTCCGAAATGTCGGGCGGTCTGAGCTGGGCAAACAGGTGGCTCGGAGGGCAACCTCATGATCACCATGATCTTGGTGGCGGCTCAGTTGATCTCTGTAGGGCGAGTCTTTGCAGCTCGGGCGCGCTTTGGGATCTTTCCGCCAACCTCCCCCGGATCCCGGGCGTGTCGGAGGTTGCCGCAATCGACATTTCGCCGCAACTCCGGCACCGAATCTTGCGTACATCGATGTTCTGCCCGTCCTCGATGGAGGCCGCAGTGCTCGGCGTGGCTGTCTCACCTCCCGTCCGGTAGTCGTCGACAGGCCGATGTGGAAATTGTCGCTCACCGGGTCGGATCCGGCAAGAGGAAACGACTCGTCCTCGGGCAGCGGATCAGCGGACCGTACGTCGTGCTGCTGTGCAACGAGATACGGGTCGGGAGCTGCTGGCCAGGCGTTGATCGGCCACAGATGCTCCGAGTCGGGAACTTCAAGCAAGCTGTGTCAGACAACCGACGTTGGTGGAGTCGGAAAGACGGGACCAGAGCAGAGCCTGTCGGCTCCCGTTGTGTCGCAGTACGTCGACGGCGGCGTTCGATCATCACCCCGGCTCGTGCAGTGCTTCGGCTCGGCGTGCTACGCGGCGAGCATTTCTGCCAGCCCTCGGGCCTCCGGAGCGGACCGAATCGGGCCAGGCACCTTGCGGTAGAAGTCGACGGCGCGGCTGCGAGTGAGGCCGGTGCGCTGGTGGGCGGGGGCGTCGGCGAGTGCAGCGGCTGCCGACTGGCAGGCGCCGATGGTGTCGCCGTCGCGGTGCTGGCAGGTGGCGGCGTCAATGCGCAGCAGAGTGCGGGTGAGTGTGCTGGTCGGGGCCGACAAGGCGAGCGCGTACGTCTGGCTTTCGCGTGCGCGGCGGGTCTCGCCGAGCGCGCTCAGGGCGTGGGACAGGTGGACGTGGTGCTTCTGCTCGCAGTGGCCGAACCAGGAATCGGCTCGCTCCGATTCGGGCAGAGTGTCGGCGAGCTGGTCGGCGTCGCGCAGTGCCGAGTTGGCTTCGTCGCGGCGTCCAGCGAGGGCGTAGGCGCGGCCGGCGACGGCTGCGGCCAGGGTCGCGGCGGCGGTCGGTCCCTGGCCGGCGGTCCGGCGTGCCTGCTCGGCGAGTTCGGTTGCTGCCTGCGGCGCGCCGAAGTTGAGCGGAACCATCGCCTTGCGGGCCAGGACCCAGGCGTGCAGCGATCGGTCGCCGGACTCTGCGGCGGCGTGGGTCGCGGTGCCGAACCAGGCGTACGCCTCACGCCGGTTGCCGAGATCGTGCAGCACGACTGCCGTCATCCCGCCGAGTTGCCCGGTGATCCTGGCCAGCGCGACCCGGGTGGTGGCCGGCTGCGGACGCTGGAGCAGCTGGGTGACATCGGCGAAGTCGGTGAGCAGGTCGGCGAGGACGTCGGTGGGGACACGTCCGCCGTACCCGAAGCTGTGCTGCTCGGTGGCCGCTTCCAGCCGCGAAAGGTCGGCCGGGCCGCCGACGGACAGTGCGCGGTCGGCGACGGCCAGGACGTCCGCGACATGGTTCAGCGGGGCAGCGGTCAAGCCGGCGGCGAGGGCCGTACGCAGAAGCTCACGGCGGTACATGGACTCATCCTCCCTCGCGGAACGTGTTTCTGCCGCGATGTCGTTGGCGTCGTCCTCCCAGGATCGGGCAGCGAGGCCGAGCATGGCACCGGGGATGCGGAGGCCATCGGCGATACGTTCGATGGTATCGATGCCGGTGACACGGCCCTCGCCTCGTGCGATCAGGCTGACCCGCTCGGCCTTCAGGCCGGTGGCGGCGGCGATGGCGTTGAAGCTGAGCCCTGCTGCCTTCGCCGCGCTGAAGACGGTGCTGAAGGTACGGGTTGCGAGAGCTTCCACCATGCGCCGGTCACCGAGCAGACGGCGCGGTAGCCCACGAGGCGATGTCGACGGATCCACGCGACTCCTCGAAATGTGATCATGCCGATCGATGCACTATATCGCTTCTCGTGATATTGGGTGACCCCCCGTAGTGAGAGCCCCATCGTGGGTTACCTGCGGTGAGGTTGGTGCTGTCTAGTTTCTGTAGTCGCAGCCAGGCCAGGTGGAGTCCTCCGGTTGTCCTCCCGGTCCTGCCGTCCGTGACTGATCTCGAAGGCACGAAACGCAACCGCCGGCCGCACCGCTTCGCAGTCTCGGTCGACACGCACTTCTCGGTCCGAAAGCGCCCCGACGGTCCTTCCCGCGAAGGAGAGAAGCTTGAACAGGAACCAGGTTCCCGACAACAGGTACCAACGGACCCGACAGCCCATGGTCAACGCGGGTCCGACACCGGACCGGCCGCCGTTGCCGCGACGGACGCCGGGGCAGACGGACATCGGGCGTGATCCGCGTTTCCGGTTGCTGGCCGCTCGTGGAGTGGCGGCGGCATCTGGCAAAGACCCGCAGCGGACGCCCTTGGACGCGGTGGCGGCGGCGATGCGGAACCGGCCGGACGCGGATGTGCTGGCCCAGGCGCGGGAGGCCGTTGCCGGGCACATGCCGAGCCGGTTGGCCGAGTGTCGGGTGTGTGACGTGCCGGCGCGCGCCGCCGACAGGTTACGACGTACATGGAAGGGCGTAGATCAATACATCGCGCGAGACGGCCGGGTCCGCGCTGCCGATTCGGAGGGCGGAGAGGGCTACTCGTCGGCGTCCGGGCGCGGCGGCCGGTTGTGCTTCGCCCACTCGGTGATCTCGGCAGCGAGGTACACCTTCATGCCGCGTAGCTCCTGGTAGGGCTTCGGAAAGCCGGGTCGGCGAGCGATCTGTTGGAACCGCTGCCGAGACACGCCGAGGTACTCGGCGATCTCGTACGGACCCATCAACTCGCCCGGTCCTCCGGTCATGAGCCGAACGGTAGGCATGTTCGGGTCTACCCAATCGGACCTACCCTATTGACTACTCCTGCAAGTGTGGCTCATGATTCGCGTGTGCCTGCAGGGACCGGGAGACGCGGGATCGGGGTTGCAGTGTTCGAGGGCGTGAGGCATCAGCTCGAACCGCACCAGGTCAGGGCGGTCCGGTTCGGGTCGCGGTGGCGTGGGCTGGACCCCGACGAGGTGTACGTCTATCTGGGGCTTCTCGCCGACGAGCTGGATCGGCTGGTCCGACAGAGCGATGCCGCTCGGACCGAGTCCGAACGGCTCCGGGAAGGACTGCGGCAGTGGCGGCAACGGCACATCGGCTGCCGGTTCGACGACCCGCCGCCGGCATCGGGTGATCCGGAGCCCGGTCCGCAAGCCCGGAACAGGGGTCGGTGGTGAGCCCCGGAGTTCGCTGGACGATCCACGTACCCACCCCTGGCCAGACAAGGCGGCCCCGAGCGGCGCGGACACGCCAACCCGGGGCCTTGATCGGACACGGGAGGTCCGACCCGATGAACAGTTTCCCCGCCCCACCGGACGAACCCGCACCCGCCCGGCTGATGGCGCTCTACCCGCCCGGCAAGAGCCCTGTCATAGACCGGGTGGAGAACGCCCTCCGGGCGTTCGAGGCCACCGACCGGCCCAGCGCCGAACGTCTGCTGTCCATGTGGGCACACACTCCGGAGCTGTCTCGCCGGGAGCGAGCCGCCGTGCTCGCCCGGTTCGATCCCACTGGTTCGAGCGGAGGGCGTACGTCGTGACAATCCTGGTGATCGGCCCGCGTGAGCTGCCGAAGACGGACACGGTGGAGGTGTGGTGTGACGCGGGTTCCGGCGGGACGGGGCAGCGCGTCATGGTCTCCGTGAAGCTGCTGACCCTCTCCGGGCGCGACCGTGGGGAGGGCCGAACGGCGCTGTACGAGTACGAGTCGTACTACTGCCGGCAGTGACCGAACCGGGCCAATTTCTGGCCGGGGGTTCCGTCGTCCGTGTGGGCCAGGTGGCCGGATCTGGCTCGGGCGGTTACGTCGTACGGTGCCCCGGCTCCATGGCCGGTCACTGGTGCCTAACGCCTACGCCGAGGGCGTCGTACGGCTGGGCGTGCTCCAGGCCTTTCGTTCCGCTTGGGCGACCCGGCGGACCTCGGGGGTCGGGCCGGTGGCGGTAACCACCGGCCCGACCCCACCACCCTCATTCGTAGGGAAGGCAGAGGGTCATGGACATCTGCGCGCTGACCAGCGCCGCGTTGCTCGGCTTCCTCGCCGGCCTGTTCTCGTTCCGAGTCAAGAGCCGCTGGTGCCCCAAGTGCGGCGAGCTGACCACCACTCCACCGCCACCGCGCTGACACTCAGCCTCGAAATTCAGCTCAGGGCTTCTCGTTCCTCGCGTCTTGGGGCCGGGTTCAACCCGGCGCGGTTTTCGTGTGTCGGGGGACAGTATTTGTCCGCTTATGCACAAAGAGAGAAGGGAGGTTGTTTCAATCCGGCGCGGTTTTCGTGTGTCGGGGGACTAGCCCGAATGTTAGACACGCGCTGGCAGCCGCTGGCGGTTTCAATCCGGCGCGGTTTTCGTGTGTCGGGGGACCGTGTCCGAAATGTCGGGCGGTCTGAGCTGGGCAAACAGGTGGCTCCGAGGGCAACCTCATGATCATCATGATCTTGGTGCCGGCTCAGATGATCTCTGTGAGGCGCGCTTTGGGATCTTTCCGCCAACCTCCCCCGGATCCCGGGCGTGTCGGAGGTTGCCGCAATCGACATTTCGCCGCAACTCCGGCACCTAATCTTGCGTACATCGATGTGTCGTCCGTCCTCGATGGAGGCCGCTGGGCCCGGCGTGGCTGTCTCACCTCCCGTCCGGTAGTCGCCGACAGGCCGATGTGGAAATTGTCGCTCACCGGGTCGGCTCCGGCAAGGGAAACGGTTGGTACGAGTGGGTGTCCCGGTCGAACGAAAAGACCGTCCACCGCCCCGGATCCGGTGCCGCCAGGCGGGCACCCAACGCCAACGAGATCGCCACCGAGCCGCTGAGGAACACCGCGTACCGGCCGGTGCGGGCGGCACTCGGCAACGCGGCGGCCAGCCACTCCCGGCGGGCCTGCTCCACCACTCCGGTATAGGTGGCCGCGTCCTCGGTCAACAACGAACCCGCGCTGCGCAGCACCAGCAGGTGACCGATGCCATGTTGTCGGCAGGTCTCCCGTACCGGATCGGCGAACTGGCGCCCGAAACCCTGCAGATCCAACGCGAGCGCCGCCCGCGACGGATCCCCGCCCGCCACGACCTCCAGGCTCGCCGACAGCGGAGCCGCCGCCGACTCGGTGGCCCGCAACGCCGTCGCCGCGAAATACGGGGGAGACCCGTCGGCCTGGCGGACGGCGTGGACCCGCACCTCACGCGAATGGGTGTGACCCAGCCGGGCCCCGAACCAGAACGCCAGATGCAGCGGCATCGTCGGGATCAGATTGACCCGGGTGGCCTCCGGGGTCAGCCGCTGCGCCAGCATCAACGCGTTGAACGTCTCATCCGCCAACTCCTCGACCCGAGACTTGTCCACCACCGGATCACCGGACAAGGTGACCGCCGTCGCCACCGTCACCGCACACGTCGACCGGCTGAACTCCTCGGCCTGCTGCTCGTACTGCCGGGCCCTGGCCAGCCCGCGCCCGACGTCGCGCGCGGTCACCACGATCCCCACCTGCACCTGCCTGTGCGCCCGCTCCCGCAGCCCGAACCCGGCCACCAGCAGCGCCACCCCGGCCACGCAACCCACCACGAACCACCACCGGCCGGCCGCCTCACCGACCATCACCGACTTGGCCGCCTCGACACCGAACCCGCCGGCAAGCGCGCCGCCGACCGCCACCGCCGCCGTCCCGTCCGACAACGCCGCCCGCAGCCCGCCCGCCCAGCCGCCCCGGTCACCGCCCGACCCGCCGCCGACCCGGCCCGCCCGGCCCGCCCGGCCGCCACCGGTGGCCGAGCCGAACACCGTTAGCCCCGGTCCGTCCCACCGATCGTCCGTCACCGTGCCATCATCGACGCCGACCGCGCCACTGTGGAACCCGCCGCCGGGGCAAGGTCGCCATCGGATACCCGACACCGCCGGCTCCGCGACAGATCCACTGAGTAACGTTGATCGGCTCGGCACCATCCCCGCGACCACCCCCTCGATTGGACGGGCCGTGTCCCCTCGCGTTTCCTTCGTGCTGCACGCCGTCGGGCACGCCGACCTCGGCGTACCCCCACCCGACAGCGCCGGCGCCACCGACCTGCTGCGGCTGCTCGACGAGCGGCCCGACGACGATGACCAGACCCGGCGGGTCCTGCGGCTCCGCACCCCGGCGCAGACCACCGGCGACACCGCGCCGCTGGCCGCCGCACTCGCCGCCCTGCACGCCGACCCCGACACCGCCGGCACCGCCGGCACCGCCGTACACCTGATCCTCGCCACCACCGCCCGGGTCGCCGCCATCGCCGCCATCGCCGCCGCGATCGACCGCGCCGTCCGCCGCCTGCCCGACCTGTACGGCGGCACCATCGCCGCCGTCACCGTCATGCACGGCGACAGCCTCGACGAGACCGACATCGCCACCGGCGTCACCCGTACCCTCGACACCCACGCCGACCCGGGCACCGACCGGGCGTACGTCGTCTGGGGCAGCGGCTCCACCCAGACCGTCCTCGGCGCGCTCGACGCGGTGATCACGTCCGGCCTGCCGTGGTCGTTGATCCGGATCGGGCCGACCGTGGCGCCCCGGCACGCCGTCTACGACCCGACGGCCGGGTTGCCGGTCGACCCGGTGGTGCCGTTGCTGCGTCGCTGGCGCTACCACGATCTGCTGCGGGCTCTCGCCGACGCGGGCCAGCTGAGCCTGACGGTCGAGCAGCGGCGGGTCGTCGACGCGGAGGCTGATCACTTCGGGCAGGCGTACGTCGCGCCGAACGCCGACCGGATGCGGGCCGTGATGGCCGCCGCGTTGATGCGCGGCGACGGCAGCAGCGGATTCACCGTCCGCGCCTACGTCGTCCAGCGCTACCACGAGCTACGCGCCGCCGACGGCTCCCCGCTGGACCTGCTCACCTGGGCCGAAGAGCACGCCAAACGAACCCCGGTCACCCTCGGGGCGATGCTGCGGGTCATCCGCGAGCAACGCGCCGGGCACGCAGACCCGGCGGTACGGGCGGCGAAAGCCGCGCCCAGCGGCCGGTGGCTCGCCTCGCAGATCGTCCACCAGCTCAACGAGATGGGCAAAGCCAGCGCCCACGAACTCAAACCACCGGACCCGCCGATGCTCGACGCGCTGCGCCGACACCTGCGCCAACACGACAGAACCCCGACCGCCACCGGTGGCGGTGGCGGTGGCGCGACCGCAGCCGGTGACAACGCGCCGGCCGGGCTCGGGCCGCTGCCCCTGGTGCCCGGCGACACCGCCTGGTACCTCAGCGTCGTCGGCAACCCGTCGCGCGACGGCAGCCCGTACATCGTCGAACAGGTCGTCGAGGCCGCCGCCGACCCCGACCGGCGCGACGACCTCGACTCGGCGGTCCGCACCTACCTCGGGGTGCCGGCCGGCCAGCCGGTGCCGGTCAAGGCGTTGATCCTCGGCACCGCCGCCGGCACCTACCCGCACGCCCGCCAGGCCGCCGACCGGCTGCGGGCCGCCGGGCACACCGCCGTCGCCGCCCCGATCGCCGACCTCGGCGTCGCCGCCGACGACCCGGCCGCGTTCACCGAGCCGGTCGCCGCCGAACTGTTGCGCCAGCACGTCGGCCCGGACACCGGGGCGATCGTGCTCATCCCGACCGGGCCGAAGGAGCATGTGCTGACCCTGCTGGCCGCCGGGCAGCAGGCCGCCGCCGTACGGGGAATCCCGCTGTTCGTGCGTCAGCTCGTCACCCGCGACCGGAGTGTGCTCGACGCCGGCACCCACCGGCTGCCGCTGCGCTTCGGCACCGACCTGGCCATCCTCGCCGCCGCCAGCCACGCCCTGGACGTCGCCGAACTCGACACCGCCGCCCGACTGCTCGGCACCCTCGCCACCGGGCAGCCGCTGAGCGCCCGCGCGGTGAGCCTGTCCGACGCGCTGCGCTGCGCCACCCGGCGGCTGCGCCGCTGGCCGGTGCCGGTGCAGGCCGGCGTCACCACCACCGAGGACTGCACCCTCCGGATGATCGGCGAACGGATCGACGTGTGGGCCGCGCTGCCCGACGTCGACCGGGACGCCGCCACCGGGATGCGCGCCATCATCGGCGCCTGCGCCAGCACCGAACACTCCATCGACGCCAACCGGCTGAAGGAAGCCACCCGGCGGCAGGTGCTGCGACCGCTGTACGAGATCCGCAACCGGCTGCCGATCACCCACGGCCGCAGTCGCGCCGACGGCGACACCCCTGAGCCGCTCAACCTGGAACCGCTGATCGTGGAGCGCACCGGGGGAGCGCAGCACACCGTCAGCGGGCTGCTCACCGCGATCGCCGCCGCCGCCCGCAGCACCTTCGGTGACCGCCCCGGCACCGGCCCCCGACTGACCGACCTGCTCGCCGAGCTGCGCGACGACGTACGCCGGCTGCGCGACACCGAACACGCCGAGCTGGCCTGGCGCGCCGAACGGGCCGGTCAGGCCGGTGCCGGGCTCCGGTAGCGGGACCTCTACCGGAACCCGGCAGCCTGCTCACCGGCGTCCGCCGCCCCGGCCGCGGTCGTCGTACCGGTGGCCGTTGCCGCCGTGTCTCCGGCGGCCACCCATCTTGCGGCGTCTGGGGCGCGGAGGACTGTCCTGCGGCTCACCCGACCGTTCGCCCGATCGGGCACCTGTGGGTTCGCCGGGTCGACTGCCGGTGGATCCGCCCGGCTGGCCGCCCTTCGGTTTCCCCGGCCGGACGCCGGTCGGGTCGTACGGCAGCGGCAACGAGCTAGGGTCGGACAGTTCACCGAGCGACAGCCGCCGCCCGTACACCTTCCCGGCCTGTTTGCCGATTCTGTCGTTGGCCACCCACCAGTCGTAGGTGGTGTTGCGTGGTGCGGCCGGCACGCCCGCCGGTGAGTGGTCCGCCATGCGTGGGTAGTGGACCGGGGCGCCGACGAACCCGTACGCGGCGTTGAGGAACTCCTCCCGCACGTCGGTCAGATGCTCACGCAGCACGTCGTCGTAGCTGGCGACGAGTTGGCGGGCCGCGTTCAGGGCCGCGTCAGCGGGCGGCGGTGACAGCGACAGTGTGCGGTAGCGGTCCAGCAGCCGATCGCCGGTGAACAGCCGGGTGTCGTCCCAGTCGACTTCGACCCGTACCGCGCCGAAGCCTAACGGCTTGCCCAGCCCCAGCTTGAGGCAGGCGCCGTCGGGCAGCGACAGCAGCCACAGCAACGCCCCCAGCTCGGTGCCGGTCAGATTGTCGACCTGAAGGGTGAGCGTGAACGTGGTCCCCGGCTTTACCCAGTGCGACACCGACGTGGTGATCTGGGTGTTGTCTCTGGCATTGCGGTCGACAGGTGGGCGAGCGTACTCCCGGAAGCGGGTCCGCCCGCCGACCGCCATCGGTCTTGGCTTCGGCGGTGGGGGACCGTTCGGTGTCGCCGGCCGGGGCAGCTGAGCCGGCGGCGTCCAGTAGTCCGCCGCGCCCGGCTCGCCGTCAAGTACCTCGGCGTGGGTGAGATAGGTCTTCCGGCCCCGCAACCGGCGAGCACCGGCGGCGGCCGGGTAGCCCTGCCCAGCGCGCCGATCCGGAGCCTCCAGCGGAGCCCCGTCACGGTCGCCGAGATAGAATAGGAACTGCGACGGTTTCGGCCCGTTGAGCACGACCAGCTCCAGTGGGCGGATGAGCCGATGAACCTTGTCCTTGCCGGGCACCCCGTCGCCGTCGGGCGGTAGCACCCTCAGGTGCCCCCGATGCGCCACCCGTGAGTCGTCCTCGCCTTGGCGTACCCACCCGAACACCCGGTCGGCAGGCGAGAGTTGTGTGCGGTCGGTGGCGGGTTGGTGTCGGTGCGGCAGGCTGGTCACCGGTGCTCCCGGGAACGGCACCCGCCCGATCATCGCCGGATACAGCCCGACCGGCGCACCCCGTCTCGGCTCGACGTAGAGCGTGTCACCGACGTGCAGTGTCCGCCATCGCTTCGCGTCCCACACGTAGCTGCCGTAGCGGCCCGTCAGGCTGCTTTCCGTCTCGTGGGCGCGCTCGTAGGAATCGATCACCGCTCGCCAGCCGTCGACCAGGGCCTTGCCGACGGTCGGGGCCGACAGTCCCGGCTTTGCCGGACCCTCTTTGACCTGCGTGACAACGAACCGTTCGAACCTTTTGCGCCCTTCGCCGGCCGGAAATGTGCTGCCGGTGACATGTAGCCGCCCCCGGACCCGCACCAACGGATGGTTGGTGACGATCAGTCCCGTGTTGTTGTTCTTCTTCTTTCCCTCCTCCTGAGCCTTTCGTGCCCGCTCTATTGCCCGGGCCCGTTCGTCCTGGCGGTCGGCGACACGGCGCTGCTCCGCCACCGACTCGTCGCACAGCTCGCCGGGCCGGGCATAGACCGCGACCCGCCACAGCGGAAACGGGCCGAGGAGAGCGAAGTAGATCCACGCCTCCATCTCGGGGCTGCGCGTCGACTCCTGCGAGCCGGCGACCGCATGACCGACCTTGCCGCTACAGCCTCCGACACACTCACAGGGCAGGTCCATGGGCACCCACACCGCCGTCTGCACGGGCTTCTCCAGCGGATCACCCTGCCAGTCCTTCGGATCCAGCGCATCAACCACCTGCAGTGTGGCGCTGCCGTCCCCGTTGACCTCTGTCACCACTGCGGGTCGCAACCGCTGGGCATGGTCGGTGGTGGCTCGGATCGCCAACTGCTGGTCGTGGCCGGTGAACACGCCGAACCGCGAGTTGGTGACCGCCTCGTACGCCGACCGCAGCGCACCCTTGACCGCCGAGCCGGCCAGCACCGGTCGGCCGGCGTGGTCGACCCGTACCGGCAGCGGCGCGTTGGCCGCGGTGCCGTCGGCCGCGCGCCGACCGTGGTCCGGGATCAACATCGGGGTACGGGTGGTGACCCGGACCCGGATCGTGCCGGTCCACCGGTCCGGGTCGTAACGGTCGTGGCTGGCCGGCGGCCCGTCGGCCAGCTCCGGCGGCAGTGCGGCGCGGTCCGGGATGGACACGAAGCCGTACGGGTTGAGGAAGTGCCCCTCGGCGTCCTTCAACTCGGTCGGGCCGGCCGCGTCGATAGAGCCGTCAGGCAGGTGCTGGTCACTCATCGGGCTTTGCCTCCTCGGTCACCTCGCTGTTGGGGTGTGGTCGGGCGACCAGCCCGACCAGCCGTTCGTCGACCACGGCGACGTTGCCGTGCCGGTCCTCCTCGACGTACTCGACGGCCCGCAGCCACACCAGGTCGCCGTCGGCGGGAGCCGGGCCGCCGACCGGGACGTGCAGTGCGCCGATCCGGGCGTCGTGCAGCGTCACCCAGCCCGGTCCGGGAGCCGGGCCGACCACCGTGCCCCACAGCAGCCGACGATGCTCTGGCAACCCGTGGCCACGGACCACAGCGGTGGTCCCGGACCCGGCGGAGCAGTGCCGCCAGCGCAGCTCCTTTTCGGCGGTGAACGCCCGCAACTCGAACACCCCGGTCAGGTCCAGCGCCGTCCCGTCGGCACCTCTGGGCACCCCGTCGGCACCGAACCGGAACCAGCGGACGTCAACCGGCCGGTAACAGAACCCGACCCCCGACGTCCTACTGTCCACGAACATGCGCAGTGCCTGCCCGGTCGTGCCGCGCCCCAGATCCGAGATGACCCGCCCCACGGTGTTCATGCCGCCCCTCCTGTCGTCGCCGTGAGCCAGGCCGTGGTCAGCGACGCGGTCAACTCCTCGTCGGCGAGCACATCGGCCAGTGACCGGTTGCCGAGCGCGTGGAACCAGCCGGTCCGGTGACCGGCCCGGAACGTCACCGCCTCCGGATCGACCCGTACGCCGCCCGCGCCCCGGGTGGTGCCGTGGCCGAAGCCGAGCCAGCCGTCGCACAGATCCCGCAGCACCAGCAGCAGCAACGCCAACGCGGCCCGCCGGTCGTCGTCGGCTCCGGGGCCGGCCGTCGTCGGATCCTGGTCGAGTTGGTCCACCGCCAGGTCGAGGATGATCGGCTGCCACGCGTCCGGGCCGGTGGTGTGCGCCTCCACCGTCGCGAACAGCAACGCATCTGCCGCCCCGCCGGTCCACCGGTCGACCGCGACATGGTGGGCGATGGTGAACCGGATGCCGTCGACCGCTTCGTTGAGGTCGTCGACGGCCAGTTGCAGCCGACTCAGCGCCGCCCGCTGGTCCGACACCTTCGGTGGTGCCGGATCGTCACCACCGGTGCCCCCCTCGACCCCATCTTCGCCCCTGTCCTGCCCACTGTGGTCAGCCGTCTCACTGAGCCGCTGCTGCAGCAGGCGGACCGCGTCCCACTGGGCGGCAGGTAGGGCGGTGGCGCTGACGCAGGTGGCGACCTGCAGCGCGCCGCGCCGGCCGGCGGGCAGATCCCGGTCGCCACTGTCCCGGGCTGCGGCGGTGCCGAACAGCGCCGCCACCGGCCCCAGCCCGTCGGCCCGCATCTGAGCCAGGAACTTCTCCCGCACCTCGGCGCCGGTCACCGTGCGGGTGATCCGCTCGGCGTGGCTGCGCAGCACCCCTTTGATCGAGCTACCGGGCAGCTCCAGCCGGTGGCCGCCGGCACCGTCGCGGCCGGTCAGCGGGAACGCGCTGACCACGTCACCGTCTGAGCTGACCTGCACTGCCAGCGGACCGTGCGGGCGCCACGGCACGACGACCCGCAGTACGCCGGCCGGCACCTCGTCCGGGTCGGCGTCCGGCAGGTCAGCCGGCTTCCCGCCGGAGCGCAACGCGGCGATCATGCCGGCCCGGGTGGCCAGCATCGACTCCTGCAGTTCGGCGTCCGCCAGCCGGACCAGGCCGAGCCCACGGGTGACCGCCGCTCCGACGCTGATCCCCGGTCCGCGTAGCCGGGCCGCGATGGCGTGGACGAGCTGCTCCGCTTCGTCGGCGTCGATGCTTTCCGGCGCGTCAACCACCATCCGGAAGGCGAACCGGGTGCCGGCGGGCAGCACCTCCCGGCTGAACAGATGCCCCTTGGCGGCCACTCCGTGCACCCGGTCGATCGACACGTGGTCGCGTAGCTCGACCTGCGGCTCGTCGATGGCGGGGGCGTCGTCGACCCGTACCCAGGATGCTTCGCCGCCGGCACCGTCGCGGTCCGGTGGCAGCCCCCACAGTTGATAGTCGGGTACGCCTTCCGCCTGCAACGCCGACCGGATCACCCCGGCCAGCGTGGTGCCGGGCAGCAGTGGACGGTCTGCGCCGTCGCGGGCCTGGACCAGCTGTGCCGGTCCGACGTCGAGCCCGCCGATGTGCAGCGGAGCCTGGGCGACGAGTGTGCCGGTCAGCTCCCACCGGCTGGTCACCCGGCGGCTCACGACCGTACCCCGGTCTGCGTCGCGGCGGCGGTTTCGTCGCTCGCCGGCTGGTTACGGCGTTGCCCGACCTCGGCCCGCACCACCTCGGCCAGCAGCCACCCGGCCGCCGCCGGGTGCAGTTCCCCGGCGATGTCGGCCGGCGGTTCGGTCAGGTGCCGCCACAACACATCGTCTCCGCTGGCCAGCATCCGCAGCAGGCCGAGCCGCTCGGCGCCCCACACCTCCTTGCGTGTCCGGTTGCGCTCGGTCGCGGCGATCCAGCTCAGCATCTGCTGCGGACCGCCGGCTACGGTGAGCCGGTCGGCCAGGGTTCGTAACGTGCCGAGCTGCGCTGCTGTCGCATCGGGCGGCACGAACTTGCGCCGCAGCTCGGCGCTGGCCGCCCGGACCGCCGCGGTGCGGTGCAGTTCGCGTCGCCAGCCGCGCCGTCGCAACTCGACCGCCAGGCCGGGCTGCTGTTCGGCGGGCCGCTCGCCCTCCTGCTGCTCGGTACCCGGTTTCTGCGCGTTTCCGCAGTCGTGCGGGAGGGCCGGGTCGGACAGTCGGACTGTGTCGGCTGCGAGTAGTGGCGGCTGCAGCGCAATTCGGCCGTACCCTTCGGCGGTCCGTTCTCCGAGACCGGTCGCTTCGACCCGCAGCACCCGCTTCCTGTCGAGCTTCCCGGTCATCTCGAACCGGATGACGCTGCCGGCGGCCAGCCCGGTCAGCGAAGGGCGCGGCATCGACCATCGGCGCTGCCACGATTCGACCCGCCGGGTGGTGACCAGCTCCCTCGGCGGCCCGTCCGGGCCTGGATCCGGCAGGGTCAACGTGACCCCGAGCCGCTTGCCGAGCACGGCCCCGACCACCGTCGGGTCGGTGACCGGCTCACCGGCCGGCCCGGACAGCAGCAGATCCGACAGCAGCCAGAGGACGAGCTGACCGTTATTCGCGTCGCCGCCATCGTCGTTGACGTCGCCGTCGATGTTGTCGCCGGTCCGGTCCGGCGACGAGTGGGCTTTCAACGGCCTCCCCGGAGCGATCACTTCGACCGTGACGTGTCCGTAGTCGTCCTTGCGGGACCGGCCGATCGCGTGCTTGCCGTTGAGCCATTTGGTGTCCAGCTTCGTGCCGGCCGGAAGCCACAGCTCGCAACGCAGCACCGTGCCGGCGGCGATCGCCTCGTAGACGAACAAGCCGCCGGAGTCCTCGGTCGGCCGCTGCGAGGTGTCGTCGACGACGGCGTGCGCCTGCGCCACCAGGTCAGCCTCCGCGTGACGGATGCCACCGCGGCCGTCGGGTACGTAGTAGCCGGTCATCGGTTGTAGCCGCCGGCCGTCGTCGGTCCGGGGCCGCAGGAGGTTGATCAGCTGCACTGGCTGATCGCCGTGCTGTTCGTCCGGCCCGGTGCCTTCTGTGTCCGGGTCGGTGTCCTTGGGCCGGTGCAGGGCACGCGGCACCGGCAGCGACCGCTTGTCGTTGACCTCCACGGTGGCGTTGGTGACCACCACCTGACCGCCGGTGATCAGCTCGGTGGCCGATCGGTCGTTGGCCGACTGATCCAGCGCCTGCGCCACCATCGGCAGCAGCGACGTACCCGGCACGAACCGCTCCGTCAGCACCATGTTGCCGATCACGCCCCGGGCGACCAGCAGCGGAGTGAGCGTGGTGATCCGCAGATCGTGCAGGTGCACAGGCGGTTCGGTGGCCCAGGCCCCCAGCGGCGTGGCCTTGTCGTCGGTGCCCGTCGACACCACGTCGGCCGGGGGCCGGACCTCATCGACCCGGTCCAGCAGCGCGGTCAGCTGGGAATCGGCGCCTCGGCCGACCTCCGGTCCAACTTCTTCTCCGTCGGCGCCGTGGTTCGGGGGCGCGTCATCGACGATGGTGACCCGGCACCGGCCTGCCCCCCGGCGGCGCTTGCCGCCGATCGCGTCGACCAGCCGGGCTGCGGCCCGCAACAGCAGCTCCGCCTCCCACGGCACCTCGCTGCCCACCCCAGGAAAGATCAACTGCCATTCGGCGGTGACGGTCAGCCCGACCGCTGCCCGCTCCTCGATTCGGAACGTATCGTCGGCGGCGGTGCGCCGGTCGATGTCGATCGCCACCCCGGGGCGGAGCAGCGCCGTCGCCTCCCGGGCCAGGTCCCGGTCACGTGTGTCGAAAGCGGCGATCGCGCGCCGGACCTCCTCGGGCAGGCGCAGCGGCCGAGCCTGCAGGGCCGCCGGAACCGGCGTGGCGCGTTGCTGCGGCCGGAACCGCCCGCCGGGGTCGAGCCGCTGCCGGGACGAGGCGCCCGGCTGACTGCCGAAAATCGCTTCGACCCAGTCCTGCCAGACACCGCTGATGGCTCCGTCGTCCAGCCCGACGGCGACTGTCTCCGCCGCGTCGCGCAGTACCGCCGCGAGCGCCTTGCCCCGCAGCATCGGCAGACCGTCGGCGTCGCGCTGCACCTCACGGTCCACCGCACCGTGCCGGGACGTGCCGGTGCCGCACGCCCAGTCGCTGAGAAACTCCACCTCGACGGTGAACGGCTGGCCGTTGCGCAGCCCGCTGCGGGCGTCGCGGGTCGATTCCAGGTCGCCCATCAGGTCGCCGCCTCCTGTCGTGGCCGCCGGCTGTCGTAGCCGATGCCCCGGCTGGCGTGCGGTGCGGTGCCGGTCGCCATGTCGATCAGGTCGATCGCGCCGAGGATCCGGCTGAACCAGACGGACCGGACCTTGCCGTCCAGGGCACGGCTGGTGACCTGGCGGCCATCCGGGCCAGCGGGTTCCGGCATCAACAGGTGCGCAGCCAGAAACGCCCCCGCCGCCGCCGGATCCGGCGCCCAGACGGCGACCTGGTGGCGGGCCCGGCCCGCCTCGGTACGGCCGGCGAGCAGCGCCTGCCGCAACCGGTGCAGTGCACTTCGGGGCAACACCGGCGGATCGTCCTCGTTCGACTGCTTGCCCAGCCCCTTCACCGCCGCGCGCAGCAGCGTGACGTCGCGGGCCGCCGCCCGGCTGCCTTTCTTCGGCTCGCCGATCACCACTGGGCCGGGCCACAGCCGCAGCTCGGTCTCACAGTCGGTCACGGTCAGCGGTGCCCGGATCTGTTTCAGATGCTGCCCGACCGAGTCATGCAGCACGTGGAAGTCCAGCGCGCCGCAACTGGGATCGATTCGTTTGATCTGCTTGGCGGACGTGCACAACTCCTCGGCCAGCTCGTATGCCTGGCTGAACGGGTAGTGCGGCTTGACGTACGCGATCCCGGCGCAGGCGGTCAGCCTCGGCTGCCCGACGTCGGTCGCCTTTCGGCGGCCGATATCGGCCAGCACCTGCGAGATGGTCGCGTTGCCGGCGGCCTGCTCGGCGAACCGTTCCACGAAGGTCGCGGTGACCTCGAACGCATGTCGAGCGTCCATCACCACGGTCACGTCGTCACCGCCGACGACCAGTGGCAGCAGCCAGCCGGTCCGGTCGGCGACCTGCTCGACGGCGTACCGCAGGGCGGTGACCGTCACCTCGTCGAGCGCCCGGCTGAAGGCCCGCAGCTGGTCCAGGAACTCCTTACCGCTGTACGCATCGGCGATGCTGCGGAACACGCCGCCGATGCCGTTGCCGTCGGCGTGCATCACCGCCACCCAGCCGGCGTTGCTCACCCCGTCCGCCAGTTGACTGGCGCTGACCACAGCTTTCTCGCCGAGTCGGCTCGCCATCCGCTGTCGGCCCGGGCTACGCCGCGACCAGGCCGCGTGCACGCTCGCCGCCCTCGGGTACGGTGTGCCACCTTCTTCACCCATCACGGTCGACGGCTGTCCCGAGTAGT
The DNA here is from genome assembly GCF_029581175.1 of Solwaraspora sp. WMMD937. Classification (NCBI taxonomy): domain Bacteria; kingdom Bacillati; phylum Actinomycetota; class Actinomycetes; order Micromonosporales; family Micromonosporaceae; genus Solwaraspora; species Solwaraspora sp. WMMD937. The sequence continues at coordinate 5,631,592 of NZ_CP120738.1, read as the reverse complement.
GACACGGCCGGGTGAACGGCAACGTCGGGTGTCGCAGCAGCGGCGACGGGCGGCGGCTGCGCCACGCCGCCTGCCGCCGGTAGGCCCGGCCCAGCCCATCCGCCAGATCGGCGTCGCCGACGATTGGCTTCGGGTCAACGGTGCCCCAGATTTCCAGGCCCGGTGCCTCGTCGAGGGCACGGCGGGTCACCGCCCGGATGACCCCCCTGCCGGCGTCCTCGTCGTCGGCGAGCAGCAGCGCTTTGCCGGAGGCGGCCACCACGATCTCGACGACGGGCTCCGTACGCTCTTCGTTGACCTTGTCAACGGCGGTCTTCACCCACTCGGTGCCGCTCCGGAAGATCAATTCGCTGGCCCCGACGTTCACCGCCTGTTTGTTGCTGGCGAACACGTACGCCTGATTGGCGCCGGTCTCTATCACCACCCAGTGCCGGCTCTTGCCGCTCGCTGGAGACTGGCTGCTCATCCGTTCCCCTCTGTCGTTCCGGTGCCTGTACTTAAGACACGGACGGACAGGCGGACCGTGGATGCTGGTCCACCGCTGCTTCGAGGGCAGCCGGCAAACATATCCGACCCGACTGGCCAGCCGCACAGAACCGGTAGACAGATTTCAGACAACCGCCCGGGTACGGCCAATGGTTCGCCGCCGACGCCGGACAGCCAGCGGTTGATCCACTTCGGCTGATCGACGCGACATGCCGTACCACTGTCTGCTGACGCGAAGTGGATCAAGCCGTAATCTGTCGGACCGGTCCCGTGGTGCGGTGCGCCCGGCAGGGATGCGGGCGGGCGCTACCGTCGGCCGGGTGTCCCGGATACGAGCGATCGGATGGCGGACTGTCGCCCAGCGGGTGAGTGCCGTTGCCGCTGTGCTCGGCTGGTTGCTCCTCTGCGTCTACAGCGGCTCGCTGTACCACAATGGCCAGTACTGGGGGGAATCTATCTCGGTGCCGCTCTCGTCGGCGGCAGTCTCGGACTGGGACTGCTCATCGTCCGGGCCATCCGCCCTCGGGCTTCGGTGCCGTCACGGGTCGCGCTCGTCGCTGTCGTGCTGCTCGGCTGGGCGGTCTTCGTCGGGCTCGGCCCGGTCTATCTGCACCTCACGGGTGAGCGGACACCGGTCGTCGTGACCGACACCTGGCGCGGCAGTGAAACCGAGCGGTACCGGTTGTCGCGGTTGGACACCGGAGCGGACGTCGGCTGGCAGTACCGGCACGACATCGGGGTACGCCGCGACGGTGACCAGTTGACCATGTGGGTGGACCCGAACGGCTGGTACGGCCCACTACCGGCCGACCGCAGCGCAGGCCGCTGGGCGGTGACGGTGGCGATGTCCGGCCTCCTGATGGCCGTCGCGACGGCTCTCAGCGGCTACCTGCTCGACCGTTGGTCGGTGTCGCGTCGGCTCGTCTGCCGGAGCGGATACCCGGTTGCCGGCGGCTGAGACGATCATGCGGTGCCGCACCCCACCGCCGAATTGCTCGCCGCCGGAGACCCGCTGACCCACCGGGCCCGGATGTCCGCCCTGGCCGGGCACGCCCGCAGACTGGCCGCCGCCGGGGACCTGACCGCCGTACTGACCGACCTGGCGGCCGGCGACTCCCACCAGCGGTTCCTCGGGCTCACCATGGCGGTGATCGTCGGCGACCAGGCGACGGTGCGCGCCGGCTTCGTCGACCCGGACCGCCGGCTTCGGGCGGTCGCGGTCACCGCGTACCTGCGCTCCGGCTGGGCGGACCCCGACGAGGCGGCGGCGCTGCTGCACGACGCCCCGGCCGACCTGCGGCGCACCGCGTACCGGACGCTGCGCGCGGCCCGCCGCGCTGACCTGGCCGACGCGCTGATCGACCCGGTCCGCGCCCGGTTCGGTGACACCGAGGCCGCGGTCCTGCTGCCCGCCTGCGGCCCGGAGACCGTCGCCCGGCTGCTGCCGCCGCTGTCGTACGCCGTCGCCGGCGGCACCGCGCTGGCTCGCCGGCATCCCACCGTGCTGCTCGATTTCGCCGACACGCAGCTCGCCGGCCGGTCCGGCGTCGCCCGCGAGGACTGGTGGTCCGAGTGGGGCCGCGCGGTGCTGCACACCGCGCAGCGGCATCCGACGCGGGTGTTCGACCTGCTGGAGCGGTACGCCCCGACGACCCGCCTGCCCGGCGAGCTGACCGCGTACGGCGTGCTGGCCGGTGCCGATCCGGCGCGGACCCTGCGGCTGCTCACCGCCCCGGCGCGGGCCGGCTGGCTGCGCCGCCAGCAGTTGCCGTCCGGGTTGCTGGACCGGCTGCGCGACGCCGACCTGGCCGACCTGACGCCGCTCGGGGTACGGCTGCGCGGCACCGACCACACTTTCGCCCGGCTGCTCGCCGCCCTGGCCCCGGCCCGCCGGGGCGAGCTGTACGACGCGGTGACGGCCGATGTGGACACCACCGAGCTGCTGCTGTCGGAGCAGCTGCTGGCCGTGCTGCCCCGCCGCTGGCGGCACCGGGAGGCCCGTCGGATGCTCGGCCTCGACCGGGTCCGGGGCAGCGAGGACCTGACGCTGACGTACACCGCGTTCCTGCCCTGGGCCGAGGCCGAGTCGGCGCTGGTCGCGGCGGCCCGGCGCGCCGACGCCACCGCCCGGGGCACCGGCTACACGCTGCTGCTGGCCGCCGCCGGGCGCAGCGGTGACCCGGCGGCCGTCGTCGCCGCCGTCGAGCAGCTGCGCCGGCTGCGCAACGACCAGGACCCGGTACGGGCCCGCGCGTTCACCGCGCTGTCGCAGGTCGTCGGCCTGCTCACCCCGGCGACGGTGCCGGCGCTGACCGACGTCGTCACCCAGGCGGTGGCCGCCCGGGACACCTCGTCGGCCAGTCTGACCGCGATCGGCGGGCTGGCCGGGCAGGTGCTGCGCCGGCACGCGGCCGACCCGGCGCTGGCCGGCTGGGCGATGCAGACCTTCGACACGCTGTACGACGGCCGGCAGCTGCCGTTCCTCGGCCGGCTCGACCAGGTGCTGCGCCGAGGCCAGGAGCACGACCTGTTCACCCGGATCGCGCCGTGGATCGAGGGCGCGGCGGCCCGGGACCGGTACGAGCCGCTGTTCGCCGTCGCCTGGTCGCTGGGCCGGCGGGCCTGGCTGCTGCCGCACCTGCAGCGGCTGCTGCGCCGGGCGATCCACCCCGGCGTGGTGTCGTCGGTGTTCCGCCGGGCGGTGGCGTTGTGGCTGGCCGACCCGGCGACCCGGGCCGACCGGGTCGGCGAGGTGCTCGCCGTCGACCCGTCCACGGTGGAGATCCACGAGGTGTGGCAGACGATCTGCGCCCGCCGCACCGACCTGCTCGACGAGGTGTTCACCACCCCAGCGGACCGGCGGGCCGGCAAGTTCTTCTCTGCCGGTGCCCACTGGGTGCCCGGCCCGGCGCACCGGGTCGACCGGTGGTTGCCCCGCCACCAGCAGGCGTACGTCGACCTGATGGCCTCGATCGCCGCCGATCAGAGCATGGCCAGACACCATCGGGTACGGGCGATCAGCTGCGCCGCTCCGGTGCCCGGCGCCGGCTGGGCGGTCGTCGCCCGGTATCTCGACGCGGCGGACGTCACCCTCGCCGAGGCGGCGCTGGCCGCGCTGGCCTGGACCGACCGCCCGGACGAGGCGCTGCCGGTGCTGCTGCGGCACGTCGACGACGACCGGGCCCGGGTCGCCGTCTACGCGGCCGGCCGTACCGCCCGGCTCGTCGCACCGTCGCCGCTGGTCGCCACGCTGACCGGCGTGGCCCTCGGCACCGGCAAGGTGACCAGCCGCAAGCAGTCGCTGCGGCTGCTCGCCCGGTACGGCCCACCGGAGGCGTTCGACGTGGTCACCGCAGCGTACCAGCGGGAGGACCAGCACCCCGACGTGCGGGCCGCCGCGGTCGCCGCCGCCCGGCAGCGGCCCGACGTCCCGGCCAGCTGGGCGATCCTGGCCGGGGCGGCCGGCGTCGGCCGGCCGGATTCGGTGGCCGACGCCGCTAACTCACCGACACCGTCGCGGGCCGAGGTGACGGCGCTGCTGGACGCGCCGCCGTCGACCATCGCCGAGCCGGACCGCCCCCGGTACGCCGCCCTGGTCGTGGCCGCCACCGGCAACCCGGACCCGGAAGCGGCCCGGCTGGCCTGGATGGCGTTGCCGGCCTGGGCCCGCTGGGCACCCGAGCTGACCGGGTTGACCGTCGCCGCCCTGACCGACCTGGACGACCCGTACCGGTGGGCGTCGGCGATGCGGGTGGTGACCCGGCTGCTCGACGAACCGGCGGCGGCAGCGGCAGCCGATGGATCGCCGCCGGCGGCTGACGGGTCGCCGCCGCCGGCCGTCGACCGGTCGCCGCTGGTGGTCGCGGTGGACGCGCTGGCCCGGCTGGACCGGTCCGACGACCGGCCGGGTGACCCGGCGCGGGACCGGCCGGCCCGGCGCCGCCTCGACCGGGCCGTCGACGCGGCGGTGCGCTGGTGCCGCGACGCCGACCCGGACACCGACCGGGCGGCGGTGCGGGCTGCCGCGCGTACCCTCGCCGGGTTTGCCGATCTGACCCCGCAGGCGGCCCGGCTGCTCGCCCACCTGGTGCCGCTGGCCGCACCCACCGCGCTCCCGATCGTGGCCGAGCTGACCGCGCTCGCCGACCTGGTCGCCGACCGGCCGGTGCTGGCCGGCCGGCTCGCCGAGACGCTGACCGAGCAGGTCCGCCGCGCCGACGGCAGTTGGGATCCGGCGGTGCTGACGGCCGCCGTCGGGACGCTGGCCGACCGAGGCGACCTGGCGACCGGGTTGTTCGCGATGGCGCTGGTCCGGGCCGGTGACCGGTACGGCTGGTCGCCGCCGTGGCGGTCGTCGCTGCACCGGCTGCGCCGCCATCCGGTGCCCGATGTCCGGTCGGCGGCCCTCGACATCGCGATGTCGTCCGGCTGAGCCCGACCGGGCGTTGACCTTGCACGACCACCTCACCATGATCAGCAAACCGGCAGGTCGGTGCCGGTGTGGTCGGAGAGGCGGTAGGTGCGCGTGCAGCGAACGGGACGATCGCGGCCGTACGGAGGTAGCGGGTCGGGCCGGCCGCCCGTGTCGGGCCGATGGGTCCGGGCGGTGGCCGGGCTCGTCGCGGCCGTCGTCACGGTGACCGCCGTCGCCGGCTGCGGCGACGACGAACGGATGGCCGCCTTCGAGGAGGCGATCATGCCGATCGTCGTCGAGATCGCCAAGGAGTCGGTGGCGGCGCTGCCGGCGCCGTACCGGATCGTCGCCGAGGTCGGCATCTACGCCACCGAGGAGGCGGCCCGTGAGCAGGCGACCGACCGGGACGCCACCTACCTGTTGATCAACCAGACGATCGACGGTACGCAGCGGGTGAGTGTCTTCCGAATCGACACCACCCGTAAGTTGCGGATCGACATGGACGGGCGGTTCGTCACCGAGATCGAACAGAACCGGATCACGATCACCGCCGACCCCACCGTCGACTCCACGCTCGTGATCACCGACGCGTTGGACAGCGAACCGGTGTACGCCGGTGACCGGCTCGTCTTCACCGGCGACGACCTGCACTACGACCTGGACACCGGGCGGTTCGGCGACCCGGAGCAGGATCCGGAGTTCGCCGCCGCGATGGACCTGGTGGAGCCCCGGTTCGCCGGCACCTGGAGCTCGCTGACCGGCGGCCAGGCCGCGCTGCGTAACGGCGCACAGGCCGCAGACTGGGACGAAGGCACGCCTACCCTCGGCGGCTGCTCGTCACTGCCCGACTCGGCCTGGAACGACGAGGAGGTCGTCCAGGGCATGTTCAGTGGCAACCGGTGGCGGCGGCTGTTTCCGGTCTACTGCATCCGGACCAGCGACGGGCGGTACGGCACGCTCACCCAGCGCACGTCGGTCGACGGCGAGGAAGGCCCGCTGCAACTGGAGTACGTGCTGTGGAAGAAGCCGGGCGACTGACCAGGGTCGGGCGGCATCCCATTTGTGTGGTTGAGGTCCGTCTGGGCGCTTCAACGCGGCGCAGCGGGCGGGTGGCTGAGGCACCGGGCGCGGGGGAACATCGGCCGGCGGGGCGGCGTTGGATCCTGGCGTTGGACCGAGTAGGCGAGCGCCCGTGGTGCGGGGTCGCCCGGTCCGCCCGGTGCGGAATGCCGGGCAGCCCCGGGTGGTTGTATCTGGTGCGCCGGTGAGACCGCCCCCCGCCTGGACCGGCGGGTGTGCGCGGGTCGGAGCGCGTCGTTTGAGTTCGACTTTCTTGTGCGTGTTCTTGTTCTGTCCCGTTCGTGACCGGTCATCGACCCGGTGTGGTCTGGTGTCCGGTTCATTCCCCTCGGAACGGAGATTCTGTTATGAACACGATTTTCCGTAAGTCTGCTCTGTCGGTTGCTGGTGTGTTGACCGCTGGTGGTGTGGTGGCTGCTCCTGCGGTGGCGGCGCAGGCGGCTGGTCCGGGTGCCGCTGACGGCGGTGCGCGTGAGGTGGCGGTGCAGTACGAGGCGCAGCCGAATTTCTACTACTGCGGGCCGGCGGCGACGCGGATCGCGTTGACGGCGCAGGGTCATGCTCCGTCGCAGGATGAGGTGGCGGGCAAGCTGGGGACGACCGAGGCCGGTACGGATTCGGCGGAGGAGACGACCCGGGTGCTGAACGAGGTGACCGGTGGCGACGAGTACGAGACGGTGTCGATCGGTGCGGCTGCGGCGAAGCCGGAGCATGTGGAGAAGCTGAAGGCTGATGTGCGTGAGGCCGTGGACGACGACCGGGCCGTGGTGGCGAACATCATGGGTACGGCGTCGGACGTCGACGGGGTGGCGCATTCGTATGAGGGTGGGCATTACCTGACGGTGACGGGTTACCGCGATGGTGGTGACACGGTGAAGATCGCCGACCCGTACTACGAGGGCCAGGAGTACTGGATGGATCTTGAGGTGCTGGCGGACTGGACCGCCAAGCGCGGCTACTCCGCCTGAGCCGTCCCTGAGCCACGTCCCTGAGCTCTGCCCAGGTCGAACCGATGAGGTTGCTTGACCGGTCCGCTGGCCGGGTCCCGTACGCCGGGACCCGGCCAGCGGCGTTTGGTGTGCCTGACGTTGCATTTTCGTCGGTGGCAGGGTGTACTGTGAAGCAGAGGTTAGAACGGGTGTTCGATAACAGGTAGCTCTGCTGGTTGGGTCCGCCGGTCAGCAACGGCACCACCGGAGTCGACACCCGTCCTGGCCGCCGGGAGGAGCGATTCGCGGCGCGAGTCCCGGCAGTGCGGCGCCGCGAGCCGCACGCCCCGGCACTGGACTTTCGCGGGTCCAGCGCCACCAGGCAGGACCGCTGCCCGCCGCCCCCGACCCCCGGGCGGCGGGCAGCGGACCCCGCCAGCATCGTCGGTGCGGATGCGGTGTGGGGAAGCATCCGCATCCGCACCGACGACGTCCCGCCGACGTCTTCCTCCGTGGGCGGGCACCCGAACAGGTGAAACGCGCGGAGGAGGATCCATGCCGACCACTTCGGCACCGGCTCATTCGGCACCGGCCCAGGCCACGACTGCAGTCCCGGCCCAGGCACCCACGGTGCCGGCGCACCTGCTGCCCAACCGCACCCCGGCCCAGTTGCTCGTCCTCGCCCGGCACGGGCTGACCGAAGCGGGCAACACCCGCCCCGACGGGCTGCGGTACGCGGCGGCCCACCTGTCCGCTCTGCGCGCCGCCGCCGCGATGCTCGCCGCCCGCGCCCGGCCCGCCCCGACCCGCCGCAACCGGGTCACCAGCGTCTGGGCCCTGCTGATGATGGTCGCTCCCGAGATGGCCGAGTGGGCCACCTTCTTCGCCGCCGGTGCCAGCAAACGGGCCGCCGCCGAAGCCGGCATCCCCCGGGTGGTCACCGCCCGGGAAGCCGACGACCTGCTGCGCTCCGCCGGGCAGTTCGTCTCCCTGGTCGAGGACACCCTCGGGCTGGCCCACCAACCAGCTCTCGACCCGGCTCTCGACGGCCTGGCCGCTGCCTGACCAACCAACCCCCACACCGGCGTGACCTCTGTCGCCGCCGGCACTCGTGGTGCCGGCGGCGACCACGCGCGCACCAACACCGAGACCAACACCAGTGAGCGAAACCCGGGGGAGAGAAGCAGGATGGCGGGGCGAATGGTGGCCGGCACGGCGGCACTGTCCGCGGTCGCCGCCGCCAACCTGGTCCGCCCGGCCAGCGCGCTCGCCGGCGGTGCCGGCTCAGCGGTGACGGCCGGTACGCCGGACCGGACCGGCCTGCCCGGTTCGGCCGGCATCGACCAGGTGCTTCCCGTCCCGACCATGCTCACCGGCCTGCTACCCGGGCGAGGGCTGCGCCGCGGCTCCACTGTCAACGTGCTGCCCCACCGGTCGGCCCGGCTCGGTGCCACCTCGCTGCTGCTGGCCCTGCTCGCCGAGGCGTCCCGGGCCGGCCTGTGGTGCGCCGTCGTCGGAGTGCCGGCGCTGGGCGTGACCGCCGCCGCCGAGCTGGGCATCGCCTTGGACCGGCTGGCCCTGGTGCCCAACCCCGGACCGGACTGGCCGGCGGTGGTCGCCGCGCTGATCGACGGGGTGGACGTGGTGGTCGTCGCCGCCCCCGCCGCCGTGACAGCGCAGGTGACCGGCCGGCTCGCCGCCCGGGCCCGGCAGCGGGGCTGCGTGCTGGTGCCCTGCGGCCGGTGGGACGCCCCCGACGTCACCCTGCAGGTGGTGAACGGCCGCTGGGAAGGGCTCGGGCCGGGCCGGGGCCGGCTCCGCCGTCGGGAAATGGTCGTCTCCGCCCGGGGCCGGGGAGCGCTGACCCGGCCCCGGGAGATCCGGATCTGGTTGCCCGGTGGCCCGCCCCCGGCAGCCGCCGCGCCGACCGGCGGCATCACCCGCCGGGCCCGCCGCGCCGAGCTGACCCTGGTGCGGCGGGGATGAGCCGCCCTGAGCCGACTCTGGTGCGGCCGACTTTGGTGCGGCGCGGATGAACATGGCCACCCCGGCCGGCTCGCCCACCCGGGCGCTGGTCGTCTGGTGCCCCGACTGGCCGGTGACCGCCGCCGAGATCATCGACGGCGTGCCGGCCACCGGGCCGGTGGCCGTCCTGCACGCCAACCGGGTGGTCGCCTGCACCGCGGCTGCCCGCGCCGACGGCGTACATCCCGGGTTGCGCCGACGGGAGGCACAGAGCCGCTGCCCCGGGCTCACCGTGCTCGACCACGACCCGGCCCGCGACGCCCGCGCGTTCGAGCCGGTCGTCGCCGCGATCGAACAGGTCGTCGCCGGGGTCGAGGTGCACCGCCCCGGGGCGTGCGCCGTCGCCGCCCGGGGCCCGGCCCGCTACTTCGGCGGCGAGGAGGCCGCCGCCGAGCAGATCGTCGAACACGTCGCGCAGGTCTGCGAGGTCGAAAGCCAGGTGGGTGTCGCCGACGGGTTCTTCGCAGCCGGGCTGGCCGCCCGTACCGGCCGGATCGTCCCGCCCGGCGACAGCCGCACGTTCCTGGCCGGGCTGCCGCTGCGGGTGCTCGGCCGGCCCGACCTGGCCGGCCTGCTGCGCCGGCTCGGTCTGCGTACCCTCGGGGATTTCGCCGCGCTGCCGGCCCGCGACGTCCTCGCCCGGTTCGGCCCCGACGCGGCGCTGGCCCACCGGCTGGCCGGCGGGCGCGACGAACAGCCGTTCACCCCCCGACAACCGCCCCCCGAACTGTCCGTCACCGCCGACTACGACGAACCGCTCGACCGGGTCGACGCGGCCGCGTTCGCCGCCCGCGCCCTGGCCGAGCAACTGCACGACCAGCTCAGCGGGAACGGACTGGCCTGCACCCGGGTCGGCATCGAAGCGGTCACCGCACACGGCCAGGAACTGCACCGCGTCTGGCGGCACGACGGCATGCTCACCGCCGCGGCGATCACCGACCGGCTGCGCTGGCAGCTCGACGGCTGGCTCACCGGCGCCGCCGCCCGCCGGCCGGGTGCCGTCACCGCTGCGGCACCGCCGGCGCCCACCGCCGGGATCGTCCGGCTGCGGCTCGTCCCGGACGGGGTGCTCGCCCGGGTCGCCCTGCAGCCCGGCCTGTGGGGGGAGATCGGCGCGGAGGACGCCCGGGCCCGCCGGGCGTTGACCCGGGTTCAGGGGCTGCTCGGGCCGGACGCGGTGGTCACCGCCGTGCTCGGTGGCGGCCGGTCCCCGGTCGACCAGGTCCGACTGGTGCCGTGGGGCGACGAACGGGCGCCGGCCCGGCCCGAAGCGCCGCCGTGGCCCGGCCGGCTGCCACCACCGGCACCGGCGGTCGTGCTGCCCGCCCCGCTGCCGGCCGAGGTGTACGACGCGGCAGGCGAACCGGTCACCGTCAGCGCCCGGCTGGTGGTCAGCGCCCCACCGGCCCGGCTCGCCGTCGGTACGGGCACCCCGGTCGACGTCACCGGCTGGGCCGGCCCGTGGCCGCTCGACGAACGCTGGTGGGCACCGGCCGAGGCGCGCCGCCGGGCCCGGTTCCAGGTCGCGCTCGCCGACGGCAGCGCCCTGCTGATCGCCCGCACCGACGGGCGCTGGGTGGTGGAGGCCGTCTATGACTGACGACCCGATCGTGGTCGACCCACTCGCGGCCGACGGCGACGGCGGCGACGCGCCGGGCTGGACCCGCAAGCGGGCACCGTACACACCGCCGCCGGCACTGGCCGCACCGTCGACCGCGTCGCTGGCCACCGCCGGGGGCGGGTTGGTCACCGCCGGGGGCGGGCCGGTCACGCCGTACGCCGAACTGCACTGCCACAGCAACTTCAGTTTCCTCGACGGGGCCAGCCACCCGGAGGAGCTGGTCGAGGAGGCGGTCCGGCTGGGGCTGACCGCGCTGGCCGTCACCGACCACGACGGCTGCTACGGGGTGGTGCGCTTCGCCGAGGCGGCCGCCGCGTACGGGCTGCCGACCGTGTTCGGTGCCGAACTGACCCTCAGCGCCGTGGACGCCGCAGACCGGCGGGCGGCACCGCGCACCGGGGAGCCGGATCCGGCCGGGCGGCACCTGCTGGCGCTGGCCCGTGGCCCGGCCGGGTACGCCCGGCTGGCCCGCGTCATCTCCCGGGCGCAGCTGCGCGGCGGTGAGAAGGGCCGACCCGACTACGGCAGCCTGGAGCAGGTCGCCGCCGAACTGCGCGACCACGTACTGGTGCTCACCGGCTGCCGCAAGGGGGCGGTGCCGGCGGCGCTGCGTACCGGCGGAGCAGCCGCCGCCGACGCGGAGCTGGACCGGCTGGTGGCGCTGTTCGGCGCGGACAGCGTCGCGGTCGAGCTGACCGACCACGGGCATCCGGACGACGGTGACCGCAACGACGCCCTCGCCGAGCTGGCCCGCACCCGGCGGCTGCCGACGGTGGCCAGCGGCAACGTGCACTACGCCGCGCCGGCCCGGCACCGGATGGCCGCCGTGCTGGCCGCGATCCGGGCCCGGCGCGGCCTGGACGACATCGACGGCTGGCTGCCCGCTGCCGGCGCCGCCCACCTGCGCTCCGGTGCCGAGATGGCGGCCCGGTTCGCCGACTACCCGGGTGCGGTGGCCCGGGCCGCCGCGTACGGCGCCGAACTGGCGTTCGACCTGCAGCTGGTCGCCCCCCGGCTGCCGGACCACCCGGTGCCGGCCGGACACACCGAGATGAGCTGGCTGCGGGAGCTGACCTGGCGGGGCGCGCTGGAGCGGTACGGCCCCCGCGAGGCCCACCCGGATGCGTACCGGCAGCTCGACCACGAACTCGACATGATCGAACAGCTGGACTTCCCCGGCTACTTCCTGGTCGTGCACGACATCGTGGCGTTCTGCCGCGAAGCCGACATCTACTGCCAGGGGCGGGGGTCGGCGGCCAACTCGGCGGTCTGCTACGCGCTGCGGATCACCAACGTCGACGCGGTCCGCCACCAGCTGCTGTTCGAGCGGTTCCTCGCCCCGGAACGCGACGGCCCGCCGGACATCGACGTCGACATCGAATCCGGCCGCCGCGAGGAGGTCATCCAGTACGTCTACCGCCGCTACGGCCGGGAACACACCGCCCAGGTGGCCAACGTGATCTCGTACCGGCCCCGGTCGGCGGTGCGCGACGTGGCCCGCGCGTTCGGGTTCTCGCCCGGCCAGCAGGACGCCTGGAGCAAGCAGATCGACCACTATGGCGCGGTCGCGGCGGCCGGCGAGGACATCCCGGCGCAGGTGGTGGCGTACGCCGACGAACTGCAGACCTTCCCCCGGCACCTGGGTGTGCACTCCGGCGGGATGGTGATCTGCGACCGGCCGGTGATCGAGGTGTGTCCGGTGGAGTGGGCCCGGATGCCGGGGCGCACCGTGCTGCAGTGGGACAAGGACGACTGCGCCAGCGTCGGCCTGGTCAAGTTCGACCTGCTCGGGCTGGGCATGCTGACCGCGCTGCACGACGCGCACGACCTGATCGGCTCCGAACTGGACCTCGGCGCCATGTCGTTGGACGACCCCGAGGTGTACGCGATGCTGTGCCGGGCAGACTCGGTCGGGGTGTTCCAGGTGGAGAGCCGAGCCCAGATGGCCACCCTGCCCCGGCTGAAACCGACCTGCTTCTACGACCTGGTCGTCGAGGTGGCGTTGATCCGGCCCGGCCCGATCCAGGGTGGCTCGGTGCACCCGTACATCCGGCGGCGCAACGGCCAGGACCCGGTGACCTACCCGCATCCGCTGATGCGCAACGCGCTGGAGAAGACCCTCGGGGTGCCGCTGTTCCAGGAGCAGCTGATGCAGCTGGCGATCGACCTGGCCGGCTTCGACGCGGCCGGTGCCGACCAGCTGCGCCGGGCGATGGGGTCGAAACGGTCGGCGTCTCGGATGGCCGCGATCCGCGACCGGCTGTACGCCGGGATGGCCGGCCGGGGCATCACCGGTGAACTGGCCGACGACATCTACCTGAAGCTGTCCGCGTTCGCCAGCTTCGGCTTCCCGGAGAGCCACGCGATGAGCTTCGCCTACCTGGTGTACGCCAGCGCCTGGCTCAAGCGTTACCACCCGGCGCCGTTCCTGGCCGCGTTGCTCAACGCCCAGCCGATGGGGTTCTACTCGCCGCAGACCCTGGTCGACGACGCCCGCCGGCACGGGGTGCGGGTGCACCGGCCGGACGTCAACGCCAGCGGCGCGGCGGCCACCCTGGTCGTCGACGCCCGTACCCGGTGGGGTGGCGCGCCGGGGGAACCGCCGCACCGGTGGGGGGTCGGCGGCCCGCAGGTGCGCCTCGGCCTGTCGGCGGTCCGGGGCATCGGTGACGACCTGGCCGAGCGGATCGAGGCCGAACGGGTCGCGCACGGGCCGTACCGGGACATGCCGGACCTGGCCCGCCGGGTCGGGCTGACCGCCGCCCAGCTGGAGGCGCTGGCCACCGCCGACGCGTTCGCCTGTTTCGGGCTGACCCGTCGGCAGGCGCTGTGGGCGGCCGGGGCCGCCGCGCAGGAACGCGCCGACCGGCTGCCGGGTGTCGCCGTCGGGGTCGCCGCGCCGACCCTGCCCGGCCTGGACGAGGTCGACGCGCTGATGGCCGACGTGTGGGCCACCGGGCTGTCACCGGACACCCACCCGGTGCGGTTCGTCCGGGACCGGCTGGTCGCCGCCGGGGCGGTGCCGATCGCCGCCCTGGGTCGGGTCGACGCCGGCACCCGGGTCCGGGTCGGCGGTATCGTCACCCACCGGCAGCGCCCGGCGACCGCCGGTGGGGTGACCTTCGTGAATCTGGAGGACGAGACCGGGATGCTCAACGTGACCTGCTCACCCGGGCTGTGGCAGCGCTACCGGACGGTGGCCCGGTCCAGCGCCGCCCTGCTGGTGCGGGGCCGGCTGGAGAAGGCCGAAGGGGTGATCAACCTGGTCGCCGACCGGCTGGACGCGGTCACCACCCCGGTCAGCCCGGCTTCCCGAGACTTCCGCTGAACACACAGCCGATGCCGCAGATCAGCTCGGCGACGGGCCGGGTGCCGGGGTGGTGTCGGGGCTCGGAGTCAGCGCGGGCAGTTCGAACGGGTTCCGCTCGGGACAGAGCGGGTAGGTGTACTCCACATTCGGGTCGCGCAAGGTGACTCGGCCGCCCATACGCGAGAGGCTCTGCCCGACCCGCAGCTGTTCCAGGTCTGACAACTCACACCAGTTCGGGGAGCCGAGAACGATCGGCTCGCCGTTCTCGTCGAACAGCCGGGCACCTTCCACCAACTGTCCCTGACTGTCGTAGACATACACGTCCAGCGGAGCCGGCAACGGGGGAGCGAGGTAGGCCGCACCACCGTTCGACTCCAGAACGACGAGCGGACCTTCTGACCTTGATCCGAGGCCGAACAGGAAGTACGAGGCGAACCCACCGAGCGCCAGGGCGGTGGCGACAGTCACCACCAGCCGTGGCCGTCGGGTCGGTCGTAGTCCCCGGCGGCCGAGCCAAACCGAGCCGGTCACGGCCACGGTGAGAAGTAGCAGCCCGGCCGGGACGCTGCCACCGGGGGTGGGCAGCGGCGAGGAGATCCCTCCGAAGAGCAGGTGGGTGAGGAGCATCGCGGCGAGGTAGCCGCGCAGCACCCACCAGCCGGGACGCAGCGACCGCAGGAACTCGCTGGCGGTGGCGTAGCCGAGGACCGGCCCGACCCGGCGGTCGATCTGGCCCAGCCGGTCGCGGGTGGCCCGCCAGGCGACACCGGCCCGCCGGCCGAGACCGACTGGCTCCGCCGGGGCGTCCAGTGCGGCGCTGGTACGCAGTTCGGCGGCGTACTCCGTCGGGTCGCCGAGCCGGTCGACCAGCGTGCCGTCGCCTTCGGCGAGCACCTCGGCGAGGTGCTCGGGCAGATCCTCCAGCAGTTCGGCGCGGACCGGGCCGGGCAGGTCGGCCAGCGCGGACCGGACCTGCTCGACGTAGTGCGTGATCTCAGCCTGCGTCGCGGCACTCACGCCGCCACCCCCCGATCGTCAAGTAGGTTGTCCATCGTCGTGGCGAAGCTGCGCCAGGTCTTGCCGGAGCGGGTCAGCTGGTCACGCCCGGCGCCGTTGAGCGAGTAGTACTTGCGGTGCGGGCCCTCCTCGGACGGGACCACGTAGGTGGTGAGCAGACCGGCCTGGAACAGTCGGCGCAGCGTGCCGTACACCGAGGCGTCGCCGACCTCGGTCAGCCCGGCGGTGCGTAGCCGCCGCAGGATGTCGTAGCCGTACCCGTCCTCGTGCCGCAGCACCGCGAGGACGGCCAGGTCGAGCACCCCTTTGAGAAGCTGGGTGGTATCCACGCTTCACAGACTACTTCGCAGTGCGATGTACCGTCAATCGTGTAATACCGCTCTACGACGAGCGCCGCCCGGATCCGGCCGCCCCGGACCAGCCCGGGTCGCACCGGGCCGAGTGGGACCGGACCGGGCCGATAGGCTCGCACGGGTGGAACTGACACACATCCCGGCCGGCCAGGCGGCCGGCCCGCGAACCGCCGTGGTCTGGTCCGTCCTGCGTCACGAGCTGGACCGGCAGCCCGACCGCAGGCTCACCGTGGTCGACGTCGGCGGCGGCACCGGTGGCTTCGCGGTGCCGTTGGCCGAGGCCGGACACCAGGTGACCGTGGTCGACGCCAGCCCCGACGCGCTGGCCGCGCTCACCCGCCGGGCCGCCGACGCCGGGGTCGCCGACCGGATCACCGCCGCCCAGGGCGACGGCGACGCGCTCGGCGAGCTGATCGCGCCGGCCAGCGCCGACCTGGTGCTCTGCCACGCGGTGCTGGAGGTGGTCGACGAGCCGGCCCGGGTGGTGGAGTCGCTGGCCACGGTGCTGCGGCCCGGCGGGGCGGCCAGCGTACTGGTCGCCGGCCGCGCCGCGGCGGTGCTGGCCCGCGCGGTCAACGGACATCTCGACCTCGCCGCCGCGCTGCTCGCCGACCCGCACGGCGCCGCTGGCGCGCGGGACACGCTACGCCGCCGCTACGACGCCGATCTCGCCGTCGATCTGCTCGCCGCCGCCGGGCTGCGGGTCGAGCAGATCCACGGGGTACGGGTGCTGTCCGACCTGCTGCCGGCGGCCGTCGCCGAGGGCGACCCGCAGGCCCTGCTCGCCCTGGAGCTCGCCGTCGCCGCCCAGCCGCCGTACCGGGACCTCGCCACCCAGCTGCACCTGTTCGCCCGGCGTCCGCTGTGACAGCGCCGGAACCGCCGGCCGCGGAGCTGCTGCGCCCGGTGCGTCCGGAGTACGGCGCGGCCAGCCTCGCCGACGTGCTGCCCAGCGTGCTGGCGGTGCTCGGGGTGCCCGGCGCCAGTGACGTACTCGGCCTCACCGGGCCGCTCACCGGGGTGCGGCGTGTCGTGGTGCTGCTGGTCGACGGGCTCGGCTGGCACCAGTTGCCGGCCGCTGGCGAACACGCCCCGACGCTGGCCGCGCTCGCCGCCGGCCGGTACGCCCGGCGGCTCACCACCGGCTTTCCGTCCACCACGCCGACCAGCCTGGTCAGCTTCGGCACCGGCGCAGCGCCCGGGGCGCACGGGGTGCTCGGCTTCCGCAGCCTGGTGCCCGGCACCGACCGGGTGCTCAACCACGTCGACTGGCGTGACGACCCGGACCCGGAGCGGTGGCAGCCGGTGCCGACCCAGCTGGAGCGGGCGGCGGCCGCCGGGGTGACGGTCACCGTGGTCAGCCGGCCCGAGTTCGCCGGCAGCGGGCTGACGGTCGCCGCCAACCGGGGTGGTGCGTACCGGGGCGCGGCCGACGCCGACGCCCTCGCCGCCGGGCTGCTCGACGCGGTCACCGCTGGCGACGCTCCGGTGCTGGTCTCCGGCTACCATCCCGACCTGGACCGGCACGGCCACCTGTCCGGGGTCGGTTCCCCGGCCTGGCGGGCCGCCGCCGCCGACCTGGACCGGCTGCTGGACCGGGTGCTGGCCAATCTGCCCCGGGACGCGGCGCTGCTGGTGACCGCCGACCACGGCCAGCTGAACGTGCCGGCCGACCCGCGACACCGGTTAGACCTGGACACCGACCCCCGGCTGCGGGCCGGCGTGCGGGTGGTCGCCGGGGAGCCCCGCGCCCGCTACCTGCACCCGGTGCCGGGCGCGGTGGGCGACGTCATCGCCGGGTGGCGGGCCGTCCTCGGCCCGGCGGCCCGGGTGGCCGAGCGGGACGAGCTGATCGCCGAAGGCTGGTTCGGCCCGGTGCCACCGGATCATTTGGGCCGGATCGGTGACGTCGTGGTGATCTGTCGGGACCGGTCTGTCGTGGTGGCCACCCGGACCGATCCGGTCGGCTCCGCGCTGGTCGGCTTCCACGGTGGAGTGACCGAGGTCGAGATGGCTGTTCCACTGCTGATCGCCACCGGTGCGGGTCCCGAGTGATTTGCCCGGTTGGGTGTGCTATGGGAGTGAAACTCGCGGTGTGGCAGGCGAGAAAGATCGAGTTCCTGGTGCGACGAGGGCCGGGCAGCGGTGCACTGTCCGGTTGGGCGGCTACTCTGTTACCAGGTGATGACGTCCGCCGGACGGAAAATCAACCTAGGCGGTCCGTCGTCCGGCTTTCCGACCCGCGACCCCCCTCGTAGACTTGCGGGTAAGCAGCCGGTTGGCTGCCACGGTCTGTCGGTCCGACCGGGCTGACCAACGTGACCGGGGAGGAGTGCCGTGCCGCTCTCGGAGCACGAGCAGCGGCTGTTCGAGCAGATCGAGCGGTCGCTTGCCGAGGACCCCAAATTCGCCTCGGCCGTGCGCGCCAGCGACCCGCGTTTCCACGCGCGGCGTCGCCTGCTCGTCGCTGCCGGTGTGATCATCATTGGCCTTGCCCTGGTCGTTTACGGCACAGTGAGCAAAGTGCCGCTGCTCGGTGTGGCCGGCTTCGTGGTCATGCTCGGGGCAGCGGCGTTCGCCATGCAGTCCCAGCGCAAGTCGAACTCGCCCGATCTGCGGGTGGTCGGCGGGACCACACGTCGGAAGACCCGCAGCGGGCGACGGTCATCGTTGATCGACCGGCTGGACGAGCGCTGGCGCCAGCGGCCGGAGGGCCACCGCTGACCTAGCGGGCGGGACCAGTCGCCCGGTCGGGCGTGACCGGGGCGGTCTTGTCGTGCCCACCTACCGGCCCGCCACGCGGGGCAGCGGCGGTCGGCCGCGGATCTCGTCGACTGACCGCGCTTCTTGATTGACCGCGCTGCGATCGAGCGTCTCGGCACGTGGGCGATTATGCCCGTCGCGCGGACCTCAGGTGGCGGTTTCGCGAAACCCCGGGACGGGTCAGCGACCCGCCCGGTTGGCCAACAGCCGGCGCGGACTCAACCGCGCCGCCGCGTCGCGCCACCGGCCGACGACCGAGAACACCCGGCTGTACGCCTCGACAACCGCGTCCCGCCAGCGCAGCAGTACCGACAGCGGCAGGAGCCGGGCCGCCAGCCGGGTACGCCGACCCACCCCGGCCGCCAACGCCGCCCGTACCCGCCCCAACGCCTCGACCAGCGGCTCGCCCGGCACCGGCTGACGGGCGTACCGGGCCCGCTCCTCCGCCCGGCTGAGCAGCTGGACCGCGTCGGCCGCCGCACCGTGGACCGACTCAAGAGCAGCCAGCCGCACCGCCGTCGCCCGTGGCGTCTCCGACCGGTCGACCGGCATCCGCAGGTCGACCAGGGTGTCGACCAGTTCGCTCCAGACGGCGTGCGCGTGCTGCCGGGCGGCCCCGGCGTCGGCGCCGGTGACCGTCATCAGCGGGGCAGCACCGGCGGCGGCCCTGCTCACGGCGGGGGAGTCGGTGTCCCGAGCGCCCGTCGGGTCGGTGCCCGCCGGGGTCACCGGAGCCAGGACACGGGCCAGCCGCCGACGGCGTACCGTCGCGCGTCGGGCCGCCGGCAGGGCCGCCAACACGAGCACCGCGACCACACCGGCGAGGGTCCACCACGGCCAACGGGGACCGGCGGTGGAATCGGCGGCGGATCCGGCACCCAGCGCACCCGGGTCGAGCTGGCCGGGTCCGGTCTCCGGCAGCGCCGTCGTCGACGGCGCGGCGGACGGGGCCGCGCTCGGTCCGGCGCTCGGGCCGGCGTCCGGCGGGGCGTCCACGTCCGGCGCCCACTCGGAGCGCACCGAGCCGGGGATGCTCGCCGCCGGGGTCGGGTCGAACGGCACCCAGCCGAGCCCTTCGAAGTAGACCTCGGTCCACGCGTGCAGGTTCAGGTTGGTCAGCGTGTACGTGTTCTCCAGCCGCCGGGATCCGTTGGTGAAACCGAACGCCACCCGGGCCGGCACGTCCGCCGCACGCACCAGCCACGCCATCGCGGCGGCGTACTGCTGGCAGAAACCGACCTTGTTGTCGAGGAAGTTGACGATGTCCTGGCCGGCCGTGCCCCCCTCGGTGGCCAGGCTGTAGGTGAAGCCGTTGTCCCGGGAGAAGTGTTCGTAGATGGCCAGCACGCGGTCGTAGTCGCTGCGCGCGCCGGCGGTCAGCTCCCCGACCAGCTCGGTCACCTGCGGCACCTGCGGCACCGCGGTGAACGCCTGCCGCAGGTCGTTGTCGGCCGGCAACGGTTGGGACCGGCGCAGTGCCCCCGGGGTGTAGCTGGTGCGGACGTACTCGAATCCGTAGGTCATGTTGCGGGCCCGCGACTGGCCGGAGAAGACGATCTGCGCGGTGCGGTCGTAGGCCCAGCTGCCATCCACGTCGCGCATCTGCACCGGCACCGCGTAGGTCGGCAGCAGCGCCATGTTGAAGTTTCCAGTGACCTCGACGGTCGCCTCGTACGCCTGGTGGCTGACCCCGGTGTTGCGGATGTCCGGGTCGGTACGCGGGTCGGGCAGCGACCGGGCCGAGTCCGGCCGCCCGCGTGGCGGGCGACTGGCGAAACCGTCCTCGCGCAGCTCATCGGCGATACCGATCCGCAGGTACGCGGGGGCCGGGTCGTTGGTCGTCACCCGGACCATCTCGGTGACCTCGCTCTGGTTGAGCTGGCCGCTCAACGCCGCGAACAGGTTCACCTGGCCGGGCCCGTTGCCCAGCCCGTTGCCGCCGGTCCCGCCGCCGCTGAGGTTGGTCAGCAGGCCCGAGGTCATGCCGGGGATGGTCAGCGGGATCAGCACCGCGACGACCACACCGAGCACGGCGAGTCGCCGTCCGGCGGCGGCCAGCGGCGACGGCTCCCAGACGTCGACGTCCCGGCCGTCGCCGGTGAACCGGCGGCCGAACCGGCGGACCCGGTCGACATTGTCGGCCATCAGCAGCCACAGGTAGCCGACCGCGCCGACCACGAACGGCACCGCCGGGACGCTGTCGACGTAGATCGCCACCGGTACCGAGTAGATCGCCAGCATCGGCAGACCGGCCAGCGCCGGCCGGCGCAGGGTCACCGTGAGCACGTCGACGACGACCGCGACCGAACCGATCCCCAACGCGGTGATGAACAGCAGCGCGTCGCCGTCGGGCACCGGCACGCCGTACGCGTGCACGTCCTGCGCCGACTGGGCCAGCAGCGCACCGAAGTGACCGATCGTCGCCGGCGACGGCAGCACCGCGAGCAACTCGTCGCCGCTGGGGAACAGCCAGGTCAGGGCGAGGAGCAGCGCGCCGATCATGGCCACCGGGTGCAGCCATCCGGGAGCCCGCAACGAGCGGACCAGCAGCCCGGCGCCACCGATCATGGTCACGGTGATCGCGCACTGCACCAGCCAGGTCCAGTCCTGGAAGATGGTTGCCATCGGCGCGGCCGCCATCAGGGTGGCTGCCGCCGCGACCAGACCGAGGTGTCTGCGGGTGGTCAATTCACTCCTCCGGCTATCGTCTCGGCCAGCGCGGCCCGCCAGGCGAAGCCCTGGGAACCCCGGGCGAGCTGCGGCCACAGCGACGGCAACTGGTCGCCGTGGTTCACTCCGATCACCCGCCAGCCGCTCTGCAGCAGCGACAGCGCGGCGGCACCGTGCGCCCGGTCGGCCTCGGCCCGCTCGTCCGGGCTCAGATTCATCCAGGTCGAGCTGTCGATCAGCAGGCCGACGCAGGTCGACCGGTTGCCCCGCAGCCCGGCCAGCAGCTCCGCCTCGGTCGGGGTGAGCGCCCCGAACAACGCCACCACCAGTGAACTGTCCGAGCGGCGGCGTACCTGATCGACCAGAGTGGCGATGTCGCTGCGCTGGCTGGCGGTGACGTCGGCCAGCCGGTCGAGCAGCAGTCCGTCCCCGTCGGCCTCGGTGGCGTCGGCGTCGATGCCGGTGTCGGTGACCAGCCGCAGCCGGTAGCCGTTCGACCGGAAGTGCACGGCGATGCTCGCCGCCGCCGCCACCGCCCACTCGAAGCTCGCCGTCGGGCCCTCGCCACGGTGCGCGTACGCCCGGGTGTCGAGCACCACGGTCGCCCGGGTCTCCCACGGCTGTTCTTCCCGGCGCACCATGAGTTCACCGGTGCGCGCGGTCGACTTCCAGTGCACCCGGCGCAGGTCGTCACCGCGGCGGTACTCGCGGGTGGCGGAGTCGTCGTCGCCGTGCACCGCCACCGACCGGGCCCGACTGTCCCCGGAACCGGCGTACTCGCCAGCGAGTCGGACCGACGGCAGTGCGGTGACCTGTGGGATGACCGTGAGCCGGTCGACACTGGGGAAGGCCCGGGTCAGCTCGCACAGGCCGAACGGGTCGGTTAGCCGGACCACCAGCGGGCCGACCTCGTAGCGGCCGCGGACCTCGGCCCGCACCGTGTACGCCACCGAACTGGCCTGCTGGGCACCGAGCCGCTCCAGCACCACCCGGGGCCGGCTGCCCAGGGCATACGGCAGCCGGTCCTCCAGCAGCAGGGTGCCGGTGGGCAGCCGGGACAGGTTCTGCAGCCGCAGCACCACCCGGGCGGTGGAGCCGACTGGGACCCGGTGCGGCTCCAGCGAGCGGGTGCAGGCCAGCTTGTACCGGCTACGGCCCACGTACAGGGCGGCCAGCAGTGGCAGGACGGCCAGCAGGATGGCGACCCGCAGCAGGTCCTTCTCGCCGAGGATCAGCGCCGAGACGACCGCCGCCGCGCCGGCGGCCAGGAACGACCGGCCGCGGGTGGTGAGGCCGCGCAGCGCCGCCCGCATCGGTCACCGGCCTCGCGGCTCGAAGGGGACCGCCATCGTGCCGTCCGCCGGGCCGAACTGGCGACCGTCGTACGCCGCAGCGGCCGGCCGTTGCCGTTCGTGGGGTAACGGCATCCGGTGCACCAGCTCGGCGATGATCGCGTCGGTGGTCCGCCGGGCGAGTTGGGCCTCGGCGGTCGGGATCAGCCGGTGGGCCAGCACCGGAACGGCGAGCGCCTGCAGGTCGTCCGGGAGTACGTAGTCGCGGCCCTCCAGCGCGGCGACCGCGCGGGCGGTACGCAGCAGCTGCAGCGTCGACCGGGGCGAGGCACCGAGCCGCAGCTCCGGGGACTCCCGGGTGGCGGTCACCAGGTCCACCGCGTACTGCTTGACCGGGTCGGCGACGTGTACCTCCCGGACGGTGGCGATCAGCCGCCGTACCCCGGCCGCGTCGGAGACCGGCTGCAGCTGGTGCACCGGATCTGCCGCGCCGTGCCCGTCGAGCATGGCCAGCTCGGCGCTCGGGTCGGGGTAGCCCATCGCGATCCGGGCGGTGAACCGGTCCCGCTGAGCCTCCGGCAGCGGGTAGGTGCCCTCCATCTCGATCGGGTTCTGGGTGGCGATCACCATGAACGGCGTCCGCAGCTCGTAGGTGGTGCCGTCGACGGTGACCTGCCGCTCCTCCATGCATTCGAGCAGCGCGGCCTGGGTCTTCGGGGACGCCCGGTTGATCTCGTCGCCGACCACCAGGTTGGCGAAGACCGCGCCCGGCTTGAACTCGAAGTCGTGGTTGTCCTGGTTGTAGACGCTGACTCCGGTCACATCACTGGGCAGCAGGTCCGGGGTGAACTGGATCCGGCGTACGGAGCAGTCGATCGACCTGGCCAGCGTCTTGGCGAGTTTGGTCTTGCCGACTCCGGGAACGTCCTCGATCAGGAGGTGTCCCTCCGCGAGCAGGACGGCGAGTGCCAGCCGAACCGTGGCGGTCTTGCCCTCGATGACCTGCTCTATGTTGGCCACGATAGCGTCGGACACGGCGCGGAACTCGTCATGGGGCATCGGAGCACCCAGATCGTCCCAGCTGTCTTGGGTCACGATCCTCCTCCTCGTCGTACGGCGTCACGCGGGTCGGCCCGGCCGCCCGCCGTCGGTCACGTGGGGGACCGTCGTCTCCCGCCGCAGGGACCCCACATGCCTCTCAGGCTATCCATCTTTCGCGCGTCCGCCATCCACGGGATGGTGTGGTCCGCTAACCCGCCCATGCTCACCGTGGGCGACCCGGTCGTAGACGGACGGTTCGGGTGCCGTGTGGGAGCGGGCAGGGCGGCACCCGCTCCCACCGGGAGTACGGGCCGGTGACCGGTCCGGTTCAAGTGCCCACCCGGACCACTTGCCCCGCCCCGACCGACCCCACCCGCCGGGGTGAACCCGCCGGGCGGCCGGGTAGGACCGGCATTTCCCGGGTAGTCGGCGACGCCAGCGGTGACCAGGTCAGATAGTCGGGCCGGGTCGACCGGTACGTGCAACCGGAGGGAGCTGGATGTCCACAGCCGGCTACATCGTGACCGTCGTCGCCGTCTGGGTGCTCTCCGGGATCGTAGCGGTGGCGGTGTTCCTCACCCGGCACGGCCAACGCGCCTGGTACTGGTATCCGTTGGGCGCGGTGCTCGGACTGCTCTTCGTCCCGATCGCCGTGGAGCGCGGATCGCGACCGACGGGGCGGTTGGAAGTCCGCCCGGCACCGGCCGGCACCGGGCCGAGCGCACCCGGCCCCGGGCCCCGGGTGCTGGTCGGCCTGGACGGCTCCGCCGACTCCGAGCACGCCCTGCGTACGGCGCACCGGGTGCTCGCCGGTCGGGTCGGCGAGCTGATCCTGACCACCGTGGTCGACGTCGCCGCAGTCGAGCGGGGCGACCGCACCGCCGAAGAAGTCGACCAGCTGGACCGGGCGCGGGACCTGCTCACCGATCGGGCGGCCCGACTGCGCCGAGCCGACGGGCCGCCGCTGCCGAGCAGCATCGAGATCGTCACCGGCCGGCCCGCCCGGGCCCTGCTGGACGTCGCGCAGGCTCGCGACGTGGACATGATCGTGGTCGGGCGGCGGGGCCGTGGACTGTCCAACCGGCTGCTCGGCAGCGTCGCCGACCAGGTGCTCCGGGACGCCACCCGGCCGGTGCTGCTGGCCGCCAGCGAGGACGGTTGAGGTGCGACCGGCGACCGTCGACCGGTGCCGGGCCGGTCCGTACCCCTGGATCACCGCCGCGCCGAGGGACGTCCGTTGACGATGATCGCGGTGCTGGCCCTGTTGACCGGGCTCGCCGCCGCCGTACCACTGCTCACCCGTTCGCTCGGCCGCGACGCCGGCTACCCGCTCGCGGTCGGTTACCTGATCGGTTGCGGGTTGCTCGCCTCCCGGCTTCCGGTGGTACTGGACAACGGCGCGGTCTCGGTCTCGGTGCGCTGGCTGCCGTCGCTGGACATCGCGTTCGCGCTGCGGCTCGACGGCCTGGCGATGGTCTTCGGGCTGCTGGTGCTCGGGGTCGGCGCGCTGATCATGATGTACTGCCCGCGCTACCTCGCCCCGCACCGCCCGTGCACCGCGCTCTACACGTTGCTGACCCTGTTCACCGTGGCGATGCTCGGCCTGGTCTTCGCCGCCGACACGGTACTGCTGTTCCTGTTCTGGGAACTGACCACGGTCTGCTCGTTCTTCCTGATCGGCCAGGCCAGTCCGGCGGCGGCCCGCCCCGCCACCCGGGCGTTGCTGATCACCGCCGGTGGTGGCCTGGCGCTGCTGGCGGCGGTCGTGGTGATGGTGGTCGCGCTGGGCACCAGCGACCTGACCACCATCCTGGCCTACCCCGACCGGCTGCTCGGCTCGCCGGTCGCCTGGGTGGTCGGTGGGCTGCTGATCGTCGCGGCGTTCACCAAGTCCGCGCAGTTCCCGTTTCACTTCTGGCTGCCCAGCGCGATGGTGGCGATCACCCCGGTCAGCGCCTACCTGCACGCCGCGACGATGGTCAAGGCCGGGATCTACTTGCTGATCCGGTTCTCGCCGATCTACGCCGAGCAGGTCGCCTGGACCATCGTGCTGGTCCTCGGCGGGCTCGGCACCGCGCTGGCGGGTGCGTTCCTCGCGCTGCGCCAGCACGACCTGAAGGCCATGCTGGCGTACTCGACGGTCAGTCAGCTCGGGCTGCTGGTCGGGGTGATCGGGGTCGGCACCCCGGCGGCGCTGGCCGCCGCGGTGCTGCACACCGTCGCGCACGCGCTGTTCAAGGCCACCCTGTTCATGCTCGTCGGCATCATAGACCGGGAAGCTGGCAGCCGGGACATCCGACAACTCTCCGGCCTGCGCCACGTGATGCCGGTTACCGCCACCCTGACCGGGCTGGCCGCGATGTCGATGGCCGGCCTGCCGCCGCTGCTCGGCTTCGTCAGCAAGGAGGCGATCTTCGACGCGTTGATCAAGACCGGGGTCGATCCGTGGCTCAGCCCGTCGGCCGAGGTGCTGGCCGTTTCGGCGTCGGCCCTGACCTTCGCGTACGGAGCCCGGATCGTCTATGAGACCTTCGCCGGACCGCCGCGACAGCCGGAGCTGTACGAGCCGGCGTGGACGTTTCTCACCCCGGCGGCGATCGCCGCGCTGCTGAGCCTGCTGCTCGGCCCGGCGGCCGCGCTGCTCGGCCCGTTGATCGACCAGGCGACCGAGGACGCGTCCCCCGGCGGCGATCCGCCGTACGTGGCGTTCTGGCACGGCTTCACCCCGGCGCTGGCGCTGTCGGCGCTCACCGTGCTGGCTGGTACGGCCCTGTTCATCGCCCGCAGTCGGGTCGACCAGCTGGTGCAGTCGGTCCGGCTGCCGCCCGCCGGGGCGGTCACCTTCGACCGTTGCTACGGCGCGCTGCTGAGACTGGGCGGGATCGTCGGCCGGCCGACCCGCTACGACTCGCCGGCCGCCCATCTGTTCCGGCCGGTGCTGCTGCTGGTGCTGCTCGGGGGGGCCGGAAGCGCCGCGTTGGGGTCGATGCCGCCCTGGCCGGCCGCTGCCGCGGCGGCCGGCGACTGGCCGCTGCTGGTGCTGCTGGCGGTGGCCCTGGCCGGGATCGTGCTGGCCAGGTCGGCACTCGCGGCGGTCGGGCTGCTGAGCCTGGTCGGTCTGATGGTCGCCACCTGGTTCCTGCTCGCCGGCGCGCCGGACGTGGCGCTGACCCTGATGCTCGTCGAGGTATTGACCGCAGTCGTCGCGATGCTCGTCCTGCGCCGGCTGCCGGCCCGGCTGCCGGGCGCCGGGCGCCAGCCGGTCAGCTTCTTCGCCGCCGCCCTCGCGGTCGCCGCCGGAGCCGTCGCGGTGGCCGCGACGGTCGGGCTGACCGGTCGTCGTGACCTGTCCGCCCCGGCGGTTTACATCCTGCGGACTGCGGAACCGGCGACCGGCGGCGGCAACGTGGTCAACGTGATTCTGGTCGAGTTCCGGGCGTTCGACACCCTCGGTGAGGCGACCGTCCTCGTCGCCGTGGCGCTCGGGCTGATCGGGCTGTTCCGGACCACCGGACGCGGCGTCGTCGGCGGGCCTGGCGGCACCGCTGGGCGCGGCCGCACCGGATCCGGCCCGGCCATACCGGATCCGGTGCTCCGGTTCGCGCACCGACTGCTCACCCCGGTGATGCTGGTGGTCTCGGCGTGGCTGTTCCTGCGCGGCCACGACGAGCCCGGCGGCGGCTTCGTCGCCGCGCTGGTGGCCGGGATCGCGGCCGGGCTCGGCCAACTGGCGTACGCCGGCCACCCACCGACGGCGGCCGGCCGGCTGCGGCCCCGGCCGCTGCTCGCCGCAGGGCTGCTGACCTGTCTCGGGATCGGCCTGTCCGCGCTGCTGGCCGGTGAGCCGTTCCTGACGCCGTCGCCCGGACTGAAACTGTCGGTGCTCGGCTTCGCGGTGTCGCCGGTGACCGTCTTCGACCTCGGCGTCTATCTGATGGTGCTGGGCCTGATCGCGGCGGCGGTACGGCGGCTCGGCACGGTGGTCCCGTCGGACGCTGGAGTTCCGTCGGACGCGCCGGTCCCGCCCGACGCGGCGGGGGTGCGGGCACCGTGACTGTCGCGTTGGTGATCGGCCTGCTC
The DNA here is from genome assembly GCF_029581175.1 of Solwaraspora sp. WMMD937. Taxonomy (NCBI): domain Bacteria; kingdom Bacillati; phylum Actinomycetota; class Actinomycetes; order Micromonosporales; family Micromonosporaceae; genus Solwaraspora; species Solwaraspora sp. WMMD937. The sequence goes on along the minus strand of NZ_CP120738.1, from coordinate 5,604,511 downwards.
ACCGCAGCCGGCGTCTATCTGATCCTGCACCGCGGCCTGATCCGGGTCGTCATCGGCTTCGTCCTGCTCGGCCACGCCGTCAACATCCTGCTGCTCGCCTCGGGCGGGCTGTGGCGCCGACAGCCGCCGTTCGGCGACATCGACCCCGCGGCGACGGCCGATCCGCTGCCCCAGGCCTTCGCGCTCACCGCCATCGTGATCACCTTCGGCATCACGATCTTCCTGCTCGCGCTCGCGGTGGTCGACCGGCCGCGACCGGGCCGACCCGATCTGGAGCTGGGCGAGGCCGGCCCGGACGGCAGGGACGGTCCGGACGGCGCGGCGGGACCGGAGCCGGAACCCGGCCCGGAGCCGGTGCTGACCGAGCCACGGTCGATGTCCGACCAGGTCGCCGAACACGGTCGGACAGCGGCCGGCGGCGACACCGGGGAGCTGCCCCGATGAACGCGCCGCTGCCGCTGGTCGGTCCGATCGTGCTGCCACTGGTCGTGGCCGGACTGCTGCTGGCCGTACCGCGTCGGTTGACGCTGCACCGGATCGGCTGGCTGGGTACCGGCGCGGCTGTGCTCGCTCAGGGCGGTACGCTGTTGGCCGCGACCCGCCGTGGTGAGGTGCTGACCGAACGGATCGGTGGCTGGCCGGCCGGCTTCACGATCACCCTGGCGGCGGACACCTTCAGCGCACTGATGGTCACGGTCGTGGCGCTGGTCGTGCTGCTGTGCGGGGTCTTCGCCATCGGTTCCGGGGACGACCGACGGCCGTACCTGGTCCCGCTGGCGCTGATGACGAGCGCCGGCGCATTCGGGGCCTTCCTGACCGCCGACCTGTTCAACCTGTTCGTGCTGATCGAGGTCATGCTGGTGCCGTCGTACGTGCTGCTGACCGCCGGCGCCGGCCGGGAGCGGACGGTGGCCGGGCGGATCTACGTGACCGTCAACCTGCTGGCGTCCACGATCCTGCTGGCCGGGGTGGGGCTGGTCTACGCCGTCGCCGGCACCGTCGATCTCGGCGAACTGGCCGGGGCAGCCGGCCGCGACGGCGCGTTGGCCCTGGCCGGCACCGTGGTGCTGCTCGCCCTGGCGGTGAAGGCCGCGGTGGTGCCGCTGCACGGCTGGCTGCCCCGCAGCTACCCGTACGCGCCACCGGTGGTCACCGCGCTGTTCTCCGGCATCCTCACCAAGGTCGGCGGGTACGCGATCGTCCGGATCGTGGCGGTGGTCTACGACGGCGCGGTCGACTACCGGTGGGTGATCGGGCTGGCTGCCGCCGTGACCATGGTGATCGGCGTCCTCGGGGCGCTCGGCGAGACCACGATGCGTTCAGTGCTCGCGTTCCACATGGTCAGCCAGATCGGCTACCTGCTGATCGGGCTGGTGGTGTTCAGCCCGGCCGCACTCACCGCGGCGATCTTCTTCCTGGTGCAGTACATCCTGGTCAAGGCGGCGTTGTTCCTCTGCGCCGGTGCGGTGGTGGTCGGCTACGGCACCGATCGGCTGGACCGGCTCGGCGGGCTGGCCACGGCGCACCGGCTGCTCGCCCTGGCCTTCATCGGCGCGGGGCTGTCGCTGGCCGGGATGCCGCCGTTCTCCGGATTCCTGGCCAAGTTCCTGCTGCTGCGGGCCGCGGTCGCCGACGGCAACTATCTGATCTTCGCGGTCGCGGTGCTGGTCAGCCTCGGGACACTCATCTCGATGATCAAGATCTGGGATCTGGCGTTCTGGGGCGAACCCGCGCCCGCACCCCCGGACCCGGCCGGTCAACCGCCGGTCTCCGCGGACTCGGCCGGCCACCCGCCCGCCCGCACCACCGACGACGTACCGCCGCGAATCGCCACCTGGCTGACCGGGCCGGCGGTGCTGCTCGCGGCCCTCACCCTGCTACTCGGGCCGGCCGCGCAGCCCCTGCTCGGTCTGGCCGCCACCGCAGCCGACGGACTGATCAACCCGAGTGCCTATGTAGAGGCGGTGACCGGACGGTGACCAGACGAACGCGACGGACGGAAGAGCCCCGTACCGGCCAGGTGGAGAGCCGCACCGGCCGGCGAGCCGGCGGTGGCCGGGCCGGCAGGCCACGCCGGGGGTCGGCCCGGACGCTGCTGCACTGGCCGGTCCGGACGCTGCGCCGGGCCGGCCGGGTACTGGGCTTTGCCGGCTACTTCACCGGTCGCCTGGTAGTGGCGAACGTCGTCGTCGCCCGGGAGATCGTCACGCCGGGCAGCGGGCTGTCGCCGGGGATCGTCGAGTTCCCGCTGCGGACCCGGACCAGTACCGAGATGGTGCTGATGGCGCTGGCCGTCGGACTGACCCCGGGCACACTCACCGTGGCGGTCCGGCCGCAACCGCCGACCCTGTTCGTGCACGGTATGCATGCCGAGGACCCGCAGCGGTTCCGTGCCGAACTCGCCCGGCTACAGGACCACCTGCTGCCCGCCGCGCGCCCGGTCGAGCCGGTCGACCAGCCGGGGGGAGCCCGCCGGTGACCGGACTCGACCTCGTTCTCGCCGTCCTGGCCCTGGCGATGGCGACGGCGATCATCCGTCTGGTGATCGGCCCGACCGACGCCGACCGTGCCGCCGCCGTCGACTTCGGCTTCTTCGTCTTCATCGCCGGGGTGGCGGTCCTCGCTGCCCGGCTGCGGATCGCCGAACTGCTCGACATCGTGCTGACCGCGACCCTGGTCGGGTTCCTCGCCACGGTCGCGCTCGCCCGCCTGGTGCATCGGAGGAGCCGGTGACCGGCTGGAACGTGCTCGCCGGGGTACTGCTCGGTGCGGGCACCCTGCTGATCGGGATCACCGGGCTCGGCATGCTACGGCTGCCCGACGTCTACAACCGGATGAACGCGGTGGCGAAGGCGGCCAGCCTGGGCCTGGTGCTCATCCTGCTCGGCGTGCTGACCCTGCTGCCCAGCCCACGGACCGCGGCGGTGGTGACCCTGGCCGTACTGCTGCAGGTGGTCACCGCGCCGGTCGGCGGGTACGCGCTGGCCCGGGCGGCCTACCTGTCCGGTGCGCCGATGAGCCCGCAGAGCAGGTTCGACGCCCTCGCCGAGCAGGGCGAGACACGGCCGGGCGCGGTGCCGGAGGGACCGGGGGAGGCCAGCCGACCGGAGCCCTAGCCGAAGCCGTCGCCGAAGCCGTCGCCGGAGGCGGCGGTGAGGGCGGTCCACCTGGTTCTCCGACCCGGAGTACACTGGCGCCATGGCCGGCGCCTTCCTGCTCCTTCTCCGGCCGTGCTGACCCACCAGGCCGCCTGACCGGCGCAGCGGCCGTCCGGCGGCGGCAGCACGGCGACCCCTCCTGTGGAGGGGTTTTTTCATGCCCACGACCAACACATCACAGCACTCAACCGACCCTGAGGTGGCGACCGACGATGAGCGAGGCAGTCGAGACCGCGGCGGACACCCCACCGTTCCGGTACACCGCCGCGATGGCCGGCGAGATCGAGCGACGGTGGCAGCAGCGGTGGGAACGTGACGGCACCTTCCACGCGCCCAACCCGGTCGGCCCGCTGGCCGACCCGGCCCACCCGCGCGCCGGCGCCGAGAAGCTTTTCCTGCTGGACATGTTCCCGTACCCATCCGGCGCGGGCCTGCACGTCGGCCACCCGCTGGGCTTCATCGGCACCGACTGCTATGGCCGCTACCAACGGATGGTCGGCCGCAACGTGCTGCACGCGATGGGTTTCGACGCCTTCGGCCTGCCCGCCGAGCAGTACGCGGTGCAGACCGGCCAGCACCCGCGGACCACCACCGAGGCCAACATCGAACGGTACCGGGCCCAGCTGCGGATGCTGGGGCTGGCCCACGACGACCGGCGGTCGGTGGCCACCACCGATGTCGAGTTCTACCGCTGGACTCAGTGGATCTTCCTGCAGGTCTTCAACTCGTGGTACGACACCGAGGCCGGCAAGGCCCGGCCGGTCAGTGAACTGATCGCTGCGTACGAGTCGGGTCGGCGCGCGACCCCGGACGGGCGCGCCTGGTCCGAGCTGACCGACCGGGAACGCCGCGAGCTGGTCGACGCGCACCGGCTGGCGTACGTCTCCGAGGCGCCGGTCAACTGGTGCCCCGGTCTGGGCACCGTGCTGGCCAACGAGGAGGTCACCGCCGACGGCCGGTCCGAGCGCGGCAACTTCCCGGTCTTCAAGCGCAACCTGCGCCAGTGGATGATGCGGATCACCACCTACGCCGACCGGCTGCTGACCGATCTGGACCTGCTGGACTGGCCCGAGCCGATCAAGCTGATGCAGCGCAACTGGATCGGCCGGTCCACCGGCGCGCACATCACCTTCCCGACCGACGCCGCTCCGATCGAGGTCTTCACCACCCGACCGGACACCGTTTTCGGCGCCACGTACATGGTGCTGGCCCCGGAGCATGCCCTGGTCGACGAGCTGGTGCCGACCGCCTGGCCGGCGGGCACCCGGCCGGCGTGGACCGGCGGGCACGCCACGCCGGCCGAGGCGGTCGAGGCGTACCGCAAGCAGGCGGCCGGCCGCACCGACGCCGAGCGGCAGGCCGAGTCCCGCGACAAGTCCGGCGTCTTCGTTGGCGCGTACGCCACCAACCCGGTCAACGGCGCCCGGCTGCCGATCTTCATCGCCGACTACGTGCTGGCCGGCTACGGCACCGGGGCGATCATGGCGGTGCCGGCGCAGGACGAGCGGGACTGGGACTTCGCCGAGGTGTTCGACCTGCCGATCGTGCGGACCGTGACGCCGCCGGAGGACTTCACCGGCAAGGCGTACACCGGCGACGGACCGGCGATGAACAGCGACTTTCTGAACGGCCTGGGCGTGACCGAGGCCAAGGAACGGATCATCGCCTGGCTGGAGGCGGGCGGCCACGGCCGGGGCGCGGTCACCTACCGGCTGCGGGACTGGCTGTTCAGCCGGCAGCGCTACTGGGGCGAGCCGTTCCCGATCGTGTACGACGAAACCGGGCTGCCGATCCCGCTGCCGGAGCAGATGCTGCCGCTGGAGCTGCCCGAGATCGACGACTTCTCGCCGCGTACCTTCGACCCCGACGACGCCGCATCCGACCCGGAGACCCCGCTGTCGCGCGCCACCGACTGGGTCGAGGTGGAGCTGGACCTGACCGGGGTGCCGGGTGCGCCGGCCGGCCGGCGGCGCTACCGCCGGGAGACCAACACGATGCCGCAGTGGGCCGGCTCCTGCTGGTACGAGCTGCGCTACGCCGACCCGGCCAACAGCGACGCCTTCGTCGACCCGGCCAACGAGCGGTACTGGATGGGTCCGGCGTCGTCGGCCGACTGCGGCGGTGTCGACCTGTACGTCGGCGGGGTCGAGCATGCCGTGCTGCACCTGCTGTACGCCCGGTTCTGGCACAAGGTGCTGTTCGATCTGGGGCACGTGTCCAGCGTCGAGCCGTTCCGCCGGCTGTTCAACCAGGGCTACATCCAGGCGTACGCGTACACCGACGCGCGCGGCGCGTACGTCGACGCGGCGGCGGTGACCGAGCGCGACGGCGGCTGGTTCCACGGCGACACCGCGGTCAACCGCGAGTACGGCAAGATGGGCAAGAGCCTGCGCAACGTGGTCACCCCGGACGAGATGTGCGAGGCGTACGGCGCCGACACGTTCCGGGTGTACGAGATGTCGATGGGCCCGCTGGAGGTGTCCCGCCCCTGGGAGACCCGGGCGGTGGTCGGCTCGTACCGGTTCCTGCAACGGGTCTGGCGGGCCCTGGTCGACGAGCGGTCCGGGGCGTCCCGGGTGACCGACGACCCGGCCGACGACGAGCTGCGTCGGTTGACGCACCGGGTGATCGACGGCGTCCGGTCGGACATGGACGGGCTGCGGTTCAACACCGCGATCGCCAAGCTGATCGAGCTGACCAACGCGTTGACCCGGCTGCCGGCCACCCCCCGCGAGGTGGCCGAGCCGCTGGTGCTGATGCTGGCCCCGTTCGCCCCGCACGTCGCCGAGGAACTGTGGCAGCGGCTCGGCCACACCGGTTCGCTGACCTACGCCGACTTCCCGGCGGCCGACCCGGCGCTGCTGCGGGCCGCGTCGGTGACCTACCCGGTGCAGGTGGCCGGCAAGGTGCGGGGCCGCGTCGAGGTGCCGGCCGAGGCCGCCGAGGACGAGGTACGGGCCGCCGCGCTGGCCACCGTCGCCGAGCACCTGGCCGGCCGTACGCCGCGCAAGGTGATCGTGGTCCCGGGCCGGATGGTCAGCGTGGTCCCGTGACCCGCAGCGCCGCGCGGTCCGCCCGGACCGCGCGGCGCCAGCGCAGCAGCAGGACGACGGTGGCCGCCGCGCCCAGCCCGGCGGGCGCGGCGGCCAGCCAGTTGACCTCACCGGGGGCGACCACCGCCGCACCGATCACCGCGTAGCCGACCGCGGTCGGCGCCGACGCCAGCACACTGCCGATCAGGAACGGGGCCAGCCGGGCACCGGTGGTGCCGTAGCCGTAGCTGACCATGCCGAACCCGCTGATCGGCAGCAGCCGGACCATGACCACGCCCAGCACGCTCTGGGTGGCGAACCAGCGGTCCAGCCGGGCCAGCCGCAACCGGATCCGGTCGGTCCGCCCGGCCAGGCCGGCCGGCGGGGCCGCCATCGAGGTCCGGCTGACGACGTATTCCCGGCCGAGCCACCGTCCGACACCGAAGCCGATCAGCGCCGCCAGCGCGGCCGCGGCGAGGCTGTAGCCGGCACCCGCCACCGGGCCGAACAGCGCTCCCCAGGTCAGGGTGATGAACGTGCGGGGGACCAGCACGGTCAGCAGCAGCGCGCCGCCGACCACGGCCAGCACCGGCCCGGCCGCTCCGAGCCGGTCGGGCAGCCCGGCCAGGGCCGCCAGATCGGGCCGGGGGACCAGCAGCACCAGCAGGCCGCAGCCGCCGATCAGCGCGAGCAGGGCCGCGAACCGGGCCACCGCCGGCTCGCGCAGTGCCCGGCCCAGCCGCCTCACGTGCGGATCGCGGCCATCCGTTCGGCCCGCAGCCGGTCGGCCCACAGGTCGTTGAGCGGTGGCAGGCTGGCCGCGCCGATCGCCCAGCGCAGCAGCAGGTCGGCCAGCGCCGGGTTGCGGGCCAGCGCCGGGCCGTGCGCGTAGGTGCCGAGGATGTTGCCCCGCCAGGCGCCCTCGCTGGTCCCGTCGTTGCCGACCCCGGCGGTGACCCGGGCCAGCGGCGAGACGCCGTTGCCGAGATGGGTGCGCCCGCCGTGGTTCTCGAAACCGCTCAGCGGCGGAACACCGAGCCGCGGGTCGATGTCGCCGGCGAGTTCGCCGACCGCCCGGCTCGGTCCCCGGTCGGAGTACAGGTCCAGCAGCTCCAGGCCGGTGCACTGGGTGCCCTTGGCAAAGAACGAGGTGCCCAGCAACTGGTAGCCGGCGCAGACCGCGAAGATCACCGAACCCTGGTCGACCGCGTGGTGCAGCCCGGTGTCGGCCCGTAGCCGCTGGGCGGCCAGCGCCTGCGGGCCGTCCTCGCCGCCGCCGATCAGGTAGATGTCGGCCGACTGCGGCACCGGCTGGTCGGAACGAATCTCGGTGAGCTCCACCGGGATGCCGCGCTGCTGGGCCCGCCGGGCCAGGATCAGCAGGTTGCCCCGGTCGCCGTAGGTGGACAGCAGGTCAGGGTAGATCCAGACCAGGCGGAGCACGCTTGGGCCGCCGATCGACGGGCCGATGGCCGGGAACGACTCAGTTGACACGGTCCAGCTCCGCTCGGATGTCCTGGAATGCGGTGTAGTTCGCGATGACCTCCAGCCGGCCGGGCGGCACCGAGGCGATCGCCGCGTTGAGCGACGGGACGTGCAGGAACGGCACGTCGTTGACCTCCAACCGGACGGCGAGGTCGAAGGCGCGGTCCCCGGTGATCAGCACCTGGCGGCCGCGTAACGGCGAGAAGTCGACGTCGAACAGCCAGGAGGTGTCCAACCCGTCGGGGTCGCGGGCGTTGATCGACAGCAGCGTCGGTGCCTGTTCGGCCATGTCGAACGCCTCCAGCCAACTGGCCGGGTTCTTGGCCAGCAGCAGCCGGATGGTCCGCCCGTTGCGGACCACCTGCGCGTACCGGCCGGCCACCGAGGTGACCACCGCCAGCCGGGACACCGCGTCCACCGGGCGTACCCCGAACTCGGCGGCCACCGCCAGCGCGGTGGCGGCGTTACCGATGTTGACCTGGCCGGGCAGCTGCAGCGTCACCTTGTGCCAGGCGCCGGTCGGGTCGATGACGCCGTCCTCGTCGACCACCCACTCCGGCTCGGGCCGGCGCAGCGGGCAGCCGGCACACCACCACTGGTCGTCGGAGCGTTCGATCGCCGAGCCGCATTCCGGGCAGACCCAGGAGTCGTCGTGCCACCGCTGCCCGGCGCTGAACCAGGAGACCGCGCCGGCGGTCGCGGCCGCCCACACCACCATCGGGTCGTCGGCGTTGGCCACCACCTTGACCTCGGGGTGCTCGGCCAGCGCCACCTGCCACAGCTGGGCCATCATCGCCACCTCCTTGGCCCGGTCCAGCTGGTCGCGGGAGAGGTTGAGCAGGGCGACCACCCGGGGACTGGTGGCCTCCAGCACCTGAGCCAGGTAGTGTTCGTCCACTTCGAGCACCGCGTAGGGCGTGGTGCCGGCCTTGGCCAGTGCGGAGGTGTGCCCGGTCGGCATGTTCGCGCCGTACGAGTTCGTCGCGACCCGGCCGAGTACGCCGACCGCCGCCGCGGCGAGCCGGGTGGTGGTGGTCTTGCCGTTGGTGCCGGAGACCAGCGCGACGGCCCGCCCGGCGGCGAGATGCGCCAGCAGCTCCGGATCGATCTTGAGGCCGATCCAACCGCCGATCACCGACCCGTCGCCCCGTCCGGCGGCCCGCGACAGTGCTGCGGCGGTGCGCGACACCGAGCTGGCCACCTTCGCCCGCAAGGGCATCTTCGCGTCCGTCACCCGAGCGAGGTTACCGGACCCCGTCCGGTGCCGATCGTCGCACGGACGCGTTGGTACGGTCGACGACCGATGAGTAGCTCAATGGTCGCCACCGCGCTGCGGGCGTTGGCCGAGCTGGCGCCCGCCGCACCCGAGCGGATGTTGGACGTGACCCGGGGCGGCCAGCCGCTGCTCTGGCTCGCCGATCCGGACCGGCACCAGCGTGATGCCGCCACCGACCGGTTGGCCGCGGTCGACCTGTTGCACCGCGACGAGCGGATCCTGCGACGCGGCCTGGGTCTGGTCGTCGGCACCGTCGAACGGGACGGGGTCCGCCGTCGGGTCCGGCTGCCGTTGCTGTCCGAACCGGTCCGGTTGGAGCGTGCGCTGCGTGGTTACCGGGTGGTGTCGGCCGGTGAGTTGGAGCTGACCTCCCTGGTCACGGATCGCGCCGCGGCGGCGAACCTGGAATCGGTGCCGGGTCTGGGCGGGCCGGGTTGGCTGACGGCGACCGGGACGCAGGCATGGCTGCGGACCGCCGCCGCGGCCGCCGGGCTGCCGTTGACCGAGGTACGGCCGGCACCGACCGGTCGGCGGCCCCGGCTGCCGGCGAGCGGGCTGACCGGCTATCTGGCTGCGGTGCTGTTCACCGTCCGGGATGTCTACGGGGTGGCGCTCGCCGACGGACTACGGGCCTGGGCCGGCCGGGACCTGACCGGCACCGCGCTGGCGGCGGTCTACCAGCCGACGCCGACCGGCGCTGACGGCGGTGCCGGCGAGACAGTGGCGGGGGACGCCGCCGCGGCCGGCGCCCGGTTCGACGCCGCTGCGGTCGAGTCGCCGTTGCCGCTGACCGCCGCCCAGTCGGACGTGGTCCGGCGGGTCCGGCGGGAACGGCTCACCGTCGTGTCTGGTCCACCGGGCAACGGCAAGAGCCACGCCGTGGTGGCCGCGGCCCTGGACACGGTCGATCGGGGCGGCAGCGTCCTGGTGGTGACCCAGTCGCCGCATGCCGCAGACGTACTGGTTGATCTCCTGGCCCGCTACCGGGGGCCGACCCCGGTGCTGTTCGGTGACGCTCGACGACGGGCGGAGGTCGCCGCCACTCTCGCCGCCGGTGCCGGTTCGGGTGTCCCGGCCGTGCGGGTGTCCGCCGCCGAGGACGCGGTGGCGGTGGCCCGCCGCCGAGTTGCTCGGGAGACCGGACTGATCCGGCTCGCCCTGGAGACCGAGCGGCTGGCCGCCGCCGCGACCGAGTGGGAGCCGCTGCTCGGTGCGCTGTCCTTGACCGCACCGGGTGCGTTCGTACCCGGGGCCGACCTGTCCGGTGCCACGCGTGCGGTCCGGCTGGCGCGTACCCCGGGCGGCGGGAACTGGTGGACGAGGTGGCGTCGGCGGGCCGCCCGTCGCTGGCTGCGGCGTCGGCTCGGTGTCGCCGTCGACCTCGCCGGGGACACCGACGGTGCGCTGGACCAGGTCGCCGACGCGGTCGAGGCGGCCCGGGCGGTGGCGGCTCGGGCTCGGCTCGCCGCCGCGGGCGGCACTGATCTGGCGGCGTACTGGGACCGGCTCGATGAGGCCGACCGGGAGCTCGCCGAACGGGTCGCGACCGCGATGCGGGACCGCGCCGGCAGTGAGCGTCGATGGGATCCGTCGGCCCGGCGCAACGCCGGGGCGTTGGCGAGCGCGTTGCGGGCGGGGCGCAACCGGCGCCGCGAGCTGCTGACCGCCTTGGACGGTCCGGCCCTGGTCCGGGCGTTGCCGTTGTGGATCGGCACGGTGACCGACGTAGCCGAACTGTTGCCGCCGTCGCCCGGTCTGTTCGACCTGGTCATCCTCGACGAAGCCTCGCACAGCGACCAGATCCGGGCTGCCCCGGCGCTGGCCCGGGCCCGGCGGGCGCTGGTCGTCGGTGACCCACGACAGTTGCGCTTCGTTTCCTTCGTCGCGGATGTGGACGTGACCGACACGCTGGACCGACACGGTCTGGACGACCGGCTCGACGTCCGCCGGGTCAGCGCCTTCGATCTCGCTGCTGCCGGCGCACCGGTGACCTGGCTCGACGAGCACTTCCGCTGCGTACCGCAGCTGATCGAGTTCTCGGCCCGGCGGTTCTACGCCGACCGGTTCGCGGTCACCACCCGCCACCCGGCGAACGAGTCGATCGACGTGATCGCGGTGCGACAGGTGGTGTCGGCGGCCACCGTGGACGGGGTGAATCAGGCGGAGGTGACCGCCACCGTCGAAGCGGTGCGGGAACTCGCCACTTCCGGCCAGTCGCAGATCAGCGTGGTCACTCCGTTCCGCGCGCAGGCCGACGCGCTGGAGGCGGCACTGGTCGCGGAGTTTCCGGTGGAGCGGATCGAGGAGCTGGGGCTGCGGGTCGGCACCGTGCACGCGATCCAGGGCGGTGAGGCCGAGACGGTGGTGGCGTCGTTCGCGGTGACCGACGACGATCCGCCGGCCAGGTTACGTTTCCTGGCCGATCCGAACCTGTTCAACGTACTGATCACGCGGGCGCGGCGGCAGTTGGTGGTGGTGACCTCACTGACCGTCGCCGACGGCCTGGTGGGGGAGTTTCTGCGGTACGCGCGCCAACCGCCGCCAGCGGTGCCGTCCGGGGGCGCGGTGACCACCGCCGGGGTCAGCGGTTGGACTGAACAGCTCGGTGCCCGGCTGACCGAGATCGGCGGCGCGGTGCGGTTCGACTACCCGGTCGGACGGTGGACGGTGGACATCTGTCTAGGTGTCGGCGCCGACGCCGTCGGTCTCAACTGCGTGGTCCATCCGGATGGTCCGCAAGCGCACCTGGCGCGGCAGCGGGCGTTACGCCGGGCCGGTTGGGCGTTGGTCGACGCTTTCGCCTCCCGCTGGAACGGTGATCCGGTGCGGGCGGCGCTGGAGATCCTCGTCGGGTAGCGGGCCGCCATCGGGTGCGGACAGCCCTTGCCGTCCCCGCTGCGGGCGGTGCCGGTGTCCGCGCCGTACGGGAGCCGGACGGGAGACCTCGGTGTCGCGTTGTCGGAAAGCGGACCGGTGCCGGCCCGCCCTCCACTCGGCACCACCCCCGCTGACGTGCGGTTTTGTCGGTGAATCGGGCGTGTTTCGGTCGCGATTCTGGTTGCAGGTGGAGGGAAGTGGAGTAGAGTGGGGCGCGATGGCGGGGCCGGGAGGGCCCGCCGGCCCCGGGGGATGCGGCACCGCGAATGCCGTACAAGGGCAAGGGGGGTTGGGCCGTGTTTCTCGGCACCCATACTCCGCGCCTGGACGAAAAGGGCCGGTTGATCCTTCCGGCCAAGTTTCGGGACGAGCTGGCGGGAGGTGTCGTGATCACCAAGGGACAGGAACGCTGTCTGTACGTGTTCCCGACGCCGGAGTTCCAGCGGATCGCCGAGCAGCTGCGCGAGCAACCGATGACGCACAAGGCGGCGCGGGCCTACAGCCGGGTCTTCTTCGCCAGTGCGCATGACGAGGTGCCCGACAAGCAGGGCCGGGTGACGATTCCGGCACATCTGCGGGAGTACGCCGGGCTCGGCCGCGACCTCGTGGTGATCGGGGCGAGCAGCCGGGTGGAGATCTGGGACAAGCAGGCATGGGAGACATACCTCTCCGATAGCGAGGACGACTTCGCGGACATCGAAGAGGGGGTGCTGCCCGGCGGACTGTAGGGCAACGGATGATCGACTGCCCGGCTTCAGGTCGGGTGTCGGTGGCTGACGCGAGAGCCGCCGGTCGGCACCGGTCGTCCGACGTACTGCGAGATCTCCAGCCGCTCCCGCACCTGGCGCCACTTCCCCGGCGCCAGGCGCGTGTTTCGAGCACCGGTCCGGCACGGGCGGTGGGCGGGAGTAGAGCGGATGGGGATCTGGCGGTACGACGAACGGCAACGCAGCAACCGGGCACGACACGGCAGGCCACTGGGGGTCGACATGGGGGAGCTTCGCGGTACGCACGTACCGGTGCTGCTCGAGCGGTGTCTCGAGCTGCTCGCCCCCGCGCTGGACCGCGGTGACCGGCCGGCCGTGCATGTCGACGCGACTCTCGGCCTGGGCGGTCACGCCCATGCGGTGCTGGCGGCGTTCCCGCTGGTCACCCTGGTGGGGCTGGACCGTGACCGGGAGGCGCTGGCACACGCCCGGGCGAGGCTGGCCGGGTTCGCCGACCGGGTCCATCTGGTCCACGCGGTGTACGACGAGTTGCCCGAGGTCCTTGATCAGCTCGAGCTGTCCGGGGTGGACAGCGTGTTGTTCGATCTGGGGGTGTCCTCACTGCAGCTCGACGCGCCCGAGCGCGGGTTCGCCTACTCCCGGGACGTCGCCCTGGACATGCGGATGGACCAGGGGCGGGGGACCACGGCCGAGGAGATCGTGAACGGCTACCCCCCGGGGGACCTGGTCCGGGTGCTGCGGGAGTACGGCGAGGAGCGGTTCGCCAGCCGGATCGTCTCGGCGATCGTGCGGGAGCGGCAGCGGCAGCCGATCACCTCGTCGACGCGATTGGCCGAACTGGTCGAGTCGGCCGTGCCGGCGGCTACTCGAAGAACTGGGGGAAACCCCGCGAAGAGGACGTTTCAAGCGTTGCGCATCGAGGTAAACGAGGAGCTGGCGGTGCTCCGCAGGGCGCTGCCGGCCGCGCTGGACGCGTTGCACGTCGGCGGCCGCATGGTGGTGCTGTCCTACCACTCGCTGGAGGACCGGATCACCAAGCAGACGTTGGCTGGCCGGGCGCGTAGCACGGCGCCGGTGGAGCTGCCGGTCGAGCTGCCGGGCACCGGCCCGACGCTGCGGCTGCTCGGCCGGGGTGCCGAGCAGGCCAGCGAGGCGGAGATCGCGGCCAACCCGCGGGCGGCGTCGGTACGGCTGCGCGCGGCGGAGCACATCGGACAGGCGGCGGTGCGCAGTGCCGGCACCGCCGGGCGGGGAAAGGGTGGGGCCGCCCGCGAACGGCCCCACCCGGGGAGAGCACCACACCGGCCCGACGCGGCGGCGTCCGGGCCATCCACACCGGACGGGATAGCCGGCCGGCGGAGACGTCACGATCGGGGTCGTGACGAGAAGGAGTAGGGGGAGGGGAGATGAACGTCGAGAAGCGCGACCGCTCGGGGCAGGTCGGTCAGCGCGGCGCCCGGGTGGGCGCACCGCGGTCGGGGGGCCGGACCGCGGCGCGGCGCAGCAACCCGTCAGGGGGCTACGTGACCCAGGGCAGCGCGGCGCTGCAGGAGCAGTCCACGACTCAGGACTCGGTCCGGGTCTGGGACAGCTCGGCGGAGCCGGCGCCGCCGCGACTGCGGGTCGCACCGCCGGCACCGGTGTCGGTGCCCCGGGCACCGTTCATCGCGATGATCCTGGTGGTCGTCGTCGGTGGGGTGCTCGGTGTGCTGCTGGTCAACACCAAGATCAACGAGAACGCGGTGCGGATCGGCACGCTGCAGCAGCAGCAGTCGAACCTGGATCTGCAGGAGCAGCAGCTGGAGAAGGAGATCGCGCAGTACGAGGCGCCGAACAACCTGGCCGCTCAGGCACGCAAGCTCGGTCTGGTCGAGTCCGGTCCGCCAGCGTTCATCCGGCTGCCGGACGGACGGATCATCGGCGTACCGCAGCCGGCCACCGGTGAGCCGGCCATCACCAGCTCGCAGCAGGGGGCGGGGGAGTAGGCCGGGTGGCTGACCGTTCCGATCCGCCGCGCCGGGATCCACGTGGATCCCGGCGCGGCGGCGTCGGTGAACCCGGCCCGATCGGCGGCATCGCCGACGCCCGCGCCTACACCCCCCGGGGTAGGACGGTGCGCGAGTCTGCCGAGCAACGCCGCACCGGCCGCGCCGAACGCAGTCGGGATCCGTTCCGGCCCGCGCTGCAGGTGCTCGACGGGGGTCGGTCCACCAGCGGTCGGCCGCCAGCCCGGACCGGTCCGGCGGACCCCGGCGACCGGGGTACCGGACCACGTCGCGACGCCGACCTGCGGAGCACGTCGCGCCGCGACGTGGACCCGGACCGGGCAGCGCGACGCGGAGCCGACTCCGACCGCCGCAGGTCGACCACCGGCCGTGCCGGGTCGGCCGGCAAGTCCCGGCAGGCGTCGTCCGGCTCCGCCCGGCGTGCCCCGGGCCCGGCCCGACAGGGCACTCGGGGCCGCCCACGGCGGCCCGCCACCCTGCCCCGGCTGGCCGACCCCCGGCGCCGGCTGCGGCTGGGCACCTTTCTCACCCTGACCATGTTCGTGGTGATCGGGATCCGGCTGATCGTGCTGCAGGTCGTCGACGCCCCGGCGTACGCCGACGGCGGCGTCTGGGACCGGGTCGGCTCGCCGGTCGTCGTGCCCGCCCCCCGGGGCAGCATCTACGACCGCACCGGCGCGGTGCTGGCACACAGCGTCGCCGCCCGGTTCGTCTACTCCGACCCGGGTCTGGTCGAGGATCCGCAGGCGACGGCGGAGGCGCTGTCACCGCTGCTCGGCATCCCCCGCTCCACGCTGCTGGACCGGCTGGTGCCGCAGACCCGCGAGGACGGGCAGGAGTCGCGGTTCGAGTTCCTGGCCCGTGGGGTGGACGTCGAACTCGCCGACCAGGTGATGGACCTTGAGCTGGCAGGTATCGGGGTGGACTACGACGAACGGCGCGAGGTGCCCGGCAACGACCTGGCCGCGAACCTGCTCGGCTTCGTCGGCCTGGACATGAACGGGCTGGAAGGCCTCGAGGCGCGCTACGACGAGGTGCTGCGCGGGGTGAACGGGCAGCGGATCGCCGAGCAGGGCAACCGTGACCTGCGATTGGCCGAGATTCCCGGCGGCTACCGGCAGGAGACCGAGCCGCAGCCCGGCAGTTCGCTGGTGCTCACCATCGACCGGGACCTGCAGTACGAGGTGCAACGCATCCTCAGCGCGACGCTGGAGCAGTGCACCGTCAGCGTGGCCGCCGCGGTGGTACTGGACCCGCGTACCGGGGAGGTGCTCGCCCAGGCCAGCGAGCCCACCTACAACGCCGCCGACGCGTGGTCCAGCGACCCGTCCGACCGGCAGGACATCGCCACCACCTTCACCGCCGAACCCGGCTCGGTGCACAAGCCGCTGGTGCTCGCCGCGGCCTTGGAGGAAGGGCTGATCGGGCCCGACACCACACTCGACCTCGGGCCGACGATCCGCAAGGGCGACACCACCTTCCGGGACACCCGCCCGATCGAGGCGGGTGTCGCGACCAGCCTGGCCGGCATGCTGGCCTACTCGTCGAACGTCGGCACGATCAAGATCGCCGACCAGCTCGGGCCGGAGCGGCTGCACGCGTACCAGCAGGCGTTCGGTCTGGGTAGCCCGACCGGTGTCGGACTGCCCGGCGAGGCCAGCGGCCGGGTGCTGCCGCTGGACGAGTGGAGCGCCTCGTCGTACGGGTCGGTGCCGCTCGGGCACAGCGTCGACGCCACCCCGCTGCAGATGGCCGCCGCGTACGCGGCGATCGCCAACGACGGCGTCTACGTACCGCCCCGACTGGTCCGGGAGATCATCGACGAGCACGGGCAGCGGACCCCGACCGAGGAGCCGACCGCCCGTCGGGTGCTCGGCGCCGACAACGCCGCCACGCTGCGCTGGATCATGGAAGGCGTCACCACCATCCCCGGTGCCACCGGCACTGCGGCGGCGGTCCCCGGCTACCGGGTGGCCGGCAAGACCGGCACCGGTCGGCGGATCGTCAACGGCTCCGTCGCCCCGGGCGAGGTGACGTCGTTCATCGGCATGGCGCCGGCCGACGACCCGCGTTACGTGATCGCCGTGATGTCGCACACCCCCGGTGGTGACTGCGGGGACGTCGCCGCCCCGGCGTTTCGCGACATGATGCGCTTCACCCTGCTGCACTACCGGGTGCCGCCGACCGGCACCGAGCCACCCCGTTTCGTGGTGCACCCGTGACGGTCCGTCCCGACCGACGTTCGGGACTCATCCGTACGGACGAAACGCCGCGCGATGCGGAGTGACCGGTACGCCGCTGCGCGGGCCCGGACCGCGGACCGGGTAGGGTCTAGCGCCGTGCCCGGCAATCCACGACCCCGCACCAATCGTCCGATTCCGTTCGCGGAGCTCGCCGCGTCGCTGGCGGTGCCGCCACCGACCGCCGCAGCCCCGCTGATCAGCGGAATCACCCACGCCAGCGGCGACGTCCGGCCCGGTGACCTGTACGCCGCGCTGCCCGGAGCCCGCCGGCACGGCGCCGAGTTCGTCGCCGACGCTGGTGCCCGAGGCGCGGTGGCCGTGCTCACCGATCCGGCCGGCGCCCCGGCGGCTGCCGAAGCCGGGCTGCCCGCCCTGGTGGTCCCCGAGCCGAGGACCGTACTGGGCCGGGTCGCGGCGGTTGTCTACGGCGAGCCGACCCGGCACCTGGCCATGATCGGGTTGACCGGCACCGCCGGCAAGACCTCCACCGCGTACCTGGTCGAGTCGGGGCTGCGGGCCGCCGGCCAGTCGACCGGGTTGATCGGCACGGTCGAGACCCGCCTCGGCGAACTGATCGTGCCCAGCGTGCGGACCACCCCCGAGGCGACCGACCTGCACGCGATGTTGGCCGTGGCCCGCGAGCACGGCGTGGCCAGCGTGGTAATGGAGGTGTCGAGCCACGCGCTGGCCCTGGACCGGGTCGGTGGTGTGCGGTTCGCGGTCGGCGGCTACACCAACTTCGGGTCGGACCACCTCGACTTCCACGCCGACGCCGCCGATTACTTCGCCGCCAAGGCCCGGCTTTTCGACGGCCGCTGCGCGGTCGAGGTGCTCAACCACGACGACCCGGCCCTGGAGCCGCTGCGTCGTCCGCACACGGTCACCTACTCGGCCGCCGGGGACGCCGCCGCCACCTGGCGGGCTGCGGCGGTCAGCGACGACGGCTACCGGCAACACTTCATCGCCCTGGGTCCGGACAGGATCTCCATCGAGGCCGCCGTCGGGCTGCCGGGGCGGCACAACGTGGCGAACGCGCTGCTGGCCATCGCGACCCTGGTCGCGCTCGGCGTCGATCCGGCCACGGCCGCTGCCGGAGTGGCCGACTGCCCCGGCGTACCCGGCCGGCTGGAACAGGTCGCTGCCCCCGGCCCGGTGCTCGGCGTGGTGGACTACGCGCACAAGCCGGACGCTATCGTCGCCGTGCTGACCGCGCTGCGCGGTCTCGCCGACTCCCGGCGGGGCCGGCTGATCTGTGTGATCGGAGCCGGGGGCGACCGGGACCGGGGCAAACGTCCGACGATGGGCGCCGCCGCCGCCCGCGGTGCCGATCTGGTGATCGTCACCGACGACAACCCGCGGACCGAGGACCCGGCGGCGATCCGGGCCGAGGTACGCCACGGGGCCGACGGCGTCGCCGGAGCCGAGGTGATGGAGGTCGCCGGCCGGCGGGCGGCGATCGACGAGGCGGTCCGGCTTGCCGGGCCCACCGACGTGGTCGCGCTGCTCGGCAAGGGCCACGAGCAGGGACAGGAGATCGACGGCAACGTCCAGCCGTTCGACGACCGGGTGGAGCTCGCGGCGTCACTGACCGCCCGGTTCCCGGCACTGGTGAGGCAGAAATGATCACGATGACGCTGGCCGAGGTGGCCGAGGCGGTCGATGGGCGGCTGCAGGACGCCGATCCAGCCAGCCGGGTCACCGGCGGCGTGGAGTTCGACTCCCGCAGGATCGGGCCCGGCGGGTTGTTCGTCGCCTTCGCCGGCGAGCGAGTCGACGGGCACGATTTCGCCGGCGCGGCGCTCGCCGCCGGAGCCGTCGCGGTGCTCGGCACCCGCCCGATCGCCGTCGACGGCGGAGCCACCCCGGTGCCGATGGTGCTCGTCGACGACCCGCTCGACGCGATGGCCCGGCTGGCCCGGGCGGTCCTGGACCGACTGCCCCAGCTGACCGTGATCGGTCTGACCGGATCGTCGGGCAAGACCACGACCAAGGACCTGATCGCGCAGCTCGCCGCCGGGCTCGGCCCGACGGTGGCGCCGGCCGGCTCGTTCAACAACGAACTCGGCCACCCGTACACCGTGCTGCAGGCCGACGCCGAGACCCGGTTTCTGGTGCTGGAGATGGGTGCCCGGGGCATCGGCCACATCCGGCACCTGTGCGAGGTCGCGCCGCCCCGGATCGGCGTGGTGATCAACGTCGGGGTCGCGCACCTCGGGGAGTTCGGTTCGGTCGACGCCATCGCCACCGCCAAGGGCGAGCTGGTCGAGGCGTTGCCGGCTGACGGCGTCGCGGTGCTCAACGCCGACGACCCCCGGGTGCGGCAGATGGCTGAACGCACCGCCGGGCGGGTGGTGCTGGCCGGGGAGGACTCCGCGGCGACGGTGCGCGCCGAGAACGTCACAGTGGATGACCGCGGGAGGGCCGCGTACCAGCTGGTCACCCCGGCAGGGTCGGCGCCGGTGCGGCTAGCGGTCAGCGGCCGGCATCAGGTCGGTAACAGCCTGCTCGCCGCAGCCGTGGCGATCGAGCTGGGGCTGTCCGACCCGGCGGAGCTGGCGGCCGGGCTCGGCCAGCTCCGGCTGGTCTCGACCCGTCGGATGGACGTGATCGACCGGGCGGACGGAATCACCGTGATCGACGATTCCTACAACGCCAACCCCGCCTCCACGGCGGCGGCGCTGCGGGCGTTGGTCGATCTCGGCTCGGGGCGACGGACCACTGCGGTGCTTGGCTACATGGCTGAGCTTGGCGAGTACGAGGAGCAGGGGCACGCCGAGGTCGGCAGGTTGGCCGCCGAGCTCGGCGTGCACCGGCTGTTGGTGGTGGGTGAACAGGCCGCGCCGATCCGGCATGGGGCGGCGGCGGTTGCGACGTGGGAAGGGGAGTCGGTGCTGGTCACCGATCAACAGGCGGCGATCGACCTGCTCCGGCGGGAACTCACCGACGGGGACGTGGTGCTGGTGAAGGGCTCGCGGTACCGCACCTGGGAGGTCGCCGACGCGCTGCGCGACGGATCGGCCTCCGAGGGTACGCCGGTGACCGGGGCCGGGGAGGCGACGGCGTGAGAGCGGTCATCGTCGCGGCGGCCGTGGCCTTCCTGGTGTCGCTGTTCGGCACCCCGGTGGCGATCAAGGTCTTCACGCGGCTCAAGGCCGGCCAGCCGATCCGGGCCGAAGGCCCGGTCATGCACCAGGGCAAGAAAGGCACGCCGACGATGGGCGGCGTGGTCTTCATCGTGGCGACGGTGATCGCGTACGTCGCCGGTCACCTCGCCCTGACCACCCTGCCGGCCCAGCAGATCGCCCAGGTCGGGCCGACCATCACCGCGCTCGTCCTGCTCGGCCTGTTGGTCTTCTCCGGGGCGGTCGGCTTCGTCGACGACTTCCTCAAGGTCCGCAAGCGCAACAGCGCCGGGCTGAACAAGCGGGGCAAGCTACTCGGTCAGATCCTGGTCGGCGCGGTGTTCGGGGTGATCGCGCTGTACTTCCCGAGCACGATGGTGGACTCCACCGGCGACGCGACCAACACCGAGACGGTCGGCAGCACCACGCTGTCGTTCATCCGCGACATCGACGCCCTCGACGTCGGCAAGGCCGCGTCGGTGGTCATCTTCATCCTGGTGGTGATGGCCACGACCAACGGCGTCAACCTGACCGACGGGCTGGACGGTCTGGCCACCGGCGCGTCGGTGATGGTGCTCGGCACCTACGCGTTGATCGCCTTCTGGCAGTACCGGCACTGGTGCGCCGATCCGAACTACACCGCCCAGTACTGCTACCAGGTGCGCGACCCGTTGGAGATCGCGTTGATCGCTGGTGCGGCAGCCGGGGCCTGTGTCGGTTTCCTCTGGTGGAATACCTCGCCGGCGCGGATCTTCATGGGTGACACCGGCGCGCTCGGGCTCGGCGGGCTGATCGCCGGGATGGCGATGGCGACCAGGACCATGCTGCTGCTGCTGATCATCGGTGGGCTCTTCGTCATCATCACCATGTCGGTGGTGATCCAGATCATCTCGTTCCGCACCACCGGCAAGCGGGTGTTCCGGATGTCGCCCCTGCAGCACCATTTCGAACTGGCCGGATGGAGCGAGGTCAACATCGTCGTCCGGTTCTGGATCATCGCCGGGATCGGCGTGGCGATCGGTCTCGGCCTGTTCTACAGCGAGTTCCTCGCGGTGATGGGCTAGCCCAAGCCGGCCCGCGCCCGTCGTGGCGGCCGGCCCGACACGCCGGTGCTGTGTTGATGTCCGGCCGCCGGGGACGGCAGCGCCGATGATGGACCGATGGCGACGACAGGTGGCGGCCCGGATGAGCGCTGACCCGGGCCGGCCCGTCACTGATCGGCCTGTCACCGCTGCGGACCGGTCTGTCCCGGACCGCCCGGCTGCGGACCGGTCTGTCCCAGATCGGCACGGCCCCGCGGCCCGGCTGGATCCGATCGGCGGACTGGCCGCGTTGCGTGGTCTGCTGGCCCGGCCGCTCGCCTCGTACTATCTGCTGATCTTCAGCAGCGGGCTGCTGCTGATGATCGGCCTGACCATGGTCTTCTCCGCGACCAGCATCAAGGCGTACATCGACGACGGCAGCGCGTTCAGCGTGCTGAGTCGGCAGGCGACCTTCGCGGTGATCGGCCTGGTCGCGTTCTGGATCTGTCAGCGGCTGCCGGCAGCGACGTTCCGTACTCTGGGCATCGTGGTGCTCGGCGCGGCGGTCGCCCTGCTGCTACTGCTCAACGGCCTGCTGCTGGTGTCCACGCTGGCGGGCTGGCAGGCCGCCCGGGTCGGTCCGGTGGAGGCGGAGCTGCTCTGGCTCTACTTCGGTTCCTTCCAGCTGCAACCGTCCGAGCTGGCCAAGCTCGGCCTGGTGCTGTGGGGTGCCGACGTCATCGCCCGCAAGGGTGCCGAGCTGGGTCACTGGCGGGAGTTGGCCATCCCGCTGTTCCCCGCCGTCGGCCTGTTGTTCCTCCTGGTCGGCTACAACGACCTGGGCACCATGCTGTGCATCCTGGCCCTGGTCGTCGGGCTGCTCTGGGCGGCCGGTGTACCGCTGCGGATCTTCGCCACGTTGGGCGCGGTCGGGCTGGTCGGCATCGGCCTGCTGATCGCCGCCGCCTGGCAGGGTGCCGGTTCCGGCGCCCAGGACGCGGACAACTACCGGCTGGCCCGGCTGACATCGTTCTTCACCCCACCTGACCAGTGCGTCGACGACTGCTACCAGGCGCTGCAGGCGAGGTACGCGATCGCGAACGGGGGATGGTTCGGTGAAGGGCTCGGCTCCAGCCGGTTGAAGTGGGGCTACCTGCCGCAGGCCGAGGACGATTTCATCTTCGCCATCGTCGCCGAGGAACTCGGGGTGGTCGGCTGCGTCGTGGTGCTGGCCCTGTTCGCGGTCCTCGCGTACACCGCGTTGCGGATTGCCCGCCGGGTGGACGACCCGTTCCGACGACTGGCCGCCGCAGCGGCGGCCAGCTGGCTGATCAGCCAGGCGGTGATCAACATATCCGGGGTGATCGGGCTGCTGCCGATCACCGGTATTCCGCTGCCGTTCATCTCCGCCGGTGGCAGCGCGCTGGTGGTCACGCTCGCCGCGATCGGCATGCTGGCGTCGTTCGCCCGGGCCGAACCCGACGCCGCCCGGGCGCTCAACGCCCGTCCGCCGGCCCGCTGGGTGCGACTAGTCTGGGCCCCGCTGCCGCCGATGCCCCGCCAGCGCCACCCCGCCAAGCCGCGGATGACCGGCGTCGGACCGCGGCGGGCCGGTGCCGGGCAGCCGGACGGTCGCGGTACGTCACGGTCGGGTAGCCAGAGCGGATCGGTGCCGCCCCGTGTGCCACGGCGACGGGACGGGCGTTAACGTACCCCCGCGAAGCGCGCATCCGGGTCGACGGGCCCCGTACGCACCGCCCGGCGTGCCGCGTAAGCCGTCGGTGGTCCCGTCGGGTCCGCCGCGCGGCCACCGAGTCGAGCGAGAGGAGATGCTGATGGGTCCGCTGCGATCGGTGGTGCTGGCAGGTGGGGGGTCCGGTGGGCACGTCTACCCGCTGTTGGCGTTCGCCGACTGTCTGCGTCGGCACGACCCGAGTGTGCAGATCACCTGTCTCGGTACCCCTAGAGGGCTAGAAAACGAGCTGATTCCGCCGAAAGGGTACGATCTGCGGTTGATCCCCGCACATCAGCTGCCTCGGTCGGTCAACATGGACCTCGTGCGTACGCCAGACCGGATGTTCAAGGCAGCCCGCGCCGCCGGCAAAATCATCGACGAGGTACGGGCCGATGCGGTGGTGGGCTTTGGCGGGTATGTGTCCGTACCGGCCTACCTGGCGGCGTGGCGTCGTGAGATGCCGATCGTGGTGCACGAGGTGAACGTGCCTCCGGGCGTGGCCAACCGGATGGGCATGAAGTTCACCAAGCACGTCGCGGTGGGCTTCCCACACCAGCCGAACCAGGCCGAGTCGCTGCGCGACGCCCGGGTGGTCGGGGTGCCGCTGCGCCGGTCCATCACCGGGCTGGACCGGGCGGCCACTCGGGAAGCCGCCCGAGCGCACTTCGGGCTGCGACCGGATCTGCCGACGGTGTTCGTCTCCGGTGGATCCCAGGGCGCCCGGTCGATCAACCTGGCGGTTGCCGGGGCGGCGAAGGAGCTGTCCCGGGCCGGTGTCCAGGTGCTGCACGCGATCGGTGCCCGCAACGAGCCGGTCTCGGTGCCCAGTGATCTGCCGGTGCCGTACGTGACGCTGACGTACCTGTCGGAGATGGAGCTCGGGTACGCCGCAGCCGACCTGATGGTCTGCCGGGGGGGTGCGATGACCTGCGCCGAGGTCGCCGCGATCGGACTGCCTGCGGTCTACGTGCCCTATCCGCACAGCAACCAGGAGCAGAAGCGAAACGCGCTGCCGGTGGTCGAGGCCGGTGGCGGTCTGCTCGTCGACGATGCCGAACTGACCCCGGCATGGGTGGAGCAGGTCGTGGTCCCGTTGGCCCGCGACCCGCAGCGGCTGGCCGCGATGGGCGCGGCGGCGGCGCAGTACGGTCGCCGCGACGGCGACGAGGCGCTGCTCGACTTCGTCTACGAGGCGGTGTCCCGATGACCCGCACGGGAAGGTGACCACGTGAACATCACCGAGTTCGCCCCCACCGGTACGCTCACCGCTGAGGAGCTGGGCACCGTACACCTGATCGGCATCGGCGGGGTCGGGATGAGCGGTCTGGCCCGCCTCCTGCTGACCAGGGGGATCCCGGTGACCGGCAGCGAGCTGCGGGACTGGCCGTCGCTGGCGGTGCTACGGGCACTCGGCGGCACCATTCACATGAGCCACGAGGAGGCCAACCTCGACGGGGTGGACACGGTGGTCTACTCCACCGCCATCCCGGCCGACCACGTGGAGCTGGCGGCCGCCCGTCGGCGCGGGCTGCGGGTGCTGCACCGGTCGGAGGCCCTTGCGGCGGCGATGACCGGCCGGCGGACGATCGCGGTCGCCGGCACCCACGGCAAGACCACGACCACCTCGATGGTGACCCTGACCCTGCAGCGGGCCGGCGAAGACCCGTCGTTCGTCATCGGTGGCGAGATTTCCGAGGTGGGTTCGAACGCCCACCACGGTACGGGTGAGTACTTCGTTGTCGAGGCCGACGAGAGTGACCGTTCGTTCCTGCTCTACCGCCCGTTCGTGTCGATCATCACCAACATCGACGCGGATCACCTCAACACGTACGGTGATCTGGCCGGGCTCGCTGCGGGTTTCGCCGAGTTCGCTGGGTTGACCGATCCGGATGGGTTCGTGGTGACCTGCGCGGACAACCCCGGGACCCGGCAGCTCACCGAGGCGCTGCGCGACCAGGGCCGGACCGTCTACACCTACGGCGAGTCCGCTGACGCAGACCTGCGGCTGTCCGAGATCACGTCGTCCGCAGCCGGGGTCCGCTATCTGGCCACGCTGGACGGCGCGACGCTCGGCGAGATCGCCCTGCCGGTGCCCGGCCGGCATCTCGGGCTCAACAGCGCCGCCGCGGTGCTCACCGCGCTGCGCCTCGGGCTGCCGTTGAGTGACGCGGTCGCCGCGCTGGGCGCGTTTCCCGGGGTACGGCGCCGGTTCGAACGCAAGGGCTCGGTCGGCGGCGTCACCGTCTACGACGAGTACGCCTACCACCCGACGTCGATGACCGCGGCGCTGCACACCATGCGGGAGGTCGCCGGTGCCGGACGGCTGGTGGTGGTGTTCCAGCCCTACCGGGTCTACCGGACCCGGGACCTGCAGGCCGAGCTGGCCGCCGCCCTGGCGATCGCCGACGAGGTGATAGTGATGGAGGTGTTCGGACCGGGTGAGCTGCGGGAGCCGGGCGAGGGCGGGGTGGCGCTGACGGCGGACGTCCCGTTGCCGGACGATCACAAGGCGTTCGTACCGTCCTGGGAGGACGTTCCACCGGAGGTGGTCCGCCGCTGCCAGCCGGGTGACCTGGTGGTCACGATGGGCGCTCCGCCGATTTCGTTGCTGGGTGACGAACTGTTGTCCGCGCTCGCCGTTGCGGCGGCCGACGCAGGATGACCCCGCCAGGTCGCCCGCCGCGACCCGGCTCGGGCCGGTCCGGTGCCGGTCGGGTGGGCGATGCCCGGCCGGCAGGTCGGACTGGTCGGGCCGGGGCGAGCGCCGCCCGGTCCGGGCCGGCGGGAGCGGATACCGGGCACACCCGGCGCCAGCCGGGACGCCCGGACGGGTCGACGGGCCGCTGGCGGCTGGTCCGGGCGAGCCGGGAGGCGGTGCCGCCGTCGGTCCGGCGGTTCATGCGCCGGGCCCGGCGACGACGGTTGCGGGCCGCGCTGCCCTGGGCGGTGGCCGGTTGCGTGGCGGCCCTGGCCGCGGTCAGCTGGTGGGTGGTCTCGGCGACCTCGGTGTTCGGCGTGGACCAGGTCCGGGTCGCGGGGGCGGCGCTGGTGACCGAGTCGGACGTACGGCAGGCCGCGCAGATTCCGCCGGGGACCCCACTGGCGCGGGTGGATCTGGCCGCGGTGGCCGGTCGGGTCTCCGGCCTGGCTGCGGTGGAGCGGGCGGTGGCGAGCCGGGACTGGCCGGGTACGGTGGTGATCACCGTGGTGGAGCGGGTGCCGGCCGCCGTGGTGCCCCGGGAAGACGCGTTCGTCGTGGTCGACGGGGCCGGGGTGGCCTTCCGGACACTGGCTGCGCGTCCGGACGACCTGGCGGTCGTCCGGCTGGAGACTGCCGAGTTCGATCAGGCGTTGGTCCGTGACGCGGTCGGGGTGCTCGAGTCGCTGACCGCCCAGCTGCGCGCGGTGCTGGTGGAGGTCGTGGTCAGCGGCCCGGCCGGGATCGAGCTACGGATCGCCGACGACCGGGTGGTGATCTGGGGTGACGCCACGGAGAATGCGGTCAAGGCCCGGGTCGCCGACGCGTTGCTGGTCCAGGACGGCAGCGTGATCGACGTCAGCGCGCCGGATGTGGTGACCATCCGCTGATCCGGCATGTCGTCTGGGTGATTTCAGGGCGGATCGGTGTAGAAGGTACATTACGGTTTGCCGAGACTGGCTCGGCCCGGTGCGGCCTGCGACACGCCCAGCATGGTCCTTGGATCACGCGGTACGTGCGCATACGTTGCCCGGAGAGGTTCAGTGGTTGACATAGCCCTAAGCCTCTAGTAGAGGGTGAGGGTTCGCCCCGCTCTCGTGTACCGACGGGTCTGTCCTCCGTGGTCCCAGTGGGCCGGGTCAGGCCGGCGCCCGCCACTCTCGAAGGGAAGGCACCCCGATGACACCTCCGCACAACTACCTGGCGGTCATCAAGGTCGTCGGCATCGGCGGAGGCGGAGTCAACGCCGTCAACCGGATGATCGAGGTTGGCCTCAAGGGCGTCGAGTTCATCGCGATCAACACCGACGCCCAGGCGTTGCTGATGAGCGACGCGGACGTCAAGCTCGACGTCGGCCGGGAGCTGACCCGGGGCCTCGGCGCCGGGGCGAACCCGGACGTCGGCAAGAACGCTGCGGAGGATCACCGCGACGAGATCGAGGAGGTGCTCAAGGGCGCCGACATGGTCTTCGTCACCTGCGGTGAGGGCGGCGGTACCGGCACCGGTGGGGCGCCGGTGGTGGCCAACATCGCCCGCAAGCTCGGTGCCCTGACGATCGGCGTGGTCACCCGACCGTTCTCCTTCGAGGGCAAGCGACGCCAGGTGCAGGCCGAGGCCGGTATCGAGGAGTTGCGTAACCAGTGCGACACGCTGATCGTCATACCGAACGATCGGCTGCTGGCCCTCGGCGACCGGGGGATCAGCATGATGGACGCCTTCCGGCAGGCCGACCAGGTGCTGCTCTCCGGTGTCCAGGGCATCACCGACCTGATCACCACGCCCGGCCTGATCAACCTGGACTTCGCCGACGTCAAGAGCGTGATGAGCGGGGCCGGTAGCGCGTTGATGGGGATCGGCAGCGCGCGGGGCGAGAACCGGGCGGTCGAGGCGGCCGAGGCGGCGATCTCCAGTCCGCTGCTGGAGCAGAGCATGGACGGTGCCCGGGGGGTGCTGCTCTCCATCGCCGGTGGATCCGATCTCGGCCTGTTCGAGATCAACGACGCGGCACAGTTGGTCACCGACGCGGCACACGCCGACGCCAACATCATCTTCGGGGCGGTCATCGACGACGCGCTGGGCGACGAGGTGCGGGTCACCGTCATCGCCGCCGGCTTCGACGGTGGCGCTCCCGCGTACAAGCCGGCCGAGGGTCCGCGTAAGGTCCCGGCCGCGCCGGTCTCGCCGGCCGCGCCGGCCGGCCCGGCTGTCGCCCCGGCGCCTCAGACGCCGACCCAGCAGACCCGCCGGGTGCTCTTCGACGACGTCGACGTGCCGGACTTTCTCAAGAACGGATCATGACTGTCGACACCGAACGCCGACGCGCGGAACTGGCCGACCGGCTGGCCGCCGTACGGTCCCGGCTCGCCGCCGCCACGGCGGCAGCGGGTCGACCGGTGGACAGCGTCACGCTGATCGCGGTGACCAAGACATATCCGGCCGCCGACGTGCGGCTGCTGGCCGAGCTCGGGGTCACCGACGTCGGCGAGAACCGGGACCAGGAGGCGGCGGCCAAGGCCGCCGAGCTGGCCCCCGGACCGTCCGGCGGGCCCGGGCTGCGCTGGCACTTCGTCGGCCAACTGCAGCGCAACAAGTGCCGGTCGGTGGTCGGCTACGCGGACCTGGTGCACTCGGTCGACCGGGTGCCCCTGGCCCGGGCCCTGGCCGCCGCTGCCGGTCGGCGTGGTCGACCGCTCGACGTGCTGGTCCAGGTCAGTCTGGACGGCATGGCGGGGCGCGGCGGCGCGTTGCCGGACTCGGCGGATGGAGTGACCGGCTTCTGGCCGGTGGTCGAGTGCATCCTGAGCCAGTCCGATCTGCGACTCGCCGGGGTGATGGCGGTGGCTCCGCTGGACCAGCCGCCGGAGCCGGCGTTCGCCCGGCTGGCGGAGGTGTCTGACCAGCTCAGAGCCGCCGTGCCGGAGGCATGGATGGTTTCGGCCGGAATGAGCGCTGACCTGGAGGCGGCGGTGGACGCCGGCGCGACACATGTCCGTGTCGGAAGTGCGTTGCTCGGAAAGCGCCCAACGCTACGGTAGCCTGGCGGCGGATACCAAACTACATCAGTGTTGTTTGAGCCGGGCTCCCCGTCGTCGGGGGTCGACGTCCGTGACCGCGCACCGGTCATGGCGGGGAGCCGGCTCGGACCGGTGGGCACTGCAGTGTTCACGCGCGACAGTGGCACGGCGGGGGCGCGTGCCGCACGGCGGACGGAGGGGCGCGGCATGGGTGCACTGCGCAAAGCGGGGGTCTGGCTAGGCCTGGTCGAGGAGGACGACGACCAGGGCTACGACGACGGCTATGACAAGGGTGGATACCGAGAGTCACGATACCGTGACAACAGGTATGCCGACGAGTTCGCCGACGACGAGGAGCCGGACGACCCGCCACCACGCGCGCGGCCACCGGTGGATCGGCTGCGGCCGTCGGAGCGGCTGCAGGCCCGGGCTGCCGAGCGGGAGCACCGGGCTGCCGAGCGGGAGCACCGGGGTCCGGACCTCGACCGGGGTGAGCGTGCCAGTGTGCGATCGATCACCCGGGCCGGTGCCGAGGCCACGCCGGCCAGCTACCCGACCAGGGACAATCTGGCTCTGGCGCCACAGCCTGTGGTGCGGGAGCGGATGGTCGTCGCCGAGGAGGAGCAGCGGTACCAGATCACCACGCTGCACCCGACCACCTACCGGGAGGCCCGGACGATCGGGGAGCACTTCCGCGACGGCACGCCCGTGATCATCAACCTCACCGAGATGGATGAGGCCGACGCCCGCCGTCTGGTTGATTTCGCTGCCGGTCTGGCGTTCGGTCTGCGCGGTACGATCGAACGCGTCACCAACCGGGTGTTTCTGCTCTCACCGGCCAACGTCCAGGTCACCGCGGAGGACAAGGCCAAGATAGCCGAGGGTGGATTTTTCAGCCTGGGCTAGCCCTGACCCGAGGACCTCGCCTGCCGTGTTGTCGATCCTGTTCCAAGTCCTGTATCTGCTGCTGTACGTATTTCTGCTGACCCTGTTGGCGAGGTTTGTCCTGAGTGCGGTGCTTCAGTACGGTCGACGCTGGCAACCCGGTCGGGGTGCCGCAGCCGGATTGGAATCGGTGTGGAGCGTCACTGATCCCCCCCTTAAGGCGTTGAGGCGGGTGATCCCACCACTGCGAATTGGTACCGTGAGCTTCGACCTGGCCTCCCTTGTGCTCCTGGTTATCCTGTTCGTGCTGATCACGTTCGTGGTGGAGCCGCTGATCAGGGCAACCAACTGACCGGCGCGCTACGCGGCCGCAACTGACCCGAGGAGTTTCGATGCCGCTAACCCCGGCCGACGTCCACAACGTCGCCTTCAAAAAGCCTCCGATCGGCAAGCGGGGGTACGACGAGGAGGAGGTCGACGCCTTCCTGGACGAGGTCGAGCGTGAGCTCGCCCGTCTGATCGAGGAGAACAACGAGCTGCGCGCCCAGGTGGAGCGCGGAGGTCGTGGCGGGCCGGCGGGCCCGGGCGCCGACCCGCGTCTCGCGGCGGAGCTCAACGACATGAAGGCCCAGCTCGACCGCGTACAGCGGGACAAGGCCGCCGCCGAGCAGGCAGCCCGGGCCATGCAGGCCGAGTTGGAGCAGGTCAGGTCGGCGGGTGGCCCGGTCGTCGGTGGCGGCGGCGACGGCGAGCAGCAGGCGCTGCGGGTGCTGATGATGGCCCAGCGGACGGCGGACGACCACGTCTCCGACGCCCGTCGGGAGGCGGACAAGCTGCTTACCGACGCCCGCACCAAGGCCGAGGAGGTCACCCGCGAGGCGCGGGCCAAGGCCGACGCGCTGGAGCGGGACGCACGCCAGCGCCACCAGGAGGCGATGGGCGGCCTGGACGCCAAGCGCACCGCCCTGCAGAAGCACATCGAGGAGCTCAAGCAGTTCGAGCGGGAGTACCGCACCCGGCTCAAGGCGTACCTGGAGAGCCAGCTGCGTGACCTGGACGGTCGCGGGCAGGGCCTCGAGGCCGAGATGGGGCGGGTCGAGGGCGGCCGCTCCGCGTCAGGTGGTGGCGGTCTGGCGACCGCCGGCCTGGCCAGCTCCTACGGCGGTGGGCGGTCCGGCGCGCTTGAGGCCGGCCGCTGAGGCCGAGCCTCTCGCGGGGGGTACGTCAGCAACGAGGCGGCGGGGGTGAGCCGTGATAGTGGCAAGTCTGGTGCTCATCCTCGTCGCCGTCACTCTGCTCGTGCTCGGCCTGGCGAGCGGGTCCAGCCTGCTGCTGGTCGGCTCGATCGTCGCCAGTCTGCTCGCGGCGGTGGCTCTCGTGGTCGGTGCTCGGCAGGCCGCTGCGGCCCGTGCCGGCAACCTGCGCACCGGCCCGTTCGACCCGGAGACGGTTTCCCGTCCGGCGTTCGGTGTCGACCCCGATCCGGACCAGTGGGCCGGTCAACGGTCATCCGCCGCGCCGGTCGGTCGGCAGCAGATCGACCCGGTCGACGACCATCTCGGCGGCGGGACAGCCGACGATGACCCGCCCGACGAACCGGCGGTCGAGGAGACGGGTGAGACCGATCACGCCCGGCTGGCCGGGCTCGATGCCGAGGTGATCGTGGTCGACGGACGGCCCCGCTACCACCGGGCGAGCTGCCTGCACCTGGTGACCAGGGACGGTGAGCCGCTGCCGGTGCGCGAGGCCCTGGAACTTGGATTCACCCCGTGTGGGCTCTGCCAGCCGAACCGGACTCTGCTGGCCGAGTCCGGCCGCGTCTGAACAGGCGGCGTCTTTCGTGTCCGGTGCGAGCAGCCGCCGGCCCACCCGGCCGGCCGCCGGTGCCAGCGGGCGTCCGGAGACCGACCTGGTGGTCGCCGTCCGGGTCAAGCCCGGTGCGTCCCGCACCCGGATCGGTGGTTGTCACCCCGGCCCGCAGGGACCGGCGCTGATCGTCGCGGTCACTGCCCCGGCGGTGGACGGCCGTGCGACGGAGGCGGCCCGGCATGCGCTCGCGACAGCGCTCGAGGTGCCGACCCGGCGGGTCACGCTGCGGGCCGGTGCCGCCAGTCGGGACAAGCTGTTCAGGGTGGACACCGTGTCCACCGACGAGGCCGAGGCGTTGGCCGCCCGGCTGCGGCGGCTGCGGGACGGGTGAACGGTCGGCTGCCGACACCCCGACCACCCGGCTCACTCCCCGACAAGGCGCGGCGACTGTCCTTGATGAGTGATATGTCGGCCCGCGCCGTGCCGCCGTGTCCTTCGGCTCGATCTGGCCGGTCGAATCGGTGCATCACCGGACGAAAGCTGTGCCATTGTTGTCGGATGTCTTCACGTTCCGTATCCTTGCGAATCTCCGGAGTGTGCAACGGACCCGTTGTACGCCCGTTTTGTGCTTTGGGGGCAGCATGGCCGAGCTGACGGGAGCGAGGTGCCGGACGGGTCGGGTGACCCTGTCCACCGCGCCGCGGACCGTCCGGCCTGCCGACGCCGGAGGATCCCGTACAGGCACTGCCGATCGCCGCGGGTGACGCGGCCGAGGGAGCGACGATGGCGAAGCCAGCCGACACGAAGACCGCCGCCCGCGGGCGAGCGGCCCGGGCACCGCGCAGCGCGGCCGAGACCACCAAGATCCAAATTGCCCTGCAGGCCCGTCGGGACGAGTTGCGAGCCGAGTATGATCAGACGCTGAGCGAGATCACCGAACTGCAGCGGGAACGGCTGACCGACTCGGCCGGCGACGATCAGGCCGACACCGGCACCAAGACGTTCGAGCGGGAGCAGGAGATCTCCCTCGCCAAGAGCATCCTGGATCGCATCAACCAGGTCGAGCGGGCGCTGGAGCGGCTGGACGAGGGTAACTACGGCTGGTGTGAGCGGTGCGGCACGGACATTCCGGTCGAGCGGCTCGCCGCCTTCCCCTCGGCCACGCTCTGCGTGTCCTGCAAGCAGATCGAGGAGCGGCGCTAGCCGGGCGGTGACGGGCCCGACGCGGGCGAGCCGCTCCACTGAGAAGGGAGAGGCGTCTGTCTGCCGACGGCGATCCGCGCCCGGACGTTCCGAACGCCGGTGGCGACGCCCCGCCAGCACCTGAAGCGGGTTTCGGCGTGCCCGTCACCGGCGAGCCGGTGACGGGCACCGACCGACGCGCGCTGTGGGTCTTCGCCCTGGTCGCGGCGGCGGCACTGCTGGTCGACCTCGGCGCGAAGCAGTGGGCGATCAGCGCCCTGACCGACCGGGAACCGGTCCGCCTGCTGGGCGGCGCCCTCTACCTGACGCTGATCCGCAACAGTGGTGCGGCGTTCAGCCTCGGATCCGACTACACCTGGATATTCCCGCTCGTCACCGTGGCGGTCGTTGGCTGGATCGGCTGGTTGACCAGAGGGCTGCGGTCGCTGCCCTGGGCGGTGGCGCTCGGGCTGATCCTCGGTGGGGCGCTCGGCAACTTCCTGGACCGGGTGTTCCGCGCCCCCGGGCCCCTTTTCGGCCACGTGGTGGACATGTTCAGTGTCTTCCATCCGTACGGCCAGGTTTTCCCGATCTTCAACGTGGCCGACAGTGCGTTGGTCGTCGGCGTACTCCTTGCCGTACTGCTGGAACTGACCGGCCGACAGCGCGACGGCCGCCGGCTGTCCGGAAAGGTGGACCGTTGACCACACCTGCCCGCCATGGGGAGCGACGGTCGCTGCCGGTGCCCGACGGGCTCGACGGCACCCGGCTCGATCAGGCCGTCTCCCGGCTGTTCGGACTGTCCCGCACCGCGGCCGCCGCGCTGGTGGAGTCCGGCGACGCTGCGGTGGACGGGGTGACCCGGCACAAGTCCGACCGGGTGACCGCCGGCGCCTGGCTGGAGGTGGTCCTGCCGGCGCCCGTCGCGGCTCCGGTAGTGATCGCCCAACCGGTCGACGGACTGCGGGTCGAGTACGCCGACGAGGACATTGTGGTGGTGGACAAGCCGGTCGGCGTGGCGGCGCACCCAAGCCCCGGATGGACCGGCCCGACCGTGCTGGCCGGTCTGGCGGCTGCCGGTCACACCATCGCGACCAGTGGCGCGGCCGAACGCCAGGGCATCGTGCACCGGCTCGACGTCGGCACCAGCGGGCTGATGGTGGTGGCCAAGAGCGAGCGCGCGTACTCGGTACTCAAGCGTGCGTTCAAGGAACGCGAGGTGGACAAGCGGTACCACGCCGTCGTGCAGGGGCATCTCGACCCGTTGCGCGGGACCATCGACGCCCCGATCGACCGTCACCCCACCCACGACTACCGGTGGGCGGTCGTCTCGGGCGGCAAACCCAGCGTCACCCACTACGAGACGGTGGAGGCCTTCCCCGCCGCCAGCCTGGTCGACATCCGCCTGGAAACCGGCCGTACCCACCAGATCCGGGTGCACTTCTCCGCGCTGCGGCACCCGTGCGTAGGTGACCTGACGTACGGTGCGGATCCGACACTCGCCGCCCGACTCGGACTGACCCGCCAGTGGCTGCATGCCCGTGCGCTCAGTTTCCTACACCCCCGTACGGCGGAGGAAGTTCGCTTCCACAGCGACTACCCTGACGACTTGAAGCGTGCCCTGGCCGTGCTCGGCGATTGAGAGCCGGCGAACACGCGGTCACTCAGCGTCCACCCGCCATAGGGGAAAGGGAGTCGCCCGTGCGTGCCGGCAACCTGTTGCGGCGAATCGACCGACGGCTGCTGCCGATCCTGGTGGACGCCGCCGTCCGGCTCGCGCAGCGACCGGTCCGTCCCCAGTTGCTCGTCGGGGTGGCCGGGGTGTCGATCAGCGCGGTGCTGGTCGCCGCCGTCTGGGCGGTGGATCACGACGACGGCGCCGTCCGTGCGGTGGACGACATTGTGCAGGTGGGAGTGGCCGAGGGCGAGTCCATACCGGACTACCTCCGGGCGGTACGTGGTGAGCTGGCCACCCTACCGGAGGATCCGGTCCCGGCCGGGTCGACCGGCGACAGCTACGCACTGGTGACCTTCAACGGATACCTGACACCCGACCGGCTCGCCGCTGTCCTGTCCGGAGTGTCCGCCGTGGAGGTGTACACCCGGGTCCCGTTGGGACGGGAGAAGACCCAGGTGATCCGGATGCCGGCCTTCCAGCTGCCCGAGGACGTGCTGACCGGGATGGATCAGGTCACCGAGCGCAAGAGCAGGCAGGCGACCGACTACCGCCGCCGGGTCGCTGAACTCGGCCGGGCAGCCGACCTGGACCAGTGGCTGGCCTACGACAAGGGTGCCCGGGTGGCCACCGCCGAGGCCGCCGCTTACCGCGAGCACTGTGCCTGCGTGTTCGCAGCGGTGGTCCAGGGCGTTCCGGTAGACCTGCGCAGGCTGGCCCGGCTGGCCGAGATCCGGGCCGTCGATCCCGCGCCCGAGGTCCGCCGCCTGGACCGGGCGGTGTTTCTGCCTCCGCTACCGGAGTACGACGGGGTGGTGCCGGTTGGCGACGCCGCGCTCACCAGCAGCGGTTTGCCGTTCGACGTTCCGGCCGCCGAGCCGAGCGGTGCGGCCGACAGCGCGGTCGGTGGCGGCCCGACCGGCGTCGCTCCGGCGACCGGCGTCGCTCCGGACGTGGGGTCAGGCACGCAGACCGGGTCCGCGCCCGACCACGATTCCGCCCCGGACAGCGCCGATTCCGCCCCGGACGCCGAGGACGGCACCCGGGACGGCGCCGACACGTCGCCGGCCGGTCCCGGAAACTCGGCAGCTTCTGGAAATCCGGCAGCTTCTGGAAATCCGGCAGCTTCTGGAAATCCGGCAGCTTCTGGAAACTCGGCCGGTGCTGGAAACCCGGCGGGTCGGGCCACTTCGTCGGCCGGGTCGGGGAGCCCGACCACGGCTCCGTCGGGCCGATCGACCAGCGGGGCGGGCCGTCCGGCCACGCCGGCTGGCTGTACCCCGTCACGGACCGGCGCGTCGCCGGCCACCGTCGGACCGTCGGGCTGCCCGGAGCACCCCCGGTGAACCTTAGTAGCGGGCCGGTATCGACCACCGGTGTCTCGGTTCCGTACGCTACCCCCGGTGCCGCCACGATCCTCGTCAGGTGACGGCTGCGGTGACCGGACTGGGGGAGTCCGGTAGAGATGGCCGGTCGGGCCGAACAACGGGCCTTTGGCGGTGTGGCCTGAACAGGTCTAGCTTCGTAGCCTGTCAGGCGGGGACCGATAGCGCTGGGAGGGCGAGCCGTGGAGGGCACCGAGTCCGGCTGGGGCCGGCCTGCCGAACCAGCGCCGCGCTGGCGTGCGCTGCTCGACCGGGCTCGACTCGGTGGCCGCACCGGTGAGCATCCCGAGGTAGCGGACCGCAACGGGGCGGTACCCCGGCTGCGGGAGAACGGTCGCGGCACCGCCCAGGTGCCGGGTCACCAGCCGGAGCCGGGGCATTCCGCCGGTTCCAGTTGGATGGGCGACTCCGGCCATCCGGCCGGTCCCGGCCACCCCGCCGATCCTGGCTATCCGGCTGATCCTGGTTATCCGGCCGACCCGGGGCCGTCGGCGCCGGCCGCCGGTCGGTACGCCGCCCTGGCGCCGCCGCCGGGTCCGGTCGCCCCGGGTGGCTACGCACCCAGCTATCCGGTGATGCCCGGTCACCCTGCGGACCGAGGCGCTCGCCCGGTGCGCCCGAGTGTGCCGCCACCTCCGGAACAGGGCTTCCCGGCCGGCCCCGAGGTCGGCGGCTACCCGCCGGTCGCCGAGCCGCCCCGCCGGGGCGGGCCAGGGCCGGGGTACCCGCCGGGTCCGGACGGCGGCGGCGGATACCCGGCGCGGATCGAGTGGCGGGAGAGCCGGCCTGACGCGGAGGTCGACCGGGCCACCGGCATCCTGCGCCGCAACCTCGGCATACCGCGGGTGCTGGCGTTTGCGAATCCGAAGGGCGGGGTGCACAAGACGACGGCGACCGTCCTCGCTGCGGCGACGATCGGTAGCGTCCGTGGCCGTGGCGTGCTCGCCTGGGACGACAACGAGCTGCGCGGTACGCTCGGGCTGCGGGCCGGCAGCGCCCGTCACGCCCGGACAATTCGCCATCTGATCTCCGATCTGGTGGAGATCGAGGGATCGCACGGCTACGAGTTGACCGACCGGCTCGACGATTACCTCCGGCACGCCTCCGACGGCTCGTACGATGTACTCGCCGGTGAGGAGAGCCCTCGGTTCGCGCAGCGTCTCGACCCGCACACCGTTCGGCGGGTGCTGGAGCTGCTCCGCCGGACCCACGACGTGATCTGCGTGGACACCGGCAACAACGTGGAGAGCGCCAACTGGCAGACCGTCCTGCAGGCCGCCGATCAGCTGGTGGTCACCTGCGTACCCCGGGAGGACGCGGCATTCACCGCGGACTGGATGCTGGACCTGCTGGACGACGTCGGCATGGGCGACCTGGTACGCAACGCGGTGACCTTGCTGTCCTGCCCGAGTCCGGGGCCGATGCCGCTGCTCGACGACCTGCGCCGGCACTTCGCCACCCGGACCCGGGCGGTCGCCGTGGTGCCCTACGACCCGGCTCTGGAGACCGGATCGTCGATCGAGTACGTGCAGTTGCAGCCGGAGACGCGGCAGGCGTGGCTGCAGGCGGCCTCGATGATGCTGGAGCCGTTCGTCCGCTGAGTCCGGGCCGGTCCCGCTGACCCTTCGTCAGTCGGCCGGCACCCGGTCGGTCGTCGGCTGGCAGCCGTGTGCCACCCCCCAGCGGGAGCACCGGCCGTCCGGGTAGGGCGTCGTGTGTGCGATCCAGGCGAAGTAGCCGGCGTGGTTGGTCCGCTCGTCGGGCAGGTACCGGTCGACGGTGGCGGACCCGGCGGAGGCGAACACGAACAGCAGCGGCACGAGCAGCAGCCCGGCCGGGGCGGTCGGCTCCCGGCCGGCTGGGCCGGTGGCGCCGGTGCGGTCGTGCCAGCGTTGGACGGCGAGCAGCACACCGAATCCGGTGAGGATCAGCAGACAGTAGAGCACCACGGCGGTGGTCCGCGGATACAGCCGTACGGTCTGGGTCTCCCACTGTTCGCTGGCCAGCCACATCCGCAGGAACCAGGCGCTGGCCGCGCACGCGCCGAGGGCGATCACGATGCTGCGCCGCCAGGCCAGCGCGAGGGCCAGCCCGAGCCCGACCGCGAGCAGCAGGGTGAACAGTCCGACCCCGCCGAGTTCGCCGACCGGCGGCCAGACCGGGCCGACGTCGGCTGGTCGGTCGTTGCGCCACATCGCGATGTACGCCGGCTCGGTGTCGGTGTCGAAGTAGAAGTAGTCGTCGGAGGTGCCGCCGGTCGGGGCGAGCAGGCCGCGTAGATGTACCCAGCCGACCAGCACGAAGCTGACCACGGTCGCGCCGCCGAGTAGCAGGACCGACCGCGAGCCGGTCCGCCACGGGGCGGTCAGCGCGACGGCCACCAGCATTCCGCCCGCGCACCAGACGAACCACCCGGAGTAGAGCAGGAAGAGCAGTCCGAGGCCGAGCCCGGCCAGCGTGCCGGCCAGCAGTGCCCGCCGGGCGGTCATCCGGTCCGCCCGGCGGACCGTCGACAGGAACTTCACCAGCACCGGGATCAGCATCACCAGGGTGATCTGCGGGTACGGCTTGACCGGTTCGATCATCGGCAGCATCGCCAGCACCCCGACGGTCACCGCCCAGAGCGGACGCAGCACCAACCGCCAGGCGAGGTAGGCAGCCGGGCCGAACAGGGCCGTACCGGCCAACTGGAGGTCCTTGAGGGCGAGGACCTGCGGTTGGTCGGTCAGCCGGGCCCAGGCCCCGATCATCCAGAAGACGGCCGGTGGGTAGTGGTCGGAGATCTCCTGCCCGGACCACAACGCGGCGGTCCATTCGAGGATCCACTGGTAGTCGCCGCCGCCGGCCCACAGCGGCAGCTGGGTGCCGCGCAGTGCCACCGCGATCCCCCCGGCGACGAGCCCGGTAGCGAGTCCGGCGATCGCGGCGCAGCCGGCCCGGACGATGTACGGGCGGTGTGCCGGGGCGAGCAGCCGGTGGGTCAGCACCATCGCGACGACCAGCACGCCGGCCAGCACCGCGAACCGGAGCTGGAGTGCTGCCAAGCCGCTCACCTGGCCTTTTCGGTCCAGCGGATCGACATTAATGTCTTTGCTCCAGGCCAGGAACCCGAACGCGGTGCCGATGCTGACCAGCGCCTCGATGCCGATACCGGCCAACCTGGAGCGAAATGTGGGTCTCTGTCTGGCTGCCTTCACACAGAGACGGTAAACCCTCACTGACGGTGTTGTCGGGCGGAGCTCGTGGTCTGCCGGGAGTGTCGCGAGTCGCGACGAGTGAAAGTGGCGCGGCGTCGTACGGCTACGGACCCCGCGCGCCTCGGTGCGGGGCCGGCGGCGACACGATAGGGTTCGCTGGTCGTGCCGGGACGGGAGAAGGGGGCCGGGTCGGTGTCCGATGGTTTTGTGCACCTGCACGTGCACACAGAGTATTCGATGCTCGATGGAGCGGCCCGGTTGAAGGAACTGTTCGCCGAGGCCAACCGTCTGGAAATGCCGGCCCTGGCGATGACCGACCACGGCAATCTTTTCGGCGCGTACGATTTTTTCAAGCAGGCGACCGGCGCCGGGGTGAAACCGATCATCGGCCTGGAGGCGTATCTGACGCCGGGGACGGACCGGCGGGACCGGACCAGGGTGCGGTGGGCCGACGGCGGGGAGAACGACGTCTCCGGTGGTGGCGCGTACACCCACATGACGATGCTGGCGGCGGACGCGGACGGCCTGCGTAACCTGTTCCGGCTGGGCTCGCGGGCGAGCCTGGAGGGGTACTTCTACAAGCCGCGTGCGGACCGGGAACTGCTGAACGAGTACGGCAAGGGGATCATCGCGACCACGGGGTGCCCGTCCGGTGAGGTCCAGACCTGGTTGCGGATCGGTGACTTCGAGAAGGCGTGCGCGTCGGCGGCCGAATTCCGCGACATCTTCGGGGCCGACAACTTCTACCTGGAGTTGATGGATCACGGTCTGGGTATCGAGACCCGGGTCCGGGACGATCTGATCCGGCTCGGAAAGCGGTTGAATCTCAAACCGGTCGCGACCAATGATCTGCACTACACGCATGAACGGGACGCGGATGCGCACGAGGTGCTGCTGTGTGTCCAGTCCGGTTCGACGATGGCTGACCCGAAGCGGTTCAAGTTCGACGCCCGGGACTTCTATCTCAAATCCGCTTCGGAGATGCGGAAACTGTGGGACGCCGAGGTGCCGGGGGCGTGTGACAACACTCTCGAGATCGCCGAGAAGATCGGCGACTATTCGGCGTTGTTCTCGTCCCGGGACCTGATGCCGCAGTTCCCGGTGCCGGCCGGGGAGACCGAGGAGTCGTTCCTGCGGGCCGAGGTGATGCGGGGGCTGGAGCGTCGGTTCCCCGGCGGGGTGCCCGACGGGCACCGCCGGCAGGCCGAGTACGAGCTCGACGTGATCCTCAAGATGGGGTTCCCGGGCTACTTCCTGGTGACTGCGGACCTGGTGCACTACGCCAAGCGGGAAGGCATCCGGGTCGGTCCGGGCCGTGGTTCGGCGGCCGGGGCGCTGATCGCGTACGCCCTGGGTATCACCGAGCTGGATCCCATCCCGCACGGCCTGCTGTTCGAGCGGTTCCTGAATCCGGACCGGGTGTCGATGCCGGATATCGACATGGACTTCGACGAGCGTCGCCGCGGTGACATGATCCGGTATGCGACCGAGCGGTACGGCGAGGAACGGGTCGCCCAGATCATCACCTACGGCACGATCAAGGCGAAGGCCGCGATCAAGGACGCCGCCCGGGTGCTCGGCTACCCGTTCGCGATGGGTGACCGGATCACCAAGGCGATGCCGCCGCCGGTGATGGGCAAGGACATCCCGCTGACCGGCATCTTCGACCCGAAACACCCGCGCTACCCGGAGGCGGTGGAGTTCCGGGCGCTGTACGAGTCCGACGGCGAGGTCCGCAAGATCGTCGACACGGCCAAGGGCCTGGAGGGGCTGAAACGGCAGTGGGGGGTGCACGCGGCCGGGGTGATCCTGTCCCGCGACCCCTTGGTGGACGTGCTGCCGATCCAGAAGCGGGAGCAGGACGGGGCGATCATCACCCAGTGGGACATGGGCGCGTGTGAGTCCATCGGCCTGCTGAAGATGGACTTCCTCGGGCTGCGCAACCTGACCGTGATGGACGACTGCCTGGCCGGGATCGCCGACAACCAGAACCTCAACCTGGTCCTCGAGGATCTGCCGCTGGACGACAAGCGCGCCTACGAGCTGCTCGCCCGGGGCGACACGCTCGGGGTGTTCCAGCTCGACGGCGGGCCGATGCGGTCACTGCTGCGCTCGATGGTGCCGGACAACTTCGAGGACATCT
Organism: Solwaraspora sp. WMMD937; assembly: GCF_029581175.1. Classification (NCBI taxonomy): domain Bacteria; kingdom Bacillati; phylum Actinomycetota; class Actinomycetes; order Micromonosporales; family Micromonosporaceae; genus Solwaraspora; species Solwaraspora sp. WMMD937. The sequence goes on along the minus strand of NZ_CP120738.1, from coordinate 5,563,839 downwards.
CCGCCGTCCTCGCCCTGTACCGGCCGGGTCCGATGGGCGCCAACGCGCACAACGAGTACGCCGACCGTAAGAACAACCGTAAACCGGTGGTGCCGATCCACCCCGAGCTGGCCGAACCCCTCGCCGACATCCTGGGCGACACCTACGGGTTGATCGTCTACCAGGAGCAGGTCATGGCGATCGCCCAGCAGCTGGCCGGCTACACGCTCGGCGCCGCGGACCTGCTGCGTCGGGCGATGGGCAAGAAGAAGAAGGAGATCCTGGACAAGGAGTACGTGCCGTTCTCGCAGGGCATGCGGGACAACGGCTACTCCGACGAGGCGATCAAGACGCTGTGGGACATCCTGGTCCCGTTCTCCGACTACGCGTTCAACAAGGCGCACACCGCCGGCTACGGTCTGGTGTCGTACTGGACGGCGTACCTGAAGGCCAACTACCCGGCCGAGTACATGGCCGCGCTGCTGACCAGCGTCGGCGACGACAAGGACAAGGCCGCCGTCTACCTGGCCGAGTGCCGGCGGATGAAGATCAAGGTGCTGCCGCCGGACGTCAACGCCTCCGGAGCCCGGTTCACCGCCGTCGGCGCCGACATCCGGTTCGGCCTGGCCGCCGTGCGTAACGTGGGCACGAACGTCGTCGACGCGATCGCCCGGTGCCGCAAGGACAAGGGCGCCTACACCGACTTCTACGACTTCCTGCGCAAGGTCGACCCGGTGGCCTGCAACAAACGCACCGTCGAATCGCTGATCAAGGCGGGCGCGTTCGACTCCCTCGGCCACACCCGCCGGGGTCTGCTGACCGTGCACGCCGACGCGATCGACTCGTTCATGGACCTCAAACGCAACGAGGCGGTCGGCCAGTACGACCTGTTCGGCGACGCGTTCGGCGCCGCCGACCCGGCCGGCGGCGGCGCGGGCCCGATGGTGGTCACCCCACCGATCCCCGACGACGAGTGGGACAAGACCGACCTGCTCACCTTCGAACGGGAGATGCTCGGCCTGTACGTCTCCGACCACCCGCTGTTCGGCGTCGAGCATGTCCTCGCCAACGCCGCCGACATGTCCATCGCCGCCCTGGCCGAGGACGGTGCGGTCGCCGACGGCACCGTGGTCGTCCTGGCCGGCATCCTCTCCGGGGTGCAGCGGCGGATCACCAAGCAGGGCCGGGCGTGGGCCTCGGCCACCCTGGAGGACCTCGGCGGCGCCGTCGAGGTGCTGTTCTTCCCGAACACCTACGAACTCGTCGGCCAGTACATCGCCGAGGACGCCATCGTCGTGGTGAAGGGCCGGGTCGACCGCCGCGACGACCAGCCCCGACTGATGGCGATGGACCTGTCCGTACCGGAGATCACCGCCGCGGACGAGATCAAGCCCATCGTGATCGCGCTGTCCCCGGCCCGCTGCACCCCGCCCCTGGTCGACAGCCTCCGCGACGTGCTGACCAGCCACCCCGGCTCGGCCGAGGTGCACGTCAAACTCGTCAACGGCGGCCGCGCCACCCTGCTGCGCCTCGGCCCGCACCGGGTCGCCCCGACGACCGCGTTGATGGCCGACCTCAAGGCGCTCCTTGGCCCTACCGCCGTAGCCGGCTGAGATCTGCGAGAGGATCGACGGGTGAGTTCCACCGCCGACGCCGGCCCACCCGGCGACCCGACCGGCCCGTCCGGAGCGTCGCCGGCACCTTTGCCCGACGTCGGCGCGGCGGGGTCCACCCCGGCCGTCGGCCGTCGCCGGACCTGGCGACGGCCAGGGCTGTACGTCGCCGCCGCGATCACCGTGGGCGGTGCTCCGCTCGGCGTCGCCTGGTCGATGCTGGCCCCCTGGATCCCGGTGGTCAAGACCGAGCAGGGTGCGGCGGTACGGGGCGGCGACCCGGAGGTCTTCGTCGCCGCCGACGGCTGGTTCGCGATGCTCGGCGTCGGCTACGGGATCCTCGCCGGGATCGTCGTCTGGGCGGCACTGCCCCGGTCCCGCGGCCCGTACGGGCTGGTCGCCGTTACCGCCGGTGGGCTCGGCGCGGCGGCGCTGGCCTGGGCTCTCGGCCGGCAGATCGGCCTGGCCGGCTACCAGCGGGCGATCGAGGCGGCGGCGCTCGGTGCCCAGTTGGAGCGGCCACCGGACCTGCAGGCCGGCGACTTCGACCTGTGGTTCGGCGTGCTGCCGACGGTCACCGGCGCGTTCGGCGCTCCGGCGCTCGGCGCAGTGCTGGCGTACACCATGCTGGCTGGCTGGTCCAGCCACCCGGACCTGCGTCCGGGTCCGGACCGGGGCGAAACCGGGTCTGACCTTCCGATCCTCCCGGCGGCCCCGGACGTCGCCGCCGACCCGCGAATCAGTTCGGACTCGCCGGAACCGCCAACTCGGGCAACGGGACCGGCACCGCCCGCACCCGGCGCAGCAGCGCCACCTCCCGATTGAGCATCCGCAGCTCGGCCCGCAGCCGTCGGGCGGTGTCCAGCTCCGCCAGCAGCGCCTGTCGCTCGCTGATGTGCAACGCGGCGGTCGCCGCCACCAGGTGGGAGAGCACGGTCGGGGTCTCCGGCAGCTGCTCGGTGATCTCGGCCGAGTCGGTCCGGACCAGATCGAGATACTGCCGGAACACCGCGAGCACCTGCGGGGCCAGCAGGTCGGCCAGCTTCTCGGACCCGGTCGGTTCGGGCAGCCACTGCACCGACGCGGTGAGGTACGGCGTACCTTCGGTGGCCAGGTCGGTGATCCGGAACCGGCGCCGGCCCACCGTCACGATGTCGTACCGTCCGTTCGGCAGCTCGGTGACCTGCCGCAGCTGAGCGGTGCAGCCGATCTCGTGCAGGCTGACCGAGGTCGGTGCCGGCGCGCCCGGCGGCCCGGCGCTCGGCAGCACCTCCCAGCCACGCCGGATCGCCACCACCCCGAACTCCCGGGTGACGCCCTCGGGCAGGCTGGTCAGATGCCGGACCAGTGCCCGGTAACGCTCCTCGAAGATGTGCAGAGGCAAGACCAACCCGGGGAAGAGCACCGTCCCGAGCGGAAAGACCGGTAGCCGCTGACCCACCGGTCGAGCCTAGCGTGGTCACGCTCACTGTCCCGTCCGCTGGACGGCCGGCGTCCGGCCAGTGGGAGGACGCCTAGACTCGCAAGCGTGCTGAACCGGATCGACCTGCGAGGCGGGTCGCCTGACCCGCGCGGCCTGCTGCCCCGTGCCCAGCTCGACGTCTCCGTGGCGGTCGAGCGGATCCGCCCGCTGGTGGAGGCGGTCCGTGACCATGGCTACCCAACGATCCGGGAGGCGGCCGAGCGGTTCGACGGGGTCAGCCCGCACCGGCTGCGGGTGCCCACCGAAGCGCTCGCCGCGGCCGAGCGCGACCTCGATCCCGGGGTCCGGGCCGCGCTGCTGGAATGCATCGACCGGGCCCGGCGGGTGCACGCCGACCAGCGCCGGATCGACGTCACCACCCAGGTGGTGCCCGGCGGCACCGTCACCGAGCGTTGGGTGCCGGTCGGCCGGGTCGGGTTGTACGTGCCCGGCGGGCTGGCGGTGTACCCGTCGACCGTGGTGATGAACGTGGTCCCCGCTCAGGTCGCCGGGGTGGCATCGCTGGTGGTGACCAGCCCGCCGCAGCGCGACAACGACGGGCTGCCCGATTCGCGGGTACTGGCCGCCTGCGCCCTGCTCGGCGTCGACGAGGTGTACGCGGTCGGCGGCGCCCAGGCCGTCGCGATGCTCGGCTACGGTGCCGCGGTCGACCCGGACGGGACCGACCGGTGCGCCCCGGTCGACGTGATCACCGGGCCGGGCAACATCTGGGTCACCGCCGCCAAGCGGCTGCTGCGTGGGGTGGTCGGTATCGACGCCGAGGCCGGCCCGACCGAGATCGCCATCCTCGCCGACGACACCGCGGACCCGGTGCATGTCGCCGCCGACCTGATCAGCCAGGCCGAGCACGACCCGTTGGCGGCCAGCGTACTGGTCACCCCGTCGACCGGGCTGGCCGACGCGGTTGACCGGGAACTGGCCCGGCAGGTGCCGGCCACCCGGCACGCCGACCGGATCGCGACCGCACTCGGCGGCGAGCAGTCCGGCCTCGTCCTGGTCGACGACCTCGACGCCGGTCTGGCCGTGGTCGACGCGTACGCCGCCGAGCACCTGGAGATCCAGACCCGGGACGCCCGGCAGTGGGCGCTACGGGTCCGCAACGCCGGGGCGGTCTTCGTCGGCGCGCACGCCCCGGTGTCGCTGGGTGACTACTGCGCCGGCTCCAACCACGTCCTGCCCACCGGCGGCTGCGCCCGGCACTCCTCGGGTTTGTCGGTGCAGTCCTTCCTGCGCGGTATCCACCTCGTCGAGTACGACGCGGACGCGTTGCGTGACGTCGCCGACCACGTGGTCACCCTGGCGGAGGCGGAGGACCTGCCGGCGCACGGGCAGGCGGTCCGGGCCCGGTTCGCCGACCCGGCCGGCATCGCCGCCCCGGTGGCGAACTCACCGGCCGTTTCCCCGACTGCGGGTGGACCGGCGGTGACCAGATGAGCGGCCCGGTCACCCTGGACGACCTGCCGATCCGCGACGATCTGCGCGGGCGCAGCCCGTACGGCGCACCGCAGTTGGACGTTGCGGTGCGGCTCAACACCAACGAGAACTCCTACCCGCTGCCGGACGTCGTGGTCGAGGCGATCGCCGAGGCGGTCACCGCCGAGCTGCGGCAACTCAACCGCTACCCGGACCGGGACGCGCTCGCACTGCGGGCCGACCTGGCCGGCTATCTCGGGCACGGGCTGACCACCGCCGAGGTGTGGGCGGCCAACGGCTCCAACGAGATCCAGCAGCAGTTGTTGCAGGCGTTCGCCGGTCCCGGCCGGGTGGCGCTCGGCTTTACCCCGGCGTACTCGATGCATCCGTTGCTGGCGGTGGGCACCGGCACCCGATGGGTGGACGGCCGACGCGGACCCGACTTCGACCTGTCCGCCGACGACGCGGCCGGCCAGGTGTTCGAGCATCAGCCGGACCTGGTCTTCCTCTGCTCCCCGAACAACCCGACCGGGACCGCCCTGGACCCGGCGGTGGTGCGGGCGGTGCTGGCCGCCGCGCCGGGCATGGTCGTCGTCGACGAGGCGTACGCCGAGTTCGCCCGTCCGGGTACGGCCAGCGCGGTGCGGCTGCTGTCGACGCATCCACGGCTGGTGGTGACCCGGACGATGAGCAAGGCGTTCGGTTTCGCTGGCGGTCGACTGGGCTACCTGGCCGCGCATCCTGCGGTGGTCGACGCGGTCCAACTGGTCCGCCTGCCCTACCATCTGTCGGCACTCACCCAGGCGGCGGCCCGGGCGGCGCTGGCGCACCGGGACACCCTGCTCGGTACGGTACAGGTGATCATGCAACAGCGGGACCGGATCGTCGCCGAGCTGCGTCGGCTCGGGCTCGCCGTGGCGGACAGCGACGCCAACTTCGTGCTGTTCGGCGTCGGTGGCGGCGACAGTGGCGTCGGTGACCAGCGGGCCGTCTGGCAGGCGTTGCTGGAACGTGGGGTGCTGGTCCGTGACGTCGGGCTGGCCGGCTGGCTGCGGGTGACGGCCGGGACGCCGCAGGAGACCGGCGTGTTCCTTGACGCGATGACCGAACTGGTCGCCAGGTCCGAGCCGGTCGCCAACTCCGAACAAGCTACCAAGTCCGAGACAGCCGCGATGACCGAGTCGCGCGCCGGCCTGCGTCCGGCGCGCACCGGCGGAACGGAGTGAAGTGATGAACCGCACCGCGCGGGTCGAACGCACCACGGCCGAGACCAAGGTGCTGGTGGAGCTGGACCTCGATGGCACCGGCACCGCCGACATCGGCACCGGTGTCGGCTTCTACGACCACATGCTGCACCAGATTGCCCGGCACGGCGGCTTCGACCTGACCGTACAGACGGTCGGTGACCTGGAGATCGACGCACACCACACGATGGAGGACACGGCGATCGCGCTGGGCACGGCGCTGCGCCAGGCGCTGGGCGACAAGGCGGGCATCCGCCGGTACGGCTCGGCCACCATCCCGATGGACGAGGTACTGGTACGGGCGGCGGTCGACCTCTCCGGCCGGCCGTACGTGGTGCACGACGAGCCGGCGCTGGCGCCGTACATCGGGCCGGTCTACCCGACCAGCATGACCCGGCACATCTGGGAGTCGCTCGGCCACTCGGCCATGATCACGCTGCACGTGTCGGTGCTGCGGGCCGCCCGCGACGGCGGCCACCCGGACGCGCACCACGTGGTCGAGGCCCAGTTCAAGGCGGTCTCGCGGGCGCTGCGCGAGGCGGTGGCGATCGACCCCCGGTCGGCCGGCTCGGTGCCCAGCACCAAAGGCGCGCTGTAACGTGGACGGCTTCCTGCCGGTGGCGCTGTTCGCGCTGGCCGGGGTGCTGGTCGGTGGTGTCTGGTCGCTGCACCGTCAGGGTGCCGGGCGGGGGGCCGTCGGTCTGGCCGCCGGCCTCGCCCTGCTGGCGGTCGCCGCCGGCGTGTTCTGGCTGCTACCGGGAGGTGACTGATGGCCACGCCACCGCCGGCTGTCGTGGTGCTCGACTACGGCTCGGGCAATCTGCGCTCCGCCGAACGGGCGCTGGCCCGGGCCGGTGCCGAGGTGACCGTGACCGCCGACCTGGCCGCGGCCGACGCCGCAGCCGGGCTGGTGGTGCCGGGCGTCGGCGCGTACGCGGCGTGCATGTCCGGTATCGACGAGCTGGGTGCGGCGCCGGTGATCGCGCGGCGGGTCGCCGAGGGCCGCCCGGTACTCGGCATCTGCGTCGGCATGCAGATCCTCTTCGAGTACGGCGAGGAGCACGGGGTGGTCACCAAAGGGCTCGGTCTGCTGCCCGGCGGGGTTCGTCGGCTGCCGGCCGAGCGGGTGCCGCACATGGGCTGGAACACCGTGGCCGCGCCGGCCGGCAGCACCCTGTTCGGCGGTCTGCCCGACGACGCCCGGTTCTACTTCGTGCACTCGTACGCGGCGCTCGCCGTCGACCAGCTGACCGCCGCCGGCGTCCTGGTCACCACCACCGAACATGGGACCGGTTTCGTGGCCGCCGCCGAACGCGGTGCGCTGTCGGCGACGCAGTTCCATCCGGAGAAGTCCGCCCAGACCGGGGCGATCCTGCTGGGAAACTGGTTGGCCACGTTGACTCCACCGACCACGACGGTAGGGGAGGACCGGTGAGCAAGGAACGGGCCCGCCGCCGGGCCGCCCGGCTGGCCGAGGCGGAACGCGAGCGGGCCGCCCGCGCCCGGACCAGCGCCCGCCGGCAGCGGCGCCGGTCCGCGCTGCGCCGGCTCACCCCGCGTCGGCCGGGCGGGCGCACCGGGCGGCTGTTCATCCGGCGTAGCCGCGCCGAACGCGCCGGGATCGCGGTGCTGACCGTGGCGGCGCTGGCGGTCGTCTGGCTGGCCGTGCCGGACATGGCGCTGCGTCTGCTGCTGATCGCCGTACTGCTGCTCGTGGCACCCGCCGTCGTGGTCATCGCGCTCGGCCGACGGACCTGACACCCACCATCTTCGAGGAGACGATCCGTGACCCTGACCCTGCTTCCCGCTGTCGATGTCGCCGACGGCCAGGCCGTCCGCCTGGTCCAGGGCGCGGCCGGTAGCGAAACCTCCTACGGCGATCCGCTGGAGGCAGCGCTCGCCTGGCAGCGTGACGGTGCGGAGTGGATCCACCTGGTCGACCTCGACGCCGCCTTCGGCCGGGGCAGCAACGCCCACCTGCTCGCCGAGGTGGTCCGGCAGATCGACGTGGCGGTGGAGTTGTCCGGCGGGATCCGCGACGACGAGTCGCTCGCCGCCGCGCTGGGCACCGGCGCGGCCCGGGTCAACATCGGCACCGCCGCGTTGGAGGACCCGATCTGGTGTGACCGGATCGTCGCGGAGTACGGCGACCGGGTGGCGATCGGCCTGGACGTGCGCGGCCGCACCCTGGCCGCCCGGGGCTGGACCCGCGACGGTGGCGACCTGTTCGAGATCCTCGAACGGCTGGACAAGGCCGGTGCCGCGCGGTACGTGGTCACCGACATCACCAAGGACGGCACCATGCGGGGACCGAACCTGGACCTGCTCCGTGAGGTGTGCTCGCGGACCGACGCGCCGGTGATCGCCTCCGGCGGCGTGTCCACCCTGGATGATCTGCGGGCGCTCGCCACTCTGGAATCGGCCGGGGTGGAGGGAGTGATCGCGGGCAAGGCGCTGTACGCCGGCGCGTTCAGCGTAGCGCAGGCGCTCGCCGCGCTGCGCGACGCCGGCCGATCGGAGGCCTCGGCGTGACCGTCGCGGTCCGGGTGATTCCCTGCCTCGACGTGGACGCGGGCCGGGTGGTCAAGGGGGTCAACTTCGTCGACCTGCGCGACGCCGGGGACCCGGTCGAGTTGGCCGCAGCCTACGACGCGGCCGGCGCGGACGAGTTGACCTTTCTCGACGTCACCGCCTCCTCCGATGCCCGCGGCACCATGCTGGACGTGGTCCGTCGAACCGCCGAGTCGGTCTTCATCCCGCTGACCGTCGGCGGCGGGGTGCGGTCGGTGGAGAACGTGGACACGCTGCTGCGCGCCGGGGCGGACAAGGTGGGGGTGAACACCGCGGCGATCGCCCGTCCCGGTCTGATCGCCGAGATCGCCGACCGGTTCGGCCGGCAGGTGCTGGTGCTGTCCCTGGATGTACGCCGCGCCGGGCGGGAGACGGTCGCCAGCGGCGACACGCCGAGCGGGTTCGAGGTGACCACCCACGGCGGTCGGCGGGGGACCGCGATCGACGCGGTGGCCTGGGCGCGGCGCGGTGCCGAACTGGGTGCCGGGGAGATCCTGCTCAACTCGATGGACGCCGACGGCACCAAGGCGGGTTTCGACGTCGAGCTCATCGCTGCGGTACGGGCGGTGGTCGACATCCCGGTGATCGCCAGTGGCGGTGCCGGTGCCACCGCGCACTTCCCGCCGGCGGTGGCCGCCGGGGCCGACGCGGTCCTCGCCGCGAGCGTGTTCCACTTCGGCGAGCTCACCATCGGCGCGGTCAAACGGGAGCTGCGCGACGCCGGCCACCCGGTGCGTTGACCGCCGTAGCCGGCCCCGTCGACCCGCCCGAGGTCAGGCCCGGCCCTGCCGGGCTGCGGCGGAGTTCTCCACCGAACGCCGGGGCGTCGGCGGTAGGAAACGCCCGGTGTATTCGAGCATCGCGGCAGCGTGGTCCTGGTCGTCCAGCTGCCACTCGGCCTCGGCGGTGGTGGTGTACCGCTGGTCGAGCACCCCGTGCACACTGTCCACAGTGGTAGTCAGACCGCTGCGTGGCCGGTCCCGCCACAGCTGTTCACCGGCCTCGGTGACCTGGAACCAGCCGTCGCTGACCGAGACCAGTCCGGCACCGAGCAGTCGGCGCACCCCGGTCTCGATCTCTTCCCGGGTGGGGATCGCCTGGTTGAGGTGTTCGGCGGTGGTGAGCACGTCGACCAGGCGTACCCCTTCGGGCCGGCGGCTCAGCGGCGACCTGCGGTGCCGACCCACCTTGCCCGCGATGACCGTCGAGACGAAGATCCACGCGTCCGACCAAGCCCACCCCTCGTCCATCATCTGCCCATGATGCCGCGCGGGGCGCGCGGGCGGAACTCCTGTGCTTGGCTGTGGACATGCTTTTGCCGCGTCCCACCCGGCTGATCCGTGAGGCCGGGCATTTCACCCTCGGTGCGACGACCGGTCTGTTCGCGCCGGCCGGCGTCGCCGACCTGCTGCGCGAACTGCTCACCCCGGCGACCGGGCTGCCGCTGCCGACGGCCGGGGCGCCCGGCGACGGCGTGATCAGCCTGCTGGTGCGCGACGATCCCGCGCTCGGCGCCGAGGGCTACCGGCTGCGGGTCGACCCAACCGGGGTCCGGGCGGTGGCCGCCGCCGAGGCCGGGCTGCGCTGGGCGGTGCAGACGCTGCGTCAGTTGCTGCCCGACCAGGTGTACGCGGCCGGGCCGGTCCGCGGCGTGCCGTGGCGGCTGCCGACGGTGGAGATCGTCGACGTGCCGGCGTACCCGTGGCGGGGATCGCTGCTCGACGTGGCCCGCTGGTGCCACCCGCTGCCGCTGCTCTACCGCTACGTCGACGTGCTGGCCATGCACAAGCTCAACACCCTGCACCTGCATCTGACCGACGACCAGGGTTGGCGGTTCGAGGTGCGGCGGTACCCCCGGTTGACCGAGGTGGGCGGGTTCCGGGCGGCGTCGCCGGCCGGTCATCTTCGGGACGGCCGCAGCGACGGGGTGCCGCACGGCGGCTGGTACCGGCAGACAGAGCTGCGTGACCTGGTGGACTACGCGGCCCGGCGCGGCGTGCGGATCATGCCGGAGATCGACCTGCCCGGGCACGCCCAGGCGGCGATCGCGGCCTATCCCGAGTTCGGCAACGATCCGACCCGCCAGTTGGCAGTCGGGACGACCTGGGGGATCTCCACCCACGTACTCAACCTGGAACCGGCCACCCTGGCCGCCGTGCACCACATCCTCGACGAGGTGGTCCAGGTCTTCCCGTTCGAGTACGTGCACGTCGGCGGGGACGAGGTGCCGACCGCCGAGTGGGCGGCGAACCCGGCGGCCGTCGCCCGGGCCACCGAGCTCGGCCTGCCCCGGGTGGCCGACCTGCAGGGCTGGTGGACCGGGCGGCTGGCCGAGCATCTGGCCGGTCACGGCCGGCGGACCGCGGTCTGGGACGAACTGCTCGACCGGGGAGTTCCAGGCGGGTCCACCGTCTTCGCCTGGCGGGGCATCGACCGGATCGACCTGGCCCGGTCCGCCGGTCTGCCGGTGGTCGCCGCGCCGTACAGCCACACGTACTTCGACTGGGCCGAGTCCGACGATCCGGCCGAGCCGTTGGCCATCGCCGGGGTGCTGCCGCTGCGCACGGTGTACGGGTTCCAGCCCGGCGACGTGCTCGGGGTGCAGGGGCAGTTGTGGAGCGAGTACCTGCCCACCGAGCAGCGGGTGTGGTGGCGGGCCTTCCCCCGGCTCGCCGCGTTGGCGGAGGTGGGCTGGTCCGGACCGGTGCCGACCGATGACACCGGCGCGGTGCCACCCGGGGTGTGGGCGGAGTTCCGTAGTCGGCTGACCGGGCAGCTGCGCCGGCTGGACCGGGTCGGCGTCAGCTACCGTCCGCCCGACGACTGACCGCAGGGACCGGCTCGGGTGCGGTGGCGTCAGGCGCGGTCGGGTCAGACACGGTGAGGTCCGGTGTGGCGCTGTCGGGCGCGGTGTGGTCGGGCGCGGTCGCGCCGGTGGGTACAGTGCACAGCGGCAGGAAGAACTGCACCAACGGTCCGATGCTGACCGCGTAGAGCACGGTGCCCACCCCGGCGGTGCCGCCGAGCAGCCAGCCGCACGCCAGCACGGTCACCTCGATCACGGTACGGACCAGCCGGACCGAGCTGCGCGGGTGCCGCGTGACCCAGCCGGTCATCAGCCCGTCCCGGGGGCCGGGGCCCATCCGCGCCCCGATGTACAGGCCGGTGGCCAGTCCGTTGAGCACGATCCCGGCGACCAGGAACGCACCCCGGACCGGCAGCTGCGTCGGTGCGGGCAGGAGCGCGAGGCCGGCGTCCACCGCGACGCCGATGACCACCACATTGCTGACCGTGCCGAGGCCGGGCCGCTGCCGCAGCGGTATCCACAGCAGCAGCACGGCGCCACCGACGAGCACCGTGACGGTCCCGAAGCTCAGCCCGGTCAGCTGGGTCAACCCCTGGTGGAAGACGTCCCACGGGTTCAGCCCGAGGTCCGACTCGATCATCAGCGCCATGCTGACGCCGTACAGGGCGAGGCCGGCGTAGAGCTGCCCGAGCCGCCGGGGCAGCCGCCGACCCGGGTGTCGGCCGGGGCGGCCGCCGGGGTGGTGACCGGGGTCGGGGTCCGATCTGCGGCGGAGGCCACCGCCGTTGCCAATCTTGGTCATGCATGCCACTCTGAAGGCCAATCGGGGATCGCGAAACGACCAATCGGAGGCAACTGGTTATGGCGGTGATCGTGCGGGGCAGCCAATTGGCCCGGCTGCTCGGCCAGTGGCATGCCCTGCCCGGCCGGCGGCGCAACCCGGACTACGCCGCGTTGGCCGGGGCGGTCCGCGGCCTGCTCGCCGACGGGCGGCTGGCGCTCGGCGTACGGCTGCCGGCCGAGCGGGAACTGGCCGAGTCGCTGCGGGTCAGCCGGACCACCGTCACCGCCGCGTACCGCAGTCTGCGGGAGACCGGCCACCTGACCAGCCGTCGGGGGGCCGGCAGCTGGACCACGCTGCCCATCGGACACCAGGTGGCCAGCTCCGGGCTGTGGACCGCGGAGACCGCTCCCGACATGATCGACCTGGGGTACGCGGCGCTGGCCGCCCCACCCGAGCTGGTACCGGCGGCCCGGGCCGCCGCCGAGGACCTGCCCCGCTTCCTGCAGCACGCCGGCTACTACCCGACCGGGCTGGCCGAGCTGCGGGCCGCGGTCGCGCACGGCTACACCCGGCGTGGCCTGCCTACCAGCGCGGAGCAGATCATGGTGACCAGCGGCACCCAGCACGCCCTCGACCTGGTGCTGCGGCTGCTGCTGCCGGCCGGTGCGCCGGTGCTGGTCGAGTCGCCGACCTACCCGAACGCGCTCGCCGCGCTCGCCGCCCGTCGGGCCCGGATCGCCACCCACGGACTGGCGACCACCGCCGGCGGTGGTTGGGACGCCGATCTGCTGCTCGGCGCGATCCGGCAGGACCGGCCCCGGCTGGCCTACCTGATCCCCGAGTTCCAGAATCCGACCGGTCACCTGATGTCGGCCGAGCTGCGGGAACGGGTGGTCGCGGCGGCCCATGCCAGCGGCACCGACCTGGTGGTCGACGAGTCGTTCGTGGACCTGCCGCTGGACGGCACCCCGGTGCCGCCGCCGACCGCGGTCTTCGATCGGCACTCCCGGGTGATCTCCATCGGGGGGATGAGCAAGCCCTACTGGGGTGGGCTGCGGATCGGCTGGGTACGGGCCTCGGCGCCGCTGGTGCAGCGGCTCGCCGCCCTGCGGGTCGGGGTGGACATGGCCGGTCCGGTGCTCGACCAGCTGGTCGGGGTCCACCTGCTGGCCGCTGCTGACACCATCGTGCCGGCCCGGTTGGCGCAGCTCACCGCCCAGCGGGACGCGCTGCTCGCCGAACTGGCCAACGTGTTGCCCGAGTGGCGGGTCAGCGTGCCGCACGGCGGGGTGACCCTCTGGGCGGAGCTGGACGGCCCGATCTCCAGCGCGCTCGCCCGAGCGGCCGAGGAGTCCGGGGTACGGCTGGCCCCCGGCCCCAGGTTCGGCATCGACGGCACCCTGGAGCGGTTCCTGCGGTTGCCGTTCACCCTGCCGGTGCCGGTGCTGACCGACGCCGTACGGCGGATCGCCGCCGTGCGCTACGACCTTGACCGCACCAGCCGCCGCCAGTGGCGGGAGCCCGCCATGATCGCCTGACGGCGGCTGGTGCCCGACCCCACGGTCAGATCTCGGCGAGCTGACCGGCGTACATCCGGTCGATCTCGGCGGCGAAGTTGTTCTCCACGATCCGGCGTTTGATCTTGAGCGACGGCGTCATCTCGCCGTCCTCGATGGTCAGGTCCCGACTGAGGATAGCGAACTTCTTGATTGTCTCCCACCGGTTGAGCTTGCTGTTGAGCTCCGCGACGTAGCCCGCCACCATTGTCTGCACCTCGGGGGAGGCGACGATCTCGGCGTACGGCCGGCCGGCCAACGGCCCGTCGGCGGCCCAGCCGGTGATGGCGTCCGGGTCCAGGGTGACCAGCATGGTGCAGTAGTTGCGGGCCTGGCCGATCACCACCGCCTGCGAGGTGTACGGGCAGACCGCCTTGAACAGGCCCTCGATGTGCGACGGTGCCACGTACTTGCCGCCGGACGTCTTGACCAGGTCCTTCTTGCGGTCGGTGATGGTCAGGAAGCCCTCGTCGTCGAGGTTGCCGATGTCGCCGGTGCGGAAGAACCCGTCGGCGGTGAACGCCTCGGCGGTCTCCGCCGGCAGGTTGTGGTAACCACGCATCACCGGTGCGCCGCGCAGCAGCACCTCGCCGTCCTCGTCGATGCGGCACTCCAGGTCGCCCAGCGCCTGCCCGACGGTGCCGATCTTGATCTGGACCGGCCGGTTGACGAAGTTGGCCGCGCTCGCCTCGGTCAGCCCGTAGCCCTCGCAGATCGGCAGGTTGGCGGCGGCGAAGAACTCGGCGATGTCCGGGCTCAGCGGCGCCGAACCGGAGACCAGCGCGTTGATGTGCCCGCCGAGGCGGGCCTGGAGCTTGCTGAAGACCAGCTTCTCGGCGATCGCGTACTTGAGCTTCAGCCCACCCGACACCGGCCGGCCGGCCTGTTGCCGGGCGACCCGCTGGCGACCGACGCCGACCGCCCAGTCGAAGATCCGGGCCTTGGCGCCGCCGGCCTCCTGCGCTGTGGTGACCGCCTTGTTGTAGACCTTTTCGAAGATCCGCGGGGCGGCGCACATCAGCGTGGGCCGGACCACCGACAACATGTCGACCAGCTTGTCCACCCGGCCGTCCACGTAGGTCGGAAGTCCGACGTGGATGATGCTGCACAGCAGGGTCTTGCCGAACGAGTGCGACAGCGGTAGCCAGAGGTACTGCAGGTCGTCGGGGTTCATGATGCCCAGCTGGGACTGGGCGACGGCCTCCCAGCACCAGCCGCGGTGCAGCAGCTCGACGCCCTTGGGCCGCCCGGTGGTGCCGGAGGTGTAGATCAGGGTGGCCAGGTGCTCCGGCTCGATGGTGGTGGCGATCCGTTCGACCAGGCCGGGTTCCTCGGCGAGTGCCTGGGTGCCTCGTTCCTCCAGCTCGGCCAGGGTGAGCTGGGGGACCGTCGCGGCGGGGTCGGCTGCTCCGTCGATGAGCACCACGTGGGTCAGCGCGGGCAGGTCCGCGCCGGCCATCTTGTCGGCCTGGGCGCGGTTCTCGGCGATCAGGATCTTCGAGCCGGAGTCGCCGACGATGAACGCCGCGTCGGCCGGCTCGGTGGTGGGGTAGACCGTGGTCGTCGCGCCGGCGGCGCACATGATGCCCAGATCGGCCAGCACCCATTCGATCCGGGTGTTGGCCAGGATGGCGACCCGGTCCTCGTTGCCGACGCCCAGCGCGTACAGGCCGGCGGCGATCGCCCTGGTCCGGCCGGCGACCTCGGCCCAGGTCATCCAGGTCAGGCCGGAGTCGCCGGGCGCCGGTCCGGCGATCGCGTTCCGGTCCGGCGAGGCAGCCACCCGCTGCAGAAACATGTCGGGAATCGACCGGTATGGGACGTCGAGAGCCATCGGGTCCGTCGCCTCCGCATATGTGATAGTGAGCGCCGTCACGTAAATTCTGTGTTACCGAACAGTAGTGCCAGGGTCGGCTTTCGGCTAGCCCCAAGCATCGCCCAGCGCGGCAAACCCGGCCATGCCTCGCGGTGCCGTTCCTCGTCAAGGGCTCATTCGCCCGCGCCCGGCGGTGTCCGTCGCCGGTGCCCGGCGTCGGGGTCGGTGGCCCGCGCCGGCGCCGGGCACCGGGAACCGTGGGTCGGCGGTATAGGGATATCGATATATAACCCTGCCAACGCTCCCGCATACGATCCCATCGATCGATATCCCGATCGCCCGCCCGCGACCGAGACGGCCACAAGCCGACGCGGGTGTCCGCATCCAGGAAGGAACAGGGATGACCGTTCTCCGTACCACCGGCCGCCGGCTGCTGCTGGCCGGCTGCGCCGCCGCGGTCGCCACCGCGCTGGTCGGCAACCCGGCGGCCGCCGCTCCGGCCGGGGAGATCAAGCTCGCCGGCGGGGCCACCGCGGTCGCGGGCAGCTACATCGTGGTGTTCACCGACGCCGCCGTCGCGGCCCGGGGTGACGCGGCCCGCGCGGCCGCCGTCGCCGACCGGGCCGACCGCCTCGCCGCACAGTACGGCGGTGCCGTCAACCGTGTCTTCGGCGCCGCGGTCAACGGCTTCGAGGCGCGGCTGTCGCCGTCGGCCGCCCGCCGGCTCGCCGCGCACTCGTCCGTAGCGTACGTGGAGCAAAACCACACCGTGTCGCTCGCCGCCACCCAGAACAACCCGCCGTCCTGGGGTCTGGACCGCATCGACCAGCGCAACCGGCCGCTGAACAACGCCTACACCTACCCCACGACGGCAAGCAACGTCACCGCGTACATCATCGACACCGGCATCCGCACCACGCACAACGACTTCGGTGGGCGGGCCCGCGCCGGCTACGACGCGTTCGGCGGCACGTCGGCGGACTGCAACGGACACGGCACCCACGTCGCCGGTACGGTCGGCGGCAGCGCGTACGGGGTGGCCAAGGGCGTCCGGCTGGTCGCCGTCCGGGTGCTCAACTGTTCCGGCAGCGGCACCATCGCCGGGGTCGTCGCCGGGGTCAACTGGGTCACCGCCAACGCGGTGAAGCCGGCGGTGGCGAACATGAGCCTCGGCGGCGGGGCCAGCAGCACGCTGGACAGCGCGGTGGCGAACTCCATCTCCTCCGGCGTCAGCTACGCGGTGGCGGCCGGCAACTCGAACGCCAACGCCTGCAACTACTCGCCGGCCCGGGTCTCCAGCGCGATCACCGTCGGCGCCACCACCAGCAGCGACGCCCGTGCGTCGTACTCCAACTACGGCTCCTGCCTGGACATCTTCGCGCCGGGATCGTCGATCACCGCACCGTGGTACAACAGCAACACCGCGACCAACACCATCAGCGGCACCTCGATGGCTTCCCCGCACGTGGCGGGTGCCGCCGCTCTGGTGCTCGGCCGGTTCCCCTCCTACAGCCCGTCCCAGGTGTCCAGCTACCTGGTCAGCAACGCCACCACCGGCGTCGTGTCCAGTGCGGGCTCCGGCTCGCCGAACCGCCTGCTCTTCGTGGTCAACTGATCCGGTGATCAGCTGACCGATCCGACGAGTCGAGCAGCGCACGCGGCCCCCGGGCACCCCAGCGCCCGGGGGCCGCACCCGTTGCTACCGCCGATTGGTGATGGTGCGGAGGGTAGCCGTATGCATACTGCAAGTAGTATGACCGAAGAGATATAGGAAACTGTCAATTAGCTCCGACCTACGATCGGTCCGATCGGCATCGTCGATCGTCCATCTGTCCGCAGTGGGCGCTCCGCTGTGGATCTAAGATCGAAGGAAGGACGGAGATGGCACCCTTGCGCACGCACGTCCGGCGGGCCCTGGTACTGGTCGTGGCGGCGGCAGTCGCCACCATCACGGTCACCCCGCCGGCCGCGGCCGCACCCACCGGCGAGATCCGCCAGGCGGGTGGCGCCACCGCGGTGACGGGCAGCTACATCGTCGCGTTGAAGGCCAGCGCGGTGAGCGGCTCCAGCACCATGCGGACCGCCCGGATCGCGACCCGCGCCGCCGCCCTCGCCGGCACCTACGGTGGTGTGGTCAACCGGCTGTACGAGACCGCCTTCACCGGCTTCGAGATCAAACTCTCCGAGGCCGCCGCCCGTCGCCTGGCGGCGCACTCGTCCGTGGCGTACGTGGAACAGAACCACACCGTCTCGCTGGCCGGCACCCAGGTCAACCCGCCGTCCTGGGGTCTGGACCGGATCGACCAGCGCTACCTGCCGCTGGACCGCTCCTACACCTACCCGAACACCGGTTCGACGGTCACCGCGTACATCATCGACACCGGCATCCGGTTCGACCACACCGACCTCAGCCCCCGGGCCGTTCCCGGGTACGACGCGTTCGGCGGCACGTCGGCGGACTGCAACGGGCACGGCACCCACGTCGCCGGTACGGTCGGTGGCACCAGGTTCGGAGTGGCCAAGCAGGTCCGGCTGGTCGCCGTCCGGGTGCTCAACTGCTCCGGCAGCGGGACCGTCGCCGGGGTCCTCGCCGGCGTCAACTGGGTCACCACCAACGCCGCCGGCCGGCCGGCGGTGGCGAACATGAGCCTCGGTGGCGGGGCCAGCGCCACGCTGGACAGCGCCGTGACCGCCTCGATCGCCTCCGGCGTCAGCTACGCGGTGGCGGCCGGCAACTCGAACGCCGACGCCTGCAACTTCTCGCCGGCCCGGGTGCCCGCCGCGATGACCGTCGGGGCCACCGACCGCAACGACAACCGGGCACCGTACTCCAACTGGGGACGCTGCCTGGACCTGTTCGCGCCCGGATCGCAGATCACCTCGGCCTGGCACACCAGCCCGACCGCTACCAACACGATCAGCGGCACCTCGATGGCCGCCCCGCACGTGGCCGGCGCGGCCGCCATGGTGCTGCAGGCGTACCCGAACTACACCCCGGCGCAGGTGACCGCCTTCATCCTGCGGCTCGCCACGCCGAACGTGGTGGTCAACCCCGGGCCCGGCTCGCCGAACCTGCTGCTCTACGTGCTGTTCCGGAACATCATCACTCCGGTACCGACGCTGACCGTCAATCCGACCGTGATCCCGACCCTCACCCCACGCCCGACCTTCACCCCACGCCCGACGCTGACCCCACGCCCGACGTTGACCGCGGTGCCGACGCTGACCCAGCGTCCGCCGCTGCTGCCCGCACCGATCGGCTGATCCGTCCGGCCGCCGGGACGGGCGGGACCTCGTCCCGGCGGCCGGCCGACCGGCCCGGACCGTCGCTCAGCGATCCCGGCGGTCGTCATCCCGGTCGTCGTCGTCCCAGCGGTCGTCGTCATCGTCGTCGCGGTCGACCTTGACGATGTCTCCAGTCACCCGTTCGATGTCCAGGTCCCACTCGACGCCGTCGGCTACGACCTCGATCTCCCAGATCGGCCGGCCGTCCGTGCCGGCACGCGGTACCGAAGTCGTTTCCTGTCCCGACTCGCTGGCGACCACAGCCGGGCTGGGTGACCCGGCACCGCCGGTCACGTCCTGGGCCGCCGCGCCGAGCGCGGTGCCCGCGACGGCGAGCGCGGCGACCGCACCCAGCCCGATCATCACGATCATCGGTCTGCTGGCCATCTCCAACCTCCTGTCGTCGTGGTACGACCAAAGGTTCGCCCGTCGCCGGATAGCGGCGCGCTGCGTCGTCGACAAAGCGGGGTTGAACCGAACGGGCCGGGCTGGCTCAGCCGCCGGTGGGCGGCCCGAACCGCAGCGTCACCACCGCGCCGGGGGAGCCGTCGGCCAGCTCGAGCCGACCACCGCTGGCCTGCGCGGCCCGGCGGGCGATGTCCAGACCCAGACCGGTGGAGCCGGCCCCTGAGACGCCACGTAGGACCAGCCTGTGCGGCATGCCGGGGCCGTCGTCGGCGACGGCGGTCACCCGGGCTGGTACCGGCTGGAGTTCACCGACCAGTCGTAGGTGCCACGGATCCAGTTTCGTCGCGTCGCGACCAGGCGGGCCACCGGCGGCGGTGCGTCGGTCAGCACCTCGGCCTGCAGCCGGAGGAACAGCGCGAGACCGTCGTTGAACCGTTCGGCGGCGGTGGCCAGAGCCGCCGCCGGACCGTGGCCGGTCTCGTGGGCGATCACAGTGGCCAGGTTGTGGGGATCCTGGCCATGTTCCTTGCCGTACGAGAACAGGTCGTTGCACCAGCAGACCAGATCCGCCGCCACAGTGTTCAGTCTGGCGAGCGTCGGGTCAACCCGGTGACGGGAATGCGGCAGTCCGCTTTCTGCGAGGTCGGTGAGCGCGAAACTGGGCAGTACCGCGCCGGCGTGCCGGCGCATCTGGATGTACTCGGCGACCGCCGGCACCCGGCCCTGCTGGCGGTTGCCGGCCTCCCAGAGCAGCGCGAAGAGGTACTGGTGCAGCGAAGCGGTGAACCGCAGCAGGACCCCGGACCGGCCCAGCCGGCGGACCCGGTCGCACAGATCCGCGAGGGTCAGCGCCAGTGGCGACCGGTCGGCCCAGTCGGTCGGTGGCGTGGCACCTGGCCCGTCGAGTGTCCGCATCAGCTGGCTGATCACCGGCACGACCCGGCCCGGGTCGGTGCCGAGCCCGTCCTCGTCGCAGCGGTCGTCGAGCGCGAACAGCCAGGTGATCAGGTCGCTGAGCAGCTGCACGCGGACGACGCCGGCGTCGGGCGCGACCCGGGCGGCCAACTCGGCGGCGTTGGCGCGGCGCAACCGGGCGGCACGCTGCGGATCAGCCGTCAGCCCGTGCCGGTCCGCCCAGCCCGCCGACGCCCTGGCGAGCGTCGACCGGTACGGGTTGACGCGGGGCCGGAACGGTGGGGCGACCACGGACGTCGGGGCGAACGCGCGCATACGGCCTCCAGCCGGCCGCCAAGGGGAGGGACGGCGTGCCGGTATGATCATCATCGCGGTCCGGCCGGGCCGCGACGAGGATCAGCGCTAGAAGCCGAAGCGGGCGTTACGCAATCGTTCTTCGACCGCAGCGGCACAGTCCAGCTGGACCCGGGCCACCCGCTGCCGGCCGGTCAGGAAGAGCACCAGCTCCCCGGGCGGGGCGCTGATCGACACCCGGTCCCCGCCGGTCCCGGTCGCCACGTCCCCGTAGCCGTCGGCGACGACGGTGACTGTGCCGGGGAACCGGCGCAGCCGCAGCCTGGTCAGCGCCGAGACGCGTTTCCACAGCGCGGCCTGCTCGCCGGGCGGCAGGTCCCGGGGCTGCCAGTCCGGCTGGGCCCGTCGGACGTCCTCGTGATGGATGAAGAACTCCATCAGGTTGACCACCTCGTCGGTGATCCGGTTGCTCACCGGACTCCACCCCGGTGGCTGCCGGACCATCCGGACCAGGTCGGGGAAGGGGCGGGCGGCGAGTTCGAGCCGGACCCGTTCGCTGTAGCCGCGCAGTACCGGCAACCAGATGCCCGCTGCCGCGTCGGGCCGCTGCTCCCGGACGACCAGGTGCGCGGCGAGGTCCCGGGTGGTCCACCCGTCGTTCACCGTCGGGGCATCCGGACCAACGGCAAGGAACAGGTCGGCCAGGGCATGACGTTCCATCTGTGCGAACCGCGCCATGAACCGATCCTAGGCGGGCGACGGACGGCGCGCCGAGCGAGTCGACGTCGTGGTACCGGGTCGAGTGCCGGGACCGGGGGTCTGCTGTGGCGGTGGCCACAGTCGTCGTACCCCGCTGGCATCGTGGGTCGGTAAGGACGAGATTTGATGATCAGGACTTACAGTCGGGGGTAGCGTGGCCAATCGAACAAGCCGTGACGTCCTGCTCCGCGGCCTGTGGGTGCTCGGCCAGGGCATCCGCGAGCAGCCGGGGCTGTTCAGCGTCGGCGTCGGCGGCAGCGTCGTGTTCGGGCTGCTCACCATCGCCAGCGCCTACGTGGTCGGGGCGATCGTGGGCGAGGTGGTGGTTCCGTCGATCGAGTCCGGGCGGGTGGACACCGGCCTGCTCGGAGCCGGTGCGGCGGCCCTGCTGGCGGTGAGCGTGGTCAAGGTGGTGGGCATCTTCGGTCGGCGGCTCGGCGCCGGCTTCATGCAGTACCGTCTGCAGGCCAGCTACCGCCGCCGGGTCACCCGCCGCTACCTCGACCTGCCGATGTCCTGGCACCAGCGGCACCCCACCGGCACCCTGCTGTCGAACGCGAACTCCGACGTCGAGGCGACCTGGTTCCCGGTCGCCCCCCTGCCGTTCGCCGTCGGCACGGTGGTGATGCTGGTCACGGCGATCGCCGCGCTGTTCGCCACCGACTGGGTGCTCGCACTGGTCGGGCTCGCGGTGTTCCCGGCGCTGTTCGCCCTCAACGTGGTCTACTCGCGCCGGATGGCGCCCCGGCAGGTCCGGGCACAGCAGCTGCGGGCCGAGGTCAGCGGGATCGCGCACGAGAGCTTCGACGGCGCCCTGGTGGTCAAGACCATGGGGCGGGAGGCCCAGGAGACCGCCCGGTTCACCGGCCGGGCGGTCGAACTGCGCGACGCGCTGATCTCCGTGGGCCGGCTGCGCGGGCTGTTCGACCCGTTGCTGGAGACCCTGCCCAGCCTCGGCACCCTCGCCGTACTGCTGGTCGGTGCCGCCCGGCTGCGGCAGGGCGCGGTCAGCGTAGCCGATTTGGTCAGCGTCGCATTCCTGTTCACCGTGCTGGCCTTTCCGGTTCGAGCGATCGGCTGGGTGCTGGCCGAGCTGCCCCGCAGCGTCGCCGGATGGGACCGGGTGCGGCACGTGCTCACCGCCACCGGCGAGATGCCGTACGGCGACACCGAACTGCCCGCCGCCGGCACCCCGGCGAGCCTGGTCTTCGACCGGGTCTGGTTCAGCTACCGGCCCCCGGTCGACCAGTCCGCCGCGCCGGCCGCAGCCGACCAGTCCGTCGACCCGACTGCGGTCACCGCGCCCGGCACCGACGGCGCGCTGCCGCCGGTGCTGCGTGACGTGTCGTTCACCGTGCCCGCCGGGCGGACCGTGGCCCTGGTCGGGCCGACCGGAGCCGGCAAGTCGACCATCGCCGCGTTGGCCGCCCGGCTGGTCGACCCGACCGGCGGCCGGGTCGTGCTCGACGGCGTCGAACTGCCCCGGCTGACCGCCGGCTCGCTGGCCCGAACGGTCTCCCTGGTCGCCCAGGTGCCGTTCGCCTTCGACGACACGGTCCGGGCGAACGTCACTTTGGACCGGCCCGGGCTGACCGACGAGGTGGCCTGGTCGGCGCTGCGGCTGGCCGAGGCGGACGGGTTCGTAGCGGCGCTCGACGACGGGCTGGACACCGTCGTCGGTGAGCGCGGCACCACGCTCTCCGGCGGCCAGCGGCAGCGGCTCACCCTGGCCCGCGCGTTGGCCGGGCAGCCCCGGTTGCTGGTGCTCGACGACGCGACGAGCGCCGTCGACCCCCGGGTGGAGGCGGCGATCCTGGCCGCGCTGCGCAACTCCGAGATCGCCACGTCGATCCTGATCGTCGCCTACCGGCGGGCCACCATCGCCCTCGCCGACGAGGTGGTCTACCTCGACCAGGGTCGGGTAGTGGACCACGGCACGCATCAGCAGTTGCTGGCCCGCTGCCCCGGCTACAACGATCTGGTGACCGCGTACGAGCAGGCGGAAGCGGAGCGGGAGCGGACCCGGTCCGGCGCCGACGGCGGCGACGGCGATCCCGGTGGCGGTCCGGCGCGGGCGGCGGAGGTGATCGCGTGAGCGCGCCCACCGTCGACCGCGCCGGCGGCGAGCGTCGAGGCGACCCCGTCGACCCGTCGGGCGGGCCGGCCGCCGGTCAACTGGCGGGCAGATCCGAGTCGACCTGGCAGACGATGCGCCGCGGGCTGGCGCTCTCCCCGGAGCTGCGGACCGGGCTGGCCGGTACCCTGCTGCTGGCGCTGGTGTCGATGATCGGCCGGGCCGCCATCCCGGTCGCGGTCCAGCAGGCAATTGACAACGGCCTGCGCGCGCCGGGCGGCCCCGATCTCGAAGTGGTGGGCACGATCGTCGCGGCCACCGCCGCCGTGCTGGTCGTGACGACTGTCTGCGGCTACTTCATGGTGCGCCGGCTGTTCACGGTCAGTGAGACCGCTCTCGCCGCCGTGCGGACCCGTGCGTTCCGTCACGTGCACGACCTGTCCATGCTGCACCAGCAGTCCGAGCGGCGCGGTTCGCTGGTAAGCCGGGTCACCAGCGACGTCGACCAGATCACCCAGTTCCTGCAGTGGGGCGGGGTCATCCTGCTGATCAGCATGGGCCAGGTGGTGGTGACCGCGGTCGTGATGGCGGTCTACTCGTGGCAGCTGACCCTGGTGGTCCTCGCCGCCTTCGTCCCCGCGTTGCTGATCATCCGGGCGTTCCAGCGTCGGCTCGCGGCCGCGTACGGCGTGGTTCGTCAGCGCACCGGCGCGCTGCTCGCCGCGGTCGCGGAGAGCGTGGTCGGCGCGGCGGTGATCCGGGCGTACGGCGTGTCCCGGCGTACCGCAGGTCGGCTGGACGAGGCGATCGAGGGGCAACGCCGCGCCCAGCAGCGCGCGCTGCGGACCAGCGTCGTCAGCTTCTCCACCGGGGAGATCGCCGCCGGTCTGGCGTTGGCCGGGGTGGTGGTGGTCGGCGTCCGGATGGGGGTGGACGGCGGGCTGACCGTCGGCCAGCTCACCGCGTTCCTGTTCCTGGTGACCCTGTTCATCCAGCCGGTCCAGATCGCCACCGAGGTGCTGAACGAGGCGCAGAACGCGATCGCCGGCTGGCGGCGGGTGCTCGACGTGCTGGACGTCGCCCCGGATGTGGCCGACCCGGGCGACGACGGGGTGCAACTGCCCGGCGGGCCGCTGGACGTGCGGTTCGAGCAGGTCTGCTTCGCCTATCCGGGCGGGCCGCAGGTGCTCTCGGAGGTGACCCTGGAGATCCCGGCAAAGACCCGGGTGGCGGTGGTCGGCGAGACCGGCAGCGGCAAGACGACCTTCGCGAAGCTGCTCACCCGGCTGATGGACCCGGTGTCCGGGCAGGTGAAGCTCTCCGGCGTACCGCTCGACCGGGTCCGGTTCGAGTCGCTACGGTCCCGGGTGGTGATGGTTCCGCAGGACGGTTTCCTGTTCGACGCGACGGTCGCCGAGAATGTCCGGTTCGCCCGCCCGGAGCTCACCGACGGGCAGTTGTCCGCCGCCTTCGTGGAGCTGGGGCTGGCCGACTGGGTTACCGGCCTGCCGGACGGGGTGCACACCCCGGTCGGTGAGCGCGGCGAGGCGCTAAGCGTCGGTGAGCGGCAACTGGTGGCGCTGGTCCGGGCCTACGTGGCGGATCCGGATCTGCTGGTGCTCGACGAGGCGACCAGCGCGGTGGATCCGGCGACCGAGGTGCGGCTGCAGCGGACCCTGGAGGCGGTAACCCGGGGCCGAACCACGGTGGCGATCGCGCACCGACTGTCCACCGCCCAGGCCGCCGACGAGGTGATCGTCGTGGACCGTGGCCGGGTGGTGCAGCGCGGCCCGCACGAGGAACTGCTCGCCGATCCGGAGTCGGTCTACGGCCGACTCTTCGCCTCCTGGCTCGAGCAGACCCGGTGACCTGTGCCCGAAAGGCGCAGGTCACCGGGTCCGGCGGGAGTGGCGGCCGGGGTCAGCGGGAGTAGAACTCGACGACCAGCTGCTCGTCGCAGATGACCGGCACCTCGCGGCGGGCGGGCTCGCGGACCAGGGTCGCGGCCAGCTCGGTGAGGCTGACCGACAGGTACGGCGCTGCCGGCCCCTCGCCGACGTGCGCCCCGGCGGCGGCGATCTGGAACGGCGGTTTGGTCCGGCTGCGTTCCCGGACCTGGACCAGCTGACCCGGGCGCAGCCGGTACGACGGCCGGTCCACCTTGTGACCGTCGACGGTGAAGTGGCCGTGGGCGACGAGCTGCCGCGCCTGGTAGATGGTGCGGGCCAGGCCGGCCCGGTGCACGATCGCGTCGAGGCGTCGCTCCAGCAGCGTGACCAGTGCCTCGCCGGTCTTGCCGGTGCCGCGGACCGCGTCGTCGAAGGCGCGCCGCAGTTGGGTCTCGCTGACGTTGTACTGGTGCCGTAGCCGCTGCTTCTCCAGCAGCCGTACCTGGTAGTCGGAGGGCTTGCGGCGGGCGCGGCCGTGCACGCCGGCCGGGTACGGGCGCCGCTCGAAGTACCGGGTGCACTTGCGGGTCAGCGGGATGCCGAGGGCGCGGGAGATTCGCGCCTTGGGTCGTGGGTGGTTCACGTGGACGTCTCCGGGTTCAGTAGGTTAGCCTGCCCTCACTAAGGTGAGCCTAACTGATCTCGGAGGTCCGTGTCATGCAGCCCAGTCCCGCGGAGATCGCCCGGACGATGGCATCCGGCCGGCTGCCCGGCATGGCGCACGTCGCCTGCCGCCCCGGACCGCACGCCGTACGGCACGCGACCGATCCGATGGGGCGGATCCTGCTGCTCGCCACCGGGTCCGACCTGCTCGACGGCGCGCTGCGACCCGTCGCCGGCACCGACGACACCGCCGTGGTGCTGGAGGTGGCCGACGTACCGCCGGTGGCCGGTTCGCCGACGCACGGCCGGGTCTGGGTGTCCGGCTGGGTCGGCCCGCTCGACGGTGCCCCCGCCCGGATGGCCGCGCTGGACTTTGCCGACGTGCACGCGTGCCCCGACCTGCTCGACGTCGGCCGGGGTGCCACCATGTACCGGATGGAGGTGGCCGAGGTCCGGCTGGAACGCTGTGGCGTCGCCATCGACGTCGACCCGGACGAGTACGCCGCCGCCGAGCCCGACCCGATCGGCGCCATCGAGTCGGAGCTGCTCGTCGACCTCGCCGACCACCACCGGGCCGAGATGACCGCGTTCATCCGCCGGCAGTTGCGCGACGCCGGTCACCGGTCGCTGGCCGGGGATCCGCAGGTCGTCCGGATGGACCGGTACGGGTTCGTGGTCGCGCTCGGCCCGCACGGACCGCGCGCCCGGTTGGCCTTCCCGGCCCCGGTCCGTGATCGCGCCGAACTCGCCCGCCTGCTGCACCCGGTGCTCTGCCGGCGCTGCGCCCCACCGGCCGCCGCCTGACGCGGCCGGCGCGGGCTCAGCCCGGCGTCGTCTCGGCCGCCCCGGCCGCCCCGGCCGCTGCGGTCAGCGGCCCCGTCAGGTAGCGCTGGATCGTCGGACCGACCGCTGCGGCCACCTCATCGGCCGCCATGGTGGACAGCGGTGCCAACCGCAGGATGTACCGGACCACCAGCAGGCCGGCCATCTGCGAGGCCACCAGGGCGGACCGGACCGGCAGCTCCGCCTGATCCAGGTCGAGTTGACCGAGCACCCGTCGGATGATCTGGGTGGTGACGAACTCGCGCATCAGCCGGGCGGTCCAGTCGTTGGTCAACGCCGATCGCAGCAGCGCCAGGGCAGCCACTCCGGCCGGCGAGTCCCAGACCCCCAGCACCAGTCGGACCAGCCGTTCGCCGACCTCCCCGGGCCCGCCCGCGAGCGCTTGCGGCAGCAGCTCGCCTGGATCCACCGGCGCGTCCATCGCGGCCAGGAACAGGTTGTCCTTGGTGCCGAAGTAGTGGTGCACCAGCGCTGGGTCCACGCCGGCCGCCGCCGCGATGGCGCGCACCGACGCCTGGTCGAAACCGCGTTCACCGAAGACCTGCCGGGCGGCGGTCAGGATCGCCTCGCGGGTGTCCGGGTTGCCCGGTCGCCGGCCGGTGCGTCGTGCCATCGGTACCGCTTCCTGTCGCGTCTGGTTCAGCCGCTGCGGCGGCGCAGCGTCGCGGCGGCGAGCACCAACGCGGCCACCACCGCCCCGGCGACCACGGTCAGGTCACGCCAGAGCGTCGCGGTCGGCTCCGGATGCGCCCCGACCTCGGTCAACGCCGACACGGCGTAGGACAGCGGCAGGACGTTGCTGACCGCCTCCAGCCAGCCGGCCATCTCGTCGCGCGCGACGAACAGGCCGCAGAGCAGCAGCTGGGGGATCACCACCACCGGCATGAACTGTACGGCCTGGAACTCGGTGCGGGCGAAGGCGCTGCACAGTAGGCCGAGCGCCACGCCGAGCAGGGCGTCGAGCACCGCGATCGCGATCACCAGCGCCGGGCTGCCGGCGGTGGACAGGTCGAACAGCCAGTACGCCACAGCGCTGGCCACGGTGGCCTGCACCGCCGCCGCGAGCCCGAACGCGAGGCCGTAGCCGAACAGTAGATCCAGCTTGCCCAGCGGCGTGGTGAGCAGTCGTTCCAGGGTGCCACTGGTGCGTTCGCGCAGCATCGCGATGCTGGTCACCAGAAACATGATCACGAACGGGAAGACGCCGAGCATGATCAGCGCGACCCGGTCGAACAGCGCCGGCTGCCCGCCGGTGGCCGGCTGGTCGCCGTACATGTAGTAGAGCAGGGTCAGCAGCAGCGCCGGTACGACGACCAGCAGCGCGACGGTACGCCGGTCGTGGCGCAGCTGGCGCAGCACGCGGCCGACCGTGGCGGCCAGAATCCTCGGGTTCACCGGTCCGCTCCTCGGCTCGGTGCGGTCGGCTGGCGGTCGCGGATCAGCCGCAGGAACGCTTCGTCCAGGTCGTCGGTGCCGGCGGCGGCGCGGACCGCCGCCGGGGTGTCGTCGGCTATCAACCGACCGTCGCGGATCAGCAACAGCCGGTCGCACCGGCCGGCCTCGTCCATCACATGGCTGGAGACCAGCAGGGTGGTGCCGGCGGCGGCGAGGGCGTGGAACCGGGCCCACAGCTCGGCCCGCAGCACCGGGTCCTGGCCGACGGTCGGCTCGTCGAGCACGACCAGTTCGGGGCGGCCGACCAGCGCGCAGGCCAGCGAGGCGCGACTGCGCTGTCCGCCGGACAGGTTGGCGACCAGCTGCCCGGCGGCGGCCGCCAGACCGACGTCCGCCACGGCCCGGTCGGCGTCGGCCGCCGGCAGGCCGTACAGCGCGGCGAAGTACCGAGCGTTCTCCCGAACGGTGAGGTCGGCGTAGACGCTGGGCGCCTGGGTCAGATACCCGACGGTACGCCGCAGCTGCGGTGCCCCGGCCGGCTGGCCGAACACCCGGACCTGTCCGGACCGGACGGTCTGCACGCCGACGACCGCCCGCATCAGGGTGCTCTTACCGCTGCCGCTCGGGCCGAGCAGGCCGGTGACGCTGGCACTGCCAACGGTGCACGAGATGCTGTGCAGCACGCGGCGCCGGCCGCGGTCGACCACGAGGTCGGTGACCTCGACGACAGGGTCCATGGCTGCCTCCGGATAACTCATCAGCTGCAGAACTCAACGATAGATGAATTATCTCGGCAGGTCGACCCGGGCGGGCGGGACGGAACGGACCGCCCCGCCCACAGCGGTCAGATCGCCAGCAGCCGGTCCAGGAACTCCCGGTACTGCCGCAACGCCATCCGCATCGACTCGGTGTCCGGCGTCTCGCTGTGCCGGTGCGGGTCAAGTTCGACCTGCTCGGCCAGCAGCCGCTCGGCCAGCGTACGGACGGTGTGCCCGACCAGCGACTGAGCCTGCGCCAGGGCGACCTCCGGTTCGTCGACGAACCGGGCCTTGATCTCGTGCCACTCGTCGCGTAGCTCGTCGGCGGCGTCCTCGGTCCAGATGGTGATCGGTGGCAGCGTCACGTCGCCCGGTCTCGCCGGCCGGGCCACTGCCGGCTGGTCGTCGCGCCCGGCCGCCGGCCCGGTCGTTTCCTCCGCTGTAGTCAGCATGGCAGCCCGCTCCTCGTCGTCCTCATCGTCGTCGAACTCGTCCTCGTCGTCCTCGTCCTCGTCGTCGTCGAAGTCGTCGTCGTCGGCGGCGGCGTAGAACAGATCACCGGCGTCGCCGTGCGCGGTGACGGTCTCCTCGTCCTCGTCCTCGTCCTCGTCCTCGGCCGGGTCGTCGTCCGTCTCGGCTGTCGGTCCCGACCGCTCGTCGTCATCCGGGTCCGCCGCCGCGGCGGTCGCCCGATCCGCCTCGTCCGTCCCATCCGGCTCGTCCGTCCCATCCAGCTCGACCGTCTTGTCCGGCTGGGCCGTCCCTTCGGGCTCGACCGTCTTGTCCGCCGGAACATCGGTGTCGGCCGGCTCGTCGGCCGCGCCGGCGGCCGGATCCCCGTCGCCGTTCCCGTCCTGGTCGTCGGCTGCGGCATCCTGCTCGACCGGCCCGGAATCCTCCCCAACCGGTTCGGCGTCGGTCTCCGCCCGTTGCTCGTCCGACTGGCCGTCGTCCGACTGGCCGGCTGCCGGTGTCGGTGCGACGCCCTGTGTCGGCGCCGTTGCGGCAGCCGGCGCGTCCCGATCGTCGTCAGCGGAGTCACCGGTTGGTTCGCCGGCCGGTTCGCCGGCCGCCTCGCCGTCGCCGCCGAGCAGTTGCGTGGCGATCGGCGGCAACGGGCTCGGGCCGGTGCGGTGGGCCGGCTTCGGCACGATCATCGGGATCTCCGTCGTCGCCTCGTTGATCGGATTGTCGTCGAGGGCGGGTCGGGGCGTCGGTACGGCAGTGCCGTGCACGGGACCCGGACCGGTGCCGGTCTCGTCCGGCTTCACCGGCCCGGCGTGTGCAGGGGTGGGGGTGGGCTGCATTGCTGATCCTCCGTCCGCTTCGGCGGGGCGACCGGTCCCGGGGTGACCGGAGCCGTCCGCACGGGCGTGGTGCTGGGTGGTGCGCCGACTCGCTGCGCCGGCCACGGCCGACAGGCCCGGCGGACACACATCACCGGCTCAGGCTTGGAACCTGAGCGGAAAGGTGCGATCGGCGGGCACCGGGGTCGGGTCCGCCGAGCAGTGGGTGTGCCCGCAAACCTGGACCGTGGCGGCGCACCGCCAAGGTACTCCTGATGCCGCACCGGCACAGCCCCCGAACCGTCGATTCCGGCCGGCCGCTGTCGGGCTCACGACACCGCATGCCGGACGCCGCGCCACGGCGGTCCGGGCGTACGGAACAATCGGGCACTGTGTCCGTACCAGATGAACCGGAAGCCGGCCCACCGACCACCGTCCGGCGGCCCACGCCCGGCGACCCGCCACGGCGCTCCGCGCTCGATCCGGCCGTCGCGGCCCGGCTGCGCCGATCCGCCGACGGGCTGATCGCCGCCGTCGTGCAGCGGCACGGCACCGGCGAGGTGCTGATGATGGCGTGGATGGACGACGAGGCACTGCACCGCACCCTCACCACCGGACGGGCCACCTACTGGTCGCGCAGCCGGCAGGAATACTGGGTCAAGGGCGCCACCTCCGGGCACCACCAGTACGTGCGGTCGGTGCGGCTGGACTGCGACGGCGACGCGGTGCTGGTCGCGGTCGAGCAAATCGGTGCCGCCTGCCACACCGGGGCCGGAAACTGTTTCTTCGACGAGCTGCCGGTGACCGGCACCATCACCGACCCCCAGGAGGATCGATGATCACCGGTACGGTCAGCCCGGACGAGCCGACCTTCCAGACCCTGGCCCGGCGGCGCCGGGTGGTGCCGGTGACCCGGCGGCTGCTGGCCGACGGAGAGACCCCGGTCGGGGTGTACCGCAAGCTCGCCGGCGGACCCGGCACCTTCCTGCTGGAGTCCGCCGAACAGGGCGCCGGGTCGGCGGGCACCGCCTGGTCGCGCTACTCGTTCATCGGGGTACGTAGCGCGGCGACGCTGACCGAGTCCGGTGGCGGTGCGCACTGGCTCGGTGATCCGCCCGACGGGGTGCCCACCGAAGGTGACCCGGTCCAGGTCCTGCGGGCGACCGTCGCCGCGTTGACCGGGCCGCCCCCGGACACCGACCCCGCCGGCGGCCTGCCGCCGC
The DNA here is from genome assembly GCF_029581175.1 of Solwaraspora sp. WMMD937. Lineage (NCBI taxonomy): Bacteria > Bacillati > Actinomycetota > Actinomycetes > Micromonosporales > Micromonosporaceae > Solwaraspora > Solwaraspora sp. WMMD937. Next base: position 5,532,782 of record NZ_CP120738.1, on the reverse strand, counting down.
TGACCGGCGGCCTGGTCGGCTACCTCAGCTACGACTTCGTCCGCCGGCTGGAACGGATTCCCGAACACACCGAGGACGATCTGGCGCTGCCCGAGTTCGGGTTGCTGCTCGCCACCGACCTGGTGGTGCTCGACCATTTCGACGGTACGGCGATCCTGGTCGCCAACGCGGTCCTGCCGGCGGCGGCCGACCCGGTTACCGCGGCAGCCGCCTACCACCACGCGATCGGCCGGCTCGACGCGATGACCACCGCCCTGTCCCGGCCCAACCCACCGATGGTGTCGATGATGGACGCGCCCGGTGCGCCCGGGCCGGCGGCCCGTAGCCGCACCGCCGCGGGCGCGTACCCCAAGGCGGTGGAGGAGGCCAAGGAGGCGATCCGGGCCGGCGAGTGCTTCCAGATCGTGCTGGCCCAGCGATTCGAGCTGGACACCACCGCCGACCCGCTGGACGTCTACCGGGTGCTGCGGGCGACCAACCCCAGCCCGTACATGTACCTGCTGCGGTTCGACGACTTCGACGTGGTGGGCTCCTCACCGGAGGCGCACCTCAAGGTCACCGTCACCGCTGGCGGCACCCGCCGGGCGATGCTGCACCCGATCGCCGGCACCCGGCGGCGGGGTGCCACTCCGCAGGCCGACGCCGCCCTCGCCACCGAGCTGCTCAACGATCCGAAGGAGCGCGCTGAGCACGTGATGCTGGTCGACCTGGGCCGCAACGACCTTGGCCGGGTCTGTCGGCCGGGCACCGTCGAGGTGCCCGAGTTCGCCACCGTCGAGCGGTACAGCCACGTGATGCACATCGTGTCGACGGTGGTGGGCGAGCTGCGCGAGGACCGGACCGCGTTCGACGCGCTGGCGGCCACCTTTCCGGCCGGCACCCTGTCCGGCGCGCCGAAGGTCCGGGCGATGGAGATCATCGAGGAGCTGGAGCCGACCCGTCGGGGCCTGTACGGCGGCACCGTCGGCTACTTCGGGTTCGGCGGCGACCTGGACATGGCAATCGCGATCCGGACCGCGCTGATCCGTGCCGGCCGCGCCTTCGTGCAGGCCGGTGCGGGGATCGTGGCGGACTCGGACCCGGCCGCAGAGGAACGGGAGACGCAGAGCAAGGCGGCGGCGGTGCTGGTGGCGATCGCCGCCGCCGAGACGCTGCGTCCGGCCCGGTGACCGGCCCCGGCCTGTCGGCCGCACCGGGGCGGGCGTTGGCCGGCGCCGCCGTCACCTGTCTGGCCGGGGCCGGCCTGGTGCTGTACGCCGCCGGGCGGGACTGGGCGGTCGAGGTGACCGGGCGCCCGGCGCCACTGCCGGCCGTCGAGGTGGCCCGCACCGGTGCCGACGTGCTGCCGTGGCTGCCGGCGGTCGCTCTGGTCGGACTGGCCGGCACCGGCGCGGTGCTGGCCACCCGAGGGCTGGCCCGGCGGCTGGTCGGCGCGCTGCTCGCGGCCCTCGGCGTGGCGATGGCTGCCGGTGGGCTGACGGTGCTGCTCACTGGCGCAGGTCCGGCCGGTCCGACGACGGACAGCACCGTGTCGGCCCCGCAGTGGCCGGCGGCGACGGTGCTCGGTGCGGTGCTGCTCGCCGCCGGGGGGGCGGTCACCGCGCTGCGCTCCCGGCACTGGCCGGCGATGGGCGCCCGGTACGAGCGGAGCCGGTCCGGCGGCCGGTCTAGCCGGTCGACGCTGGACGCGTGGAACGCTCTGGACCGGGGCGAGGACCCGACCGACGACGACCCGGGCGCCGACCGGTGACGGTGGCGGCTTCAGCGATGGCGGTTGGCTCATCAGCGGCGTCGGATACCTCGACGGACCGGGCGGCGGCGAGCGTGGCCACCAGCCGGCGGATCTCGTCCCGCTGGTGGGCACGGGCCCGGTCGGCGCAGATCGCCTCCCAGGCATTGCCCTTGGCGGTACGTACCCGGTGATCGCCGATCACGGCGCGTTCCATGGTGTGCACGACCTCGGCGGCCAGCGAGACCACGGCCCGGGGGATGGCGATCAGGTCGACGTTGGCGTCCCGTGGTGTGCTGCTCATGGCGTCCCCCAGGTGGTTGCGCGGCCGGCGGCTACCGCCGACCAGTCTGCCCGAACCCCATGCTGACCGGAGGCTGTTTCACGGCGGTGACCCGCAGGTCAACTATCGCCCAACGGACCGGGCGGCACCCGTACCGCCGGTGTTGATCTGCACCACAGCGGAGCCGGCGCCGTCGACACGATATGATCAGCGTCGATGGGGTCCGGGGCTGCCGGGTGACCCGGCCCGCTGGGAGCCGTCGGCACGGTGGGTGATGCTCTTCTCACGAAAGATGGGCATTATGCCCCAGCCCAGATGGTGAGGCGCGCCATACCCCCGACTCCAGCTCACCTGCGCCGCCACCTAGCATCGGGCGCATGACACCCGGAGAGGGGAGTCCGTTGGTGACTGCTGACCAGGAGGACAGCGCCGGACCGTCGGCGCCGGCGCTCGGAGTGCTCGACGAGATCATCGCCGGCGTCCGAGCCGAGGTTCAACGCCGCGAAGGGCTGGTCCCGCTGAGCCGGATCCGTGAGCTCGCCGCCGCCGCGCCACCACCGATCGACGCCTGCGCAGCGCTGCGCAAGCCTGGGGTCGGGGTGATCGCCGAGGTCAAGCGGGCCTCGCCGTCCAAGGGCGCGCTGGCCGACATCCCGGACCCGGCCGACCTTGCCTCGGAGTACGCCGCCGGTGGCGCCCGCTGCATCAGCGTGCTGACCGAGCAGCGGTGGTTCGGCGGCTCACTGGACGACCTCACCGCCGTACGGGCCGCCGTCGACGTGCCGGTACTGCGCAAGGATTTCATCGTCTCCAGCTACCAGGTCCACGAGGCCCGCGCCCACGGCGCCGACCTGGTCCTGCTGATGGTGGTTGCGCTGGAGCAGAACGTGCTGGTCGGTCTGCTGGAGCGGATCGAGTCGCTGGGCATGACCGCGCTGGTCGAGGTGCACACCGAGGAGGAGGCCGACCGGGCCCTCGAAGCCGGCGCCCAGGTGATCGGGGTCAATGCCCGTGACCTGCGCACCCTGGAGGTGGACCGGTCGGTGTTCGAGCGGATCGCGCCAGGGCTGCCGAACAGCGTCGTCAAGATCGCCGAGTCTGGGGTGCGCGGGCCGCACGACCTCATCCGGTACGCGTCGGCCGGCGCCGACGCGGTCCTGGTCGGGGAGGGCCTGGTGACCCAGAAGAGCCCCCGGGACGCGGTCGCCGAGCTGGTCAACGCCGGCAACCATCCGGCGACGCCGAGGCCGGTCCGATGAGTGCCCCGAACGCCACCGGCGTCGACGCGCCCGGCGCCGGCGCGACCGGCGCCGGCGCGCCGCCCGCCGCGCTGCCCGACGACACCGGCCACTTCGGCCGCTACGGCGGTCGGTTCGTGCCCGAAGCGCTGATCGCCGCCCTCGACGAGCTGGACGTCGCGTACCGGCAGGCGATGGCCGACGACGGCTTCCGGGCCGACTTCGACCGACTGTTGCGCGACTACGCCGGCACCCCGTCGCTGCTCTACCGGGCAGAGCGGCTGTCCGCGCAGGTCGGCGCGACGGTGCTGCTCAAGCGGGAGGACCTCAACCACACCGGCGCGCACAAGGTGCGCAACGTGCTCGGCCAGGCGTTGCTGACCCGGCGGATGGGCAAGCCCCGGATCATCGCCGAGACCGGCGCCGGTCAGCACGGTGTGGCCAGTGCCACCGCCGCCGCCCTGCTGGACCTCGAATGCGTCGTCTACATGGGCGAGGTGGACACCGAACGGCAGGCGCTCAACGTGGCCCGGATGCGGATGCTCGGCGCCACCGTGGTGCCGGTGACCACCGGGTCGCGCACCCTCAAGGACGCGCTCAACGAGGCGCTGCGCGACTGGGTGGCCAGCGTCGACCACACCCACTACCTGATCGGCACCGCCGCCGGCCCGCACCCGTTCCCGGCGATGGTCCGCGACTTCGTGCGCGGCATCGGCGACGAGGCCCGCCAGCAGTGCCTGGACAGCCTCGGCGCGCTCCCTGACGCGGTCACCGCCTGCGTCGGCGGCGGCTCCAACGCGATCGGCATCTTCCACGCCTTCGTCGGCGACGACCAGGTCCGGCTGTACGGCTTCGAGGCCGGCGGCGACGGGGTGGCCACCGGCCGGCACGCGGCCAGCATCACCGGCGGTGCCGCCGGGGTGCTGCACGGTGCCCGTACCTACCTGCTGCAGGACGCCGACGGGCAGACCCTGGACTCGCACTCGATCTCGGCCGGGCTGGACTACCCGGCGGTCGGGCCGGAGCACGCCTGGTTGCACGACGCCGGCCGGGCCCGCTACCTGCCGGTCACCGACGCCGAGGCGATGTCGGCGTTCCAGCTGCTCTGCCGCACCGAGGGGATCATCCCGGCGATCGAGAGCGCACACGCGCTCGCCGGCACCCTGCGGATCATCCCGGAACTCACCGCCGAGCTGGGCCGCGAGCCGACCATCGTGGTCAACCTCTCCGGCCGCGGCGACAAGGACGTCCACACCGCCGGTGCCTACTTCGGCATCCTCGACGGGCAGGACCGACTCGACGGGCAGGACGGATGAGCATCTCGGTGGCGTTCGACAAGGCCCGGGCCGAGGGCCGCGCCGTGCTGGTCGGCTGTATGCCGGCCGGCTTCCCCAGCGTCGACGACAGCATCGTCGCGATGCGGGCGATGGTCGACGCCGGGGTCGACGTCATCGAGGTCGAGCTGCCCTACTCCGACCCGGTGATGGACGGCCCGGTGATCCAGCGGGCCAGCGACATCGCCCTGGCCGGCGGAGTCCGCACCGCCGACGCGCTGCGGATCATCGAGGCGGTCGCCGCGACCGGCGCGCCGGTGGTCACCATGACCTACTGGAACCCGATCGAGCGGTACGGCGTCGACGCCTTCGCCCGCGACCTGGCGGCGGCCGGCGGCACCGGGCTGATCACCCCGGACCTGATCCCGGACGAGGCGGACGAGTGGCTGGCCGCCTCGGACGCGTACGGCCTGGACCGGACCTTCCTCGTCTCGCCGTCGTCGACGGACGCCCGGCTGGCGATGACCGTGCGGCACTGCCGGGGTTTCGTCTACGCCACCGCGCTGATGGGTGTCACCGGGGCCCGCGAGCAGTCCTCCGGCGCGGCACCGACCCTGGTCGGCCGGCTGCGCCAGGTCACCGACCTGCCGGTCGGCGTCGGCCTCGGGGTGGGCAACGGAACCCAGGCCGCCGAGGTCGGTTCGTTCGCTGACGGGGTGATCGTCGGCAGCGCGTTGATCCGGTGCCTGCTGGACGCGGCCGATCTGCCCGCCGGGCTGGCCGCGCTGCGTTCGCTCAGCGGTGAACTCGCCGCCGGCGTACGTGCCGTGACCCGGTGAAGCGGGTTGGGCGACCCGGCAAAGCAGGGCACCGTGACCTGGTAGGCCGGCGACACGCCTGACGCCGGCCGGCCGGGGGTCCCGGGTTCGCGGGTCGCGACGGTAGCGTGTGCACCCGTGACACTCGCCGCGATCCCCAGCCCGGCCACCGCAGTCTGGCAACTTGGTCCAGTTCCCATCCGGGCGTACGCGCTCTGCATAGTCCTCGGCATCGTGGTGGCCAGCGCGGTCACCGAGTACCGGCTCCGCCAGCGCGGGGTCCGCCCGTGGGCGGTGCTGGACATCGCCATCTGGGCGGTGCCGTTCGGCATCCTCGGTGCCCGGCTCTATCACGTCGTCTCCTCACCCCAGGCGTACTTCGGCGCCAACGGCAACCCAATCGAAGCCTTCTACATCTGGCAGGGCGGTCTCGGTATCTGGGGCGCTGTCGCCGGTGGCGCGGTCGGCGCCTGGTTGGCCGGCCGGCAGCTGGGCATCCCGCTCAGCGTGATCGCCGACGCGCTCGCTCCCGGTCTGCCGCTCGCCCAGGCCGTCGGCCGGTTCGGCAACTGGTTCAACAACGAGCTGTACGGCGGCCCGACCACGTTGCCGTGGGGCCTGCAGGTGCACCAGATGGACCGCAGCAACCCCGGTCAGGCGCTGCGCGACCCGGAGGGAAACCCGGTGCTGGAGCCGGGGCTCTACCATCCGACGTTCCTGTACGAGGCGATCTGGAACGTCGGTGTCGCCGCGCTGGTGCTGCTCGCCGAACGCCGTTGGAAGCTCGGTGCCGGTCGGGCCTTCGCGGTGTACGTGGCGGGCTACACCGCCGGGCGGTTCTGGATCGAGATGATGCGTACCGACGAGGCCAACGAGATCCTCGGTGTCCGGCTGAACGTGTGGACCTCGGCGGTGGTCTTCCTGGCCGCGCTGGTCTATCTCGTCCGGGTACGCGGCCCGCAACAGTTCCTCGTCCCGTTGGACGCCGAGGGTCGGCCGCTGCCACCTGTCGGCGCGTCGACCCCGGCCGCCGGCGGTTCGACCGACGCCGGGTCGGGCACCGCCGAGCCGACCGAAAGCGGAGGGGCCGGGTCCGGGGCAACCGGTGGGGTGTCCCAGATCGACGTCTCGGGCAAGAGACCCACCGCCGAGTTGGCCGCCGGCTACCGGGTGGTCACCGAGGAACAGTTCCGGCGGTACGAGAGCACCGGTGAGCTGCCTGCCGAGACCGCCGCCGAAACCGACACGGGCAGCACCACCGACCCCGGCGCGGACGGTGCCGACGACGGTGCCGTCGAGAGCGACGCCGACGCCAAGACCGGCACCGAGACCGACGCCGACGTCGACGCCAGGACCGACGCCGAGACCGGAGCCGGCACCGGCACCGGTAAGACCGGAAGCTGACCGCCGGTCGGCGGGCGCCGACCGACCGGGGGAAGAAGGGGCGGGATGCGTACTGCGGTCGTGGTGGGGGCGGGTATCGGCGGTCTGGCGGTCGCCGGTGCCCTGGCCCGCACCGGTTGGCGGGTCACCCTGCTGGAACGTGAGGACCGGGTTCGGTCCGACGGCACCGCCCTGGTGCTCTGGCCCAACGGTGTTCGCGCGTTGCGGGCGTTGGGCCTCGGCGCCGGGCTGGAGGCGATTGCCACCCCGGTGTCGCACACCGGGGTACGCCGCCCCGACGGGCAGTGGCTGGTGCAGCCCCGGCCGCAGCCGGAGGACCGGGCCCCGGTGGTGGTGCACCGGGAGGATCTGCACGACGCGTTGATCGCCGGTCTCGGCGAGCAGGCCGAGATCCGCACCGGGGTGACCGTGAAGGGCCTGCGACCGGCGGTGGACCGACCGGCGGTGACCATCGGCCGGGGCGTCGTCGAGGCCGACCTGGTGGTGGCGGCGGACGGCGTGCACAGCGCGCTGCGCCCGGCGTTGGCCCCGGGCAGTTCGGTGGTCAGCTCCGGGTGCTCGGCCTGGCGGGCGGTGATTCCCTGGTACCGGGCGCCGCAGCTGGCCACCGGCCAGGTCGGCGGCGAGATCCTCGGCGCCGGCTACCGGTTCGTCTCGGCGTCGTTGGGTGAACGGGGTTCGGCCGGCGGCTCCAGCCGGGGCGGCATCTACTGGGTGGCGACCGCCGCCGGGGCCTCCCGCCCGGAGCCGCCGGCGACCCAGCTGACCCTGCTGCGCCGCTGGTTCGCCGGCTGGCCGGCCCCGGTGGGCGAGCTGCTCGCCGCTACCGAGCCGGCCGACCTGGTCCAGCAGGAGGTCCGCGAGCTGCGGCCGCTGCCCCCGGCGTACGGTTTCCCGGTCGGGCCGGGCGGTGTGGTGCTGCTCGGTGACGCGGCGCACGCGATGCCGCATCATCTCGGGCAGGGCGCGTGCCTGGCGTTCGAGGACGCGGCGACGCTGTGCGCCCTGGTTCGGGACACCGTGCCGGGGCCGGCGCTGGCCGCGGCGGTCGACTCGTACAGCCGGTTGCGCCGGCCGCGGGCGGTGGCGATGGTGCGTCAGACCCGGCGGATGGCGGCGGTGCTGTCGGCGCGGGGCCGGCTGGCGCTGCGGGCCCGGGACGCCACGCTCGGCACGATCAGCCCTCGGCTGATGGGCAGTGTGGCCGCTACCGCGGCGCAGTGGCAGCCGCCGCCGTCCTGACCGTGTTGCCCGCGGCGAGTGGGCTGGTCGCCTGCGGGGTGTGGGCCGGTCAGCCGCCGGGGTGGGCGGTGGGGTCGGCGATGCAGGAGGTGCCCACTCGGCGGAAGCCGAGTCGGTGGTAGAGCATCGCCACGTCGTCGTCGCCGGCGGCCAGGAAGATCAGGTCGACGCCGGTGGCGAGCGCGTGCCGGGCCAGCGCGGCGGTGACGGCCGATGCCAGGCCCTGGCGGCGGGCCGGTGCCACGGTGCCGACGCCGACGATCTCGGCGACGTCGTCGACCCGGTTGAGCGATCCGACGGCGGCCGGCTGCCCGCCAGCGGGCAGCTCAGCCGAGGGCAGCCCGGCCAGGGCGATGGTGTGGCTGCCGGCGGCGATCGCCGACCGTTCGTGGTCGACCAGGGCGTCCGGCAGGATCGGGTCGGCGGTCGCTGCCGGGGCGGTGGTGGCGAGCCTGCCGGGGGCCGGCGTGGGCTGCCCGGTCAGGTCCGGTGCACCGCCGCCGGGACCGCCATTGTCGACAGTGGGAAATGTCACTGTAACAATCTCGGGGGTGTCGGCGCCGACGGTCGGCAGTCCGGTGCCGGTACCGTCGGACGCGGCGAACGCGGCCCGGGCGATGGTGAACCAGGTGGTGAGATCGGCCGCGAAGTCGGATGAGTCCGGGTCGAGCAGCCGGACCGGCCGGTCGGCGAACCGGTCAACCGGGGGCAGAACGGCCGGGTCGAGCACCATCAGCGGTGCCTGCCGCACGCCGAGCCCGGCCGACCTGGCCACCGCCAGCAGGTCCGGGTTGATCTCGTGGATCCACTCGAAGGACTCGGGAAGGCCCAGTTCGCGCTGTCGGGCGCGTACGGTGGTGATGTCGGCGGCGGCCGGCGGTGCGGTCACGCCTACCCGGGGGCGGGCGTAGAACGGCCAACCCGCCTCCCCATTCCGCACGAAAAGTACATAGTCACCCAGCTCTTCGGGGTGGGCGGCAGCACGCGGTACGGCATCGCAGAACCGGTCCAGCCGGCCGAGGAGTTCGTTCTCCTGGTTGGCCACCTTGTGAGACTACACGTCCCATACAATGGACGTGTGATCAATTCGCACTGGTGATGTCCGGTGGCCCCTCACGTAGACTCAGAAAACTCTCCAGGGCCGACGTCGTCCCGAAACCTGTTCATGCGCGAGTGACGACAGGAGGCCCGGTGGTTCTTCCGTACCCGCAGGGACCGCACCCCTGCCCGCCGCAGGCATCCCAGCCGCCGGCGCAGGGTCTCTACGACCCCGCCCACGAGCACGACGCGTGTGGTGTCTCGTTCGTGGCGGACCTCAACGGCCGCCGCTCGCACGACGTGGTGGCCAAGGGCCTGGCCGCGCTGTGCCGGCTCGACCACCGTGGTGCGCGGGGTGCGGAGCAGAACACCGGTGACGGCGCCGGCATCATGATCCAGGTCCCGGACGAGTTCCTGCGGGCCGTCGTCGACTTCGACCTGCCGCCGGCCGGGCAGTACGCCACCGGCCTGGTGTTCCTGCCCGCTGATCCGGCCGACGAGGCCCGGGTCCGCCGGATCGTCGAGAAGTACGCCCTGGTCGAGGGTGCCGACGTGCTCGGCTGGCGGGACGTGCCGGTGCAGCCGGACGGGCTCGGCGAGACCGCCGACGCCGCCCGCCCCCGGATCGCGCAGCTCTTCCTGTCCGCGCAGCGGCTGACCGACTCGGCGGCCGGCCCGGCCGGCACCCCGTTGGCCGGGCTGGACCTGGACCGGGTGGCGTTCTGCGTCCGCAAGCAGGCCGAGCGGGAGAGCGCCGAGCGCGGCGTGACCGCCTACTTCCCGTCGCTGTCCGGCCGGACCATGGTCTACAAGGGCATGCTCACCCCCGACCAGCTGCCCGAGTTCTACCCCGACCTGCGCGACGAGCGGGTGGCCAGCGCGATCGCCCTGGTGCACTCGCGGTTCTCCACCAACACGTTCCCGTCCTGGCCGCTGTCGCACCCGTACCGGTTCATCGCGCACAACGGCGAGATCAACACGATCCGGGGCAACAAGAACTGGATGAACGCCCGCGAGGCGCTGCTCGCCACGCCGGACATCCCCGGCAACATCCGCCGGCTGTTCCCGGTCTGCACCCCGCAGGCGTCCGACTCGGCCAACTTCGACGAGGTTCTCGAACTGCTGCATCTGGCCGGCCGCAGCCTGCCGCACGCCGTCCTGATGATGATCCCGGAGGCATGGGAGAACGACCCCGGGATGGAGCCGGCGAAGCGTGACTTCTACCGCTTCCACGCCAGCCTGATGGAGCCGTGGGACGGTCCGGCCTCGGTCGCCTTCACCGACGGTGAGCTGGTCGGTGCGGTGCTGGACCGCAACGGGCTGCGGCCGGGCCGCTGGTGGCGCACCAGCGACGGCCTGGTGGTGCTGGGCAGCGAGGCCGGCGTGCTCGACCTCGACCCGGCGACCGTGGTCGCCAAGGGCCGGCTGCGGCCGGGCCGGATGTTCCTGGTCGACACCGCCGTCGGGCGCATCGTCGAAGACGAGGAGATCAAAGCCGAGCTGGCTGCCGCCCACCCGTACGGCGACTGGCTGCACGCCGGCCTGATCGACCTGCGGGACCTGCCGGAGCGGGACCACATCGTCTACGCGCACGACTCGGTGCAGCGCCGCCAGCAGACCTTCGGCTACACCGAGGAGGAGCTGAAGATCCTGATCGCGCCGATGGCCCGCAAGGGCATCGAGCCGATCGGGTCGATGGGCACCGACACCCCGATCTCGCCGCTGTCGACCCGGCCCCGGCTGCTGTTCGACTACTTCCACCAGCTCTTCGCCCAGGTCACCAACCCGCCGTTGGACGCCATCCGGGAGGAGATGGTGACCAGCCTGCAGTCGACCATCGGCCCGGAGGCCAACCTGCTCGACCCGGGTCCGGCGTCCTGTCGGCAGATCGTGCTGCCGTACCCGATCATCGACAACGACGAGCTGGCCAAGATCCTGTCCATCGACGAGGACGGCGACCTGCCCGGCTTCAAGGCGGTCCGGGTCTCCGGCCTGTATCCGCTGCGTGACGGCGCCGACGGGATCAAGGCCCGGCTCACCGAGATCTGCCGGCACGTGTCCGAGGCGATCGAGGACGGCGTACGGATCTTCGTCCTGTCGGACCGGGACTCGACCGTCGACCTGGCGCCGATCCCGTCGCTGCTGCTCACCGCCGCCGTGCACCAGCATCTGGTGCGTGAGCAGACCCGCACCCAGGTGGCGTTGCTCGTCGAGTCCGGCGACTGCCGCGAGGTGCACCACGCCGCCGTGCTGATCGGCTACGGCGCCGCCGCGGTCAACCCGTACCTGGCCTTCGAGTCGGTCGAGGACCTGATCGCCACCGGCGCGCTGGCCGGTATCACCTCCACCGAGGCGATCCGCAACTACGTCAAGGCGCTCGGCAAGGGCGTGCTCAAGATCATGTCGAAGATGGGCATCTCGACGGTCTCCTCGTACTGCGGGGCCCAGGTCTTCGAAGCGGTCGGCCTGGACCCCCGGCTGGTCGAGCGCTACTTCGCCGGCACCCCGGGCACCGTCGGCGGGGTCGGGCTGTCCGGCATCCACGCCGAGGTCGCCGCCCGGCACGACCGCGCGTACCCGTCGAACAGCGCCGAACGCTCGCACCGCCGCCTCGACGTCGGCGGCGAGTACCAGTGGCGGCGTGAAGGTGAACTGCACCTGTTCAACCCGGAGACGGTGTTCCTGCTGCAGCACGCCACCCGCTCCGGGCAGTACGACGTGTTCCGCCGCTACACCGCCACCGTCGACGGCCTGGCCGCCGAGGCCGGCTCGCTGCGTGGGCTGTTCACCCTGCGCGACGGGGTCCGCGAGCCGGTGCCGATCGACGAGGTCGAACCGGCCAGCGAGATCGTCAAGCGGTTCTCCACCGGCGCCATGAGCTACGGGTCGATCTCCGCCGAGTCGCACGAGACCCTCGCCATCGCGATGAACCGCCTCGGCGGGCGGTCCAACACCGGCGAGGGCGGCGAGGACGTCGACCGGCTCTACGACCCGACCCGCCGTTCGGCGGTCAAGCAGATCGCCTCCGGCCGGTTCGGCGTCACCAGCGAGTACCTGGTCAACGCCGACGACCTGCAGATCAAGATGGCGCAGGGGGCCAAGCCGGGTGAGGGCGGCCAGCTGCCCGGCAACAAGGTGTGGCCGTGGATCGCCAAGACCCGTCACGCCACCCCCGGCGTCGGGCTGATCTCTCCGCCGCCGCACCACGACATCTACTCGATCGAGGACCTCGCCCAGCTGGTGCACGACCTCAAGTGCGTCAACCCGGCCGCCCGGGTGCACGTCAAGCTGGTCAGCGAGATCGGCGTCGGCACTGTCGCCGCCGGCGTCGCCAAGCTCAAGGCCGACGTCATCCTGATCTCCGGGCACGACGGCGGCACCGGTGCGTCCCCGCTGAACTCGCTCAAGCACGCCGGCACCCCGTGGGAGCTGGGCCTGGCCGAGACCCAGCAGACGCTGCTGCTCAACAAGCTGCGTGACCGGGTCACCGTCCAGGTCGACGGCCAGCTCAAGACCGGCCGGGACGTGCTGATCGCGGCGCTGCTCGGCGCCGAGGAGTACGGCTTCGCCACCGCCCCGCTGATCGTCTCCGGCTGCGTGATGATGCGCGTCTGCCACCTGGACACCTGCCCGGTCGGCATCGCCACCCAGAACCCGGCGCTGCGGGAACGCTTCACCGGCAAGCCGGAGTTCGTGGAGAACTTCTTCCTGTTCCTCGCCGAGGAGGTCCGCGGCTACCTGGCCGAGCTGGGCTTCCGGTCGATCGACGAGGCGATCGGCCGGGCCGACCTGCTGGACACCACGCCGGCCGTGGAGCACTGGAAGGCCAGGGGCCTGGACCTGTCCGCGGTGCTGCACGTGCCGGCGCTGCCGGCCGGTGCCGCGCTGCGCGGCGTCCGCGCCCAGGACCACGGTCTGGACAGGGCCCTGGACAACGAGCTGATCACCCTGGCCGGACCGGCGTTGACCGAGCGGACCCCGGTGCGGGCGTCGGTGCCGGTCCGCAACGAGCACCGCAGCGTCGGCGCGATGCTCGGCGGCGAGGTGACCCGCCGGGTCGGCGGGGCCGGGCTGCCCGACGACACCATCGAGTTCACCCTGACCGGCACCGCCGGGCAGTCGTTCGGCGCGTTCCTACCGCGCGGGGTGACGCTGCGGCTGGTCGGCGACGCCAACGACTATGTCGGCAAGGGCCTGTCCGGCGGCCGGCTGATCGTCCGCCCGGACCCGGCGGCCCCGTTCGCCGCGCCCGGTGGCGCCGGCGCCGAGGAGCAGATCATCGCCGGCAACACCATCCTGTACGGGGCGACCGCCGGTGAGTTGTTCCTCCGCGGGCGGGTCGGCGAACGGTTCGCGGTGCGTAACTCCGGTGCGGTCACCGTCGTCGAGGGCGTCGGCGACCACGGCTGCGAGTACATGACCGGCGGTACGGTCGTCGTGCTCGGCCCGACCGGGCGCAACTTCGCCGCCGGCATGTCCGGCGGTACGGCGTACCTGTGGCGCCTCGACGAGAACCTGGTCAACCGGGAGCTGGTGGACCTGGAGCCGGTGGCCGCCGACGCCGAGCCGATGCTGCGTGAGCTGGTCGAGCGGCACTTCGCCGAGACCGACTCGGCGGTGGCTGAGGCGCTGCTCAAGCGCTGGCCGGAGGCGGTGGAGGAGTTCACCGTGGTGGTCCCGCGCGACTACCGACGGGTGCTGGAGACGATGAGGGCCGCCGAAGCCGCCGGCCGTGACGTGGATGAGGCCGTCATGGAGGTGGCTCGTGCCTGACCCGACCGGATTCCTGCGGATCGACCGGCGGCTGCCGCATCGCCGACCCGTGCCGGTGCGGATCATGGACTGGCGGGAGGTCTACCCGCCGGCCACCGACGAGCTGATCCGCGAGCAGGCGACCCGCTGCATGGACTGCGGCATTCCGTTCTGCCACGACGGCTGCCCGCTGGGCAACCGCATCCCGGACTGGAACGACCTGGTCCGTACCGGTGGCTGGGCGGCGGCGATCGAGTCGCTGCACGCCACCAACAACTTTCCGGAGTTCACCGGCCGGCTCTGCCCGGCGCCCTGTGAGGCGGCCTGCGTGCTGGGTATCGCCGGCGGCGCGCCGGTCACCATCAAGCAGGTCGAGGTGGAGATCATCAACCGGGCGGTCGGCGCCGGCCTGGTCACTCCGCATCCGGTGCCGGAGCCGTCCGGCCGGCGGGTCGCGGTGGTCGGCTCCGGTCCGGCCGGGCTGGCCGCCGCCCAGCAGCTGGCCCGCGCCGGGCACGCGGTCACCGTCTTCGAGCGTGACGACGCCATCGGCGGCCTGATGCGGTACGGCATCCCCGACTTCAAACTGGAGAAGGAGCACATCGACCTGCGGTTGGCCCAGTTGGCGGCCGAGGGCGTGCAGTTCCGCACCGGGGTGAACGTCGGCGTCGACGTGACCGCCGAGCAGCTGCGCGCCGATCACGACGCGGTGCTGCTGGCCTGCGGGGCGCTGGCCGGCCGGGACACCCCGGCGACGCCGGGCCGGGCGCTGCGCGGGGTGCATCTGGCGATGGAGCACCTGGTCGAGTCGAACCGTGTGGTGGCGGCCGCGGCGGCGCACGCCCGCACGGCCGAGGCGGCCGGGGTGGTGGCCGTCGAGCCGCCGTCCGACGCCGGGTCGTCGCACGTGGACGGCGTACCGGTGGACCGGCCGGCGATCGACGCGGCCGGCCGGCATGTGGTGATCATCGGCGGTGGTGACACCGCCGCCGACTGCCTCGGGGTGGCGCACCGGCAGGGTGCGGCCGGAGTGTACCAGCTGGACCTCTACCCGGAGCCGCCGAGCGCCCGCGACGAGGCCCGGGATCCGTGGCCGACCTGGCCGTGGGTGCTGCGCGAGTACCCGGCGCACGAGGAGGGCGGCGAGCGGGTCTTCGCCGTCGCGGTGCAGGAGTTCGTCGACGACGGCACCGGCGCGGTACGGGCGGTCCGCATCGCCGAGGTGACAGTGACCAAGCGTGACGGCGAGCGGATCCTGACCGTGGTGCCGGGCACCGAGCGGGAACTGCCGGCGGACCTGGTGCTGCTGGCGATCGGCTTCGAGGGCACCGAGCAGCAGCCGTTGCTGGAGCAGCTGCGGCTGGTCCGTAACCGGCGCGGGGCGATCGACTCCGACGGTGACTGGCAGACCGCCACCAAGGGGGTCTTCGTCGCCGGTGACATGCACCGGGGGGCGTCGTTGATCGTGTGGGCGATCGCCGAGGGACGAGCGGCGGCGGCCGCCATCCACTCGTACCTCGGTGGGGTGGGGGAGCTGCCGGCACCGGTGGTGCCGACGGCGCAGCCACTCGCCGCCCGCTGACCCGGCGCCCCCGTTGCTGGCACGGACGGTTACTCTGCGTGGTCCGGCTCAGGGCGCACTCGCTCGAAAGCCTTGATGCCACAGGTGCATCTTGCTGCACCTGTGGCATCAAGCTGGAAACAGCACAGCTGCCTGCACCTCTTCCGGGGATGCAGATGTTTCGATAGCATTACCGGCTAGTAACAACCGTTACTCCCCACGGCCACGCGCGCGGCCACGAGGATCCCCCCATCCTTGTGAGGTCCGTCCATGCCCCTTCGTCCCCTGGCCCGCGCCGCCGTCGCGCTGGCCGTCACCCTCGGCGCCACCGGCGTCGGCGTCGGCGCGGCCATCGCTCCGGCGCACGCCGCACCCGCCGCCGTGCACTATGTCGCTCTCGGCGACTCGTTCTCCTCCGGCGTCGGCGCCGGCCCCTACGAGACAACCTGCCTGCGCAGCGACCGCTCGTACGCGCCGCTGTGGGCGGCCGCCAACGCGCCGGCGAGCTTCCGCTTCGTCGCCTGCGGCGGTGCGGTCACCGCCGACGTGCTCGACAACCAACTGTCCGCGCTCGACGCCGGCACCACGATGGTCACCATCACCATCGGCGGCAACGACGCCGGATTCGCCGACGTCGTGCTGAGCTGCCGGCTGGGCAGCGAGTCCTCCTGTGCCAGCGCGGTCGACCGGGCCGAACGGTTCGCCACCACCGAACTGCCCGGCCGGCTGGACGCCACCTATGCCGCTATCCGGCAGCGGGCACCGAACGCGCAGCTGATCGTGCTCGGCTACCCGCGCCTGTTCGATGAGGTCCGCTACTGCGGCCTGTTCAGCATGAGCCTGACCAAGCGATCCATCATCAACGACGCGGCGGATCTGCTGGCCGACGTCACTGCCGCCCGCGCGTCGGCTGCCGGGGCCACCTTCGTGGACACCCGGCCGCAGTTCGCCGGGCACGGCGTCTGCGCCGGCAGTCCGTGGATCAACGACTTCTCCGCGTTGATCGCCGCGTACCACCCGAACGCCGCCGGCTACCGCGACGGCTACCTGGCCGCGCTCAACACGGTCACCGGCTGACAGACGGTGCCGCCCGCCTGACGGCGCCGCGTACCTGGCGGTCCGGTCCCCGCCCGCACCACGGGGACCGGGCCGCCCGTCACGTGGCCGCCTGGTCCCGGTCGCTGTCGCCACCGCTGTCGTCGCCGGGAGTCGACCGGTTGCTGAGGAAGTAGGCGCCGAGTGCGCCAGCCAGGGTGCCGAAGACGACGACCGAGTACGCGGCCAGAATCAGCTCCATGCCTTGGGCGAACGGGTCCCGCGCAGCCATCCGCTGACCGGTGATCGTGGTAAGCGTGACGTCGTGCAGCGCCTGTGCGTAGCTCGGGTAGGAGCCGGAGACCACGAGCAGTTGGCCAGCGGCGAGGATGAGGCTCACCGTCACCGCGAAGAGCCAGGCGAGACGGTCGGTGAGCAACCGGCCGGCGGAGCGTGAACCCCGTACGGCTGCGGTGATCGCCGCACCGGCGCGGGCCGTCCGCAAGGCCAACGCCACCCGGGCGAACCGCAGCACCGGAACGGCCAGGAATAGCAACTGCCACCAGTTGCGCCGCCAGAACCGGCCCGGGTGATGTCGGCCCAACCAGGCCCGCAGCGAGAACTCGGCGACGAAGACCACCCACAACGCCCAACTGGCCGCGCCCAGCACGGCGGCCGTCGGCGGATGGGTGGTGACGAACTGGCCGATCACCAGCAGCAGGAACAGCACACCGAGGACACCGAGCGGCTTGTCGAGGCGGTCGGCGAGCCGGCGCAACATCGTGTCGCGTTCCGTGTCGTCGCGCTCAGTCTCGTCGTGCTCCGTATGGTCGCGGTTGCCGTGCCCGGTCTCCCGGCCGTCGGCGTCAGCGCCGTCGTTGTCGCCAGGTCGCATCGATCGCACTTCCGACGGTGGTCGGGACACTCCGATTACGGATACTAGTACGGCAGCCGCCATTAGGGCTGTGACCAGGTAGGACGCGTTGGCAGGGTGGTGCGACGTAGACGCAGCCGCCTGTTGATCATGTGTTTGTGAGGACAACAAGATCGAAGGCGGCTGCTGCTGCCAGGGTAGCGGCCGCCCGCGCTGAGCGCGCACGGGCCGAACTGTTGGAGCGAACGCGGTCCTGTTTCGTCCAGGTGCGGACGTGGCTGCACGCGGGCCGGTACGTGTCGGCGCTGGTCAGCAGGATGCCGAAACGCAACGGGTGGACCATCGCCGAGCATGTCGGGGATGCCACGCCGGACCGGACTCAGCGGTTGTTGAACCGGGCGGTGTGGGACGCCGAGGGTGTGGCGAGCCAGGTGCGGCGGTACGCGGCGGCCGGGTTGGACACGGCGGCCGGCCGGCGGCGTGGGTTGGTGGTGGGGGCGCTGGACGAGACCGGGCAGCCGAAGCAGGGCACCGGGACGGCCGGGGTGAAACGGCAGTACATGGGATGCGCCGGTCGGGTCGCCAACGGCATCAACACGGTCCACCTGGCCTATGTGCGGGAACGGACCGGGCACGCCCTGGTCGCCGCCCGGCAGTGGATCCCCGCCGAGCAGATCACCGACCCGGACACCGCCGCGCGGACGGGGCTGCCGACGGACACGCAGTTCCGCACGAAGGGCCAACTCGCGATCGACCTGTGCACCCACGCGTACGCCGACGGCTTGACCTTCGACGTGATCTGCGGTGACGAGGTGTACGGCGGCTGTACCGAACTGAGGGAGTTCCTCGAACAACGTGGGCAGGCGTACGTGCTGCGGGTCGCCTCCACGTTCATGATCCAGATGCCGTCCGGTGACAGGCTGGCCTGCACGCAAGCCGTCACGGGACTCGCCGGCAGGCGCGGTCGTGGCTGGCAGGTCCGCTCGGCCGGTGCCGGGTCGAAGGGACACCGCTGGTACGCGTGGGCGTGGATCGCCACCGCCTCACCCCGCCACCATCTCCTCGTGCGTCGTCACCTGGCCACCGGTGAACTGGCGTTTCACTACTGCTTCGTGCCCGAGGGGCAGCCGGTGGTCGTGTCGCGGCTGGTCCGCGCCGCCGGCCTGCGGTGGCCGGTCGAGGAATGCTTCGAGTTCGGCAAGGACCACTTCGGCCTGGACCAGTGCCAGGCCCGCCTGCACGGGGCGATCGCCCGGCACACCGTGCTGGTCATGGCCGCCCTCGCCGTCTGCGCGGTCACCGCCGCGCGGCTACGCCACCGCACCGACAGCCAGGCACCCCCACCGACCACACCCGACCAGCCGCCACCGACCGAGCCCGGACTGATCCCACTGACCGTGCCCGAGATAGGACGGCTTCTCGCTGACGCCCTCCACCACCCACAACCACCCGACCACGCCCTCAACTGGCTGACCTGGCGACGACGCCACCAGGCCCGAGCCCGCTGGTTCCACCAACGCACCCGACTCAACCGCGAATACGCCCTGGTCAACTAGCAAATGGCGGCTGCCGTACTAGGCGCATTTCGGGCTCGATGCCGGCACTACCGTCCGCTGAGGGGTTGTCGACCATGCCGGTCGGGTCCCCCCGGCCGGCTGCTATTTATGCAAGCGAATGCGCCTTGTCTGTCAATATCGTCAGCGATAAGATCATCGCCGGGGAGCTTTGATGAGTGCGACGCCAGGGCTGGGTGTCCGCTCGGTGAGGAGCACCATCTTGCGTCTCCGTCAACTATTGGCAGTGGCCGTGACGGCACTCGTCGCCGCTGTCACGACTCCGTCGACAGCCGCTGCCGCACCACAGCAGATCATCGGCGGCGACACCGTCTCGTCGGCACCCTGGGCAGCCGCTGTCTACAGCGACGGCTCGTTCAGATGCTCCGGCTCGATCATCGCCTCCCGCTGGGTGCTCACCGCCGAGCACTGCATCGGCGGCTCGATGTCGGTGCGGGTCGGCAGCGTCCATCACGCCGCCGGCGGCCAGGTGAGCGCGGTCAGCGCGACCTACTCCCAGTACGGATACCTCTACGACATCGGGCTGCTGTATCTCAGCACACCGATCAGCACCACGTACGTCACGCTCGCCACCAGCGACCCGCCGGTCGGCTCGACCAACACCATCTACGGCTGGGGCCGTACCTGCCTCAACTGTCACCTGTCGCCGCAGCTCAAAACAGCCTCGGTGCAGGTGGTGTCGGTGCGGGGCCGGGACGCGTACGAGGGACCGGCGCTGCGCAGCTCCCCGGTGACCGGCATCGCCTGGCAGGGGGACTCGGGCGGTCCGCAGTTCTACAACGGACAACAGGTCGGTGTCTGCTCGAACTCCAACGGGTCGAGCTCGCAGAACTACTCCTCGGTCGCTGCCAGCCGCGACTGGATCACCTCGATCACCGGCGTCTGACCGTCGGGCAGCTGACTGCCACGGCGGAGGTGGTCCGGTCTCCGATGGGGCGGGGACCGGACCACCTCGACCTCCGTTGTCGACGGCGAGACGGACAGAGCGTCCTTCGCGCCGCAGCTGTCCACTACAGGGCTGCGGCCAGGGACGACCAGGCGTTACTCGGCGTAGTCAGGAACCAGGTATCGTCCCAGGCGCCTCGGACGGATCGGGGGGAAGCATGGTTCGGGCCTTTTCCGTCAGGTCACTCAGGAACTCGTCTGCCGGCACCACTCGATCTTCCTTCCCGACCGGCGAGGGCTCCAACGGAATGATCAGGTCCCGTCGGGGAAGGTGCAGCCACAACGCCATCACGTACAGGGCTGGCACCCGCAGTAGACGTAGCTCGTATCGGCCGGTCCTGAGCGTGGCCAGTTTGAGCACACCCTTGAGAGCCTTGTTGGTCGACGCGACGAACGGTCCCTCGGTGAACTGCGACATCTGCTCGGTACCGTCCGCCGCGGAAGCAGTCTCGGCGCTGGCGATGGGTTGTCCAGCTTCCTCGATCAGGTACCGCCAGCCTACCGGCTGCGCGCTGTCGAGCCCATTACCAGCGATAATGTCGTCGAGGCCCAGCACATAGATCTGGTGCGGGTTGGACAACTCGAGCTGATCTTTGCGGGCGTTGCGCAGCGCCTTGGTGGAGAACTTGGAGGCGTCGGCGAACGTGCGCATCCTCGACCGGATCCGGTCGCGCACGCCGCTCGGTGGCTCGGGCATTTCGAGTGGCATGTCGATCTCCTAGCGCTGGGTCTTGTAACTGACGTTCCAGGTTCCGCTTCCCTGGTACGCGTCGCGGAAGGTGTTGTACGACACGTCGGAGTCCCCGTACCACGGGTCTGCCACGCTGACGTATTCCTCCCCATCGAGGAAAAAGCGTCCGCGGATCGCCAGGATATGCCCGCCTCCGCCCCGCCAGGAGGTATTCAATCCGATCGGGGTCGCGCTGGCCATCTCGGCTCCGATCTCGGCGGGGGTCAAGGCACGGTTTTCGCGTTGGCGCAGGACGCCGACCCGCTGCAACGCCGTGTCCGGCCACCGACCCTGGTTGCCGGGCGACACGACGCCGGGTGGCACGCAGCAGTCGTTTCGCTCGAGCTCCGCGTTGGCGAGGGTGCACTGGGTCCAGTCGGTGTTCGGGTCGTAGTAGGCCGCGAGGCTCACGGTGGCCGCCGACCAGCACCACATGTTCTGCTCCTGGCGCTGCATAGCGAAGTCGAGTCGCTGATCGATCATCGAGATGACGAACGTCTCGTGGACCCCGCCGTTAGCGTTGAACTGGCAGTTGACGCGCCCGCCGCCGTTGTCGGTGGAGGTGGTCACGCCGGTGCCGTTCATCCGGAGAAACACGTTGGAGGTGAGGGTGGACTCGAACGAGAACGCGTCGCCCGCGTGGGGGTGGAGCCGGAACCTCTCGGCGGAACCGCCGTTGGCGTTGAACTGCGCGTTGACCAGTCCGCCACCGTCTGCGGTCTGTGCCGTCACGCCTCGGCTGTCCATTCGAAGCCACACGTTTGGGAAGGCGGCCGACTCGAACGAGTACGTGCCGTCGGCCTGTCGGCGAATCTTGAACCTTTCGTAGGGTCCGGGCGTTTCGGCGCTGAACTGGCAGTTCACCAGTCCGCCACCGTCCGCGGTCTGTGAGGTGACCCCTCGACCATCAAGGCGGAGATAGACGTTCGGGAAAGCCGTCGATCGAATCGTGATCGGGGTCTCGTCGATCACGGCAAGATCGGCCGCTGACAAGGGCATGAGTGTCTCCAATCCGTGTTGCGATGCCGAAGAAGCTCTCGTCGGCGCAACTCATGGCAAGGCGTCATAACTATAGATCACCTCGCGATTACCTCAAGTGTCCGGAGCGCGACTGTTAAGGGGTTGACAAACGAGGGTTTGAAACAATGCTACGGTTGTTAACCGTTCCGCTTTTTCGGTGTTCAGAAGGCAAGTTGTGATGTGCTGGGCGATCGTACGAATTGCCGCCAAAGGCCGGCCAGTGTCCGGGCTCGCTGCGGTCGATCGCCGGGCGACGCCGTACGACGCGACCAGGCCACCCGACGCCTCGCGTCACGACACCCGCCGGCTCGACCGGCCAGCGCATCGCCGTACCGGCCCGGGTCGGCGACCCACAGTCGATTCGGATAGTGTTTTCCCGACTACCCGAGGGCAGGTGGGGTGCGGGTGAACGATCGATGCGGGGCACTGGCGCAGGCGGGCGGGGCACTGCTGAGGACGGTGGGATGAGCTTCGGTGCCGCGTACCGTCGGGCGGTCGCCGCCCACCGGCAGGCCGTGACCCATCTGACCACCGCGCGATCGGCCATCGCGGACAGCCCGGCACCGCCGCCACCGGACCTCGGCGACGTCACCGAACGGCTGCGCCACGTCGGCGAAACCCTCACCACCGGCGCGACCAGCGCCACCCAGGACCTGTCCGCCGGCCCAGCCCCGGTGCGGGTCGGCATGGCCCGCCCGGTCGGACTGGCCGGCACGGGCGACCCGGTCGAATTCCCGGCGCTGGTGCCGCTCGGTGCCGGCGCGCATCTGGCCATCGACGCCGACGCCCGCCAGCCACGGATCGCCGCCCTGCTGCGCAGCCTCGTCGTGCGGCTGCTCGCCGCCGCCCCACCCGGCACGGTACGGGTGACCGCGCTGGACACCACCTCGATGGGCGCCACCTTCCTGCCGCTGCGCCCGCTGGTCGAAGCCGGCGTGCTGGCGGCACCGGCCGCCACCGACGCCGAAGCCAAGGAACGCCTCGACGACGCCGACCAGCACGTACGCGCCGCCCAGGCCCGCACCGGCGGGCAGCCGGGGGAGCTGCTGGTGGTGGTCGCGGCGGCGCTGCCGGACAGCCGCGCCGAGCTGATGCGCCTCGCCGCGCTCACCCACGCCGGCACCGCCGCCCGGGTCTGCGTGATCGTCGCCGGCTACCCGCCGACCGGCACCGGAGCGCAGCCGCCGACGCTCGGCCCGACCACCCAGTTGCGACTCGACGGCAACCGGGGCTGGGTCGGCGACCCACCCGGCCAGCCGTTCAGCTCCGACGGCACCGGGCTGGCCGCCCCCGTCGCCCTCGACGGCGACCCGCCGGCCCGGGTCGTGCAGGCCCTCGCCGACCGGCTCGGCGAGATCCACCGGCGCGGCTCCGCACTCGACTTCGCCGACCTGCTGCCGCCCCGGATCTGGACCGAGACCGCCGGCACCGGCCTGCACACCGTCGTCGGCCGGGCCGGCCGGGAGCCGGCGATCCTCGCCTTCGACGACGTCACCCCGCACTGGCTGGTCGGCGGGCGCACCGGCTCCGGCAAGACCGTCTTCCTGCTTGACCTGCTGTACGGCCTGGCCGCCCGCTACCCGCCCGACGAGTTGGCGCTCTACCTGCTCGACTTCAAGGAAGGGGTCAGCTTCACCGAGTTCGTGCCGACCGGCCGCGACCCGTCGTGGATCCCGCACGCCCGCGCCGTCGGCATCGAATCCGACCGGGAGTACGGCGTCGCCGTGCTGCGTGAGCTGCGCCGCGAGCTGAACCGGCGGGCGTCGGCGATGAAACGCCACGGCGTGACGAAGCTGGCCGACCTGCCCCGCGACGGCGCTCCGACGCCGCGTACCGTCGCCGTGATCGACGAGTTCCACGTGTTGTTCGACGGTAACGACTCGGTCGCCCGCGAGGCCGCCGCCCTGCTGGAGGAGCTGGCCCGCAAAGGCCGGTCGTACGGCGTACACCTGGTCCTGGCCAGCCAGAGCATGTCCGGCATCGAAGCCCTCTACGGCAAGACCGACTCGATCTTCGGCCAGTTCCCGCTGCGGGTGGCGCTGCCCGGCGGCAACGGCGTCCTCGACCCGCTCAACCAGACCGCCGGCGGGCTGCCGGTCGGGCAGGCGATCGTCAACGCCTCGGCCGGCATCGCCGGCGCCAACACGGTCGTCCGGTTCCCGGACGCGCACGGCGGTGCCCGGCGGATCGCCGCGCTGCGCCACGAGCTGTGGCAGGCCCGCGCCGCCGGCTCCCGGCCACCGGCGATCTTCAAGGGGTACGAGGCGGCGCACCTCGACGGCGACCCGACGTACCGCTCACTGGCCCCCGGCGGGCGGCGCCCGCTGGCGCTGGTCGGCCGGCAGGTCGACGTGGATCTGACGTCGGCGGTGTTCCCGCTGGACGCCACCCCGGGCCGGCACATCGCGGTGGTCGGCACCACCGGCCACGCCGCCGACGTTCTGCACGCCGCCACGGTCAGCCTGGCCCGGCAGGAGCCGCCCGGCCACGCCCGGTTCCTGTTCGCCCCGCTGGTCGCCTCCGCCGACGAGGTCGCCGATGAAACGGCCGACGCGTTGCATGCCTTCGGGCATTCGATCACCCGGTTGACCGCCGCCGAGCTGCGCGAGGAGCTGCGCCGACTGGCCACCCCGGACGTTGCTACGCCGACCGACGGCGGGCGGACGTACCTGGTGGTGTTCGGGATGGACGCCGCCGCCGGGGTGCTCGGCGCGAAGGACGACATGTTCAAATCCGGACTGGACGACCTGCAGGTGGTGCTGCGTCAGGGGCCCGGCCACGGCGTACACCTGCTGGGTTGGTGGCGTGGGCTGCGCCGGCTCGCCGACGACCTGGGCGGCTCACACAACCGCGACGACCTGGCCTGCCTGGTGGCGATGAACGTGCCCGGCGGTGAGCTGGGCTCCTACCTGGGCACCCACGACCTGGCGTACCGGCCACGGCCGAACCGGGCGCTGCTGATCGACCGGCACGACCAGCGGACCCGGCTGATCGTGCCGTTCGCGTTGCCCGGCCGCGAGCTGGACGAGGAGGGCTGAGCGCGGTGAGCAGCGACTTCGACGAGTACGCCGCCCTGGCCCGGCACCTGCACGAGCTGCACCGCACCGGCCAGGCCGGTGCGGCGCAGCACCAGACGCGCCGTCAGCGGCTCACCGGGTACGCCGATCAGCTCGGCCAGCGGCTGTACGCCCAGTGGCAGCGGCTGGCGGCGATCGCCCAGGCCGCTGGCGAGCAGGCACCGCCCGCGCCGCCGCCGATCGCGGCGACCCCGGCCGCCGGCTCCGCACCGGGCCAGCGACAGTCCGGCGGGTACGGCGCCTCGCCGGCCGGTGTCCCGTGGCCACCGCCTCCGCCGCCACCGCCGGGGCCGGCGGTGCCGGGGCCGGCCGGGCTTCCTCCGCCGCCACGCCGCCCCGAGCTGGCCACCGGCGAGCAGCGGGTGCCGCTGCCGACTGGGGCCTCCGGGCCGCCTGCCCAGGCCGGGTCGGTACAGCCGTACGGCGGCGGCGCGGGCGCCGCCGGCCCGGTGCCGGTGGCACCGGTCTCCGGCGACCCGGCTGCGGCAGGCGGGTTCCCGCCGGACGCCGAGCAGGAGCTGGAGGCGGCCCGCCGGCAGCTCGACGAGGCCGACGCCGCCGCCACCGAGGCGGAGCAGGCCGCCGGCCGCCCGCCGCTGCTGCCCGGCTGGTCACCGCTGGCCCGGGCGGTCACCGTCTACCTGGGGTTCGCCGCCGCCGTCGCCGTCCTGCAGTTCGGGTTCTTCCTGAACCCGGTGACCGCCGGCGTCGACTACAGCACCAAGTGGATCTGGTCCTGCGCCGGCTTCCCGGCGACCGGCTTCTTCGCCGCGTACTTCGTGATCAGCAAGTGGGGCACCGCCCGGCTGGAAACCGACGGCGGCCCCCGGTTCCCGAAGCTGGGTTTCCTGATCAGCTTCGCCGGTGCCGCCGTCTCGATGCTCCTGCTGCTGGTCTTCCTCCAACTCGACGAGTTTTGAGGCGATTCGGTCAGGAACCGCCATTTGCGACGGCGAGAAGGTCGTCGGGGTTCCAGACGTGCTTGGCGATGGCCTGATAGAGCTTACCTCGTTCGATGATGTCGGCTGCCTTGAACTCTTCGTGCGCCCTAAATGGGAGGCCACTGGACTTGATGAAGGCGAGGAAGCCCGGGTTCTTCTCGTAGGTTTGGGGGTCGAGGCTGGCGGCAAGCAGGTTCTGGCTGTAATAACGGGGCCGCTTCATGACGTATGTGTCGTCGCCGTAGCTCGCGTTGAATTGTTTGGGTAGCAGGAGCAGATCGCCGATGCGGTTGCGATGACGAGCAAAATCAGCCTCGTGGGTGAATTCGTCGATATGGCGCGACGCGTGATCGGCCCACACGTGCTCCACCTCGTACTTCACGTTCGAGTCGTTGGTCAATTCGATGTAGTTGGACGCTTGATTTGAGCCGACGGTGATGTAGTCGGTTATTCTGGCGAGGATCTTATGGATTTGACTGCGGTTCTGTTGGTGGACGTAGAGGTCTTCGTTGCTGTCGAAGGTTTCGGCAACCCCCGTCAGGTAAGTGTGCAGAAATTGTCCGAGTTCCTCGACGCCCAATCTGCGGATGCCACGCATTACCGTAAACATCGCGTACTGCATTGTCGAGTAGGCGGTGGTGCGAAAGTTCCAGATGCGCCGGGCAAGCAGGATGTCGGCGAACCGGCCGACCAGTTCCAGCTTGCGGTTAATGGTGGCGAGGTCGTCTTCGATGTTTAGCGGTGCAAGCAAAAGCTGGTCTTGGAGTGTGAATCGGTGATCGGAATTGTAGCGGATGAAGCGTAGTGGGCTGGTGGGGTCAAACGAGCCCCGAGTGGCTTCGATGATGCGTTCATACTGGTGGCTGTAGAAGTCGAAATCAATGTGGATGAAGTCGTAGAAGGCGTTCCTGCTTGTCAGCCCGATACGCTCACTGTCGCCGCGGAGCCATCGGTGAAACTCGGTGCCGATCCGATCCCAGTTCTCTGGGCGGGCGTTCCTCTTGCGCTCACGGATTCTTGTCGAGTACTGGCTACGCAACCAGTTCTTCAAAAAGTCGGAGCTGGCGTCCTCGCTCTTGTCGTCGAGCTCACGCAAGCGCCTGCGCCAGAGATCGTTGGCCTTGGTGCGCGGTTCGCCGTCCTCTACGTTGGCGAGCAGGTACCCCTTGAGCATGTCGGCTGGGGTGAGGCGCAGGCCACGGTCGTTCATGGTCTCGAAGATTGCATAGGCATCATCGTCATCGTACGCCGTGATCTGTACCAGCTGCACGCGGTCCTTCAGCCAGTCGATGAAGTAGGGCAATGTCTTGCGGCGTAGCTCCTCGGGGAACAGTCCTTCGAGTTCCTGGTAGCGTGCGACAAGTGTATGCACCGATGTCGGGTCGTCGGGCTTGGGATTGTAGGCGCCGTGACCGAACAGTGCCTTCATGCATTCCGTGCGGTCACCCACATCGAGGTTAAAAGATTTCTCGCCATACATCTCGGAGTAAATCAGTGGGTCGACGTCGACCTTGTCGCTGCGGTCAGCCTGGAGGCGACGGAGGAAGGTGAGAAGGAGAGTGAGGCTCGTCAAACGTTGTTGGCCATCGACGATGAATGGCCGATTTTCCTTCTGTGAGATGATGATGGAGCCAAGGAAGTATCCAGGGTAATTCGCGACGTCCTTGCGGACGTGTCCAGCATCATAGAGATCCAGGAACTTGGTCGTCAGATCCGCGACGAGTTCGGTGATCTGCTTGGATTCCCAGCGGTATTCGCGCTGGTAGTAGTCGATCTCGTACTTTTTATTGGCCAGCACCTCGTTGATGGTCTTTGCTCCACCCTCGATGCTGCGGTCAACGGTAGCCAAGATATACCCTTCGCGTTTCCGGCGACGAGGTCGTCGATCAAAATTTCCTGGTCACGACCGCCAGACGGCCGTGGTCGGCGTTTTTCACCAGCCAGCTCCCCACTGCACCGCGATGCGTAAAGTTCCGTCAGAACGTGTCACGGGCAGAGTAGGCGGGAGATTACCTGCCGTTGTGTGTCTGTATCAAGGGAGTGCTGACAGCGACATCGGTTGGGGGTAGGGCCCGATGGTGCTGGCGAGTGGGCTGACGTGCGCCGACCGCGACGCACTGTGTCGGTCAGTGTCCTCGGGTGGTTGGTAGGATCGGCACCATGACCAAGCCCGTGCTCGCCTACCGATGGAGCCAGAGCGAGTTTCTGCGCGCCTCGGAAGCGGGGGCGTTCGACCACCGGGTGGAGCTCGTCGAAGGAGAAATCTGGCCCGTGGTGATCGGATCATGGCACGGTGACACGGTCGGTCAGTTGCTGGCGACGCTGCCGCGAGACGGGGTGCGGGTGACGACCGCGACCCTGCCGACCGGGGAGTCGCTTCCCGACCCGGACTGCTGGGTGCGTCGCGTCGATGCTGGTCCGATCGGGATGGTCGGGTCGCGGTTGTCGGTCTGGGCCGCCGTCGATGTGTTGCTCGTGGTCGAGGTCGCCGACGAGACGATGATCCAGGATCTCAACGTCAAGACCAGGCTGTACGGCCAGGCAGGCTATCCGGTGTACTGGGTCGTCACCCAGCGGGCGGTCTACGAACACACCGGGCCCATCTCGACCGGTTACCGGACCCGGGTCGAGTACCTCCCCGGGGAGCGCATCCCGGTCCCGTACGCCGGCATCGAGCTTGCCGTCGACGACCTGATCGCCCCGCCCGCCACCTGAGCGGATCGCTGTGGTCCGACCGGCCGACGGTGCCGTTCGGTAACGCCGTTGAAAACAACCGCCGGGACCATGGGTGGATGGCCGACGAGCCGGTGCGACTGGAGATCCGGACGCTGGGCGGGTGCCTGTTCGACTCGCCGCTGGCCCGACTGCTGCTCGGGCGCAACACCAGCTGGCACTACGTCGACGAGTCCGACCGGGTGCTGCTCGACGACACCGTCGGGATGCTCACCGGCCGGGGTCTGCCCATCGACGAGCTGCCCAGCCTGGAGCCGGGCGGACCGCGACAGAAGATCTTCTTCGAGCCGGCCCGGACCCGGGTCGGGATCGTCACCTGCGGTGGGCTCTGCCCGGGCCTGAACAACGTCATCCGGGCCCTGGTGCTGGAGTTGACCGCCGGCTACGGGGTGCGGCAGATCGTCGGCTTCCGCAACGGCTATCAGGGGTTGGTCGCCCGGCACGGCCATCCGGTGGTGCCGTTGACGCCGGCCGTCGTCGACCGGATCGACGAGTACGGCGGCACGATCCTCGGTACGTCGCGGGGCAACCAGGACCCGGAGGAGATCGCCGACACCCTCGACGAGCTCGGCATCGACATCCTGTTCGTGATCGGTGGCGACGGTTCGATGCGCGGCGCGTCGAGGATCACCGAGGTGCTCGCCCGTCGGGGCCGGCCGGTCGCCGTCGTCGGGGTGCCGAAGACGATCGACAACGACATTCCGTACATCGATCAGAGTTTTGGTTTTCAGACGGCGGTCGCGCACGCCACCGAGGTGATCCGGGCCGCCCATGTGGAAGCCACCGCGTTCCCCGGCGGGATCGGGCTCGTACAGCTGATGGGCCGGCACTCGGGTTTCATTGCCTGCTACGCGGCCCTGGCCACCCACGACGCCGATTTCGTCCTGGTGCCCGAGGTGCCGTTCGCTCTGGACGGCCCGGGTGGCCTCCTGGCGCGCCTGCGCCGGCGGGTCGCCGACCGGGGGCACGCGACGGTCGTCGCCGCCGAGGGCGCCGGCCAGGAGCACCTGGCCGGCGAACCCGTCGGGCACGACGCGTCCGGCAATCTGCGGCTGCACGATTTCGGCCGCTACCTGCGGCAGCGGATCGTCGAGGACTTCGCCGACGCCGGGCGCGAGGCGAGTGTGAAGTACATCGACCCGAGCTACACGATCCGTGGGGTGCCGGCGAACCCGTACGACAGTGTCTACTGTATCCGGTTGGCCCATGCGGCGGTGCACGCGGCGATGGCCGGTCGCACGGACCTGGTGGTGGGTCGGTGGCGGGGCAGGTTCGTGCATGTGCCGATGCCGCTGGCGGTGAGCACCCGTAACCAGGTCGACCCGCACGGCGACCTCTGGCTGTCGGTCCTGGAGGCCACCGGCCAGCCGCCCTCGATCTCCTGACTCGAGCGGCTGGGAGCCCATGCCGGCGCGGGCCGGGTTCCGGCGACTCGTCACTGTTTTGTCACGACTGCGATCACACTCTGTGCATATTGTCGCCGATTCTAGTTACGTAGAGGTGGCAGCACGCACGTCATGTGCGCCAGGGCGTTGGGTGGGTTGGGAAGCCATGGCTACCAGTCAGGTGCAGAATGACCAGTTCGGGGATCTGCTCCGGGCCCTCCGCCTGCAGCGGAGACTGACCCAGGAGGAGCTTGCCGAGGCGGCGGGTTCCAGCGTCCGTGGCATCCGGGAGATGGAACGGGGCCGGGTGCGCAGCCCACAACGACGGACGGTGGTGCTGCTCGCCGACGCCCTGCGGCTGGCCGGGTCGGACCGGGACCGTTTCGTCGCCCTGGCCCGGGCCGAGCGGCAGCCGCACGACGGCGGCACGGTGCCGCCCGACCGCCCGACGGTGACCGTACCCGGGGAACTGCCCTCCGCGGTCCCGGACCTGGCCGGCCGGACGGAGATCCTGCAACGGCTCGCGGCGCTGGCCACCGAGGTTGCCGCCGGGCGTTCGGACACCGCCTCGGTGGTGGTGTTGCACGGGCCGCCGGGGATCGGTAAGACCAGTCTCGCCGTGGTGGCCGGACATCGGCTCAGCGGTGCCTTCGCCGGCGGCCAGCTCTTCGTCGACCTGCAGAGCGCTTCGCCGGACGGCCCGGTCGACCCGGCCGAGGCGCTGGCCGGACTGCTGCGGTCGCTCGGGGTGCCGGACAGCAGGGTTCCGGCGTCGTCGGCCGAGCGGGGCGGACTGTTCCGTACCCTGACCCGGGACCGGTCGCTGCTGGTGATCCTGGACAACGCCGCGAACGAGGCACAGGTACGCCCACTGCTGCCGGCCGGCCGGGAATGCCTCGTGCTGGTGACCTGTCGGCGTCCGCTGGCCGGCCTGGCCGGTGCGGTCCGTCAGCCGCTCGACCTGCTCGCCCCGGCGGCCGGCCGGGCGCTGCTCGCGGCGATCGTCGGTGCCGACCGGATCGGCGCCGAACCGGCCGCCGCCGACCAGCTCGTCACGCTCTGCGGTCGGCTGCCGCTGGCCGTCCGGATCGCCGGAAACCGGCTCGCCAGCCGACCACAGTGGTCAGTCGGTTGGCTGGTGGACCTGCTCCGCGACGAGCGTCGGCGGCTGACCTTGCTCACCGCCGGGGACCTCGGGGTCCGCTCGGCGTTCGCGGTCTCGTACCGGCAACTGGACCCGGTGACCGCGCGGGTGTTCCGGCGGGCCGCGCTGGTCGCCGGCGGCGACTTCGCACCCGCGCTGGTCGCCGTCGTGGCCGGCATCGACGAGGAGACCGCGGCGGCGGCCCTGGAGGAGCTGGTCGAGGCGGGTCTCCTGCTGACCCTGGGCGACCGGTACCAGTTCCACGACCTGGTTCAGCTCTACGCCCGGGAACGCCTCGACGCAGAGGAGGCCCCGACCCACCGGACGAGCGCGCACGACCAGCTGGTCGGCTGGCTGCTGCGACGTACCCGGCAGGCCGGCGCACTGTTCGAACCGGCCGCCGCCCGGTGCGCCGACTCCCCGTTCGACGACGACCGGGCGGCGGCGTACTGGCTGGACCGGGAGTCCGGCAACTGGCTGGCGGCGCTGCGCGACGCCGCCCGGCGCGGTCGGCACACCGAGGTGGTCGCGGTCGCCAGGGCACTGCACTGGTACTCCGACGCCAACAGTCACCGGCACCCCTGGGACGAGATCTTCTCGCTGGGAGTCGCCGCCGCCCGGGCCGCTGGAAGCCCTAGCGACGAGGCCGTACTGCTGAACTGCCTCGGCTGGGCCCGGTACTTCTGTCAGGACCGCAACGTCGACGGCCTGGCCGCGCTGGCCCGGGCGCTGGAACTGGCCCGGCGGATCGGGGACCGCCGCGAGCAGGCGTGGGCGTTGACCTACACCGCCGCGATCCTGGTCCGGACCGGCCGGGCCGGGGCGGCCGTCGACCACAGCCGCCGAGCGGTGGGCCTGTTCCGCGAGATCGGGTACGCCCTCGGCGAGCAGAGCGCGGCGAGCGCGCAGGGCGGGGCGCTGGCCGCGCTCGGCCGGTTCGCCGAAGCAGCCGAGTTGCACCGCGGCGTGCTGGCGTTCCACGGCCGGGGCACCGGGCTCAGCCGGACCGGCGCGGCGGTGGCCCGGGCCGGCGCGATGATGAGTCTCGGGGCGGCGCTGGCCGGCATGGGCCGGCTGCGTGACGCCGCCGACCAGTACGCCCGCGCCCGGCGGGTGTTCCACCGGTGCGGTGCGACGTTCAGCGAAGCCAACGCCGTGCACCGGTACGGGCTCGCGCTCGCGTCGTTGGGCGAGGCCCACGCGGCGGCCGAGGCGCTGCGGGCGGCGCTGGACCTGTACGCGGCACTGTCCTGCCCGTGGTGGGAGGCGCAGACCTTGTCCGCGCTCGCCGCTCTGGCCGGCGCGGCGTCGGACCCGGCCGCCGCGCGCCTGCTGCGCCAGCGGGCGCTCGACCGGTGCGGTGAACTGGACGCCCCGCAGGTGCGGACCCTGCGCGCCACCCTGCGACGGGAACTGGCCGGGTCCTGACCGGGATTCTGATCCGCGCCGAGATGCTGATCCGCCTCGAAGGGGACCGGGCCCCGCCGCGATTCGGCGGGACCCGGTGTCGGTGGACAGGGTCAGTTGCAGGTGGTCCCGTTGAGAGTGAACGGCGCCGGGACGGTGGGGGAGCCGTCCGCGGTGAAGCCGAAGTTGACGGCACCGCCGGTCGGGATGGCGGCGTTGTGGTTCTCGTTGGTGACGGTCACCGCCGATCCGGTCTGCTGGAAGACGCCGTTCCAGTGACCCTGCAGGAGCTGCCCGCCGGGGAAGGTCCAGCCCACCGACCAGCCGTTGACGGCCGGGCCGTCGTTGTAGACGGTGACGCTTGCGGTGTAGCCGGTGCCCCACGACTGGGTGACCACGAAGGAGACCCGGCAGCTGCTGGCGATCGCCGTCGCCGGCACGAGGTTGCCGTAGTCGTCGCGGGCGGTGGCGAAGTCCTGGAACCCGAAGCCCGGGCCGGCCGACCGGGTGGTGGTGCCGGCGGCGAGGACGGTGCCGTCGGGGTTGACGAAGTAGACCGGGCCGCCGCTGTCGCCACTCCGGGCGGAGTCCTGGCCGTCGAGCTGGGTGGCCTCGACGAGGTCCTCGATATCGTCGTAGTGGTAGTCGACCCGCAGGTTGCAGATGGGTCCGCCGAGCACTCCCGCCGAGGTGTACCCGGACTGGCACAGCAGCTGACCGGGGAAGACCTCGGTCCAGCCGACCACTTCGGCGCGGACCTCGTCGTGCTGACCGCCGACGTAGATGTGGCCGCCGGGTGCCGACGTCGAGATGATCATCGTGTCGTGGTCGTCGTTGCTGTCGACCGCGTAGCCGACCAGCGTGCCGGTGCCGGTGGTGGTGTCCCAGCCGGTGTGCCAGGCCGAGCCGATCGACCCGCAGTGTTCGGCGGTGAGGATGTAGCCGGCGGTGGTGTCCGCGTCACGTACGCCGAAGCCGGCCGTACACCAGGGCGTGGTGGGCCCGATGCCGGCCCCGCCGTCGAACGGTGCGGCGTCGTCGGTCCGCGACCGTTCGACCAGCTGGTCGCGTTCGACGAAGGTGGTACGGACACCGGTCTCCGGCAGCGTCGGCAGCTCGGTGCTCGAGCTGTAGTCGACGCCGATCTCGATGCCGGTGCCGTCGGTACGCAGCCGGACCGAGTGGCTGGCGTCGGTCGGGTCGGCCTCCACCACCGGGGCGATCCGGGCGGCTGCCGTACGCAGTTCGGCGCGGGAGTAGGTGGCGTCGGCCACCTCGACCGGCGCGGTGCGGCGGGCGGCGGCGACGGCTGCGGCGATGTCGGCGGGTGGCTCTCCCTTCCACCACAGGGTGACCTGGTCGTCGACCAGGCCGATGCCGGCGTAGCCCCGGCCCGGCGCACGGTCGACCGCAGTGCGGATGACGTTGGCCGCGTCGACCAGCGGAGCCTGGGCGACCATCCGGTCCAGGGTCGGTGCCGGGATGAGGTCGAGGATGGACTCGGTGGTCCCGGCCGGCTCCGGCTGGTGGGCCTCGGCGTTGGCGGAGGTGGGACCGGCGAGCGTGGTCGCGCCGACCATCGCTGCGACGACCACCGCAAGGGTGGTCACTTTTCGAACTGATGCCATGACGCTCAGTCAAGCAACGTCTGATGTGGGGTGACAGGCAGGACGCCCGGCAGGAGTCGACCTGCCGGGCGTCCTGCCGGTAGTTGCGTACCGGCTCATGGCCGGGCCGATCCGTGCGGTAGCTGCTCATCCGGCGGTCGACCGGGGATATCCGCTGCCGGCCCACCCGTTTCTTGTACGGTTGTACATGTACGTGTGTACAAGAACGGAGACGATCATGGCGTACGTGTTCCTCGCTGCCGCGATCACCGCCGAGGTGATCGGGACGAGTCTGCTCAAGTCGACCCACGGGTTCACCCGGCTGTGGCCGACGCTCGCCCTGGTCGCGGCGTACGTCACCGCGTTCGCCTGCCTCGCCCAGGCGGTGAAGACGATCCCGGTCGGTGTCGCGTACGCGCTGTGGGCCGGGCTCGGCACGGCGGCCATCGCCGCGATCGGCGCGGCGTTCCTGGGTGAGCCGTTGACCCTGGCGAAGGTGACCGGGATCGGGCTGGTCATCGCCGGTGTGGTGGTGCTCAACCTGGGCGGTGCCCATTGACCGCCGACCCCGGTGGCGCGGCCCACAGCCAGGACCGCCGCCCGGCCAGCAGCCCGGCTCCCGGCTCGTCCGGCGGCCGGGACGGCCGGGCGGTGCGGCCCCGGGATCCGGAGGGTCGCCGCCGGGCGCTGGCCGCCGCCACTCTGGAAGTGGTCGCCGAGGTCGGGATCGGGCGGACCACGCACCGGGCGGTCGCCGCCCGCGCCGGTGTCCCGCTCGGGGCGACGACCTACTACTTTCCGACCCTGGCCGATCTGATCGTGGCCGGGCTGCGGCAGGCACAGACGGACGTCGAGGCCGAGTTGCGCCGCTGGGCCGATCAGCTCGGCGACGGTACCGACCTGCCGGCCCGGCTCACCGGGCTGATCGGCGAGTACCTGGCCGACCGGGGCCGGGCGCTGACCGAACTGGAGCTGTACCTGGCTGCAGCCCGCAGCCCCGAGCTGCGGCCACTGGCCCGTGCCTGGCGGGACCGTCTCTGCGAGATCCTGACGCCGCTGACCGGCGACCGCGCGGCGTACGCGGTCGCCGTCTTCGTCGACGGTGTCCTGCTGCAACACTTCGCCATCGGTGAGCCGCTGGACACCGCCGCCGTCGAATCGTCGATCGCCGCTCTGGTCAGGTCGGATCAGCCGGCTGCTGCTCGTGGTCGTCGGGCTGCTGCTGGTCGGCTGGCTGCCCGTCCGGGGTGACGGCGGCCGGCCCGTCCGGGGTGACGGCGGCTGGCTGGTCGTCCGGCTCGGCGGCGATCATCGTGGTGGTGTCGTCGATCAGGTCGGCCAGGCCGGCCGGGCT
Organism: Solwaraspora sp. WMMD937; assembly: GCF_029581175.1. Taxonomy (NCBI): domain Bacteria; kingdom Bacillati; phylum Actinomycetota; class Actinomycetes; order Micromonosporales; family Micromonosporaceae; genus Solwaraspora; species Solwaraspora sp. WMMD937. Next base: position 5,497,617 of record NZ_CP120738.1, on the reverse strand, counting down.
GAGTCCTTCGTCGGTGACCAGGGCGACGACGAGCAGTGTCTGTGCGGTGATGGTTTCGGCGGTGGCGGGCAGGGTGTCGTGTTGGCCGAGGGCGGCGTACATCAGGGTTTCGGCCACGGTCGGGTCGATGGCGGTGCCGGCGGGGTCGAAGCGTTCCCGGACGCTGGCGACGAAGCGGATCGCCGCGGCCGGTTCGCCGGGCCGGAAGCGTCGTTCGGCGGTGAGGACGAACAGTCCGCTGAGCAGGTCGAGGTATTCCTGCCACTGGTTGTCGTCGAAGCGGGCGAGTTGGCGTTCGTGTGCGCTGGTCTGCCCGGCAACCAGGTAGGTCAGGGCGGCGCGAGTCCGCGTACGCCGGCCGGTGGCTGCCGTGCGGCGGCGTCGGCACCGTCGCCGGGCGGATCGCCGTCGGTGTCGGCGGTGGCGTGGGGTGGGTGCTGGTGAGCGGGCGTCGTGCGGCGAGCCGGCGTAGCCGCTGCTGCGGCGGGTCGTAGCCGTTGGCGAGGGCGTTGAAGTAGCGGTCGATGGCCACGGTGCCGATGCCGAGGCTGCCGCTGAGCTGGTCACGGCGCAGTGGCGGCTGCCGCGCCAAGCCGCCTATCAGCGTCCTGACTCGCAGTTTTCAACATCGCAATGATTCTGTCAGACGCGCACTAAACAAGTTGCCAGCGCTAGCCGATCCGAGACCTGCAGTCGTCGTTGCCGGTCTGTGGCCAACCTAGACCTCGATGCTTGCGTCTTCTTGCGCTGTCGGATAGTCTCATGTCATGTAATTGGCGGGGGTAATTTCCAATGAGTTGCAAATGCTTAGGTGCTGCCGCGCTTCAACGCCACCCCCGTCCACGTCGCTCGGTGCGGATCGGGAGGTGATTGTCTCGTAAGATTCCTGCCGCCGAATGGTTCGGCTGTTGCGTGGACGCTGAAACGTGCCGCGTCTCCGGTCTGCTACTTGCCTGCGCCCGGCCAAGTTTCGCCACTGATTGCGATGATCTTGCTGGTAGCCTAATCGAGAGCTGGCACAATTGAATTGGAGGCAAATTGGGGATCGCGTACCTTTCTGGCCGTTCTGTCCGTGGACTCCTGGCTGCGTTGAGTCTTGGCGTTATCGCAGTTCTCGCATTGCCATCTCCTGGGGTGGCATACAGTTGGGGTACGCTCACTGTGTACTCGGGAAGTGTAGCTCAAGGGGCGGGGTATGGGTCATGGTCGATGCAGGGAAGCCTTTCGAATGGTGACGGCTACCTCATCGATTATCAAGCAACCGGAGAGTCGATCTACTACCGCGTAAGCACCGACGGTTCGAGCTGTAACTGGAGTTGCCCAGGAAGGTCTTGGAGCTACGCCTACAAGGAAAGTACGAGGTGGAACGGAGACTACTGGCGCTTCTGGGACGCCGACACTACGATTAGTCCGAATCTGGAGTACGAGGCCGCCAATGTGAGGGTCTGTGAAGACCAGCGATTTTCTCCTGATGACTGTTCTAGCAACGCGCACATGGGTCAGTTCTAGTCAGATATCAGATGGACTTAGAACCTAGGGGTGACATGCCTTCAAAAACTCGCGGCTTCAACCGATTTGCAGTGCTGTCCATCGTGGTGGCAATGCTGGTACTCCAGGCTGGTCCGGCATCGGCGCTAAATACCGTCAGAAATTGGGCTAGCCAGTCTAACCCGTGGGTCCTCACTGTTGGTGGTGTCGATCAGGGTGCGGCTTACGGGAATTGGCGACTGACTTATCAGGGAACCAATCTTCGGTCAGTTGCGAATGGTTACGTCCGAGACTATCGAGTTGGCGGTGCATCTATATACTTCGAACTTAGGACGCAAACAAACTCTGGGATCTGTATTGCGCCGGCTTGGACATCTTGCAGCCAGCCGTGGCATACATACGGATTTCCCACTGGCTCTGCGCATTCGAATTCGGATCGTTGGGTGAGCACCTCGGCTTCCACCTCGGTGAGCGGGACTGCGGACTTCGCGAGGGGAAATTTGAGGACCTGTGAAGAAGTGAACTACTGGCCCGATGACTGCAGCGGCTATTACTACACCGCCGGTGATAGCTACACGTGATTTGTAGAGCGTTCCGGTTGGTCCATGGCGGGGTCGACCGGAACGCTTCAACCCGGATTGGCGAATCAGCTTGCTCAAGGTATCAGTCGAAGGAATATCGCAGGTTTACAGTTCCGGCTTCCGGTTAGAGAAAATGGACCTCTCTCTCCGCTCGGGTGTCACCTGCCTGATTGGATCCAACGGCTCGGGGAAGACTACGCTGCTGCGAATACTGTCAGGTATCGACATGCCGGCAACTGGTAGGGTTCGCGTATCCGAGAGAGATTTGTCGACATCAGAACATCTTCCCGGATTTCTTCCGCAGGACTTCTCCGCCCCAAAGAAAGCTACCTGTCTAGATTTTCTCTACTACGTTGCATGGTCTCGGCGGGTGCCATCAACTCGTCGCCGGCTCGTTATCGAGAACGCGCTGTCCCACACCGGCCTCAAGGATCAGGAAAAGCGCAGGATTGGCGCTCTCTCCGGTGGCATGCTGCGGCGCTTGGGTATCGCTCAGGCAATCATTCACGATCCGAAGTTCCTGATCCTCGACGAGCCGACAGTCGGCTTGGACCCGGGCCAGCGCCTTGCCATCAGGGATCATGTCCGAAAACTCGCAGAAGATGGCGTCGTCGTCTACTCGACGCATATTGTCGAGGACGTCCGTGCTCTGGCCGACCGAGTACTCGTCTTGCGGTCCGGGAAACTGATCTTTGACGGCACGGTTTCCAGCATCAAGGAGTCAGCTCACCGACCCGAACCTGGCGAGGACGGCCTAGAGCAGGCGATCGGATCGCTCATGGGAGCGCAGGAGTGAGACTGACGACTTTTCTCTTCCGCACGCACTCGGCGCCGAAGGTTGCCCTGCTGCTACTCGCGGTCGAAATGTTCAACGTCTTCAACCGGGGTATGCCGTGGCGCGGTGAACTGGTCTGGTCCGTGGACTGGGCCGGCACTGTGCTGGTGTTGGTTGGTCCGGTGCTGGCCGGCGCGGTGGCGGTCGACGCCGGCCGCTACGCCAAGTCGGGCGTCGACTACCTCGCCGCCCAGCCTGGCCCAAGAAGCCGTGTGTCCATCCTCACCTGGGCCGCAGGCGTGGTACCCACAATGATCGCTCACCTCGTCGCAGTCGGCTTGATCCTCACGATTTCCCGGCCGCAGTCGGAAATCTCGCCTTGGCCGAGTTTGCTCGCGGTGGTCGCACAGTTAGGCGGGATCGCCTTCTACGGTGCCGTCGGCTCGGCCTGCGGACGATACCTCGGCTCTGTGGCGGGCGCTCCGGCCGCCGTCTTGCTGAGCGTGCTGCTGTTCTGGCAGTTCGGCACATCGCCCGATCGTTTTTCGCCACTGTTGTTCGGCCGCGCAACGAGTTCGGTTCTCGGCCTTCAGTTCAACGTTGTTCAGATTCTGTATCAGGTGGTCATACTGATTCTGCTCACCGGCGTGCTACTGGCACTTCCGGTGCGGGTGATTAAGGGGATCCGCCGCCCACCCCACGTGATCACTGCGGTGTTGCTGGTTGCCGTCATCGCCGCCTACGTGCTGACACCGCTGACCTCGGTGAACCGTTTCGATCGAGTCGCTGTGGCGCCATCCTCGTGTGCCGGTCAAGAGCCGGTGATCTGTGTTTTTCCAGACCATGAGCGGTTCCTCCCCTCAGCCGAAGCTGCGATCAGCGAGCTTTACGCCGGAGCGGCCAGTCTTGGCATTCGTGATCTTCTTCCAGAGAAAGTTCAGGAACGCGTCCCCGGGGAAGGCTCTGCCCAGGATGGGAATGGTCGATTCCAAATCCCGGTCGCCGCATTCAGCGGTGACAAGCTGTCAATCGACGATCTTGCGATAGAGATGGTGGTGCCACATCACTGCCCGGCACTGTATGGGGACGTCCCTCCCTCGATGCAGTTCGGTGAGGATCTGCATCGAGCCGCACAGACCCTGGTTTTGGCGGCAGTCGGGCAGGCCGGATCAGGGCCATGGGGGGGCGAGGTAGATCCGATGTCCTCGAACGAGCTAAGAGAGGTGCTCGTCAACTTCCAGAAATGCAGTCTCTAGTGGGGCACCTGCGCGGTCCGCTCGTTGACGTTCCAAGGGCATGGTGCGCCGTCCACCATGCACGAGTGGCCGCGGCACTCTTCATCGTCGCAGGTGTGTCGAGCCTGGCATTCCGTGATCAGGTTCTCAACCGGTTCGTTGTCGACCTAGTGGTCCCGGTTCCGGTACCGATCTTGGTGCCGGTCGTCGTGGGTATGGCGGTTGGCCTGGGAGCAGCCAGCCAGGTGGACCGCAGGATTCTTCCGGCCCGGTCGATGGTCCTTCCGCGGGTCGCCTGGGCCACTGTCCTCCTACTGACCGGGTTGCTTACTGTCCTTCCGGGAGTAACCGGCTTGTCCGCAACCCCGAGCGGGCTGGCACGCAACTGTCTGGCATTCAGCGCGTTGGGTCTGGCGAGCACCGTGTGGCTAGGCGCGGTTGGTGCATGGGTGGGACCCGCCCTCGTCGGACTCTTCGTCATCCTGTTCGGCGGTGGACGCCCGGAAGGTCTTCCTGTCTGGGCCTTCTTCTTGAGTGAGGAAGGCGGTCCAGCCGCTCTCGTCGGATCGGTTGTCGGGTTTGTCCTCGCGGTGGTGCTCTACTCCCTAGCGGGCACGGGCCATGTCCGTATCACGAGTGGGTGGACCTGACCGATCACCGTTCGGTTTCGCAGATCTGGCCAACGACGAGCTGATTGCTTCATGTCTGGCCGGACGAGGCGCAGTGGGCGGCTGCCCGGCCGCCCACTGCGCCCGCGACGGGTCACTGCTGCGCTGCGCGGTCGTCGTCTGCTGTGGTGTCGGGTGCCGGCAGATCGGCTTCCTCGGCGGGCGCGGGGTCGACGGCCTCCGGCGGTTTCTCCAGCTCGGCCGGTTCGGATTGCAGGGCGATCATCGTGGTGGTGTCGTCGATCAGGTCGGCCAGGCCGGCGGGGCTGAGTCCTTCGTCGGTGACCAGGGCGACGACGAGCAGTGTCTGCGTGGTGATGGTTTCGGCGGTGGCGGGCAGGGTGTCGTGCTGGCCGAGGGCGGCGTACATCAGGGTCTCGGCCACGGTCGGGTCGATGGCGGTGCCGGCGGGGTCGAAGCGTTCCCGGACGCTGGCGACGAAGCGGATCACCGCGGCCGGTTCGCCGGGCCGGAAGCGTCGTTCGGCGGTGAGGACGAACAGTCCGCTGAGCAGGTCGAGGTATTCCTGCCACTGGTTGTCGTCGAAGCGGGCGAGTTGGCGTTCGTGTGCGCCGGTCTGCCCGGCGACCAGGTAGGTCAGGGCGGCGGTGGGTGCGCTGGTCACCGGCTCCTCCAGGTGCGAAAGGCGTCTTCCCAGATGTGGTGGCGGACGAGCTGCCAGAAGGTGCGGAACCTGACGTGGTGGCGGCCGGTGGCGACCAGCGACGCGGCGGTACGGGCGGCGACTCCGCGTACCTCGGTCGGTGGCTGCCGCCCGGCGGAGTCGGCGCCGTCGTCGGGTGGATCGCCGTCGGCGGTGGCGGTGGCGGGTGGGGTGCTGGTGAGCGGGCGTCGTGCGGCCAGCCGGCGCAGCCGCTGCTGCGGCGGGTCGTCGCCGTTGGCGAGGGCGTTGAAGTAGCGGTCGAGGGCGCCGGTGCCGACGCCGAGGCTGCCGCCGAGCTGGTCGAGGCGGGCCAGGGCGGTGCGCAGCCGGGCGGCGGCGGCCTGGGCGTACGGGTCGTCGCTGCGGGCCAGGCGGTCGGCGGCGGCCAGCACCCGGGGCCGGGCGTCGCAGGTGGTGCCGGCGGCGTGGACGGCATGCTCCCGGGCGGTCCGCAGGCCGCGCATGATGGCGGCGACGCCGACCGGGCGGCTGCCCGGCAGCTGCGGCCGGGCGACGGTGACGGCGTCGAAGACTTCGCCGTACGCCTCCCACGCCTGGTATAGGGCTTCCTCATAGCGGTCGACGGCGAGCCGGGCGTCCGGGGCGAGGGTGTGGGCGTCGCCGAGCTGCTCGGTGACGTGGGTGACGGCGGTCTCCAGGGCCAGGCAGACCGCCCGCAGCGCGCCGATCGTGTCGGCGGCGACCTGCAGGGCTGCGGCGTCGGCGGCGTACTCCCGGGCGCTCATGCCGACCTGCTCAGCCAGGAGAAGCGGGGCCGGTCCGGGGTGTCGGCGACCCGGCCGGGGTCGAGCAGGGTCGCGCCGGGGCGGCGGAACGGCAGCCGGTGGTAGCGGTGCATCGTCGCTTCGGCTTCGGTCAGGTCCGCGCACGGTCCGGGCCGTCCACAGCCGAGACAACACCCGGTGTACGCCGAGGTGGTGTGACTGTCGATGGTGCGTTGCGCCTCGACGACGCGAGCGCGGGCGTACCGGGTGTAGTAGGTCGCGGAACGCTGGTCGCCGGCCGGGCGCAGCAGGGTGGGTGGTGGTGGGACGGTCGGGGTGGGGCGGGGGTCGGGTGTCACCGGACGTTGCCTCCCGTACGCGTGGAGATGGCACCCGCCGCTGATACGGCTGTTGTCGCAGGTGGCGGGCAGGTTGACGCACCCGGCCGACCGACAGGCGACGCCGGCCGACCGGGCTCTTTGCGGGAAAACCAGCTCCGGGTTGCTGACCAGGGAGCCGATCGATGGGAGCCTACGATAGCAGGCTATCGCAGTCAAGCTATCACTTGCGATCGTAGGTGCAGAGGTGATCAAATGGCGGTGCTGACCAGGGAGTACCGCCATGCCACCGAACGCCAAGTGGGTGGGTCTCGCCGCCCACATCCGCAAGCAGATTGAGACCGGCGAGCTGCCGCCGGGCGCGAAGCTACCGTCCACCTCGCAGCTCTGTGCCGAGCACGACGTGTCGGCGATCGTCGTCCGTAACGCCATGATCGCGCTCAAGGCCGAGGGCTTGGTTGTTGGCGTACCCGGCGTCGGTGTCTTCGTAGTTGATCCGGATGAGTCGACGACGTAGGTCGTTCGATCTTGTAGCGAAGGCTTTTCGGCACCGAGTGGTAGTGCATGCCGTTGATGCCATATGCTTTCTGGGCCGCGTTTCGACCGACCCTAGGTTCGCTAGCAAACCTAGGGACGCTGGCGGCATCGGAATTGACTAGACGTAGGGGTGGTCCGGTATCGATGCGAGTTGAACTACGATGTTCTTGATCATCTTTCGCGTATAGCGAAGTGGCCCAGTGTCCTCCAACGCTTGGTATGAACGTCGCTTCCTAAAATCGAATAGAACACCCGATGAGTTCGTCGATCGGCGCGGATACTCGGCTAGCAGCTAATAGAATGCCATTTGCTACATTTGCCTTGGAGTGCAGGTGGTCTTTCAGGTTCTGGCGCCTGCGCGTTGTCTCAAGGAGTTCGTTGTATGACCACTCTGCCATTGATATACAGAATTCCCTAGTTCTGTTGGTGCGATTTTCGGGGATGGGACCGCCATGGGCTACGGAATTTCGATACCGCACAAAGGTATTAACCATCAAAGTGAAATCGCTACGCAGGTTTCTGGCTGCGTTCTCGAAGGCCGCCGAAGTCGTTAGCTGTTTCAGGCGCTCCTTCAATAGCAGAGAAAGAAGTGAATCTCGATCGCCAGAGGCTAGTTCGACGCAGAGTTTCAGTTCCTTGAGTGAGCTCTGTGGGTCGTTTTCGTCCAGGCGCAAGAATGCCTGGCGAGCTTGGTCGGGTCCGTCCGGGCCAGTAGTTCCTCGCGTTGCAAGAAACTGCCATATCCATCTATGTGTTGTTCTCGCGATTTGATGGAGAATCCATCGATCAGGGAGGTACATAAGAAACCTATCCCATGTCATGTCCGCTCGACTGGCTACGTATTCGACAACTCGGCCAGCCATGAGGAGGCTTGGCGCACCTTTAACATCGTGACACGCTCGCAGCCATCGTGCGGCGTCCAGGGAGCCTGCGGGCAGCCCATTGTGCAGGACCAACTCACCGTTTCTTTTCATTTGCCAAACGATGGCGTCGCCATTCTCCTCGTGTTGCCAGGTAAGTGAGGCGATATCAAGGTTTGGAAGGAAGGGGATCGCTGATACGAGACGCCCGTCGAGAAAGTGTAGGTGTCCTTGTAGTTCTCGCCAACCGTGCAAGCCCTCGGGTCTCGCGAGGCTGGCGAGCCATTCCATTGCTAGGTTTGCCTGCTTAACTGCTGTCGCTGCGGTGCCTGACCCTGTGTCGAGTCGTACATACGTAAGGTCGGCGCCTTCGGGAAGGTCGAAGAGCAGCAATCCTAGTACGGCAGCCGCCATTAGGGCTGTGACCAGGTAGGACGCGTTGGCAGGGTGGTGCGACGTAGACGCAGCCGCCTGTTGATCATGTGTTTGTGAGGACAACAAGATCGAAGGCGGCTGCTGCTGCCAGGGTAGCGGCCGCCCGCGCTGAGCGCGCACGGGCCGAACTGTTGGAGCGAACGCGGTCCTGTTTCGTCCAGGTGCGGACGTGGCTGCACGCGGGCCGGTACGTGTCGGCGCTGGTCAGCAGGATGCCGAAACGCAACGGGTGGACCATCGCCGAGCATGTCGGGGATGCCACGCCGGACCGGACTCAGCGGTTGTTGAACCGGGCGGTGTGGGACGCCGAGGGTGTGGCGAGCCAGGTGCGGCGGTACGCGGCGGCCGGGTTGGACACGGCGGCCGGCCGGCGGCGTGGGTTGGTGGTGGGGGCGCTGGACGAGACCGGGCAGCCGAAGCAGGGCACCGGGACGGCCGGGGTGAAACGGCAGTACATGGGATGCGCCGGTCGGGTCGCCAACGGCATCAACACGGTCCACCTGGCCTATGTGCGGGAACGGACCGGGCACGCCCTGGTCGCCGCCCGGCAGTGGATCCCCGCCGAGCAGATCACCGACCCGGACACCGCCGCGCGGACGGGGCTGCCGACGGACACGCAGTTCCGCACGAAGGGCCAACTCGCGATCGACCTGTGCACCCACGCGTACGCCGACGGCTTGACCTTCGACGTGATCTGCGGTGACGAGGTGTACGGCGGCTGTACCGAACTGAGGGAGTTCCTCGAACAACGTGGGCAGGCGTACGTGCTGCGGGTCGCCTCCACGTTCATGATCCAGATGCCGTCCGGTGACAGGCTGGCCTGCACGCAAGCCGTCACGGGACTCGCCGGCAGGCGCGGTCGTGGCTGGCAGGTCCGCTCGGCCGGTGCCGGGTCGAAGGGACACCGCTGGTACGCGTGGGCGTGGATCGCCACCGCCTCACCCCGCCACCATCTCCTCGTGCGTCGTCACCTGGCCACCGGTGAACTGGCGTTTCACTACTGCTTCGTGCCCGAGGGGCAGCCGGTGGTCGTGTCGCGGCTGGTCCGCGCCGCCGGCCTGCGGTGGCCGGTCGAGGAATGCTTCGAGTTCGGCAAGGACCACTTCGGCCTGGACCAGTGCCAGGCCCGCCTGCACGGGGCGATCGCCCGGCACACCGTGCTGGTCATGGCCGCCCTCGCCGTCTGCGCGGTCACCGCCGCGCGGCTACGCCACCGCACCGACAGCCAGGCACCCCCACCGACCACACCCGACCAGCCGCCACCGACCGAGCCCGGACTGATCCCACTGACCGTGCCCGAGATAGGACGGCTTCTCGCTGACGCCCTCCACCACCCACAACCACCCGACCACGCCCTCAACTGGCTGACCTGGCGACGACGCCACCAGGCCCGAGCCCGCTGGTTCCACCAACGCACCCGACTCAACCGCGAATACGCCCTGGTCAACTAGCAAATGGCGGCTGCCGTACTAGGTCGTAGGCTTCCCTCAGCTCAGACGGAACACTCGCACGGTTGGCGCTACCGATGGAGGTGAGATTGGGAATAAGCCAATCTGCCGGGAAGATCTGGATTTCCGGTGTGGGAATCCAGTTCCCTCTAATGACGGTTCGATCGTAAGCCAGCCAAATAATGTTGACGCCCCTCGGCTGATCGGCCATCAGAAAGGTGGCAGCGAGCCTTGTCGGCTGATCGTATGACGGGCCACCTGACTCTGATGCTTGGGTCGACTCCGCCTCTTCGGGACGGCTCGGCTTTAGTGTCTCCAACGCCCTATCTACGTGCCACCGATCACCCCCAAGAATGCCGGTCAGCTGCATAGCGGTCTCTCGGCGTGACCACTCGGCCATGTCCAGCAAATCCAACAGGGTATCTCTGGTATAAAGCATTCTGCGCGAGGAGGCCGCCTGCCTGGTTGAAGAGACGAAATCCATGAATGCCTGTTCGCGACCGCGCCCGGATTTCGTGATCTGGATGACGTCATGCAAAGCCGCAGCAAATTTTGAACGGATACCCTTATCTTTCCGTTGTGATTCGTTCTGTGGGAACGCGTGTTCGACCGCCTGAAATTCGTCGCGGATAAGTGCTACTAATTTAGGCCCGCAGTTCTTGTGGGCCCATTTGAGCGCAGCGTAGCAGGTTTCCCATCCCGTCGCATGGTTGTGATGTTCGTAAGAACGCTCGTCGCTTGCCCAAGCCTCCATTTCGAGTAGGGCTGTTGTTAGGGTGACCGGAGCTGGTGACATATCGTCATCGGGCTTCTGCAACAGTTCGAGCATTCTCCGCTGATGAGCCGAGGTCGTTGGATGGGCGAAGTTGGACATAGCTTGCCTTTCTGCCGCAACCGAGACTAGCGCAACTGTGCCGGCATGGATAAATGGGCGAACTCCAGCTGGTCTAGCCGTTTAACCTATAGGCACGAGTGGCCGGTGACGCTGTGCCGCATCCCCTGGTCGCTATACACTGCTGCCCCGGGCATCCGGAGGGGAGACGATTTGCTGACAGACCTGATCATCAAAATTCGGGTGCTCAAGCGTCGTAGACTTGGAGGACTTCGTCGCCGTAGTGATTGATTACCTTGACTGCGAACTTGCCTGACTGGGGTCGAGGGAAGGGCCGCGATCGGGTTGAGTACAGCGATGCCCATGCGGCATCGTCGACCTCTGCTCGCAGGACTTTGCGCAAGCGGGCGTACGGGTCGAGACCGTCAGGCTTGCCCTCGCTACCAGCGAAATAGATGTGCCTGACGCAGAACTCTTCCTCGTTGTAGTCGGTGTCGAGCATCCACATCGCGATGTCGTCGGTACCGCCCTCGCCGCGCAGCTCACCGGTCGTAGGGTTGTAGACGTCTACGCCGCGGATCTCGACCACTAGCCCGTCGGGAGTCTCGTGCTTGGCGACGTCCGGCTCGCCGAAGACCGTGAACAGGTTTGCGGTCCCGGTTTTCTTGAGCAAAGTGTCACCCATCGCCAGGTCGGCGTTCATCCGCACTAGGAGGATGGGCAGCCGACCGAGCTTCCGCTGCTCCGCAACCGTAGCGAAGTCGTCACTGCTCTCGGGGGTAAACTCGTTGACGGCCGAGCCGGCCAAGGCGTCAAAGCTGAACCCGCAGACAAGCAGCATGTCGAAGCCGACACCACGCAGCGATTCGCGGGCGGCCTGCTTGATCCAGTCCGCATCCACGGTGCCGTACTGCGGTCCCACACTGACCGCGATCCGAGTTGGTGTCTCCTCGCCTCCGTTGCGCTGTGCGCCTTCTGCGTGGATGAGCTTCCCAGCGTGCGGAGTGAGCGAGGCGAACTCAAGCCGATCCTTGCGCCAACCATTCTGGACGCCAGCCTTCGTCAGATTGTCAAAGATCGTCTTGAGATAGCTGTCGGCATCGGCGGTAGCAGGCTGATCAGCGCCGATGTTGAACGTGGGCGAGCGGTGCGGTGACAGACTCTCGACCGTAAACTTGCCAGCTACTCGGAGCTTCTTCTTGTCCTCGTAGGGTCGGTCGTAAAGCAGTTCCGTGTCGGCATGACGCTTGATCGCTGCGTCGATTTCTTGCCGAGTCATTCCTTCCTTAATATCCGGATTGTTCGCTATCGACTTGAGTGTAATGTGTGGCACGCGCTCATAGACGAAACCCTTGCGGACATCGCTGGTGGGTGGTCCGAGCGGAGCGTCGGCTCCGGACAGTTCCCGCTCCTTTGCGCGGCCCTCGTGCGAGTCTGCCAGCAGATACGCGGGGTACTTCGCGCCAATGATGCGCTGCCGGGCGAGTGCGAGAGCCACCCGGGAGGTGTCGATGGTGATCCATCGCCGCCCCCACTGTTCCGCAACGAACGCTGTCGTCCCCGACCCGCACGTTGGATCTAGCACGAGATCCCCTGGATCCGTACACATCAGCATGCAGCGTTCAACAAACTTTGTTGCTGTTTCCACTACGTATCGACGCGCAAAGGCCGGCGGTGGGTCATTCCAGCAGTTCTCTATCTTAAGAAGATCAAAGTCGGAGGCGTAGCGCTTGAAGTATGGATTACCTCCCAGGACGAAGATCCTGTCAAGGTCAAGTAGTTGACGCATTCCGGCCATATTGGTCCGCCAACTTTTATTGCTGAACGGACGGTATGTTTTTCCTTTGAATTCAAAGTCAAAGGTGCAGGTTGGAGTGTATCCCGAAGATGTCAGGGTTGATCGTCGAAACAGGCCTTTGTAGCCTTCTGGGAGTGGTTCTCCTGTAGCAAGCGTTCGGTACCCAGTGAGCGATTTTGGGTCATCCACGTAGCGGTATTCCGGATCTCCCTCGAATCTTTGCTTCTGAAATAGGGGTCTAAACTTTATGTGTTGAGCGTTTGATGCGTACCAGATCAAATAGTCATACGTCTTGGCGAGCCCGCTTTGCCCGAGCGCCCCCATGCTCTTAAAGCTAATTAGTGCCTGGAAATTTTCGGGACCGAAGACCTCATCAAGAAGGGTGCGAACCAAGTGGACGTTCTCGTCGCCGATCTGCACGAAGATGCTACCCGACTCGGTAAGCAGGTCTCGAGCGACCGTAAGACGGTCTCGCAAGTAGGAAAGGTAGGAGTGGATGCCCAGCTCCCAGGTGTCACGGAATGCCTTGATCTGCTCCACCTCCCGAGTGGTGTCGGAAGGACTTCCATCCTTGACATCTCGTTTGCGGATGGACCGCTGCCAGTTCGAGCCGAACTTGATCCCGTACGGCGGGTCGAGGTAGATCATCTGGACTTTGCCGCGCATCCGTTCCTTTTCGGCCAGCGATGCCATTACCCGCAGCGAGTCGCCGAGGATCATTCTGTTGGACCAGTCCGCCTCGTGTTGGTAAAACTCGACTGACTCCCACGAGTCGAGCCCGTCGAAGTCACGGTAGTCGTTGGCGAACAGGTCAAGCTGATCGGCGTCTGGTTCGGCGCGTTTCGTCGCCTGACGTAATTCGTCGATCAACGTACGCGGGGCGATCTTCTCCTGAATGTAGATCGGCGGTGCCTCGACGACCAGGTCCTCGGTGTCCTGAGCTTCCTTGCCGGTCCAGACGAGCTGCGGATCCAGGTTCGGGTCTCGCTTCGCAATGTACTGATCGATGCGGGCAGCCTCCGGAGTCAGCAGGTCCTGATTGCCTGCCGTCGGGTTGTTGACCCGCTTGTCCTCGTGGCGGATGACCTGAAGCGGAGCACCCGCTTTGGCGGTCGTCCCCTTCGCTCTCGGTGGCATCAGGTAGCCCCTTCCTCGTCCAGCATCAGATCAGTAAAAGTAGAGAGCCCGGTCCCGGCGTACAGCGCGGCGATCGCCGGGGCGAGGTCCAACTTGGCCCGGGTCGGGTCGCGCAGCTCGCAGAAGCTCCACCGGCCGAACCGGCCGCTGTTGTTGACCGCCGGGACCCACATGTTGCGCGCCGCCCACGCCTTCTGCGCCGTCTGACCTGGTGCCTTACGGCCGCCGGAGACCTCGACCATCAGGGTGCGGGTGACCCCGTCGCCTCGGTCGGCCAGCCGGACCAGGAAATCCGGGTAGAACCGGTGGGTGCGGCCGGCATGCTCGTACGGGATCGCGAAGTCGAGGTGGTCGTTCTTGACATACGCCGCGACGTCATCCATCGACTCAAGAGCCTGCGCGACCGACCGCTCCCAGGCGTTGCCGCCGGAGCCGTCCAGCGTGACGAAGTTGACCGGGCAGCGGTCGGGCCGGGTCACGAAGACCTCGCGGGTGGTGTGGAAGTCGACCACTGCGGTCGAGCCGACCGGGTCAGCTGAGCGCAGCACCGGCAGCACGTACTTCTCCCGGTCGCCCTGCTGACTGATCGTCTGGTAGATCTTCTCCGCAGCCTCGGCCTCGCGCAGCCTCAACATCCCGTAGAAGGCGTCGTCGTGCAGCGTCACGCACTCGTCCATCCACTGTCGGGTGATGGTCAGTAGCTGCGGAAAGTACCACGGCTTCGGGTCCTGGTCGCTGTTGCGCAACTTGCGTTCCAACACCCGAGCTGCGAGTGCGTACGCGATCTGCTGCTCCCGCGCTTGCCGGAGCTTCTCCAAGTCGTGCTCATCGGTTTCGCCTGTCAGCCCGGAAACGACAGTGACCGTGGGGAAATCGGCCTTGGACAGCACCATCCTGGCCTCGGGCACCGACAGATCGGCGATCAGCTTCTGATCCGGCATCTCCACGTGGTAACCGACAACCCTGGGGAAGGTGATCGTCAACTTGGCCCGGTCCGGTTCGGCGCGAACGTGTCGGGTCGGCTTAAGTGTCAGCTCGCGGCTGGCGGCCACCGTCGGGATGAACTGGAACGGCACGCCGTAGACGTCGGCGTACTCGGGGGTGAACATGCCGTTCTCGTCGACGGCGTACGACCTGCGCCGCAGCCCTCGGCCCACTACCTGCTCGCAGATCAACTGGGTGCCGAACGCGCGGACGCCGAGGATGTGCGTGACCGTGTTGGCGTCCCAGCCTTCGGTCAGCATCGACACGCTGACCACGCAGCGCACCGGTTCGCCGAGCTTGCCCGCCTTGCCGACGGTGTTCATCACCTCGCGCAGCAGCTCCACATCGCCGAGGTCGTCGGCGGATCGGCCAGGGAAGCGCTGCGCGTACTCCTGCTTGAACTCCTCGATCTCACGACCTGCGGCGCGGCGGAACTCGTCGGACAGCTTGCCTGACTCGAACTCGGCCGCGTCGACCAGGATCGTACGTGGCCGGTGCAGCCAACGGCTGTCCTCCACGTTGGAAAACAGCGGTAGCTTGCCGGGGACCGGCACGGTGGTGTCCTGGACTTCCCGATCCCAACCGCCGATGTAGTCGTAGACCGCCTTGGAAACCGTCGTGTTGCTGCACACCACGATGAACACTGGCGGCGGCTGGCCCTGCGCGGCAGCCTGCGACGTCTCCCAGGCTTTGAAGGATTTCTCGTACGAGCCGTAGAGGCTATGGATCGCAGCGGTCAGATGATCCGGCAGATCCTCGGCGCTGAACGGTTCCGACTTGCGGCGCCCGCCGCGCGGCAGCTGATCGCGGATCTGTGACCACAGGTCGAGGTAGGCGACGTCGCGGGACACCCGGTCATCGTCCACCGGCACCCGGGGGATCTTGACAATCCCGGACTCGATCGCGTCGATCAGGGAGAAGTCGCTGACCACCCAGGGGAAGAGGGTGCCCTCGCGGTAGCCGGAGCCGGCCAGGAAGAAGGGCGTAGCGGACAAGTCGTATACCCGCTTGATGCCGACCTTGTCCCGGATCATCTCCAGGCCGGTGAACCAGATCCGTGCATGCTCGGCCTCTTCCTGGGCCTGCTTGCGCTCTTCGCCGGTGAGGTTGTCGATCATCGCCGCGCCGTCTTCCGGCTGGGCTGACCTGCCCCGGTAGCAGTGGTGCGCTTCGTCGTTGAGCACGACGATCTCTGAGCTGCCGGCGAGCGGCCGGAGCACCCGCGTCACCATCTGGGCAGGTGTCTCCTGGAACGGGTTGGGTCGGTCCGGGTTGAGGAAGGCTTTCGTGTTGCCGTGCAGCCCTCTGCCGGCACGGGTCTCGCGCTGCTGGAACGAGTGGAAGTTGGTGATGACGATCTTCGCTTGTCCCAGGTCGGCAAGGTATTCGGCGGGCACCAGATCCCGTAGCTTGTAGTAGTTCTCCGGATCCTCCGGCAGCAGCACTCGCAACCGGTCACGGATGGTCAGGCCAGGCGTGACGACCAGAAAGCGCTTGGCGTAGCTACGGTCGTACGGCGCGTTGACCTTGTTGATGGTGTGCCAGGCGATCAGCATCGCCATCACCACCGTCTTGCCGGAACCGGTGGCCATCTTGAGCGCCAGCCGGGGCAGGCCGTTGTTGTGCTCGGCGTTGACCGCGTCCAAGTCGTTGTTGACCCAGGCACCGCTCCACTTCGACGCTGCCTCGGCCAGGAAGATCGCTGTCTCGGCGGCTTCCCGTTGACAGAAGAGGATCTTGTTGTCCCGATCCGGATCGGCCCAGTGCTCTAGCAGTCGCCGGGTCACTGGCGTCACGCCTGGCCAGCCGTCCCGCCGCCAGTTGTCCACCCGCGCCCGAATCTCGTTGACCTGCTTGTTCTCCCTGATGTCGTCGTAGGTGACAACCTGTGGGATCTCCAGCTGTCGGGAGCCCTTGCGGGGCCGGGGGACCGGCACGAAGTAGCTGGACTTACGGCGCTCCGGGACGATCTCGCTGGTGATGCCGTCCCGGTCAAAAGCGAAATGTCGGGTAGGTGGAACATATGGTGAGTTGATGATCGGGTTTTCGATCACCGTCTCGCTCATCGCGACCTCCCCGTACCACTCGATGCCGTCGAAGCTCCAGAGCTTATACGCTCGGTGGTTGTTGACCTCCTGAGGTGACCCTGAGCCTCGTCGGCTGATGGTCAGAGGCCGGAGAGGTACGACTTCAGGCTCTTCGTGGCCTGGTGGGTGAGGACGGCAGCTTCTTCGATGTTGGCGCGGGACAGCTCTGCCCAGGTGTAGATCTCCTGCGTACGGTCCTGCCGTCCGCCAGCAAGCAACTGGGCCAGGCCGAGCTGGCTCGCCCGCATAGCGTTCGCAACGTTTGCCAGCTTCGCCTGCTGGGTCTCGATGTCGTCGAGGATTCGGCGTAGCTGGTGTAGGTAGGAGCCCGTGTTGCCGCCGCCTCCGCTCGTACGACCCGAACCACGCCTGATGAACGTGCTCCTTGCCGCAGGGTCTCTGCCCTGGTGCCCCGGGTACCGGCTGCGGATGCTGGTCAGCGGCTGGCTGCTCCCGGAACCGCCCGAGCCGGCTTCGGAACCACCTCCGCTCGTTCGAGTTTCCCGCCGTCGGTCAAGGATCGTGTTGACCAGTCCTTTGCCGACCACACTCACCGCGTTGCCGAGGAGGGCACCGGCGATCGTGACCGCAGTCGGGGGCAGACCCCATCTGCTACTCAGCAGCCCTGCGAGGGCACCGAGCCCTGCGCCCAACTGCTGGACGACCGTTCCGCTGCCTTCCTTTGCGATCTCGTGGCCCCACTGGCGTGAGAATGGTTGCTCGGTCTGCTTCTGTCGCCGATTGCCCTTCCTCCAGCTCATGCCGCCGCCACAGGATCCAGGAACGCGCAGCCGGCAGCTATCAGCAGTGGCAGGTGACCCGCGATGTCCCGCGCTACCTGGCTCGGCGTCATGCTCATAGGCTTGTCGCCGTCCTCGATGTTCTCCGAGTCGTCGGCGTAGAGCACGCAGGCACGCCAGAGGTTTTCGTCGCGGTAGGAGAACGACCAAAGTCCGTACACATCGACAGGCAGCGCAACGAGGGCGTGGTCGCCGATGCCGATGCGGTGTTGGTGGGGGGCTTCGGGAGTGGCGCCGAGGCCCTGGGCGAGGGGGAGCAGCTTGTGTCGGCTGAAGACTGGTTGCAGGTCGCCGTCGGGGTCGAACTCGACGAGCAGGCCACGGGCGATGAGGTCGTCGACGTAGCGTGCGGCGTGCGGCTCCGGCTTCGGGGCGGTTTCCAGCATGCGTACCAGGGAATTGCGGTTGACCGTGAGCTTCGCGTGCTGGTCCGGGTAGAGGAAGGCGGCGGCCCAGACGGCGGCCTCGGTTTCGGTCAGCTCGACTAGGTCGTCACCGAGGTGCACCTCGTAGCACTCCGGGTTCGGGTCCGGTGGGCGGACGTACCGGTAGCGGGGACCCATGCTCAGCCCGGCGGGCACGATCACAGTCGACATCAGGTGATCCTCCCAGCCAGTCAGAAGCTCGCAGCGTAGCCACGGCTGGACTCGATCGCGCTCTGCGTCAGCGCCGCCGCCTCGGCCAGCTTCTGCTTCGCCTGCTCGACCTTGGCGATCGTCTCGGACACCTGCGAGTGGCTGGACCCGCTGGTGATGCCGCGCAGCGCCGCCGTACTGCGGTCGAGGGCTTCCGCGCTAGCCCGGATCGCACCGACTTGCTGGCCGACCTCGTCACCGAACCGGGCGACCCCCGCCTTGACCTCTTCAACCGAACTCACGCCGACATCCTCCCCATCGGACCGTCTTGGCTACCCTGACCGTACAGCGAGTGAACAACGGGAGCCATGACCTCCGGTAGGCACCCGGTGCACGGACCATGGGACAGACTGCCGGGTGGGCTGCAGTGTCAGCGCTTGAAGACTGTGTCGGTGTGCCATTCGAGCAGGCCGTGGTCGGGGCGGCGGGCCTTCTGCTCGGGTACGGCGATCTGGGTGCCGGCGCGGGCGTAGAACTGTTCGCCGTTGCCGAAGTCGTCGCGCAGGCGTCGGCTGACAAGCAGCCGGTATTTCGGGTCGACGCCCAGGTAGCCCTGGTCGAAGAGGATGTGTACGTCGGCCCGCAGCAGCATGCCGTTGTCGATGCGGTGCTCGCCGCCGGCGGCGACCGGGCGGATGTGCGCGGCCTGCAGCGCAGGCCGTAGCTTGCTGTCGGTGATCGCGTAGCGCCGGGAGTAGGTGTCGAGGACGACCGCCTTGAACGACTGCTGGCCGAGGCGCTGCGGCCGGAGCCGGGGGTCGCCGAACACCGGACCCGGCCGGTGCCAGGAGCCCTCCGGGTCGCCCCGCACCTCGCCGCCGAGCAGCAGTTTCATCAGGTGCTCGAAGTAGTCGAAGTGCGTGCCCGCCGACAGGTCGTACGTTTTGCCCTGGGTGAGGTTCGGCGAGAACTCCGGCGGCGGCTCCGGCTGCCGGCCCTCGGGGAAGAAGACCGTGTCGCGGATGAAGATGCAGCCGATGACCGGGTCCTCGCCGGGCCCGATCGGATCCTTGCGGCACTTGCCGATGTCGCGGGCCATGTCGGCGAGCGAGCCCGCGCCGTTGGCCTCGCCGAACAGCCCCCACGCTTCCGAGAGCCGCAGCTTCGCGAAGCCGCTGAAGAAGCCGCCGCCGACGATCCGGTTGTGCGGGTAGCGGCTCTTGAAGAAGAACGGCTCGCCGGGAGTGAGGACCTTGAAACTGCCGCCGCCCGGCCGCCAGAAGTTGACCTCGTTGACCTGCGGCCGGGCGGCGAGGAAGCTGCGCCACTCGCCGTCGGTGACCCCCACGAACGCCTTCACCCGGTCATCCTGCTCGGCGGGCGGCGCAACCGGAATGGGTCGACCGGCTGACAGTCGAGAGTGCACCTTGCCGGCGCGGGCCGTGCACGGTTGGATGCGGGACTATGCGGGAACTGCCGGCGTTCGGAGTGCAGTTGGCGCTGCTGGCCGGGCGGCGCGGCCTCGATGCTGGCGATCTTGCGCGCAGTACGGGCACCGCCGACACCGTGATCGCGTCGGTGCTCGACGGTGGCGAGCCGGACCCGGTGCTGCTTCGTCGGCTCGGACCCGTCCTCGGCCTGCATCGGAGCGACCTGTTCGTGATCGCCGGTCAGCCGGTGCCGGACGATCTCACCCCGCTGGACGCCACCGCGTCGAGCACGCTCGGATCGCTGGCCTGGTCGTTGACGTACCTGCCGGGTGCCGTGCCGGAACTGCACCAACTCGTACGCGCGATGCCGCAGCAACCCCGTCCGGCCTCGCCGCCAGCGGTGCCACCGCGCCACCGACGCCGGCGCGGTGCTGGTGGCCTGGTGGTGCGCCTGCTGCACAACCGGAACCTGAACCTGCACGGCTCAGCCAAGTACCTGTTCGGCATCGGCAACGGTCCGGCGCTGTCGGGGTCGACGATCGGCTTGATCGGCGGTGCCGAGAAGGTGTTGACACCCGAGCTGCTGGCCGGGTTCGCCGCGTTCCTCGACGTTGCTTGGGACGACCTCAGCGCGCTGACCGGGATCAACCTGGCCGGGGTCGACCAGCCGACGCACCCGGACGCGGCCGAGGTCGCCGAGCTGATCTGGGCGGCCCGCCGCCTGACCGCCGACCAGCTGCGACAGGTCGGCCGTCACGCCCACGCCATCCGGCATCGACTCACCGACGAACTTGAACCGGGGCTTCGGTGCAGCTGCCCCAACCCCGCCTGATGCCAGGCCGCGTGGGACGGACACGTGCACCTACCGTGGCGTCGTGACGGACGTGAGGTATCCCCAGCTGTCCGGGCTGGGGAGGAACCGGGCGACCCCAGACGATCTCCTGGTACGCCTGGCAGCCCATGCTGCCGGCCGCCACGGGATATCGCTGCGGCGAGGTCGGCTGGCAGACGCCGTCGTGGAAGCTCTGCTGGAGCATGGCGGCAGCGAGTCGGCCATCCACCTCAACGGCGAGCGCATCTCTATCCGGATGCGGAACGTGATCGCCGAGCATCCTGATCCTGCCATCCGGCACGCGTACGCCAACTTCGTCCGGGACCTGGTGGACCTGAACTCGTCGCTGGGCATCGAGTCGCTTGAGGAGACCTTCGAGGAGAGCCGGTCCAGCTTGGTCGACTCGCCGGATCCGAAGCTCCGAGCGGCGGTCGCGGACACCTGGGCTGATCGGCCACTCGCGGTGCAGCTGCGGCTGCTCGCCGACCCCGACCCATCGGTACGTGCTGCGGCGACCCTGCGCCGCCACCCAGGGGTACCCGCCGAGTGGCGGGAGAGGTGCCTCACCGACCCGGCTACCCGGGTCAACGTCGCGCGCTATGTGCCGTTGACCGTCAAGCAGGCGACCGAGCTGATCAGCAGCGGGGATCTCGAAGCGTGTCGGGCGGTGGCAGCCAATCCTGAGCTGCCTGCCGAGGCGGTCGAGCTGCTGATCGAGTCGGACGAACCGCAGGTGCGGGTGGCAGTCGCGTACAGCACGCACCTTGACGCCGCCACGAGAGACCGGCTGTTCGCGCTGGTGGCGGCCGAGGCCGACGCTGGCAGCATCGCCGCCTACGTTGCGTTGAGCTGGAACTTCGACGAACCGGGCTGGCTCCGTGAGGTGCCGATTACCGAGCGGCTGGCGTACCTGGACTGCCCGCATCCGCCGTTCCGTCGGGTGCTGGCGAGTTGCCATGACCTGCCGGACGCCGCCTGGGAACGGCTCGACAACGACCCGGACCTGCGGGTGCGCCGGTACGCCGCCGCCCGGCCGGACGCCCCCGCCGCCGTCCTTGAACGACTCGTGCGTACGGGTGGCGCGATGTTCCATATCCGGCCGCCGATCGTCGAGCACCCGAACTTTCCACGCCACCGGCTGCGGGCCTTCGCCGACGATCCGGACCCTCATATCCGGTACATCGCCCTTGAGGATCCTGACCTGCCGACAGCGGTGCTGGAACGGCTTGCCGCCGACTCCGAGGCGCTCATCCGGCGCGGAGCGGCGCGGCACGCCCATGCCACCCCGGCCCTGTTGGAGCAGTTGCTCGCCGATGCTGATCCCGAGGTCGTCGACGAAGCCGCCGCCAACCCGCAGCTTCCCCTCGGGTCTATGCGCCGCATCCTCGACGAGTCGGCGTTGTAGTCGTTGCGCGACAGACCTATTGGTTTGGCGGGACGCGACGTGGCGCGCACGGACGACGCCGGTGGTTCGCGTCGGCGCATGATCAGCGGGCTTCCCGACGGATCGCGACCGTCCTCGGTGCTGCGGGGAGTCGGCGCGGCCGTGTAGTCACGCCCGCAGTGCCGGCTGCGGCGGCTGGCAGTTCGGCTGTGAGCAGGGGGCTCGGTTCGTCTGCGGAGGCGTCGTACGGAAGAGTACGCTCACGGCGGGTCGTCGACACCCCTGGCCCGGCGGTTCCACCGATCAGCTGAGCGCGTCTCACAGAGGGATTCCTATGAGTTCGTCGACACCGTTGTTATTCCTGCACGGATATTGGCACGGCTCCTGGTGCTGGAGTGAAGTCACCGCCTGCGTCGCGGCGACCGGGCGGGCCAGTGTCGCGGTGGACATGGCCGGACACGGCCTGCGGGCCCGGCGGCCCCGTTCGGTCTACGCGCGCCCGTTCGACCCGCAGGCGATCGCCACCGAGGTCTCCCCGGTGGCCGCCGTCGACCTCGACCAGGCCGGGGACCTGCTCGTCGCGCAGCTCAAGCAGGTCGGCCGGGGCGGCCCGGTGACGGTGGTGGCGCACAGCATGGGCGGCACGGTGTTGACCCGGGTGGCCGAGCAGGCACCCGAGCTGGTCGCCCACGCCGTGTACCTGACGGCGTTCATGCCGGCGTCGGACCTACCGGCGATCGCCTACATCGACATGCCGGAGAACGCCGGCGAACTCATCGGGCCGTCGCTGTGCGCGGACCCCGTCGCGGTCGGTGCGCTCAGGCTGGACGTCGCATCCGTCGAGCCCGGCTACCGTCAGCAGCTTCGAAGCGTGTTCTTCGGCGACATCGATCCAGACTCTGCCGACGCGGCCATCGCGCTGCTGACCCCCGACGCGCCGGCCGGTATCGCGCTCGGCGCCACCGCCCTGACCCGGTCCGGCTGGGGCTCCGTCCCCCGCACCTACGTCACCTGCGCCCAGGACATGGCGATCAGGCCCGCGCTCCAGCAGAAGTTCATCGCCGACGCGGACGCCGCGTTCCCCGACAACCCGACGTCCGTCGAGGCGCTCGACGCGTCCCACACGCCCTTCCTGTCCATGCCCCAGCAGGTCGCCGACATCGTCACCGCAGTGGGCTGATCGGAATCGGTCCGTTGGGTCAGCCGGTCACCCGGGACGCGACGTGACCGGCGCGGACGGTTGACGGCGGTGGTTAGCGTCGGGGCCATGATCAGTGGGCTTCTCCGACGAATCGCGACCGTCCTCGGTGCTGCGGCGGTCGGCGCGGTCGCCACCGTCGCGGTGGCAGCGCCGGCTTCGGCGGCCGCAACCCCGGCCGTCTCCGGCTACGTGTGGGCCAG
Source organism: Solwaraspora sp. WMMD937 (assembly GCF_029581175.1). Classification (NCBI taxonomy): domain Bacteria; kingdom Bacillati; phylum Actinomycetota; class Actinomycetes; order Micromonosporales; family Micromonosporaceae; genus Solwaraspora; species Solwaraspora sp. WMMD937. Next base: position 5,474,603 of record NZ_CP120738.1, on the reverse strand, counting down.
CAGCCCCACCGCCGCCAGCTACACGGTGCCGACGTGGACCTCCGGCGGCCACACCTACTACTCGTACGCCAAGAATCCCGGCGGCGGGCCGATCACCGTGACCCGGTCCGGTGCCGGCGCATACCAGGTGCGGTTCGGTGGGCTCGGCTCGCTGGTGACCGGCGGCGGGGGAGTGGCCCACGCCCAGGCGTACGGCGCGGCGGCCCGGTTCTGCACCGTGGGCTCCTGGTACCCGTCCGGTGCCGATCTGCTGGTCAACGTGTACTGCTTCGGGGCCGGCGGTGCCCGGCAGGATGCGTACTTCGTGGCGAACTTCGTCGAAGCCAGCGGCTCCACGCTCGCCGTCGACGGCGTGTCGTACCTCTGGTCCAACAATCCGACCTCGCCGATGTACACCCCGAGCGGCCGGTACCGCTACGACGCCGGCGGCGGCACCCCGTGGGTGGCGCGGGACGCGCCCGGCTCGTACGCGGTGGAGCTGCCCGCCTCGGCCGCCCAGACGCAGACCACGTTCTACCAGATCACCGCCTACACGTCGGCGGCCGTGAAGTGCAAGGTGGACTCGTACCTCGCCGACGGGATCGCCCGGGTGCGGTGCCGGGACGCCTCCGGAGCCTTTGTCGACTCCCGGTTCACCATCACCTGGACGATCCACAACCTGCTGCAGCAGATCGCCCCGACGGCGCTGGCGACGGTCGACGACACGTACCCGTCGGGTGGGCCGGCACCGGCGATCACCTGGACCAACGACAGCTCGGTGAGCGGCGACTACGCCGTCACCCGCACCGGCACCGGACGGTACGCGGTGCACTTCCCGCAGATCATCGACTACTCCGGGCACGCCGTGGCGTACGCGCTCGGCTATCAGGACGCGCACTGCCACGTGCAGTACTGGCACCCGGTCGGCACCACCGACATGAACGTCGGCGTGACCTGCCTGAACAGCGCTGGCAGCCCGGTCAACACCCCGTTCACGGTCGGCTTCACCTGGTAGTGCGGACCTGGCAGGAGAGTTTGCCGTTCCGGTGGGACCTGGTCACACCGGACCAGCTCGGAACGTTGCTCGACGGTGCCGCACCGCCGGACCTGTGGTTCCTCGATGAGCTCGTCACCTGCACCGGGAAGGTGCTGGCCCGCAGCGGAAACGGTGACCTGTACTTCGTCGGCAGATCGTTGGACTCGATGTTCGACCTGCTCGGCGGAGTCCTCGCCGGACTCGTCGGCGTCCAGCGACTGCATCGGCTGCCGCTGTCGTTCCAGCGCCCGGCAGTGAGGTCCGGGAGCCGGTGGCGGCGGCGTCCGTTGACCCGCGCCGAGGTGGCCCAGGGGCGAGGGTTCCTCGCCGCGGTCGGGCTGACGCCACACACGCTGGCCCGACGGGACCGGCCGGCGGTCCTGGTAGACGTCGTGTATCGGGGTGCGACGTTCACCGAACTGTTCACCCTGCTGCGCGACTGGATCGACGCCGAACGGGAGCCATGGCCGGTCATCCGCCGCAAGCTGCGCTTCGTGGGTGTCACCCGCCGGACCAGGACCAGCCCGAACACGTACCGGTGGCAGCAGCACGCCGACTGGACCCGGACGCTGCCCGCCGCCGCCGTGACCAACGTGTCGCTGGATCCGTGGGTCTGGTCGCACTTCGGCGACCGTCAGGTGAAGCTGACCCGCTCGTTCTACCCCGACCGGTGGCTGGCCGAAGACACCGGACCCGGCCGCGACGAGCGCACCCGGCAGGCCCTTGCGGAGGCCGCCGCGCTGGTGGCGTACGGACGCAGTCGGGCCGGCCGCCACGGCGTCGCCCGCGCCGTGGGACGCGACCACGCACTCGCGCAGCCCTGGCTGCGCACCCTCGTCACCAACCTCACGAGGAGCTGACCGGCAGCCTCAGATGCTCGGCTAGGTTCCTTGGCATGAGTCACGATCGTCGGGTTGGCAGGGTCCGGCAGCTGTCGCGCTACCCGGTGAAGTCCATGCTGGGAGAGGACCTGGACCAGGCGTACGTGGACGAGGCCGGCGTCGACGGTGACCGGGCCTTCGCAGTGCTCGACTGTGTCACCGGCAAGGTGGCCAGCGCCAAGAACCCGCGCCTGTGGCGGGACATGCTGACCGTACCCGTACCCGTACCCGTGCTTCAGCGCGCGCGGCGGTAGTGCAGGGCCACCGCGCCGTTGCGCAGCGGCTGCGCCGACAGCAGTTCGAGCTGGCGGGTGCCGGGCAGCCCGCCCTGGAACAGCGTCGGGCCGTGGCCGGCGATCCTGGGATGGACGAGGAGCTTGTACTCGTCGATCAGGTCCAGCCGGTCGAGCTCGGTCGCGAGCGTGCCGCTGCCGAGGAGGACCCCGGCCGGGGTCGCGTCCTTGAGTTTCTGCACGCCCTCACGCAGGTCGCCGGCCATGTGGTGGCTGTTGGTCCATGGGAAGTCGGTACGCGTCAACGACACCACGTACTTGGGTTTGGCCTCCAGCTTGACCGCCCACGCGCGGATTGCTGGCGGCGCCTCCTGGTCGCCGCGGGCGACGGCCGGCCAGTAGCTCTCCATCAACTCGTAGGTGACGCGACCCCACAGCATCGCCCCGGCCTCGTCCATGAGGCGGGTGAAGAGGGCGTGCGTCTCATCGTCAGCAATCCCCTCCCGGTGGTCGACGCAACCGTCCAGGGTGACGTTGAGGCTGAAGGTGAGCAGGCCCATGGCCGGCGAGTCTAACGCCACGGCAGTGCGGACGGTTGCAGTCGATCCGACAGACGCCCAGGCGGGTGTCATCACTTCCGGAGTTGGCGTAGCCACTCGACACCGAGCCGGTGGCCGTCGGGGAGCTGGTCGTGGCGGGCAGGTCGACCCGGCGCATTCCGGCGTGCAGACGTCCGAGCGCTTCCAGCGCGGCCACCGGGCTGCCGACCTCGAACAGTCGCTGAGCGGTGTCCACTTCACGCTTGGCGCACTGGTGCGCCGCCGGTGCCACCTGCGGCTGCCTGCGTTGCCCGCCGGGTCGCCTCCGCCTGCATGGGACCACCGTAGATCAGCGTTCTGGGTGCAGCGGCCGCACGTTCCGGTCTCCCGTGCGTCAGGGAACCAACATGAATTGCTCTTGTCGGCAACCTGATAGATCATCGCCATGTTGTCGAAACCAGAATTAATCGATGATTGGCCATCATGCCTGATGGTTGGCGGGTTGGACCTCGAAGCGCCCATGATCGAAATCAAAGTGGATCGGACCGGAGCCCGACATCCTCGTACCTTCGGTCAAGTCGATCTTCCCGGCTGGACGGCAACTGAGCCTGATCTCTTGATCCTGGAGTGTCTCGTCCGGCTCTAATCTGGCCGTCCTTCGTGTAGTCACCGACCTTGGGACGCTTTCATGATCGATAGTACCGAGACCGATGGATCGAAGTCGGGAGAGCAGCATGTCCCGTTCTTCTACACGCCAACGCCTCCCCAGCCCCCGCCCACGTTCAGCAAGATAACCCGGATGCTGTGCAGCGCGGCCTATCTCAACAACGACTTTGCGCGTACGGTGATCGACGAGGTGGTTGGAGACGAGCAACGTGCCGTCGCGAACTCTGTCGACTTCGACCTCGACCCGGTGGTCCGGCATTCCTTCCAGGCCCGGAAGATGTTGTTCATCAGGGATTGCGTCCTGACCGGGCTGCTGCTGGTCGGCCTCATTACCTTCCCGTTCGTGACGCTCGCCTGGATTCTGGTGGCGGCAGGGCTCCTCCACCGGAGTAAGTACCGCGGAGCCCCCAAGTACACGAGGGGGCCTCGTGGCACGGCGTACTTCGTCGCAGCGGTCATCGTCTTCTGCTGCCTCGGCATCTACTCGCCGCTCCTGCTCCTGTTAGCCAGTCTGGCGCCCGAGAACAACAATCCGACGGGGCAGGCCGGCGACGACCCGTTGAGTGGTGCCCTGCCGGTGATCGACGCGTTCCTCACGTTCGCGCTGGCCCTGCCACTGGCCCTCGCGGTCGGCACCCTGGCCGCCCTCGCCGTGCACCGGATGATGGCCTTCCGGACGATTCTGCAGGCGTTCGGCGCGGATGTGCCGGGCAGCGCTCCGCAACTGCCGAACGAGCGGATCGCCCAGCGGCTGCACTGGGTGCGCGGGACCCAGAACGGCAACGTCACCGTGCACGCCCGTAACCCGCTACTCGGAGCGGGCGCCTCGGTCGGCAACGCCTCGTGGACGATGGCCCTGAGCCTTCGGACCGACCCGACCCTGCTGCCCCCCACAGATTCGACGCCCCAGCCCCGCGTCAGCGTCCACGACTCGGTCGATCCGTACGAGATTCACGTCGCGATCCGCAAGCGGGTCTGGGCGCTCACCGATTCCGCGTTGCCCGAGCACCAGCGGGTGCCCGGCGTACGGGTAGCGGACCACATCGTCGCCGACGGCGAGCGCCGTGAGGGCGACCCGCTCCTGGAGCCGGCCCGCCGGCCGCACTCGGTGGCCTCACCCGAAGCCATCGCTGCGATCATCCGCCACCCGCAGGGCGGACTGCGCTACTACCAGCGGATCACCATCGGCGTCGAGGGCAAACCGGTCGTCACCGGCGACGGACGCCTCGTGCTGCCGGCGCAGAACCAGGAAGTCGTCATATCCGCCTTCGTTCATGTGGCGGTCGAAGGCGGCCGGCTGTACGCCGAGTTCCTCGGCATGATGTTGCCGCCGATCCTTGAGGAATACCATGTCGCAGACCGGCTGCGGAAGTCGGCGGCGCTGCGGTTCGGTGAGGCGGTGTCGAGCGCGGTGAAACTCTGGCCGGACACCGTCAAGGCGCCACTGCACGCGGCGCGGTCACTCTGGCAGATCGCCACGCTGTCGAACCGGATGGACCGGGCGCGTGAGGACAGCCAGCAGAACCTCGTTCACGACTACGGTGCGCGGATCAGCGTGCGGGAACTGGCGAGCGAGGAGACGCCGCAGAAGTTCCTCCAGTCCCTGGACGCCGAGAAGTACCTGAAGCTGGTCGAGAAGGCGGTGTCCGAGGCGCTGATCGACTACCTCGAGGAACACCACGTCGACACCTCCGAGTACCGGACCCGGATGACCTACATCCAGAACAACAGTACGACGATCTCGGAGAGCACGTTCGTCAACAGTGCCGTGGCAGTCGGCTCCCACTCGTCGGCAAGCAACTGAGAGGTGTGGCCGAACAATGGGCGGTGACAACTTCAACATCAGCAACATGAACGTCGACGAGTCGGCGGTGGCCATCGGCAACAACGCGAAGGCCGAAAGAAGCGCGGCGACGGCCGAAGGGAAAGCGCCACCCGGCGTAGGCCAGGCGCCGTCCGCGCCGACCGACGCGGTGCCCACGGCCGGCTCCCCGCAAGCGGCCGGGTCGCTGCGAATCCTGTACCTGACCGCTGCCCCCCACGGTGACCTGCGGGTGGACCAGGACCTCCGGATCGTCCGGGAAGCGGTGCGGGCGGCCACGTACCGTGAGCTGGTCGCCGTCGAACCGATGGCTGCCGCCACCGACACCGATCTGCTGGACGGCCTGGCGCGCTGTCGCCCGCATGTTGTCCACTTCTCCGGGCATGGCAGCAGATCCATGCTGGAATTCGACGGCGGCAGCGGCTCACCTGCCTCCAGCTCGGCGATGAGCGCCAGGACGTTCGTGAACGCGCTGAACGCCGTCGACCGGCCGCCCCGCCTGGTGGTGCTGAACTCGTGCCACTCGGCGGCACAACTGGAGGTGCTGACGACGGTGGTCTCCGCCGCCGTCGGGATGAGTGATCGGATCAGCGACAAGGCAGCGATCGCGTTCGCCGCCCGCTTCTACGCCGCCCTGGCCGAGGGGCAGTCGGTCGCCAGCGCTCTGGCGCTGTCCAGAGTCGGTCTTGAGATGAGCGGGTTTCCCGACGCGGAGCTACTGACTCTCCGCACCGCACCCGGCGTCGACCCGGCGAGCCTGTTCCTGGTCGACGCAGGTCGATAGCCCAGGCGGGAGGATCTGACCAGGCGGGACCCGAGCCGGGTCCCGCCTGGTCAGCTTCGCCAACAACGTCGTGCGGCACCTCACAGCCTGATGGGTGAGGACTGCGGCGTCGGTGTTGCCGGTGGCCGACGTCCGGCTGACCATCTCGGACGACGCTTACGATCGGATCATGGCCTTGATGGCGGACGACGTCGACCGGTTCGAAGCGGCCAGGCCGCGCCTTGCGGCGATCGCCTACCGCCTGCTCGGCTCCGCCAGTGAGGCCGAGGACGCCGTACAGGAGACGTTCCTGCGCTGGCAGGCCGCCGACGTCGACCGGATCGACGTCCCCGAAGCGTGGCTGACCAAGGTCCTCACCAACCTGTGTCTCAGCCAGTTGACCTCCGCGCGGGCCCGCCGTGAAACGTACGTCGGCCAGTGGCTGCCCGAGCCGCTGCTCGCCGGCGACCCGATGCTCGGCCCGGCCGACACCGCCGAGCAGCGCGAATCCGTCTCGTACGCCGTCCTCGCCCTGATGGAACGCCTGACCCCGCACGAGCGGGCCGTGTACGTCCTGCGGGAGGCGTTCGACTACCCGCACCGCGACATCGCCGGCATCCTCGGCGTATCCGAAGCCGCCAGCCAGCAGATCCTGCACCGGGCCCGGCGGCACCTCGCCGACGGCCGGGCCCGCACCGAGGTCGACCGGGTCGCCGCCCGGCGGGTCGTGGAAGAGTTCCTGGCCGCCGCCACCAGCGGTCGGATCGAGCCGCTGCTACGCCTGCTCACCGGCGACGCCGTCTCGATCGGCGACGGCGGCGGACACATCCCGGCCCGCGCTGTGCCGGTTGTCGGTGCCGTCGCGGTCGCGAAGTTCCTGCGCGGCCTGTTCACCCCGGGCGCGGCCAAACGCGCCCTGCTCGGCGGCTCACCCGAGGTGTACGCCTGGACCGCCAACGGTGACCCGGCGGTCGTGGTCGTCATCGACGGCCGGGTCATCGGCGTCATGTGCCTGCAGGTCACCGCCGACGGCGTCGCCGTGGTCCGCAGCCAGGTCAACCCCGACAAGCTGCACCGGGCCACCGCGTCCTGGGCCGCCGCCGACCACGGGGAACCGCTGTTCACCGCCTTCTGACCACACAGTGTGAGGTGCTTCACGCCGCTGTCGCGTCAGCAACCGCGGGGCTGCCCGGTTCAGGTGGCGTCACACCCCGTGCAGACAGACAGGAGCAGGACATGCGACACCGCATCGTCGTCCTCGGCGCCGGATACGCCGGAGCCAGCGCCGCCGGCCGCCTCGCCCGGCGGCTCGACCCCGGAAACGTCGCCATCACCGTCGTCAACGCCGAGACCGACTTCGTCGAACGCGTCCGGATGCACCAGTTGGCGACCGGCCAGGACCTCAAGCCCCGACCGCTGCGGGAGACGTTCGCCGGCACCGGCGTCGAGCTGCGGATCGCGAAGGTCACCGGTGTCGACGTTGACGCCGGAACGGTCACGGTCACGGACGCGGCCGGCGACGGCTCCGACGGCAGCGGAGCCGACGTGCTCGGCTACGACACCCTCGTCTACGCCCTCGGCAGCGGCTGGAACCCGGGAGCCGTCCCCGGCGTCGCCGAACACGCCGCCGAGGTCGCCAGCCGGCCCGGCGCGCTGCGGCTGCGGGACCGGCTGGCCGGCCTCGCCGCCGGGCAGCCGGTCGTCGTGGTCGGCGGCGGCCTGACCGGCCTGGAAGCCGCGACCGAGATCGCCGAGGCCCGCCCGGATCTCGACGTCGCCCTCGCCGTGCGCGACGGCCTCGGCGGCGCCCTCTCGCCGAAGGGCCGCGCGCATCTGCGCAAGGTCCTCGCCGGGCTCGACATCACCGTGCACGAGCACACCGCCGTCACCGGCGTCGCCGCCGACCGGGTCACCACCGCCGACGGCGGTGCCGTCCCGGCCGCGGTCACCGTCTGGACCGCCGGGTTCGCCGTCCACCCGATCGCCCGTACCACCGGATTGACGCTCGCCGACAGCGGCCAGATCGTGGTCGACGAAACCATGCGTTCGGTGTCGCATCCGAACGTGTACGCGGTCGGCGACGCGGCCCGGGTGATCGGCCCCGGGGACAGGCCACTACGGATGTCGTGCGCCTCGGGAATACCGACCGCCTGGCAGGCCGCCGACGCGGTCGCGGCCCGGCTGACCGGCGGGAAACTGCCGAACACGCCCTTGCGCTACTTCAACCAGTGCATCTCGCTGGGCCGCCGCGAGGGCCTGATCCAGTACGTCACCGCCGACGACCGGGCCAGGCCGGCGGTGCTGACCGGGCGGCTCGCCGCCGTCTACAAGGAGCTGGTCTGCAAGGGTGCCGCCTGGAGCGTCGCCAACCCGACCCTGCGGCTGCCGACCCGCCGCCGCAGCGTCAGCCGGGTCAGGGCCGGAGCAGAACTTTGATGGCGCGGCGTTCGTCCATCGCCCGGTAGGCGTCGGCGGCCCGGTCGAGGGGCAGGGTCAGGTCGAAGACCCTGCCCGGATCGATCTCCCGGCGCAGGATCAGGTCGACCAGGTCGGGCAGGAAGCGGCGTACCGGGGCGGGACCGCCGTGCAGGTGTACGCCGGAGAAGAACAGCTCCATGCCGGGCAGCTGCACGCCGTGGGCGACGCCGACGTAGCCGACGTGCCCGCCGGCCCGGGTGGAGCGGATCGCCTGGAGCATCGACTCCTGGGTGCCGACGGCCTCGATGACCGAGTGCGCGCCGAGGCCGCCGGTGAGCTCCCTGACCCGGGCGACACCCTCGTCACCACGTTCGGTGACGATATCGGTCGCGCCGTACTCCAGGGCGATCTTCTGCCGGGAGGTGTGCCGGCTCATCGCGATGATCCGCTCCGCGCCGAGCTGCTTGGCGGCCAGGACGCCGAGCAGGCCGACGGCGCCGTCACCGACGACGGCCACCGTCCGGCCCGGCCCGGCCTGGGCGGCGACCGCGCCGAACCAGCCGGTGCCCAACACGTCGGAGGCGGCGAGCAGGCTCGGGACCAGGTCGGCGTCCGGGGCGTCGGCGGTGGCGACGAGGGTGCCGTCGGCCAGCGGGATCCGGGCGTACTGGGCCTGCGAGCCGGTGGGGGTGGCGAACTCCCGGTTGACGCAGTGCGTATGGTAGCCGGCCCGGCAGATATCGCAGGTGTTGTCGGAGGCGAAGAACGAGCCGACGACGAACTGCCCCGGCCGTACGGTGCGGACCTCGCCGCCGACCTCCTCGACGTAGCCGACGTACTCGTGGCCCATCGGCTGCGGCCCGGCGATCTTCTCGATTCCCCGGTACGGCCACAGGTCGGACCCGCAGACGCAGGTCGCGGCCAACCGGATGATCGCGTCGGTCGGGGCGACAATCGTCGGCTGCTCCCGCTGCTCCACCCGGACGTCACCGGGGGCGTGCAGGACGGTTCCGAGCATGGTGCGTACTCCTTCACACGAACACGGATGGTCGGGCCGGTCCTCGCGGCGGTCCGCCGCGCGGGGACCGGCACTGCCCAGCCAACCCGGTTTCCGGCCGGTCGGGGAGTGCCTGTCGAGAGGTGTACCGGCAGGGCACCCCACCGGCGGGCGGCCCGACGTACCGTCGGTGACGTGGACAACCGCACCGAGGTCCGCGAGTTCCTCGTCTCGCGCCGCGCCAAGATCAGCCCCGAGCGGGCCGGGCTGCCCGCCGGCACCAACCGCCGCGTCCCCGGGCTGCGCAGGGCCGAGGTCGCCGCGCTGTCCGGGGTGAGCATCGAGTACTACGCCAAGCTGGAACGCGGCGCGCTGGCCGGGGTGTCGACCAGCGTGCTCGACGCGATCGCCCGTGCACTGCAGCTCGACGACGCCGAACGGGCCCACCTGTTCGACCTGGCCCGCGCCGCCGAGGGCAGCAGGACCCTGATGCGGCCCCGGCGTCGCCGCACCCGGCAGTGGACCCCGCACCCGAGCCTGCAGTGGACCCTCGACGCGGTCACCGAAGGGCCGGCGTTCGTGCGTAACGGCCGGATGGACCTGCTCGCCGGCAACCAGCTGGCCCGCGCCTTCTACGACCAGGTGTACGCGCAGCCACCGCGGCCACCGAACCTGGCCCGGTTCACCTTCCTCGACCCGGCAGCCCGGGACTTCTACCCCGACTGGGAGACGGCGGCCGACATCGTGGTCGCCATCCTGCGCACCGAGGCCGGCCGCGATCCGCATGACAAGGACCTGCACGACCTGGTCGGGGAGCTGTCCACCCGCAGCGCCGGCTTCCGCACCCGGTGGGGCGCGCACGACGTCCGCCACCACGGCACCGGCACAAAGACGTACCGGCACCACGTCGTCGGTGAGCTGACCCTCGCCTACGAAGGGCTGGAGATGGCCGCCGAGCCCGGACTGACTTTGACGATCTACGCGGCCGAGCCGGGCAGCCCGTCCGCGGACGCGCTACGGCTGCTCGCCTCGTGGGCGGCATCCCAGCAGCAGCCGGACACCGTCGACCGCTAGGAACCGCCCAACGCCTGGCGCAACGCCTGTTCGCGTTCAGCTGTGACGGCCTCGGTCCTGGGCCGCAGGTCATCCAGGATGGACTCCATCGGGCCTTTCGAGAAGAAGCCGGCCGGGTTCACCATCAGAACCCGGCCGGCCTCAACAGCGTCCGCCAACGGCTCGTAGCGGCTGTGGAACTGCTCGGCGGCCTGCTCGAACTCGGCGGTGGGTCCGCCGCCCCTGGTCAACGCCACCACTACCACCACGACCGTGACCACGGGTCCGCGTCAAGTACGCCAACGTCGGCCGGGAAGCGCCCACCAAGGCCGCCCTCGTCGCCCGCGCCCTGCAGGACGGCCTGATCACCACCGACGAACTCTGACCGGCCGCCGCCCGAGAAGGTACGCGGCCTGCCGGTGGTGTCCAACAGCCGCGTACCTTCCGTCATCGGCCGGGTCAGAAGCTGAGCCGCCAGCTGTCGATGTACGCCGGCCCGGACACCCCCCAGTAGTGGTCCTCGACCCGCAGCTTCCAGGTGCCGTTCGCGGGTTGCCCGGACGGGTCGACGACGAAGGTCCGGAACATGTTCGGCAGACCCATGCCGTTGACGCCCTGCAGGGTGAACACCTGCCCGTTCGGCGCGACGAGCTGGTAGCTGAGGTCCCGGGACCACGGGTGCACCACGCGTACGTCCACCCAGGCGCTGCGGCCCGGTGCATGGTCGCACCCGGTCACCGTGATCGGGCTCTCGGCGACGTCATGGTCGGCGATCGGCACGTCGGCGGTCGCCACACCGCCGCACACCGGCACCGGCAGGTCGGCCCCGGCGAGGTTCAACGCCCAGGAGTCGAAGAATCCGGTGCCCTGCGGGCCGGCGTCGCGCACCTGCAGGCGCCACGTCCCGTTGGCCACCTTGTCCGACAGGTCGTAGGTGAAGGTGTGGTCGACGTCGGGGCCGGCTCCGCTGCCGGTGCGGACCAGCAGGAAGTAACGGGTGCCGTCCGGGGCGAACAGCTCCACCTGCAGGTCGTGGATGGCGGTGTGCTCGATGCGTACCTCGATGGTGCTGTTGCTGGCCGCGTTGCCCGCGCAGCCGGTGATGGTGATGGGGATGTCGACGGCTCCGCTGAACGGCAGCGCCGTGTCGGTGTCGTTGACGGCGGCGCAGCCCGGCAGCGCATCGACGGTCAGGGTGAAGCTGGTCGTCCGGGTGGCGGCCGTACCGGTGCCGAGGATCACCACCGGATACGTGCCGGCGCTGGTGAGGGCCGCGGTGCTGATGGTCAGCGTGGTGCTGCCTGCCGAGCCGATCGTGGCCGGGGTGAAGGTGGCGCTTGCGCCCCGCGGCAGCCCGACCGCGCTGAGACCGACGGACTGCGCCGCGCCGGCGGTGACCGTCGCCGTGACGGTGGTGGTGACGGTGCCCCCGGCCGGCGTGGTCGCGCTCGCCGGCCCGGCGGTCAGGCTGAAGTCGTCGTCGGCGGTGACGTCGTCGACGTAGAGCAGCCGGTCCGGTGAGCCGGTGCCGGGGTCGGTCACCACCCCGGGCGTGGCCTCGGCGAGGAGCTCGGCGGTGACCTGCGCCGGGGTGTAGTCGGGGTGGTCCGCGAGGATCAGCGCGGCGGCGCCGGTGACGTGTGGGGCGGCCATCGAGGTGCCGCTGGCCGGCACGGCGGCGGTGTCGCTGTCAAGACCGGCCGAGACGATGTCGACGCCCGGGGCGAAGATGTCGACACAGCCGCCCACGTTGGAGAACGGGGCGCGGGCGTCGTCGGGACCGGTGGCACCGACGGTGATAGCCTCCGGCACCCTGGCCGGGGACCTGGTGCAGGCGTCGGTGCCGTCGTTGCCGGCCGCCACGACGTAGGTGATGCCGTCGGCGACGGACCGGGCCACGGCCTGGTCCATCGGCGTGTAGGAGAAACCGCCGAGGCTCATGTTGGCCACCGCCGGCTCGCCCGGGTCGTGGTCGGCGGTGACCCAGTCGATGCCGCCGATCACGGTGGCGACGTTGCCTTCGCCGTTGCAGTTGAGCACCCGTACGGCGACCAGCTCCACGTTCTTGGCCACCCCGTAGGTGGTGCCGCCGACCGTGCCGGCGACGTGCGTGCCGTGCCCGCGACAGTCGCTGGCGTCGTCGTCGCTGTCGATGGTGTCCCGCCCGGAACGGACCCGTCCGGTGAACTCGTGGTGGGTCAGTCGCATGCCGGTGTCGATGATGTAGGCCCGCACGACCGGCGCGACGTCCGGATAGGCGTACGCGTCGTCGAGCGGTCCGGTCCGCTGGTCGATCCGGTCGAGGCCCCAGGACGGCACCGGCGTCTGCACGTCCGCCGCCGTCACGGTGTGGTTCTGCGTCACCGAGGCCACCCGGGGGTCGGCGGCCAGGCGGCGGGCCTGGCGCTGTGGGAGCCGGACCTCGAAGCCACGCAGCGCGTGCCGGTAGACCTGGGCGACGTCACCCCGGTACCGGTCGGCGAGCGCGGACACGGTGCGTTCGACCCCGCTGGCGGTGTCGGCGGCGCCGCCGGCCGCCGTGTCGGCGAGGACGACGATGTACGAGTCCGCCACGGCGGTGGCGCCGCCGACGGCGTGCACAGTCGCCTCCGGTGGCGCGGCGGCCGCCCCGGGTGCCGCTGGGACCAGGGCCAGCAGCGCTGTCAACAGCACTCCTGCTCTTGCCGACACCATGCTCGTTCCTCCCGGTGCGTCGAAGCTGACGTTTCATGGATCTGCGTCAACAGCATGCGGCGGGAAATTCAGAGCCTTCTGAGAGCCGCCGCCGCGCCGGATTGCCGGGTGGCGCGGCGGCGGGTGGCGTCGTCGTCCGGTCGACGCCCGGATTGGACGCCGACATCAGCTGGCCAGGGTCAGCACCAGCTCAACGACGAGTTGACCCGGGTGACGTTGCGGATGACGTTGTTGGCACCGCCGCAGGGGCTCTGCACGATTCGATGTTGGTGACGGTCAGGTTCTGGAAGGTGATCCCGGGGGAGATCGGGAAACTCGCTGCGGGCCCGCCCGCCGCTTTCGGACAAGCAGAAGATGCCGCGTCCGCCGCCGCTGGCGATGACCGTTGCGCACCTTGACCGCGCGGTCGTCGCCGTGGTTGTCGATGCTGATGCCGAGCCCGCCGGACAGCCGCAGGTTCTGCACCTCGACATCGGTGGTGCCGCGGGTACTCCGGGGCCATGTCACCGGAGCCGGAGCCGGTCACGTTGATGGTGCCGCACACGTCCAGCACGGTGTAGCTGGGCAGCGACAGCCGGGAGCTGGTCGGTACGTTGCCGGAGCCACGCACGACGACCCGCTGTTTGCTGGTCCGTTCGGAGCTGAGGCCGTGCATCGCGGCCTGCATGGCGGCGAGCATGTCGCCGTCGCGGGACAATTCGGACGCCACCGCCGACTCGTACTCCGCCGCTGGACGGCCGGAGCCCACCAGGGAATCCTCATTTTTCCCTCAGCACCGCCTCAGACATCGGGTGGAGCGACTGTGCGACGATCTTGGCGCAGTCCGACCGGGCGGGGGCGGTGGTGAGGTGGCAGCAGTGTCGATGGACCGTGCGGTTCTCAACTTCTACGCGGGACCTACCGGCCTGCCCCGCAGCGTCATGGAACGCATCCGCGTCGAACTCGACGACTTCCAGGGCACCGGGATGAGCGTGATGGAGATCAGCCACCGGGCACCCGAGGTCGAGTTCCTCCTGGCCGACACGACCGAACGGGTCCGTCGCCTGCTGGGCCTCGGCGACGAGTCCGACGTTCTGCTGCTGCAGGGTGGCGGATCGCTCCAGTTCGCAATGGTCCCGATGAACTTCTCGGCACCCGGTGACCCGGTCGACTACGTCGACACCGGGTACTGGGCCGCCAAGGCGATCCGTGAGCCACGGACCCTCGGACGCGACGTGGCGGTAGTGGCCTCCTCCGCCGACCGGGACCACGTCTACGTTCCGCCGGACGGCTCGATCCGGCCCCGGCCGGACGCGCGGTACCTGCACCTGGTCACCAACAACACGGTGGAGGGCACCCAGTTCCACCGGGCGCCCGCCGTTGGGGTGCCGGTGATCGCCGACATGAGCTCCGACCTGATGTCCGACACCTTCGACCCGGCGGCGTACGACGTCGTCTACGCCCACGCGCAGAAGAACGTCGGCGTCGCCGGAGTGACCGTCGTGGTCGCGCGTCGGTGCATGCTGGACGGCATCGTCGGTGAGCTGCCGGCGGTGCTCGACTACCGGGTGCACCGACGGCACGGGTCGAACTTCCACACCCCGCCGACCTTCGCCATCTACGTCACCTGGTTGATGCTGGGCTGGTTGGCCGACGAGATCGGCGGCCTGGCCAGCATGGGCAGGATCAACCGCCGCAAGGCACAGATCCTCTACGACTACCTGGACGGCGTCCCGTTCTACCGCACCACCGTCGACCCGGCGTCGCGCTCGCTGGTGAACGTGGTGTTCGACCTGCCCACCCCGCAGCTGCTGGCGGAGTTCCTGGCCGAGGCGCAGCAGGCCGGTATCGCCGGGCTGGCCGGGCACCGCTCGGTAGGTGGCTGCCGGGCCAGCCTGTTCAACGCGGTGACCGTCGAATCGGTCGAACGGCTGGTCGACTTCCTGCACACCTTCGAGCGCCGCAACCGGACGACGGATCTGCCACCCGATCCGTCCGCCGAACGATAGAGACAAGCCACTGATGACTGCTGCTCCGTTCCAGGAACTGCCCTGGCCGCGTATCCGTGAACTCGTGGTCGACGCGCTGAGCGTCGGTCACCGTACGCACATGGCGCACGGCATGGTGGAGTTCGACGTGTCCCGCCCGATCGAGTTGATCGCGCGCTACCGTGCCCAGGTGCCCGACGGGCTGTCGTTCACCGCCTTCCTGGTCTACTGCCTCGGTCACGCGGTCGACGAACACAAGATGCTGCACGCCTTCCGCAAGGGCCGTCGCAAGCTGGTCGTCTTCGACGATGTGGACGTCAACACACTGCTGGAGAAGCGCAAGCCCGACGGATCGCTGGTACCGGTCATCTACGTGGTCCGGGCCGCGAACCGCAAGAGTCTGGCGCAGATCAACCACGAGATGCGCGCCGCCGCCCGTACCGACCTGTACGACGACGAGGGGGTCCGCCGGCGCCGCCAGCTCCTGCGGCTGCCGCGCCCGGCCCGGCGGGCAGTCTGGTGGTGGATGCGGCGCGACCCGGCCCGGGTCAAACGTCAGTGGGGCACCGTCGGATTGTCCAATGTCGGCTCCTTCATCAGCCCGCGCCCGTCCTGGGGAATCTCGATCTCGTTCCTGACCAGCACGCTCATCGTCGGCGGAATGTTCGACAAGGTGCGGTGGATCGACGGTGCCGCCGCGCCCCGTAAGACCCTCAGCGCCACCGTCACGGTCGACCACGACATCGTCGACGGTGCACCCGGAGCCCGGTTCGGCGAGACGTTGGCCGGGCTGATCGAGAACGCCGCCGGTCTCGACGACACGTTCGTCACCGAGACCCTCACACTGCAGGGAGGCGAAGACAGTGCCGCGAAGTGACCACCCGCCGCTGCGGCTGCGGCTCAGCGCCCTGCGTACCGACCTGCTGGGCGTGCAGAAGCGACTGGTCGCCGACCACGACGGCTTCGTCCGGTACCGCGTACTGCACCGGGTCTTCACGCTGCTGGCCGACGCGGACGCCAACCAGCGGGTGTTCATCGGGAACCTGTCCGGCTACGGTCGCAGCCTGCAGCACGACAACCTGTCGCTGATCATCGGCCAGGGACTGATCTGCAGCGACGGTGAGACGTGGCGGCGGCAGCGGACGCTGACCCAGCCGGTGTTCAACCGGGCGCTGCTCGAACGCGTCGTCGAAATCACCGCCACCCTGATGACCGAGGTCGTCGACGGCTGGGAACGCGCCCGCGAGCGGGGCGAACCGGTCGACGTGTTCAGCGAGATGCAGACCCTGGCCATGCGGGTCATGGCCGTGGCGCTGTTCAGCCACGACCCGAAGACGACCGCCAACGACTTCGTCGACACCGTACGGGTCGGGTTG
The DNA here is from genome assembly GCF_029581175.1 of Solwaraspora sp. WMMD937. Taxonomy (NCBI): domain Bacteria; kingdom Bacillati; phylum Actinomycetota; class Actinomycetes; order Micromonosporales; family Micromonosporaceae; genus Solwaraspora; species Solwaraspora sp. WMMD937. Next base: position 5,458,179 of record NZ_CP120738.1, on the reverse strand, counting down.
GAAGTCGTGGTCCGGCGCAACATCAGCCCGGTGACGGTGCCCTTGTGGTTTCCCACCCGGCTGCACCGCCGGTTCGCCGGGCATCTGCGGGCGGTGGACGACTTCGTGGCGGAGCGGATCGAGGAACGGCTGGCCGACACCGACCGGTACACCGACATCCTGAGTGACCTGATCCGCGCCTACGGTCCGCAGGCCGGTCAGCGCCGCCGGGAACTGCGCGACCAGGTCGTCACCCTGTTCTTCGCCGGCTTCGAGACGACCGGGACCGCGCTGGCCTGGACCTGGCACCTGCTCGGCCAACACGACGACGAGATCGCGGGCCGGTTCCGTGAGGAACTGGCCCGGGTGCTCGGCGGACGGGCCCCGACCTACGACGACCTGGGCACCCTGGACTACACCCGGCAGGTGATCCAGGAGTCGATGCGGCTTCACCCGCCGGTCTACACCCTCACCCGCCGGGCCGCCGCCGCCGACGAGGTCGACGGACACCGGATCCGCCAGGGCGACAACCTCGTGATCCCGGTGCACGCGATGCACCGGATGCCGCAGTACTGGCCGGAACCGGACTCCTTCTGCCCGCAACGGTTCGCACCGGGCCGGATGACCGCGCAGCAGCGGCGCGCCTACCTGCCGTTCGCCGCCGGGCAGCGCAAGTGCATCGGTACGAACTTCGCCATCACCGAGATGCTCACGGTGCTGGCGGTCGCCGGGCAGCGGGTGCGGCTGACCCCGGTCGACGGGCATCCGGTCGAAGCGGCACCGGCGGTCACCCAGTATCCCCGGCACGGGCTGCTCATGCATGTCGAACCGGTTGGCCCGGCATGAACGACGGCACCTTCTACGGTGTGCTCGACCCGGCCGACCTGGAGCAGGTGGCAGAGTACGAACAGGACTTCTACCGGGCCTACGTCGGACTGACCGACAACCGGCTGGTCCGGCTGATCTGGGAGTGGGACGACACCGAACGGCGGCTGCGGACCCGGATTCCGTACCAGGACCAGATCGTCTACTGCTGGCGGGAGGGCACCGGCCGGCTCATCGGAGCGATGGCGGTCAGCATCTCCGCCGAGCGCGGGTTGCAGTCCGCGTCCTTCGGATTCAGCCCACCCGGATCAGCGGGCGGCGGCCGGGTCTGCGAGATCCTCAACGTGATGAGCGCCGGCGGCGGGCATGTCTGGACGCGCGCCACGTACACCGGTTTCATCCGCGACTTCGGCTACCGCGACCTGGCGGCGCGCGGCTACGACGTCGCCTACGCCACCTGCACCCGTCGGCGGCTACGCCCGTACCTGCTGCTCGGCGCCGAGCTGCTGGACCGCCGGTCCGTCGCCGGTGAGGAGCGGATGTTCCTGCGCTGGCCGATCGCGGCGATGTCGAATCTACCGGGCATCATCCAAGCGAGGTGACGATCGCAGTCGGGCGACGGGGTAGGCTGCCGGCCCGTGAGTTTTTTGCGCAGGTCGGGAGCCCTCGACCGGGATGTACCCGTTACCCCGGATGACCAGCCGGCCACGGTGACGGAGAACTCGGATCGGCCCGGCTGGCTGCGACGGCACCGGCGTTGGTGGTATCCGCTGGTCGTGGCGTTGCTGCTGGGGCAGATGGCGTTCGCGATGGTCGCCACTGCGGTGGCGCAGGCGCCGACCATCGACGAGCCGGTGTACGTGGGTGCGGCGGCGCTCTACCTGCAGGGCGGCGGTCTGCAGGTCAACCCGGAACATCCGCCGCTGGGCAAACTGATCATCGGAGCCGGCCTGTGGTTCGCCGACCCGTACATCGAGCCGTCCTTCCAGGGCAACCAGACGGACCTCGGGCGGCACGTGCTGTACGAAGCGGGCAATGACGCCGACCGGCTGCTGTTGCTGGCCCGGTTGTCGATGATTCTGCTGACCCTGGCGTTCGGGTTGGTGGTCTTCGCGTTCGCCCGCGACATCACCGGCCGGGCCGGTGCCCTGATCGCCCTGGCGGTGTACGCGTTCACGCCCGACGTGATCGCGCACGGCTCGCTGGCCACCCTCGACGTGCCCACCGCCGGGTTCCTGCTGACCTCGGTCTGGCTGCTGTGGCGGGCGCGGCGGCGACCGTGGCTCTACCTGCCGTTGGCCGGCCTGGCGCTCGGCGCGGCACTGGCCACCAAGATGAGCGCGTTGGCGGCGGTGCCGGTGCTGCTGGCGCTGGCCGCCTGGTCGGTCCGGCACGCCCGGCCGGCCTGGCCGCCCCGCCCGTCCTCACCCCGGGCCCGGCGGTACGTCGTCACCGGCGCGGCCGCGACCGCGATCGGACTCCTCGCGTTGCTGACCGTGTGGGCCAGCTACCTCGTCGTCGACCCACGGCTGCAGACGGTGCCCTCCGGCTCGGTGCCGGCGATCGGCGGGCTGCGCGGAACCGTGGTCGACTGGCTGCCGTTTCCGGAGTCGTTCCGCGACGGCATGCGGATTCAGTTCGGCTTCGAGGACTGGCAATGGGGCGGGTACCTGTTCGGTGAGCCCTACTCCGGCCACCGGTGGTACTACCTGCCGGCCGCGCTGCTGGTGAAGACGCCGCTCGGGGCGCTGGTGCTGTGGCTGGTCGGCGCGGTGGCGATGCTGTCGGTGCCCCGGCTGCGCCCGGCCGCCGGGTACCTGCTGCTGCCGGCCGGCGTACTGCTGGCCGTCGCGATGACCGGATCCCGCGACCTCGGCGTCCGGTACGCGATCGTCGTCCCGGTCTTTCTGGCCGTGGCGGCGGCGGCCGTGACCGCCGTACGGTGGCCCGCCGCGGCCGCCCGGTACGCCCGGCCGGCCGCGGTGGTGCTGGTCGCGCTGGTCGCGGCCAGTTCGGCCCGCGCGTTCCCGTTCTACCTGCCGTACGCCAACGAGGCGTTCGGCGGCCCGGCGCGCACCTACCACCACCTGCACGACTCGAACGTGGACTGGGGGCAGGACCTGAGCCGGTTGGCCGACCGGCTGCGGCAGCGGTACCCGGACGAGCGGGTGTGGCTGGCCTACAAGGGCGCCGGCGTGCCGGAGTACTACGGCATCACCGCCACTGATCCGCGCGAGGTGCCGCCTGAGGAGGTACGCGGACTGCTGGTGGTGTCGAACACCTGGGTGGCGACCACCGGCGGTGAGTTGCGTGAGCTGATCGACAGCAGTGAGCCGATCGACCAGGTCGGTCACTCGATCACCATCTTCCGCCGCTGACCCGGCGACCACCTGTCTCGATTCCACATCGCAGATTGGCGAGCATCACTGCATCTGGCGCTGATCGTCCGTACGGCCTCGGAACCAGCGCCGAAGAGCGGAGGTGTGGCGCTGGTGTTCTTTCCTCTATGTTCGATCAGGTGGTCCAGCGTCGAAAGGAAACCGTATCTTGACGTCCTCTGCGGCGAACCGCCTCGATCGGGCGGTGCGACTCTTCGAGTTCCTGGCGCGGGCACAGCAGTCGGTCGTCTCGGCGCCCCGCACGGTCGACAGTTACGAGGAGGTCGCCTGGACGCGGAGGATGCCACGACACTCCGCCGTGCACTTCGCGCACTGGGACGCCACGCCAGAGCCTGGTGACGAGGTCGGCCACATCGATCGGATCGATCTGGTCCGGCCGCCCGCCGTCGGCGAGGCGCTGCGCCGCTGGTTGACCCCGGGCATCGACGATCCGCAGATTACCCCGCAGCTCAGAGCGGAGATCCCGGATCCGGGCGGGGAGCCGGACGAAGACGGCAACCCTGCGGTGTCTCGTCTGGCTGAGCACCCCGACGTCGAGGACGCCTACCGGTCATGGCTGATCCGCTGGGAGACTTGGTCGGAGCGGGAACGTGCCGATCAGCCGGTGCGTGAGGCTTACGGCACGCTCTTCTCGATGCAAGCAGCGGCGGCGAGCAATCCCGAAGAGAAGGAGCTGGTCCTCGCCGTCGGATGCCTCACCTGGAAGCCAGCCGACCATCCGGCCGTACGGCGGCACCTGCTCACCGTACCGGTCACGATCGACCTCGACCCGGTGACCGGCACACTGCACGTCAACGCCGCCGAAACGGCCGACCCGCTGCGCCTCGAACTCGACATGCTGGATTCGCACCTGACGCGATCACGGCACATTGGCGAGGTCCGGGAATCTACCCGGACCTTCGCCGACCATCCGCTGAACGTGGCGACGATCGGCGAGCTGTTGCAACGCGTGGCGCACAGCCTCGACCCGGACGGCGGCTACCTCGAGACGGAACTGCCCGGCAGCGGCGGTCCCGCGCGGCCCGAGGTGACCCTGGCGCCCGCGATCGTCCTGCGTCGGCGCAGCCACGGGCTGGTCGAGGTGCTGGAGCGCATCCGCAAGCAGTTGATCGACGCGGCTTTCGTGCCGGAAGGGATCCTGCCGCTGGTGGATCCGGATCACCGTCCGGCGACCGTGACCGACCCGACGCCCGGCGCGGTGGTCGCCGTCGACGACGAGTTCTACCTGCCGCTGCCGGTGAACGACAAGCAACTGAAGATCCTTCAGCAGGTGGATCGGCACGCGCAGACCCTGGTGCAGGGCCCGCCCGGCACGGGCAAGACACACACCGCCGCCGCGTTGCTCAGCCATCTGCTCGCCCAGGGCAAGCGGGTCCTGGTCACCGCGCAGACCGATCGTGCGCTCAAGGAGGTGCGCACAAAGCTGCCGGAGGCGATCCGGCCGCTGTCGGTCGCGGTCGTCGGCGCGTCCAGGGAGGACATGGCGGACCTGAAGGTCGCGGTCAACACGATCTCGCAGCATGCCATCGACTTCGACGCCGACGAGTCCGACCTGACCATCACCCGGCACCTCGACGCGATCGACCAACTTCGGCGTCAGCGTGCCCAACTGCACGAACGGCTGGTCGACGTGCGGGCCGCCGAAGTCGTCCGGCACGAACGGGGACCGTACCGGGGCACGCTGGCCGCGATCGCCGAGGCGCACCGCCACGCCGGAGAACGGTACGGGTGGATTCATCCGTGGGCACCGGCAGCACCCGGTGACGAGCCCCCGCTGACCAGGACCGAGATCACCGAGTGGTTGCGGCTGCTGCGCGACCAGCAGTTGATCGCGGACGAAGCGTCGTCGCGGGCCACGCTGGCCGACCCCGCGCGGTTGGCACCGCCGGCGGACTTCGCCGCTGCCGTCACCGCCGAACAACAGGCCCGCGCCGCCCACGACGCGCGGCACGACAGCCGGCAACATCCGGCGTACGCGTTGGTCAGAGCGCTGGCTCCGGCGGCCCGAATCGCGCTGCAGCAGGATCTGCACCGCCTCGCCGACGCCGCCGAAGACTTGGCGCGACGACGCGAACCGTGGATGGCCGACGCGTTGGCCGACGTGACCTGCGGCCGGGGACAGCTGTGGCACAACCGGGCCGCGCAACTGCAGCAACTGGTGGCACAGGCCGAGCCGCAGGTGCGTTACCTCGGCATCACCGACGTGCAGGTTATCGGCGTGCAGGACGGCGGCGTGCCCCAGGCCGGGCCGGACGTCGCCCAGCTCGTGTCGCTCGCCCACCACCTGCGCGAGCACCTCGCAGCCGGCGGCAGGGTCAAGCTCGCAGCCGACGGCACGCCGGTGCTGAACCTGCTCGCCGCCAAGCCGGTCAAGGCGGCTAGGGAGCTGTTCAGCCGGGTCAGGGTGGATGGTCGCCCGCCGACCACGGTCGGGGCCGTCGACGCGTTCCTCGCCTGGGCACAGGCCACCCGGCTGCTGACCGCGGCCGACCGCGCCTGGCCGGCCACCGTCGTCGTCCCGCCCGAGGACACCTTCCAGGAACGGCTGACCTGGCACCAGACCGAGCTGCGCCAACTGCAGCGGGTTCTCGCGCTCGGTGCCGGGCTGACCAACCAGGAGCACCGGCTGGCGGCCGCACAGCTACCCCGCCCACAGTGGTCGGATCTTTCGGCGGTCCGGACCTACGCCGCGTTGGTGGACTCGGCCGCCGCCGACGACCACCTGGCGCGGACCCGGACCGCCGTGGACGCCATCGGGGAGCCGGTCGTCGCACTGAGCCATCAGCCGACCGCCGCTGCACCGCTGCGCGACCTGGTGGAGGCGGTCGCCGACCGGGACGTGGGCAGGTACGCCGCCGCTGTCGCGCGGCTCACCCGACTGACCCAGGTGTGTGAGCTCGTCAACCGTCGGGACGCGCTCGGTTCCCGGTTGCGGGCGGTGGCGCCCCGCCTGCACGACGCCGTCGTCACCGACTGCGCCGACGACAGATGGGACGAGCGCCTCGACGGCTGGGACGACGCCTGGGCCTGGGCGGTCGTCGGCGCGTGGCTCGCCGACCGGCAAATCACCGATCTCAACCGGCTGCAGGCCGAGATCGGCGAAATCGAGGGCCGGATCCGGGGCCACGTCGAGGAGTTGGCCGCCGCCCGCGCCTGGCGGCATGCCGCCTCGCCGGACCGGATCAGCGGCTCCGCCCGGGCCAACCTGCAGCAGTACGGCCAGCTCGTGCGAGGGCTCGGCAAGGGCACCGGCAAGTATGCCCATCAGCGTCGCGCCGAGATCCGCCAGGCCATGGACCGCTGCCGCCCGTCGGTACCGGTCTGGATCATGCCGATCTACCGGATCGCGGAACAGCTGCAGGTGCAGCCGAACATGTTCGACGTCGTCGTCGTGGACGAGGCGTCACAGGCCGGACTGGCCGCGACGTTCCTGCAGTACCTGGCGCCGAAGATCGTGGTAATCGGTGACGACAAGCAGGTATCACCGAGCGGGGTCGGCGTCGACCAGCAACATCTGCGCGACCTCGCGGACCAGTACCTCGGCGACGACCCGTACCGGGCGTCGTGGCAGGACCCGAAGCGGAGCCTGTTCGACGAGGCCAAGATGCGGTTCAGCGGCCTGATTCCGTTGACCGAGCATCGCCGCTGCGTACCGGAAATCATCAACTTCTCCAACCAGATCGCGTACGAGCCGGAGAACATCCGGCTGATCCCCGTCCGTCAGTACGGGGCCGACCGCCTCGAACCGATCCGGCCGGTGCACGTCGGGAACGGTTATGTCAGCGGCACCAGCAACAAGGTCAACCCGCCGGAGGCCGAGGCGGTCGTCGCGCAGATCGTGGCCTGTGCGCAGGACCCCCGCTACGACGGTCTGACCTTCGGCGTGATCTCGCTGCAGGGAGTCCATCAGGCCAAGCGGATCGAACGGCTGCTGCTGGAACAGCTCGATCCGGCGGAATGGGAGCGCCGGGAGCTGCGGTGCGGCGACTCCGCCGATTTCCAGGGATCCGAACGCGACGTCGTGTTCCTCAGCATGGTCGCGGCGATGGAGGACGGCGTTCGGATCGGCGCAGCGACGGCCGAAATGTACGTGCAGCGCTACAACGTCGCCGCCTCCCGCGCCAAGGACCAGATGTGGGTCTTCCACTCGGTCCGACTCAGCGACCTTGGTAATCCCGAGGACATGCGTTACCAACTGCTCGACTATTGCTACGGCGTGACTGCCCGCTCGAGCGAGCACGACGGCACCCGACTGCCGACCGAGGTGCCCGAGGACCGGTCGGTCGCACCCTTCGACTCACTGTTCGAGCAGCGTGTCTATAACCGGCTCGTCGCCGCTGGCTTCACCGTCGTGCCGCAGTTCGAGGCGATCGGCTATCTCATCGACCTGGTGGTGATCGGTCCGAACGGACGGCTCGCGGTCGAGTGCGACGGCGACGCCTGGCACGGGCCCGACCGCTACGAGGCCGACATGGCCCGGCAGCGGGAACTGGAGCGTTGCGGCTGGGAGTTCTTCCGTATCCCGCAGTCGTCGTTCGTCGTCGACGAAGCGGCGGTGTTGCAGGATCTGCGGGCGGCGCTGGATCAGCGGGGTATCCGCCCGTCCGGCTGGGCAGCGGCCGCCGAACCGGCGCGCGAACAAGTCAGCCAAGCGGGACCGGACGAGCGGGCGGAACCGGTCGGACTGGTGGAACGGGTCGAGCGGACGGAACCGGTCGATCGGGATCTGGACCCGGCGCCTGGACTCAAGCCGTACGAGATCTTCCAGGGCGCCGCCCCGCGCGCCGAGACACCGCCGCCGCCGGGGATGCAGGAGGCCATACTCGCCATCGTCGCCTGCGAAGGCCCGGTGACCGGCGGGCGGTTACAGATCGCGTACGTCCATGCAGCCGGCGGCCAGCGCGTCAGTCGGGCCTTGGCAAGTGCGATCAACGAGGCGGTCACTGCAGCGGTACGCAGAGGTCTGCTCGTCCGGGACAGCCCTCTCGGCGAGACCGGAGTCCAGCCGAGCACGTATCGGCTCGCCCATCAACCGCCGGCACTGCCCCGGGCGCTCGGTCCACGCACCTTGGAGGAGGTGCCGCCCGCCGAACTCGCGCAGGTCATGGCCGGGCACGCCAGCGTCCTCGGCTGGCACCAGCCGGAGGCCGTCTACCGGGCAACCCTGCAGACCTACGGCCGTAAGGCGCTGACCGCCACCGCCGCGGCCCGGTTGACGAAGGTTTCGCCGCTGGCCCGCTCGGTCACCCGTCGATCGTCGGACAGCTGAGCGGCCCCGGGCAGCTCGTCGGTCAGCCGGAGCACCACCCCATCCACTGTGGGTAGCTCGGCGAGTGAGCGGGGCACCAGGGCGAAACCGTCAAGGTCCGCCAGCCCGATCCGGCGCCAGGAGGGCGGCTTCACGGCAGATCCGGCCCGGGAGGTAACGCGGCGGCGACCCGTTCGGCGTACCGCCGGGCCTCGACGTCGTCGGCGTAGCGCCGGCGCGGCCAGAAGAAGCCGCGCAGCCCGTCGCCCTTGGTCCGGGGCACCACGTGGGTGTGCAGGTGCGGCACCGACTGGGACACCCGGTTGTTGATCGCGACGAAGGTGCCGCCCGCGTCCAGGCCAGCCTCGACCGCCGCCGCGACCCGCTGCACCAGTGAGAAGTACCCGGCCAGATCGGCCGGCGGCAGGTCGGTCAGGGTGACCACGTGCGGGCGCGGACTGACCAGCACGTGGCCCGGGAACACCGGCCGGGTGTCCAGGAACGCCACCCCGGCGGGGGAGTCGGCGACCCGCCACGCGGGGGACTCCCCGGCGATGATCCGGCAGAACACGCACCCGTTCACCGGCGCAGCCTAGCCCGGCTGGTGCTCGACCAGCAGGTTCCACCGCACGTCCGCGCCGGCCTCGACCCGGATGGTGACCGGACCGCCCGGGTGGTCCTGGTCGACGTTGCGGGTCTTCGTCACCTCGTCGGCGGGGCACTGCAGCTCGAACCGCATCCCCGGGTCGAGGAACACCGCGAGGTCGGCAGCTCCGCTGGCGGCGGCGGCATCCCCACGGCCGCCGCTGACGCAGTCGAGGCTGACCGACAGCAGGCCCGGCGGGATCTCGACCGTGCCGACCGAGACCGGGCCGCTGGTGGCGGCCACCGAGGCGACGGGCCGGGCGTCGGCCATCGGGTCGGGCAGCGGCGCGATCGGCGGTGCGGGCGCGACCGGCGGTGGTTGTGCCGCTGACCGCTGATCGACCGGGTCGGCGCTGGTGGCGGACGGGCCGGTGTCGGCCTCCGACGGATCGGCGGTGCAGGCTGCGGTGCCTGCCCCGATGGCGACGACGGTGAGTACGACGCCGAGCGCCGCGCGGACATGACTCATTCGTACCGTTGCAGAATCTGTTTCATCTGATCGATCTCCTCCTGCTGCGTCTCGACGATCTGTCCACACAGCTCGATGATCTCCGGGTCGGTGATGTCCGACCGCTCGCAGACCAGGATCGCCCGCGAGTGGTGCGGGATCATCGACTTGAGGAACTGCTCGTCACCGATGAAGCTCTCCTGCCGGCCGAAGTAGAACGCCACCCCGAACAGGACGACGAACCCGACCGCCAGGATCACGTTCAGCGTACGGTTGCCGAACATCATCCACATCACCCCGAGCATGATCACCCCCATCGGGGCGACCATCATCAACGCCATGTAGGTGTTGCTGAGGTTGAGGTAGAAGTCGTCGATGGTCCAGATCATCGAGTACGTCAGCAGCAGCATCACCACGAAACTCAGCGTCAACGCGGCGCCCAGCCGCAGGTAGCTCCGGTTCATCGCCAACTCCCATACCTCGTCGGGCACGATAGCGGCGATCCGCGTGATTCGCCGCTACCTTCGCCTACCCGCCCTGACGGTGCGGTAACACCCGGGACGGCGTCTTCCGCCGGACGCCGACGCTCAGCAGGTAGCCGATCATCCAGAGCTCGCCGACGGTGGCTGGCACCACGAGCAGGTCGGCGACGATCTGAGCGTCGGGTGCGAGGTAGAGCAGGAACCCGCTCGCGAGGTAGCAGAGGCCACCGATGACGAGCACCCAGCCGAGTGGTCGGGGCATCCAACGTGACCGGATCACACACATGCCCATCGGGATGAGCCACAGCCCGAAGAACAGGTTGCCCACCCCCCACAGGTTGCCGCTGACCAGATAGAGAGCCTGGACGATCGTCGCGGCGTCGCCGATCGGCTCGCCCGCGACCTCGACGGCCGTGGCGAGCATCGCCGCACTGCCCATGATCGCCACCGCGTTGACCAGCCCGAACGCGCCGATGCTGCCGGCGGCGAGCGGGTCGGCGATGCGGAAGAGACGGTAGAACCAGACGGCGGCGAGCGCCTGGGTGACAACGACGCCCAGCTCGAGCGCGACGCCGGCGCGGGCGAGCGTCTCGTGCCCTACCAGGTTGCCCAGTGTCGCTGCGGGGTCGCCGGCGATGAACAGCTGGGGTCGGACGATCAGAAAGCCGAGCATGGCGGTGATGCCGAGGCCTAGATAGAACACGCCGGTCAGCCGCGCCGTGCGGACCAGATCGCTCATGGGTGGTTCCCTTCTCGTCCGCCGGGCGTCCGTCGATGCGACCGGCTGTCTTACGCTGTAAGGCAGCCTAACTTACAGTGTAAGGTGTGGGCAAGCGGAGACCGTCGAGGGGACCGGGGCTTGTGGCCGGCCCGCGAGCTTGTGGCGGCTCACTACCCTGAGGCCCGGCGACGCGACGGAGAGTGTGATGTCTCTGCTGGAACACCTGCCGACCATCCTCGCGGTGGTCGTCGGTGGGGTGCTCACCTACGTCGGCACCGGGATCACCGAGCGCAACCGGTGGCGCCGGGAACAATCAGTGCGGTGGGACGATCGGCGGCTCGCCGGGTACGTCGAATTCGCCGCCTCCGCCAAGCAGATCGCCCTGCTCACCTCGCGGGTGCTGGCCAGCCGCGGTCTGGTCACCGCGATCAGCCCGATCGACCGCGAGGAAGGCCTGGCCCGGCTCGGACAGGCCGAGTCGGACCGGTCAGTGTGCTTCGAGTCGATCCTGCTGCTCGCCGACGGGCCGACCATCGCCGCCGCGCAGGCCCTCACCGAGACGTTGTGGAGGCTGGAGGCCTTTGCCACCGGTGACGAACCGGTCGACGAACAGACCTGGCGGGCCGGGTTCGTCGACTACCGCCGTGCCCGGGCGCAGTTCTACCAGGTGGCCCGGCTCGACATGGGGGTGCGGGCAGTGCGGATCCCGATGAACGCGATCGCCTCCCGCGACGCCCGCCCACCGGGATCGCTCGCCGCCACCGGCACCGACTGACCGCTTGGAATCGCCGCTCAGCAGCGCAGGTCGAGCCAGACGAGCCGGTGGTCCGAGGTGGGGAACCCGCCGGGCAGCGCCGGGTCGTAGTCGCCGACCAGCCGGAACAGCGGATCGTCCGGCGTCGGCCAGAACACCCCGCTGCCCGCGGTGGGTAGTCGGCGGCTGGGCAGCAGGTAGTCGACCCGCAGATTGCCCGGCGTGCCGTCGGCGAAGTCGGCGGTGTCGTAGCGGGGGTCGCCCTCGTGGGTCAGGTTCGCCCCGCCCTGGCGCTGGCTGGCCGCCGGCCCGCCCGCGCTGGTCGGCGGCCGCCGGTCGTCGACCAGCGGATGCCCGGTGACCTGCTGGGCCGATCCCGGGATGCTGTCGCCGTCGTACGGGTCGGAGTTGAGGTCACCGGCGATGACGAACCGGGCACCTGGACGCAGCCCGCCGCGGCGGCCCCGGTCGTCGTAGATGTAACCGGACCGGGCCGGGGTGACGTAGTCGGCCCAGAACCGGATCTCGTCGTGGTTGCGCCGGCCGTTGCGGTCCTCCGGGCCGTCGAACACCGGCGGCGTGGGGTGGCTGGCCAGCAGGTGTACGGTCTGCCGGCCGATCCGCACCGGCACGTCCCAGTGGCTCTTCGACGACAGCCGCACGTCCGCGAGGGCCTCGGGGGAGTACCAGTCGGCGGGCTCCGGGGTGTCCGGGTCGTCCGGCAGCAGTGCTCCCGGCATGTCACGCCAGCGGAACGTCTGGAAGGTACGCAGCGACCGCCGGTCGATCGGGTGGCGCGAGTAGACCGCCATGCCGTACTGGCCGGGAAACAGCCCGAAGCCGTACGCGTCGTCCGGGCCGCCGACCGTACCGTCGCGGTTGAGGTCGTGCCCGGACGGCACGCCGGTGTTGGACGGGGCGCTGAACCGGTACGGGTAGTGGATCGGCCGGGCCCCGCCCTGGCCGCGGGACAGGTAGTTGCGCTGGAACAGCTCGACGGCCCGCCCCTCGGCGTCGTGGTCGAACTCGTTGATCAGCAGCACGTCGGGGCGGACCCGTTGGATCACCTCGGCGACGTTGGCGGCCTGCCGGTCGCCCAGGGTGGACAGGTCGGCCACCAGGCCGCCGTCGACGCTCCGGTTGAGCGAGGCGTTGAAGGTGGCGAACCGGACGCCGCCGCGCTCGTCGCCCTGCCTGCCGCCTGCCGTCGCTGTCCCGGGCGCCAGCCCTGCCGCCAGACCGGTGGCGATCATCGCCACCAGAGCGGTCACCGTTCGTGTCCGTACCCGCTGTGTCACCGTGCCACCCTCCGGTCGTGTGGTGACCAGTTAACCGGATCTATGTGACGGTTCGGCGAATGATCTCCGAACGTCCGGGCGTCGGCCGTCCGGGCGTACCGCGATGGTCAATTACCGCGCTACCCTGAGGGCGCGGTCGTCGATGCCCGCCGGTCCACCGTCACGGTTCCACCCACCAGTACGATGTCTCGCGGAGCGCCGAGCGCTGGTGGGCACTTCCGTTCGGACATCAGACAGGGTCGGCCGATCGGCCGGTTCAGGGGAGAGACTAGCCTCATGGGCGTGACACGCCGCGCAAAGATCGTTTGTACGCTTGGCCCCGCGACCGCGTCCCCGGAGCGTATCCGTGGGCTGGTCGAGGCGGGCATGGACGTGGCCCGGCTGAACTTCAGCCACGGCAGCCACGACGACCACCAGCAGGTGTACCAGCTGGTCCGGGAGGCAGCCCAGGCCTCCGGCCGGGCGGTCGCCGTGCTGGCCGACCTGCAGGGCCCCAAGATCCGTCTCGGCCGGTTCGCCGACGGGCCGCACGAGTGGCGAACCGGCGACTCGGTCGTCATCACCAGCGACGACATCCTCGGCAGCCGGGAGCGGGTCTCCTGCACCTACCGCAAGCTGCCCCAGGAGGTTCGCCCCGGGGACCGGCTGCTGATCGACGACGGCAAGGTGGCCGTCGAGGTCAGCGCGGTGGACGGTAACGACATCCGGGTGCTGGTCGTCGAGGGCGGGCCGGTCTCCAACAACAAGGGCATCTCGCTGCCGAACGTCGCGGTCAGCGTGCCGGCTCTGTCGGACAAGGACACCGACGACCTGCGGTTCGCGCTCGGCCTGGGCGCCGACTTCATCGCCCTGTCGTTCGTCCGGTCGCCCGAGGACATCAAGCTGGTCCACGCGATCATGGACGAGGAGGGGGTTCGCCGACCCGTCCTGGCCAAGGTCGAGAAGCCGGAGGCGGTCACCCACCTGGAGGCAATCGTCGACGCGTTCGACGGAGTGATGGTGGCCCGGGGTGACCTCGGCGTCGAGTTGCCGCTCGACGAGGTGCCGCTGGTGCAGAAGCGCGCGGTGCAGCTGTGCCGGGAGAACGCCAAGCCGGTCATCGTCGCCACCCAGATGCTCGACTCGATGATCGAGAATTCGCGGCCGACCCGCGCGGAGGCCTCCGACGTGGCCAACGCGGTGCTCGACGGCACCGACGCGGTGATGCTCTCCGGTGAGACCAGCGTCGGCAAGTACCCGGTGCTCACGGTCAGCACCATGGCCAAGATCGTCACGACGACCGAGCACGGCTCGATCTCGGTGCCCCGGCTGCAGCACGACCCCCGTACCCACGGCGGTGCGCTCACCTCGGCCGCGTCGCAGATCGCCCGGGCGATCGGCGCCAAGGCGATGGTCGCCTTCACCCAGACCGGTGACACCGTGCGTCGGCTCTCCCGGCTGCAGTGCGAGCTGCCGCTGCTGGCTTTCACCCCGGTCGCCGAGGTGCGCGACCAGCTTGCCCTCTCCTGGGGGGTGGAGACGTTCCTGATGCCGTTCGTGCAGCACACCGACGACATGTTCCGCCAGGTCGACCAGGCACTGCTCGGCCTCGGCCGGGCCAATCCCGGCGAGTACGTGGTGATCGTCGCCGGCAGCCCGGTCGGCACCCCCGGCTCCACCAACACGCTGCGGGTGCACCAGCTCGGTAGCCTTGTCGACGCCGCGGCGGCCCGGGCGTTGCAGTGACCGGTGATCCGGTCGGCGGGCAGGCCGCCGTCGATCAGCTGCTCGAGATGCTCGACCTGAGCCGGACCGGGCCGTCCGCGTTTCGCGGGATGAGCCCCAAGGTCGGGCCGCAGCGGGTCTTCGGCGGCCAGGTAGCCGGTCAGGCGCTGGTCGCCGCCGGGCGGACCGTCGACCCGCAGCGGCTGGTGCACTCGCTGCACGGCTACTTCGTCCGCCCCGGCGACGGCGCCGAGCCGATTGACTACGAAGTGGAGAACATCCGCGACGGCCGGTCCTTCTCGGTCCGCCGTTCGGTGGCGTACCAGCACGGCAAACCGATCTTCTTCATGTCGGCGTCGTTCCACCGGCCCGAGGACGGGCTGGACCACCAGGCCCCGCAGCCACCGGACGTCCCGCCGCCGGAGGCGGTACCGACCATGACGGAGCGGCTGGCCCGCTATCCGGAGCGGCTGGGTGTCTGGGCGGTGATCCCCCGGCCGATGGACGTGCGGTACGTCGGCGAACCGGGTCTCGTCGCACCCGGGGACCGGCCGGCCGACCCGTACCAGCGGGTCTGGATCCGCGCCGACGGCAAGCTGCCCGACGATCCGCTGCTGCACGCCTGCGTACTCACCTACGCCTCCGACCTGACCTTGCTCGACTCGGTGTTGTCCGTGCACGGCGAGGTCTGGGGTCCGGGCGGGGTGATCGGGGCCAGTCTGGACCACGCGTTGTGGTTCCACCGGCCGTTCCGGGCCGACGAATGGTTTCTCTACGACTGCTGGAGTCCGTCGGCCGCCGGCGGGCGCGGGCTGGCCACCGGTCGGATGTTCACCCGCGACGGCCGGCACATCGCCAGCGCTGTGCAGGAAGGCCTGGTCCGGCGGGTCGGCGGGTGACCGGGCCGCCTGCCTGACCGGCGCTCGGGCGGCGGTGGCCAGGGTGGTTGACCGACGTCGCGGTCGGCCGGTCCGATAATGGAAACAGTGCCGTAACCTGAGAGGTATGCGTCTCTCTGCCCGGGTCGACTACGCGCTGCGGGCCGCCGCCGAGCTGGCGGTCGCGGCTGCGGCGTCGGCGCGGGTCGTGTTGACCGCCGAGCAGGTCGCGCGGGCCCAGGGCATCCCGCCGAAGTTCCTTGAGGGCATCCTGCTGCAGTTGCGCCGGGCCGGCGTGGTGCAGGCCCAGCGTGGCCCGGACGGCGGCTACTGGTTGGCTCGCCCCGCCGAGCAGATCAGCCTCGCGGAGCTCATCCGGGTCATCGACGGCCCGCTCGCCCACGTGCGCGGGCACCGGCCGGAGGAGCTCGGCTACCAGGGCGCGGCGGTCGCGCTGCAGGACGTCTGGATAGCGTTGCGGGCCAGCGAGCGGGAGATCCTCGAGTCGGTCACCGTCGCCGACGTCGCCACCGGCCGGCTTCCCGAGCGGATCCGGGATCTCGCGGCCAACCCACGCGCCTGGACCTGACCGGCCGCGACCGGCTTCGTCGATGTGCTTGACAACAGCACCGGCCGTCCGCATTCTCTACTAAGTCGATAGGTTTGCTATCTCAAGTAGGTGTGCTGTGCGGAAGCTGCTGGTACTCGCCCTCGTCGGGCTGCTCGCTCAACTGGTGGACGGCGCGCTGGGAATGGCGTACGGGGTCACCTCGACCACGCTGCTGCTGCTCGCCGGAATCGCCCCGGCCTCGGCGAGCGCCTCGGTGCACCTGGCGGAGATCGGCACCACGCTCGCCTCCGGCACTGCGCACTGGCGGTTCGGCAACGTCGACTGGCGGGTCGTCGGCCGGATCGCCGTACCTGGCGCGGTCGGCGCCTTCGCCGGTGCCACGGTCCTCAGCTCCGTCTCGACCGAGGCCGCCGGGCCGTGGATGGCCGGGATCCTGCTGGCCCTCGGGGTGTACCTGCTGATCCGGTTCGCCCGGCCGATCCCGGCCCGGCGAGTAAGCCGACCCCTGCGCAGCCGGTTCCTCACCCCGCTCGGGCTGGCCGCCGGCTTCATCGACGCGACCGGAGGCGGCGGGTGGGGGCCGGTCGCCACCCCGTCTCTGCTGGTCTCCGGGCGGATGGAGCCGCGCAAGGTGATCGGCTCGGTGGACACCTCGGAGTTCCTTGTCGCGGCGGCGGCCAGCGCCGGCTTCCTGATCGGGCTCGGTGGCCAGGGTTTCGTCCTGCCCGTCGTCGCGGCGTTGCTGGTCGGTGGCCTGCTCGCCGCCCCGCTGGCCGCCTACCTGGTGCGGATCGTGCCGGCACAACTGCTCGGCGCCGCGGTCGGCGGTCTCATCGTGCTGACCAACGCCCGGTCGCTGATGCGCGCCGTCGACCTGCCCCCGGGCCCGAGGTTCACCGGGTACGCGGTGATCGTCGTCGGCTGGGCGCTGGCCCTCGGGCTGGCCGTCCGGGTGCTGCGCACGGCCCGTCGTGACCAGCGCCGGTCAGCGCTGGTCGGCGAGCAGCCCGGTGGCGGTGTCCGCGATCAGCTCCCAGGCGGCGGCGACGTGCCGTCGCTCGGTACGCGGCGCGCCGACCGCCAGCCGCAAGGTGAACCGGCCCGCCACCCGGGTGTGGGTCAGCAGCACCGAGCCGTTGGCGTTCACCGCAGCCAGCAGGGCGGAGTTGACCTCGTCGGGCTGGCCGCGCAACCGGAAGCAGACCAGTGAGAACGGCCCCGGCGTGACGAGCTCGAACCGGTCGTCGGCGCGTACCTGGTCGGCGAACCAGGCCGCGTGCGCCACCGCCGAACGGATGTGCGCCCGCAGCCCCTGTGCGCCGTACCAGCGCAGTACGAACCACAACTTCAACGCCCGGAAGCGACGACCGAGCGGCACCTGCCAGTCCCGGTAGTCGATCACCGTGCCCGCGTCGCTGAGCTCGTTGCGCAGGTACTCCGGCATCACCGTCAACGCCTCGACCAGCTCGGCCCGGTCCGCCACCCAGAACGCGTCGCAGTCGAACCCGGTCAGCAGCCACTTGTGCGGGTCGAAGCAGTACGAGTCGGCCCGCTCCAGCCCGGCGTGCGTCCAGCGCAGCTCCGGGCAGACCGCCGCCGCACCGGCGTAGGCGGCGTCCACGTGCAGCCACACCCCGTACTCGGCGCAGATCGCGCCGATCTGCTCGACGGGGTCGATGGCGGTGGTCGAGGTGGTACCCACGGTGGCGATCACGATCGCCGGTCGCCGGCCGGCGGCCAGGTCGGCATCGAGGGCGCGGCGCAACGCGTCCGGCCGCATCGCCAGCGTGACCGGATCGACGTCGATCAACCGTACGCCCTGATCACCGACCCCGGCGATCCGGGCCGCCTTCTCGATCGACGAATGGCCCTCGGTCGAGGTGTAGACGGTGTAGCCGCCAGCGGTGCCCGCCGAGCGCCAGGTGTCGCCGCTGGCCCGGTGCAGCGCCACCAGGGTGGCCACCAGCGTCGCCGACGACGCCGAGTCCTGGATGACGCCGCCACCGGTGGACCCCGACCGGAACCGTAGCGGCAGGTCGAGCAGTTGGGCCAGCCAGTCGAGCAGCACCGTCTCCACCTCGGTGCAGGCCGGACTGGTGGCCCAGAGCATGCCTTGGACGCCGAGGCCGGCGCTGACCAGGTCGCCGAGCACGCTCGGGGCCGAGGTGTTGGCCGGGAAGTAGCCGAAGAAGCCGGGGTGCTGCCAGTGGGTTAGCCCGCCGACGACCACCCGGTCCAGGTCGGGGAGGATCCGGTCGAACGGCTCGCCGTGCTCCGGCGGTGTCACCGGCAGCGCCCGGGCCACCGTACCGGGCGGGCTCGACGGCCGTACCGGATGTTTCTCCAGCGTCTGCCAGTAGTCGGCGATCCAGTCGACCACCGCGTGCCCGGCCCGGCGGAACTCGTCCGCCGACATGTGCCCGCCGGCCGTTGTGTCCGAGCCGGGCGTGGTGCCTGCGCCCGACGTGGTGCCCGGCGCGGATGCGTCGCCTGCCATGCGGTCGAGTTGATCAGGAATCGGTACGGCGGGCAAGCGCCACCATCGTCTCCGGCCCGGTGCCTGCGACGGCGGTGTCTCCGGCCTCGGCGCCCGGCAGCGCGGCGGCAGGGCCAGGGCCGGTGCTGGCCCGGACGGTCAACCGTGGGTCGAGCAGCGTCGCGGCCGGCACCGCGTCGCCCTGGACCTTTCGCATCAGCAGGCTGACCGCCTGCCGGCCGACCTCCTCGGCCGGAATCAGCACCGAGGTCAGCGCCGGACCGGACCGCTCGGCGACCTCGTCCGGGCAGATCGCCACCACCGAGATGTCGTCGGGGACCCGTCGACCCAGGGTCGGCAACGCGGCCAGCACGTGCCCGACCGCCGCCTCGTTGTGCACCACCAGCGCGGTGAGCCCCGGGTGCCGGTGCAGCAGCCCGGCCAGTTCCCGGCGTACCGCGTCGTAGTTCTCCTCGCACGGCTGGGCGACCGCCGTGACGCCGCAGCGGGCCGCCGTCTCGGTGAAGCCGGCCCTGGTCCGGTGAGCGAAGCCGGTCTCCCGTTCGTAGACCACGGCCGGGGCTCCGAGCAGGGCGAGTTGCCGGTGGCCGAGCGTGACGAGATGTTCGACGCAGGCCTCGCCGGCCCGGTAGAAGTCCAGGTCGACGCAGGTCAGACCGGCGGACTCGGCCGGGAAACCGATCAGCACGCTGGGCCGTTCGAGTTCACGCAGCAGGGGTACGCGTGGGTCGTGCATCTCCACGTCCATCACCACGATGCCGTCGACCATGGCGCTGACCGCGATCCGGCGCAGCCCGGCCGGCCCTTCGTCGGCGGTGACCAGCAGCACGTCGTGGTCGAACTGCCGGGCGGTGGTGACCACGCTGGTGGCGAACTGCATCAGTACCGGCAGGTGCATCCCGGAGCGCAGCGGCAGCACCAGCGCGATCACGTTCGCCCGGCGGCTGGCCAGCGCCCGGGCGCCGGCATGCGGGTGGTAGCCGAGGGCGTGGATGCTGGCCAGAACGCGTTCCCGGGTGGTAGCCGAGATCGCCCGCTTGCCGCTGAGCACATAGGAGACCGTGCTGACCGCGACGCCGGCGTGCCGGGCCACGTCGGCGATCGTCACCATGTCGGCCCGCTTCCCGGCCCGGTCCCGCGTCGGGCCGGGCCCGGTGGGGTCCGGCCCGGCGCCGGTCGGCTGTGACGGAGTTGACACTAGGCTCCTCCATCCATGTCCCTGGCCGGACCGTCAGTGGCGGTCCCGGCAAAACTCAGGTAGCTCACCGTAGCGCCTGCCGTACTGAAAAGCAGATACAGGTCTCGGGTTCCGGACAGTCCGTGCAGCTCCGTCCGTACCTCGGCCCAGTCGTCGCGGCCGCCGGTCGCCGGTACCGGAAGCGTACCGGCGACCGGGCCGGCCAGCGGATCGTCCAGCCGCAGGGTGACCGTTGACCCGTCCGCTGTCCGGCCGACGGCACCGGGGCCGGCCCCGGCCCCCTCCAGGGGCGGCCGGTGCGCGACGCGGGCGGTGACGGCGGTGGGTCCGGAGTCGAAGTCGACGTCGGTGAATGCAATCCAGCCGCCGTCCTCCGCCGCGCCCACCGCGTCCCGACCCTCGAGATGGTCGGCCGGTGCTGTGCCGGCGTAGTCGTCGTTGTCAGCGGCCCACAACGGTCCGGCCAGCGGATCGCGGGGCCCGATCCGTTCACCCCGTACGGTCAGGGTGGTGGTCGCCACCAGGTCGGCGCTGGACCGGCCGACCGACACGGTGTGCCGGGCGCTCTCCACCACCGGCCGGTTCCGGGTGACGTCCCAGGTCGCCAGGTCGGCAGCGGCGAGGCGGAACCGGAGCGTGGTCTGCGCCCCCGCCGCGAGGCTGATCTTGCGGAAGGCACGCAGCTGGCGCAGCGGCTGCTTGACCCGGGAGTGCCGCTGGCGGGTGTAGAGCTGCACCACCTCGGTCCCGGCCCGCGCCCCGCTGTTGCGCACCGTGACGCTGACCTCGACCGTGTCGTCGGCACCCACCTCGGTGGCCGACAACCGCAGGTCGCGGTAGTCGAACCAGGTGTAGCTCAAGCCGTGGCCGAACGGGTACAGCGGTTCCCCCCGGAAGTAGAGGTACGTCGCGTCCGAGGCGATCACGTCGTAGTCGAACAGGTCAGGCAGGTCTGCGGTACGCCGGTACCAGGTCTGAGTGAGCCGGCCGCCCGGATCGGCGTCCCCGCAGAGCACCTCGGCCAGCCCGGTGCCGTACTCCTGACCGCCGTGCGCGGACCAGACGATCGCCGGCACGTGCCGGTCGGCCCACTCCACCGCGTACGGGTAGCTGCTGGCCAGCACCAGCACAGTGCGCGGATTCGCGACCCGGACCGCCCGCAGCAGCGCTGCCTGGGCGGCGGGTAGCGCCAGGTCGACCCGGTCCTCGGTCTCCCGTCCGCACACCATCGGATGGTTGCCCAGCACCACCACCGCCACCTCGGCGTCGCGGGCCAGCGCCGCCGCCTCCCGGGCGCCGTCGGTGACCAGTTCGACGGCGAACCTGGTGGCGGTGTGGATGCTGGCGGCCTCGGCCCGCGCCAGCCCGTCCGGGCCGACGGTGACGTAGCGGTCCCGGGCCAGGTGGTGCAGTGCCGTACGGCCGTCGGCGTCGCGGACCAGCCGGAAGGTCTCGTTCACCACCCACCCGCCCGGACCGGACCGGTCGTTCACCAGCACCCCGTCGTCGCCGGCGGCCAGGTACCGGCCGTTGGCGACGCTGCGCAGCGCGACCACCCCGTCGCCCCAGTCGAACACGTCGAAGCAGCACTGCGGTGCTGCCTCCGGCGCGGCGGCGCGTGGCGGTCCGCCCGCCGTGCTGTCGGCGCGCAGCGGTCCACCGGCGGCCCCGCCGTTGGCCTGCAGGTAGGTCGCCGAGGTGCCGAGTCGCAACGCGATCCGGTCCACTCCCTCGTGGTGGGTCACGGTCGCCGCCGGCAGCCGCGCGGTCAGCCCGGCGCGGGCGGTGACCGCGTACGGCATCGATCCGGCGTACCAGTCGGTGTGGAGGGTGTCGGCGAGCGGGCCGACCACCGCGACCCGCCGGATCCGGTCCGGGTCCAGCGGCAGCACCGGGTCGGATCCGGACTCTGCCGGTGCGTTGCGCAGCAGGACCACCGACTCGCGTACCGCGATCCGGGCCAGGTCCTGGTGGGCCGGGCAGTTGATCACATCGGTGCCGGCCGTCGCGAACGGGTTGCATTCGGGTGGATCCAGCTCACCGAGCCGGATCCGGACGGAGAGGATCCGGCGGACCGCGCGGTCGATGTCCGGTTCGGCGAGCAGCCCGCGCGCCACCGCCTCGGTGATCCGCGCGACGGTCGGCAGCGAGTCGGTGTCGTCCTCGGTGAAGCTGTCGATCCCGGCGCGCAGCGCCGCCGCGTAGCCGGTGACGTGGTCCGGGTGGTAGCCCTGGGCGCCGGCGATGTTGGTGGCCGCTCCCGCGTCGCCGACGACCAGGACGTCGTCGTCGGTCCACCGGCGCAGCTGCTCGTCGATCAGCGGGCTAAGGTGCGCCGGCCGGCCGTTGACCAGGTTGTACGCGGCCATCACCGCGACCGCGGCACCGGCGGCGATCGGGGCGCGGAACGCCGGTAGTTCGTACTCGTGCAGCACCCGGGGCGGCAGGTTGCTGCTGGTGGTGGCCCGGTCGGTCTCGTTGTTGTAACCGAGGAAGTGCTTCAGGGTCGGCGCGGTCCGCAGGTAGTAGGGATGGTCGCCGCGCAGCCCGCTGGCGTACCCGGTGGCCAGCACCCCGGTCAGCCACGGGTCCTCGGCGTAGCCCTCCTCGTTGCGGCCCCACCGTGGATCCCGTAGCGGGTTGACCACCGGCGCCCACACGTTCAGTCCGACGCTGACGGGGTCTTTGTGGTGGAACGCGCGTACCTCGTCGCCGACCGCTTCGCCGATCCGCCGCAGCAGGTCCGGGTCCCAGCTGGAACCCAGCCCGATCGCCTGCGGGAACACGGTCGCCGGGCCGAGCCAGGCCACCCCGTGCAGCGCCTCGGTCCCGGTGCGGAAGCCGGGTAGGCCGAGTCGGGGCACCGGGGGCTGATGCTGGTGCAGCAGGGCGATCTTCTCGTCGAGGGTGAGCCGGCGGAGCAGGTCGGTGACCCGGGCGGCCACGGGTTGGTCGGGGTCGCGGAACGTGCTGTCGCTCATAACGTGGATCGCCTTCCGGGATCGGCAAGGGCACCCGTGTGGGTCGCTGCGGCGGTGCGGGGCACCGCCGCGGTCACCGGATCACGGGCAGGCGTCGGTACGCGGTGGAGGTTGGCCGCCAGCCCGGGAAGCGCTGGCTCGAAGCGCTTCGACGACCGTCCCAAAAACGCTCCACTGTCGACACGATTTCAGCCGTGTTAACCGTGGAGCCCTTTGAGGTTGACATCCATCAGTACGGACGGTCAAGGGGCTACCCGCCACAAATTGATGTCAGCCGCCGCCGGCCCCCGGCCGCCGCCCCGGGCCACCGCAGTGGGCCGCTGGTCAGCCGGGCGGCGGCCGCCGGTGCGGTCAGTCGGTCGGCCGGGCCGGCATCCGGCCGTTGTCGATCGCGGCGATCGCCCGGGCCGCGCCGCCGATCGCCGCCGCGCCGCCGGCCAGATCGGAGGCTGCCAGCTCGGTGCCACCGGCCGCCGGAGCCACCGTACGGTCGGCGAGCTGCTGCCGGGCCGCCGGCAGCAGCCACTGGGCGAGCGGAACGTAGTAGCCGCCGAGCAGCACCACCTCGGGGTTGATCAGGTTGGCCAGGATGGACACTCCGGTGCCCAGGTGGCGGCCGACCTCGTCGAGCGCGTCGAGCGTCGCCGGATCCCCGGCGCGCGCCGCCGCCCGTACCCGGTCGATCTCCGGCGCGAAGTCGGTGACCGGCCCGTCGGTCTCGGCGTCCGGCAGCACCCGGCGGATCAGCGCCGGTACGGCGGCCAACGCCTCCAGGCAGCCGTTCGCACCGCAGCGGCACGGCGGACCCTGGGGATCCAGCTGGATGTGCCCGATCTCGCCGGTGAACCCCCGCGCGCCGTGCAGCAGCCGCCCGTCCACCACCAGCCCCGCGCCGATGCCGGCACCGCCGGTCAGGTGCACCAGGTTCGCGGTGCCGGCGTACGGCCCGTGCCGGTGCTCGGCGAGCGCGGCCAGCTGGGCGTCGTTGTCCACCACGACCTCGTACGCCGGTCCGCGCAGCGCCCGGACCAGATCGGCGTGCAGGTCGACGTCGCGCCAGCCCAGTTCGGGGGAGAGGCTGACCCGGCCCTGCTGGTCGACCAGGCCGGGTACTCCGACGGTGAGCCCGAGCACCTGCCGCCCCTGCCGGGTCACCCGGTTCACCGCCCGGCCGGCCAGTGCGGCCACCGTGCTGGCCGCCTTGCCCGGGGTGGCAGCCAGCCCGGTGAAGGCGCGTCGCCAGGACAACAGCTCACCGCCGGCCAGGTCGAGCGCGACCGCGGTCAGGTGGTCGGCGCTGATCTCGATGCCGATCGCGGCGTACGCGTCGCCGTCGACGACCAGCATGGTGGCCGGGCGTCCGATGCGGTGTTCGGTGAGGCCGATCTCCCGGACCAGGCGGCGGTCGATCAGATCGGCGACCAGGCTGGAGACGGTGGCCTTGTTGAGCCCGGTGGCACCGGCGATGTCCGCCCGGGAGCAGGGCGCGTTGGCCCGGACGTAGCGCAGCACGACCGCGAGGTTGGTGGCGCGTACGTCGGTCAGGTCCGCTGGCTGCGGGCCGCTCCGCATGGTGATCACGTTACGCCCCGGGTCCCGGCCGGGTGGCTCGGGCCGGATGCCCGGCGGGCCGGCGTGTCGCGGCGGTCACCGCGGGGTGGGCCGCCACCGGCGGTTCGCGTCATGTCGGCCTCCCTTGTGGCACCTGCCTTGTGGCACCTGTCACCGTCGGCTACTTTGTTTAGTCAGCAGACGAACTAACTCTAGCGTGCAAACTGTACCCCCACACCCCCATTTCGAGCTGGTTCGTCCCACCGTCGCCGGGATGCCTGGCTCGCCGATACGAAGGGAGCGCGCCGTGGATCGATCCCTCGCGGGCGCGGCCACCAACCGACGTCGATTCCTGGGCCTGGTCGGCCTGGGTGCCACCGCAATGGCCGGTGGCGGTCTTCTCTCCGGCTGCAGCCGGCCGGCCGGCACCCAGGGCACGGCGACCGACGTCGACGCGGTCAGCGCGGTTCTGCCCAGATACCAGCCGGTCGAGCTGATCACCCCGGACATCGCCGGGGTACGCCCGATCGCCGACGGCTACCTGACGTACCCGACCGACCTGGTCCGGGCGGTCACCGAGACGCCCGGCAGCAGCGGTGAACCGCTCACCGCGATGACTCCCTGGTGGGGGCCGACCCCGCCCGGCATCGACCGCAACGCCTACCTGCAGGCGGTCAACGAGCGGCTCGGCGTGCCGATCGACTTCAGCGTCCAGGACGGCAACACCTACGCCGACAAGCTGAGCGCCATTCTCGGTGCCCGCGACGTGCCGGACCTGCTCTGCGCCCCGAACTGGGAGATCGACAAGATCCCGCGGTTCTCCGACGCGGTCTCGGCGCTGTTCGAGGACCTGACCGACCACCTGGCCGGTGACGCCGCGCTGGCCTACCCGCACCTGGCCAGCTTCCCGACCGGGGCCTGGCAGTACGCGGTCTGGGGCGGCCGGCTGGCCGCCGTCCCGTGGCCGACCGACGGCCCGTTCCCGTACGCGCTGTTCTACCGCAAGGACCTCACCGACGCCGCCGGCGTGCAGGCCCCGAAGAACATCGAGGAGCTGCACGAGTTCGGCAAGGCGATGACCGATCCGGCCAACGGCGTCTGGGCCTTCGGCTCGATCTTCAACATGGTGCAGATGTTCTACGGTGTGCCCGGCTCACAGGGCGGCTGGCGGCGCACCGACGGCGGCGGCCTGGAGTTCAAGTACGAGACCGAGGAGTACCGCGAGGCCCTGGAGTTCACCGCCAGACTGTTCGCCGAAGGGCTGGTGCATCCGGACATCGTGGAGAGCAAGGGCGCCGCCGACGCCAAGCAGCTGTTCAACAGCGGCAAGATGGTCTGCTACGAGGACGGCGTCGGCGCTTGGCGCGGCATGTACTCGGAGCAGCGGCAGATCACCCCGACGTTCGACATGCGGCCGGTGCCGATCTTCTCCGCCGACGGGCAGAGCGCCCCGGTCGCCTGGGGTGAGGAAAAGCCGGTCTTCTACACCTTCATCAAGAAAGGGCTGGGCAAGGAGCGCGTCGAGGAGATCCTGCGAGTGCTCAACTGGTGCGCCGCGCCGTTCGGCACCGAGGAGTACCACCTGCGCCAGTACGGGGTCGCCGACCAGCACCACACGGTCAGCGCCGACGGTAGTCCGGAGCTGACCGAGCTGGGCCGGCAGGAGATCGCCGACCAGTACACCTTCATCGTCGGGCGTTACCCGACCATCGTGCAGACCGCCGACGTCCCCGGCTTCGTCGAGGCCCTGCTGGACTACTCCAACGAGACGGTGAAGTACCTGGAGCCGAACCCATGGGCCGGGATCAAGTTCGAGCTGCCGGCCAACCTGTCGCGGGTGCTGCAGCCGACCGAGGACAAGATCCTCGACGTGCTGCGTGGTCGCCGACCGACCAGCGACCTGGACCAGATCATCGACGAGTGGCGCAGCGGCGGCGGTGACGAGGGCCGCGACTTCTTCCGCAAGGCGCTCGAAGACAACGATCGATGACCTCGGTCGAGACGTCCGTGACCGCCGGATCCGGCGACGACCGGAGCCGGCGGTCGCCGGACCAGCCCACCCCGGACGGCAACCGCCGGTCAGGCCGTACCCCGGATGGTCGGCGCACCCGCCGACGGACCGTGCCGGTGCGGGCCCGGCTGCGCCGGGACTGGCCGCTGCTGGTGATGGCCGCGCCGGCCGCCCTGCTGCTGCTCGTCTTCCACTACCTGCCCACCCTGGGCAACGTGATCGCCTTCCAGGACTACAACCCCTGGGTCGGCGACAACGCGTTCGAGGCGTTCGTCTACAGCGAATGGATCGGGTTCGGCAACTTCGAGACCCTGTTCCGTGACCCGGCGTTCTGGGACGCGGTGGTCAACACCCTGACCATCACCGCGTTCCAGCTGGTCTTCTTCTTCCCGCTGCCGATCCTGCTGGCGATCCTGCTGCACAGCATCCTGTCGACCCGGGTGCGCGGGTTCATCCAGAGCGTCGTCTACCTGCCGCACTTCTTCAGCTGGGTGCTGGTGGTCACCTTCTTCATGCAGATGCTCGGCGGGGCCGGCCTGCTCGCCCAGCGGATGCGCGACGCCGGGCTCGACCCGCTCAACGTGATGGGCAACCCGGACACGTTCATCGTGCTGGTCACCGCCGAGGCCGTGTGGAAGGACGTCGGCTGGGGGGCGATCATCTTCCTGGCCGCGCTCAGCGCCATCGACCAGAACCTCTACGAGGCGGCGGCGGCCGACGGTGCGGGGCGCTGGCGGCGGCTGTGGCACATCACCCTGCCCGGGCTGCGTCCGGTCATCATCCTGCTGCTGATCCTGCGGCTCGGTGACGCGCTCACCGTCGGTTTCGAACAGTTCATCCTGCAGCGTGAGGCGGTCGGCCGGCAGGCCGCCGAAGTGCTCGACACCTACGTCTACTACCAGGCGATCATCCCGCAGCAGTGGGGGATGGGTGCCGCCGCCGGCCTGTTCAAGGGCGTCATCGGGCTGGTGCTGATCATCGCCGCGAACAAGTTCGCCCACCGCCTCGGCGAGCAGGGAGTGTATTCCAGGTGAGCATCGCGCGTACGCTGGCCGCCGGGCGCCGACCCCGGCTCGACCCGGTGAACCAGCCGCCCCGACGGCGGCGCCCCGGCGTCGGCCGGCCGGTCTGGGAGGAGCCGCCGAGCCCGGTCGGCCAGGGCGTCAAAGGGCTCGTCCTCACCACGATGGTGCTGGCCGTGATCTTCCCGATGTGGTCGGTCCTGGTGACCAGCCTCGCGTCGCGGGAGACCATCAACGCCACCGGCGGCATGGTGGTGATCCCCCGGGAGATCGACCTGTCGGCGTACGTGAACATCTTCTCCGGCGGTCAGATCAGCCGGGCGGTGTGGGTCAGCACCCTGGTCACCGTCGTCGGCACGACGTTCAGCCTGGTGCTGACGGTGCTGGCGGCGTACGGGCTGTCCCGCAAGGACTCGGTCGCGCACCGTCCGTTGCTGTTCCTGTTCCTGCTCACCTTCCTGATCTATCCCGGCATGGTGCCGAGCTACCTGGTGGTGACCGGGCTGGGCCTGAAGAACAGCCTGTGGGCGTTGATCCTGCCGACCGCGATCAGCGTGTTCAACCTGGTGGTGATCCGGGCGTTCTTCATGAACGTGCCGGCCGAGCTGATCGACGCGGCCCGCATCGACGGCGCCGGGGAGTTCCGGATCCTGTGGCGGATCATGTTGCCGCTGTCGCGGGCGGTGATCGCCGTCGTCGGCCTGTTCTACGCCGTCGGCTACTGGAACGCGTACTTCAACGCGGTGCTCTACATCGACGACAACGACAAGTGGCCGATCCAGCGGGTGCTGCAGAGCTACATCCTGGCCGGCCAGTCGCCGTCGGTCACCGGCGCGCCGGTGAACATCCCCGGGGTCACCGCGTACCCGCCGACCCTGGCGGTCAAGATGGCGGTGGTGGTGATCACCGTCCTGCCGGCGGTGGTGATCTTCCCGTTCGTGCAGCGGCACTTCACCAAGGGCGTCATCACCGGCGCGATCAAGGGTTGACCGGCCGGCACCGCTGGTCAGAGCGGTACGCCGTCGAGCAGCACGGTGGTCGGTGGCTCGGTGCCGGTCACCGCGACGACCTCGACCCGGCGGACCGGCAGCGGCCCGTCGACGTCGACCCGCAACGTGCCGCCGTCGCGTACCGCCCGGACCGTGGTGTCGCCGTCGACGTCGCAGACCAACGTCTCGGCGCTGACGCCGCCCCAGCTGACCAGGGTGACGTCGGTGAACGGGCCGTCGCCGACGGTGTCCCGGGGCGCCGACGTCGGGATCAGCGCGCCGTGCCGGACGAACAACGGGATCCGCTCCAGCGGAGTCTCGACCAGCAGGTGGCGTCCGCCGGTGTGGGTCCGGCCGGTCCAGTGGTCGACCCAGTCACCGGCCGGCAGGTAGACGTGCCGCCGCCCGTCCGGACTGATCATCGGCGCGACCAGCAGGTCGGTGCCGAGCCGGTACTCCAGCTCGGCACCCCAGGCGGCCGGATCGTCCGGCGCGTCGACCAGCAGCGCCCGCATCATCGGGGCACCGGTGCGGGCGGCCGTGACCGCCGCCGAGTAGAGGTAGGGCATCAACCGGTAGCGCAGCCGGATCGCCTCGACCGCGTCCCGAGCGGCGTCGTCGGGAAAGTCCCACGGCAGCCGGCTGGTGGTGCCGTGGAAGCGCACCAGCGGCGAGAACGCCCCGAACTGCGCCCACCGCACGTACAGGTCGGGGGTCGGGGTGCCGTGGAAGCCGCCGGCGTCGTGGCTCCAGAACGGTACGCCGGACAGGCCGTGCGACAGCCCGCCGCGCAGCGTACTGGCCATCCCCGGGTACGTGGCGTTGACGTCGCCGCTCCACTGGGCCGGATGCCGCTGCCCGCCGAGGAACGACGACCGGGCCCACACCATGCCGTGCCCGGCGACCTCCCGGGTGACCGTCGCGACCGCGTCGTTGAACAGCAACGTGTAGACGTTGTGCAGCTCGACGCCGGTCATCCCGTTGTGTGCCACCGCGTCGGCCGGCACCCCTTCGGCGAAGTCGGTCTTGAACACCATCGCGCCCTGCCGCAGCAGGTCGCGCAGCAGACCGGTGAACCACTCGGTGGCCGCCGAGTTGGTGAAGTCGACGATCCCGCAGACCGGGTAGGAGCCGTGCCAGACGTCGGCGATGTAGGTGGAGCCGTCCGGGCGGCGCAGGAAGTAGCCGGCCGCGTCGGCCTGCGCGAAGACCGGGCTGCCGGTCATGATGTACGGGTTCATCCAGAGGCTCACCTTGAACCCCTGCTCGGCGAGGGTGGCCAGCATGCCGGCCGGGTCGGGGAAGTTGGTGGTGTCCCAGGCCAGGTCGGACCAGGCACCGTCGGCCTGCCAGTAGCAGTCCAGGTGCAGCACGTCGCACGGGATGCCGTCGGCGCGGATCCGCCGGGCCCGGTCCAGGACCTTCTCCTGACTGTCCACGAAGAAGCCGGAGGAGATCCAGGTACCGAACGCCCACTTCGGGGGCAGCACCGGTCGGCCGGTCAACCGGTCGTAGCGGTCCAGGATCTCGGCGGGGGTGGGGCCGGCGATCACGTAGTAGTCGATCAGGTCGTCCGGCACCAGGATCTGTACGCAGCTGTGCGTGGAGGAGCAGATGTCGAACTCCACCGGCATGCCGCTGTCGACCAGCACCCCGTAGCCACGGTCGGACAGGTACAGCGGGATGTTCTTGTGCGACCGGTCCGACTCGCTGCCGAAGGCGTCGAAGTTCCACATCAGTGCCCGCTGGCCGCGCTTGTCCAGCCGGGTGAACTTCTCGCCGAGCCCGACGAAGCGTTCGTCGCCGGGCGCGTCGAAGCTCTCGTGGTACGCGGCGATCGACCCGTCGACCAGGGACCGGCCGAACGGCAGGGTGCGCAGCCGGCCGCTGATGTCACGCTCGCCCCGGTTCTGGTTGAGCAGCACCCGACCCTGCTGGTCGAGGAAGCGCAGATGCCACGGGTCGAGCCGCACCTCGGCGACGACCGTTCCGGCGTCGACGCGTACCGTGTCGCCGGCCACGGTGACCGTAGCCGGGTGCGGGCGTGGATCGACCAGCGGCAGCGCCCGGGCCGACCGGCTGCGGGCGTCGGGTGTCGCACTCAGCCGGACCCGGATCACCCCCTCCCCGGCGGCGCTGACCGCGACCGTCAACGTCGCACCGTCGGCGGTGCTGCCCTTGCCGGTGATCCCGGCCGCATCGGTGCCCAGCAACTCGGCGCGGACCAGCGCGGACAGGCCCTCCTCGCCGGGCGCGCGGACCGGCAGGTCGGGCGGGTCGGCCACGAATGTCTCATGGGGGACCAGGGGCGGACGGTACGGCATGGGCTCTCCTCGTCGGTCCGGGGCTCGACGCTCCCTGGTGGAACCAGCGGCCTGGGGGCGACTAAATTAGTTTCTTTGGTCATCCAACAAACTGTCAACGTCGGAGGGAGCGCCGATGCGCTGGCCGAGAGGACTCGACGGGCTCTGCTACGGCGGGGACTACAACCCCGAGCAGTGGCCGGAGACGACCTGGGTCGAGGACGTCGAGCTGATGCGTCGCGCCCGGGTCAACCTGGTCACCGTCGGGGTGTTCGCCTGGTCCCGGCTGGAACCGCACCCCGGCGAGTACACCGTCGACTGGCTCGACCGGGCACTCGACCTGCTGCACCAGGGCGGGATCCGGGTCGTCCTGGCCACCCCGACCGCCTCGCCGCCGCCGTGGTTCTCCCTCGCCCACCCCGACGCGCTGCCAATCACCGCCGACGGGGTACGGCTGCGGCACGGCAGCCGGGACACCTACTGCGCGGCCGCCCCCGCGTACCGCGTCGCGGCCCGGCGCATCGCCGAGATGCTCGCCGAACGCTACCGCGACCACCCGGCGCTGGCGATGTGGCACGTGCACAACGAGTACGGCACGGTCTGCCACTGCCCGCACGCGGCCGACGCGTTCCGGCGGTGGCTGCGGCAGCGCTACGGTGACCTGGACCGGCTCAACGAGGCGTGGACCGGTGCTTTCTGGAGTCAGTGCTACTCCGACTGGACGCAGGTCGACCCGCCGCGCGCCACCCAGTACCTGACCAACCCGACGCAGGTGCTGGACTTCCGCCGGTTCTGGTCCGACGAACTGCTCGCCGCCTATCGCGACCAGCGCGACGTGCTCCGCGAACACACGCCGGACATGCCGGTCACCACCAACTATGTGTTCGGCGACTGGGTTCCGGTGGACCACGCCCGGTGGGCGCGGGAGGTCGACCTGGTCGCCGTCGACCACTATCCGACCGAGACCGACGGCCGGGCCGAGGAACAGACCGCGCTCGCCGCCGACCTCGCCCGGTCCTGGTCACGCCCGGTCACCGGGGACGGATCGCCGCCATCGGCCGGTCGGCACCGGCCCTGGCTGCTGATGGAGAGCGCGCCCAACCTGATCTACCGGTACGCCGAGGGTACCGCCTACGCCAAGGAGCCTGGCCGGATGCTGCGGCACAGCGTGGCCCACGTCGCGCGCGGCTCCCGGGGCGCGATGTTCTTCCAATGGCGGGCGCCGCGCGGCGGTGCCGAGGCGTTCCACTCGGCGATGGTGCCGCACGCCGGTGCCGACTCCCGGACCTTCCGGTCGGCGGTACAGCTCGGCGAGGCGCTGCGGCTGCTCGCCGCGACCGACACCGCCACGGTGGCGGCCCGTGCCGCGATCGGCTGGGACGCCGCCAGCGGGTGGGCGCTGCAGCATCCCGGGCTGCCGTCCGGGCACATCTCGTACGCCGACGAGGTGGCCGCCGCGCACCGGGCGCTGTGGCGGTGCGGGATCACCACCGACTTCGTCTGCCCGGCGGCCGGGCCGCTGGAGCTGAGCGGCTACCGGATGCTGGTGCTGCCCGCGCTGTACCTGATGGACGACGCCGTCGCGGACGCCCTCGGCGACTGGGTGCGCGCCGGCGGTCATCTGGTGGTCAGCTACCTGTCCGGGGTCGCCGACTCCGACGCCCGGGTCCGACTGGGCGGATATCCGGGCGCCCTGCGTGAACTGCTCGGCGTCCGCAGCGAGGAGTTCCTGCCGCTCGGTCCGGACGGCACGGTGCGGCTGTCCGGCGGGCGTACCGGCCGGCTGTGGCGGGAACGCTTCGAGGCCGGCGCCGCCGAGCCGGTACTCAGCTACGTCGACGGCGTGCTGGCCGGCCAACCGGCGGTGACCCGCCGGCCGGTCGGTGCCGGGGCCGCCTGGTACCTGTCCACCAGGCTGGACGACGACGGCTACCGGGAACTGCTGGCGGCAGTCGCCGCGGAGGCCGGGGTGGCACCGGTGCTGCCCGCCGCGCCCGCCGGGGTGGAGGCGGTACGCCGGGTGGACGGCACCACCCGGTGGCTGTTCCTGTTCAACCATGGCCGGGAGGAGGCGGTGGTGGCGGCCACCGGTGAGGTGCTGGTCTCCGGTGGCGTCCTGCCGTCCGGGGAGATCATGGTGGCCAGCGACGTTCTGCCCGCCGGTGAGGTCCTGCTGGCGGTCGGTGCCGGCTCGGCTGATTCCGGCCGGTCGACCGGCCGATGGTCGGTCAGCTCGGCCGGTGTCACCGGCACACCGGGTCGCGGCCGGGGCGCTCGTCGGGTCCGGGTGCCAGCGGGCGGGCTGCTGGTGCTGCGGGAGCCGGACCAACCGGTGGGTGACCGCCTCCGCCGACACGGACCCCGCCGGGCTCCGATGGACATCGACATTGATCGAGGAAAGCGATTGCCCTAGCATTGGCCTGCACGGGAGCCGACCGACGACCGCCGCACCGCGGTCGACCGATCCAGCGCAGCGCCACCGGGCGCACGCCCCGGCCGGGCAGCCGGGCGTCCGTCCGTTGCCGCCCGCCCTCTGCTCCCGGAGACTCCCATGCGCAATGTCCCTCCCAACAGTTCCCGGTCCCAGCCCGGGACTCCCCGCCGAGCCCTGCTCGCCGTCGCGACCGCGGTGGCCACCGCGGCCGGTGCCGGTGTGGCCACCACGATCCTCGCGTCGCCGGCCGCCGCAGCCGCTGGCTGCGCGGTCGACTACCGCGTCACCAGCCAATGGCCCGGTGGCTTCGGCGCCAGCGTGTCCGTGACCAACCTCGGTGACCCCGTCACCTCCTGGCAGCTGACCTGGTCGTTCGGCGCCGGGCAGACGATCACCCAGGCGTGGAACGCGGCGGTGACGCAGAACGGTGCCCAGGTCACCGCGGACAACGTCGGCTACAACGGGAACCTGGCCACCAACGCCAGCACCGAGTTCGGCTTCAACGGATCCTGGAACAACAGCAGCAATCCGGTGCCGACGACCTTCGCGCTCAACGGAACCACCTGCACCGGCGGCGTCGCGCCGACCACCGCACCCCCGCCGACAACGGCACCACCGACCACGGCACCACCGACGACCGCCCCACCGACCACGGCGCCACCGCCCACCACCCCGCCGCCGACGCCGGGGCCCGGCGCCAAGCAGATGGAAGACCTCGACCGAGGGCTGATCAGCGTCCGTTCCGGATCCGGCAACCTGGTCTCCTGGCGGCTGCTCGGCACCGAGGCCGCCGGCACCGGGTTCCACGTCTACCGTGGCTCCACCCGGATCACCTCGTCGCCGGTCACCGCGTCGACCAACTACTACGACGCGGGTGCCGCGTCCAACGCCAGCTACACCGTCCGGGCGGTGGTCGGTGGCGTCGAGCAGCCCGCGTCGCCGGCGTCGTTGACCTTCGCCAACGGCTACCTGGACGTGCCGCTGCAGGTGCCGCCAGGCGGCACCACCCCGTCCGGGGAGAGCTACAGCTACTCGGCGAACGACGCCAGCGTCGGCGACCTCGACGGTGACGGACAGTACGAGATCGTCCTGAAGTGGGACCCGTCCAACGCCAAGGACAACGCGCACTCCGGCTACACCGGCAACGTCTACGTCGACGCGTACCGGCTCGACGGGACCCGGCTGTGGCGCCTCGACCTGGGGCGCAACATCCGGGCCGGCGCCCACTACACCCAGTTCCAGGTGTACGACTACGACGGCGACGGCCGGGCCGAGGTGGCGATGAAGACCGCCGACGGCAGCCGGGACGGCCGGGGCACGGTGATCGGCAACTCCGGTGCCGACTACCGCAACTCGTCCGGCTACGTGCTGTCCGGCCCGGAGTTCCTGACCATGTTCGACGGTCTGACCGGCGCCGCCCTGTCCACCGTCAACTACGTGCCGGCCCGGGGCAACGTGTCGTCCTGGGGCGACTCGTACGGCAACCGGGTGGACCGGTTCCTCGCCGGCACCGCCTACCTGGACGGCCAGCGGCCGTCGTTGATCATGTCACGCGGCTACTACACCCGTACCGTCATCGCCGCCTGGGACTTCCGCAACGGCAACCTCACCCAGCGGTGGGTCTTCGACTCCAACTCGTCGGGTAACGGCAGCTACGCCGGGCAGGGCAACCACTCGCTGTCCATCGCCGACGTCGACCGCGACGGCCGCGACGAGATCGTCTTCGGCGGTGCCACCATCGACGACAACGGTCGCGGGCTGTGGAACACCAGCCTGAACCACGGCGACGCCGGCCACGTCGGTGACCTCGACCCGGGGCGGTCCGGGCTGGAGTACTTCAAGGTCCAGGAGGACGGCTCGAAGCCGTCGTCGGCGCTGATCGACGCCCGTACCGGGCAGATCATCTGGCAGACCCCGACCGGCGGGGACAACGGCCGGGGCGTATCGGCGGACATCTGGGCTGGCAGCGCCGGAGCCGAGTCCTGGTCGTCGGCCGTTTCCGAGCTGCGCTCGCCGACCGGCGGCAACGTCGGACGCAAGCCGTCGTCGGCCAACTTCCTCAGCTGGTGGGACGGCGACCCGGTCCGGGAGTTGCTCGACCAGACCCGGATCGACAAGTACGGCACCTCCGGCGACACCCGGCTGTTGACCGGCTCCGGGGTGGCATCGAACAACGGCACCAAGGCGACCCCCGCTTTGTCGGCCGACCTGTTCGGCGACTGGCGGGAGGAGGTCATCTGGCGGACCAGCGATTCCCGCGCGTTGCGGATCTACGCCACACCGCACACCACTGATCGACGGATCCACACCCTGATGCACGACCCGCAGTACCGGGTGGCGGTCGCCTGGCAGAACACCGCCTACAACCAGCCGCCACACCCGTCGTTCTTCATTGGCGCCAACATGCCGGCACCACCGACGCCGAACGTCTACTTGCGGTGAATGTTTACCTTCTAGTGCATCCGGCGGCCGACTGAGTGAGTCGGCGGCCGTAGACGCGCCGACGGGGGACCGGAACCCGGTCCCCCGTCGGCGGACGCGACGACATCCACCCCACGCGTGATCTCGTGCGTCGAACCATCACCTGCCAAAGACGATAGCCAGCGGACCGTCGCGCGGCGGTGACCAGCTGATGAAGCTCCTGTTTCCGGCTATTGATCGCCGTCCGTGGGGTGACCCGGGTCACCGGCCACCAGCTCGAACGAGCGCACCCGGTCGGCGACGTCGTACACCATCGTGGTCAACATCAGCTCGTCGGCACCGGTGCGCTCGCGCAACTCGCGCAGCGCCCGCCGGACCGTGTCGGGGGAGCCGACCGCCTGCTCCTCGTTGCGTTGGCGGATGAACTGCAGCTCGAGATCCGTGTACGGATAGGCGGCCGCTTCCTCCGGGCTGACCAGTGCCTCCGGCCGCCCGGCGCGCAGCCGCAGAAACGCCAGGGCGGCCGGGCCGGACAGCCACTCGGCCCGCTCGTCCGACTCGGCGCAGACGACGTTGACCGCGACCATCGCGTACGGCCGGTCCAACCACGCCGACGGGCGGAAATGCTGCCGGTACAGCGCGAGCGCCGGCAGTGTGTTGGCCGCACTGAAATGGTGGGCGAAGGAGAACGGCAGGCCCAGGGTGCCGGCGAGTTGGGCGCTGAATCCGCTGGAACCGAGCAGCCAGATCGCCGGTGACTGCCCGGCGTGCGGGGTCGCGGCGATCGGTCCGGCGTCGCCGCGCAGATAGCCGATCAGGGTCGCCAGCTCCTGCGGGAACGTCTCGGCACCCAGCCCGGCCATGGTGCGCCGCAGCGCCAGCGCGGTGGCCTGGTCGGTGCCCGGGGCCCGGCCGATGCCGAGGTCGACCCGGCCCGGGTGCAGCGCCTCCAACGTGCCGAACTGCTCGGCGACCACCAGCGGCGGATGGTTGGGCAGCATCACCCCGCCGGAACCGACCCGGATCGTCGAGGTGGCCGCGGCCAGGTGGGCGAGCAGCACCGCCGGTGCCGAGCTGGCGATGGCGGGCATGTTGTGGTGTTCGGCCACCCACAACCGGTGGTAGCCGAGCTGCTCGACCCGGCGGGCCAGCTCCGTGGTGTGCCGCAGTGCTTCGCTGGCGGATCTGCCGGCGGCGACCGGGGCAAGGTCGAGGACGGAGAGCGGAACGTCGATCACAACCGTGCCCAACCCGGGGACCCCCCCGGATCTTCCCGCCGCCCGGATCTCCCGGCATCGTCGGTTCGGCTAACCTCGGCGGCGAGCGGCAGCCGGCCGCGCAGACGAGGAGACTGGTCGATGCGGATCGTGGACGCCCGGGTGATCGTGACCTGCCCGGGCCGCAACTTCGTCACCTTGAAGATCGTCACCTCGGACGGTGTGACCGGCGTCGGCGACGCCACCCTCAACGGCCGCGAACTGGCCGTCGCCAGCTACCTGCGTGACCACGTGGTGCCGACGCTGATCGGTCGGGACGCGAGCCGGATCGAGGACACCTGGCAGTACCTGTACCGGGGTGCCTACTGGCGGCGCGGCCCGGTCACGATGAGCGCCATCGCGGCAGTCGACACCGCGCTGTGGGACATCAAGGGAAAGACCGCCGGACTACCGGTCTACCAGCTGCTCGGCGGTCGCTGCCGCGACGGGGTCACCGTCTACGGCCACGCCAACGCCGAGACGGTCCCCGAGGTGCTCGCCGAGGTGGCCCGCTACGTCGACCTCGGCTACCGGGCGGTGCGGGTGCAGACCGCCGTCCCGGGCCTGCCGGCCACCTACGGCGTCGGCAAGGACCGGATGTTCTACGAGCCGGCCGACGCCGCGATCCCCACCGAGACCACCTGGTCGACCGAGCGCTACCTGGTGCACACCCCGCAGGTCTTCGCGGCGGTACGCGACGAGTTCGGCCCGCACCTGAAGCTGCTGCACGACGCCCACCACCGGCTCACCCCGATCGAGGCGGCCCGGCTCGGCAAGGACCTGGAACCGTACCGGCTGACCTGGCTGGAGGACCCGGTCCCGGCCGAGCTGCAGGAGGGTTTCCGGCTGATCCGCCAGCACACCACCACGCCGATCGCCGTCGGGGAGGTCTTCAACACCATCTTCGACTGTCAGCAGCTGATCACCGAGCAGCTGATCGACTACGTCCGGACCACCGTGGTCCGGGCCGGCGGGATCAGTCACCTGCGGCGGATCTTCGACCTGGCGGCGCTGCACCACGTCCGTAGCGGCTCGCACGGCGCCACCGACCTGTCCCCGGTCTGCATGGCGGCGGCGCTGCACGTCGACCTGAGCATCCCCAACTTCGGCCTGCAGGAGTACATGCGGCACACCCAGGCCACCGACGAGGTCTTCCCGCACTCGTACCACTTCGCCGACGGTTACCTGCACCCCGGCGAGGAACCCGGGCTCGGCGTCGACATCGACGAGTCTGCGGCGGCGCGCTACCCGTACGCGCCGGCGTCGCTGCCGGTCAACCGGCTCACCGACGGCAGTATGCACAACTGGTGACCCGGCCAGGCCGGTCGGTTTCTTGCCGGCACGCGTCGATGTGAGGCTGAGATACCCTACGACGCAGGCAGATGTGAGGTATCTCAGCCTCACATCGACGAAGCGGTGCGGCTCTTCCGGCTCAGCCGACACGCAGTGCTGCGGCCATGGGCGGTTGGTCGAGTGGTGCGCCGCCCCGACGCATTGCCCACAGCGGCGGGCCGCCGGCCGGCAGGTGGGCCACCCGTACGATCCGGTAGCCGTGGCGCAGGTAGAACGCCTGGGACCGTGGACTGCTCGCCTCGACCACGGCCGGCATGCCGATCCGGTCCAGCCGGGCATGATGCGCGGCGAGCAGCGCCGACCCGATGCCCTGGCGTCTCAGCCAGGGCGCCGCCGCCAGGAACGCCAGGTGGTGGTGCCGACCGGTCGCTTCCACGCGGCCGGCGGTGAACGTGTAGTGCGCGTACGGGCCGTGCCGGTCGCCGCAGGCCCGCAACCTGCGCCGTTGATGCTCCGCCGCGAGCAGCCGGTCGAACGGGTGCGGGTACCAGATCGCCACCCCGTCGCAGTGGCCGACGACATCGACGATCCCGTGCCGTACGCCGAACTCCAGCTCGGCGGTGAAGAACTGGTGCATCGTCAGGTACCGCAGTGCGTGGTCGCTGATCAGCCAGGACACCACCGGGTCCAGCACGCATGCCTGCGCCATCAACTCGGCCAACGGCTCAACATCAGCGGCCGTCGCCGCCCGTACGGTCAGCATGGCCGCCACGTCCACACCAGGAACCGGTCGAACAGCTCGGCCGCCGTGACATCGAGCAGGTCGAACGCCGCCTCGGTCATCCGCTCCACCATGTACGTCGCCAACGCGACCGGCCCGAACACCCCCGCCAACTCGACCCGCGCCACCAGACACGGCCACAACTCGCCGCAGCCGGCACACGACCACGACGGCCGCACCGCCACATGACCACCACCGCCGCCGCTGTCGGCCGCCGACTCCGCGCCGGCCACATCGCGGTACGCCGCACCGCCGACCCGGCCGACCCCGGGTTGCCCGTCGTGCCGGACGACCAGCACCCCACCACCGGCAGCGGCCAGGTCCCGCAACCGTGCCCTCACCGCGACCACCGGCCCTGGTTGACCCGAGCCGCGTCCACCGCAGCCCGACCGACAGCCCCGGACCGACCGGCACCGGCCGCGCCGGACAGCCCGGTGGGGCTGAACCGCATCGAATGCCGAGGCATACATTCCGGACACCGCAACGTCGCCCCACACCTCGGACACCAGCGGCGACGTGCAACGTTGAGTAGGAACCCCGCGACGAAGCCAACGATGATCCCCGCAAGTAGGGAGAGGAGAAGCTGAGGCACTGGACGCCCTTCCGTCAGATCGTGAAGATGGTGCGCCTTCGCCCTCACGTCATGATCAGCTATTGGTAGGGCGCCTTGACGCTCACTCAGCAAAGCGCTGCTACGGACCGACGTTCCACCCGTCAGCTGTTGTCTTGGTGTTGTCTCCACACCCGACTGAACATGAAACGTCCTTTTAGTGCGGCTCGATCGTCACGATCTCCGGTAGGTTGATCCGAGACGAGAGGGGAACCGTGAGAAGCGATCCTTTTCAGAACCAGTCTCGAATCTTGGTGCACCCGCTCGCCTACGTTCGGCATGATCGAAATTGGAGTCAACAGGATCTGGTCGACAAGATCGCCCGGCGGCTGAACACCGCTGCCCGACGCGAGAAAGCGTGGCGCTGGGAGCGTTGGGGCGTCGTGCCCGACCTCGCAACTCAGTGCGCGCTCGCCGACGAGTTGGGCGTACCGCGACAGGCGGTCCGCGAGCTGGGCTGGCCCCATTGGCTACCGGTCGGTCAGCGGATCGACACCGACACCCCTTGGACGATCGACGGCGGATTGACGCTGTTGAGAGAGACGGCGGGAGCAGCAGTGATGGATCGGCGCGGGTTCATGATCCTCGGTGTCGGCGCGGCGGCGACACTCGCACAGCAGTGGCTCACGCTTGATCCGCCACCGCTGCGTTCGGCGCTGGACGGCGGCCCACTCGACGCCTCGCTCGTCGACTGCTTCGAGCAACGCCTCCCCACTCTCCGGCAGATCGACGCGCTCCTCGGCGGCGGAAGCGTCCGTGACGTCGTGGACGCGGAGCTGCGACTCGTCACCGACCTGTTGAGCAACAGCTCCTACGCCGACAGCATCGGCCGACGGATGTTCGCGGTCGCCACCGAACTCGGCAGGATCGCCGGCTGGGCCAGCTTCGACGCCGGCCACCAGGCCGCAGCCGAGCGCTACTGGGTTTCCGCGCTGCACACCGCGCACCTCGCCGACGATCGGACCGCCGGCGCGAACATTCTGAAGTGCATGAGCCTGCAGCGGGTCGACAGCGACCGGGCAGAGGAAGCACTCGCACTGGCCACCGCCGCCGTCGATGGAGCCGGGGATGCTCCCGCGCGGGTGCTGGCGATGTTCGCCACCCGCAAGGCCCGAGCCCACGCCGCCCTTAACGACGCCAGTGCAGCGGAACGCTGTCTCACCAGCGCGGAAACGCACATGGCCCGAGCTGATGACGAGCCCGGCCCGACCTGGGCCGGCTACTTCGACCAGGCCGAGTACTGCGCACAGGTCGCGGCCTGCTACCTCATGCTCGAACGCCACCGGAACGCCGACCGCTGGCTCGCCCAAGCATTGGACCTGCACCCCACGACCCGCAGCCGGGACCGCGCCACCTATTTGATCTGGCGGGCGGGCGTCACCGCCAGCCTCGGCGACGTCGAACAAGCCTGCGCGTACGTGCACCGCGCAGCACCCGAGGTCGTGAAGACCCGCTCGCTCCGGAACCATCACCGGCTGATGGGCATCCACAGCCGCCTTACCAAGTACGACACCCCCGCCACCCGCGAGTTGGACGAACGCGTACGGGGTCTGGTCGCATAGCACCATGACATCGGACGTCCAGCGGGTAGCCGTCGTCACCGGAGCCAACCGAGGGCTCGGCCGAGCAATCGCCCAGCAGCTTGCACAGGCCGGCCTCCACGTCGTGGTCACCGCCAGAAGCGACGAAGCCGCAGAGCGCACCGCCACAGAGCTGACCGGCCTCGGCCTGCCTGCCTCCGGCCACCAGCTCGACATCACCGACCCCGCCAGCGTCGCGCGCGCCATGGCCGACGTCGGCTACCAGTACGGCCGGCTCGACGTCCTGGTCAACAACGCTGCCATCGCCATCGACCGAGGCCAGGCCGCCAGCGCGGCCGACATGGAGAAGGTCGCTGCGACCC
The DNA here is from genome assembly GCF_029581175.1 of Solwaraspora sp. WMMD937. NCBI lineage: Bacteria > Bacillati > Actinomycetota > Actinomycetes > Micromonosporales > Micromonosporaceae > Solwaraspora > Solwaraspora sp. WMMD937. The sequence goes on along the minus strand of NZ_CP120738.1, from coordinate 5,416,977 downwards.
TCGACGCGAACCTCATCGGCACCTGGCGCTGCTGCACCGCCGCCATCCCCGAGATGAAGCGAAACGGGTACGGCCGGATCGTCAACGTCACCAGCCACATGGGTACGTCCGCCGAAATGGGCACCGGCAGCGTCTCCTACCGAGTCTCCAAAGCAGGCGTCAACGCGTTCACCCAGATCCTCGCCGCAGAGCTACACGAGCACAACATCCTCGTCAACGCGGCGTCGCCGGGGAAGGTCGACACCCGCCTCGCTTACGGAAAAGCCAATGACACTCCCGGCGAAGCAGCCGACACCTTCACCTGGCTGGCCACGCTCCCCGACGATGGACCCACCGGCGACCTCTTCTACAACCGCAAGCTACTACCCTGGTAGGTAGGAGATAGGCGGAAGCCAACCGGGGAGGAATCATGTCTGATCTGACCGGTGCGGAGCGGCGGAAGAGCAGCCGAAGCAGCTCACAAGGCAACTGTGTCGAGGTTGCAACTAATTACCCAGAAATCGTCGCTGTCCGGGACAGCAAAGATAGGGAAGGGGCGACGTTGATCTTCACGTCCCACGGATGGGATGCCTTTCTCGTTTTCGCCAGAGTAACGAGGTAGCCGCCCATCTTCAGACGCATGTGCCGTGATCCGCTGCGCTCCAGCTGACCACACGCCGGCGTGTCGGGTCGAAGAGACGCTGTGGATCACGGCTGTACGAGGTCGGTCAGCGAGGACGTCGTCACGAGCGCGGCTCCAGGGGCAGGCTGTGAGCGGTCAGGCCGGCACCGGAAGTGGTGGCAGTGGGCTGTGCAGGATCAGGCAGATGGTCCGCAGCAGCTCGACCTCCGGCACGGTCATCACCCCGTCGTGTCCGATCACCGCGACCGCCGCCGCCACCAGCCGGGACTTCTCCACCGGGCGCAGTTCGTCGAGGAGCGGCCAGACCGATTCCAGTTCCAGTACGCCGCCCGCAGGCGGGGTGAACCGGGCGGATGCCTCGGGCAGGGCGTGCGCCGCACCGGCGGCGAAGGCCCGCTGCGCGGCGGCCGGATCCGGGTGCCCGGCCTGGGCGAGCACGCTGAGCAGCGTCTGTACAGCCGGTTGGCTGGCGCGCAGCGTACGGCGGCCGTGGCCCGGCTGCGACGATGGCCGCAGCGATTCGCGCAGCTCATCGCCGACGAGCCGGGACAGGCAGTACTCGAAGACGCTGATCCGCCCGTCGGCCCGGACCAGGGTGGCCATCGCGTCGGCGAGCGCGTCCCGGTCGGCCGGTGACCGCTGCGCCAACGCGGGGAAGGCGACCTCGGCCAGCGGCAGCCGCAGCATCGGGTGCAGGCCGGCGGTGCGCGCACCGGCCTGCCAGGCGGCGTCGGCGAGCGCGGTGCCGTACCGCTGGGTGATGGCGGCGTGCTGGCCGGCGCGGACCTGCGGGTCGGCCGACAGCAGCAGGCCGAGGATCAACGGTGCCACTGTGTCCGGTCGACGGGCCTGCTCCGTCAGCTCCTGCGGGATCCGGGAGAGCAGGTCGGCGGCGTGAGGGTAGGCGCCGGCCGGGGGTGCGCCGATCCGGTCGACGACCTGGGCCGGGTCCATCGGCACCTGGGTGTCGTCGGCGGGCAACGCGGCGCCGCCCGGGGTGCCGCCGGTCAGCCCGAGCGCGCGGTCCTCGGCCAGCCCGGATGGCGGGGCCGCCGCCCACCGCCGGGACAGTGTGGTCAGCTCGGTCGCGTCGAAGCTGGGATCGAGTGCCTTGATCCGGTCGGCGATCGGCGGATGCGTCGAGAACAGCGCGGTCAGCCTGCCACCCGGCCCGAACAGCATGTGGCCGACCTCTTCGGACTTCGGACTCGTCAACTGTGACCCGGCGGGCAGCCCGGCGATCTTCTTGAGCGCACCGGCCAGCCCGGCGGTCTGCCGGGTGAACTGCACGGCCGACGCGTCGGCCAGGTACTCGCGTTGCCGGGACACCGACGCTTTGATCAGTCGGCCGACCAGCACACCGACGTACCCGGCGGCGACCATCGCCAGCCCGATCAGCGGCAGCGGATTGCCGCCCCGGTTGTCGCTGCGGGAGCGGCCACCGCTGACGAATCCGGTGCGCAGTAGGCCACGGCCGATCACCGCCAGGAACAGGATGCCGAACAGCAGCCCCATCAACCGGATGTTGAGCCGCATGTCGCCGTTGACCACGTGGCTGAACTCGTGGGCGATGACGCCCTGCAGCTCGTCGCGGTTGAGCCGCTCCAGCGTGCCCCGGGTGACCGCGATCGCCGCATCCGAGGTCGACCAGCCGGCGGCGAACGCGTTGATCCCCTCCTCGCGCGGCAGCAGGTAGATCTCCGGCACCGGCACGCCGGAAGCGATGGCGATCTCCTCGACCACGTTGCGCAGCCGGCGCAGCTGCGGGTCGGTGGTGTCCGGCGGCACCGGTACGCCGCCGAGCTCCCGGGCCACCCGTCCGCCGCCACCGCGTAGCGTGACGGTGCGGACCAGCGCCGCCAGGCCGATCACCGCGACGGTCGCCAGGCTGGTCACCACCAGCATCCCGAGGAGCGCGGCCGGTTGCCGGGACGCGCCGTCGAAGACGACGAAGACGGCGAGGTCGACCACGGCCACGATGCCGACGACGGCGGCCACGAACAGCACGACCAGCCGGGCGGAGACCCGTCGGACCTGACGTTGCCGTTCGAAGAAGTTCATTCGCTCAGAAGTTCACCTGGGGAGCCTGCCGCTGCTGCGGATCGTCGACCTCGAACAGGGCGGCCGGGCTGAACGAGAACATGCTCGCCACGATGCTGCCGGGGAAGCGTTCCCGCTTGTTGTTGTAGCCCATCACCGCGTCGTTGTAGGCCTGCCGGGCGAAGGCGACCCGGTTCTCGGTGGAGGTCAGCTCCTCGGTCAACTGCATCATGTTCTGGTTGGCCTTGAGGTCCGGGTACGCCTCGGAGAGCGCGAACAGCCTTCCCAGTGTCTGGGTCAGCATGTTCTCGGCCCCGGCTAGCTGCTGCATCGCCGCGGGGTCGCCCGGCTTGCCGGTCGCGGCGGCCTGTGCGTCGACCGCGCCGCCGCGAGCGGCGATCACCGCTTCGAGCGCCTCACGTTCGTGTCTCATGTACCCCTTGGCAACCTCGACGAGGTTGGGGATGAGGTCGTGGCGTCGGGTCAGCTGTACGTCGATCTGGGCGAACGCGTTCCGGAACGCGTTACGGGCGGTGACCAGACCGTTGTACACCGCGACGCCGTACCCGGCGAAGACTACCACAACTATACAAATCAGGCAGAAGAGCCCAATGGCCAGTTCCATGTCCTCCTGCTCCCTGCCTCGCCAGCGGTGACGCAGCGACCCCGGCGGCCTGCACTGATAGCTCGCCCGAGCGTACGCCACCTGCACCGCAGCCGGGCCGAACCAGAGCGGCCGGTCAGGGCACCGGAGCCCCAGTGAGGTCGACCGGCCGTCCGTGCCGCCAGAGGTGTTCGAACTCGTCACGGAAGTGTCGGTACCACTGCAGACTGGCGGTGGTCAGCGTCATCATCGGTTCGGCTGCCGACGGGCGGTGTGAGTAGAGGTCGACGTGAATGCGTCCGGTCTCCTCGTCGGCGTCCAGCAGGATCATCCCCGACGCCGGCACGAGCGGCAGCAACCGTACCTCCAGGGAGCCGGTGCCGGGACGGGCGGTACGGGCCAGCTCGCGTAACAGGTCGAGAGTAGGCCGGGCCCGGTTGACGAAGATGTCCCGGTCGTCCGGAAGGGTGGCCCGCCGGGCGGCCTCGGCCGGTACGGAGGTCGCCGGGTCGATGAGCGCCACTCTGATGCGGGCACCTGCGGCAAGCCGGCTGGCGATCTGATCGACCTGGTTGCGCAGGGTCCGGCCGAGGGTCACCCCGACTAGGGCGATGTCCTCGACGTCGGTGAGGTCGACGTCTGCACCGGAGGTGGAGGCCCGTAGCGACATCCCGCCGGACGGCTGGGCCGGCAGGTGCCGAATCAGCCGTACCGCGCCGTCCAGCCGGCGCACCACCTGGTCCAGCTGCCGGCGCTCCCCGGCCACCGTCGTGGTGAGCAGGGCCAGCGTTCCCAGCGTCGCGGCAGCCACGGTGGCGGTGTCGACCACGTCAAGGACGCCGAGCAGACCGAGCGCCAGGGCGAGCAGGACGGTGATTACGGTGTCCAGCCGGTGGCTGAACAGACCACGCCTGCGCGGTGGCCAGGCGCGAATCGGACCTGGCATCGCATCCTCCTGGTACGGCAGGTGCTGCCCGGACCGGGTCCGGGCAGCACCTGTCAGCGGCGTGCGTCCCACAGGTAGGGCAGCACGCGGTGGAACGCCCGGGCGGCGTTTCGGGCCGCCAGGTCGTGGTCGCGGTGGCCCTTTGCCGCGTCGGCATGGTCGGAAATGCCGCGGAGCACGAGCCAGCCGGTAAGCCCGGTACCGTCGGCGAACTCCTCCCGGAAGCCCTGTACGAGGCCACCGGACTCGGTCTCCACAGCGAGGCACTTCTCCTGGAAGTCATGCAAGAACGTACGGATCCGGGAGTGTTCGTCGGTGATCACCGCGCTGCCGGAACCCAGCGGCCCGCGTCGTACGCGGAAGTCGTCGCCGTGATCCGGTGAGGGAATTCGCAATGGCTCGCCCTCGGTGCTGAACAGGTCGTTTACCGCGATGGTCAGTGCCGCCGTCAGCGCCGTCGACTCGCCCCGCCAGCGGGGACCGTCCGCGGTGTCCCGATGGTTGTCGTAGAAAATGATCTGGTCGGCGAGGACCACGTCGCCGACGTCGAGTTGAGCGCTGATGCCACCGGCGATGCCGACGAGGGCGATGATCGGCGGCGCGTACCAGTGCCGTAGCCGGGTGTAGGCGGCGGTGGCCGACAGTTGCCCCCGGTCCAGGGTCTGCATCAGCACCGCTGTGCGCGGCCCGTGCGGAGTCTCGAAGGTGGCCTCGTGCACCCGGCTCCCGTCGGGGAGCACTTTGCGGCGGTACTCCTCGGCCTGCTGGAAGACCTCGACGACGGCGCGCGTCTCCTGCGGTAGCACGGTCAGCACACCCAGATCGGCCCGCTGCTGGGCGGGATCGGCTTCGGACTGCTGTGGTACGGCACGGGTGTCGCCCCGGTGTGGCGTGGCGCCGCCGGAAACCGGTTTGAACGAGTCGGAGATATGGTTGGCGTGTATGTCGCCCTGATGGAGGTTTCCACTCATGTCGCCACCGAAATAGGTTCCGCTGTTGTGACTGGCGGCTGGCTGGTTCATCGGGGCACTCACTTTCGAACCGGTTTGAACGAGTCGGAGATGTGGTTGGCGTGTATGTCGCCCTGATGGAGGTTTCCACTCATGTCGCCACCGAAATAGGTTCCGCTGTTGATCAGGACGTTCGCGCGCTGGCGGAACTCGGTGACGTCCACCCCCTGCTCGACGAGGAAGTCGAGGGTGGCGGCGACCAGGCGGCGAGTGACGATTTCCTGGTACTTCGCGACGTCCTGGTTCTGGAAGTCGTTGCGGACCTCGTCGAAGGTGGCCAGCTCGCGAACTCCGACCCGGGCGCCTCGGTCGATGCCGTACGGCAGGGCCGACCGACTCGTCGCGACGCGCCGGATCAGCGACCGTACGACGGTCCGGGCCAGGTTGACCGGAGCCATCGCCACCACCTGCGGTGATTCGGCCAGAGCGGACAGGGCGGCCCTGGCGTAGGGCAGTAGTCCGATGCTGCTGACGTCGTCAACGATCCGGTACTCGTCGCGGCACGGGGCCAGCGCGCAGGTGGCGATCTCGAGGTAGAGCGTGCGGCCCTGCAGCGCGAAGTGCGCGTAGACGGTGGTGACCAGCTCGCCCCGCCAGGAGGTGACCTGGCAGGCGAGGTAGTGCCGGCGGGCGTCGCGCGGCTGCCGGATGATGTCCACCATGGCGGGTCCCCAGGTCATCTGGGCCAACTCGGTGGTCTCGGTACCCGCTGTGAAGACCTTGTCCACCACCGTCAGGCCCGGCAACAGGTGTTCCGGCGAGTCCGCCTGGCTGAGCGTCGCGAGCCGGTCCCGGACGTATCCGACGAGCTGCTCCGCAGCGAATGGAAGTTCGTCGATCTCTCGCTGTGACTCGGAGGACCGGTCATCGAAGCCCTGTTGCGGGCGGATCATTCGGACGGCCAGGTCCGAGATTCCCAGGACCGTTCCTGATCCGACGAAGGGAGAGTAGCCGGAGTAGACGATGGTGTTTCCGCCCTGCTGCCGCAGGATCTCCTGGATTCGGCCGTCCGACGGCGGGGCCGGCGGACGGTTGGCGGGTCCATGCTGCGCGGCCTCGTGCCACCGGACGATGTTGGCGACAACGGTGGGCCCGAACGCAGCGCACAGAGCCGTCACGGCTCCGATATGGGCGACTACCACGAAGCTCGTGACGGGGTCTTCACCCTGGAACGCCTGACTGGTCACCAGGAGACTGGCGGAGCCGAAGAGCAGTGCCAGGAACAGCCAGAACGCGCCGATGCTGACCAGACTCGCGACGGCGGAGCCAACGATCCGGCTCAGCCATCGCGACTCGTCGACGGCTGTCCGGTGCAGCGAGTCGCGCACCAACCGGATTGTCGAGACAACCGACTGCACGGCGCCGAGCAGCATGCCGGTCGCCAGGATGCCGAACCCTCCGATGCAGAGGCTGAGGAGCAGCACTCCGACGATGACGGAGTCCCGGATGGTGAGGATGCGCCCGGCCTGTCGGCAGTGCCCGAGCACGGTGCCGAGGTCGAACCCGTAGGACGGTGCCACCGCCCGGGTCGGCTGGTCGTACACCTCCCGTAGCGCGGCCCGGCAGAACCGCTCGTCGAGGTACGCGCCGACGACAAGGTGTCGGGTAGCTGCGGTGGGCACCATCGCCGGCGCCATCGCCGGCGTCGGCGTCGGCGGTTGCGGTGTGGCCGGCTGCGGCGTGGGCGGCCGCTGCGGCGGCACGGGGGAGAACTGATCGGTCATGAGGGCGACCTCCGGGGAGGGTGCTGAAATCGGATCGCGGTCGGACGACGACCGGGCGGGACCGGGTCGTCACAGGTAGCCGATAGATATCGTCAGGTTGACGAGATCAGTTACCAAGCGTAAGTGGGCAATCGGTTATCGTCAAGGTGACGATTGGATACACTCAGGCCGTGAACGGTCGAGGAGTAGTGACCCTGGTGTCACTGACGGTTGACCTGGTCGTGTTGACCGTGCGGGACGAGCGGTTGCACGTGCTGTTGATCGAACGAGGCAAGCAGCCCTTTCTGGGCAGGACCGCCCTACCTGGAGGGTTCGTCGGCGCCAATGAGGACTCCGGTGCCGCCGCCCTGCGGGAGCTCGCCGAGGAGACCGGGATCGACGGCCGCGCCCTCCACCTCGAACAGCTGTACAGCTACACCGAGCCCGGGCGCGATCCGCGAGGCCGGGTGGTCAGCATCGCGTACCTCGCGCTCGCCCCCGACCTGCCGCTGCCGGCGGCCGGCACCGACGCGCGACATGCCAGGTGGACGCCGGTTGACGAGCTCGGCTCGGACGACCTCGCCTTCGACCACGCCACGATCCTGGCCGACGGAGTCGAACGGGCCCGCGCCAAGCTGGAGTACACGACCCTGGCGACGGCGTTCTGCCCGCCGACCTTCACCATCACCGAGCTGCGGCGGGTGTACGAGGTGGTGTGGGGGATGGGTATCGATCCCCGCAACTTCCACCGTAAGGTGGTCAACGCCGACGACTTCCTCGTTCCTACCGGCCATCGCCGGGTGACCGACGTGGGCCGGCCCGCCGCGCTCTACCGTGCCGGCGGGGCGACCGTGCTGTATCCGCCGATGCTGCGCAGCGGAAGCCACGGGCCAACGGCGGGACAGCGCTGATATCGAGTCCGGCCCGCCGAACCGAAGGGCCGCGCCTAGCTGGTGGTGCCCCCGGTGGGATTCGAACCCACACTGTCGGAGGTTTGAGCTCCGTCTCTCTACCGGTTGGAGTACGGGGACCTTTGTCGGGTCTGGGGCCCGGCTACGCCAAGCCTACCTACTACGCTGAAGGCGGTGACACCCAACCCGGTGGGTGTCGGGTGGCAAGCGTTGGGGGTAGGGGTACGTGGCCGACACGCAGGCGGGTGCCGAGCGCAGGCGGGTGCTGATCGCGGAGGACGAGGCGTTGATCCGCCTCGATCTGGCGGAGATGCTCCTGGAGGAGGGCTACGACGTGGTCGGCGAGGCCGGGGACGGCGAGACGGCCGTCCGGCTCGCCGAGGAGCTCAAGCCCGACCTGGTCATCCTTGACATCAAGATGCCGATCATGGACGGGTTGGCGGCGGCCGAGCGGATCGCCGGTGGCCGGATCGCCCCGGTGGTCATCCTCACCGCGTTCAGCCAGCGGGACCTGGTGGAGCGGGCCCGGGCGGCGGGTGCGATGGCGTACCTGGTGAAGCCGTTTCAGAAGAGCGACCTGGTGCCGGCGATCGAGATCGCGCTGTCTCGCTACTCCGAGGTGGCCGCGCTGGAGTCCGAGGTCGCCGGACTGACCGACCGGCTGGAGACCCGCAAGGTCGTCGAGCGGGCCAAGGGCATGTTGATGACCTCGTACGGCATGACCGAGCCGCAGGCGTTCAAGTGGATCCAGCGGATGGCGATGGACCACCGGATGACCATGCGCGACGTCGCCGACCGGATCCTGGCCGAGACGCCCGGTGAGGCCGCCAGCCAGCAGCAGTGAACCGAGGCCGCCAGGCAGCAGCAGAGCGGCGACGCCGGCGGCAGCAGTGAGCCGCCGCCCCGGCATCGACGTCGGGGGATGACAGCCGACGCGTGTTACAGCCATACGGGCAGTCAGGCCACGCTACGTAACGTTTTTGTCAACGGCCCTTCCTGGACCTTACGGCGTGCCCGGCAGGTGGGATAGCGTCCCGCCCCAAGGCCGGGATAGCGGCCGGGTGCGTGCTTCCCGCAAGAGCCAATCGGCAGTGGGTGGTTCGGGCCAATTGGATCTAGGAGGGTTTCGAGCCTTGAAGCGTAATCTTGTCCGCGTGCTCGGCGGCGTCGCCATGATGGCGCTCGTCGCGGGCGGCGCCGCCTGCGGCAGCGGCGATGGCGACACCACGGAAGCTGGCGGCGATGCGTGTGGTTACAAGATCGCCTTTTTCGGGGCGCTGACCGGTCCCTCGGCGGCGCTCGGCATCAACGAACGTAACGGTGCCGCGCTCGCGGTCGAGCAGTACAACGAAGCGAACCCGGACTGCGAGGTCGAGCTGGAGGGTCTGGACTCGCAGGGCAGCCCGGACCAGGCGCCGGGTCTGGCCCAGCGGGCCATCGACGACGACAAGATGCTCGGCATCGTCGGTCCGGCGTACTCCGGTGAGTCGGAGGCGGCCGGTCCGCTGTTCGCCGAGGCCGGTCTGGTCACCATCACCCCGTCGGCGACCCGGCCGAGCCTGGCCGACCAGGGCTGGCCGACCTTCTTCCGTGGCGTCGGCAACGACCTGAGCCAGGGTCCGGCCGCCGGCGTCTACATCCGCGACGTGCTGAACGCGGAGAAGGTGTTCGTCATCGACGACCAGTCGGCGTACGGTGCCGGGCTGGCCGACGAGGTCAAGAACGTCCTCGGCGACCTGGTCGTCGACTCCGACAAGGTCCAGGGCGAGGGCAAGCAGGTCGACTTCTCCGCGACCGTCACCAAGGTGCGTTCCTCGGAAGCGGACGCGGTCTTTTTCGGTGGCTACTACCAGGAGGCCGGCCTGATCCGTAAGCAGCTCACCGACGCGGGCATCACCGCGACGATGGTTGCCGGTGACGGCGTCAACGACCCGGCGTTCGTCGAGTCGGCCGGTGCGGCCGCCGCCGAGGGCACCATCCTCACCTGCCCCTGCCAGCCGGCCACCGAGGCGCGCGGCAGCTTCGCCGCCGACTACGAGGCGCTGCACGGCAGCCCGCCGGGCACCTACAGCGACACCGCCTACGACGCGGCGAACATCATGCTCGAGGGCATCAAGGAGGGCAACACCACCCGCGAGGCGCTGCTCGAGTGGGTGCGTGGCTACGAAGGCGAAGGTGTCGCGGCCAGCTACAAGTTCGACGACAAGGGCGAGATGGACGTCAACCAGGTTGTCGTCTGGGCGTTCAAGGTCGTCGACGGCGAGGTCGTGGCGGACCAGGAGATCCCCAAGCCCTGATCTGCCCGATCGGCGAGATCAGCTGTCTAGCGGGTGCGGCCGGGAGCACGCTCCCGGCCGCACCCGACTCTTTTCCCAGCCCTCGATGGAGCACCCTCCTTGGACGTCAACGGACTGCTCTCGAACTTCGGAGAGCTCACCACGACCGGCTTGACACAGGGCGCCATCTATGCCCTGGTCGCGCTGGGTTACACGCTGGTCTACGGCGTACTCAGACTCATCAACTTCGCCCACTCCGAGGTCTTCATCGCCGGTGCGTTCGCCGCGCTGTGGACCTGGGGCGCGCTCGGCCTGACCCAGGACTCGGTGGTCAGCGGAGTGGGCCAGATCGTCTTCTACTTCCTGATCGCGATGGTCGCCGCGGCGCTGGCGTCGGCGGCGACCGCGACCCTGGTCGAGCGGGTCGCGTACCGGCCGTTGCGTAAGCGCAACGCGCCGCCGCTGGCCTTCCTGATCACCGCGATCGGCGCGTCCATCGTGATGGCCGAGGCGTTCGGGATCTACACCCGGCGGTTGCCGCAGGGCCTGCCGACCATCGTCAGCAATGAGCCGTGGTTCACCGTCGCCGGCGTGCCGGTCAGCATCGTGCAGGTACTGACTGTCGTCGCGGCGCTGGGCATGATGATCGGCCTTGACTTCTTCATCAACCGCAGCCGGATGGGCCGGGGCGTGCGGGCGGTCGCCCAGGACCCGAACACCGCCGCGCTGATGGGGGTGAACAAGGACCGGATCATCATGATCATCTTCGTGATGGGCGGCCTGATGGCCGGCGTCGCCGGCCTGCTCTACAACGTCCGCATCGGGGTGCTCACCTACAGTGTCGGCTTCCTGCTCGGGCTCAAGGCGTTCACCGCCGCCGTACTCGGCGGGATCGGCAACCTGCGCGGCGCGCTGCTCGGCGGCTTCCTGCTCGGCGTGGTCGAGAACTACGCTTCCGGCCTGTTCGGTACGCAGTGGAAGGACTTCGTGGCCTTCGCCGTGCTGGTCGTCCTGCTGATGTTCCGGCCGACCGGCCTACTCGGCGAGTCCCTGGGGAGGGCGCGGGTATGACCAGTCTGCGGACCAAGCTGCACGACGCACGCGGCCAGCTCTCCGACCGCTGGCACCACATGCCCAAGTGGACCCGCTGGGTGCTGATCGCCGCCGTGGTGGTGTTCTTCTACGCCCTGCCCAACGAAGGCTTCTACCAGCACCTCGGGCCGATCCCGACCACCGAGTCCAACTTCGGTCAGGTGCTGTTCACCGTCTCCATCTACGTGCTGCTGGCGGTCGGGCTGAACATCGTGGTCGGCTTCGCCGGCCTGCTCGACCTCGGCTACTTCGGCTTCTTCGCCGTCGGGGCGTACACGGTCGCGGTGCTCACCTCGCCCAGCAGCGACCTGAAGACGCTCTGGCAGTGGGAGATGGCGCTGCCGCTGGCGATCGGCATCACGATGATCTCCGGCCTGATGCTCGGCACCCCGACCCTGCGGCTGCGCGGCGACTACCTGGCGATCGTCACCCTCGGCTTCGCCGAGATGATCCGGATCGCCGCGGTCAGCTCCGAGTTCCTCAAGGGCCAGCGCGGGCTCAACCAGATTCCGCACCCGCCCGGCGAGTACGCCGACGGCAAGCCGGTCTTCGGCGTGCTGGACGCCCGCCCGTACTACTGGCTGGTGCTCACCCTGATCATCGTGGTGGTGATCCTGGTCAGCAACCTCAACCGCAGCCGGGTCGGCCGGGCCTGGGTCTCGATCCGGGAGGACGAGGACGCCGCCCAGCTGATGGGGGTGCCCACCTTCAAGTTCAAGCTGTGGGCGTTCGCCATGGGCGCGGCGATCGGTGGCCTGGCCGGCGCGTTGTTCGCCGGCAAGCAGAACTTCGTCAGCTCGCAGAACTTCGAGCTGCTCAACTCGATCATCATCCTGGCCGCGGTGATCCTCGGCGGCTCCGGCAACATCGTCGGCGCGATCGTCGGCGGCGGCCTGGTGGCGTACCTGATCGAACGCTTCCGGGGCATCGAGCTGTTCGGCGTCGAACTCTACGAGTACCGGTTCCTGGTCTTCGGCCTGACTCTCGTCGTCATGATGATCTTCCGGCCGCAGGGCCTGATCGCCAACCGGCGACGATCCGCCGAGTTCAAGGACCGCCGTAAGGAGGTGGCCGTCGGTGGCTGACACCGAAGCGACCGGGGCCGGCCCGACCGCCGCGACCCGCGAACCCCTGCTCGAGGTCGACCACGTCACGCTGCGCTTCGGCGGCGTGGTCGCCCTGGACGACGTGAACTTCACCCTCTACAAGGGCGAGATCCTCGGCCTGATCGGCCCGAACGGGGCCGGCAAGACGACCTGCTTCAACGCGATGACCGGCATCTACCGGCCCACCGAGGGCGAGATCCGGTTCCGGGGCGAGCGGATCACCGGCAAGAAACGCCACCAGATCACCAAGATGGGCATGGCCCGGACGTTCCAGAACATCCGGCTCTTCCCCGAGATGACCGCCCTGGAGAACGTCCAGGTCGGCGCGGACGCCCACCACAAGACCAGCGTCATCTCGGCGATGCTGCGGCTGCCACGGCACTGGCGCGAGGAACGTGACGGCCGGGAGAAGGCCCGCGAGCTGCTGGACTTCGTCGGCATCGGGCACCGGATCGACGAAATGGCCCGCAACCTGTCGTACGGCGAACAGCGGCGGCTGGAGATCGCCCGGGCGCTGGCCACCAGCCCGGTGCTGCTGTGCCTCGACGAGCCGGCGGCCGGATTCAACCCGGCAGAGAAGGAGGAGCTGCTCCAACTGATCCGGCAGATCCGCGACCGGGGCGTCACCGTGCTGCTGATCGAGCACGACATGCGCCTGGTCATGGGAGTCACCGACCGGATCGTGGTGCTGGAGTTCGGAAAGAAGATCGCCGAAGGGCTCCCCGCCGAGGTGCGGGACGACCACCGGGTGATCGCCGCCTATCTGGGAGTGCCCGACGATGCTGCTTGAGATCGACGACGTCAGCCTGCTGTACGGGCGGATCCAGGCGCTGCACGGTATCAGCCTGACGGTGAACGAGGGCGAGATCGTCGCCCTGATCGGCGCCAACGGTGCCGGCAAGTCAACCACCATGCGGGCGATCTCCGGCATCCGGCCGATCGCCGCCGGGCGGATCACCTTCGACGGCGAGGACATCTCCAAGCTCCGGGCCGACCTGCGGGTCCGGCGCGGACTGTGCCAGGCACCGGAGGGCCGGGGCATCTTCCCCGGCATGACGGTGCTGGAGAACCTCGACATGGGGGCGTACACCCGGCGCGACCGCGCCGGTATCGCCGCCGACCTGGACCGGGTGCTGGGCCTGTTCCCTCGGCTGGCCGAGCGTCGCAGGCAGCCCGGCGGCACGCTGTCCGGCGGCGAGCAGCAGATGCTCGCCGTGGGCCGCGCGCTGATGAGCCGGCCGAAGCTGCTGCTGCTCGACGAGCCGTCGATGGGGCTCGCCCCGATGCTGATCCAGCAGATCTTCGACATCATCGTGGAGATCAACCAGCAGGGCACCACGGTCCTGCTGGTCGAGCAGAACGCCCAACAGGCGCTCTCCCGGGCCCACCGCGCGTACGTGCTGGAGACCGGCCGGATCGTCAAGTCCGGCACCGGCGCCGACCTGCTGCACGACCCGGCCGTCAAGGAGGCGTACCTCGGTGTCGCCTGACCCGGCACCGGTACGACCCGACCACCCCTCGGAGGAAACGTGACCACATCACATCACCGGATCCGGCGGGCCGTCGCCGGCGCTGCCGGAGCGTTCGCTCTGCTGCTGGCCGTCGCCAGCTGCGGGGAGCAGGACAGCGTCGAACAGCCGGGCGGCGACGCGCCGAGCACGTCGGCCGACGACGAGCTGGCCGCGCTCGTCCCCGACGAGATCAAGGCCGACGGCAAGATCCTGGTCGGCGTCGACGCGACCTACGCTCCGGCGGAGTTCCTCGACACCGACGGCAGCACCGTCATCGGGTTCGATGTCGACCTGTTCAACACCGTCGCGGGCAAGCTCGGTCTGACCACCGAGTACGTGCCCAGCCAGTTCGACGACATCATCCCCGGGGTGATGTCCGGCAAGTACGAGATCGGGGTCTCCTCGTTCACCATCAACGACGAGCGTAAGGCCCAGGTCGACATGGTGTCCTACTTCTCGGCCGGCACCCAGTGGGCGTCACGGGCCGGGGAACCGGTCGACCCGGACGACGCCTGCGGCAAGCGGGTGGCGGTCCAGGCCGGCACCGTGCAGGTGGAGGACATCGAGGCCCGCTCGGCGGCGTGCGTCGACGCCGGCGACCCCGAGATCGTCATCGAACAGTTCCAGGGGCAGGACCAGGCGACCACCTCGGTGGTCTCCGGCAAGAACGACGCCATGCTGGCCGACTCGCCGGTCTGCGCGTACGCGGTCCAGCAGACCAACGGCGAACTGGAACTGTCCGGTGACATCTACGACTCGGCGCCGTACGGCTACGTGGTCGCCCAGGACCAGGCCGGGTTCGCTGACGCCCTGGCCGAAGCGCTCGACGCGATCATCGCCGACGGCGGCTACGAGCAGGCGCTGAGCAACTGGGGCGTCGAGGCGGGCGGGATCACCGACCCGGCCGTCAACCCCTGAGCCCCGGCTGCCGATGTCCGCGGACAACCCTCCCTCCCCGGACGGCGTGACGCCGTCCGGGGAGGCACTCCCATCCGGGCCACCTGCGCCCGAGTCCGGTTCGCCGGAGCCGGCCCGTGACCGACCCGAGCCGATCCGGGCGGTGCCGGTGCGCCGGCCGGGCCGCTGGTTGGCGGTCGGCGTGCTCGCCGTACTCGCCGCGATGTTCGTCCACCTGCTGGTCACCAACGACCGGTTCCAGTGGACGTTCATGGTCGACAACATGTTCCGGCCACCGATTGTCGAAGGCGTGCGGACCACCATCACGATGACCCTGCTCGCGATGGTGATCGGTGTCGCGCTCGGGGTGCTGGTCGCGGTGATGCGCCTGTCCGGCAACCCGGTCCTGGCCGGCGTCGCCTGGCTCTACACCTGGTTCTTCCGGGCGGTACCCCGGGTGGTGCTGCTGGTGCTCTTCGGCAACCTCGGCATCCTCTGGGAGCGGCTGGAGTTCGGGCTGCCGTTCGACCGGCAACTCGGCGCGCTGTTCGGCATCACCGACTTCGAGGCCCGGATCTGGGGCTTCGACGCCCGTACCGCGATCAGTGGTTTCGTCGCCGGCCTGCTCGGGCTGGCGCTGTCCGAGGCCGCGTACATGGCGGAGATCGTCCGCGCCGGCATCGGCTCGGTCGACCCAGGCCAGGCCGAGGCGTGCGCCGCGCTCGGCATGAGCCAGGGTCTGACCCTGCGTCGGGTGGTGCTGCCCCAGGCGATGCGGGTGATCGTGCCGCCGACCGGGAACGAGACCATCGCGATGCTCAAGGACACCTCGCTGCTGGCCTTCGTACCGGTCACCAACGAGCTGTTCTTCCAACTGTCGGCGGTCGGCTCGCGGACCTTCCAGGTCTTCCCGATGCTGGTCGCCGCCTGCCTGTGGTATCTGGCGCTGACCAGTGTGCTGATGGTCGGCCAGTCCTTCGTCGAACGGCGGTTCTCCCGCGGCTTCGGCACCGTTGCTGCGAAGGGGACCTGATGACCGCGCCGCCCGCCGGGTCGGACACCCTGATGGTGCACGCCGAGAACGTGCACAAGTCGTTCGGCTCGGTCGACGTGCTCACCGGGGTGGACCTGACGGTCCGGCCCGGTGAGGTGTGCTGCGTGATCGGGCCGTCCGGCTCCGGCAAGTCGACCTTCCTACGCTGCATCAACCACCTGGAGAAGATCGACGCCGGGCGGATCCGGGTGGACGGGGAACTGGTCGGCTACCGGCAGCGGCGCGGCAGACTGCACGAGCTGCCGGCCCGGGAGGTGGCCGCGCAGCGCCAGCAGATCGGCATGGTGTTCCAGCGGTTCAACCTGTTCCCGCACCTGACCGCGCTGGACAACGTGATGGAAGCGCCGCTGCGGGTCCGCCGCCAGCCCCGGCCGGCGGTCCGTGAGCTGGCGGCGGCGCTGCTCGACCGGGTGGGCCTGGCGGACCGGGCGGACGCCTACCCGGGGCAGCTGTCCGGTGGGCAGCAGCAGCGGGTGGCCATCGCCCGCGCGCTGGCCATGCGGCCCAAGCTGATGCTGTTCGACGAGCCGACCAGCGCGCTGGACCCGGAACTCGTCGGTGAGGTGCTGGACGTGATGCGGGACCTGGCCCGGGACGGGATGACGATGATCGTGGTGACCCACGAGATCGGTTTCGCCCGGGAGGTCGGTGACTCGCTGGTCTTCATGGACGGCGGGGTGGTGGTCGAGTCGGGCGTACCCCGGCAGGTCCTGGCCGACCCGCGGCACGACCGGACCCGAGCCTTCCTCAGCAAGGTGCTGTGACCCCGCGCCGCGCCCGGCGCGAGCCGCCCGGCACGGTGTCGTACCCCACGACTAGAGTCGCTTGACGTGACCGACGACGCGCCCCGCCTGTTGCTGCTCGACGGCCATTCGCTGGCCTACCGGGCGTTCTTCGCGCTGCCCGTGGAGAATTTCTCCACCAGCACCGGCCAGCCGACCAACGCGGTCTACGGCTTCACCTCGATGCTGATCAACGTGCTGCGTGACGAGCGGCCGACCCACATCGTGGTCGCCTTCGACGTGTCCCGCCGGTCGTTTCGCACCGAGCGGTACGCCGAGTACAAGGCCGGCCGTTCGGAGAGCCCGGCCGACTTCGCCGGTCAGGTGAGCCTGGTCCAGGAAGTGCTGACCGCGCTGCGCATCCCGTACGTCACGAAGGACAACTACGAGGCCGACGACGTCATCGCCACCCTGGCCGGGCAGGGGCGCGACGCCGGCATGCAGGTGCTGATCTGTACCGGCGACCGGGACGCCTTCCAGCTGGTCGACGACCGGACCACCGTGCTGTACCCGCGCAAGGGCGTGTCCGACCTGGCCCGGATGGACCCGGCGGCGGTCACCGCCCGCTACGGCGTCGGGCCGGGCCACTACCGCGACCTGGCGGCGCTGGTCGGCGAGTCCAGTGACAACCTGCCCGGGGTGCCCGGCGTCGGTCCGAAGACCGCCGCCAAGTGGATCAGCCAGTACGGTGGTCTGGACGGGGTGATCGCCCAGGCGGACAAGATCAAGGGCAAGGCGGGGGAGAGCCTGCGGGAGCGGCTCGCCGACGTGATCCGCAACTACGAGCTCAACTGTCTGGTGGCTGATCTGCAGCTGCCGCTGACTCCGGCCGACGCCCGGTGGACCGGCTGGGACCGGGAAGCCGTCCACCAGGTCTTCGACACGCTGCAGTTCCGGATCCTGCGCGACCGGCTCTACCAGTACCTCGACGCCGTCGAGCCGGAGGCCGAAGCCGGCTTCGACCTGGCCGGGGAGGTGCTCGGTGCCGGAGCGGTCGCCCCCTGGCTGGCCGCGCACACCACGGCCGGGGCCAGCGTCGGCGTCGCGGTCGCCGGCAGCTTCGGCCGGGGCACCGGCAACCTCAGCGCGATCGCGGTGGCCACCGCGGACGGGGCCGCCGCCTGGTTCGACCCTTCCGCCCTGGACCCGGCCGACGAGGCGGCGGTCGCCGGCTGGCTCGCCGACGACGGTCGGCGCAAGGTGCTGCACGACAGCAAACCGGCCCGGCTGGCGTTCGCCGCGCACGGTTGGTCGCTGGACGGCATCGACCGGGACACCGCGCTCGCCGCCTACCTGGCCCGCCCGGACCAGCGCTCCTACGACCTGGTCGACCTGGCCCTGCGCTACCTGCACCGGGAGCTGCGGGTCGACGCCCCCGACGACGGCCAGCTCACCCTCGACGGGCTCGGCCCGCAGAGCGAGGTCGAGCAGAACCTGATGCTGCGCGCCCGGGCCACCCTCGACCTGGCGGCGGCGATCGACGCCGAGCTGGCCCGCGACGGCGACGCCTCGACCCGGCTGCTCGCCGACGTCGAGCTGCCGCTGGTCGAGGTCCTCGCCGGCATGGAGCAGGCCGGCATCGGCGCCGACACCGAGTACCTGACCGAGCTGGAGGCTCAGTTCGCCGCCGAGGTCAAGGCCGCCGCCCAGGCCGCGTACCGGGTGATCGGGCGTGAGTTCAACCTCGGCTCGCCCAAGCAGCTGCAGGAGATCCTCTTCACCGACCTGGGGCTGCCCAAGACGAAGAAGATCAAGACCGGTTACACCACCGACGCCGACGCGCTGCAGTGGCTGTTCGCCCAGACCGAGCATCCGCTGCTGGCCCACCTGCTGCGCCACCGCGACGTGGCCCGGCTCAAGTCGACCGTCGACGGGCTGCTCAAGTCGATCTCCGACGACGGCCGGATCCACACCACCTTCAACCAGACGGTGGCCGCCACCGGCCGGCTCTCCTCCACCGACCCCAACCTGCAGAACATCCCGATCCGCACCGAGGAGGGCCGCCGGATCCGGCGGGCGTTCGTGGTCGGAGCCGGCTACGAGTCGCTACTGACCGCCGACTACAGCCAGATCGAGATGCGGATCATGGCGCACCTGTCCGGCGACGAGGCCCTGATCGACGCGTTCAACTCCGGCGAGGACTTCCACGCCGTCACCGCGGCATCGGTGTTCCAGGTGTCGTTGGAGTCGGTCGACGCCGAGCAGCGCCGCCGGATCAAGGCGATGAACTACGGTCTGGCGTACGGGCTGAGCGCCTTCGGCCTGTCCCAGCAGCTCGGCATCGCCACCGACGAGGCGAAGGCACTGATGGAGGAGTACTTCCGCCGGTTCGGCGGGGTCCGTGACTACCTGCAGGCGCTGGTCGGCCAGGCCCGCCAGGACGGCTACACCTCCACGATCCTCGGCCGCCGCCGTTACCTCCCTGACCTGGTCAGCGACAACCGGCAGCGTCGGGAGATGGCCGAGCGGATGGCGCTCAACGCCCCGATTCAGGGCTCCGCCGCCGACCTGATCAAGGTCGCGATGCTGCACGTCGACACCGCGTTGCGCACCTCGTCGCTGCGCTCGCGGATGCTGCTGCAGGTGCACGACGAGCTGGTCTTCGAGGTGGCGCCGGGGGAGCGGGCCGAGCTGGAGAGCCTGGTCCGCCGCGAGATGGGCGGCGCCCACCCGCTGTCGGTGCCGCTGGAGGTCTCCGTCGGGGTCGGCACCGACTGGCACACCGCCGGGCACTGACCGCCCGGTGACCCGGCCCGAACGGGCCGGCCCGCATCGATCGCGGCCTGCCGCCGGTCACGCCTTCAGCGGGTCGTGCCCCCAGTTCATCAGGGAGTGCCGCCACCGGGTGTCGCTGACGTCGCCGGACGGGCGTTGGGCCAGGTGCCGGTGCACGTACCCGACCACCTTGCGCATGTGGGCGTAGTCGTCGTCGGACAACGCCTCCCGCTTGGTCCGCAGCAGGTCGACGATCCGGCGGCCGGAGGCGTGCCCGACCGACTCGCCGCCGTCGTGGTGCTGCCCGGCAGCGGTCGACTCCGGGGTGCGCAGCCACTTCTCCAGCTCACCCGGGCTCATGTTGACCGCTTCGACGAACGCCCGGTACGCCGCCGCGCCATCGGAGGCGTCGGTCCGGGTCGGGCGGGAGCCTGCGGTACGGGTGCGGTCACTCGGCACGGCGCAACGCCTCCGGCTTGTGTACCGCGTCGCGGCCGGACTTGTCGCTACGGACCCGGTACTGCGGATGTTCCGAATCGGCGACCACGGTACGTCCGGCGGACTTCCGCCGGGTGGTGATCTCCTCTTCGACGGTGCCCGGCACGGTCACCCCGTGGCTGCGCCAGTTGACCCGGTCACCGGGTCGGGGGTGCTCGACCGGTAGGCCGGGCCGTTGGTCGGGTCGGTCGCCCTCGCGGGGGCGTTTGTTCCTCGCCATGGCGGCCGGGTACCCGCCGGCCGGGCCGGCAATCCCGCCGGGCCGGGGCCTACGGGGTGATCTCGGAGATCGGCAGCTTCACCGGGAACGGGGCGTCGAGTTCGAGCAGGTCGGCGGACTCGGCGACGAGGGCGTACTCCCGCTCGCCGCTGGCGCCCGGCCGGTCGCCGAGCTGGTAGGCGTAGATCCGCACCGGGTCCTGCTCGACCCGCCAGTAGTGGCCGATGCCGACGGCGGCGTACCCGGCGGGTTTGTCGAACCGGTCCCGGCGGCGGGTCGCCGGGGAAACCACCTCGACGACCAGCAGCACCTCGTCGGGGGTCAGGTAGTGCCGGTCGCGGCTGCCCTCGGCGCGGTGCAGCAGCACGTCGGGCTCGTAGGTGTTGCGTGGCCCGACGGCGACCCCGACCGCCTGGGTGGCCCGGTAGCCGTCCGGCGCGTGCCGACACAGCCAGGCGCAGAGCAGGAACGAGATGTCCTGGTGACCGAGAGTGGGGGAGGGAACCACGGTGAGGACTCCGTCGAGGAGTTCGACGCGGGGGGCGTCGGCGGGCAGGGCGAGGACGTCTTCGATGCTGTAGTCAGCCAGCTGCTGCCGGACCGGGTCCGGCTGCCACGGTGCGGTCCACGCCCTGCCGGACGCTGCGGCAGGATGGATCGGCTCGGCGCTCACCCGGTCAGCGTACCGCCGCCGGGGTGCCGGCGAGGGTCGGCGGCGCGCGGCGGGTCGGCGCGGTGCGCGTCGGCCGTCTCACCCCGCCGTGGGCGGCCGGTCGGCGACGAAGATCGCGGTGCCGGGGAAGAGCCGCCCGCGCAGCGGACTCCACTGCCCCCAGATCTGCTCGTGCCCGTCCGGCCACGGCGGTTCGACGACGTCGAGCAGCCGGAACCCGGCGGCGACGAGTTCCCGGACCCGGTCGCCGAGCGTACGGTGCTGCTCGACGTAGCTGGGGGTGCCGTCGTCGTCGGTCTCCACGTACGGCCGCCGGTCGAAGTAGGAGTGCACCGCGACCAGGCCGCGCTCGCCGGGGTCGTCGAGGAAGATCCAGCGCATCGGGTGGGTGACGGCGAAGACCCAGCGTCCGCCGGGGCGCAGCACCCGGTGCACCTCGCGCATCACGGCCGCCGAGTCGGCGACGAACGGCACCGCGCCGAACGCGGTCCAGACGGTGTCGAACGCGGCGTCGACGAACGGCAGCGTCAGCGCGTCGGCCTGCACCAGCGGCACCGCGACGCCGGTGCGGTCGGCGCCGGCGCCGGCCTGGCGCAGCATGCCCGCCGACAGGTCCAGCGCGATGCTCTCGGCACCCTGCCGGGCGAGCCACCGGCTGCCGGCGGCGGCTCCGCAGCCCAGTTCGAGCACCCGCCGCCCGGCGACGGCGCCGAGCAGCCCGGCGTCGGCCTCCCGCAGCCCTTCCGGGCACCAGCGCAGGTCGGCGTCGCCGAGGAACTCGCCGTGCTCGGTCTGGTAGGCGTCGGCGTCGGCGTCCCACCAGCGTCGGTTGGCCTGCCGGGCCTGCTGATCGGTGACCTGGTGCCTGGTCACTCTGAGTTGGTCGGGATCCGGGAGCCGGTCGGGATCCGGGCCGACGTCGGGCCTGTCGGCGGGTGTGGGCGGTGCGGTGGTCACGGCGCAGACGGTACGGGCAGCGTCGCGTGGGAGCGTTACCGGCTCGGCGTGCTAGGCTTGACGTCCCGCGAAATGGGTGTGATCTCGGTCACAGTGAGTCCCCGAAAGTGCGGGAATCCCCGCCTGCGGGTCCGATTTTTCCCAACCACCGACATGCGCGCCCGGATAGCTCCCGGGAGGGCTTGCACGCTGTGGTAATGCAACCGGTAGGCTAGTCGATGCGCTCGCGGATCGTGTGCCTCGGCAGGGAGCAGGTCCGCGGTCGGCGGTTACATCCGATGATGGCAGCGGCGGTCGATGATCCCCTCGGTCACGGTCGGTGACGAAGACGTCATCGTCGCGGTGTGCCCGCCGGCGGATCCGTGAGCCACGCCAGGTCACCGCAACGACAAGCCAGCAGTGACACCCATCCGATCCGGAGCAACCGCCCACATGACGAGCAGCATCGAGGCCACCTCGAGCGCCCCCAAGGTCACCGTCGACGACCTCGGCACCGAGGAAGCCTTCCTCGCGGCGATCGACGAGACCATCAAGTACTTCAACGACGGCGACATCGTGGAAGGTACCGTCGTCAAGGTCGACCGGGACGAGGTCCTGCTCGACATCGGCTACAAGACCGAGGGTGTCATCCCCTCGCGCGAGTTGTCGATCAAGCACGACGTGGACCCAGCCGACGTTGTCTCGGTGGGCGACCACATCGAAGCCCTTGTCCTGCAGAAGGAGGACAAGGAAGGCCGGCTGATCCTGTCGAAGAAGCGCGCCCAGTACGAGCGCGCGTGGGGCACGATCGAAAAGATCAAGGACGAGGACGGGGTCGTCCGTGGCTCGGTCATCGAGGTGGTCAAGGGCGGTCTGATCCTGGACATCGGGCTGCGTGGCTTCCTGCCCGCGTCGCTGGTGGAGATGCGCCGGGTCCGCGACCTGCAGCCGTACGTCGGCCGGGAGCTCGAGGCCAAGATCATCGAGCTGGACAAGAACCGCAACAACGTGGTCCTGTCCCGCCGGGCCTGGCTGGAGCAGACGCAGTCCGAGGTGCGCACCGAGTTCCTCAACAAACTGCAGAAGGGGCAGGTCCGCAAGGGCGTCGTCTCCTCGATCGTCAACTTCGGCGCCTTCGTCGACCTCGGCGGGGTGGATGGTCTGGTGCACGTCTCCGAGCTGTCCTGGAAGCACATCGACCACCCGTCCGAGGTGGTCGAGGTCGGCCAGGAGGTCGAGGTCGAGGTGCTCGACGTCGACCTCGATCGCGAGCGGGTCTCGCTGTCGCTCAAGGCCACCCAGGAAGACCCGTGGCGTCAGTTCGCCCGGACCCACGCGATCCAGCAGATCGTGCCCGGCAAGGTGACCAAGCTGGTGCCGTTCGGTGCGTTCGTCCGCGTCGACGACGGCATCGAGGGCCTGGTGCACATCTCCGAGCTCGCCGAGCGGCACGTCGAGATCCCCGAGCAGGTCGTCCAGGTCGGCTCGGACGTCATGGTCAAGGTCATCGACATCGACCTGGAGCGTCGCCGGATCTCGCTGTCGCTCAAGCAGGCCAACGAGGGCTTCGTCGAGGGCGAGGAGCACTTCGACCCGACGCTGTACGGCATGGCCGCCACGTACGACAACGAGGGCAACTACATCTACCCCGAAGGCTTCGACCCGGAGACCGGGGAGTGGCTGGAAGGCTTCGACAAGCAGCGGGAGACCTGGGAGCAGCAGTACGCCGAGGCCCGCAACCGCTGGGAAGCGCACACCCGGCAGGTGCAGACCGCCCGGGCCGCCGACGCGGACGCTGCCGCCAACCCGGCTCCGCCGGTCGCCGCCCCAGCGGGCGGTGGCGGTGGCGGCGGTGGTGGGGCCACCTCCAGCTCGACTCCGTCGCGGGCCAGCGAGGAGCCGGCCGGCACCCTCGCCACCGACGAGGCGCTCGCCGCGCTGCGGGAGAAGCTGGCCGGTGGCAAGAGCTGAGGCATAGCAACACCGGTTGACACAGACAGCGGTCCCGTCGGGCATTACGCCCGGCGGGACCGCTGTCTGTCGTGGCGTACCACTGTCTGCCGCGCCCACTGTTCGGCCCGCCCCTGTGGGACCACCCACTGACCCGAACTGGCGGACACGAGCCCCGGCGGACCGGCCGGGCAGTCGATCCGGTTCACTGGGCGACATGCTGAGGGTAGGTCTCACCGGCGGCATCGGCGCCGGCAAGAGCGCCGTCGCCAACCGGCTCGCCACACACGGCGCGGTGATCGTCGACGCCGACCGGCTGGCCCGGGAGGTGGTGGCACCGGGCACCGACGGGCTGGCCCGGGTCGTCGCGGCCTTCGGGCCGGAGGTCGTCGCCGACGACGGTGCCCTGGACCGGCCGGCCCTGGGTGCCCGGGTCTTCGCCGACCCGGCCGCGCGGCGCCGGCTGGAGAAGATCGTGCACCCGCTGGTCCGGGCCCGGACCGCCGAGCTGACCGCCGCCGCACCGGCCGACGCGGTCGTGGTCAACGACGTACCGCTGCTGGTGGAGACCGGGCTGGCCGCCACGTACCACCTGGTGGTCGTGGTGTCGGCGGCCGAGCAGCTGCGCGTCGAACGGCTGACCCGCGACCGGGGGATGGCACCCGACGACGCGCGGGCCCGGATCCGCGCCCAGGCCGACGACGCGCAACGCCGCGCCGCCGCCGACGTGCTGCTGGACAACGACGGTAGCCGCGACGACCTCACCGTCACCGTCGACCGGCTCTGGCGCGACCGGCTGGTGCCCTACGAGGCGAACCTGCGGGCCGGCCGGACCGCGCCGCGCCCGCCGCGGGCGGTCCTCGCCGAGCCCGACCCGACCTGGCCGGAGCAGTTCGACCGGCTGGCCGCCCGGGTGCGGCGGGCGGTCGGCGCCGACCGGCGGGTCGACCACATCGGCTCCACCTCGGTGCCCGGTCTGCCGGCCAAGGACGTCATCGACATCCAGCTCACCGTCGAGTCGCTGGACGATGCCGACGGCTGCGCCGCCGCCCTCGCCGCCGCCGGGTTCCCCCGGTTTCCCGGCGACTGGTGGGACGACCCGCGCCCGGATCCGGCAACCGGCCAGCCGGGTGAACGCTGTCCGAAGCGGCTGCACGGCAACGCCGACCCCGGTCGGCCGGTCAACCTGCACGTGCGGGTCGCCGACTCGCCGGGCTGGCGGTACGCGTTGGCGTTCCGCGACCACCTGCGCGCCGATCCGGGCGAGCGGGCCGACTACCTGGCCGTCAAGCGGCGGATCGCGGCGACCGCGCCGACCACCAGGGAGTACGCGGTGGCGAAGGAGCCGTGGTTCGACCAGGTCTGGCCACGCCTGCTGCGGTGGATCGAGGAGACCGGCTGGCAGCCGTGACGACGGACCGGCCTGCGGGGGTGAGTAGGTGGGGCGCTCGCGGCGGCCGGGTCACGCGGGGCGTGACAACTCCGGGTGCGCTCACCGGCTGGCGCCAGGGCAGCTACCCGAACATCCGGACCCGTGGCGCGCCGCGATGGGCGCTGCCGGTGGTCCGCGCGGCCGCCGCGAGCGGCCTACCCTGTCACGGTATCGCGGGTGAGGCAGCCCACACAATGACAATATCGATGCCGGTCGGCGACCGGCGGCACTCTGTCGGACCTGCGGCGTAGGTTGGGGCCATGGCGCTCGACATCCCGCGACTCGACGGCCGCTTCCAGGTCGTCAGCGACTACTCGCCGGCCGGAGACCAGCCGGCTGCCATCGACGAGCTTGAGCGTCGGGTGCGTCGCGGCGACCGGCATTCGGTGCTGCTCGGCGCGACCGGCACCGGCAAGAGCGCCACCACCGCCTGGCTCGTCGAGCGGCTGCAGCGGCCAACCCTGGTGATGGCCCCCAACAAGACGCTCTGCGCGCAGCTGGCCAAGGAGTTCCGCGAGCTGATGCCGCACAACGCGGTGGAGTACTTCGTCTCCTACTACGACTACTACCAGCCCGAGGCGTACATCCCGCAGACCGACACCTACATCGAGAAGGACTCCTCGATCAACGAGGAGGTGGAGCGGCTGCGGCACTCGGCGACCATGTCCCTGCTGACCCGCCGCGACGTCATCGTGGTCGCCACCGTCTCGGCGATCTACGGCCTCGGCACCCCGCAGGAGTATCTCGAACGCGCGGTCAAGGTCACCGCCGGCGCTGAGCAGGACCGCGACTCGCTGCTGCGCCGCCTGGTCGACATCCAGTACGCCCGTAACGACCTGTCGTTCAGCCGGGGCACCTTCCGGGTCCGGGGCGACACCCTGGAGATCATTCCGGCGTACGAGGAGCTGGCCGTCCGGATCGAGTTCTTCGGCGACGAGATCGAGCGGCTCTACTACCTGCACCCGTTGACCGGTGACGTGGTGCGCGAGGTCGACCAGCTGCTGATCTTCCCGGCCACGCACTACGCCGCCGGGCCGGCGCGGATGGAGCGGGCGATCCGCGACATCGAGGCCGAGCTGGCCGACCGGCTCGCCGAGCTGGACCGGCAGGGCAAGCTCCTCGAGGCGCAGCGGCTGCGGATGCGCACCACGTACGACATCGAGATGATGCGTCAGGTCGGCTTCTGCTCCGGCATCGAGAACTACTCGATGCACATCGACGGCCGCGACTACGGCAGTCCGCCGCACACCCTGCTGGACTACTTCCCGGACGACTTCGTCACCGTCGTCGACGAGTCGCACGTGACGATCCCGCAGATCGGCGGCATGTTCGAGGGCGACGCCTCCCGCAAGCGGATGCTGATCGACCACGGGTTCCGGCTGCCCAGCGCCGCCGACAACCGGCCGCTGCGCTTCGACGAGTTCCTGGAACGGGTAGGCCAGATGGTGTTCCTGTCCGCCACCCCCGGGCCGTGGGAGCTGGAGCAGGCGGCCGGCGAGTTCGTCGAGCAGGTGATCCGCCCGACCGGCCTGGTCGACCCGCAGGTCAAGGTCAAGCCGACCAAGGGCCAGATCGACGACCTGATGCACGAGATCCGGCTGCGCACCGACCGCGACGAGCGGGTGCTGGTCACCACGTTGACCAAGAAGATGGCTGAGGACCTCACCGACTACCTGCTGGAGCACGGCATCCGGGTGCGCTACCTGCACTCCGAGGTCGACACGCTGCGCCGGGTCGAGCTGCTGCGTGAGCTGCGCAAGGGCGACTACGACGTACTGGTCGGCATCAACCTGCTCCGCGAGGGCCTGGACCTGCCCGAGGTGTCGCTCGTGGCGATCCTCGACGCCGACAAGGAGGGCTTCCTGCGCAGTGGCCGGTCGCTGATCCAGACCATCGGCCGGGCCGCCCGTAACGTGTCCGGCGAGGTCCACATGTACGCCGACAAGATGACCCCGTCGATGACCGACGCGATCGACGAGACGAACCGGCGGCGGGCCAAGCAGGTGGCGTACAACGAGGCCAACGGCATCTCCCCGGAGCCGCTGCGCAAGAAGATCCACGACATCCTCGACGACATCTACCGGGAGGCCGACGACACCGACGGCGCGCTCGCCGGTCGGTCGGTCGGCGGCTCCGGCCGGCAGATGTCGCGCGGCAAGGGCCCGGTGCCGGAGACTCGCAGCAAGGGCCGGGGCACCACCACCCCGTCCAGCGCCGGCATGGCCCGCGCCGACCTGGCCCAGCTGATCCAGGAGCTCAACGACCAGATGCTCAATGCTGCCCGCGAGCTGCAGTTCGAGCTGGCCGCCCGGATCCGCGACGAGATCTCCGAGCTGAAGAAGGAGCTGCGGGCGATGGACGTCGCCGGCGTATAGCTGGGCCAGCTCGGCACCGGGGAAGCTGGTCATCATCGCCGCGACGCCGCCGCCACCCGTGGCTGGTGGAAGGCGCTCGGCTCGATGGGTCAGCGCCAGCGTGGCTACACCGAGCTCGAGCCAGCGCTGCCACAATCTTCCAGTACCAGCAACTGCTGGTGCCTGGGCTGCTGCAGACCCCGGAGTACGCCCGGCTACGGATCCGCTCCGGCCGCGACGTCTACGGTGACCTCGACGTCAACGCCGACACCCTCGCCCGCACCGCCCGGCAGGAGGTGTTGCGCCGCGAACACCCGCCGCAGTAGGAGGCGGGTCATCGACGGCGGTGCCCTGCTACGAGCCAGCGCACCGCCGGAGACCCGACGCGGCCAACTGCGCCACCTGAGCACTCTCGGCGCGCTGGACAACGTCAGCATCCAGGTGCTGCCGCTCGGCGCGGTCGCGCACGACTTGTTCGTGCCGCACACCAGCTTCTCGCTCTACTCGTTTGCTGATCCGGCCGATCCCCGCACCGTTGTGCTGGAGACGCTGACCAGCGACATTCACCTCACCGACGACGAGGACGTGGTCCTCTACGCCCGAATCGGCCGCTGGTTGCAGTAGGCCGCGCTGCCGGTCGATGACAGCCGGGATCTGCTGGCTAAGCTGGTGGCAGAGAGTTGAGCGAGTTGTTTGCCGGAAGGTGTTGCGCCGTGGAGTCGACTCCAACCGAGCCGCTGCGCTGGCGCAAGAGCAGCCGCAGCAACGCCAACGGTGACTGTGTCGAGGTCGCCCCGGCTGGTGGGGCGGTCGCGGTCCGTGACTCCACCGACCCGACCGGTCCACGGCTGGCCTTCCCCGCCACCGCGTGGCGTTCCTTCGTGGACGGTCTGCGCGCCTGACCGAACAGCTTCAGTGCCTTGCGATCGTCAGTGACGAAGTTTGGATCAGCATGTCGTGAGGTCTGCCCAACGGGCTGCGTGACGGTCCGTGAGCGCTGCTACGCGGAGGCTCTCAGCGGATCGAGGGCGGCTAGGACGAGGTCGAGGCCGAAGATGAACTCCTCCGCTGGGTCGTAGCCGGCCGCGACGAGCGCTGCGGCGGACTCGTTGAGGTAGGGGAACTCGTCAGCAGGAAGCTGGGGCAGGTAGACGTCCTCGGCCATGTCCGCGAACTTGTCGGCGGTGTCGAACGGCAGGCTGGCTTCCTGCAGGGCGAACCCGTAGACGTAGACGTCGAGCAACCAGTTGGCGTGCGTCGCCATCAGAACCGAGAAGCCGGCCCTGCGCAGGCAGGCGGTGACCGCCTCGCGGTGGCGCAGGTGCGCGGGCCCCGGCGACGTCCGTGACTCCATCAGGCCGATCGCCCACGGGTGGCGTGCGAGAACCTGGCGGGCGGACACCGACCGCCGTCGCATCGCAGACTGCCAGTCGGTCCCCTCGGGCGGGAGCTCGATCTCCTCGAACACGACATCGATCATGGCGTCCAGCAACTCGTCCTTGCTCGCCACGTAGTAGTAGAGCGACATCGCGCCCGCGTCGAGCGCGCTAGCCAGCCGGCGCATGCTCAGTCCGTTGACCCCCTCGCGGTCGGCGATCCGGATCGCCTCGGCCACCACCCGCTGCTTGCTCAGCCCTGCGTCCGACGCGACCTGGCGTTGCTTCCTCACAGACCCGGGTCTCCTCGCTCCCTCGAACGGCTTGACGATCGTACAGCGTACGGCGATAGTACAGTGTACGAATCCTAGTACGGTGTACGAGCCAGCGGCACCTCGAACGCCTCGACAACCCGCCGGCCATCCGACCGTGATGAAGGAGTAAGAGATGAGATCCCCGGAGGACACCGCCACCACGCCAGCCCGCAGTTTGTTCGTTCGAGGGGGCCGGCTCGTCGGTGCAGCGGCGATTGTGTTCGCGGTGTTGGTGGTGATCGAGAACGTGTTGTTTGCGGTGACGGGCGCGCTGCCCTACGGCGCTCCGATCGAGGACGTGCTGGCCTACTACGCGGCCAACCGCGACGCGGTCGCGATCGTATCCGGTCTTGTAGCCGTGTACCTGCCGCTGCTGCTCGTGTTCGTGACGGGCCTGCGTGGCCTCGTGGAGCGGCGGGGCGGAGCGGGCACCGACTGGGCACGCCTCGCCGTGGCCGCTGGCGCGACGCTGTCGGCAATCTTCGTGCTTGTCAACGTCCTGCAGATCGGGCTCGTGCTCTCCGCCAGCGGGCTCGCCGAGCCGACGCCCGCGTTCGGGCTGGTCTGGCAGATTCACGCGGCGGCGTTCGCGCTGGCGCTGCCGATGCTCGGCACCACCTGCATCGGCTCGGCCCTCGCCGCGCACGCGAGCGGGCTGACTCCGGCTTGGCAGCGCCTGCTGGGCATGGTGGGCGGGAGCCTGCTGCTCGCTGCGGGGCTGGGCAACCTCGCGATCGCCGACGGCTCGCCGCTGATCTTCGTCGGGCTCCTAGGGTTCGTCGCCTGGCTCGTCTGGCTGCTCGCGACCGGCGTGCGCCTCGTCCGGTCGTGACCGAGATGAGGGCTGTGCCGAGGTCGCACAGGCGGGCGAGGACCGCGTGGAGGGCCGCCCGGGGATGGCAGCCACCCCCTCGATCTCGACCACCCGTGCGTATGCACGCCCAAACCTGCCGCCACTGCGGTGGAGGGGCTGGTCCACGTGGTGCTGCTAGAGCGCCCGCGTGTGACCGCGCCACTCCGCCCGGTACTCGGCGGCGTCGCGGTCCGCGCCAACCGCCAGGGCCCGCGCGGCGGCGGCTTCCTGCCGCACAATCGCGAGCTCGGCCTCCATTGCCGAGATTCGCCGCTCCAGGTCCTCCAGGCTCCGACGTCGATTCTCCCAGAGCCAGCGAGCCCGCACACCCATCACCGCGGGTCAGGGCCTGTCCTACCCGGGCCTGGGGTGTCGACCGGGCAGTCGAACCGCATCCCTGGCCCTGGACAGGGCTGTGCGGCGCACAGCACTGTGTGACACATGGTTGGCGACAGGCTTGGAGCTTGAGCTGCGCCGGGGCGTTGTCGTCCTGGCGGTGCTGTCACAGCTGGGCGAGTTCCGCTACGGCTACGAGCTGCGCCAGTCGCTGTCCGACAACGGCCTCCCGATAGAGGAGGGGACGCTCTACCCGCTGCTGCGGCGGTTGGAGAGCCAGGGCGTCCTGGTCAGCAAGTGGCGTACCGAAGGGCAGCCACGCCGCTACTACCGCCGCAGCCCCGCCGGCGAAGAGCTGTACGCCCGGCTCAGGGACTCGTGGCATGGGATGAACGAGGCCATGGGCCAGCTGCTGAAAGGTGACGGGTAGATGCTGACCACCGAGGCAACTGATCGATGCGTACGCCGCCGACGTCGCGCGGTTGCTGCCCCGCCGGCAGCGTAGGGACGTGGCGCTCGAACTGACGACGCTGCTGCGCGACGAAGTGGCCGACAGCGACGATCCGGTCGTCCGCCTATCGCCATCGATTCGGCCGACACCCGCCGATTCATCCGGCTCAGCGTCGCCGGGGTGCTGGTGATCTGGCTGATCGGCGTGGCCGCCGGCTCCGTCAACCGGCCCGGCCGGATCGCCGCCTTCGCGTTCTACGTCGCCGGTACGGTCGTGCTGGTCAACGCGGCCTGCCTGCTTGATCAGCTCCGGGCTGCGCCGCAGGCCGTGCAGGCCCTCACCTTCGACCGTGAGTTCGCCCAGTTCCGCGGCCCACTGGTGCTCGCCCTGCTGATCGCCACCCTGGTGCACCACCTCGTGGTCACCATCCACGGGGCGGTGGCGGCCGGTCACCCCGTACCGTCGGGATGCTCCTCGGACTGGCCATCTGCGCCGTGCTGACCTGGGTGCTGTTCGCCGGGCCTGTCTATCTGAGCCCGAAAGCCGACCGTACCGCCAAGTTCTGGGCGCCGTCATCGTCGGGGTGAGCCTCGTCGACCTGCTGATCGAGGCCGGGTCCCGCACCCACCATGATGGTCAGCATCTCAGGCCGGTCAGCAGGTCGGCGCCGGTCTGCCCGAACGGCACCGCCAAGCGCGCCATCGGCATGGAGCGGAATCGGTCCATCACGCCGCGAGTGGCGTCGTTGGCCGTCCGCGTCATGACCCCCAACCGTGCGGAGAAGGTCACCATCGCGAACAGGCCGGGCATGAGGTACTCGCGGTAGTCACCGCCACCCGGCACCTGGATCGCGCTGCCGAGGACGTAGCCGAACAGCACCACCATCGAGGGCACCGTCCGCGAGCAGATCAGCTTGACCAAGGAGCTGCGCCGCAGTGGGCTCAGCGAGTCGGAGTGGATGGCGCGGAGCCACCCGTACGTCGACCAACTGGTGAAAAGTGGCGAGTACCCGATCTTCACCAAGATCGTAACGCAGGCGCGTCAGCCACACCTGAGCCGTGACGACCAGTTCCGAGACGGACTCCAGCGGGTTTTCGACTGCATCGCCGCGGCCCTTCCATCAGTGGCCGACCCCGGACAACCAAGTGAACTGCGGTCGCCGCAGTAGGCCGCACGGGCAGCGCGGCGTCGCACCGGGTTGCTATCGTGCCGGGTCCGCAGCCCCACGCCCTCCCCGGAGCACCGTCGATGACCATCAACGAG
Source organism: Solwaraspora sp. WMMD937 (assembly GCF_029581175.1). Taxonomy (NCBI): domain Bacteria; kingdom Bacillati; phylum Actinomycetota; class Actinomycetes; order Micromonosporales; family Micromonosporaceae; genus Solwaraspora; species Solwaraspora sp. WMMD937. Next base: position 5,385,052 of record NZ_CP120738.1, on the reverse strand, counting down.
CACATCACCCACTTCGCCGGACTGCCGGTGGTCGACTTCGATCCGCAGACCGCGGCGCAGCACGTCGGCTCCCCGGTCGCCTGGCGACTCAGCGCATCGGAGGAGGACGAGGTCGACTTCGCCCAGCTCTTCGCCACCTGGCTGGACACCGTCGACCCGGCGAGCGTCGACGCGCTGGTGACCGGCGACTGGGGCGAACCGTGGGACGTCGCGTTCCCGCTGGAGCTGCTGGTCGACGCCGCACCCCGGCTGACCAGTCTGCGGGCCGTCTTTCTCGGTGAGATGACCTTCGACGAGTGCGAGATCTCCTGGATTCTGCAACCCGACGTCACCCCGCTGCTGGCCGCCTACCCGGCGCTGCAGGTGCTGCGGGTACGCGGCGCGATGTCGCTGCTGTTGCAGCCGGTGCGGCACACCGGGCTGCGGGAGTTGGCCATCGAGTCCGGCGGGCTGCCGGCCGCCCTCACCCGCGCCGTCGCCGCCAGCGACCTGCCGGCCTGCACCCATCTGGAACTGTGGCTGGGCACCCCCGACTACGAAGGTGACACCTCAGTGGACGACCTGGCGCCGATCCTCGACGGCACCCGGCTGCCCGCGCTGCGTACCCTCGGGTTGCGCAACGCCGAGATCGCCGACGCGGTCGCCGCCGCGCTGACCGCCGCGGCGGTGGTGCCCCGCCTGGAAACCATCGACCTGTCGTTGGGCACCCTCGGTGACGACGGGGCCACCGCCCTGCTCGCCGGGCAGCCGCTGACCCACCTGCGCCGACTCGACCTGCACCGGCACTACCTGTCCGACGCGATGATGGTCCGACTGCCGGCCGCGCTGCCCGGCGTCGACATCGACCTGAGCGACCAGCAGGAGGCCGATCCGCACCGGGGGCGGTACGTCTCGGTCGGTGAATGACCGGTTGTTAACCTCACCCGATGAGCCACACCACGCCGCTGGTCGTGGTCGGCAACCCGGGCAACCGGCGGGTCGGGGCGTTCCGTGCCGCCGCGCACACCGCTGGCCTGCGGGTTCGGGTGCTGCCCTGGCGGAAGCTCGCAGCCGGGGAGGACGTCGCCCTGCCCGGCGGGGCGACGGTGCGGATCGACTCGCCCGGCGAGGACTCCGAGGTGGACCGGCTGCTGCGCGGCGCCGGCCGACCGCTCGACCACGGCGAGATCAGCGGCGGCGCCGCCTGGTACGCCGGGCTGCGCGCCGCCCTGGGCCGGCTCACCGACGCCGCCCGGCGGGCCGGCGCGACCCTGCTCAACGACCCGGCCGACATCGCCGTGCTGTTCGACAAACGCGCCGGGCACCGGCGGCTGGCCGCCGCCGGGGTGGCCCAGCCGGCCATCCTGGACACCGCACCCGGTGACTGGGCGCAGCTGCGTACCGCTCTGTCCGACGCCGGCTGGGCCCGGGTCTTCGTCAAGCCGGTGCACGGGTCGTCGGCGTCCGGGGTGCTCGCCCTGCACGCGCACGGCCGGCGGACGCAGGCGGTCACCTCGGTCGAGCTGACCGACGACGGGCGGCTGTTCAACTCGCTGCGGGTGCGGACCTACCGTACCGAGCGGGAGGTCGCCTCTATCGTGGACCGGTTGGCCCCGGACGGGTTGCTGGTGCAGCGCTGGTTCCCGAAGGCCGGCCTGCACGGCCGGGTCGTCGACCTGCGGGTGCTGGTGATCGCCGGTGAGCCGGGCCACCTGGTGGTGCGCAGCAGCGACGGTCCGCTGACCAACCTGCACCTGGGCAACCGGCGCGGTGACCCGGCGGCGGTACGGGCGGCGTTCGGCCCACGCCGGTGGGCGGCGGCGCTGGCCGACTGTGTACGCGCGGCGCGCTGCTTCACCGGCAGCCTGCACGTCGGAGTGGACCTGATGATCGGCAGTGACTGGCGGCGGCACGCCGTGGCGGAGGTGAACGCCTTCGGCGATCTGCTCCCCACGGTGTGCGACGCTGCCGGGCGGGACAGCTACGCTGCCCAACTGCATGCCATACGTACCGGCCGGTTCGCCGCCTGGCGGACCACGGCCGCGATGGGGAGGTCGGCATGAAGGACCTGATCGGCAGCCACGACCTGCTGTTCGTCACGCTCGACACGCTGCGCTACGACGTGGCGGCCGAGCTGCTCGCCGCCGGCCGGACACCGCAGCTGGCCCGCGCCTTGCCCGGCGGGCAGTGGCAGCGCCGGCACAGCCCGGCCAGCTTCACCTACGCCGCACATCAGGCGTTCTTCACCGGCTTCCTGCCCACCCCGGCCGAACCGGGCAGCCACCCCCGGATGTTCGCCGCGGCTTTCCCCGGCAGCGCCACCACCGACGAGCACACCTGGGTCTTCGACGCACCCGACCTGGTCACCGCGCTGCGCAAGGAGGGCTACCACACGGTGTGCGTCGGCGGGGTCGGGTTCTTCAACCGGTCCTCGCCGCTGGGCGCGACCCTGCCGGGACTGTTCGCCGAGTCGCACTGGGAGTCGGCGTTCGGGGTGACCGCGCCCGGCTGCTTCGAGGCCCAGCTGGACCGGATCGCCGAGGTCATCCCGGCCGTTCCCGCTGACCAGCCGCTGTTCCTGTTCGTCAACGTGGCCGCGATGCACCAGCCGAACCGGCACTACCTGCCGGGCACCGAACGCGACAACCGGGACAGCCACGCCGCCGCCCTGGAGTATGTCGACCGGCACATCGGCCGGTTGTTCGCCATGGCCAGCTCCCGGGGCCGGCCCTGCCTGACGATCATCTGCGCCGACCACGGCACCGCGTACGGCGAGGACGGACACAGTGGGCACCGGGTCGGCCACGAGGTGGTGTGGACGGTGCCGTACGCCGATTTCGTGATCGACCCCGGCGACTGGTCGGATGCCGCGACGCCGGACCCGGCGTGACCGTCGCCGCCCTGGATGCCTCGCCGTACCAGGGCTACCTGTACGGGTATCCGCACAAGACGGCGTACCGGCCGCTGCGGCCGCGTCCCGCACTGGTCGACGTCTGGTCCGGGCAGCGCCGCACGGAGCTGTTCCTCTACCTGCACCTGCCGTTCTGCGAGATGCGCTGCGGCTTCTGCAACCTGTTCACCCGGGCCAACCCGCCGGCCGGGCAGGTGGCCGCCTACCTCGACCAGCTGCGCCGCCAGACGGTACGGGTGGCCGCCGCGCTCGGCGACGACGCCCGGTTCGCCCGGGTCGCCGTCGGCGGCGGTACGCCGACCTACCTGGACGCCGACGAGCTGTCCACGATGTTCGACCTGGTCGACCAGTTCCGGCCGGCGGGCGTGCCGACGGCGGTGGAGACCTCACCGGCCACCGCCACCCCGGACCGGCTGGCGGTGCTCGCGGCCCGCGGCACCACCCGGATCAGCATCGGGGTGCAGAGTTTCCTCGACGCCGAGGCGCGGGCCGCCGGCCGGCCGCAGCGTAGCGTCGAGGTCGAGCGCGCCCTGGCCGCCATCCGGGACCAGCCGATCCCGGAGCTGAACATCGACCTGATCTACGGCATCCCCGGCCAGACCGACGCCACCTGGGCGGAGTCGCTCGACGCGGCGCTGTGCTGGGAGCCGGAGGAGATCTACCTCTACCCGCTCTACGTCCGCCCACTGACCGGCCTGGCCCGCCGGGCCCCGGCCGACCTGCCTGATCCACAGTGGGACGCCCAACGGCAGGCGCTGTACCGGCACGGCGTCGACCGGCTGCGCACCGCCGGCTACCGGCAACTGTCGATGCGGCACTTCCGCCGTGCGTCGCTGCCGGTCGTCGACGCCCCGGCGTACTCGTGCCAGGAGGACGGGATGGTCGGTCTGGGCTGCGGTGCCCGGTCCTACACCAGCGACCTGCACTACTCGTTCGACTACGCGGTCTCCGTCGGGCAGGTGCGGGCGATCATCGACGACTACCTGCGCCGGCCGGAGTCCGACTTCGACGTCGCCGAGGTGGGTTTCCGGCTGGACCGCGACGAGCAGCGCCGCCGCTGGCTGATCACCTCGCTGTTGCGCGCCGACGGATGCGACCAGGCGGCGTACGCGGCGCGGTTCGCCACCCGGGCCGTCGACGACTTCCCGCAGCTGGCGACCCTGGTCGATCGGGGCTGGCTGACGGTCACCCCGGATCGGCTGGCGCTGACCGCGGCCGGCCTGGCCCGCAGCGACGCGATCGGCCCGTGGCTGGTCTCGACCCCGGTGCGGGCGGCGATGGCCGGCCTGCCGGCCCGGTGAGCCGGATGGACCTGAGCATCCTCTACCGGGGTCCGCTGGCCAGCTGCAACTACGACTGCCCGTACTGCCCGTTCGCCAAACGCCGCGACGACCCGGCAACGCTGCGCACCGACCGGGTGGCGCTCGACCGGTTCGTCGACTGGGCGGTGCGTAATCCGCACGACGACCGGATCTCGGTGCTGTTCACCCCGTGGGGCGAGGCGTTGACCCGATCCTGGTACCGGCGGGCGCTGCTGCGGCTGGCCGGGCTGCCGCAGGTGGGCCGGGTGGCGATCCAGACCAACCTGGCCGCCCGGCTGGACTTCCTGGCCGACGCCGACACCGACCAGCGTCGCCGGCTGGCGTTCTGGGCCACGTACCACCCGGGCCAGGTCGACCGGGAGGTCTTCCTGCGCCGCTGCGGCACACTGCGTACCGCCGGGGTGCGGTTCTCGGTGGGGGTCGTCGGTCTGCCGGAGCACCTGGCGGCCGCCCGGTCGCTGCGGGCGGCGCTGCCGGCCGAGGTCTACCTCTGGGTCAACGCCGCCGACGGGCACCGCTACGACGCCGCCCAGCAGCGGGCGTGGACCGAGCTCGACCCGCTGTTCGGCTACAGCGTGCACCCGCACCCGTCGGCCGGGCGGTCGTGCCGCACCGGGGAGTCGGTGGTCTCGGTCGACGGGTCCGGCACGGTACGCCGGTGCCACTTCGTCGCCGAACCGCTGGGTAACCTCTACGACGGCTCCTACCGGGCCGCACTGCGCCCGCGCCCCTGCCCACTGGTCTCGTGCGACTGCCACATCGGCTACGTGCATCTGCGGGAGCTGCCGCTGTACGACGTCTTCGCCGGTGGCGTCCTGGAACGCATCCCGCACGCCTTCCCCGATACGGCGTCGGAGATCGCAGCGGCGGCCAGACCGGCCGCCGCCGCGGATCCGGTCAGCGGCGGGTGACCCGGTCGACGGCGCGTAGCACTGCGGCGTGCCCGTCCTCGACGGCGATCCGGGCCGCGAGGTGCCGGGCCCGTTGCGCGTACGTGGGCCGGTCGAGGACCGTACGGATGGCGTCGGCCAGCCGGTCGGCGGTGAGCCGTCGGGCCGGCAGCGGCTCGGCGGCGACTCCGAGACGCGTCAGCCGGGCGGCCCAGAACGGCTGGTCGGCGATGAGCGGCACGGTCACCGCCGGCACCCCGGCCCGTAGCCCTGCGGCGGTGGTGCCGGCTCCCGCGTGGTGGACCACCGCCGCCACCCGGGGCAGCAGCCAGTCGTGCGGTACGTCGCCGACGGCGAGGACGCCGTCGTCGCTGACTGGGCGGACGCCGTCGCCGCCGACCCGCAGCCCGCCCCAGCCGGCCTGCACGATCGCGCGTACGCCGGCCCGGCGCAGCGCCGTACCGATCAGTGTCGGAAGTGACGCGTCGAGCACCGCCATGCTGCCGAAGGTGATCAGCACCGGCGGCGGTCCGGCGTCCAGGAACCCGGTCAGCTCCGGCGGGGGAGTCCAGTGTGGGTCGGCGGCCGGCCACCAGTAGCCGACGACCTCCAGCCCGGGGCGCCAGTCGACTGGTCGGGGGAGCACGCTCGGACTGAACCCGTGCAGCACCGGCCAGCCTGAGCGCCTGGCCTGCCGCAGCAGAGCGGCCAGCGGGACCGGCGGCAGGCCGAGCCGGTGGCGCAGCCGCCGCGAGGAGTGGTCGTACGCCCGGGTGCTGGCCGCCTCGGCGCTGCGCCCCAGCGCCCGGTTGCCGGCCGACCCGAAGGACCGGTCGCCGAGCAGCACCGGCGGGAAGTCGCCGGTCGGTGCGACCGGTTGCAGGAAGACCCCGATGCTCGGGATGCCATGTCGCTGTGCCACCGAGTAGCCCAGCGGCGCGGTCGTGGTGGCCAGCAGCAGCACGTCGGCGTCGGCACCGACGTCGACCAGACCGGTTGCGAGATCGTCGAGGTAGCGCCGGCCCTGCCGGACGAACTCGGCGGTGCCGCGCAGCCCACCGCCGAGCCGGTGCAGCCGCCGCCCGCCGGGGGTGCGTTGGGCGGCGTACGGGTCACCCGGCAGCGGCCGGAAGTCGAGGCCGCTGCCGGTCACCAGCGCGTCGAAGGTGCCGTGGGTCGTCACGGTGACCCGGTGGCCGGCGGCGAGCAGGGCCTGCCCCAGCCCGGTGTACGGTGCGACGTCGCCGCGGCTGCCGGCGGTCACGATCTCTATCCGCACCGCGGGCTCCGGCTTGCTCCGGACCGGCCGGACACCGGCAGGGTCCGGGTCACGCCGGCAGGTCGACGAAGTGTTCGACCACCGGCGGCGCGGCGAAGTACGGACCGATCAGTTCCCGCCACCGCAGGTACCGGTCGGTGGCGCGGAAGTTCTGCTCGTGCGCGTCGACGGAGTCCCATTCGACCAGCAGCACGAACCGGCTGGGACTCTCCACCCCCCGGGTCATCCGCACCGACCGGCAGCCGTCAGTGGTGGCCAGCAGGTGGCGGCCGGCGGCGTACGCTGCGGCGAAGTCGGCTTCCCGGCCGGGCTGGACATCGACCAGCGCGATCTCAAGCACCATGGCGGCAGCCTGCCACACGGCTGCGCCCGGACCGGCCTGAGGGGTTGGGTCCGGACCAGCTCCGGCCCGGCGGACGAGGGTTCGCGACGACTATCTAGCCTCCTAGGATGGCTGAGAAGTTGTGCTTGTCGTCACCGGTAACCCGCCCCGGTGTGTCGTTTGCCCGGTAGTTGCGCAACAATGACGCAGGAGGAGGGGAGTATTCCCTCGCGTTGGTGTCGTCAGCACGGTTGGCCCGCATGGTGGACCGACCCGGCACCTGCGGTCGTCGTCCCCGAAGGCAGACAGTTCGGTGGATGGTGGCGGAAGAGACCTCCGTCAGTCACTGCTGTGCGCATCTCCACGAAGACCGGGGCAGCCCGTCCCGGTTCCGTCGGCGGTGCCCTGTGTCTGCCGGAGGTCCGAGTGAACATCCCTGCCTGGGTTTGGCTGGTCAGCCTGGTCGTACTGACTGCGGTGCTGATCGCCGACCTGTTGATCATCGTCCGGCGGCCGCACGAACCGAGCATGCGCGAGTCAGCCGGCTGGACCGTCTTCTACATCGTGCTCGCGGTGATCTTCGGCCTCGGGGTGTGGGCCACGTCCGGCGGGCGGTACGCCGGCGAGTTCTTCGCCGGCTACGTCACGGAGAAGAGCCTCTCCGTCGACAACCTCTTCGTCTTCGTGATCATCATGGGCCGGTTCGTGGTGCCCCGGAAGTACCAGCAGAAGGTGCTGCTGGTCGGCGTCGTGCTGGCGCTGGTGCTGCGCGGCGGGTTCATCGCGGCGGGCGCCGTGCTGATCTCCCAGTTCTCCTGGGTGTTCTACATCTTCGGTGCTTTCCTCATCTACACCGCGATCGGCCAGCTACGCCAGCCTGAGACGACCGACGAGTTCTCCGAGAACGCGTTGATCCGGTGGAGCCGGCGGGTGCTGCCGGTCTCCGGTGCCTACGACGGTGGCCGGCTGACCACGGTGACCGAGGCCGGCCGGCGGATGTTCACGCCGATGCTGATCGTCATGATCGCGATCGGCGTCACCGACCTGATCTTCGCGCTCGACTCGATCCCGGCGATCTTCGGCATCACCCAGGAGCCGTACCTGGTGTTCACCGCCAACGTATTCGCGTTGATGGGGCTGCGGCAGCTCTACTTCCTGCTCGGCGGTCTGCTGGACCGGCTGGTCTACCTCAGCTACGGCCTGGCGGTGGTGCTGGGCTTCATCGGCGTGAAGCTGGTACTGGAGGCGTTGGCCGACAACAGCCTGTTCTTCGTCAACGGTGGCGATCCGGTCGGCTGGGCACCGCACATCCCGATCTGGCTGTCGCTGACCGTCATCTTCGTGACCCTGCTGGTCACCACGGTAGCCAGCCTGGTCAAGTCGTCCCGGGACCGTAAGCGGGAGCTCGCCGACCTCGTCAAGTGACCGACACCGCCGGTGGGACCCCGTGCCGAGAGCTCCCACCGGCGGTGCGGTTCAGCTCTGGTGCTTGCGGCGGGCCGCCGCCCGGGCCCGTGCGGTCTGGTCGAGGATTACCTTGCGCAGCCGTACCGCCTCGGGGGTGACCTCGACGCACTCGTCCTCGCGGCAGAACTCCAGCGCCTGCTCCAGGGAGAGCTTGCGGGGCGGCACCAGCCGCTCCAACTCGTCGGCGGTCGACGAACGCATGTTCGTCAGCTTTTTCTCTTTGGTGATGTTGACGTCCATGTCGTCGGCGCGAGAGTTCTCGCCGACCAGCATGCCCTCGTACACCGGGGTGCCCGGCTCGACGAAGAGCGAGCCGCGTTCCTGCAGGTTGAACATGGCGAAGCTGGTCGCCACGCCGGTCCGGTCGGCGACCAGCGACCCGGTGGGCCGGGTCCGCAGCTCGCCGAACCACGGCTCGTAGGACTCGAAGACGTGGTGCAGGATGCCGGTGCCGCGGGTCTCGGTGAGGAACTCGGTCCGGAACCCGATCAGCGCGCGGGCCGGTACCAGCCACTCCATCCGGATCCAGCCGGTGCCGTGGTTGACCAGCTGTTCCATCCGGCCCTTGCGGGTGGCCAGCAGCTGGGTGATCGCGCCCAGGTACTCGTCGGGGGCGTCGATGGTCAGCCGCTCCACCGGCTCGCAGACCCGTCCGTCGATCTCCCGGGTGACCACCTGCGGTTTGCCGACGGTCAGCTCGTACTGCTCGCGGCGCATCTGCTCGACCAGGATGGCCAGGGCGAGTTCACCACGGCCCTGCACCTCCCAGGCGTCCGGGCGTTCGGTGGGCAGCACCCGCAGCGACACGTTGCCGATCAGTTCGCGGTCCAGGCGGTCCTTGACCAGCCGGGCGGTCACCTTCGACCCCTTGACCTTGCCGGCCAACGGTGAGGTGTTGGTGCCCAGGGTCATCGAGATCGCCGGCTCGTCGACGGTGATCAACGGCAGCGGGCGGGGGTCGTCCGCGTCGGCCAGGGTCTCGCCGATCATGATGTCCGGGATGCCGGCCACCGCCATGATGTCGCCCGGGCCGGCGGCCTCGGCGGGCTTGCGTTCCAGTCCCTCAGTCATCAGCAGCTCGGAGATGCGGACCTTCTGCAGACTGCCGTCGGTGCGGCACCAGGCGACGGTCTGGCCCTTGCGGATGGTGCCCTGCCGGACCCGGCACAGCGCCAGCCGGCCCAGGAACGGCGAGGCGTCGAGGTTCGTCACGTGCGCCTGCAGCGGCGCGTCCGGGTCGAAGGCCGGTGCCGGGATCGTCGCCAGCAGCGTGCGGAACAGCGGTTCCAGGCTGTCGCTGTCGTCCGGCACCGCGCCGTCGGCCGGCTGGGTCAGCGAGGCGACGCCGTCGCGGGCGCAGGCGTACACGATCGGGAAGTCGATCTGGGCCTCGTCGGCGTCGAGGTCGAGGAAGAGCTCGTAGGTGTCGTCGACGACCTCTTTGATCCGCGCGTCCGGCCGGTCCACCTTGTTGATCACCAGGATGATCGGTAGCCGGGCCTGCAGCGCCTTGCGCAGCACGAACCGGGTCTGCGGCAGCGGCCCTTCGCTGGCGTCGACCAGCAGCACCACGCCGTCGACCATGGTGAGGCCGCGTTCCACCTCGCCGCCGAAGTCGGCGTGCCCCGGGGTGTCGATGATGTTGATGACGACCGGGTCGCCCTGGTCGGGCACGTAGCTGATCGCGGTGTTCTTGGCCAGGATGGTGATGCCCTTTTCGCGCTCCAGGTCCATGGAGTCCAGCGCCCGGTCGGGCAGTTCGGCGCGGGCGTGCAGCTGGCCGCCTTGGCGCAGCATCGCGTCAACCAGCGTGGTCTTGCCGTGGTCGACATGCGCGATGATGGCCACGTTGCGGAGATCGGAGCGGGTCTGCATGCTCCTATCCTCCGGCATCGGCGCGCCGGCCCGGCATCGGGTCGGCCCCGGCCGGCTTCGGCGTCGGATCGGCCCTGACCGGCACCGGCTCCGGGACGCGGTGGCGGGCGAGCGCGCTCGGCCACCAGAACCGTCGGCCGAGCACCATCGCGATCGCCGGCACCAGCAGGGTCCGGACCAGCAACGTGTCGAGCAGTACGCCGAACCCGACGATCACCCCGATCTCGGTCAGGGTGACCAGCGGCAGCACGCCGAGGACGGTGAAGACCGCGGCGAGCAGGACACCGGCGCTGGTGATCACTCCGCCGGTGACGGCGAGCGCGGTTCGCATGCCCTGCCGGGTGCCGTCGACGCCCGCTTCCTCCCGGGCCCGGGTGGTGAGGAAAATGTTGTAGTCGACGCCGAGGGCGACCAGGAACAGGAACGCCAGCAGCGGCACGCTGGTGTCCAGCGCCGGGTAGCCGAGCACCTGGGTGAACAGGGTGGTGGCCGCACCGACGGCGGCGAAGAAAGTGGCGACCACTGTACCGACCAGGATCAGTGGCGCGACGATCGACCGGAGCAGCACGATCAGCACCGCCAGCACCACCATGAGCACCAGTGGGACGACGACCCGCAGGTCACGCAGGGCGGCGTCGCGGGTGTCCAGGTTCGCGGCGACGGAGCCGCCGACGAGGGCGTCGCCGGCCGGTACCGAGTCGAGCGTGGCCCGCAGGTCCCGGATGGCGCGGTAGCTTTCGGCGCTGTCCGGTTCGGCGCGTAGCACCACCTCGACGACGGCGAGGTCGTCGGTGCCGCCGGCGGGTCGGGCGCTGGCGACCCCGTCGACCGTTTCGACGGCGGCGAGCACCGCCGGCGTCTGGGCGGCGTCGGCGATCACGATCACCGGGTCGGCGGCGCCAGGTGGGAAGGACCGGGACAGGGTGGCCAGCCCGTCGATGGATTCGGCGCTGACCCGGAACTGTTCGGTCTTGCTCAGCCCGATCCGGGCGTCGAACAGGCCGGTGGCCAGCACGGCCAGCAGCAGCAGGGAGCCGGCGAGCACGGTGCGGGGTCGGCGGCTGACCAGCGCGCCGGCCCGGGCCCAGAGGCCGCTGCGGGTGGGGTCGGGCTGGCCGGGGCGGGGGACGAACGGCCAGAACAGGCCGCGTCCGCAGACGGACAGCGCGGCGGGCAGCACGATCAGGCCGTACAGCATGGCGGTGGTGATGCCGACGGCGCCGGCGACGCCGATCGCGCGGTCGTTGGCGAGTACGGCGGCGAGCAGGGTTAGCAGGCTGAGCACAACGGTCAGGGCGCTGGCGGTGATCGCTGGGCCGGCGGAGCTCAGCGCCCGGCGCAGGGCTCGGCGGCGGTCGGGTTCGCGGCGCAGTTCCTCGCGGTAGCGGGCGATCAGCAGCAGGGCGTAGTTGGTGCCGGCACCGAAGACGAGCACGTCGACGATGCCGGTGGTGGAGGGGTCGATCCGCAGGTCGACGGCGCGGCTGGCGATGGCGATGAGTCCGTTGCTGACGACGTCCGCGGTGCCGACCACGGCGAGTGGCACCAGCCACAGCCAGGGGCTGCGGTAGGTGATCAGCAGCAGTGCGGCGACGACGGCGACGGTGGCGGCGAGCAGGGTGACGTTGGCGCCGTCGAAGGCGGCGGCGACGTCGGCGGTGAAGCCGGCGCCGCCGGTGAGTTCGGCTTCGGCGCCGGTGGGAAGTCCGGCGCGGGCCTCGGCGCGGAGCCGGTCGACGATCTCGCCGAGGCGTTCGATGTCGATTTCGGCGGGGAGTGGGACGGCGACCAGGGCGGCGGTGCGGTCGGGGGCGTACACCGGTGGGCCGACCTCGTCGACGGCGTCGCGGGCGAAGGCTTCGCGGTCGGCGGCGATCGCGGCGTCGTCGTCGGCGGTCAGCGGGGCGCCGTCGCGGGAGTAGACGACGAGGGCCGGGTTGAGCTGCCCGCCGGGTAGCTGCCGGCGCAGTTCGGCGACCTGGACCGACTCGGCGGAGGCGGGCAGCGCCCCGGTGGGGTCGTCGCCGGTGCGGGGATCGCCTGCGAAGCCGATCACCAGCGCGGAGAATGCGGCTGCGGTGAGCAGAACCAGCCATGCGGTCCACCGGCCGCAGACGATCGCGGTCAGCCGGGTGCCGAGCGGTGTGGGCATGTGTGCACCTCGTTCGTCGCCGGTTGGGCGGGGGCAAATATCACGGCTATCTAGTATCTCGTTCATCAAGACTATAGCCCTGGCCTGGGATAGGGTCATGTCCAGGACATGGATCGGAGGGCACACGGTGGGCGCCGGTGTATGGGGGACCCGGCCGAGTGGTCGGTCAGCGGTAGTGGCGGAGATCATCCGCCGGTTGCGCAGCTACACCGTCGACGCCGGCCATGTCGGTCACGCCTTCGCCGCACTGCACGACCTGCACGCCACCGACCTGCAGGCGCTGATCGCGGTGATGGACGCCGAACAGAGCGGCGAACCGATCACCCCGGGCGGCCTGGGCGTGCACCTCAACCTGACCTCCGGTTCGGTCACCGCCCTGGTGGACCGGCTGGAGCGGGCCGGACACCTGTACCGCGACCGGGACCCTGACGACCGGCGCAAGGTGCGGCTGCGGTACGCGGCCGAGGGCGCCGCCCTGGCCCGCGAGTTCTTCGCCCCGCTGGGCCGGCGTACCGATGCCGTGATGGCCGACTTCACCGACGACGAGTTGGAGACGGTCCGCCGGTTCCTGACGGCGATGGGCGAGTCCACCCGGGCGCACCGCGACGAGGTGCGCGCCGCCGCCCGGGACGGCGGCCGTGGGCGCTGACGGCGCACCCGGCGGCCGGCCCGATCGCCGGCACGGTGCCGCGGGCCTGCGGCGGTTCGGTCTTGCGGGCCTGCGGCGGTTCGGGGTTGGGGGTCCGTGGCGGGTCCGGATCCGACGCGATCTCGCCGTGCGGACCCGCGACGGGCTGCGGCTGCGGACCGACCACTATCGGCCGGTGGGTGCGGGCGCCGCGCCGACCGTGCTGATCCGGACCCCGTACGGTCGGGGCGGTCCGGTCCGGCTGCTCGGACTGCTGTTCGCCCGCCGTGGCTGGCACTGCGTCGTCCAGTCGTGCCGGGGCACGTTCGGGTCCGACGGCCTGTTCGAGCCGTTGCTGCATGAGCGGGCCGACGGGCTGGACACTTTGGAGTGGCTGCGCCGGCAACCCTGGTACGACGGACGGCTCGGCACCTTCGGCATCTCCTACCAGGGCTTCGGGCAGTGGGCCACGGCCGCCCATGCCGGCGACGACCTGCGGGCGATGGTCGCGGTGGTCACCGCCGCGCAGACCCGCGACTCCACGTACGCCGGCGGGGGGTTCTCCCTGGACACGGTGCTGACCTGGGCGGAGCTGATGTCGGCCCAGCAGGTGCCGTGGCTGACCCGCCAGCGTGAGCTACGTCGTGGCCTGCCCCGGCTGACCGCCGGCCTGGCGCACCTGCCCCTGGCCGAGGCGGACCGGGTCGCGACCGGTGGCACCGTGCCGTTCTTCCAGGAGTGGCTCACCCAGCACCGTCCGGCGGCACCGTACTGGTTGCCCCGCACCTTCCACCGGGAGGTCGCCCAGGTCCGGGCTCCGGTGTCGATGGTGACCGGTTGGCACGACATCTTTCTGCCGGCCCAGTTAGCCGACTACGCGGCGTTGCGGGCGGCGGGTCGGCGGCCCAAGCTCACCGTCGGGCCGTGGACGCATGGCAGCCCCGGGCTGTTCGTCACGGCGTACCGGGAAGCGGCGGCGTTCTTCGCGACCCGTTTCGGTGCAGTGCCCGGCGCGTCCGGTCACCGGCCGGTACGGGTACACGTCGCCGGGGCCGGGTGGCGCGATCTCGCCGACTGGCCACCGCCCGCGACGACCACCGGGTGGTACCTGTGGCCCGGTGGTCGGCTGGGCCGGGCGATGCCGCCCCGGTCGGCGCCGGACCGGCACCGCTACGACCCGGCGGCACCGACTCCGGCGGTGGGTGGGCCGATGCTGGTCGCCCAGCACGCCGGGGTGCGCGACAACCGGGATCTAGAGGCCCGCCCGGACGTGCTGACCTACACGAGCGGGCCGCTGGACGGGCCGGTGGAGCTGATCGGCCCGGTGACGGCCGAGGTGTACGTCCGCTGCACCGTCGCGTACTTCGACGTGTTCGTCCGGCTGTGCCGGGTCGACCGGCGCGGCAGGTCCTGGAACATCTGTGATGGACTGTCCCGGGTGGATGGGCCGGCGGGTGGCGAGGCGGTCCGGGTGCCGGTGACCCTCTGGCCGACCGCCTGCCGGCTGGCAGCAGGAGAGCGGTTACGGGTGCAGGTCAGCGGTGGCGCGCATCCGCGGTGGGCGAGGAACCCGGGAACCGGTGAGCCGCTGGGTACCGCCGCCCGGCTACTGAGCAGCCAACGGTGGATCTTTCATGACCCGCAGCGGCCGTCGGTGGTCTGGTTGCCGGTCACACAGGACTGACGATCCCTGCCGCCGGCCACCACCTGGCCTCCGGCGGCGGGCCGTGCCAACCGATGCTAACCGGCAGCGGTCACAACTCCACCCATCGCCCGCCAATACTCAGAGTTATTTGCCCTGGTCAGAAGCTTGCTGGGCACGCTATTCTCGACACATGGCACCGTCGGGAGGGCGTCGGTCACCAAGACTGACGACACCGGGAGGACCGGGATCGAGCTGTCGCCGGACGTGCCAGTCGAAGTGAGTCACCGGCCCGGCCAGCCGGTGCGCACAGTGGACCTCGGGGCGCGGCGGCGCCCGCGCCGGTGAGCGGAACCGCACCGGCGACCGGGGCCACCCGGCAGGTGGCGGCCGAGCCGGTCCATGGTCCCACGCTCCTCCGACGTCGACCGGACTCGATCCACCCACCCATCCGCCGGCGGGGAAAGGAGGCACCACCACATGGGAATCTGGACCGATCTCGCTACCTGGCGGGGTCCCACCGTGAACAGCGGCAACGGCACCGGTGCGTTGAACGAGCCGGAGGACCGCCTCGACGCGCACCACGGCATCGTGGTGCACATCGCCGCCGGATACTTCGAGGGCACCATCGCCTGGCAGCGTAATCCCGCGTCGCGGGTGTCGTCGCACTTCGTCGTGGCCAAGGACGGGCGCATCGCGCAGATGGTCGACACCGAGATCCGGGCGTGGACACAGCGGGCCGGCAACCGCACCTGGCTCAGTATCGAGAACGAAGGGTTCCTGCCGGACCGGCTCACCGCCCCGCAGCTGGAGGCGAACGCCCAACTGCTGGCCCGATCACACCTCGAACACGGCGTGCCGGTGCGCAACGCGAACAGCCCGCGCGAACGCGGACTCGGCCATCACAGCATGGGTGCCGAGAACGGATTCGACTGGGGACACAGCCAGTGTCCCGGTCCGGCGATCGTCGCTCAGAAACCGACGATCGTCGCCCGCGCGGCGCAGATCGTGACCGCGATCCGACCGCCGGTACCACCCCGACCGAGATGGATTATCGACGACCTCGACGACCCGGGAGACACCGTCATGTATCTCGTGCAGTGCACCAACCAGACCCCGAACCCGATCTACGTCGTGCACGACAGCGGCAAGGTCCGGCACATCGGGCCCGCCGAACTCGCGTACCTGCGCGGCCTCGGTGGCGAGGACGAGGTGCCCACCATCACCGAGTCCGACCCGGCCGCCTGCTCGCGGTTGCTGGCCGAGGCCCGGGTCGCCCAGGGCTTCCTGCAGAACTGAACGGTCCGGTGCGGCCCGGGCCTCACCCGGCCGGTGTCAAGGACTCCCAGCTGACGCCCGGGTACCCGCCGGACTGCCGCCAGAAGTCGTCGAACTGGACGAGGGTCAGCTGACCCGGCATCGGATACCGGGCCGGAATCGCCTGCAACGCCTCGTCGTAACGCGCGTACAGCGACATTTCACAGGGGAAGTCCGCCAGGTTCCGGCCGAGGTAGCGCCCGCTGCGGGCGGCCCGGTCGAGCACCGCCTGCCACCGCTCGGGCGGCGGCCAGCCGACCGCGTCCGGCACACCGTTCTGGAACAGCGCCAGATGGATGTCGGTGAACGGTTCCCGCTCGTCCAGGTAGCGTTCGACGTCGTGCAGGCTCGGCTCCATGGTGAACGTCATCCAGTAGGGCACTGAGCCGGTCCGCAAAGTCCACCACGGGTCGAGCACGATGAACGATTCGATCAGCAGCCGGCTCGCCGGGATGCGCCGCTGCCGGTACCACCACTGGTAGAGGTCGGCGACCATCGGCGACGGTGCCGACGGCCGGTCGAACACGATCCGGCGGACCTGGTAGCCGTTCTCGGCGGCGAACCGGTCGATGTCCTCGGCCAGTTGCGGGGCGAAGCCCCACTCCGCCTCCGGGCTGACGCTGTCCGGTTCCGGGCCGACCCACCGGCGTACCGGGGAGCCGTAGCGGTGCAGGTAGGCCGCCACTCGGGGGCCACCCCGGTGGAACTCGTTCTGGGTGGCACCGCCGACCGCTCCGTGCTGGAACACATGCCGCTCACCGACCACGGTGGTCCGCCACTGCTTGCGGCAGTCGGCGATGATGATCGTCCCGCCGGGCGCCAGCCGTTCCCGGAGGAACGCCTCGTACTCCGCTCCCAGGGTGCGGCGCTTGACCCGGAAGTAGGTCAGCGCCCGCACCATCAGCCGGTCCTGGTTGGCGTCGTGCATGTGGTGCAGCTGGACGTCCGGGTTGGCGTCGAGCAGCGCCCGACCCGGCTTCAGACCTTTGCGCAGCGCGGTCGTCGGATCGTCCGGGTGTACCCGCTGGGCGACCGGGATGAAGAAGGTCTGCGGCAGCCACGGCACCCCCAGCGCCGCCCACAGGTGCACCAGCGCTCCGCTGGACGAGCCGACCGCCACCGCCGGATAGCGGCGCCGCGGGTACTCCCGGGTCACCCACCGGGAAACCTCCGCCACGTCGATGCGGCCCATTTTCGCGGCCCGTACCGCCTCGGTCAGCCCGCCGACGATGAACGCCTTCTCTCTGGCGCGGCCCGGCAGCAGGTCGGTCGCCTTCACCAGCGGCTTCAACAGTCTTGACTGGCCGAGGGCGGGAAACGACTCACCCCGCAGGTACGCGGCGGTGGCCAGCAGCATCGCCGAGGCCGAGTCGAAGCTAGCCAGGAACGCGGGTGCGGGCACCGTCGACACCTCCGCCGGTCGTCGCGAGCTCGTCGAGGAAGCCGTGGATCACCCGGGCGAACTCGGCCGGGTTGTCGTGGCTCATCGCGTGCACCACGCCGGGCAGTCGGCGCAGCCGGGCATCGGGGGCCTGCCGGCGCAGGTCGGCAACCCACTGGTCGGACACCAACGGGTCGCGGGTGCCCCGGCACACCAGCACCGGCGCGCCGACCCGGCGGATCCTGTCCTCGGGCCGGTCCGCCAGCGCAGCCGAGAATGTCCGCAGCACCCGCCGCACCCCCGCCCGGCGGTAGTCGGTCAGCTGGATCCGTTTGAGCCGGACGGACTGGGTGGTCTGCTCGGCCTGCCAGCGCCACAGTTGGCTGCGCCACGTGCGGCGCCCCGGATCCACCGTGGGGCCCGCCAGCACCACCGCCGACACCCAGTCGGGGGCCTGGGCGGCCGCCTCCAGCACCACCTGACAACCGAGCGACACGCCGACCAGTACGGCCGGGGCGGTGACCACGGCGGGCAGCCAGCTGGCCACGGCGGTGCCGAGTTCGGCGACGTCGGGCACCGGCTCCGGTTTGCTGCTGTGGCCGCAGCCGGGCAGGTCCGGGGCCAGTACGGTGCCGGTGGCGGCGAGGCGGCCCGCCACCGGCACACCGAGTCCGGCGGCGACTGCGAGCCCGTGCACCAGCACGATCGGCGGCCGTCGGTCGGTCGCCGCCGGACGGTCCCAGCACAGGCCGGTGATCGTCCACATGGTGTCCGAGGGCGCGCCGGCCCGGACCCGCCAGCTCGGCGGGGCCGGCACCTCGACCTGCCGGGTGACCGGCTGCGGCGCTGGCGAGCCCGGCGTCGACGGCGTCAGCAGCGGACTCACCGGGCACCACCCGAGGCGGGGTACGCCGTACTCTGGCCGCTGTCGACCCGGGCACCGAGCGGCATGGGGCGCAGCAGGTTGCCGGCGGTGTAGCCGACCGGGACGTCGGCGACCTGGGACCGCCGCGCCGCCCGGGCGCGGGCCCGCTCGGTCAGCGCCGGCAGCAGCCGGGCGCCGAGCACCCCGCGCCGGGCACCGGGCCCGACGTGAACCTCCCGGCGAGGGCTGTGGACCAGCTTGACGACGGACCTGGCCACCTCGTCGGGGTGGCAGGGGTGGGCCGGCGGCGCCACTCGCCGACCGGTCCAGTTGGCGGCGCTGCGCGACATCGGGGTGTCCACCGGCCCCGCCAGCACCGTGCACACCGCGATCCCAGGCACGTCACGGACCTCCTGCCGGGTGCAGTCGCTCAGCGCCCGGACGGCGTGCGCGCTCGCCGCGTACGCGCTCTGCTGCGGCGCCGGTGCCCAGCCGTGCACCGGCGAGACGGTGATCAGGGTCCCGTGTCCCTGGTCCCGCAACCACGGCAGCGCGGCGCGGATGCCGTGGTAGGTGCCGAACAGGTTGGTCCGCACCACCTGATGCCACAGGTGCGCGGGAGTCTCCTCGACCGCGCCGTACAGGTTGACGCCCGCGTTGTTGACCCAGACGTCGATCCGGCCGAACCGGGCGACGGCCTGTCGGGCGGCGTCGGCGACGGCGTCGGCGTCGGTCACGTCGAGCGTGACCACCAGCACCTGTCCGCCCCGCCCACGGCATTCGGTGGCCGCCGTCTCCAGCGCGTCCCGGCGGCGGGCCAGCAGTACCAGGGTGGCGCCGGCGGCGGCGAAACGGTGGGTACAGGCACGGCCGATTCCGCTGGACGCGCCGGTGACGACGACGATCCGGTCGTCGAGGTTCCTGGCCATGGGTTTCCTCCCGGTCTCGGTGGGCAGCGGTCAGTCCATCGGGGGTACGCCGAACGGCAGCGCCATCGGCCGGCCCCAGTCCCGCCACGGTGGGCAGGGCAGCGGCGGTTCGCCGTCGAGGAACCGGTTGACCTCGTGGTAGAACGCCGGGGTGTCCGGCAGGAAGGGGTGTGCTTCGCGGACCGGGCAGACGTTGCGGGCGACCGGTAGCCGCCAGCCGTGTGGCATGAGCGGCAGATCGGTCGCCGAGGTGACCGCGACCGTCCGTACCGGCGGTGGCAGCGGATCGGTCAGCACGGCGGCGCCGCCGTTGGTTGGGGCGAGTAGTTCCCGGGCGGCCGGGGCGTCCGGCTCGAAGTGGAAGTCCACCCAGTCGGAGACCGGCGCCAGCAGCCGGAACAGGTCGCTGCCGACCCGACCGGGCCCGTCGCGACCCGGTGGGAGGTAGCCCGCCGGGCTGTCCGGGAACGGTCCGATCAGGATCAGCTCGTCTATCTGGGCGGTGGCTCCGCCGGCCATCGCCGCCCAGGCCACCCACACTGCGTGCGAGTGGGCGGCGACGACCAGCGGGCGGGGCAGGTCCCGGACCTGGGCGGCGAAGATGCTGACCTGCTCGGCGAACGGCCGCTGGGTGTCCGCCCGGTGGTACGGGGCTCCGGTGCGGATCGGGCAGCGGGCCCGGCCCTGCGGCTGGCCGTCGCCGGGGCCGGCATAGGAGAAGTAGAACGTCTGCGCGCAGGTGTAGCCGAGGACATCGGTGCGGGTGCCGAAGATGGTGCCCCGGCCGGAGGCGGAGTTGATCCCGCTCATCAGCAGGATGGAGCCGGTGCGCGGTGCGGCCGGGTCGGTGACTGGTGTCGACCTGGTGGCGATGAACCCGGCGGTCGCGACCAGGAACAGCGCGGCGGCGCCGGCAAGCCGCAGCCGGGGCAACGCCGGTGCCGGGCGGGCGAGCAGCCGGACCGCGACCGCGGTCAACGCACCGGAGACCGGCACGGCGGCCAGCCGCAGCGCCGGGATCTGTTCGGCGAGCACGCCGAGGCCGATCAGGGCGGTCGCGTACGGCACGGTCACCTCGACCCGCAGCCCGTTGCGCCAGGTGCGCGACCATGCCTGGCGCAGTCGCGTGGTGCCCTGCCACGGCAGCGCGACGACGACGACCACGACCAACGCCAGCAGCCCGACGCCGGCCCAGAACAGCCGGGAGTAGAGGACAGCGGCGGCGATGTAGACGGCCTCGGCGGCGAACAGCAGGACCGGCAGTACGGCGAGGTAGACGGTGGCGGCCAGACGTAACCGTTGCCGGTCCAGCCCGCCGAGCATCAGCGCAAGTACGCTCACCCGTACCGCCAGCGCCCCGATCAGCCCGGCGGCGAACCACGGCCGGGACGGCGCTCTGGTCAGCAGTAGCCGCAGGTCGGTGTACAGGTCGACCGGGGGCAGGGCGACCAGGTGCGCGAGGCCGGGCCAGTGGGGCAGCGCGCCGGTGGCCGCCAGCAGGGTCACCCCGACGGTCAGCCCAGCCAGTGGCCAGAGCCGGGGCGGTCCGAGGGCCGGGGCCGCCCGGATCGCGCCGGCGGTGTCCGTTGCGTCCCGTGTGCCCATCCGGTCGCGCCGCCCGTCCTGTCCCGGCCGGCCGTGGAGAGCCGGGTCTGGTGCTGTCGAACGACGGCTGCCCGTCGGCGGGTGGCTCAAACCTGCCGGGGGTGGCTGGCCGGTGCCGGGGATCAGCCGACGGTTTCGGTCCGGGGTGGTGTGGGTACGGCTGCGGTGTTCACACCTGTTGCGCCCGTACCGTGAGGAGCGAACGATCATGGCCGACCAGCACATCCGGCAGGATCCGACGGAGCAGTACGGTCAGCGGCGGGGACAGCCGGTGCAGAAGCAGCCACCGCCGGGCACCGGTGCCAGGATGGATCCGCCGCCGGACCACGGCGAGGAGAGTTACCGCGGCTCCGGCAGGTTGACCGACCGGCGGGCGGTGATCACCGGCGGGGACTCGGGGATCGGCCGTGCGGTGGCGCTCGCGTTCGCCCGGGAGGGTGCCGACGTCGTCCTGTCGTACCTGCCGCAGGAGGAGCGTGACGCCCGGGAGACGGTCCGGCTGGTCGAGTCGGCCGGCCGGCGGGCGGTGCCGGTGCCCGGCGACATCACCACCGAGCATCAGTGCGTGGAGCTGGTGCGACGCGCCGTCGAGGAGCTCGGCGGCATCGACATTCTGGTCAACAACGCCGGGTACCAGATGGCGCAGGAGAAGGGGATCGCGGAGATCTCCACCGAGCAGTTCGACCGGGTGCTGAAGACCAACCTGTACGCGTTGTTCTGGATCTGCAAGGCGGCCGTGCCGCACATGCCGCCGGGGTCCAGCATCATCAACACGTCGTCGATCCAGGCGTTCGATCCGTCGCCGTCGTTGTTGGACTACGCGACCACCAAGGCGGGCATCGTGAACTTCACCAAAGGGCTGGCGGCGAACCTGGTCGACCAGGGGATCCGGGTGAACTCGGTGGCACCCGGGCCAGTCTGGACGCCGTTGATCCCGGCGACCATGCCGCCGGAGGCGGTGGGCAAGTTCGGCACCACGTCACCGATCGGTCGACCGGCGCAGCCTGCGGAGCTGGCCCCGTCGTACGTCTTCTTCGCCTCGCAGGAGTCCAGCTACACCACCGGTGAGGTGCTCGCCGTCACCGGTGGCCGCCGCACGATCTGACTGTCGCCGCGTCGCCGGTGACGGGTCACCAGCCCCGGGCCCGCCACTGCGGCAGCGCCGGGCGTTCGGCACCGAGCGTGGAGTCCTTCCCGTGGCCGGGGTAGAACCAGGTGTCGTCGGGCAGCCGGTCGAACAGCTTGCGCTCGACGTCGTCGATCAGCGACAAAAAGTTGCGCCGGTTGCCGCGGGTGGCACCGACCCCGCCGGGGAACAACGCGTCGCCGGTGAACAGGTGCGCCACTCCGTGTGGATCCCGGTAGAGCAGGGCGACCGAGCCGGGCGTGTGCCCGACCAGGTGGACGACCTCCAGTTCACAGTCGCCGACCGCGACCCGGTCGCCGTCGGTGATGGTGGCGGTGACCAGGGGCAGCCCGTCGGCGTCGGCCGGGTGGGCGAGCGAGGCGGCCCCGGTCGCGGCGGCCACCTCCTCCAGCGCGACCCAGTGGTCCATGTGCTGGTGGGTGGTGACCATGGCGGCGAGCCCGGCCGGCCCGATCAGCTCCAGCAGCCGGGGTGCCTCGTTCGCCGCGTCGATCAGCACCTGCTCGCCGGTGCTGGTGCAGCGCAGCAGGTAGGCGTTGTTGTCCATCGGTCCGACCGCGATCTTGGTGATGGTGAGCCCGGTCAACTCCCGGACGTCCGGCGCGCCGCCGACGGTGACATCTCCCTGGTAGGGCACCGGAACCTCCTGCTGGTCGTGGCTGGGCGGAATTGGCTTTCCCCGGCTGCCGTCAGAAGGCTACCGTTGCCGTGACGCGTCAGGCAGAGCTCTCCGGAGGGAGGTGGTGGTGACCGTGACTGTCCCCTGCGGTCCGTCCGCCTCTCCTTCCCACCGGGGTCGTCCGGCCGGTCCGGCCGGCGGGCACCCCACGACCTGACAAGGGTTCTCATGACGTTCGATCTCGCGTCCCTCGGCTGGGACGCCTTCCACGACCGTGCCCTGCCGGCTCCCGACACCGACCACCAGCCCGGCCGGGTGGCCCGGGTGGACCGCGGGGTGTGCACCGTACTGGTGGCCGACGGACCGATGCGGGCCAGTGTCGCCGGCGCGGTCCTCACCGCCGCCGCGTCCGACCCGGTGGCCCTGCCCTGCGCCGGCGACTGGGTGCTGGTGCGGACCTGGCCGGACGAGCGGACCACCGTCGAGCAGGTGCTGCCCCGGCGGACCGCGCTGGTGCGTCGTACCGCCGACAAGGACTCCACCGGGCAGGTGCTCGCCGCCAACGTCGACACGGCCGCCGTCGTCGAACCGATGCACCCGGCACCCGATCTGGGCCGCATCGAACGCTTCCTGGCGTTGGCCTGGGAGTCCGGCGCCGAGCCGGTGGTCCTGCTGACCAAGTGCGACGCGGTGGCCGACCCGGCGGCGGTGGGCGACCAGGTGTCCGCCGTGGCACCGGGCGTACCGGTGATCACGGTCAGCGCGCAACGCGGTGACGGCATCGACGAGGTGTCCCGGCTCGTGGCGCCCGGTCGCACTCTGGGACTGTTGGGGCCGTCCGGGGCGGGCAAGTCGACACTGGTCAACGCCCTGGCCGGCACCGAGGTGATGGGGGTGCAGGCCATCCGTCGGGTTGACGGCAAGGGCCGGCACACCACCACCTACCGGGCGCTGATCCCGATCCCGGGCGGCGGGGCGGTGCTGGACACCCCAGGGGTACGGGCGGTGGGTCTGCTGGACTCCGCTGACGGCCTGGACGAGGCGTTCTCCGACGTGGCCGAGCTCGCCGCCGCCTGCCGGTTCGCCGACTGCGCGCACAGCGGTGAGCCGGGCTGCGCGGTGCGTGCCGCGATCGAGTCGGGCGACCTGCCGGTGCGCCGCTGGGAGAGTTGGCAGCGCCTGCAGCGGGAGGTCGCGCACGAGATGCGTCGCCGGGACGCGCGGCTGGCCGCCGCCGAGCGGGCCAGGTGGAAGCAGATCTCGAAGGACAACCGGGCACGTTACCGGCAGCGGTGACGCCGGATCAGCGGCCGGTCGGGTGTTCGCGCAGCCAGTCGTCGACGGTGTCGCCACGGACCGCCGCGTACAGGTCTGCTGCGGCCGCCTCGTCGGGGAAGACGACACTCTGCCCGGCCTGCTGGCCGGTGCCCGCCGACGGCGAGGTGAGCATGGTCAGGTCGGTGCTGCGTAGCTGCCGCAGCGCCCACACCGTGTCGAACACCGAGGTGCCCTCGTCCACGGTGACCGCGTCGGCGGTGGCGCGCAGGAAGTCGTCCAGCTGGCCCGGGCTGGTGAGCAGCCCGCTGCTGCTGGCCTGGTCCAGTACCGCCGCGATGATTTCCTGCTGGTGCCGTACCCGGGTGAAGTCGCCGTCGGCGAACTGTTTGCGCTGCCGGGCGTAGTCCAGCGCGGTGTCGCCGTCCATCTGCTGCAGTCCGGCGGTGAACTGCCGGTACGGCGGGTGGACCGAGGTGAACGACTCGTCGACGGCGAGTTCGATTCCGCCGACGGCGTCGATGATCTCGGCGAAGCCGGCGAAGTCGATGAGCACCACGTGGTCGATCCGGACTCCGGTGAACGCCTCCACGGTCTGCACCAGTAGCGGCGTCCCGCCGGTCGCGTACGCGGAATTGATCTTGTCCTGGCGGCCGTCGCCGCCGTCCGGGTCCGGCACCCGGACCCAGGTGTCCCGGGGGATGGAGATCATCTGTACGCCGCTGCGGTCGGCCGGCAGGTGCGCCAGGATGATCGTGTCGGTGCGGGAACCGGAGGTGTCCGGATCCCGCGAGTCGCTGCCGACGATCAGGAAGTTCCTCGCCTGCTCGACGGCCTTGACCGGGCGTTGCGCCTCGGGCAGTGCGGTGAATATCTCCACCTTGTCGACGTGCGACTCGACGGAGCGGGCGTACAGCCATCCGGCGGTGGCGGTACCGCCGACCACCAGGAGCAGCGACAGCCCCGCGACGAGCAGGGCGAGACGCAGCCAGCGGCCGCCACGGCGGCGGGAGGGCGGCTGCCCCGTCGTGCCGGGCGGCGACCCGTCGGTTTCGGGTACGGCCGTGTCGGATTTGAGTTCCGTATCGAGCATGACTCTCGCATCGGGCGTAGCGTTCGCTTCGACCGTGGGGTCGGAGACCGCGTCGGACATGGGATCAGAGGCTACGTCGCCGCTGACCAACCCGACATTGCCGGCTTGGTCGGTCCTGCCGGCCGGATGGCAGCGGGGGCCGACCCGTCCCACCCCCCGATCGGACGGGCCGGCCCGCTGACACGTGGAGGAACCCTCTGCTCCACGCCAGGTCAATGGGTGACTTGACCAGTATGTGCAGTATGCCGGCCGATCCGGCCCGCCCGGGCGGTATTGGCGGGACCGGTGCCGGGATACCCCGATCGGGTGACGACGTGTGTCGGGCAGAGTTGTCGGGGCCTGGGGCTACAGTTGCCGGGGCGTCGGCCAGGTCGGCTACAGACCACTGGCCGGAAGCGACAAACGTGACGATTCAGACACCCGACAACACCCACCCTTGTGAGCCTCTACGGGAGCAGGCGGACCGTGGCCGACCGATTGATCATCCGTGGCGCGCGTGAGCACAACCTCCGCGACGTCAGCCTTGACCTGCCACGTGACGCGCTCATCGTGTTCACCGGGCTGTCCGGCTCGGGCAAGTCGAGCCTCGCGTTCGACACCATCTTCGCCGAGGGGCAGCGGCGGTACGTCGAGTCGCTGTCGTCGTACGCCCGGCAGTTCCTCGGCCAGATGGACAAGCCGGACGTGGACTTCATCGAAGGGCTCTCACCGGCGGTCTCCATCGACCAGAAGTCCACCTCGCGCAACCCGCGGTCGACTGTCGGCACCATCACTGAGGTCTACGACTACCTGCGGCTGCTCTTCGCCCGGGTCGGCGAGCCGCACTGCCCGGTCTGCGGCGAGCGGATCTCCCGGCAGACCCCGCAGCAGATCGTCGACCGGGTGCTGGCCATGCCCGAGGGCACCCGGTTCATGGTGCTCGCCCCGGTGGTGCGCGGCCGTAAGGGCGAGTACCTCGATCTCTTCGCCGATCTGCAGGCCAAGGGGTACGCCCGGGCCCGGGTCGACGGGGTGGTCCACCCGTTGACCGAGCCGCCGAAGCTCAAGAAGCAGGAGAAGCACACCATCGAGGTGGTCGTCGACCGGCTCACCGTCAAGCAGAGCGCCCGGCGGCGGCTGACCGACTCGGTGGAGTCGGCGCTCGGCCTCACCGGTGGCATCGTGCTGCTCGACTTCGTCGACCTCGCCGAGGACGACCCGGCCCGCGAGCGGCGGTTCTCCGAGCACCTGGCCTGCCCGAACGACCATCCGCTGGCGATCGAGGACCTGGAGCCGCGGGTCTTCTCGTTCAACGCGCCGTACGGCGCCTGCCCGGAATGTGTCGGTCTGGGCACCAAGAAGGAGGTCGACGCGGAGCTGGTCGTCCCGGACGTGGAGCGCTCCCTGCGCGACGGCGCCATCCAGCCGTGGTCCGGCGGGCAGACCCAGGAGTACTTCGCCCGGCTGCTCGCCGCGCTCGGCGAGGCGGAGCACTTCGACCTGGACACCCCGTGGCGCAAGCTGCCCAGCCGGGCGCAGAAAACCATTCTGTACGGCTCCGACGACCAGGTGCACGTCCGTTACCGCAACAAGTACGGCCGGGAACGGTCCTACTACACCGGCTTCGAGGGCGTGGTGCAGTGGATCGAGCGGCGGCACACCGACACCGAGTCGGAGTGGTCCCGCGAGAAGTACGAGGGCTACATGCGGGACGTGCCGTGCGGGTCGTGCGGCGGCGCCCGGCTCAAGCCCGAGGTGCTCGCGGTGACCGTGGCCGGACGCAACATCGCCGAGGTGACCGGGCTGTCCGTCGGCGAGTGCGCCGACCTGCTGGGCGGGCTGGTGCTCACCGACCGGCAGAAGATGATCGCCGAGCGGGTGCTCAAGGAGATCAACGCCCGGCTGCGGTTCCTGGTCGACGTCGGACTGGACTACCTGTCGCTGGACCGCCCGGCCGGCACCCTCTCCGGCGGCGAGGCGCAGCGGATCCGGCTCGCCACCCAGATCGGCTCCGGCCTGGTCGGGGTGCTGTACGTGCTGGACGAGCCGTCGATCGGGCTGCACCAACGGGACAACCACCGGCTGATCGAGACCCTGGTGCGGCTGCGCGGCCTGGGCAACACGCTGATCGTCGTCGAGCACGACGAGGACACCATCCGGACCGCCGACTGGATCGTCGACATCGGGCCGGGCGCCGGTGAGCACGGCGGCCGGATCGTGCACAGCGGGCCGGTCGACGAGCTGCTGATTAGCGACGAGTCGCTGACCGGGGCGTACCTGTCCGGCCGCAGGGCCATCCCGGTGCCGGTCACCCGGCGGCCGGCGACAGCCGGCCGCGAGTTGGTGGTGCACGGCGCCCGCGAGCACAACCTGCGCAACCTGACCGTCACGTTTCCGCTCGGCCAGCTGATCGCGGTCACCGGGGTCAGCGGCTCCGGCAAGTCGACGCTGGTCAACGACATCCTCTACACCGTACTGGCCAACCAGATCAACAACGCCCGGCTGGTGCCCGGCCGGCACACCCGGATCACCGGGCTGGACCACGTGGACAAGGTCGTCGGTGTCGACCAGTCGCCGATCGGCCGTACCCCACGGTCGAATCCGGCGACCTACACCGGGGTGTTCGACCACGTCCGCCGGTTGTTCGCCGAGACGACCGAGGCGAAGGTGCGCGGTTACGGTCCGGGGCGGTTCTCGTTCAACGTCAAGGGCGGCCGGTGCGAGGCGTGCTCGGGCGACGGCACCATCAAGATCGAGATGAACTTCCTGCCGGACGTCTACGTGCCGTGCGAGGTCTGCAAGGGCGACCGGTACAACCGGGAGACCCTCGAGGTCCACTACAAGGGCCGGACCATCGCCGAGATCCTGCAGATGCCGATCGAGGAGGCTGCCGACTTCTTCGAGGCCATCCCGGCGATCCACCGGCACCTGAAGACCCTGGTCGACGTCGGGCTGGGCTACGTGCGGCTCGGCCAGCCGGCGCCGACCCTGTCCGGCGGCGAGGCACAGCGCGTCAAGCTCGCCTCCGAGTTGCAGAAACGCTCAACGGGCCGGACCGTCTACGTGCTCGACGAGCCGACCACCGGGCTGCACTTCGAGGACATCCGCAAGCTGCTGACCGTGCTGGCCGGTCTGGTCGACAAGGGCAACACGGTGGTGGTCATCGAGCACAACCTCGACGTGATCAAGACCGCCGACTGGCTGATCGACATGGGGCCGGAGGGTGGGCACCGGGGCGGCACCGTGGTGGCCGCCGGCACGCCGGAGGAGGTCGCCGAGGTCGCCGAGAGCCACACCGGGGCGTTCCTGCGCCCGGTCCTGGGCCGTACCGGCGCCGCCGGTGGAGCCGCCGCCGCGTCCGCGCGGGCCGCGAAGGCCAACGGCGTATCCGGCCGGACGAACACCGCGTCGACCCGGGCGAAGCGTGGCTCCGGCGCGCGACGGGCGGCCGAAGCGGTCGCACAGCATTGACACAGCGACCGTACAGCGGCGTCTACGGCTGCGCATGGATCATGGTCCTACCGTCATACCGGGATGAACCGTTCGTGACGCCTCGCCGTTTCTACTGGCGTGGCCATGGACGACCAGCCGTGGCAACTGACAGGAGGCAAGCTGAATGACTGAGCACCAGACGACGACCGACACCGGTCCGACCAGCCGCCGGGCGCTGCTGATCGGCGCAAGCGGAGTCGGAGCGACCGTGGCGCTCGCCGCCTGCGGCACCGGTACCGACGACAGCCTGGGCGACGGTGCCAACGCACCGGTCGACGCGGGCCAGTCCGCCGGCACGGACAGCGGTACGGACGACAGCGGCGACACCGGAACCGGCGGTGACGGGCTCACCACCAGCCAGGTGCCGGTCGGCAGCGGTATCATCCTCGCCGCCCAGGGCGTCGTGGTCACCCAGCCCGCTGAGGGCGAGTTCAAGGCGTTCAGCAATGTCTGCACCCACCAGGGCTGCCCGGTGGCCAACCTCGACGGTGGCACCATCAACTGCACCTGCCACTTCAGCAGCTTCTCCATCTCCGACGGCTCGGTGCTCTCCGGCCCGGCGTCGGCGCCGCTGGAGGAGAAGACCGTCACCGTCGACGGCGAGACCATCTCGGTGGCCTGACGGGTCCGGTCGTCCGCGTCCGCCGGGTGCGTGCCGCCCACGCGGACGCGGACGACCGGACGCGGACGACCGGAGCTGTCACAGCCCTGGACTACGCTGACGGCGATGCCAGATCCGTCCAGCTACCGCCCAGCCCCCGGCACCATCCCGGACTCGCCGGGGGTCTACCGGTTCCGTGATCCCACCGGGCGGGTCATCTACGTCGGCAAGGCCAAGAGCCTGCGCAGCCGGCTCAACTCCTACTTCGGCGACCTGTGGCAGCTGCACCAGCGCACCCAGCAGATGGTCACCACCGCCGCGTCGGTCGACTGGGTGACCGTCGGCAGCGAGGTCGAGGCGCTGCAGCTGGAGTACCTCTGGATCAAGGAGTACGACCCCCGGTTCAACGTCCGCTACCGGGACGACAAGTCCTACCCGTACCTGGCGGTGACGCTGGACGAGGAGTTTCCCCGGCTGCAGGTGATGCGCGGGGCGAAACGCAAAGGGGTGCGTTACTTCGGGCCGTACTCGCACGCCTGGGCGATCCGCGAGACCCTTGACCTGCTGCTGCGGGTCTTCCCGGCGCGGACCTGCTCGGCCGGGGTGTTCCGGCAGGCCGGCCAGGTCGGGCGGCCGTGTCTGCTCGGCGACATCGGCAAGTGCTCGGCGCCGTGCGTCGGCCGGGTCGACCCCGCCGGGCACCGGGCGATCGTCGACGAGTTCTGCGACTTCATGGCCGGGCGCACCGACACCATGGTGCGCCGGTTGGAGCGGGACATGCACGACGCCGCCGAGGCGTTGGAGTTCGAACGGGCCGCCCGGCTGCGTGACGACGTTGCGGCGCTGCGCAAGGCGATGGAGAAGCAGACCGTCGTGCTCGGTGACGGCACCGACGCCGACGTGGTCGCCTTCGCCGAGGACCCGCTCGAAGCGGCGGTGCAGGTATTCCACGTCCGCGGCGGCCGGGTACGCGGTCAGCGCGGCTGGGTGGTGGAGAAGGTCGAGCAGCTGACCACCGCCGATCTGGTGCACCACTTCTGCACCCAGGTGTACGGCCCCGAGCAGGGTGAAACCGACGTGCCCCGGGAGCTGCTGGTGCCCGAGCTGCCGGCTGACGCACCGGCGCTCGCCGACTGGCTGACCGCCCGCCGGGGCAGCCGGGTGACGCTGCGGGTGCCGCAACGCGGCGACAAACGCGCCCTGATGGAGACCGTGGCCCGCAACGCCGGCGAGGCGTTGACCCGGCACAAGCTGCGCCGGGCCAGTGACCTGACCACCCGCAGCCAGGCGTTGGAGGAGATCGCCGAGGCGCTCGGGCTGGCAACCGCGCCGCTGCGCATCGAGTGTTTCGACGTGTCGCAGATCCAGGGCACCGACGTGGTCGCCAGCCTGGTGGTGTTCGAGGACGGGCTGCCCCGCAAGGCCGAGTACCGTCGGTTCGCGGTCCGCGGCGCGACCGACGACCTGTCCGCGATGAGCGAGGTGCTGCGCAGACGCTTTGCCCGCCACCGCCAGCCCTCCGACGAACCGCCGCCGCAGGCGTCGGTGCCTGCTGACGACGTGCCGGCGCCGCCGGCCGTGGGGCAGCCGCCGCCGGGTGTCGACCCGCAGACCGGGCGGCCGCGCCGGTTCGCGTACCCGCCGCAGTTGGTCGTGGTCGACGGCGGCGCGCCGCAGGTGCAGGCCGCCGCGACGGTGCTGGCCGAGCTCGGCGTCGACGACGTTGCGCTGTGCGGGCTGGCCAAGCGGCTGGAGGAGGTGTGGCTGCCCGGCGACGACTACCCGGTGATTCTGCCGCGCACCTCCGAAGGGCTCTACCTGCTGCAACGCATCCGCGACGAGGCGCACCGGTTCGCGATCACCTACCACCGGCAGCGCCGGTCGAAGCGGATGACCGCCTCCGGGCTGGACCAGGTGCCCGGGCTCGGCGAGACCCGGCGCAAGGCGCTGCTGCGGCACTTCGGCTCGGTCCGGCGGATCGCCTCGGCGACCGTCGACGAGATCACCGAGGTGCCCGGCATCGGCCGGCGGACCGCGGAGACGATCGTCGCTGCGCTCGCCGGGTCGCCGGATGGCGGCGCTGATCGCACCTAGAATCCCATCTGTGGTGCCGACCTGCGCGCACCTGGCGCGCCGAGTACCCGAGGCAGGAGGACCGTGAGGCAGAACAGCCTGAACCCGGCCGACGACACACCGGCCAGCGTCGCGGCGGTCGACGACCTGGCCAGCAGCGCCGTGCACGACGGCGAACCGGCCGGCAGCGCCGCCGACCAGAACGAGGCCCGGCTGGTCGTGGTGACCGGGGTGTCCGGGGGCGGACGCAGCACGGTGGCCCGGGCTCTGGAGAACGTCGGCTACTACGTGGTGGACAATTTGCCGCAGGCGCTGCTGCTCGACATGGCCGAGCTGGCGATGCGGGCCGGTGGGGCGGCCCGGCGTACCGCGATGGTGCTGGACGTGCGCAGCCGTGCCTTCTCCACCGACCTGGTCGGCGCGATCCGCGCGCTCAAGGAGCGCGGCTACCAGCCCCGGGTGGTCTTCGTCGACGCCGCCGCCGACGTGCTGATCCGCCGGTTCGAAAGTGTCCGGCGCTCGCATCCGCTGCAGGGTGACGGTCGGCTGGCGGACGGCATCGCCGCCGAGCGGGAGCTGCTCGCCGAGGCCCGCGACCAGGCCGATGTGATCATCGACACCAGCCATCTGAACGAGAACCAGCTCCGGCGCCGGGTCGAGGAGCTGTTCGGCGGCGAGGACGCCCGCCGGCTGCGGATCACCGTGCTGTCGTTCGGCTTCAAGTACGGGCTGCCGCCGGACGCCGATTTCGTGATCGACGCGCGGTTCCTGCCCAACCCGTACTGGGTGCCGGACCTGCGCGAGTACACCGGCCGGGAGGCGTCGGTCAGCGGGTACGTGCTCAGCCAGGAAGGCGCCGATGACTTCGTCCGCAACTACGCCGAGCTGGTCAACGCCACCACCGCCGGGTTCGAGCGGGAGGGCAAGCGCTATCTGACCGTGGCGGTCGGCTGCACCGGCGGCAAGCACCGCAGCGTGGCGATCGCCGAGGAGCTCGCCGTACGGCTGCGTCAGGCCCGGCTGTCGGTCAACGCCCAGCACCGTGACCTGGGGCGCGAGTGAGCGTACTGCGGGTGGTGGCCTTCGGCGGCGGGCACGGGCTGGCCGCCTCGCTGCGTGGCCTGCGTCACGCCGGTGCCGAGCTGGCGCTGGACCTCACCGCAGTGGTCACGGTCGGTGACGACGGTGGTTCGAGTGGCCGGCTGCGGGCCGACCGGGGCGCGCTGCCCCCCGGCGATCTGCGTCAGGCGCTCGCCGCGCTGGCCGGGCCGGCGCCGGCCGACCAGTTGACCGCCGAGTTGTTCCAGCACCGGTTCGTGCCGGTGCCGGGGGAGGCGCCGGCGACCGACCGACCCGATCCGCTCACCGGGCACGCGGTCGGCAACCTGGTGCTCTGCGGGCTGATGGAGCTGCTCGGTGACCCGGTCGCCGCTCTCGACCACGTCGGCCGGCTGCTCGGCGCGACCGGCCGGGTGCTGCCGATGTCCTGCGAGCCGGTGTCGATTGAAGCCGACGTTCGCGGCGGCGACCCGCAGCGACCGACCGATGTGGTCACCGTCCGGGGCCAGCACGCGGTGGCGGTCACCCGGGGCCGGGTCGAGTCGGTACGGCTGCAGCCGAAAGCACCTGCCGCCTGCCGGCCGGTGCTGGCGGCGGTGCGCGACGCCGACTGGTTGATTTTCGGTCCCGGCAGCTGGTACACCAGCGTCATCCCGCATCTGCTGGTGCCGGACCTGGCCGCCGCAATCGTGGCCAGCCCGGCCCGGCGGCTGGTCACGCTGAACCTGGCGGCGGAGAAGGAGACCCTCGGGCTGTCGGTCGCCGACCACCTCGCCGCCCTCAGCTGGTACCTGCCGCAGCTGCAGGTCGACACGGTGCTCGCCGACGGTACGGCGGTCGGCGATCCCGAGCCGGCGGCCCGTGCGGCAGAATCGCTGGGTGCGCGTTTGACGCTCGCCCCGTTGGCGGTCGCCGACGGCAGCCCCCGGCACGATCCGGTCGCGTTGGGTGCCGCCCTGGTGCCTGTCCTGGGGTCCGCTCGTTAAGCACGTACGTATCGGTACCCGCCGTCTAACCGGCCCCCGTGAGGTGAATGACTATGGCGATGACCGCTGCCGTCAAGGACGAGCTGAGCCGGGTCGACGTGCCCAAGCCGTGCTGCCGTCGGGCCGAGATGGCCGCGTTGCTGCGCTTCTCCGGCGGGCTGCACATCGTCGCCGGCCGGGTCGTCGTCGAAGCCGAACTGGACACCAACGCGGTCGCCCGGCGGCTGCGCCGGGAGGTGGCCGACGTCTACGGCTACTCGAGTGAGATTCACGTGCTGAGCCCGAGCGGGCTGCGCAAGGGCAACCACTTCATTATCCGGGTGGTCAAGGACGGCGAGGCGTTGGCCCGGCAGACCGGGCTGCTGGACGTTCGAGGGCGGCCGGTGCGTGGCCTGCCGCCGCACCTGGTGTCGGCGAATGTCTGCTGCGCCGTGTCGGCCTGGCGGGGCGCGTTCATGTCGCACGGGTCGTTGACCGAGCCGGGCCGGTCCAGTGCGTTGGAGATCACCTGCCCGGGGCCGGAGTCGGCGCTGGCGCTGGTCGGTGCCGCCCGGCGGCTGGGGATCGCCGCCAAGGCACGCGAGGTGCGCGGCGTCGACCGGGTGGTGGTCAAGGACGGTGACGCGATCGCCGCGCTGCTCACCCGGATCGGCGCGCACTCCAGCGTGCTGACCTGGGAGGAGCGGCGGGTACGCCGGGAGGTGCGGGCCACCGCGAACCGGCTGGCCAACTTCGACGACGCCAACCTGCGCCGCTCGGCCCGCGCGGCGGTGGCCGCCGCAGCCCGGGTGACCCGGGCGTTGGAGATCCTCGCCGACGACGCCCCACGGCACCTGACGTCGGCGGGCCGGCTGCGGCTGGAGCACCGCCAGGCGTCGCTGGAGGAGCTGGGTGCGCTGGCCGACCCGCCACTGACCAAGGACGCGATCGCCGGGCGGATCCGCCGGCTGTTGGCGCTGGCCGACAAGCGGGCCCGTGATCTCGGCATTCCGGACACCGAGGACGCGGTGACGGCGGAGATGCTCGTCGGGTGAACACCAGTTGTGAACCAGGGTGACCGGACGCCCCGGCGCAACACGGCACGGGCTTCTCGGATAGGGTCGCAGTGTACGGCGACGGGGCCGGCACCCGGCTCTCCCGCCGCGACCACCGCCTCGGGTGTCCCGCCCGAGCCACGTACGGCTGCGGCGTGACCAGCCGGATCATCTGATCGGCGCCCGGCCCGCCACGCGGTCGGCGCACACCAATCCGTCCGGCTCCGGCCCGGACGGGCGAGAAGCAAGGAGATGGGACCTGTGACCATCCGGGTTGGCATCAACGGCTTCGGCCGTATCGGCCGTAACTTCACGCGGGCGGTGCTCGCCTCCGGCGCGGACATCCAGATCGTCGCCTTCAACGACCTGGGCGACACCGCGACCACCGCGCACCTGCTCAAGTACGACAGCATCCTGGGCCGGCTGCCGCACGAGGTGAAGGCCAGCGGCGACGAGATCACCGTCGGCGGGCAGACCATCAAGGCGCTCGCCGAGCGCGACCCGGCCAAGCTGCCGTGGGGCGAGCTCGGCGCCGACGTGGTGATCGAGTCGACCGGCTTCTTCACCGACGCCACCAAGGCCAAGGCGCACGTCGACGGCGGCGCCAAGAAGGTGATCATCTCGGCCCCGGCCAAGAACGAGGACGTCACCGTCGTGCTCGGCGTCAACGACGGCCAGTACGACCCGGCCAAGCACACGATCATCTCGAACGCCTCCTGCACCACCAACTGCCTCGCCCCGATGGCCAAGGTGCTGCAGGACACGTTCGGGATCGAGCGCGGCCTGATGACCACCATCCACGCGTACACCCAGGACCAGAACCTGCAGGACGGCCCGCACTCCGACCTGCGCCGGGCCCGCGCCGCCGCGCTGAACATCGTGCCGACCTCGACCGGCGCCGCCAAGGCGATCGGCCTGGTGCTGCCGGAGCTCAAGGGCAAGCTGGACGGCTACGCGCTGCGGGTGCCGATCCCGACCGGCTCGGCCACCGACCTGACCGTCACCGTCGGCCGCGAGACCACCGTCGAAGAGGTCAACGCCGCGGTCAAGGCCGCCGCGCAGGGCCCGCTGGCCGGCATCCTCACCTACACCGAGGACCCGATCGTGTCGGCCGACATCGTCACCGACCCGGCGTCGTGCATCTTCGATGCCGGCCTGACCAAGGTGATCGGCGACCAGGTCAAGGTCGTCGGCTGGTACGACAACGAGTGGGGCTACTCCAACCGCCTGGTGGACCTGGTCAAGCTGGTGGGCGCGTCCCTGTGAGCCAGGTAACCACTCTCGACGACCTTCTCGCCGAGGGTGTGTCGGGTCGGCGCGTGCTGCTGCGCGCCGACCTGAACGTCCCGTTCGAGAAGGACAACCCGGGGGTCATCGCCGACGACGGCCGGATCCGGGCGGTGCTGCCCACCCTGACCGCGCTGCGTGACGCCGGCGCGGCCGTGGTGGTCTGCTCCCACCTGGGCCGGCCCAAGGGCGCTCCGGACCCGAAGTACACCCTGGCCCCGGTCGCCGCCCGGCTCGGCGAACTGCTCGGCACGCCGGTCGCGTTCGCCACCGACACCGTCGGTACCTCGGCGCAGGCCACCGTCGCCGGCCTGACCGGCGGCCAGGTCGCACTGCTGGAGAACCTGCGGTTCAACCCGGGGGAGACCAGCAAGGACGCCGACGAGCGGGGTGCCTTCGCCGACCAGCTGGCGGCGTTCGCCGACGCGTACGTCGACGACGCGTTCGGCGCCGTGCACCGCAAGCACGCCAGCGTGTACGACGTACCGGCGCGGCTGCCGCACGTCGCCGGCAAGCTGGTGCACCGTGAGGTCGAGGTGCTCGGCAAGCTGACCGGCGCACCGGAGCGGCCGTACGTGGTGGTGCTCGGCGGGTCGAAGGTCTCCGACAAGCTCGCCGTCATCGAGGCGCTGCTGCCGACCGTCGACAAGCTGCTGGTCGGCGGCGGCATGTGTTTCACCTTCCTCAAGGCCCAGGGCCACGAGGTCGGCAAGTCGCTGCTGGAGGCCGAGATGGTCGACACCTGCCGCGACCTGCTGGAGCGGGGTGCCGGCAAGATCGTGCTGCCGGTGGACGTGGTGGCCGCCACCGCGTTCGCCGCCGACGCCGACCACGACGTGGTCGACGCCGCCGCGATCCCGGCCGACCGGCTCGGCCTGGACATCGGCCCGCGCAGCGTCGCCGCGTTCGCCGAGGCCCTCGCCGGGGCCCGGACGGTGTTCTGGAACGGCCCGATGGGCGTGTTCGAGCTGGCGCCGTTCGCCGCCGGCACCCGGGGCGTCGCCGAGGCGATCACCAAGGTCGACGGCTTCACCGTCGTCGGCGGCGGCGACTCGGCGGCCGCGGTGCGCACCCTCGGCCTCGACGAGTCCGCCTTCGGGCACATCTCGACCGGCGGGGGCGCCTCGCTGGAGTACCTGGAGGGCAAGACCCTGCCCGGCATCGCCGCCCTGGAGAAGTGAGAGCAGTGCCTGAGACCGTTGCCCGCCGGCCGCTGATGGCCGGCAACTGGAAGATGAACCTCAACCACCTGGAAGCCATCGCGCTGGTCCAGAAGCTGGCGTTCAGCCTGAACGAGCAGCAGCTGACCGACGTCGAGGTGGCGGTGCTGCCGCCGTTCACCGCGCTGCGCAGCGTGCAGACGCTGATCGACGGCGACAAGCTGGCCATCGGCTACGGTGCGCAGGACCTGTCGCCGCACGCCTCCGGTGCCTACACCGGTGACATCTCCGGGGCGATGCTGGCGAAGCTGGGCTGCCAGTACGTCACCGTCGGCCACTCCGAGCGGCGGGCGTACCACAACGAGGACGACGCGGTGGTCAAGGCCAAGGTGGCCGCCGCGCTGGCCAACGGGATCACCCCGATCCTGTGCGTCGGTGAGGGCCTGGACGTGCGGGAGGCCGGCGGCCACGTCGCGCACTGCCGTGACCAGGTCGACGCCGCCATGGCCGGGCTGACCGCCGAGCAGGTGGTCAAGGTCGTCATCGCGTACGAGCCGGTCTGGGCGATCGGCACCGGCAAGACCGCCACCCCGGCCGACGCGCAGGAGGTGTGCGGCGCGGTCCGGGCCCGGCTGGCCGAGTCGTACGACCAGGCGACCGCCGACCAGACCCGGATCCTCTACGGCGGCTCGGTCAAGGCGGCGAACATCGCCGCGATCATGGCCGAGGTCGACGTCGACGGCGCGTTGATCGGCGGCGCCAGCCTGGACGCCGACGAGTTCGCCCAGATCGCCCGCTTCCCGGAGCACGTCAAGCGCTGACCGGTCGACACCGTCAAGGTCGACCGCACCCACACATACCGTCGCGGGCCCCGATGCCGCAGAGACATGATCATGTCTCTGCGGCATCGGGCTGTCACTGGTAGCCGGCTACGGCCGACGGCATCGGGTGCTTGCCGGGCCACGGTCGGTGATGGTGGACTGGTCGCCCTGGGGTTCCACCGCGCCGCCGAGGAGCTGGATGACCGCCAAACAGGATCGCGACGAAATCTTCATCGAGTTCACCAAGTCGATCTGCCCGGTGTGCAAGGTCGTCGTCGACGCCCAGGTCAACATCCGCGGCGACAAGGTCTACCTGCGGAAACGCTGCCGGGAGCACGGGCAGTTCGAGGCGCTGGTCTACGGCGACGCGCAGATGTACCTCGACTCGGCCCGGTTCAACAAGCCCGGCACGATCCCGCTGGCGTTCCAGACCGACGTGGTCGACGGCTGCCCCAGCGACTGCGGGCTCTGCCCCGAGCACAAACAGCATGCCTGCCTCGGCATCATCGAGGTCAACACCGGCTGCAACCTGGACTGCCCGATCTGCTTCGCCGACTCCGGCCACCAACCCGACGGCTACGCGATCACCCTCGACCAGTGCGAACGGATGCTCGACACGTTCGTCGCCGCCGAAGGCGAACCCGAGGTGGTGATGTTCTCCGGCGGGGAACCCACCATCCACAAGCAGATCCTGGAGTTCGTCGACGCCGCCCAGGCCCGCCCGATCAAGGCGGTGAACCTCAACACCAACGGCATCCGGCTCGCCTCCGACAAGCGGTTCGTCGCCGAACTCGGCCGGCGGCACAGCCCGGACCGGGCGATCAACATCTACCTGCAGTTCGACGGCTTCGACGAGCGTACCCACCAGGCGATCCGCGGCCGCGACCTGCGCGAGGTCAAGCGGCGGGCGCTGGACAACTGCGCCGAGGCCGGGCTGACCGTCACCCTGGTCGCCGCCGTCGAACGCGGGCTCAACGACCACGAACTCGGCGCGATCATCGAGTACGGGCTGGCGCACCCCGCCGTACGGTCGGTGTCGTTCCAGCCGGTCACCCACGCCGGACGGCACGTCGAGTTCGACCCGTTGCACCGGCTGACCAACTCCGACATCATCCACGGCATCGTGGCGCAGCGTCCCGACTGGTTCACCGCGTCGGACTTTTTTCCGGTGCCGTGCTGCTTCCCGACCTGCCGGTCCATCACCTACCTGCTGAGCGAGGGCACCCCTGGCGAGCCCGGCTTCGGGGTGGTGCCGATCCCACGGCTGCTCAACGTCGCCGACTACCTCGACTACGTCGCCAACCGGGTGCTGCCGGACCTGGCGATCCGCGAGGCGTTGGAGAAGCTGTGGTCGGCGTCGGCGTTCATGGGCACCGGGACCACCAGCGAGCAGTTGGCGGCCGCCGCGACGGCGCTGGACTGCGCCGACGCCTGCGGGATCAACCTGCCGGCGGCGATCGCCGACATCACCAACCGGGCCTTCATGATCGTCATCCAGGACTTCCAGGACCCGTACACGCTCAACGTCAAACAGCTGATGAAATGCTGCGTCGAGGAGATCACCCCGGACGGACGGATGATTCCGTTCTGCGCGTACAACTCGGTCGGTTACCGGGAACAGGTCCGCGAGCAGCTGTCCGGTGTGGCGGTGGCCGACGTGGTGCCCAACGCGTTGCCGCTGCAGCCGGTGCTCACCGATTCACCGTACGGATCGAAGGTGGCCCGGCCCGGTGGACGCACCGGCACCGGCCGAATCGCCCCGGACACCACCAACGTCGGCCGGCGGGTCCGGTGACCGGCCGGGCCTCGCCGGTGGACGGTCCCACTGTCTCCGCCGACGCGGAGACTGACACGGAGACCGGCGCGATGACCGACGCGAAGGCGTGCTGCGCCGCCGCGTACGGCTCCGACGTCGTCGCGTTGCTGCTCGGCGAGTCGTACCACCCGGGCGGTCTGGCGTTGACCCGGCGGCTCGCCGACCGGCTCGCGTTGCGTCCCGGCACGGCCGTGCTCGACGTGGCCAGCGGGCGCGGCGCCACCGCGTTGCTGCTGGCCCAGTCGTACAAGGCTGACGTCACCGGCGTCGACCTGTCGGCGGCCAACGTCTCCGCCGCGACGCAGGCGGCTGCCGCGACCGGGACGGCCGGTGCCCGGGGATCGGTGCGGTTCCAGCTCGGCGACGCCGAGCGGCTGCCGGTGCCGGACGCGGCGTTCGACGCGGTGGTCTGCGAATGCGCCTTCTGCACGTTCCCCGACAAGGCCACCGCCGCCGCGGAGTTCGCCCGGGTGCTGCGGCCGGGCGGGCGGCTCGGCCTCACCGACGTCACCGTCGACCAGGCCCGGCTGCCGGCCGAACTCGCCGGGCTCGGCGGCTGGATCGCCTGCGTCGCCGACGCCCGCCCGCTGGCCGAGTACGCCGACCTGCTGGCCGCCGCCGGGCTGCGGGTGACGTACACGCAACGCCACGACGCCGCGGTCGCCGCCATGCTGGAGCAGATCGAGGCCCGGCTGACGCTGGTCCGGATGACCGCCCGCGACCGGGCCGAGGCGGCCGGGCTGGACTTCACCCGGGCCCCGGCGGTGCTGGCCGCCGCCCGCGCGGCGATCGCCGAGCAGATCATCGGGTACGGCCTGCTGGTGGCGGACAGACCGTGACCGGCGGACACGACCTGGTGGTGATCGGCGGTGGGGCCGCCGGTCTCGGTGCGGCCCGCGCCGCCGCCGGAGCCGGCGCCCGGGTGCTGCTGGTCACCGACGGACCGCCCGGCGGCGACTGCACGTTCACCGGCTGTGTCCCGTCGAAGACGCTGATCGAGGCGGCCGCCCGAGGGCTGGCGTTCGACGACACCGTACGACGGATGCGGGCGGTCGTCGAGGAGATCGCCGCCACCGAGGACGACGCCGCACTGCACGCCGAGGGCATCGAGGTCCGCCGGGGTCGGGCCCGGTTCGTCGCGCCGGGCCGGATCGACGTCGACGGCACTGTGCTGACCGCCCGCCGCTACGTCGTCGCCACCGGGGCCGCCCCGGCGGTCCCGTCGGTGCCCGGGCTGGCCGACGTCCCGTACCTGACCACCGAGACGGTCTTCGACCTCGCCGCGGCACCCGGGTCGCTGATCGTGTTCGGCGGCGGCCCGGTCGGCTGCGAACTCGCCCAGGCGTACGCCCGGTT
Source organism: Solwaraspora sp. WMMD937 (assembly GCF_029581175.1). NCBI lineage: Bacteria > Bacillati > Actinomycetota > Actinomycetes > Micromonosporales > Micromonosporaceae > Solwaraspora > Solwaraspora sp. WMMD937. The sequence continues at coordinate 5,344,690 of NZ_CP120738.1, read as the reverse complement.
CGGCACCCGGGTAACCATCGTCGAGGTCGCTGACCGGCTGCTGCCCGGCCACGAGCCGGCGGTCTCGGCGGTGATCGCCGACGTGTTCGCCCGCGAAGGGATCACGCTGTGCCTCGGTGCGCAGGTCGTCGAAGCGGGCACCACCGTCGGCGGCGTGGCGCTGCGGCTGGCCGGCGGCAACCAGGTCCATGGCGACCGGCTGCTGGTCGCGGCCGGCCGACGACCGACCACCGACGGGCTCGACCCGCCGGCCGCCGGGATCGCCGTCGACGACCGGGGGTACGTGGTCACCGACGCCCACCTCGCTACGACCGCACCCGGCGGGTACGCCGCCGGCGACGTCACCGGCCGGATGCCGTTCAGCCACGCCGCGTTCGCCATGGGGCGGATCGCCGCCGGCAACGCGCTGTCGCGTCGGCGGCAGCGCTACGACCCGTCCGCCACGCCGTGGGTGGTCTTCACCGACCCGGAGGTGGCCCGGGTCGGGCTGACCGAGGCGCAGGCGGTCGACCGGGGCGGCCGGGTGGCGTACCTGCCGATGACGGAGATGGACCGGGCGGTGACCGCCGACGCCACCGACGGGTTCGTCACCCTGGTCGCCGGGCCGCGCCGGCTGCTGGGCAATCTCGGCGGTGGCCGGATCCTCGGGGCGACCGTCGTTGCCGGCCGGGCCGGCGAGATGATCCACGAACCGGCGCTGGCGATGGCCACCGGCATGTTCGCCGGTCGCCTCGCCCAGGCCACCCACGCCTACCCCACCTGGTCGTACGGGATCCAGTTGGCCGCCGCCCAGTTCGTCACGGCCATCGGCGGCCGGCGGGCCCGTCCCGCGCGGGCGGCCGGGTGATCAGCGCGTATGCCGCGTCGCGGCCGGGCAGGCCGGCGATGCCGCCGACCGGTGCGGTGCCCGCCCCGGACACCACCAGCCCGGGCAGCGGGGTGCGGTGGCCGGCCAGGTCAGGGGTCGGGCGCAGCATCGCCAGCTGGTCCAGGCTGATGTCCAGATGCATCGGGTGCGCGCCGGGCCAGCGCAGTTGCCGGGCCATGTCGGCCGGGGTGTGCGTCACCCGGTCGACGACACTGGCGGCGAACCCGGGTGCCCGGGCCTCGACGGCGGCGACCATCCGGTCGGCGAACTCCTCCCGGGCGGCGTCCCAACCGCCCCGCACCTGGTACGGGGCGCAGGGGCAGGCCAGGTAGACGGTGTGCCGGCCGGGCGGGGCGAGGCTGTCGTCCAGCGCGGTCGGCGTGAACGCGTACGTCGGCACCGGGTCGTCCGGCAGGTGACCGGCTTCGGCCTGGGCGAACCCGGCGGACAGCGAGTCGAGGCTGTCCACGTACGACTGCAATCCGTTCCAGTCGCCGGGCCGGGCCTGCGGGTAGCCGGGCAACCCGGTGGTGGCCAGCAGCACCAGGCTCTGTACGGCGTTGCCGCGCCCGGCGGCCCGCAGCCGGTCGGCAACCGGGCCGGTCAGCGGCGGATCCAGCAGATCGAGCAGTGCGCTGCGTGGGTCGATGGCGGTGAGGACGGCGTCGGCGGTGATCCGCGTACCGTCGGCCAACTCGACCCCGGTGACCCGGTCGGTGCCGGGCCCGGTGCGCCGGATCCGGGCCACCGGCGCGTTCACCCGCCAACTGCCGCCGTAGCTGGCCAGCCGGGTGGCGAGCGCGTCGGTCAACGCCTGCGACCCGCCGACCGGATGCCACTGCCCGACCTGGTGGTAGAACGCCTGCCACAACGCGAAGGTGGCCCCGCCGACCTGCTGCGGTGACGCGGAGGCGTGCGCTGCGAACGCCGCCACTGGTGCCCGGACCAGCTCGGTGTCGAACCGTTCCCGCAGCACCCGCCCGTACGGTGCCAGCAGGGTCCGGGCCAGCCCGATCAGCCCGCCGTTGCGGGCCACCGCCCGGCCACCTGCCGCGACCAGGCCCGGCATCCGCCGCAGCCGCTGCGTCACGCCGGTGCCCGGGTCCAGCATGGTCCGCATCGCGGTGACGACCGGCCATGCCTGGCGCATCCAGGCCGCGTACCGCCGCGCGGCCCGCCGGTCGACCTCGGCGATCGACGCGACGGTGGCCTCGACGCTGCGGTGGAACCGGACGATCGTGCCGTCGCGGAACGCCGCGATGGAGAACGGGTCCATCTCGCGGTAGACCAGCCCGGCGTCCCGCAGCCGTAGGTCCTCGACGATGCCGGTGGCGTTGATGATGTTGTGCGCGGCGGAGTGGGTGTTGAAGCGGTGGCCCGGCAGCAGTTCCTCGGTTCGGGCGCCGCCGCCCAGCTTGTCGGACTGCTCCAGCACCTGCGTCTGCCAGCCGCTACGGGCCAGGTAGCAGGCGGCGACCAGGCCGTTGTGCCCGCCGCCGACCACCACGACCCGGCAGGTACGCCGCTGCCGGGCCGTCATGCCGGGCGACCGCGAAGGTTGCGCCACGCCCGGGTGGCTTCCGGCACGGTGAGCGCCGCCGCTGCGGTCGTGGTGGCGGCGGCCAGGGTGCACCAGCCGCAGATCCGGCGGTGCCGGCTGAGCTGCTCGGCGAACAGCCAGGCCCCGGCGGCCGCGTCACCGGCCGCCTTGCCAGCAGCGAGTAGCGGCCGCCACGGTTGGCGGGTCGCCCGGTCGGCGTCGCCCGTCCCGATCAGGGCGAGGGTGACGCCGGCGTTGGCCAGCGCGAGCGCGGTGTCCGGGGTGTGTCCGGCGGCGTACGCTTCGCCGCTGGCGTCCACCCGGTCGGCGTCCAGCCAGGGCAGCGCCGGCTCCGGCAGGTGCCGTACCAGGCCGTACTGGTAGGTGGCGACCGCCGCGTAGGCGCCGACCGCCAGCAGGGTCAGCCCGGCCGACCACCGCCGTCGCCGCAGCGTCGGCGTGTCGGTCAGGCGCAGGTCGTCGCTGATTCTTTCGGCTGCCCGGTCTGACGTCCGGCCGATGCCAGTGGGTCGGCCCCGGATCCGCTCGGCGGGCTGTCCCTGTCGTCTCATCCGGTCGGCTACCCTTCTCGCGGCGGACCACACGGGTGGGTGGCTGCGGAGACGGTCGGAGCCGGTCGGCATGGATCGAGCCGGCCCGCTATCCTGGGGTGGCCCGGGTGTCGGCCCACTCGGGCTTGTCCGGTTCGCCCCGCTTCGCGAGCCGGCGACCGTGATGAGAGGACTGACCACTGCCATGCCGATCGAGTTCGCCTACGTATTGATCGTCTTGCTGGTGATCACGAGCGTCATGCTCACCATGCTGATCCTGCTGCACAAGGGCAAGGGCGGCGGCATGTCCAGCATGTTCGGCGGTGGCGTGAGCACCAGCCTGGCCGGATCCTCGGTGGCCGAGAAGAACCTCGACCGCTACACCGTGCTGACCGGCATCGTGTGGTTCGCCTGCATCGTCGGCCTCGGCCTGTGGCTGAAGGTCGCGATGAGTGCGGGTGTGTGATCCGTCGCATTTCGTCGTAAGATTTCGCGCGGCCCGTTGATGCGGGCCGCGCATTCTTTTAGGTACGCCCGCTTCACCGGCGTCGCACCACCGCCTTGTGCCGGTGGTGACACCCCCTCCCCGACGACAGGAGCGACAACATGGCGAGTGCCAACACGATTCGGGGCAGCCGGGTCGGTGCCAGCCCGGCCCGGCCCACCGAGCGGGCCGAACCCGCACCCCGCCAGCAGACGACCTACTGGTGCGCCAACGCCCACGCGGTGGAGATCAGCCTTGCCGTGGACGCAGCGGCCCCGGAGACCTGGGAGTGCCCGCGCTGTGGGCTGCCCGCCGGGCAGGACCGGCACAATCCGCCGGCCCGGCCACGGACCGAGCCGTTCAAGTCGCACTTGGCGTACGTCAAGGAGCGTCGCAGCGACGCCGACGCCGAGGCGATCCTCGCCGAGGCGCTCGCGGCGGTCCGCGCCCGACGCGGCGAGGCCTGACCGGCGCCTAACCCCACTCCCGACGCACCGGAGGCTGACCCGGCTCATCATGCCCGGGATCGGCATCGACCGCGCCGAACATGTCCTCCGGTGCCACCCGGGCCGGTAGCTCGCCGAACCTGGCGCGCCGCAGCCGATCGAATTCGTCGTCCGCCGACGGCGCTGTCCGCTCCCGATCCTCGTCCATGGCGAATCCCTTCGTCGGACTCCAGTATCCCGCTGAGTCCGTCAGGCAGAGGGTCGCGTCGCCACTGCAGCGTGGGGGTCAGCCGGCGGCGGGCACCAGCACGGTGGTGCCGGACCAGCTGATGTTCTCGTTGCGGATGTGGTGCCACGGTTCGCCGTCCTCGTCGAGGCCGGTCAGTTCGGCGAGGTAGTGGCCGAAGCCGTACCCGCCGGCCCGCAGGGTGGCGACGGCCCACGGGTGAAGCTGGTCGGCGACGCGCTCCGGGTGGCGCTGGTCGAACGGGACCTCGATGACGCCGAGCAGGTCGTAGCGTTCGTCCGCGCCGCCGGGGTCGACCACCCGGCACAGCGAGAATCCGTACCGTTCACGCTGCTCACCGTCCACCCACGCCAGTTGTCCGGCCACTGTGTCCTCCATGATCATTGTTTGGATGCTGCGGTGAACGAAGCATCGCGCTGAAACGCGCTTATATCAACCCCTTGTGTTGTTCATGATCACCTGGTGTGATGTCGTGGTCACCATTCAATCGCGAGGGAGGCCACCGATGGCACGCGCACCGAGGACCCGCAAGGCACCCGCCAACCCCGCCATGTCGCCCACCGTGCAGGCCATGGAGCTCGGCATCCGACTGCGCGAACGCCGCGAGGAGCTGGGCATGACCGCCGTCGGCGTCGGCCGCAGCAGCGGCATCACCCAGGCGTACGTCTCCGGAGTGGAGATCGGCAAGGTCAAACTCCCCGCCGACCGGCTCGCCCAGCTCGTCAAGATCTACGAGATCGACGACCAGGAAGCCGCCGAGCTGGAGGCGCTGCGGATCGGCGCGATGGCCCGCGCCTGGTGGCACACATACAAGCAGCTCTTCCAGGCCGAGTTCCTGCGCTTCCTCGGCTACGAGGCCGGTGCCGACCACGTCCGCACCTACCAGAGCGAGCTGATCGACGGCCTGTTGCAGACCGAGGCGTACGCCCGCGCGATCCTGCGCGGCGGCAACACCTACGTCCGGCTCACCGAGACCGAACAGCGCATCGAGGTACGGATGGCCCGGCAGCGCCGACTCGCCGAGGACCCACCGCTGCGGATCACCGCGATCGTCGGCGAAGGCGCGATCCGCCAGCAGGTCGGCGGCCCGACGGTGATGCGCGCCCAGCTCGACCACCTGGCCGACCTGATGACCCGCCACCCTGAGCAGATCCAGATTCGGATCATGCCGTTCTCGGCCGGCGCGTACCCGGCGCTCGGTGCGCCCTTCGTGATCCTGTCGTTTCCGTCGACCCGGGTGCCGGACCTGGTCTGGCAGGAGGTGCTCACCTCCAGCGACATCATCGACCAGTCCACCCGGGTCGCCGACTACACGATCACCTTCGGTGAGACGCTGGAGCGGGCGTTAAGCTTCGACGAGTCCCTCGCCCTGATCCGCCAGGTGGCCCAGGAGATGACATGACCGAGCACACCCCCATCCGTGACTGGTTCAAATCCTCGCGCAGCGCGAGCAACGCCGCCTGTGTCGAGGTCCGCCTCAGCGCCGACACCATCGGCGTACGCGACTCCAAGGACCGTAGCGGCCCGGCGCTCGCGTTCGACCCGGCTGCCTGGACCGGCTTCCTCACCACCCTCAAGGCCGCCGACCCCAGCTGACCGGGCACGCGCAGGTGACCGCCAGTGGATCGGGCATCGAGGTCCCGGCGGAGCTGGCCGCATCCCACGCCACCTACTTCGGTGAGGCCGGGCGGGCCTGGATCGCGGCGCTGCCGCAGCTGACCACGGCCATCATGGACCGCTGGGGACTGCGCCACGACGGGCCGCCGAGCTGCGGGGCGATCGCCCTGGTGCTGCCCGTCGTGCAGGCCGACGGGTCACCAGCGATGCTGAAGGCGCAGCCGATCGACGAGGAGACCGTCGGCGAGCCGGCGGCGCTGCGGGCCTGGGGCGGCGACGGCGCGGTACGCCTCCTGCGGCACGACGCGAGCTCCGGCACGATGCTGCTGGAACGACTCGACGCCGACCGTACGCTGGCAGTCGTCCCCGATGATCTGGCCGCGCTGCGGATCCTCAGCCAGCTGCTCGCCCGGCTGACCTCGGTGGCCGCGCCGCCCGACGTACGCCGCCTGGCCGACATGGCCGCTGGGATGATCGACCGGGTGCCGCAGGCGCTGGTACGGCTACCCGCCGCCGACCATCCGCTGCTCCGGCGGTGCGCGGCGGCTGTCGAGGAGTTGCTGCCGGAGGCCGGTGACCGGCTTCTGCACTGGGATCTGCACTACGACAACGTCCTCGCGTCCCGGCCCGACTCGTTCGGGGTCGACCCGATCGCGTCCGACGATCGGGAGCCATGGCTGGCGATCGACCCGAAACCACTCGCCGGTGACCCCTGCTTCGAGCTGCTTCCCGCGCTGCACAACCGCTGGGACGACGTGGTCGCCACCGGCGACGTGCCGCGTGCGGTCCGGATGCGCTTCGACCTGATGACCGAGGTGCTGGGCCTCGACCGGCAACGGGCGGTCGGTTGGACGCTTGGTCGCGTACTGCAGAACCTGCTCTGGGAGTCCGGAGCCGGTGCCACGGCATGGCACAGCGCGCCGGACCGCGCCATCGCGCACGCCCTGCTGCGCGAGGGTTGACCGGAGTGTTTCGCCGGCGGCGACTCGCCGATCAGTCGATCGTGGCGATGAGACGTCGCAGCGCGGCGTGGGCCGGTGGACCCCAGGTCGGCTTGCCGCCGGGGCGACCGTGGACCCCGGCGTCGCCGATCAGGATGCCGCCGAGGGCTCGGGCCATCGCCCAGCCACGGGCCCTGCGCATGGTGGCGGCGTCCAGGCTCGGCTGGTACGCCGCGTAGAAGTGGTCGATCGTGTCGTCCGGGAGCAGGATCCAGCCGGCGGCGAGATCGTACGCCGGGTCGCCCACGCAGAGGTCGCCGAAGTCGATGACGCCGCAGATGGTGCCGTCGGCGGTGAGGACGTTGGCCGGATGCAGGTCGGCGTGCAGCCACAGCGCCGGACCTGACCATCCGGGTGCGGTGACCGCATCCTGCCAGACAGCCTGGACGGCCTCCGGATCGTCGACCAGCCCGCGTGCGGTGACCTCGGCGAGCCCGCGAGTGAACTGGTCGGTGTGGTCGGTCAGCGGCCCGCCCCGGCCGCTGCCGCTGCCGGTGGGTGCGCTGCCGGGATCGGGCCGGTGCAGCGCGGTCAGGAACGCCGCAAGGGATTCAGCTGCCGCGTGGGCTCGCATGACCGGGGCGCGGTCGGCGGGGGCACCCGGGACCCAGGTGGTGACGAGCCATGGCCGAGGGAACCGTGCGGACGGCTCGCCGAGCCACTGCGGTACGGGGACCGGCAACGGCAGGTGCGGCGCCAGCGTAGGCAGCCAGGCGTACTCCTTGACCAGCAGCGCGTCCGCCGACCCGGTCGCCCAGGGCAGCCGGACGGCGAGATCGTCACCGAGGCGCCACATCTGGTTGTCCCAACCGCGCGCGGCCAGCCGGACCGGCCGGTCGGCGAGGTCGGGATACTGGTCGCGGAGCAGACCCCGGACCAGCTCCGCAGTGATCTCGACCTCGACATGGGCCACGCGGAGTCACAGTAGTCCGCGAAGGCCTGCAAACTCGTCGGCAGCGGAAGGCTCACGTTAGCGGCGGCCGGTCGATGACCTCGACGAACCTGATCGGATCACTGACGACATCGAGGACGAGCATTCCTGACCGGTATGGGCTCAGACCGACGTTTCAGTGACCTGGGCCGTAGTTGCCGACCGGCGGTGGCTGCCTGTAGAAGCTATGGCAGAACTGGTCACCACAGTCGCATGGCTGGAGGATCTGCAGGTCCACGACTTGAGCCGCCAGGCCGTCCTCGCCGATCTCGCGCAGCGCTACCGCAAGCTCGGCGGCGAGGTCCGGCCACCTGCTGGTGAGGAGCGGAAGTCCAGATGTCATTGCCGACGGCTGTAGCCAGGGCGTGATCATCAGGCCGGGTAACGGTGTCAGCCCGGCACGACCTGGAGTCGGTTGACTGATTGGATGGGGGTTCCCGCCTCGGCTCCGGCCAGTGCGTTGCCTCGTGGCTGTAGGCGACGGGTGCTGGATGACGCAACAGCGCGTAACCGGTCGTCCGGAGCAATGGCCGTCGGCGATACAGTTTTGGACATGGATGAATGCGGTGAGTCGGGACTAGTACGGCAGCCGCCATTAGGGCTGTGACCAGGTAGGACGCGTTGGCAGGGTGGTGCGACGTAGACGCAGCCGCCTGTTGATCATGTGTTTGTGAGGACAACAAGATCGAAGGCGGCTGCTGCTGCCAGGGTAGCGGCCGCCCGCGCTGAGCGCGCACGGGCCGAACTGTTGGAGCGAACGCGGTCCTGTTTCGTCCAGGTGCGGACGTGGCTGCACGCGGGCCGGTACGTGTCGGCGCTGGTCAGCAGGATGCCGAAACGCAACGGGTGGACCATCGCCGAGCATGTCGGGGATGCCACGCCGGACCGGACTCAGCGGTTGTTGAACCGGGCGGTGTGGGACGCCGAGGGTGTGGCGAGCCAGGTGCGGCGGTACGCGGCGGCCGGGTTGGACACGGCGGCCGGCCGGCGGCGTGGGTTGGTGGTGGGGGCGCTGGACGAGACCGGGCAGCCGAAGCAGGGCACCGGGACGGCCGGGGTGAAACGGCAGTACATGGGATGCGCCGGTCGGGTCGCCAACGGCATCAACACGGTCCACCTGGCCTATGTGCGGGAACGGACCGGGCACGCCCTGGTCGCCGCCCGGCAGTGGATCCCCGCCGAGCAGATCACCGACCCGGACACCGCCGCGCGGACGGGGCTGCCGACGGACACGCAGTTCCGCACGAAGGGCCAACTCGCGATCGACCTGTGCACCCACGCGTACGCCGACGGCTTGACCTTCGACGTGATCTGCGGTGACGAGGTGTACGGCGGCTGTACCGAACTGAGGGAGTTCCTCGAACAACGTGGGCAGGCGTACGTGCTGCGGGTCGCCTCCACGTTCATGATCCAGATGCCGTCCGGTGACAGGCTGGCCTGCACGCAAGCCGTCACGGGACTCGCCGGCAGGCGCGGTCGTGGCTGGCAGGTCCGCTCGGCCGGTGCCGGGTCGAAGGGACACCGCTGGTACGCGTGGGCGTGGATCGCCACCGCCTCACCCCGCCACCATCTCCTCGTGCGTCGTCACCTGGCCACCGGTGAACTGGCGTTTCACTACTGCTTCGTGCCCGAGGGGCAGCCGGTGGTCGTGTCGCGGCTGGTCCGCGCCGCCGGCCTGCGGTGGCCGGTCGAGGAATGCTTCGAGTTCGGCAAGGACCACTTCGGCCTGGACCAGTGCCAGGCCCGCCTGCACGGGGCGATCGCCCGGCACACCGTGCTGGTCATGGCCGCCCTCGCCGTCTGCGCGGTCACCGCCGCGCGGCTACGCCACCGCACCGACAGCCAGGCACCCCCACCGACCACACCCGACCAGCCGCCACCGACCGAGCCCGGACTGATCCCACTGACCGTGCCCGAGATAGGACGGCTTCTCGCTGACGCCCTCCACCACCCACAACCACCCGACCACGCCCTCAACTGGCTGACCTGGCGACGACGCCACCAGGCCCGAGCCCGCTGGTTCCACCAACGCACCCGACTCAACCGCGAATACGCCCTGGTCAACTAGCAAATGGCGGCTGCCGTACTAGTACGGCAGCCGCCATTAGGGCTGTGACCAGGTAGGACGCGTTGGCAGGGTGGTGCGACGTAGACGCAGCCGCCTGTTGATCATGTGTTTGTGAGGACAACAAGATCGAAGGCGGCTGCTGCTGCCAGGGTAGCGGCCGCCCGCGCTGAGCGCGCACGGGCCGAACTGTTGGAGCGAACGCGGTCCTGTTTCGTCCAGGTGCGGACGTGGCTGCACGCGGGCCGGTACGTGTCGGCGCTGGTCAGCAGGATGCCGAAACGCAACGGGTGGACCATCGCCGAGCATGTCGGGGATGCCACGCCGGACCGGACTCAGCGGTTGTTGAACCGGGCGGTGTGGGACGCCGAGGGTGTGGCGAGCCAGGTGCGGCGGTACGCGGCGGCCGGGTTGGACACGGCGGCCGGCCGGCGGCGTGGGTTGGTGGTGGGGGCGCTGGACGAGACCGGGCAGCCGAAGCAGGGCACCGGGACGGCCGGGGTGAAACGGCAGTACATGGGATGCGCCGGTCGGGTCGCCAACGGCATCAACACGGTCCACCTGGCCTATGTGCGGGAACGGACCGGGCACGCCCTGGTCGCCGCCCGGCAGTGGATCCCCGCCGAGCAGATCACCGACCCGGACACCGCCGCGCGGACGGGGCTGCCGACGGACACGCAGTTCCGCACGAAGGGCCAACTCGCGATCGACCTGTGCACCCACGCGTACGCCGACGGCTTGACCTTCGACGTGATCTGCGGTGACGAGGTGTACGGCGGCTGTACCGAACTGAGGGAGTTCCTCGAACAACGTGGGCAGGCGTACGTGCTGCGGGTCGCCTCCACGTTCATGATCCAGATGCCGTCCGGTGACAGGCTGGCCTGCACGCAAGCCGTCACGGGACTCGCCGGCAGGCGCGGTCGTGGCTGGCAGGTCCGCTCGGCCGGTGCCGGGTCGAAGGGACACCGCTGGTACGCGTGGGCGTGGATCGCCACCGCCTCACCCCGCCACCATCTCCTCGTGCGTCGTCACCTGGCCACCGGTGAACTGGCGTTTCACTACTGCTTCGTGCCCGAGGGGCAGCCGGTGGTCGTGTCGCGGCTGGTCCGCGCCGCCGGCCTGCGGTGGCCGGTCGAGGAATGCTTCGAGTTCGGCAAGGACCACTTCGGCCTGGACCAGTGCCAGGCCCGCCTGCACGGGGCGATCGCCCGGCACACCGTGCTGGTCATGGCCGCCCTCGCCGTCTGCGCGGTCACCGCCGCGCGGCTACGCCACCGCACCGACAGCCAGGCACCCCCACCGACCACACCCGACCAGCCGCCACCGACCGAGCCCGGACTGATCCCACTGACCGTGCCCGAGATAGGACGGCTTCTCGCTGACGCCCTCCACCACCCACAACCACCCGACCACGCCCTCAACTGGCTGACCTGGCGACGACGCCACCAGGCCCGAGCCCGCTGGTTCCACCAACGCACCCGACTCAACCGCGAATACGCCCTGGTCAACTAGCAAATGGCGGCTGCCGTACTAGGTCGACGCTGAGGGGGTCCGTCATCAAGAAAGGACTCCCGTGGAACACATCCCGTTTGCACATTCGATCGATCTCCCGCCATACCGGGCGATTCTGGCGGTGGACGCCAAGGGCTTCACCGCCGAGCCGGGTAGCACCCACCAAGTGATCAGCAACCAGCTGCTCGAACTCGTGGGCGACGCTCTGACCGGTGCTGGGCTGCAGGCCGATTGGGACCGTCCGTCATTCCTTGGCCCGACCGGTGACGGATTCGCCGTCGGGCTGCCGACGGGAGTCGTGCCCTACCTGGTGGACCCCTTCCCTCGCCTGCTTCAGGAACGCCTCGCCGAGCACAATCGTCACGCCCGGGGAAACCTGCAGCTGCGGGTCAGTCTTCACGTCGGGCCGCTACCTGCCGATCCCGAGAACCCACACTGGACTGGCAACGGAGATTCGCGCAATGATGCCCACCGGCTGCTCGACTCTGCGCCGGTGCGGGCCATGCTTGCTGCGGCGAGCCCGCGCGTGACCTATGTGGCCTGCATCTTCTCCGACCGCGTCTTCAAGGACGTCATCGCCGCTGGTTACGCCGGCATACATCCAGACCGTTGTATCCCGGTCACTGCGGCGGTCGATGGCAAGGCGTTCGAACAGCGGGCGTGGCTCCACCTCCCAGAGATCTCCGGGAATCTAGTCGGCGTGCTGCCTGCCGCGCCTCCTTCTCGCCCCGCGCCGGCGGCAGGCAAACGGGTAAGGCCCCGGATCTCCGGGCCGCGGGTAAAGCAGAACGACGGCCAAGTCGCCACCACGGTCGAGAACATGACGCAGCATCGGGACGGTGGCCGATGACGACCGAACCGATCGAACTCACGGACCAGGACATCGACGAGTCTTATGATGATGACATCAACGACGGCCTCTACGTCGAGGAGAACAATGGCCTTGTCGCCTCTCATGTTGGCCGTGACCAGGTGCAGAACGTTCACAACTGGCTTGGACGCTATCAGGCAGCCCGGGAACTCTCGGATGCCTTCGTCCGGGAAACGATCGCGAACTTCGTGGAGCGCGTCTATGGCCCAAACGATCTGTCCAGGGAATCTGCGGCCCGGATTCTGCAGGAGCGGCGTCACGTCCTGCTGGTAGCCGACCCCGGCACTGGCCGACGGACCGCCGCAGTCGGTTTGCTCGGCGCTGTTCCCTCGCCCCGGCGGGAGATCCCGACCGACGATGACCAGCAGCGGCTCCTGCCCGTCGGGGAGGTGCCATGGACATCGTACGGCCGTTGCTCGTACCTGCTCACGGTGCCGCCCGGAAGCCGTAACGGGCGGTTGCGCGAGGTGCTTATCGCTTACCGGGAGGAGGTGGAAAAGCAGGATTCCTATCTCGTCGTCCTGGTCGACCAGAACACGCTCGAAAATCCGGAGGAGGTTCCAGGATTCACGGTCCTGACGGTCACCGCACCTGGGCGCGAGGAACTGCTGCGCAGGCTGCTGGCCGACCAGCATGCCCGATTGGACGTGGACACGCTCCTGCGGACGCCGCCGCTGCCTGCGATGCTGGTGGATGCCACCCCGGCCCAGATCGCAAGGCTGTCCAGTCGTATCCGGGCTGCCGCGAACGAATCGCAGGAACCGCTGGCCGAGATCGCCCGCAAGGCGGTTCAGGCATACCAGAACTGGGACAAAGAGCTGGGTGACTGGTTCGAGAACAACGCCGATCCGCGGACCAGGCTCTTCCTTGTTGCCTTGGCCTTCCTGCAAGGAGGGCAGGCCACCAATGTCTTGCACGCTATGGAGAGGCTGGCCGAGAAGCTCGCGGAACCGGCGAACGTACGCGGTGGCATCGGCGCCCCAGGAATCCGCCAGCTCGCCAAGAACGTCGGTGCCCGGATCGACGACCAGCATCGGATCTTCTTTTCGCTGCCGTCATACGACGTCGCGATCCTGCGCTACGTCCACGGCGACCAGTCCAAGGCATTCCGTACGCGCCTATGGTCCTGGGCCTCCGACCTGCCGATGCGTCGCGGCGGTTCCCCGAGCGCCCGCATCGCCGGACGGGTCGCTTCGGCCATGCTTGACGTGACCCGGGCACTTCCTGGCGCCGACGCCCCCGAGGTTCGCACCTTGGCCGAGCGGTGGTGGAGCTACCAGTCTCTGCGGCCATTGGTTGTCGACCTGATGACGGCGGTGGCGCTGAGCCCCGAGGCTGGGCCGGCGATGCGCGGGCGGCTCAACCAGTGGGCCATTCATTCGGGGAGTCATCCGCTACTCTGCGCGGTCGCCGAGGTCTGCGGCGGGGCGCTCGCCGACGCGTATCCGCAGGCGGCGTTGACCCGGCTGAACAACCTGGCCGGACGTGGCATCGGTGCCGTCACCGACGCAGTCGTGGCTGCCGTACGCGAGCTCTGGGAGCGGTCGATGCACCGGCAAGCGACGCTGTGCCGGGTCGTCGACTGGGCCGCCGAGCAGGACCAGCGGCATGACGTGGGCCTACGCGCCCTGGCGACGATATCCGCAACTCCGGAACAGGCCGGACTCCTCCTCACCGAGCTGGCCGGCGACGCGGACCTACATGGCGGACTGGCAGATGCCTTCGCCTTCCTCTTCACCGGCGCGGGGCCACAGGGTGACTTCCGCAAGGCGCTCTTCAACTGGCTCGACGCGGCTGCCGGCGACTCCACCTACGAGCATCTGTTCACCGACCTGCTGATCCGTGCCGGCGGGACCGGGCAGGGCGCCAGCAAGCGCCTTGGCCGTATGTTCGACTTGCTGTACGACTGGCAACCGGTAGCTCGTGACGCCGATGCGCCGGCTGCCCGCGACCTGCGTGACAGAGTCCAGGAGCAGCTGCACCGCGCGAACCCGCTGGCCGTCGCATGATCGAGAACTGGCGTGGTCGTCTGTCCGGCCTGCGGACGAGAGCCGAGGATTCCGCACCGCCGATCACCTTTCCCGCCGAGCTACGCAGCTGCCACCCGTACATCGCGTTCGACGCAACCTTCCAGTTCTGGTGGAAGGGTGACGACCGGGCCGCCTTCTGGACGGCCCGGCGGAAGATTACGGAGTGGGCCGATCAGGTGACCGCCCGATACTGCGTAACCCAGGCCGGCAACGCCGAGAACGAAATCAACGCTCGCATCTCCAGCGGCGTCCGCGTGCAGCTGACGGTCGGCCGGCGAGCGCTCGCGGCCGCACAAGACGTCCTGGAGATCAATCGACAGGCAGCCCTGGAATGCCAGCGGCAGCGGGCCGAGCTGGATCGGATCAGGTTCCTGCGGGAAAAGGTTTACTCGCGCCCCGACGTCGCTCGCAGCTACTGGCTCTTCCATCATCCGGACCAGCTAAAAGCGATGCTGGAGATCGACTTCGAGGGGATTGCCGAGAAGTTTGGTAACACCGAGGATTCACAGTTCCTGGTGATCGCCAAGCTGATCGGTGAATTTCTCGGGCGACTCGAGGACGCCGACCGTCGATATCTGGTTGGTCAGCTGGGTCAGTTGTTTTCCTCGTACGATCGGTCGGATCTGGCAGAACTTCTGGAAGACTCATGAGGGAAGCCGGACGAGCCTCTCTGGAGCAGGCGAATGAGATGATTCGTTTCGCCGACGTGAAGGCGGCTGTAGTCCTGGCCGCTGCCGGAGTTCTGGCCGGGCAACTACCTTCCGCTCGTGGTCCCTGGGCCGAGAGCATCCTGCTCGTCGCTGGCGTCTGCGTGGCGTTCAGCGCTTTGTTGGCGCTCTATACGTTGGCGCCCCGCCGGCAGGTGACGGCTGCATGGTCGCTGCACTACTACGACAGCGTCGCCCAGCGCTACGGTGACGACCGAGAAGCCTTCATCAAAGCTTGGCTGGAGGCGGCCGATGACGAAGATGCGTTCGAGCGGGCTATCGCTGGGCAGATCTGGGCGGCGAATATGGTGGCGTACCGTAAGTTCACCCGGGTTACCTGGTCCATCCGCGCCTTGGTGGTCGGCGTCGTAGCCTTCGTGGTCGTGGCGCTCACTTGACACATTGATCGATGGCTGTCGCTGTATTGCTTTTGTGGGTGCGCCGGTGGTGTGCCGGCGCACCCGTCCGGAGGCGGGGGAGAGGCGCGGTCAGAACGGGCTGAGGACCACTCCGGCGGCGCGGGGCTCGCCGTCGTGGACGAGGGACTCGAACGCGCCGACGTCGTCGAAGGCGAACGCGTACGCCTTGCCGTCGCGCATGTTGGCGTGGATGATCCGGGCGTACTGGTTGGTCGGGTTGTTGCGGTAGAACTCGGCGGCGTTGGTGCTGGGCTGGGTGTGGATGGTGCCGAGGGTGCCCCGGTTCAGTGCGGCGCACAGCGTACGGGAGATCGGCCCGACCACCTGGTCGTTGGGGGCGGGCAGGTCACCGTCGCAGCCCCACACGCTTGCCGACGAGGGCCGGTTGAACGAGGCGACGACCTGGCCGGCACCGTTGGTGAAGGTCATCACCCGGCCCGAGGTCCGGCCGTAGTAGCGGATGTCGGGGCGGTCGCCGAACGGTACGACGGTCAGCGTCCGGCTGGTGTAGGTGTTCCACGCCGAGGTGATGTACGAGTCCAGGTAGGTGGGGCTGAACAGGCCGGCGCCGGTGGCCTTGCCGGGTGCGAGCACCCGCAGCACGGTGCCGTCGCCCCGGGTCTGGACCGTGTTGGCCCAGCCGGACTCGGCGCGGACTCCGTTGATGATCGCGTTGCGGCCACCCGCGACGACGTCACCGGTGCGTTTGGTGACACCGTTGGCGCCGGTCACGGTGACCGCGTGCGGCACCGCGAACATGTCCACCTGCGAGCTGTTGAGCCACAGGCCGGCGTCGTTGTAGGTGAACTCGCTCCAGTCGAACAGGATGTCGCGGTTGGGGTCACCGCCGGCCCAGGGGGCGGGCTGGACCAGGCCGGTCGGGGTGAGGAAGAACTTCAGCTTCTCACCGAGGGAGAAGTAGACCCGGCCGGAGAAGCCGCGCGGGAAGCGGACCGTCGTGCTGGCACCGTTGGTCGGTCCGGCGATCGAGGCGTCCGGGGCCGGTGACGGCGGGACCTGCCCGCCGGTCCACGGGATGAACGTGCCGGCCTGGTTGACGTAGCCGAGTCGGCCGGAGCAGAGCTGTACGCCGATCACGTACAGGTGGACGGATCCGGCCCGGCCGGTGTTGTTGGTGACGGTGACCGGCAGCAGCGCCGGGCCGACGGCCTGGGCGGGTGCGGCGGCGACGAGGCTGGTCGGGACGGCGGTGATCAGGGCGGCTGCGACGGCCAGCAGCCTTCTTCGGACAACCATGAGGGACTCCTCCGGTCGGGATCGAGGCGGTCGGACGGGGAGAGAGCGCTCTCCGAGAAGAGTCTTACTGTTAACACTGTTTGTCAATAGATGTACGGCGATGTGGTGACCCGGGGGTCGGCGTCCGTTATCCGGTTGCCGGTGGGGCCGGGTGTCCCCGACGATGACCATCATGGCGACGGGTGATCGGCCGATGGACGCCGCTCGTCGCCGTGAGCTTGCCCGCCGGGTGCTCGACGGCTATGCCAGCGGTCCCGACGCACCGGTCCAGGCGACCGCCGACGCGCTGGTGAAGATCGACCGCGCCGTCGCCCTGGTGCTCGTCGAAGGCGTGAGCGACCAGATCGCGGTGGAGACGGCGGCGGCCGGCCGTGGCTGGGACTTCGACGCCGAACGGGTGGCGGTCGTGCCGATCGGTGGAGCACATGCCACCGGCCGGTTCCTGACCGGCCTCGGCCCGCTGCGGTCGCGGGTGCGGCTCGCCGGGCTGTGCGACCTGGCTGAGGCGGACATCGTCCGGCGCGGACTGGCCGCCGCCGGTGTCGGTACGCCCCGCACCCGGACCGATCTGGCGGATCTCGGATTCTTCGTCTGCGTCGACGACCTGGAGGACGAACTGATCCGTGCCCTGGGCGTCCAGACGGTGGAGACCGTCCTGGACTCGCAGGGCGACCTCGGATCGTTCCGTACGCTGCAGGGCCAGCCCGCCTGGCGCGACCGGCGACCCGCAGCGCAGCTGCGCCGGTTCATGGGCAGCGGCTCGCGCCGCAAGTCACGCTACGCCCGGCTGCTCGTCGAAGCGGCCATTGCCCGCGACACCCTGCCACGACCTCTCGACCGGCTGCTCGCCTTCGTCGACCCGCGCTGAGGCGACCGGTGGCCGCCGGACGGCGACGTCCGGCGGCCACTGAAAACGCGTAGGCCCGGTCAGTCGGCCGCTGCTGCCGTCATTGCCACCTCGGCGGCGGCTGCCTGGTCGAGCAGCCACCAGGTACGGCGCACCCCGCGTACGCCGCAGGCCGGCACCGCGACCGGGTCGCTGCCGCCGTACGCCCCGCCGACCGCCGCCGCCTTGTCCGCCCCGGCGGCGACCAGCCACACCTCGTCGGCGGTGTTGATGGTGGACAGGGTCAGCGTGATCCGGGTCGGCGGCGGCTTCGGGCTGTCCCGGACCGCCGCCACCGGGCGGGTCTCGCCGGTGACCGGATGCCCCGGGAACACCGACGCCACGTGCCCGTCCTCGCCGACGCCGAGCATCAGCACGTCGAACCGGGGCAGCGGGGCCGTACCCGGGCCGGCGACCCGGTCGAGGGCGGCGGCGTACCGGGCGGCGGCCGCCTCCGGGTCGTCGCCGTCCGGCCCGTCCGACGTGGGCATCGCGTGCACCCGCTGCGGATCCAGCGGCAGTACGTCGAGCAGCGCCTCGCGGGCCTGGGTCTCGTTGCGGTCCGGGTCGCCGGTGGGCAGGAACCGCTCGTCACCCCACCAGACGTCCACCCGGGACCAGTCGACCGCGTGCCGGGCCGGCAGTTCGCCGACCGCGCGCAGCACGGCCGCCGCGACCCGCCCGCCGGTCAGCACCACCGACGCTTCGCCCCGCTCGGCCTGGGCGTCGATCAGCCGGACGACGAGCCGGGACGCCACCGCGCTGGCCAGCACGGTGGCGTCCCGGTGCACGACGAGCATGCCGGGGCCGCTCACGAGCCGCTCCGTGCCGGCTCGGCCGCGACGACCGCCGGGTCGGTGCCGGCTGCCGGTTCGGTGGCCTTCGCCGGGTCCTTCCAGATGTGCACCCGCTTGGCGGGCCGGGCCGACAGATCCGGCAGTCCGGCGAGGGTGCCCAACGCCTCGGAGTAGACCTGGTCGGCGTCGAGCCGCCGCAGCTCCTCGGCGAGCTCCTCGCCGAGCGGCCGGCGGACCAGCGGCATCTGCCGCTCGGGCTGGCCGGTCCGGGTGAACATCGCCGAACTGTCCTCGCGGACCAGGCTCAGCCCGTCGCCGTTGGCGCAGCGCAGCTCCACCGACCGCATCCGGGGGAACTCGCTGGTCTCCTCCCAGCGCGGCGTGATGCCGAGCCGGGCCGCCAGCCAGCTGATCATCAAGGCGGCGGTCGGGTCGGCCCGGGGCGCGGTCACCGTGGCGCCGGTGATCTGCGCGTCGGTGGTGTCGAACGCCCCGGCGACCAGGGTGCGCCACGGGGTGATCCGGGTCCACGCCAGATCGGTGTCGCCCGACGCGTAGTCGACCGCCCGTTGCAGCAGCGCCTGCACCGGGTTGGGGGCCTGCGCCGAGTCGGTGATCCGCCGGTCGGCGACCACCCCCAGGTAGTCGTTGGCGATCTGCTCCGGCGGCTCGCCGTGCCACCAGGTCACCACCGGTACGTCCGGCACCAGCAGCGGCATCACCACCGACTCGGCGTGCAGCGCCAGCCGGCCGGAGGTACGCATGACGACCGCCTCGCACGGCCCGAGCCGGCCGCCGACGACCACTTCGGCGTCGAGCCGGCTGACCTTGCGGTCGATGTCGGAGCGGACCACCACGAGCAGCCGGCACGGGTGGGCGGCGGCGGCGATGGTGGCCGCCGCCTCCGCCTCGCGTACCCGCTTCTCGTCGACCACCACGATCAGGGTCAGCGCCATTCCGCTGGCCACGCCGCCGGCGCTGCGCCGCTCGGCGGCCAGGGCCTTGACCACCTCGTTGCCGGTGGTGTCCCACAGGCTGATCATGCTCTCCTCCAGGACCGGCCCTCGCGGGCCAGCATCTCGTCGGCGGCCCGCGGACCCCACTCGCCGGACCGGTACGGCTCCGGCCGGGTGCCCTCCCAGGCCTCTTCGAGAGGGTCGATCACCCGCCAGCTCTGCTCCACCTCGGCGGCGTCGGGGAACAGGGTGCGGTCGCCGATCAGCACGTCGAGCACCAACCGCTCGTACGCCTCCGGACTGGCCTCGGTGAACGCCTCGCCGTACTGGAAGTCCATCGCGATGTCACGGACCTCCATGGTGGTGCCCGGCACCTTGGCGCCGAACTTGAGCACCACGCCCTCGTCGGGCTGCACCCGGATGACCAGCTGGTTGTTGCTGAGCATCTCCACGTCGGTGCCGTTGAACGGCAGGTGCGGTGCGGCCTTGAACATCACCGCCACCTCGGTCACCCGCCGCGGCAACCGCTTTCCGGCGCGCAGATAGAACGGCACACCGGCCCACCGGCGGTTCTGGATGCCCAGCCGCATCGCCACGTACGTCTCGGTGGTCGAGTCGGCCGGCACATTCGGCTCCTCCAGGTAGCCGACGGCCCGCTGCCCGGCCACCCAGCCCTTCAGGTACTGACCGCGGACGGTGCCGGCGGCCACGTCGTCGGGCAGGCTGATCGCCCGCAGCACCTTCAGCTTCTCCGCCCGGATCTCGGCGGCGTCGAAGCTGGTCGGCTCCTCCATGGTGACCAGGGCCAGCAGCTGCAGCAGATGGTTCTGCACCACGTCACGGGCGGCGCCGGTGGCGTCGTAGAAGCCGGCCCGGCTGCCGATGCCGACGTCCTCGGCCATGGTGATCTGCACCGAGTCGACGTACTTGGAGTTCCACAGCGGCTCGAACAGGTTGTTGGCGAACCGCAGCGCCATGATGTTCTGGACGGTCTCCTTGCCCAGGTAGTGGTCGATGCGGAACACGTCGTCGCGGGTGAACACGTCGTCGACCAGGTCGTTGAGCGACTTCGCCGACGGCAGGTCGTAGCCGAACGGCTTCTCCACCACCACCCGGCGCCAGCCGCCGCACCGCTCGTTGTCGGCCATGCCGGTGCGCGCCAGCTGCTTGAGCACCTGCGGGAACGCCGACGGCGGGATGGAGAAGTAGAACGCGGCGTTGCCGTGGATGCCGTGCGATTCGCGCAGCCCGTCCAGGCAGGCCGACAGCTTGTCGAACGCGGCGTCGTCGTCGAACGAGCCGCCGACGAACTTGATGTTGCCGGCCAGGCGGGACCAGACCTCCTCACGCCACGGGGTACGCGCGTACTCCTTGGCCGAGTCGTGGGCCAGCGACTCGAAGTCGCCGTCGGTCCAGTCCCGCCGGGCGAAGCCGAGCACCACGAAGCCGGGTGGCAGCAGCCCTCGGTTGGCCAGGTCGTAGATGCCGGGGAGTAGTTTCTTGCGAGCCAGATCACCGGTGACGCCGAAGATCACCAGAGCGCAGGGCTCCGGGATGCGCGGCAGCCGCCGGTCCTGCGGGTCGCGCAGGGGGTTCACGTCGCCTCCTCAGTCCGTTTTCCTCCGGACCAATTGTCAGCTGGGCAGGTTTCGAATCGTGTCCAGGAGTTGGGCGACGCCGGCGGCCCGATCGGTCAGGTGCAGCCGCAGCAGCGGCCGGCCCCGTCCGGCCAGCGCCTCACGGTCACCAGCGGCCTGCGCCGCCTGCAGCTCACCAAAGCTGTACGGGCGACCGGGCACCGGCAGGTCGTCGGTGACCGCACCGGTGATCTGCAGGAACGCGCCGACCTGCGGCCCGCCCTTGTGGTACTGCCCGGTGGAGTGCAGGAACCGCGGCCCCCAGCCGAAGGTGACCGGCCGGCCGGCGGCGGCCGCCAGCAGTGGGCGAATCCCGGCCGCATCGGCGTCGCCGAACCGGTCCAGGTAGGCCATCACCGCGAGGTATCCGTCGGTGCCGACGCCGTCGATCAGCCAGCGCAGCGCGCCGACCAGCTCACCCGGTACGCCGTCCGGCCCGTACACCTCGATGGATCCGTCGACGAACGACGGTGCCTCGGTCGGCGGCCCGGACGCCAGGATCCGGTTGGTGTTCTCCTTCGACTCGGTGACGTTGGGCTGGTTGAACGGGTCGATGCCGAGCACCCGGCCGGCGACCGCCGTCGCGTACTCCCAGACCAGGAACTGCGCGCCGAGCGGTCCGTTGACCGCCAGGTCGGGGCGGACCCCGCCGCCGGGCACCCCGCCCGGTTGGCCGGCACCGCCGTAGGTGACGGTGAGCACGTCCGGGCCGGCGGCGCCGGGGGCGTCCGGTGCCTCGACGACCACCGGCAGGATGCCGATGCCGTCCTTGCCGGTTGACTCGGCGATCAGCTGCTCGATCCAGTCGCCGAGCCCTTCGATGCCGGTGCCGTCGGAGACCAGCGCGACCTTGTCCCGGCCGGTGGTGGCCGCCGCGCCGAGCGCCGCGCCGAGCGCCAGCCCCGGGTTGTCCCGGTCGCCGCCGAGCGCGGCGGACAGCTGCTCGGCCTGGTCGAGCAGCTCGACCACGTCCACGCCGGCCAGCGCCGACGGGACCAGACCGAACGCGGTCAGCGCCGAGTACCGTCCGCCGACCTCCGGGTCGGCGAGCACCACGGTGGCGCCCATCTCCTCGGCGGTGGTGGCCAGCGGCGAGCCGGGGTCGGTGACGATGACGAACCGCCGCCCGGCCTCGGCCTCGCTCAGCCCTGAGTCGAGGAACGCCTGCCAGTACGCGCGACGGTGGCTGTCGGTCTCCACGGTGCCGCCGGACTTGCTGGCCACCACCACGACGGTCCGGTCCAGTCGGTCGCCGAGCGCCGCCCGCACCTGGTGCGGGTCGGTGGTGTCCAGCACGGTTACCGGCTTGCCGACGGTGAGCGAGATGACCTCGGGCGCCAGCGACGAGCCACCCATTCCGGCCAGCACCACGTGGTCCAGGTCGCCCAGCTCGGCCTGCAGTTCGGCGAGCTGCGGCAGCAGGTCCCGGCTGCGGGTGAAGGTGTCCAGCCAGCCGAGCCGGATCTTCGCCTCGGCCTCGGCGTCCGGGCCCCACAGCGTCGGGTCCTTGCGGGCGAGTGAGCCGGGCACCCCGTCGCCGACCAGCGCGCCCCGGGTCGACGAGGCGGCTGAGGCGTCGACCGCGTCGGCCCCGTACACGCTCAGCCCGGCCGCGGCCTCGACCCCGCCGTCGAAGAAGTCGCTCATGCGTTACCTCCGGCCTGCTTGGCCGCGGCGGCGTGCCCACTGGCGGCCGCGTTCGGCTCACCGGCGCCGGCCGCCGCCGCGTCCAGCGACGAGCGGACCCCGTCGAGCAGCTCCTGCCAGCTGGCCTCGAACTTGCTCACCCCCTCAGACTCCAGGGTCTTGACCACGTCGTCGAGGTCGACGCCGACGGCGATCAGGTCGTCGAGCACCTGCCGGGCGGCCGGGTAGGAGCCGGTGACCGTGTCGCCCCGGGTCTCGCCGTGGTCGGCGTAGGCGTGCACCACCGACTCCGGCATGGTGTTGACCGTGCCGGGGGCGATCAGCTCCTCGACGTAGATGACGTCCCGGTAGGCCGGGTTCTTCGTCGAGGTGGAGGCCCACAGCGGGCGCTGCGGGTGGGCGCCGGCGTCGGCCAGGGCCTGCCAGCGGTCCGACGAGAAGACCTTCGCGTACCGCTCGTACGCCAGCTGCGCGTTCGCCACGGCGGCCTTGCCCTTGAGCGCCTTGGCCTGGTCGCTGCCGATCTTGTCGAGGCGCTTGTCGATTTCGGTGTCCACCCGGGAGACGAAGAACGACGCGACCGAGCCGATGGTGGTCAGGTCGTGGCCGTTGGCCTTCGCCTGCTCCAGACCGGCGAGGAAGGCGTCCATCACCGCGCTGTAGCGGTCCAGCGAGAAGATCAGGGTCACGTTGACGCTGATCCCCTCGGCCAGGGTGGCGGTGATCGCCGGCAGCCCGGCCTCGGTCGCCGGGATCTTGATGAACAGGTTCGGTCGGTCGACCAGCCACCACAGCGCCTTCGCCTCGGCGACGGTTTCCGCGGTGCGGTACGCCAGCCGCGGGTCGACCTCGATCGACACCCGGCCGTCGACGCCACCGCTGGTCTCGTACGCCGGGCGCATCACGTCGCAGCCCCACCGCACGTCGTAGGTGGTGAGCATCCGGACCGCCTCGTCCACGCTGACGCCCCGGGCGGCCAGGTCACGCAGCTGCCAGTTGTACTCGTCGGCGTCGGCGAGCGCGGCGGCGAAGATGGTCGGGTTGGTGGTCACGCCGGCGACGTGCTTCTCCCGGCGCAGTTGGTCCAGGTTGCCGGTGCTGAGCCGTTGCCGGGACAGGTCGTCGAGCCAGACCGCCACGCCTGCGGCGGTCAGCTCTCCCAATCGGTCCGTCATCTGAAGCCTCCTCAGTTTCCGGTGGTGGTGCCGGTGATGGCGCCGACCCGGGTCAGCGACGCGTGCGCCGCCGCGACCACGGCGTCGGCGGTGAAGCCGAACTGCTCGAACAGCACCTGGTACGGGGCGCTGGCCCCGTAGTGTTCAATGCTGACCGACTCGCCGCAGTCGCCGACCAGGCCGCGCCAGGACATGCCGATGCCGGCCTCGACGCTGACCCGGGCCTTGACCCCGCGCGGCAGCACCGATTCGCGGTACGCCTCGTCCTGCTCGGTGAACCATTCCTGGCAGGGCATCGAGACCACCCGGGTGGCGACGCCTTCGGCTTCGAGGCGTTCCCGGGCGGTGAGCAGCAGCTGCACCTCGGACCCCGAGCCCATCAGGATCACCTGCGGTTGGGCGTTGCCGGCGTCGGCCAGCACGTACCCGCCCTTGCGGACCCCTTCGGCCGAGGCGTAGGTGCCCCGGTCGATGACCGGCACCGCCTGGCGGGTCAGCGCCAGCGCGGTGGGCCGGTCGGTGTGCTCCAGGGCGGCCCGCCACGCCCAAGCGGTCTCGTTGGCGTCGGCCGGGCGGACCACGTCCAGTCCGGGGATGGCCCGCAGCGCCGACAGGTGCTCGATCGGCTGGTGGGTGGGGCCGTCCTCGCCGAGCCCGATCGAGTCGTGCGTCCAGACGTAGATCACCGGGAGTTTCATCAGCGCGGCCAGCCGCACCGCCGGGCGCATGTAGTCGCTGAACACCAGGAACGTGCCGCCGTACGGGCGGGTGCCGCCGTGCAGCGCGATGCCGTTGAGGATCGCCCCCATGGCGTGTTCGCGGATGCCGAAGTGCAGGGTGCGGCCGTACTCGTGGCCGGGGAACTCCTTGGTGGCGTACTCGGCCGGGACGAACGACGGCTCGCCCTTCATCGTGGTGTTGTTGCTCTCCGCCAGGTCGGCCGAGCCGCCCCACAGCTCCGGCAGCTCGGAAGCGAGCGCGGTCAGCACCTTGCCGGAGGCGGCCCGGGTGGCGACCCCCTTGGGGTCAGCCGGCCAGTCCGGCAGCGCGTCGGTCCAGCCGGTCGGCAGGGTACGGGTGGCGAGCCGGTCGTGCAGCGCCTTGCGCTCCGGGTTGGCCTGCGCCCAGGCGTCGTACCTCTCGGTCCACTTGGCGTGTGCCTGCCGGCCCCGGTCGAGCACCTCTCGGATGTGGGCGAGGACCTTGTCGTCGACCGCGAAGTGCTGGTTGGGGTCGAAGCCGAGGATCTCCTTGGTGGCGGCGACCTCGTCGGCGCCGAGCGCCGAGCCGTGGATCTTGCCGGTGTTCTGCTTCTTCGGTGCCGGCCAGCCGATGATGGTGCGCAGCGCGATGAACGACGGGCGGTCGGTCTCGGCACGGGCGGCGGTCAGCGCCGCGTACAGCGCCTCGACGTCCTCGTGGTACTCGCCGTCGCCGGCCGCGCCGGCCCGCCAGTCGACGGTCTGCACGTGCCAGCCGTACGCGGCGTAGCGGGCGGCGACGTCCTCGCTGAGCGCGATCCGAGTGTCGTCCTCGATGGAGATCTGGTTGTCGTCGTAGACGACGGTCAGGTTGCCGAGCTTCTGGTGCCCGGCCAGAGCGCTGGCCTCGTGGGTGATGCCCTCTTCGATGTCACCGTCGGAGGCGATCACCCAGATGTTGTGGTCGAAGACGGACTCGCCGGGCGCGGCGTCCGGGTCGAGCAGTCCGCGCTCCCGGCGGGCGGCCATCGCCATGCCGACCCCGTTGGCCAGCCCTTGGCCGAGCGGACCGGTGGTGGTCTCCACTCCCCGGGTGTGGCCGTGCTCCGGGTGTCCGGGGGTCAGCGATCCCCATTGCCGCAACGCCTTGAGGTCGTCCAGGCTCAGCCCGTAACCGGAGAAGAAGAGTTGGATGTACAGGGTGAGACTGGAGTGCCCGGCGGAGAGGACGAACCGGTCCCGGCCGGCCCAGCCCGGGTCGCTCGGGTCGTGCCGCATGACCCGGTTGAACAGCAGGTACGCCGCGGGAGCGAGGCTCATCGCGGTGCCCGGATGGCCGTTGCCGGATTTCTCTACGGCGTCGGCGGCCAGCACGCGTGCGGTGTCGACCGCACGGCGGTCGAGGTCGGACCAGTTCAGGGGGGCATCGGTTGGTGTTGCAGCCACGGTGGGTGTGCTCCTCGTCCAGCAAGTAGGCGGAACCCTCGTCACGACCCTATCGAGCAGGGTTTAACGCGCGCCCGCCGATCTCGACAACCGGATGGTCGGCCAGGGGTCGTGGTCGGCCGTCGGACCCTCCGACCGACCACCGGGGGATACGCATCATCGCCGGTGGAAAGCCTGTCGGGTGTGACGACGAGCACCGGTGACGGGTCGGCCGGGCAGGCAAAATACCTGCGCGTACGCTGTCGGAGGCGCGTCGGCCCGCAGGTCGCCGCCAGTTGAAGGTCACCCGCCGCCGACGCCGGAAGGTGCAGCCCGTGAGCATGGTCACCGAGCGCCCCGCCCATGACCGGGCGCGGGTCAGGTCCGTCGCCGAAGCGGACCAGGTGCCCGGCACAGCGGCGGTGGATCCGGGACCGGTGGCCGCCCCCGACTGGCTGGCCGTGGTCCGGGCGTACGTGTCGCTCACCAAGCCGCGGATCATCGAGCTGCTGCTGGTCACGACCGTACCGACGATGATGGTCGCGGCCGGTGGGCTGCCGTCGCTGGGGCTCGTGGCGGTGGTGCTGGTCGGCGGTACCTTGGCCGCCGGCGCGGCGAACGCGTTGAACTGCTTCATCGATCGGGACATCGACCAGTTGATGCGCCGGACGAAGCGCCGGCCGCTGCCGAACCACGTGGTAAGCCCCAGGCAGGCGCTGGTCTTCGGGTTGGTGCTCGCGGTGGGCTCGGTGGTCCTGATGGCGGTCTTCACCAACTGGATCGCCACCGGGCTGACCCTCGCGGCGATCGCCTACTACGACCTCGTCTACACGCTGTGGTTGAAGCGCACGACGCCGCAGAACACGTTCTGGGGTGGCATCTGCGGCGCCGCCCCGGTGCTGATCGGCTGGGCGGCGGTGACCGGTGGCCTGGCCCCGGTGGCCTGGGCGCTGTTCGCCGTGGTGTTCTTCTGGCAGCTGCCGCACTTCTACGCCTTGGCGATCAAGTACAAGGTGGACTACGCGCGGGCCGGGATCCCGATGCTGCCGGTGGTGGCCTCCGAACGTCGGGTGGGCGTGGAAATCGTGCTGTTCAGCTGGTTGACGGTCGGGTCGTCGGTGCTGGTTTGGCCGTTGGGCATGTCGTTGATCTACGCGGTGCCGGCGGTCGTGGTCGGGGCCGTCTTCCTGCTGGAGGCCCACCGGCTGCAGCGCCGGTCCGGGCGTGGCCTGCCGGTCCAGCCGATGCGGCTGTTCCACTGGTCGACGACCTACCTCACGGTGCTCTTCGTCGCCGTGGCGTTGGACGCGCTGATCTGACGCCGGGTCCCGCCCCGTCCAGATCTCGAACTCCTGTCGTGTTTGCCGTTTTCGTGCTGAAATTTGTCCCTTTTTGTAGGTGGAAATCACCATCAATCATCTGTGGGACTTCTTAAGCCTACGGATGATTGGAGTCACAAAAAGCCGACATCCGATCGGCGAAACGTCGTCGCTCTGCTTACGCTTCGCGTATGGCAGATGGTTCCGATACGACGCTGGCGACCGAATCCGTCCCAGGGGACGCCCCCTCTGGTCTGGTCGCCGGCATCCGGTCCTTCGCCGCTGGCCACGGCGGTGCGAAGGCGGTCATCGAGTATGTCGGCAAGCGTGGCGCACGGATCGTCCTAGTGGGGGAGGACGGCGCCTGGGGCGACCAGTTCGCTGACGGCACCGACGTGGCCCGCGCCGCCTGCCTCAAGGCGGGGGTCGAGATCGAGAACGAGTGGGAGCGGGAGCTGATGGATCAGATGCGACCCAGCAACGACCTGTGGCGGTCGATGTCACGTCGCAGTCTGGCGCGCTGACCAGCCCGTTCCCGTCCTGCACAACGAACGACGACCAGTTGCGTGACTGGACGAGGGGTCTGTCAGCTGGAGGAACAGAGCCGAGCGAGACCCGGGCGGTTACGCCCGGGTCTCGCTCGTTGTCCACCGCGGCAACCTGCGGCCGGTCGGCGGCTGAACGTGGTTAGACGTGGGCCGGCGGCCGGACAGGTGCCGGTGGCACCGGTAGCGCGGTGCCGCTGTCGGCGCCCCAACCGATCGTCCGGTACGTCTGCGGACGCCTGGCGCGTAGCCAGAGCGCCCAGCCGACGCCAGCCAGCGCGGCCAGGGCGTACCCGGCCGGGAACCACCAGCGCAGCGGGGACGCGCCGATGCCGAGCAGGTCACCGAAGCTGGTGACGGTGCCGACGAGGATCAGCCCGAGCGCGCCGGTGGCCGCGCCCGGCGCGACCAGTCGTCGCCAGGCCGACTCGCCACGCGGGTCGCGGCGGAAGTAGCCGATCACCGCGAGTGAGGTCACGGTCATCAGGATCAGCACGCCGAGCCCACCGGTGACGGTCACCCAGAAGAACAGGTGGGTGATGGGATCCAGCCCGGTCGCCGCGTACCCCACGATCACCGCGACGGCGAACCCGCTCTGCACCAGCGAGCCGAGCTTCGGCGCGCCGGTCCGCCGGTTCGTCCGGCCGAGCGCCGCCGGCAGCACCCGTTCCCGCCCGAGGGCGAACAGGTACCGGGCAACGGTGTTGTGGAACGCGAGCAGCGCGGCGAACAGGCTGGTCAGGAACAACAACCGGCCGGCGTCCACGAGCGTCGTGCCGATGTGCGGGTCGACCAGCACGAACATCAGTTCGGTGCCGTACTCGCGGGCTTGGGCGACGACGTCGTTCGGGCCGGCCGCCACCGCCATCGCCCAGGCGGAACCCGCGTAGCACACTCCGGCGATCGTCACCGCGAAGTAGGTGGCCCGGGCGACCGTACGACGCGGATCACGGGTCTCCTCGGCGAACACCGTGCCGGCCTCGACACCGACGAAACCGGCTATGCCGCCGACCAGCATCGCCGCCACCCCTGGGGTGAGCAGCTGGCGGGGGTCGAGACCCGCCACGGCGGCACCGTCGGCGGGGTGGCCGACCATGACGATGCTGTAGCCGATGATGACCGCGAGCTCGGCCAGCAGCAGGCCAGCCAGGATCCGGCCGTTGAGGTCGACGCGGGCCAGGCCGAGTACGGTCACCAGGGCCCAGCCGGCCAGCGCGCAGAGCCACCACGGCACGGTGGCACCGGCGACGGCGAGTACCTCGGCGGCAACCACGCCGAAAGCGCCGTACAGCCCGATCTGCATCGCGTTGTACGCGACGACGGCGACGAACGCCGCCGCGATGCCGGGGATCCGGCCGAGACCGTGCGCCACGTAGCTGTACATCGCGCCAGCGTTGACGACGTGCCGGCTCATCGCCACGTAGCCGACGGCGAAGACCGCCATCACCACCGCGATGAGCAGGTAGGCGACCGGCACCGCGGTGGTGCCGGTGACGGCATAGCCGGTGCTGGCGCCGCCGGCCACCACGGTCAGCGGCGCGGCGGCGGCGAGAACGAAGAACAACACCTGGGGTACGCCCAGGCGGGACCGGGCCAACGTCGCGGCGACGGTGCCGGACCGGCTCGTACGGAAGGTAGACACGGGGGAGCTCCGAAAGTGGGTCAGTCAGGAAAACGCAGGAGTGCGCATGCGGTGACGGAGGATCGTCCGGGGTGCCGCTACGCGGGTCTGGTCCAGGCAGGGAACCGACCAGGGGCGCGGCAGCTACGGCACGGGGGGACCGTCACTGCCGCGCCCGGTTCGTCGTGCCGGTGGTTGTGCCCCGGCACAGGCGTAGCCTCACCGGTACTCTCCGCTATGGGGATAGGTCTGCCGTTTTCAACCGTCTTCAACGGTTGGTGACCTTACGGTTGCGCTCCGACCAGGGGGCGTTCGTTGCCGTCGTCGGAAACCACCCTGGTAGCAGCTGATCGCGGCCCGGTCGGCTCCCGGGTCCGGGTCGACCAGAGCGCGCCGAGGGTGGCCAGCCACACCAGACACGCGCCGAGCATGTGCGCGCTGACCAGCGCGACCGGCAGGTCGGTGAGGTACTGGACCACGCCGATCACTCCCTGGGTGAGCTCCACGACGACGAGCACGGCCGCCGCGCGTACCGCCGGTCGGGGTGCGCCGACCGCGCGCAACGCGAACCACCAGGCGACCGACAACCCAATCAGCAGGGCGACTGAGTCAGCGTGCAGCTGGGACATGGCCTGCGGGTCAAGCCCGGTGCGCCCGGCGTCCGGGTCGCCGGCGTGCGGGCCGCTGCCGGTCACCACGGTGCCGAGCACCAGCACTTTGAAGCTCACGGCGGTGATCACGAAGGCCAACTGGCGCAGCGGCCGGGCCACCACGTCTCGGTTGGTGCGGCCGCCGACGCGTACCCGTCGCCACAACCCGTACGCCACCGCGATGGTGACCATCGACAGCATGAAGTGCAGCGCCACTACCCAGGGGTTGAGCTGCACCCGGACGCTGACCCCACCGATCAGGCCCTGCAGGATCACCAGTCCCAGTACGCCGAGGGCCGGTCCGCGCAGGTCCAACCGGCGTGGCCGGGACCGCAGCACCGCCAGCAGGGTGGCGAGCGCGATCATGCCGACCAGGATGCCGAGGACCCGGTTGCCGAACTCGATGATGCCGAGCACGCCCATCTCCGGCGTGGTGACGTAGGAGTCGTCGGTGCAGCGCGGCCAGGTCGGGCAGCCGAGCCCGGACCCGGTGAGCCGCACGCCGCCCCCGGTCAGCACGATCGCGACGTTGGCCACCAAGGAGGCGAGCGCGAGCCGCCGGAGCAGGGCGGGGCCGGCGGTCAGCCGACCGGACGGGGAGACGGGCACGGCGGCAATCGTACCGATATGGCGGATACCACAGCCGTGCGGTGCCGCCGGTACCGCAGCCCTGCGGTGCCGCCAGCCGACTGCGGCAAGGCCTCGCCGCGCTGGTCCCGGTGGCGGTCACGCTCGGTGCGGTGGATCACCCGGAGGCGCGTTTGCGGCCGACCGCTGAAATACGTAACGTTGGCGTAGTGAAAAACAGGGTGGGCCTCCCAGAGGGTGGGTCGGCGACCGGTGCGGTCGCCACCGGCCCGGACGGGCGTACCCGGGACCGCCTGGTCGGGCTGCTGCTGGAGCGGGGGGCGGCGACCGCCGCCCAGCTCGGTGATGAGCTCGGGCTGAGCCCGGCGGCGATTCGCCGCCACCTGGACGCGATGCTCGCCGACGGCGACGTGGTGACCCGGGACGCGGTCACCCGGGCCCGCCGGCGACGCGGTCGGCCGGCCAAGGTCTTCCGGCTCAGCGACGACGCCCGGTCCCGGCACGGGCGCTACCGCTACGACAGCATGGCCGCCGCCGCGCTGCGCTGGATCGCCGGTCACGGCGGCGAGGCGGAGCTGGAGGCGTTCGCGGCGGCTCAGGTCGCCGGGCTGGAGGCGCGGTGCCGGGCGGCGATCGACGATGCCGGTGCGGACCCGATCGCCCGCGCGGAGGCCCTCGCCGCCGCACTCAGCGCCGAGGGCTACGCTGCCAACGCGTCCACCATCGCCTCCGGGGGGCAGTTGTGCCAGCATCACTGTCCCGTGGCCCATGTGGCTGCCGAGTTTCCACAGCTGTGCGAGGCTGAGACTGCGGTGATCTCCCGCCTGATCGGCACCCACGTGCAGCGGCTGGCCACCATCGCCCACGGCGACGGGGTGTGCACCACGCACATTCCGGACCCGAGACGGGCCGGCGGCGCCCCGACCGTTGCCATCGATGTTTCCACCGACCACGTCACCAGCACTGTGAGGACAGATAGATGACCGAGCAGACCGTCGCGCCCATCTCCCAGGAGGAGCACCTCGCGGCCCTCGGCCGGTACGAGTACGGCTGGGCCGACCGCGACGTGGCCGGCGCCGCCGCCCAGCGCGGGCTCAACGAGGCGGTGGTGCGTGACATCTCCGCCAAGAAGAACGAGCCGCAGTGGATGCTCGACCTGCGGCTCAAAGGGCTGCGGCTGTTCGGCCGCAAGCCCATGCCGGCCTGGGGTGCCGACCTCACCGGGATCGACTTCGACAACATCAAGTACTTCGTCCGCTCCACCGAGAAGCAGGCCGCCAGCTGGGAGGACCTGCCCGAGGAGATCAAGAACACCTACGACAAGCTGGGCATCCCGGAGGCAGAGAAGCAGCGGCTGATCGCCGGCGTCGCGGCCCAGTACGAGTCCGAGGTGGTCTACCACAAGATCCGTGAGGACCTGGAGGAACAGGGCGTGGTGTTCCTCGACACCGACACCGCGCTGCGCGAGCACGAGGACATCTTCAAGGAGTACTTCGGCACCGTGATCCCGGTCGGCGACAACAAGTTCGCCGCGCTGAACACGGCGGTCTGGTCCGGTGGATCGTTCATCTACGTGCCGAAGGGCGTGCACGTGGAGATCCCGCTGCAGGCCTACTTCCGGATCAACACGGAGAACATGGGCCAGTTCGAGCGGACCCTGATCATCGTCGACGAGGGTGCCTACGTGCACTACGTCGAGGGCTGCACCGCGCCGATCTACTCCTCCGACTCGCTGCACAGCGCGGTCGTCGAGATCGTGGTGAAGAAGAACGCCCGGTGCCGCTACACGACCATCCAGAACTGGTCGAACAACGTCTACAACCTGGTCACCAAGCGGGCCGTCTGCCACGCCGGCGCCACCATGGAGTGGATCGACGGCAACATCGGTTCCAAGGTCACCATGAAGTACCCGGCCGTGTTCATGACCGGTGAGCACGCCAAGGGCGAGGTGCTCTCGGTGGCGATGGCCGGCGAGGGGCAGCACCAGGACGCTGGCGCGAAGATGGTGCACGCGGCACCGCACACCTCCTCCACGATCGTCTCCAAGTCGATCGCCCGCGGTGGCGGCCGGACCTCCTACCGTGGGCTGGTCCAGGTGCTGGAGGGTTCGCAGCACAGCCGGTCGACGGTGAAGTGCGACGCGCTGCTGGTCGACGCGATCTCCCGGTCGGACACCTACCCCTACGTCGACATCCGCGAGGACGACGTCGCCATGGGGCACGAGGCGACCGTCTCCAAGGTCAGCGACGACCAGCTGTTCTACCTGATGAGCCGGGGTCTGAGCGAGGACGAGGCGATGGCCATGATCGTCCGGGGCTTCATCGAGCCGATCGCCAAGGAACTCCCGATGGAGTACGCCCTCGAGCTGAACCGGCTGATCGAGCTGCAGATGGAGGGCGCGGTCGGCTGACCCGCCCGAGACACCGCCCACCGACACCGCCGAGAACAGGAAGAGATGACTATTCAGGCCTCCGCGCCGCCGAAGACCAAGTCGCAGGCGTTGCGCTCGTACGATGTCGCCGACTTTCCGGCCCTGACCGGCCTGGAGGAGGAGTGGCGCTTCACCCCGCTCAAGCGGATGCGGGGGCTGGCCACCGGGACCCCGGCAGCCAGCGGCTCGGTCCGGTACGAGTACGCCGACCTGCCCGCCGGTGTGGCAGCGGGTCAGGTCGACCGCACCGACCGACGGATCGGCGGCGTGCTGACCCCGTTCGACCGGATCAGTGCCCTGGCCTACACCGGGTGCGCAGAGGTCCTGCTGGTGGAGGTCGCACCGGAGGCCACCCCGGCCGAGCCGGCGGTCGTCCGGGTGCTCGGCACCGGGGCGGACCAGATCGCGTACGGGCACACCCTGGTCGACGTCGGCCGGTTCGCCGAGGTGACCCTGGTGTTCGACCAGGTCGGTTCGACCACCCTGGCCGACAACGTCGAGGTGCTCGTCGGTGACGGTGCGACGCTGACCCTGGTCACCGTCGCCGACTGGGCATCCGACGCGGTGCAGGCGCAGCATCTGAAGTTCCGGCTCGGCCGCGACGCCCGGGTCACGCACATCCAGGTCACCCTCGGCGGTGACCTGGTGCGCCAGTTCACCAGCGTCGAGTACACCGGCCGGGGCGGCGACGCCGAGCTGTTCGGGCTCTACTTCGCCGACGCCGGCCAGCACCTGGAGCACCGGCAACTGGTGGACCACACCGTGCCGGACTGCCGCAGCCACGTCGGCTACCGGGGGGCGCTGCAGGGCGACGGCGCGCACACCGTCTGGGTCGGCGACGTACTGATCCGCGCCGAGGCCACCGGCACCGACACGTACGAGATCAACCGGAACCTGGTGCTGACCGACGGCGCCCGGGCCGACTCGGTGCCCAACCTGGAGATCGAGACCGGAGAGGTGGCCGGGGCCGGGCACGCCAGCGCCACCGGCCGGTTCGACGACGAGCAGCTGTTCTACCTGATGGCCCGGGGCATTCCAGAGGCCGAGGCGCGCAAGCTGGTGGTCCGCGGGTTCTTCGCCGAGCTGGTCGACAAGATCCCGGTGGCCGAGCTGCGCGACCGGCTCGGCGACGCGATCGAGCAGCGGCTGCGGCGTGTCGAGGCCGGCGCGGCCGCGCCGCGCACCGCCGACGTGGCGGCACCACCGACCGTGCCCGGCCAGCCCGGTGCGGTCACCGAGGGGACCCGCTGAGCATGTCCGACCTGATCCGGGTCTGTGCCACCGCCGAGATCCCGAAGGGGACGGCGGTCAGCGCCGACATCGACGGTACGCAGATCGCCCTGGTGCACACCGACGAGGACTCCTTCCACGCGGTGTACGACGAGTGCTCGCACGCCGCGGTCGCCCTCTCCGAAGGCGAGGTGGACGGCTGCACGTTGGAGTGCTGGCTGCACGGTTCGCGCTTCGATCTGCGCACCGGTGAGCCGACCGGGCTGCCCGCCACCGAACCCGTACCCGTCTTCCCCGTCGAGATCCGCGACGGCGACATCTACGTCAGTCTGACGCCGAGTAATGGAGTGACCGCACCATGAGCGTTCTGGATATCCGTGACCTGCAGGTTTCGGTCAAGCTGCCGGAAGGCGAGCTCAAGCCGATCCTGGCCGGGGTGACGCTGACCATCCGGTCGGGGGAGACACACGCCATCATGGGCCCGAACGGCTCCGGCAAGTCGACGCTGGCGTACTCGATCGCCGGGCACCCCAAGTACGAGATCACCGGCGGGGAGGTGCTGCTCGACGGCGAGGACGTACTGGCCATGTCGGTCGACGAGCGGGCCCGCGCCGGGCTGTTCCTCGCCATGCAGTACCCGGTGGAGGTGCCCGGCGTCTCGGTGGCGAACTTCCTGCGTACTGCCAAGACCGCCGTCGACGGCGCCGCGCCGAAGCTGCGTACCTGGGCCGGTGAGCTGCGCGGGGCCATGGAGCGGCTGCAGATGGACCCGGCGTTCGCGCAGCGCAACGTCAACGAGGGCTTCTCCGGTGGGGAGAAGAAGCGGCACGAGATCGTGCAGCTGGAGCTGCTCAAGCCGAAGATGGCCATCCTCGACGAGACCGACTCCGGGCTCGACATCGACGCCCTGCGGGTGGTCAGCGAAGGGGTCAACCGGGTCCGCTCCACCGGGGAGACCGGCCTGCTGCTGATCACCCACTACACCCGGATTCTGCGCTACATCAAGCCCGACTTCGTGCATGTCTTCGTCGGTGGACGCATCGTCGAGGAGGGCGGCCCGGAGCTGGCGGAGAAGCTGGAAGCCGAAGGCTACGAGCGGTACGTCGCGGGTGCCGGCGCGGCCTCGGCCTGAGACCCACCATCACCCTGCGTGCAGAAGGGCGGCGTCGAGCCGATGAGC
This sequence comes from Solwaraspora sp. WMMD937, assembly GCF_029581175.1. NCBI lineage: Bacteria > Bacillati > Actinomycetota > Actinomycetes > Micromonosporales > Micromonosporaceae > Solwaraspora > Solwaraspora sp. WMMD937. The sequence goes on along the minus strand of NZ_CP120738.1, from coordinate 5,309,356 downwards.
ACCATAGCCATCCCCCGGGACACGCCGGCGCCGGGCGGTCCGTCCGCTCTGGACGTCGACGCCGTCCGGGCCGACTTCCCGATCCTCGGTCGGGAGGTCAACGGGCATCAGCTGGTCTACCTGGACAGCGCCAACACCTCGCACAAGCCGCGCCAGGTGCTCGACGCGCTGACCGACTACTACCAGTCGCACAATGCCAACGTCGCCCGCTCGGTGCACACTCTCGGCACCGAGTCCACCGAGGCGTACGAGGGCGCCCGGGCCAAGCTGGCTGCGTTCGTCAACGCGGGCAGCCCGGACGAGGTGGTCTTCACCAAGAACTCCACCGAGGCGATCAACCTGGTCGCGTACGCGTTCTCCAACGCCTCGACGAGCGCCGCGATCGGGGCCGACCCCCGGTTCCGGCTCGGCCCCGGCGACGAGGTGGTGATCTCTGAGATGGAGCACCACTCGAACATCGTGCCGTGGCAGCTGCTCTGCGAACGCACCGGCGCCACGCTGCGCTGGTTCGGGCTGACCGAGGACGGTCGGCTGGACGAGTCGCAGCTGGACGAACTGGTCACCGAGCGGACCAAACTGGTCTCGCTGGTGCACATGTCGAACATCCTCGGCACGGTCAACGACCTCACCGCGATAACCCGGCGGGTCCGCGAAGTCGGTGCGCTGCTGCTGCTGGACTGCTCGCAGTCGGTGCCGCACCGCCCGGTCGACGTCGCCGCACTGGACGCCGACTTCATCGTCTTCACCGGGCACAAGATGTGCGGACCGACCGGTATCGGGGTGCTGTGGGGCCGCGCCGCGCTGCTCGCCGCGATGCCACCGGTGCTCGGCGGCGGCTCGATGATCGAGACGGTGGCGATGAGCGGGTCCACGTTCGCCCCGCCGCCGGCCCGGTTCGAGGCCGGCACCCCGCCGATCGCCCAGGCGGTCGGCCTCGGTGCCGCCGTCGACTACCTCGCCGGGCTGGGCATGCCGGCGGTCGCCGCGCACGAGCAGCGGATCACCGGGTACGCCCTGGAGGCGCTCGCCACCGTGCCAGGGTTGCGGATCGTCGGCCCGCCCGGACCACACGGGCGAGGTGGCACCGTCTCGTTCGCGGTGGACGGGATCCACCCGCACGACGTGGGTCAGATCCTCGATGCCCAGGGGGTACAGGTACGGGTCGGCCACCACTGCGCCCGGCCGGTATGCGTGCGCTACGGCGTCCCGGCGACCACTCGGGCCTCGTTCTACCTCTACACCACGACCGGTGAGGTCGACGCGCTGGTGCACGGTCTGGAGAAGGCGCGGAAGGTCTTCGGCTGATGGAGCTCGACCAGCTGTACCAGGAGATCATCCTGGACCACTACAAGCGTCCGCAGGGGCGTGGTCTGCGCGAGCCGTACGCGGCGGAGGCGCACCACGTCAACCCGACCTGCGGCGATGAGATCACCGTACGGGTGAATCTGGGTGCGGACACCCGGCTCGGGGTGTCGCACGACGGTCAGGGCTGTTCGATCAGCCAGGCCTCGGCGAGTGTGCTGTACGAGCTGGTCGACGGTCGGCCGGTGGACGAGGCGTTCGCGGTGCACGGCGCCTTCGTCGCGCTGGTGTCCGGACGCGGCGAGGGCGAGCCGGACGAGGATGTGCTGGGTGACGGGGTGGCGTTCGCCGGCGTGGCGCGCTATCCGGCCCGGGTGAAGTGTGCGTTGCTGCCGTGGATGGCCTTCAAGGACGCCGCGGTGCGCGCCGGTGTGGGTGCGAGCCCGGAGGTGAAGCAGTGAGTGCCGAAGAGACCATGGCCGGGGCGACGCAGGCGACCGAGCCCACCGACGGCGGTACGGCCGCGGCGGCGACCGTCGGCCAGCCGGCGATCGCCGACATCGAGGAGGCCATGAAGGACGTCGTCGACCCGGAGCTGGGCATCAACGTGGTCGATCTTGGCCTGGTGTACGGCGTACACGTCGACGACGACAACATCGCCACCCTGGACATGACGTTGACCAGCGCGGCCTGCCCGCTGACCGACGTGATCGAGGAGCAGGCCCGTACCGCGTTGACGACTGGACCCGGTGGCGGACTGGTGTCCGACATCCGGATCAACTGGGTGTGGATGCCGCCGTGGGGGCCCGACAAGATCACTGACGAGGGCCGGGACCAGTTGCGGGCGCTCGGCTTCAACGTCTGACGGCACCCGCGCCGCCGACCGTTCAGTCCGGCCGGCGGCGCGGCCCGTCAGTCCGGCCGGCGGCGCGGCGGTCAGTGCACCAGGCTGACCAGGGCCCGTTTGAGGAAACCGTCGTGCCGGTCGTCGACCCAGCTGACCGCGCTGATCGGGCGCCCCTGCCGGCGGGCCTCGTCGCAGTAGTCCAGCACGTCGCCGGCCGGCTGGTAGTCGGTCACCGCGAGCGCCGCGTTGGCGCGCATCCGGTACGCCGCGTCTTCGGCGTCGCGTACCGCCACTCGTCCGTCGTCGTCGCGGCGGGCGGCCACGGTGATCTGCCAGCCGAAGATTTGGACCAGCACGATTCCGGGCGGGGCGTTCGCCGGGATGCTCACCTCGGCATTGGCCCGGACGAGCGCCTCGGCCACCTCCCGTTGATAGGTACCGGCCCAGGCCGCCTGCGCCTGTTGCGGACGCATCACCGTCAGCAGGTCGGCCTGCCGGTCCGCAGGCATCGCGGTGAGCAGGGCAGCGACGGTGGGTTGCGGCAGCCGGTCGGCCACCGCGTGCACCTGCTCGGCCGGAAGCCGATTGAGCATGGCCACCGCCTCGGCGGTCGGCATGGCTCGGGCCAGGTCGGCCAGCTGATCGGTGCTGAGCAGACCCATCAACCGGGACCGCAGATCGTCGCCGGCGGCCGGGAGCAGCCGGACCAGGTCGGAGGTCGTCAGCTCGGCGACTGCCACCGGGATACGGTCGGCCGGCATGGCTGCCAGCAGCCCGACAGCCTGTCGCGGCGGAGTGCTGCGGACCATCGCGATCAGCTGGGTTATGGGCATCATCCCACCGGGCAGCATGAGTGTCGTCTCCAGGGAGTCAAGTGATCGTTACGCGCGCCTGATGTGCCTAACATCCCTGGTCGGCGCGGTGCATCACCCCGTCGGCGGACAAGTTCCCCGATTCGGTCAGGCTGGTCCACCGAGCCGGCGGTGCGCACGTACCGCTTGGTCAGCCGGCGTCCCGTGACACCGTCGGGGATGGATTACCGGATGCCGTCGGCTCACCCATCACAGTCGATGATCTTGGCCCTGGTAACCGGCTGGGTGCCGGTGCCGGCCGCCGGTACTATGGGTCCGTGCTGCTCTGCGAAGGCTGAACCGCCCCACGCCGACGGACAGGACGTCCGGTCGGCGTTTTGTCGTGTCCGCGAGTCAGCTTCCGATCTCAGGAGTGAGCTACCAATGATCACCGCTACCGGCCTGGAACTGCGTGCGGGCTCGCGGATCCTGCTGTCCGACGCCACCCTGCGGGTGCAGCCCGGCGACCGGATCGGCCTGGTCGGCCGCAACGGTGCCGGCAAGACCACCACCCTGAAGGTGCTGGCAGGCGAAGGCCTGCCGTACACCGGACAGATCGACCGGCGCAGCGCGGTCGGTTATCTTCCGCAGGATCCGCGTACCGGCGATTTGGACGTGACCGCCCGCGACCGGGTGCTGTCGGCCCGCGGCCTGGACCGGCTGATGTCCCAGATGAACGAACTCGAGCAGCAGTTGGCGCAGGGCGGCACCGACGAGCGCCTGGTCCGCCGCTACGGCACGCTGGAGGACCAGTTCGCCTCCCTCGGCGGGTACGCCGCGGAGGCGGAGGCAGCCCGGATCTGCGCCAACCTGGGTCTGCCGGACCGGGTGCTGGGCCAGCCGATCGGAACGCTTTCCGGCGGTCAGCGCCGCCGTATCGAGCTGGCCAGGATCCTGTTCCGGGACGCGGCCGAGAACGGCGGCGGCATCCTGCTGCTCGACGAGCCGACCAACCACCTGGACGCTGACTCGATCACCTGGCTGCGTGGCTTCCTCGCCGGGCACAAAGGCGGGCTGGTGGTGATCAGCCACGATGTGGACCTGCTGGACGCGGTGGTCAACAAGGTCTGGTTCCTCGACGCCACCCGCTCGGTGGTGGACGTCTACAACGTCGGCTGGGCGGCGTACCAGCAGCAGCGGGAAACTGACGAGCGGCGCCGCCGCCGGGAACGGGCGAACGCCGAGAAGAAGGCCGGTGCGCTGCTCGCCCAGGCCGACAAGATGCGGGCCAAGGCCACCAAGACGGTAGCCGCGCAGAACATGGCCCGGCGGGCGGAGAAACTGCTCGCCGGTCTGGAGGACGAGCGGGTTGCCGACAAGGTGGCCAAGGTCCGGTTCCCCAGCCCGGCCCCGTGCGGCAAGACGCCGTTGACGGCCGCGGGGCTGTCGAAGTCGTACGGATCGTTGGAGATCTTCTCCGGGGTCGACGTGGCGGTCGACCGTGGCTCCCGGGTGGCGATCCTCGGGCTGAACGGTGCCGGCAAGACGACGTTGCTGCGGATTCTCGGTGGCCTGGTCGAGCCGGATTCCGGGGCGGTGCGGCCCGGGCACGGGCTGCGGATCGGCTACTACGCGCAGGAGCACGAGACCCTCGACGTGGAGCGTTCGGTGCTCGACCACATGCGCAGTGCGGCGATCGACCAGGCGGACACCGACCTGCGAAAGATTCTCGGTGCGTTCCTGTTCAGCGGTGAGGACGTGAACAAACCGGCCGGGGTGCTCTCGGGCGGGGAGAAGACCCGGCTCGCGTTGGCCACGCTGGTCTGTTCGGGGGCGAACGTATTGCTGCTCGACGAGCCGACCAACAACCTGGATCCGGTCAGCCGTGAACAGGTTCTCGATGCCATCGCCCGGTATCCCGGCGCCATCGTCCTGGTGACCCATGATCCGGGTGCGGTGCTGGCTCTCAAACCGGACCGGGCGATTCTCCTGCCCGACGGTGATGAGGACGCATGGAGCGACGACCTGCTCGAACTCGTGGAACTTGCATGAGGACGTCGTCCGCTCGACACTCCAGCCCGGGTCGATGCCGCATCGGTGAACGTCATTATCGGATAGCGTGAATTGCATGAACAAGGCGTACCGGGTTGAGGTCGACGAAGGGCTGCCGGCATGTCGCTGGGATTCCTCGGCGGCGCCGTATCGGGTAACTGACAGGGCTGTGCGTGTCGGTTGGCGAACAGTTGATATCTGGCGCATGATCGTTGGAGGCGGTCTAATAGGTGGGACCGCATCGAACCGCACAGTCTGGGACGTGAGGAATCAACATGGCAGCCACCGGCACAGCCGCCACCACCGAGAAGGGTCGCCGGATCGTCGGAGCCGAGCGTCAGACCCTGGCCAAGGACCTGGTCAAGCGGTACACATCCGGCGAGAGCATCCGCGCCCTTGCGGCCTCCACCGGCCGCTCGTACGGGTTCGTCCACCGGGTGCTCACCGAGTCCGGCGTGCAACTACGCCAGCGTGGCGGCGCTCGGCGTCGCAAGAAGGGGTGACGACTCAGTTGCGCCCCGTACCCCGCTGTCTCGGTCAAGGCCCTCGTTGACCGTGTCCGGTGGCGTACGACTCGACTACGACGGGCCGGTCGCGACGGTGACGTTGGACCGGCCCGACGTGCTCAACGCCCAAACCCCGCAGATGTGGCGGGCGCTGCGCGGCATCGGCCGGGAGCTGCGCGGCGACGTTCGCGTCGTGGTGGTCCGCGGCGCCGGTCGGGCCTTCTCCGCAGGCCTCGACCGGGGCGCGATCCAGGCACTGCTCGATCCCAGCGCTGCGGGTAGTACCGATGCGGAGCTCGCCGCGACCGCCCATCCGCGAGCCGACTCGCCTGGTGACGGTCCGCCCGGTGACGATCCGACCCCGCCGCCGTTGGCCGCCCTGTCGCCGGACGAGTGCGCCGCCCGGATCGCCGAGTACCAGGAGGCCTTCACCTGGCTGGCCCGCCCCGACGTGATCAGCGTCGCCGCCGTGCACGGGCCGGCCGTCGGTGCCGGATTCCAGCTTGCCCTCGGCTGCGACCTGCGCGTCCTGACCGACGACGCCCGGCTGCGGATGGCCGAGGTGACCCTCGGCCTGGTGCCGGACCTGGGTGGCACCCGGCGACTCGTCGACCTGGTCGGCTATGCCAGGGCCCTGGAGATCTGTGTCACCGGTCGCTGGCTCGATGCGGCCGAGGCCGATCGGCTCGGGCTGGCCAACCTGGTGGTGCCCGCGACGGAGCTGGCCCCAGCCGTCGCCGACCTGGTCGCGGCCGTGCTGGCCGGGCCCCGCGACGCGGTCGTCGAGATCAAGGCCCTGCTCACCGGAGCCACCGACCGCACCCCCGCCGCCCAGCTGCGCGCCGAGCGGGAGGCGCAGACCCGACGGATCCGGGACCTGACCGGTTCCGGAGAGTAGCCGCCAGGTCGGGCGGTAAGGCATCAATGGGAAGACGCCAGTTACCTGAACTGTTGTCGTAGGTGTCCGGGACACTGGTACCCGCGACGGTGGCGAGACGAAGGTGGCGGGTGCCGATGGCTGGATCCGGTGGGATGGGTGGCATGGGGGCCGGCTGGGGCATGCTCCGCTCGATGCGCGACGGCGACCAGCTGCGTTCTCATCGGGTCAGTCGGGGCACCACCCGGCGGATCGTCGCCTTCGCCCGCCCGTACCGCCGGGACATCACCGTCTTCCTGATCACCGTCGTGCTGGCGGCCGGCATCGGTGTCGCCACCCCGGTCCTCGCCGGCGACGTGGTGAACGCGATCACCGCCGGTCGCGCCGACGCCGGCGCGACCGTGGTCCGGCTGGCCCTGCTGATCGCCGCGCTCGCCGTGGTGGACGCGCTGCTCTCCCTGGCCCAACGCTGGTACGCGGCCAGGATCGGTGAGGGCATCATCCTCGACCTGCGGACCCGGGTCTTCGACCACGTGCAACGGATGCCGTTGCAGTTCTTCACCCGGACCCAGACCGGCGCGCTGGTCAGCCGGCTCAACAACGACGTGATCGGGGCCCAGCGGGCCTTCACCTCGACGCTGTCCGGTGTGGTCAGCAACGTCATCCAGCTGGTGCTCACCGCCGCGGTGATGTTCACCCTGTCCTGGCAGATCACCGCGCTGTCCCTGGTGCTGCTGCCGATCTTCATCGTGCCGGCCCGCCGGGTCGGCAAGCGGCTCGCGGAGATCACCCGCGAGTCGTACGACCTCGACGCCAAGATGAACGCCACGATGACCGAGCGGTTCGGGGTCGCCGGGGCGCTGCTGGTCAAGCTCTTCGGCCAGCCCGAGGTCGAAGCGCGCCGGTTCGCCGAGCGGGCCGACCGGGTCCGGGAGATCGGCATCCAGTCGGCGATGTACTCGCGTACGTTCTTCGTGGCGATGCTGCTGGTCGCCTCGCTCGCCCAGGCGCTCACCTATGGACTCGGCGGCTGGCTGGCGGTCACCGGTGCGGTCAGCGCCGGCACCGTGGTGACCCTGGCCCTGCTGCTCACTCGCCTCTACGGGCCGCTGACCGCGTTGAGTAACGTGCGGGTCGACGTGATGAGCGCGTTGGTCTCCTTCGACCGGGTGTTCGAGGTGCTCGACCTCGCCCCGTCGATCGCCGAGCGCCCGGACGCCGTCGTCGTGCCGTCCGGCTCGAGTCGGCTGGAGTTCCGCGACGTCCGGTTCCGGTACCCCAGCGCCGCCGAGATCTCGCTGGCCTCGCTGGAGGACGTCGCGACGCTCGACCGCACCGTCTCCGAGCCGGTGCTGCGCGGGGTGTCGTTCACCGTGGAGCCGGGGCAGCTGGTCGCCCTGGTCGGCCCGTCCGGCGCCGGCAAGAGCACCACCGCGATGCTGGTCTCCCGGGTGTACGACGTGACCGACGGCGAGATCCGGGTGGGCGGGGTGGACGTGCGCGACGCGACACTCGACTCGCTACGCGACACCATCGGGGTGGTCACCCAGGATTCCCACCTGTTCCACGAGACGATCGCAGAGAACCTGCGGTACGCCCGCCCGGACGCCACCGACGACGAGCTGTGGGCGGCGCTGCGCGGCGCACAGGTCGAGGAACTGGTCCGGGCCCTGCCGGACGGGCTGGACACGGTGGTCGGGGAGCGCGGCTACCGCTTCTCCGGCGGCGAGAAACAGCGGATCGCCATCGCCCGGCTGCTGCTCAAGGCACCGTCGATCGTCATCCTCGACGAGGCCACCGCCCACCTCGACTCCGAGTCCGAGGCGGCGGTGCAGCGCGCTCTGTCGGTCGCGCTGAGCGGCCGTACCGCACTGGTCATCGCGCACCGGCTGTCGACGGTGCGCGACGCGGACCAGATCCTCGTCCTCGACGAGGGCCGGATCGTGGAGCGCGGTCGACACGCCGAGCTGATCGCCGCCGGTGGGCTGTACGCCGAGCTGTACCGCACCCAGTTCACGGTGGCTGACTCGCCGACCCCGTACCTCGACGACACCGGGCTGGATCCAGTGACGGCGGGGTCGGGTCGCGCCTTCCCGACCGACCAGGACCTGCATCCGCCGTCGGGCACCGCCGCCGGATAGCGGTCCGCCGTCGACTACGCTGGGCCGATGGAACCGGCGGCTGAGGTAGCGGCGGCGCTACGCGAGTTCGCGCAGCGGCTGGCCGCGCTCGATCCGGCACCGGCCCGGTCGGTCGGCTGATCCGCGAGCGGTTGGCCCGCCACCAGTAACCGCCTATTGCGGCGGTCCGGCCGTCACCGCCTGCCGTAGCCGGTCGAACTCGGCGACGAGCCGGTCGAGCTGGTAGTGGGCATTGAGCCCGCTCGGGTTGGGCAGCACCCAGAGCCTCGCGCCGCCGAGGTCCTCGGGCCGGGGTCCGACGACCGCCCGTGGCTGGTCGAACGCCAGCCGGTAGGCGGTCACCCCGACCACGGCGATCCACCGGGGTCGGCACGCGGCGGCCAGCCGGACGAGCCGCGCGCCTCCGGCGACCAGCTCCGGCGGCGTGAGTTCGTCGGCCCGCGCCGTCGCCCTGGCGACCAGGTTCGTCACGCCCAGCCCGAACCCGGGCAGCAGATGATCTTCGCTGGGGTCGAGCCGCCGGGGCGTGAAACCGGACCGGTGCAGCGTCGGCCAGAACCGGTTGCCCGGGCGGGCGAAGTGGTGGCCGACGGCAGCGGAGTACAGGCTCGGATTGATCCCGCAGAACAGCACGTCGAGATCGGGTCCGACGACGTCGGGCAGGGTACGGCCGACAGCGTCGGCCAGCAGCTGCGCCATCGTGGCCCGGTCGGTGGACACGCCGAAAAGCCGTTCAGGGGCAGGGCAGCGCGCCGCCGTCGACGGGCAGCGTGATGCCGGTCAGGTAGCTCGCCGCCGGGGACAGGACGAACGCCGCCACTCGGCCGAACTCCGCCGGCTCGCCCAGCCGGCCGAGCGGGATGTCGGCCTCGGCCTCGGCCCGGGCCTGCTGCGGATCGTCGGTCGCGGCGAAGAGTTCCACGTTGCGGTCGGTCATGATCCGGCCGGGCAGCAGACTGACCACCCGGATGCCCCGGCCGGCGTAGCCGTCGGCGAGCTCCTTGGCGACCGCCGCGAGCCCGGGCCGCAGGCCGTTGGAGATACCGAGTCCGGGCAGCGGCATCCGGGCCGAGGTCGACAGCACCACGGCGACCGCCCCGCCGGCGGGCAGCGCGTCGGCGACGGTCCGCACCGCCCGTACCGTGCCGACGAAGACGGTGTCGAACGCCGCCCGCCACTGTTCGTCGCTGACCGCGTGGCTGGGACCGGGTTTCGGCCCGCCGACCGAGATCAACGCCCCGTCGAGCCGGCCGAAGTGCTCCTTGGCCGTCGCGACCAGGCGTGCCGCGCAGTCCGGCTCGCCCAGGTCGGCGCTGACCGCGATCGCGTGCTGCGGGCCGCCGAGACGTTGCGCCGCCGCCGTCGCTCTGGCGGTGTCCCGGGCGGCGAGCACCACCCGCGCCCCGTCGGCGACCAGGCAGGCTGCGGTGGCGTAGCCGAGTCCACGGGACGCGCCGGTGAGCACGTACACCCGGTTTTCCAAGCCTAGATCCATGGCCCGATCCTGCCGCATGCCGCGACCCCGCTGGCCGTGACCCCGCCGGCCGACGGCTTGGCGGGTGATCCGGAGTGGCTACCGGCGGCGGTCGCCGAACGTCCGGACCCGACCGGCGACCTGGACCGCCCACCCGCCGGGCAGCCGTCGTACCGCCGGAAGACGGCGGCGGCGGGGAACCGACGAGCCGTCGTAGCACCAGCCGACCTCCCGGCCGGCCAGCTCCGCCATGGCCAGGCCCGGCAGACGGTTGTCGGCGGCCACCGCCCGGGCGAAGTCCCAACCGTCACGCAGCCCGCCCGCCGGTCGCCGGCCGGTTGCCCAGCGGACGAACACAGCCGGCCAGGCGTCACCCAGCGAGGCGGCCAGCAACGGCCAGTGCCGGGCCACCTCGCCGGCCCGCTTGTGGGCCAACGCGGTGCGGGCGACCGCCAGCCGGCGCGGGTCGAATCCGGGTGGCGGATCGGCGCCGTCGACGAGGGACGCGACCAGCGCACGCTGGGCAGCGGCGAGTCCGGCACGGGGGTCGGAACCATCGCCGGGTGCCACCCGGTCGGTCACGTGATCCGGCCCAGCCCGGCGGTCGCCGCGATCGCGTCCAGCTCGGCGCGCAGCACCTCGCCCGGCGGATAGCGCCCGTCCCGCTCCAGCAGCACCGCTGGTGGCCGCCGCCGGGCGCACAGCTCGGCGAGCAGCTGCAGCACCTCGGCCGGGACCGGGTCGGTGTGCGTGTCGTGGTAGATCCCGTCCCGGTCGGCGGCACCGCCAGCGACGTGCACGTACGCGATGCGTTCCAGCGGCAGCCGGTCGAGCAGGGCGACCGGGTCGTCGCCCCGGTTGCGGGCGTTGGCGTAGACGTTCGCGACGTCCAACAGCAGCAGCGCGCCGGAGCGTTCGATGATCTCGCTGACGAAGTCGGCTTCGTCGAGTTCGTCGTCGGGCCAGTCGAACACCGCGGCGATCGGTTCGAGCGCGACCGGCACCGGCAGCTCGGCGGCCACCCGCCGGACGTTGCCGACGACCGTGTCGACCGCCGCCCAGGTGCGGGGCAGCGGCAGCAGATGCCCGGCCTCGACCCCGCCGGCCCGGACGAAGGCGATGTGTTCGCTGACCAGTGGCGCGCCGAGCAGTTCGGCGACGTCCGCGAGCCGGTCGACTCGGTGCTGTTCGACCGGCTCGGCGCCGCCGAGGGACAGTCGTACGCCGTGCGCCACGACGGTCACCCCCCGCTCACGGAGCCGGCGCAGCCCGTCGTCCAGTGGCCGGCCGGGGTCGACGGACTCGGCGATCACCTCGCAGAAGCGCAATCCGGGCAGTTCATCGACGAAGCCTGAGATTTCCGGCCGCCAGCCGATGCCGACCCCGAGCCCGCTGTCGGGGTTGACCGGCCAGGCGGCGGCGGACACCGGGCTCATCCGCCGCATCCGCCACCGCAGCCGCCACCACCGCAGCCGCCGCCTCCGTCACCGCCGCTGTCACCGCCCCAACCGGCGGACCCGGTGCCGGCGCTCACCCGCTGGATCTCTGCGGTCCCCGCGAACGCCGGGTCCATGGCCCACAACGACGCCGCCCCGAAAACGCCGACCCCCATCGCCGCGCCGGCGACACCGTACGTCGCGGGGGCCGGCCGCAGGGTCGGCGAGAGGTGACGGTACTGGCTGCGCAGTTTGGTGAGGAGACGATTCGCGGCCCGGGTGCGGCGCGGCACCGAGAAGAACAGCACCAGCGCCGCCGGTACGGTGACCGCGAGCATCAGCACCAGGTATCCGACCGGCCGGTTGTTCGCGGCGCCGGCGAACACCCGCAGCACACCGACGGCGGCGAGGATCCCGACCGTGCCGGCGAGCAGCCGGGCGGTACGGCGTTGGCCGTCGCCGATGGCCAACCCGGCGGAGACCAGGCCGTCGCGCATCCGGTGCAGCGCGTCGGTGACCCACTGATCGGTCTGCAGGTCGCGGACGCGTACCTGACGCTGCGCGGCGTGGTGCACTGCCTGGTCGAGTTGCCCGGCCCCGGTCGGCAGCGGCCCGGCGGCCCGCAACGTGCCGCGGGTACCGACGTCGACGCTGCCCGCCGAGCGCAACGCCGCCAGGCTGGCGTACACAGCCAACCGGCCCCCGCCGTTGAGGTACGCGACCTCGGTGCCGCCGAGCGATCCGGTGTGGCCGTTGTGCCCGGCGAGCGCGATCCGCCGGTAGCCGAGGTTGGCGAGGATGAGCGCCAGTGCGGTCAGTCCGAAGACGACGAGGAAGGTGGGGCCGGGGATGCCCCAGGTGTCACCGGGCGTCATAGGGGTCTCCTGGTCGCTGGGCGGGCGTCGGGTCACCGACGCTCCCGCGCTGACGGTGGTCCCTATTGTGGGACGGCCGTGCCACCGGTCAGCGTGGCGGAGGTCGACGTACCGCCTCCTCGACGATGTCGAGGACGGCGCCGAGGTCGCTGCCCGGCCGCCCCATCGCCAGCTGCAGCACCAGCCCGTCGTAGGCCAGTTCCAGGAACCGCGCCAGGACGTCGATCGGTACGTCGTCGCGCAGCACGCCGGCATCGCGTTGGCGGCCGAGCCGCTCCCGGGTCGCCTCGGCGATCGCCGCGGACCGGGCGGCCCACCGCCGGGCGAAGTCCGGGTCGGTACGCAGCCGCCGGGACACTTCGAGCTGGCTGCCCAGCCAGCCGGCGGTGTCCGGGGAGTCGGCCCGGGTGAGCAGGTCGCGCATCACCTGGACCAGGCCGTTGCGGGCCACCGTCTCGACCATCGCGGCCGCGTCGTCCTCGGCGACCGCCAGGAACAGTGAGTCCTTGTCCCGGAAGTGGTGGAAGATCGCTCCCCGGGACAGCCCGGTGGCCTCCTCCAGCCGGCGGACGGTGGCACCTTCGTACCCGTGCCGGGCGAAGCAGACCCGGGCGGCGGCGAGGATCTCCTGGCGGCGTGCGTCGAGCTGGATCTGGCTCACCCGGGGCATGATGTGATCGTGTCAGGTGGGCAGAGCGGTAGCAAGCCGTACGTACGGCTTGCTACCGGTACTCGTTTACATTCTGGGACTGTTCCCCGCCATACGGTGTCGCGTAAGGTGCGCCCGTGCCACTCCTGCTCCTGGATCTGGACAACACCCTGCTCGACCGGGCCGGGGCGTTTCGCGTGTGGGGTCAGGAATTCCTGGACTCGGTCGGTGCCCCACGAGACGACATCGACTGGCTGGTCTCCGTCGATGCCGACGGGCTGACCGACCGGTGGGATCTGGCCGACGCGCTCCGGGAGCGGTATCGACTCCGGTCGTCGTCGGTCGACCTGGTCGAGGAGCTGCACGACGGCGTCGTGCGGCACACCCGGCTGGATCCGCTGGTGGCCTGTTCGTTGGCGATCGCACGGGACGCCGGCTGGGTGCCGGTGATAGTCACCAACGGGACGGCCCGCCAGCAGGAGGCGAAGATCCGCCGGACCGGCCTGGACCGGTACGTGGCCGACTGGGTGATCTCGGAGGCCGCCGGGGTCAGCAAACCCAACCCGAGGATCTTCGCACTGGCCGCGCAGAGCGTGCGGATGCGGCTACGCGGCGCCTGGATGGTGGGTGACAGCCCGGAGGCCGACATCGGCGGGGCCGCCGCGACCGGACTGCCCAGCGTCTGGTTGCACCGGGGCCGCAACTGGCTGGACGAGCGGTACGCGCCGACCCGGGAAGCGTCCGGCGTGATCCCGGCCGTGGCCGCGGTGCTGGCCGGCTGACCTGCGGTTCTTCTCGCCGCAGCCACTACTGCAGGTAACTCTCCACCTCGCCGGTGGGCCGTGGCTGGACGGCGTCCGGGTCGCCGCCGACGTCCCGGACGGCCCGGCGGCGACGCAGCAGGTCCCAGCACTGGTCGAGCGCCTCTTCCAGCGCGCCCAGTCGGGCGTGCTCCTCGTCTGCGGAGAGCTGCCCGGCGGCGAACCTGCCACGCAGCTCGTGCTCCTCGTCGACCAGTTCCTGGATGCGGGCCAGCAAGGTCCTGTCGTCCATGGTCCGAGCTTGGCACAACACGGCGGTGGGTGGTGACCGGACCGGTCACCACCCACCGCCGCCGTTCGTCGTACCCGGGTCAGCTGGCCAGCATCTTGCGCAGCACGAACTGCAGGATGCCGCCGTGCCGGTAGTAGTCGGCCTCGCCCGGGGTGTCGATCCGGACCACGGCCTCGAATTCGACACCGGTGTCGGTGCGCACGGTCACCGTACGCGGAGTGGCGCCGTCGTTGAGCGCGGTCACCCCGACGATGTCGATCGTCTCGGTGCCGGTGAGCCCGAGGGCGGCGGCGTCCTGCCCTGCCGGGTACTGCAGCGGCAGCACCCCCATGCCGATCAGGTTGGAGCGGTGGATCCGCTCGTAGGACTCGGCGATGACGGCCCGTACGCCGAGCAGCATGGTGCCCTTGGCCGCCCAGTCCCGTGACGAACCGGAGCCGTACTCCTTGCCGGCCAGCACCACCAGCGGCACGCCGGCCTGCGCGTACGCCACCGACGCGTCGTAGATGCTGGTCTGCTCACCGGTCAGGTGGTTGACGGTGAACCCGCCCTCGACGCCCGGCACCAGCTGGTTGCGCAGCCGGATGTTGGCGAAGGTGCCACGGATCATCACCTCGTGGTTGCCGCGCCGGGACCCGTACGAGTTGAACTCGTGCCGGGGGACACCGTGCTCGCTGAGGTAGCGCCCGGCGGGGGAGTCGGGCTTGATCGCACCGGCCGGCGAGATGTGGTCGGTGGTCACCGAGTCGCCGAGCCTGGCCAGCACCCGGGCACCGGCGATGTCGGTCACCGGCCGAGGTGTCGGTGCCATGCCCTCGAAGTACGGGGGCTTGCGCACGTAGGTCGACTCGTCGGCCCAGGTGAAGGTGTCGCCGGTGGGGGTGGGCAGCGACTGCCACTGCTCGTCGCCGGCGAACACGTCGGCGTACGCCGCACCGAACCCGGCGGCACCGATCGCACTGGCCCGCACCTGTTCGATCTCGGCATTGCTGGGCCAGATGTCACGCAGGAACACCGGCTGGCCGTCGGACCCGGTGCCCAGCGGCTCGTTGGCCAGGTCGATGTCCATCGTGCCGGCGAGGGCGTACGCGACGACCAGCGGTGGCGAGGCCAGGTAGTTCATCTTGACGTCCGGGTTGATCCGGCCCTCGAAGTTGCGGTTGCCGGACAGCACCGACACCACGGTCAGGTCGTGTTCGTTGACTGCGGCGGAGATCTCCTCGGGCAGCGGGCCGGAGTTGCCGATGCAGGTGGTGCAGCCGTAGCCGACCAGGTGGAAGCCGAGCTTCTCCAGGTACGGGGTGAGGCCGGCCCGCTCGTAGTAGTCCATGACGACCTTGGAACCCGGTGCCAGGGTGGTCTTCACCCACGGCTTGCGGGTCAACCCCCGGTCGACGGCGTTGCGGGCCAGCAACGCGGCACCGAGCATCACCTGCGGGTTGGAGGTGTTGGTGCAGGAGGTGATCGCCGCGATCACCACCGCCCCGTGGTCCAGCTCGAACCGGGCGCCGTCGGCGCCGGTCACCTGAACCGGCTTGCTGGCCCGCCCGCCGGCACCGACCGAGGCGCTGATCAGCTCGTGCGGCTTGTCGGCCGGGTCGTCGGCGCCGTCGGCGGCCGGCGGGTCGCTGGCCGGGAAGGACTCGACGCTGGCCTCGTCGGCCGGGCCGGCCACGGACGGGGTGTGGTCGTCGGCGACGTAGTCGGTCAGCGCCGAGCGGAACATGGTCTTGGCGCTGCCCAGCGGCACCCGGTCCTGCGGGCGCTTCGGCCCGGCCAGCGACGGCTCGATGGTCGACAGGTCGAGTTCGAGCCGCTCCGAGTAGTGCGGTTCGGCGGCCGGGTCGTGCCACAGGCCCTGTTCCTTGGCGTACGCCTCGACCAGCGCGACCTGGGCGTCGTCGCGACCGGTGAGCCGCAGGTAGTTGATGGTCTCCGCGTCGATCGGGAAGATCGCGACGGTGGAGCCGTACTCGGGCGACATGTTGCCGATGGTGGCCCGGTTGGCCAGCGGCACGGCGCCGACGCCAGGTCCGTAGAACTCGACGAACTTGCCGACCACGCCGTGCTGGCGCAGCATCTCGGTGATGGTGAGCACCAGGTCGGTGGCGGTGGTGCCGGCGGGTGCCTCGCCGGACAGCTTGAACCCGACGACCCGGGGGATCAGCATGCTGACCGGCTGGCCGAGCATGGCGGCTTCCGCCTCGATGCCGCCGACGCCCCAGCCCACGACGCCCAACCCGTTGACCATCGTGGTGTGCGAGTCGGTGCCGACGACGGTGTCCGGGTAGGCCTGCCCGTTGCGTTCCATGATCGTCCGGGCCAGATACTCGATGTTGACCTGGTGCACGATGCCGGTGCCGGGCGGGACGACCTTGAACTCGTTGAACGCGGTCTGCCCCCAGCGCAGGAACTGGTAGCGCTCCTTGTTGCGGCCGTACTCCAGCTCGACGTTGCGGGCGAACGCGTCCTCGCGGCCGAACAGGTCGGCGATGACCGAGTGGTCGATGACCAGTTCGGCCGGCGCGAGCGGGTTGACCTTGGTCGGGTCGCCGCCGAGCTCGCGGACGGCCTCCCGCATGGTGGCCAGGTCGACCACGCACGGTACGCCGGTGAAGTCCTGCATGAGGACCCGGGCCGGGGTGAACTGGATCTCGACGCTCGGCTCGGCGGTCGGGTCCCAGGATCCGAGTGCACGGATCTGTTCGGCGGTGACGTTGGCCCCGTCCTCGGTGCGGAGCAGGTTCTCCAGCAGGATCTTCAGGCTGTACGGCAGGTGTTCGTGACCCGCCACTGTGTTGATCTTGAAAATCTCGTAGCTCGCGTCGGCGACGCGCAGCTGGCTCTTCGCACCGAAGGTGTCGAGGCTCGCCACGTCGGACTCCTTACCGCTGTGTACCTGGTCGTCCTGGCAGTCTTTCGTACGGATTACCGCAGCATCGGGGTGAGGTAACACTTACCCGGAGCGCGGCTCGCAACAAAACCGTACGTCCGTCTTGCTATTGTTGCAACCCGGGTACCGGCTCCCGGGACGGGTTTGCCGACCAGTGCCACCGGGCACTGCGATCGGAGTGGACACCTCGACCGACCTCGACACGCTCGCCGGCTTCTTCGACCGGTACGGCGCGGCGATCACCGCCGGCGATGTACCCGGTATCGCGGACTGCTTCGCCTCGCCGGCGATGGTCGTCGCCGATGCCTACAGCTTCGCGTTCTCCTCGCCGGCGGCGGCGGCGCTGTCCTTCGTCGGCGCCGCGCCCGATTACGCGCGACGGCGGATCGTCGCGTCGCACGCCCGCTTCCACCAGGTGCAGCAGGTCAGCGCGACGTTGGTCGCGATCGAGGTGGAGTGGGAGTATCTCGATGCGTACGGGCGGTCGGTGCCCGGCCAGCGATTCCACTACCTGTTGCGGATCGGCCGCGACGCGGTGCGTATCTGTACTGTTACCCCACTCGACTAACTAGTCAGTAACTGGGCCTTTTGCGCTGCGGGTCGGAATCGCTACTCTTCCGCGGGACGCCGGTGCGAAAAGGGGGCCAACGTGGACGGCAGACACGCCGCGCGCACCACTTGGACCCCCTCCACCGTGATCGCCCTGGCACCCTGGGTGGTTGTCCTGAGTGGAGTCGCTGTCATGGTGGTCATCTTTCTGGTAGCCGCTGGCTGCGTACCCGTGCAGACCCGGGCGATCGGTGAGCCACCTCCTACCGTCGTCCCCGAGCCCGAGCCCGAGCCGCGGGTTGCCCCGACCCCGCCGGCGGTGAAAACCGGAGGCCAGCTTGTCGCCGCCGCCCCGCCGCCGTCCGGTGAGGCGGTGCTGCGACCCGCGCCCTCCTCGCCGGCACCATCCACTTCGGCTGCCATGCCGCCGTCGCCGGCCGGTCCGACCCACCGGTCGGTCGAGTCGCCGCGCGCCACCACCCCTGCCCCGCCCCGCACCCCGGCGCCGTCCGTCGATCCCGACGTGGTCGGCCGCTACCGGGTGCTCCAGCAGTTCGGCGACGGGTTCATCGCCGAGGTGCTGGTGGTGAACACCTCGCGGCGCGATCGTGACTGGACCGTCACCGTGCGGTTCCCGGACAACGTCGGCCGGTTGTACGCGGCCTGGGTCGAAGGCGCGCCGCAGGCGACCATGCGCCGGTCCGGCCGGGAGTACGTCTTCACCGGTTCGGTGCCGGTCGGGGCCCGCTCATCCGTGCCGCTGCGGTTCCACTTCGAACGCCACGGCCACGGCGCCACCCCGCAGCGGTGCCTGGCCAACGGCGCGCCCTGCGACCTGGACTGACCACGCCTGCAAGATATTGCAGAATCTTGCAGCAAGGGTTAGCGTGCGCTCATCGCCAACGGAAGGCTGTCGATGGAAGCCGCACCCGTCCGCACCCGTGCGTCCCGCCTGGCACCGTACGGTCTCGCCGCCGTCCTCGCCGCCACCCTGGTCGGCGTCCCGGCGCCGGTGGCCGGTGCCGCACCCACCGGTGCCGTACCCACCGGGACCGTCAGCCGCGCCGAACAGTTCTACTTCCTGCTGCCGGACCGGTTCGCCAACGGCGAGCCGGGCAACGACCGGGGCGGGCTGACCGGCGACCGGCTCGTCACCGGTCACGACCCCACCGACAAGGGCTTCTACCAGGGCGGCGACCTACAGGGTGTGATCGACAACCTGGACTACATCCAGGGCCTGGGCACCACCGCCATCTGGCTCGCCCCGGTCTTCGTCAACCGACCGGTGCAGGGCAGCGGCGACGACGTGTCGGCCGGCTACCACGGGTACTGGATCACCGACTTCACCCAGGTCGACCCGCACTTCGGCAGCACCGCCGACCTCAAACGGCTCGTCGACCTCGCCCACCGACGCGGCATCAAAATCTATCTGGACGTCATCGTCAACCACACCGCCGACGTCATCTCCTACGCCGAGGACAGCTACAGCTACGTCGACAAGGCCACCGAGCCGTACCGCGACGTCGCCGGCCGCCCGTTCGACGACCGCAACCACGCCGACGGCAGCCGCGCGTTCCCGGACGTCGACACCGACGCGTTCCCGTACACCCCGGTCGTCGACCCCGCCGACGCGCGGGTCAAGGTCCCGGCCTGGCTCAACGATCCGACCATGTACCACAACCGGGGCGACAGCACCTTCATCGGCGAGAACAGCGAGTACGGTGACTTCTTCGGCCTCGACGACCTGTGGACCGAACGTCCGGAGGTGGTCCACGGCATGACGAAGATATTCGCCGACTGGATCCGTGCCACCGGAGTGGATGGCTACCGGCTGGACACCGTCAAACACGTCAATCTCGACTTCTGGCCGCAGTTCAGCCACGGCATCGACGACGCCGCCCGACGCGCCGGGCGCCCCGACTTCTTCATGTTCGGCGAGGTCTACTCCGCCGACCCCGAGGTCACCTCGACCTACGTCCGCCGGGGTGGGCTACCGGCCACCCTCGACTTCGGCTTCCAGGAGGCAGCCCGGTCGTACGTCGCCGACGGCGGGTCCGCGACCGCCCTGGCCGAGCTGTACGCCGCCGATCCGCTCTACACCGCCCGGGACACCGACGCCGGCCGGCTGCCCACCTTCCTCGGCAACCACGACATGGGCCGGATCGGCACCTTCGTCGTCGACGGTGGCACCGACCCGGCCAGCCACCTGCGCCGCGACCTGCTCGCCCACGAACTGATGTTCCTCACCCGGGGCCAGCCGGTGATCTACTCCGGCGACGAGCAGGGCTTCACCGGCGCCGGGGGAGACAAGGACGCCCGGCAGACGATGTTCGCCTCGCGGGTCGACGACTATCTCGACGACGACCTGCTCGGCACCGACCGCACGCACGCCGACGACCAGTTCGACCGCGACCACCCGCTCTACCGGGGCATCGCCGAGCTCGGCGCGCTGCGCGCCGGCCACCCGGCGTTGCGCGACGGCATCCAGGTCACCCGGTACGCCGCCGACGGCCCCGGGGTTTTCGCCTTCTCCCGCGTCGACCCGGCCGAGCGCGTCGAGTACGTCGTCGCGGTCAACAACGCCACCACCGTCCAGCAGGTCACCGTCGACACCTGGTCACCCGGTGCCACCTTCACCAACGTGTACGGCGGGCACCGGCCGGTCCACGCCGACGCCGCCGGGCGGATCACGGTCACCGTGCCGGCGCTGTCCTCGCTGGTGCACGCCGCCGGCACCCCGATCCCGACACCGGCCGGCGTACCGTCGATCTCGATCACCGCCCCGGCTGACGGCGCCGCCGTCGCCACCCGGGCCACCGTCACCGCCGAGGTGACCGGTGACCCACTGGCCGAGGTCACCGTCTCCGCCCGGGTCGCCGGCGGCAGGTGGACCGTGCTCGGCCGGGCCGGGCACGCCCCGTACCAGGTGCACCACGACCTCGCCGGGTTGGCCGGCGGCACCCGGATCGAGTACAAGGCGGTGGTGCGCGACAGCAGACACCGGACCGCCACCGCCAGGACCACCGCCGTGGTCGGCACCCCGCCGTCCGGCGACGCCCGCGACTGGCTGGTCGTGCACTACCAGCGCCCCGACGGCGACTACACCGACTGGGGCCTGTACACCTGGGGCGACATCGACCCGGACTGGCAGACCACCTGGCCGACCGGTCAACCGTTCGCCGGCGAGGACAGCTACGGCCGGTTCGCCTGGGTGAAACTCGCCCCCGGCGCGAGGTCGGTCGGCTTCCTCGTCGTCGACGGCGACGGCACGAAGGACGTCGACGTCGACCGGACAGTCGACGTGGACGCGACCGGCGAGGTGTGGGTCAAGCAGGGCGACCCGGCGCTCTACCCGACCCGCCGCGACGCCACCGGTGAGGACGGTCCACCGGTCGACGACGGCGTGGCGGTGCTGCACTACCGCCGCGCCGACGGCGACTACACCGGCTGGGGGCTGCACGTCTGGGGCGGCGCCGCCACCCCCACCGACTGGGACGAGCCGCTGCCGCCCGCCGACCGCGACGACTACGGTGTCACCTTCCGGGTGCCGCTGGCCGACGGCGCGACCGGGCTGAGCTACATCGTCCACCGGGGGGACGACAAGGATCTGCCGGCCGACCAGCGGCTCGACTTCGCCGCCGCCGGCCGCGAGGTGTGGCTGCTCGCCGGTGACCCGCAGCGACTGCTGCCACCGGCACCCGGCGGCGCCGGCCGCGACCTCGACCTGACCGCGCGGCGGGCCCACTGGATCGACCGGTCCACCGTGGCCTGGGCCACCGGACCGACCGACGGCAGACGCTACGACCTGGTCTGGTCACCCGACGGCGGGCTGCGGGTCGACGGCGACGAGCTCGTCGGCGACCATCGGTCGATCCCGCTGACCGCGCGGCGCAACGGGCTCACCGAGGACCAGCGGGCCGCGTTCCCGCACCTGTGGGCGCACCGCGCGTTCACCGTCGACGTCCGGGACCGGGCGACGGTCGCCGCCGCGCTGCGCGGCCAGGTCGCGGTCACCGAACGCGACCACGAGGGTAACCTGCTGGCCGTCACCGGCGTGCAGACGCCGGGCGTGCTCGACGACCTGTACGCCGCCGCGACGAAAGCCCCGCTCGGGGTCACCTTCACCGGCCGGCGGCCCACCCTGTCGGTCTGGGCGCCGACCGCCCGTACCGTGGCGCTGGAGTTGTTCGACACGCCGACCGTCGAGCCGCAGACCGTGGCGATGCGCCGCGACGACCGCACCGGCGTCTGGTCGGTACGCGGTGAGTCGTCCTGGTCCGGCCGCTACTACCGCTACCGGGTCGACGCCTGGCAGCCGGCCGCCGGGCGGATGGTGACCACCTCGGTCACCGACCCGTACGCGGTGGCCCTGGCCGCCGACTCCACACACAGCCTGATCGTCGACCTCGACGACCCGGCGCTGACCCCGGACGGCTGGACGCGGCTGCGCAAACCGGCGGCGGTGCCGGCCGGCCGGACCCAGATCCAGGAGGTGTCGGTCCGCGACTTCTCCATCGCCGACCACAGCGTCCCCGCCGAGCGGCGCGGTACCTACCTGGCGTTCACCGACCCGGACAGCACCGGGATGCGGCATCTGACCGCGCTGGCCGACGCCGGCGTCACCCACCTGCACCTGTTGCCGACCTTCGACTTCGCCAGCATCCCGGAACGTCGCGCCGCGCAGGCCGAGCCGGACTGCGACCTGGCCGCGCTGCCGCCGGACTCGCCCCGCCAGCAGGAGTGCGTCGCCGCCATCGCCGACCGTGACGGCTACAACTGGGGCTACGACCCGCTGCACTACACGGTGCCGGAGGGTGGCTACGCCACCGACCCGGACGGTGCCGCCCGGACCGCGGAGTTCCGCGCGATGGTCGCCGGGCTCAACGCCGCCGGGCTGCGGGTGGTGCTCGACGTGGTGTACAACCACACGTCGGCGGCGGGTGTGGACCGGCACTCGGTGCTGGACCAGATCGTTCCCGGCTACTACCACCGGCTGCTCGACGACGGCACCGTCGCCACCTCCACCTGCTGTGCCAACACCGCCCCGGAACACGCCATGATGGGCCGGCTGGTCGTCGACTCGGTGGTCACCTGGGCGAGGGCGTACAAGGTGGACGGTTTCCGGTTCGACCTGATGGGCCACCACCCGAAGGCCAACATCCTGGCGGTACGCCGGGCGCTGGACCGGCTGACCGTGGCCCGGGACGGGGTGGACGGCCGGTCGATCCTGCTCTACGGCGAGGGGTGGGACTTCGGCGAGGTCGCCGGCGACGCCCGGTTCGTCCAGGCCACCCAGGCCAACATGGCCGGCACCGGGATCGGTACGTTCACCGACCGGCTGCGTGACGCGGTGCGCGGCGGCGGCCCGTTCGACGCCAACCCCCGGGTGCAGGGCTTCGCCACCGGCCTGTTCACCGCCCCGAACGGGGATCCGGTCAACGGCAGCCGCGCCGAGCAGCAGACCCGGTTACGCCACCAGCAGGACATCATCAAGGTCGGCCTGACCGGCAACCTGGCCGGGTACTCGTTCACCGCTGCCAGCGGCGAACGGGTGACCGGCGCCGACGTCGACTACAACGGCTCACCGGCCGGCTACACGGCGGCACCGGGGGAGGCGGTGACCTACGTAGACGCCCACGACAACGAGATTCTCTACGACGCGCTGGCGTACAAGCTGCCGGCCGGCACGTCGGTCGCCGACCGGTCCCGGGCCCAGCTGCTCGCGCTGTCCACGGTGATCTTCGCTCAGGGCACCGGGTTCGTCACCGCCGGCAGCGAACGGCTGCGATCCAAGTCGTTGGACCGCAACTCGTACAACTCGGGGGACTGGTTCAACCAGATCCGCTGGGACTGCGCCGCCGGCAACGGATTCGGCGCCGGGCTGCCGTCGGCCGCCGACAACGCCGACAAATGGCCGTACGCCGGCCCGCTGCTCGCCGACCCGGCCCTGGTGCCGGACTGCGCCACGATCGAGGCGACCGCCGCCCGGTACGCCGAACTGCTGCGAATCCGTGCTTCGTCACCGGTGTTCGCCCTGTCCACCGCCCGCGAGGTGCAGCAGCGGGTCAGCTTCCCGCTGGCCGGGCCGGCCGAGACCCCCGGCGTGATCACCATGCGGCTGCGCTCCGCCGGCCTGGACCGGCGGTGGCGGTCGGTGACGGTGATCTTCAACGCGACTCCGCAGACCGCCCGGCAGCGGCTGCCCGAGCTACGTCGGACCACCGTCGAGCTGCACCCGGTGCTGCGCGACTCGGCCGACCCGGTGAGCCGGCAGGCCAGCTTCGACGCCGCCACCGGCACGTTCACCGTGCCGCCGCGTACCGTGGCGGTCTTCGTCCAGCCGACCTGACGGCGTCACCGGACCGGCACCGGGTCAGGCAGATGGTGGGAGGGACAGTCGAACGTCAGCGCAGTCGAGCGTCGTCAGGGCAGCCGGGGTCCGGCGTCGCGCTGCGCCGCCAGCCAGGCCTCGACCTCGCCGGCCTGCCGGGGCAGCCCGGCCGACAGGTTCACCGCCCCGGCGGCGGTGACCAGCACATCGTCCTCGATCCGGATGCCGACTCCGCGCAGCTCCTCGGGCACAAGCTCGTCCTCCGGCTGGAAGTACAGGCCGGGCTCGACGGTCAGCACGTACCCCTCGCCGAGCTCGCCGTCGCGGTAGCGTTCCTTACGGGCGTACGAGCAGTCGTGCACGTCGATGCCGAGCATGTGGCCGAAGCCGTGCAGCGTCCACCGGCGGTAGACGGTCGACTCCTTGTCCATCGCCTCGTCCACGCTGACCGGCAGCACGCCCAGCTCGGCCAGGCCTTCGGCGAGCACCCGCATGCAGGTCTGGTGCACGTCGCTGAACTTCACCCCCGGCTTGATGTAGTCCATCCCGGCCTGCTGCGCGGCGTAGACGATGTCGTAGACCTGGCGCTGCAGGGCGGTGAACCGGCCGGACACCGGCAGGGTCCGGGTCACGTCGGCGGTGTAGAGGTGGTGCCCCTCCACGCCCATGTCCATCAGCAGCAGGTCACCCGGACGGGTGACGCCGTCGTTGCGTACCCAGTGCAGGATCGTCGCGTGCGCGCCCGCGCCGACGATCGAACCGTAACCGACGTCGTTGCCGTCGTGTCGGGCACGCAGCGCGAAGATTCCCTCCAGCAGCCGTTCGGCGACCGGTCGGTCGGCCGGCAGCACCCGGGCCACGTCCTCGAAGCCGCGGACCGTCGCGTCGATCGCCGCCTGCAGCTGGGCGACCTCCCACCCGTCCTTGACCAGCTTCGCCTCGGCGATCGCCGTGGCCAGCTCACGGTCGCGGTCCCCGGTGTCGTCACCGCTGTCGTACGGCAGCACCGCCGCGTCCACCCGCGGGTCGAAGCCACGGAGCACCCGGGTCCGGGCCGGCGCGCACCCGGCCAGCGCCTGCGGCAGCTCACTGAGCGGTGCCGTGCGCAGACCCAGCTCGGTCGACTTCTCCGCCAGGGTGCGCCGCCGGCCCACCCACAACTCGCCGTCGCGGCTGCGGAAGAACTCGTCATTGTCCCGCGACGACCGCTGCCGGGTGTAGAGCACCGCGTCGTGTCCGTCCCCGGTCGGGTGCAGCACCAGCACGCTGTCCGGATCGTGGTCACCGGTCAGGTAGACGAAGTCGCTGCCCGGCCGGAACGGGTAGTCGGTGTCGTTGGCCCGGGTCTTCTCGGTGCCGGTGGGCACCACCAGGGTCTCGCCGGGGAAGGCGTCGGCGAGGGCGGCGCGACGGCGGGCGTGGTTCGGTGCCTCGGTACGCGGGGCGAGCGGCAACGTGTCGTCGCGCCAGCCGGTGCGCATGAACTCCAGAAGCTTCTCCGGGAAGTCCGGGTCGTGCGACTCGGTGCGCGGCTGCTCGGCGACGACCTCGGCGGTCGTCTCGGTGCCTTCGGCGGTCATCTCGGTGCCGGTGGCTCCGGCCCGGTCCGGTGCCGTGCCCTCGGTCTGATCTTGTGTCACTGCGTCCTCCCCACGGTTGGGCGTACTCGACGGTACCGCGTGACCGGCACGTGAAAAGATGTCTGCCATGTGCGGACTCCTGGCCTTTTTCAGCGCCCGCGGCGACGCCGGCGCACACCGCGACGCGATCGCCCACGCGTTGGAATGCCTGCACCACCGTGGCCCGGACGAGACCGGCGTGGAGGTGATCGGCGACCCGACCGGCCGGTGGGCGGACGCGGTGTTCGCGCACAAGCGGCTGGCTATCATCGACGTGGCGTCCAGCCAGGAGCCGCTCGCCTACGCCGACGGCCGCTACCTGCTCACCTTCAACGGCGAGATCTACAACTACATAGAGCTGCGCGACCAACTGGTCCGGGAGTTCGGCGCGCAGTTCGCCACCGCCGGTGATGGTGAGGTGATCGTCGCCGGGTACCACTACTGGGGCGAGAAGGTGCTGCACAAGCTGCGCGGCATGTTCGCCTTCGTGATCTGGGACCGGCAGCGGCGTCGCGCGTTCGGCGCCCGGGACTACTTCGGCATCAAGCCGCTGCACTACCTGCAGACCCCGGACGGCATCTACCTGGCCTCGGAGAAGAAGGCGCTGCTGCCGTTCTCCGCCGCCGCGGGTGCCGGCGACGCCGGGGTGGACACCGCGAACCTGTCGCATTATCTGACCCTGCAGTACGTGCCCGAGCCGCGCACCCTGCACTCCGGAATCAGCCGGATCGGCTCCGGGGAGTGCCTGACCTGGTCGCCGCCGGCGCTGGACCCGACGACCGGTCGGCCGGCGCCGGACCCGGCCGGCGGGGTGCAGGTCCGCCGCTGGTACCAGCCGATCTTCCGGCCGACGTCGACGCCGGACCCGCAGCGGCTGTACGACGAGATCCGCGAGACGCTGCGGGAGAGCGTACGCATGCACATGCGGGCCGACGTGCCGGTCGGAGCGTTCCTGTCCAGCGGCATCGACTCGACCGCGGTGGTGGCGCTGGCCCGCGAGTTCAACCCGAACATCCTGACCTTCACCGTCGGGTACGACGTGTCGGGCTACTCGGAGATCGAGGTCGCCCAGGACTCGGCCCGGCACCTGAACGTGACCACCATCCCGACGAAGATCGGGCCGCAGGACATGATGGAGGCGCTGCCGCGCATCGTCTGGCACCTGGACGACCCGGTGGCCGACCCGGCGCTGGTGCCGCTGTACTTCGTGGCGCAGAAGGCCGCCGAACACGTGACGGTGGTGCTCTCCGGCGAAGGCGCGGACGAGTTCTTCGGCGGCTACACCATCTACCGTGAGCCGCTGTCGCTGGGCGCGGTGCACGGACTGCCGGATCCGATGCAGAAAGGGCTGCGTGCCGTCTCGAAGGTGATCCCGCAGGGGGTCAAGGGCAAGAGTTTCCTGGAGCGGGGCACCACCCCGATCGAGGAGCGCTACTACGGCAACGCGCGGATGTTCACCGAGGAGGAGAAGCGGCACCTGCTGCGCCGCTACGACCCGTCGGTGCGCTACACCGACGTGACCGCGCCGATCTACGCCGAGTGCGCCGAGCTCGACGACGTCACCAAGATGCAGTACGTCGACCTGTACACCTGGCTGCGCGGCGACATCCTGGTCAAGGCGGACCGGATCTCGATGGCGCATTCGCTGGAGGTGCGGGTGCCGTTCCTCGACAAGGAGGTCTTCGACGTGGCCGCGAAGATCCCGGTGGAGCTACGGCTGCCGCCCCGCTCCGACGCCACCAAGTACGCGATGCGCCAGGCCCTGCAGACCGTGGTGCCGCCGGCCATCGTGAACCGCCGCAAACTCGGCTTCCCGACCCCGACCCGGGTGTGGCTGCGCGGCGAGATGTACGAGTGGGCCCGGCACATCTTCGCCACCTCGGGCGCCGGTGACCTGCTCGACCTGTCGTACGCGATGCGGCTGCTCGACGAGCACAAGCGTGAGGAGGCCGACCACTCCCGCAAGGTGTGGACGGTGCTCGTGTTCTGCATCTGGCACGCGATCTTCGTGGAGCGTTCGCTCGACCCCGGCATCCGGCGCAACCAGTCGGCGCTGCTCACCAAGCCGGTGGTCGGGTCGATGGTGGCCTGACCCACTGCGGTCCCGCGTCGCCGGGACTACCGAGTCACGCGTCGACCCGACCTGCGAGGCCACGCACCGACCGGGCCCGGCAGCGTTTCGCGCTGCCGGGCCCGGTCAGGTGGGAATCTGCCGTGTGCGGCGGTGGATCAGCTCGCTGAGCAGGCCGTCGACGGTGTGCCGGGGCTGCCGTTGGCGACGAAGCCGAACGTGGTCGACCCGCTCGGCGACAGCGACCCGTTCCAGGCCGCGTTGCGGACGGTGACGCTCGATCCGCTCACCGTGTGGGTGCCGCTCCACAGGCTGTTGATGGTGACCCCGCTGCCGAAGTTCAGGGTCGTGGTCCATCCGCCGATGCTCGCGGAACTGTTGTTGGTGACTGTCACTTCACCCTGGAATCCACCGGACCAGGAGCTGGTGGTCCGGTAGGTCGCCGAGCAGCCGCCGGTGGGCGGGTTGCTGGTCGGCGGCGCGGTGGTCGGCGGGGCCGTGGTGGGCGGGGGAGCGGTGGTGGGCGGCGGCGCGGTGGTTGGCGGCGGGGTCGGATTCGGGTTGCCCCCGATCCCGGTGACCTCACCGTTGCCACCGTCGAACGTCACGTCCGAGCAGCCGAAGAAGTTCTCCTGGCTGTCCGAGCGCACCCACCGCGAGTAGATGATGTGCCGGCCGCTCTTGTTGCTGGGCAGGTTGCCGCTGAAGTAGTAGTGGCCGTCGTTGGTGCCGACCGCGCCCCGCTGCGGCGGGTTGGTCACCGTCAGGAACGGGGTCGCCTCCAGGTCGCTCCAGGCCAGCGCGCGGTTCGGGCTCCAGCTGTCCTTGGTCACGTAGAAGTAGAACGTGCCAGGGTGGTGGGCCCAGTTGCTGTACTTGAACTCCATCCGGGCACCGGCGGTCAGGTGGGTCAGCGGCCAGTCGTTGCGGGCCAGGTTGTATCCGGAGAAGCCGGAGTTGCCGCCGCTGCACAGCTGTCCGTCGGGGATGAAACCGGTGGTGCGGCCACCCGCGTCGGAGCGCAGCACGCTGAACCAGTTGTACAGCGAGTTGGCGCCGCTCTGAGCGACGGCGGCCGAGCAGGCCGGGTTCTGCGGGATGATCTGACCGGTCTGCGTCAGACCGTCGACCCAGCAGAGGTAGGTGCGGCTGCCCGGCGTCATGGCGGCACCGTGCGCCGAAGCCGCGTTGGGGGTCACCACCGTGAGCAGGCCGGCGGTGAGCGCGGAAGCGGCGGCAACTACCGCCACTCTGCGTAGAGCTTTCACCGAGACTCCTTCGTGAACCGGTCCACGGCGCGGGACAGACCCGGGCCGGCGGACAGGGCGATGGGTTCCGACATAACGGAACGTCAGGAAACATGAGGAGGAACGGCGACTGGCCGGCCGTGCCGCGGACGCGGTTGACCGACGTGCCGTCCGATGGACGTCTAGCGCGCTCGCGCAGCTCCCGGCGAGTCCGAAAGACAGCGAGTTGCCCCCACGCCGTCCTGGTAATCGATATCCCACCATACATCGATCGGAAGTGCAATAGTCACTGCTCGATGTGCGGGGCGCGGTGCGGGGTGGTGACCGGGGCCCGGGCGCCGACCTGGCAGACTTCGGAGCGGCAAAACTGCAGGTGGAAGGAGATCCATGCGGTACGCGGTGGTGCTCGGCGAGGCACTGATCGACCTGCTCGACGGCGAATGCGCCGGCCAGCCGGTCTACCGCCAAGTGATCGGCGGGGCGCCGCTGAACGTCGCGGTCGGGGTCGCCCGGCTCGGCGGCGCGGTCGAGTTCGCCGGGACCCTCGGCGATGATCCGCTCGCCGACCGGATCCGCGACTTCCTGCGTACCGCCGGGGTCGGCGACCGGGCCCTGGTCACCGTGCCCACGCCCACCACCCTGGCGGTGGCCACCTTCACCGGCGCCGAGCCGGACTTCCGCTTCTACGGCGACCCGCCCTCGTACGGGCTGCTCGAACCGGCCAGCCTCGACGGGAAACTGGTCGGCGACGCCGCCGTGCTCTACTGCGGTTCCATCGCGCTGCTGTGCGAGCCGACGCTGACCGCCGCCCGACAGGCCTGGGCGGGCACCGGCGGGCTGCGGGTGTTCGACCCCAACGTCCGGCCCCGGCTGTTGCCCGACGCCGCGTCTCTGACCGCGTACCGGCAGGTCGTCGCCGGCTTCGCGGCAACCGCCGACCTGGTCAAGCTGAGCGCCGCCGACGCCGAGGTGCTCTACGACGGCGCCGACCCGGTGACCGCCGCCGCGCTGCTGCACGATCTCGGCGCCGGTGCGGTGGTGGTCACCCGGGGCGCGGCCGGCGCCCTGGTCAGCGCCGGCCGCGAGGTGCTGACCGTGGCCGCCCCGACGGTGGCTGCGGTCGACGCCACCGGCGCCGGCGACTCGGTGATGGCCGCACTGATCGCCGAACTGCTCGGCACCGGGCTGCCGGCCGACGTCGCCGGCTGGGCCGCCCGGGTCGGGTTCGCCCTACAGGTGGCGGGGCTGGTGTGCGAGTCACCGGGCGGCGCGGTGTCGATGCCCACCCGGACAGCCGTCGCCGAACGTTTCGGCTGACCTGGTCGTCGCTGACGTTGGCGTCGAGACCGGGTAGCCGGGGATGGTCAGCGCGCCCTCGTTGAGCGATTCGGCAGCACGTGCACCCGGTCGGCGACCTCGGTGACAGTCGGCTCCATCCAGGTGGGAATCCACGTGGGACCCAGGTTTCGCGGACATTTCACACCAGTATCGCTGGAACCTTGACCGGTGTACGTGAGCGCTAACCGGATGAGGCTCCGGTCACGTCCGCGTGTCAACGGTGAGGTGCGGCGACCGCCTGGATCTCGGCGATGGTTGGCGCTCACCGCGTCGGACTTCGACGCCGCCTCGCGTGCAGCACGGCCGGCGTGTCCGCTGCTGCGGGTGCCCTCCGGAAATGGGTCGACGGACAGATTGTCCGTCGACATTGATGGAACTGCGGTAAGTTACCAAGATGATAAGTATGCGCTGGTATGAATACTGATAAGATTTGATGTTCGGGCCTCTTGGTGCTGAAGTGCTGAGTGCTTAGAGATCCACAAGTCTCCGCGTCACCCATGGGGCATCCGCTCGTTGTGGTACGGACCGCTGCGCCGTGCGGTAGGGGTGCCCAACGTTGGGAGAAGAATGGGAGCGTTTGGATTCCAAATCCATCCCGATATCGAGGTCAACAACGTCTTGGAGGATCTGAGAATCCGCAATTTCACGGTTGAACTGGATCAACCGGAGGGAGCGATTGTCTGCGCCAAGGGTTGCCATCAGAGAAGTGTAAGCTGGCGCCCGCAGAACGCCGAGAGGTATGCCAAGAGACTTCTGGATTGGGCTAACTCGCTAGACTGTCGGCGGCGCCCCAGAAGGGTGCGGAAGCGGAATTGGAGGCTTGGATCCCATAGGGAGCTGGTGCGGGAGTGGAGGTTAGAGTCGTCTTGCGAGTCGTGCCCCGAGGGTGGAGCTCCGGCTTGCGGCCAGTCGAGGCCGAACTGCACGCAGATGCAAAACACGTCCTGGAAGAAATCCTCGGGGTTGCGGATGCCGCTAAGGTCGCAGATATCTCGACCTCCAGTGACGCGATCGAAGGCGTCATCGAAGTCGAGGCCTTCGTCGAGGCGGAGACGGAAGGTGCTGCAGTCGACCGGCTCGTGAGTGATTTCCTTGTTGCGGCGCGTGCTGTTGAGCGCAGTCGGCCAGGTGTTCGTCGTCCGATCGGCTATCGCATACATCGCATCTACGTAGAGTATTCTAGTGGTCAGTTTTCTCGTGGTGACGGTGGTGATGTGCCGCGCGGGGACGATCGTGGTGGTGAAGCGATGCGCGGTGCATTCCTTGGTGGGCAGATTGGTGGCCAATGGGACATAGCCCTGCCGGACGCCGATGATGCCGCAAGAAAACCGCCACCGACGGATGGTAAAGGGATCTCTAGGGGCGGTAGAGATCGCAGGTTGCAGCCACGTTATCGGGTGGAATCAGGTGTGGGGTGGCATCCCGCGTCGGCGCGGCCACCAGGTATGTGACGCAGTCCTGCTGATGGCTCACGGCAAACGCACACGAGTTCCCGGTCACCCGTTCACGGGTGACCGGGAACTCGTGTGCGTTTGCCTGTTCGGCCGGAGTCGTCGTCCGACGGTGACGCCGGCTACCGTCGCAGGATGAGCGGTCTACGCGACAACGTCGACATCCGACAGGTCACCGAATGGGTCGCCGACGCCCGCCGGATCGTGGCGTTGACCGGAGCCGGCATCTCCACAGACTCCGGCATACCCGACTTCCGGGGACCTAACGGCGTCTGGACCCGCGACCCCGAGGCGGCGAAACTCTTCACCCTCGACGCGTACGTCGCCGATCCGGCCATCCGCCGCCGGGCCTGGCAGGGACGCCGCGACCACGCCGCCTGGACGGCCGAACCGAACGTCGGCCACGCCGCGTTGGTCGAGTGGGAGCGCGCCGGCAAGCTGGCCGCGATCGTCACCCAGAACATCGACGGGCTGCATCAGCGGGCCGGCAACTCACCGGACACCGTGATCGAAATCCACGGCACGTTGTACGAGGTCGAATGCCTCGGCTGCGCCGACCGTACCGGCATCCAGGAGGTCCTGGACCGGGTGGCCGCCGGTGAGGACGACCCGGCTTGCCGGCACTGCGCCGGCATCCTCAAGACGGCGACGATCTCGTTCGGCCAGTCGCTGCACGGACCGACCCTGCGGCGGGCTGCGCGGGCTGTCGCCGACTGCGACCTGATGCTCGCCGTCGGCACCTCGCTGACGGTGCAGCCGGCCGCCGGACTGGTCGAGATCGCCGCCGAGTCCGGTGCCCGCGTCGTGATCATCAACGCCGCGCCGACCCCGTACGACACGATCGCCGACGCGGTGGTGCGCGAGCCGATCGGTACGGTCCTGCCGGCTCTTGTCTCGGGTTGAGCGGCTCTCGGGTTGAGCGGCTCTCGAGATGAGTGGCTCTCGGGGTGAGCGGCGGCAGAACGTGCGCAGCACCTGCGCGGCCGGATCCGGCTGGCCGGGAGACCGGTCCTGGCCGGGCGGGACGGGCGACCTGCTGGTCGTCCCGGACGCCCGGCACGCGCTGTACGCCGACGAGGACTCGGCGGTGCTGTTGACCGTCGCCCGCTGACGGCGGTGTCGGCGGCTCAGCCTGCCAGCATCCCCGGCCCGAA
The DNA here is from genome assembly GCF_029581175.1 of Solwaraspora sp. WMMD937. NCBI lineage: Bacteria > Bacillati > Actinomycetota > Actinomycetes > Micromonosporales > Micromonosporaceae > Solwaraspora > Solwaraspora sp. WMMD937. The sequence goes on along the minus strand of NZ_CP120738.1, from coordinate 5,276,700 downwards.
CACCTCGTAGCCGATCCGCTCGGCGGGCATGCCCCGGCGCAGCAGCTCGCCACGGACCTGCGCCATGAACGGCACCGGCCCGCACAGGTGCGCCCAGGCTCCCGGCGTGAGCGGGACCAGCGTCGGATCCACCCGCCCGGCGTGGACGGTCGCCTTCAGCCCAGCGATCTCGCCGTCAGTGGCGTCCTCGTACCACAGGTGTACCGACAGGTTGGGCATCCGCTGCTGGAGCTCCGGCAACTCGTGGCGCAACGGGTGCGCGGCCGCCGACCGGTCGGCGTGCACCAGCACCACCTCGCGGGCCGGCGCGACCGCGCCCAGCTGGGCGAGGGCGGCCATCGCCGGGGTGACGCCGATCCCGGCACTGACCAGCAGCAGCGGCGCGCCGAGCGCGCCGATGGAGCTGACCTCGCCGAACGCCGGGCTCAGCCGCAGGACGTCACCGACGGCGGTCCGGTCGTGCAGCTGGCTGGAGACCGTTCCGTCCGGTGCCGGCGACCCGGCTGACCCGCCCGCCGCTCCGGCCCCGCCCCGGAGCCGTTTGACGGTGATCCGCCAGGTCGCGGCGCCGGGACGGCCGGACAGACTGTACTGGCGGATCTGCCGGCCCTGGCTGTCTCCCAGATCAACCGCGACCGAGACGTACTGGCCGGGGGTGAAGGTGGGTGCCGGGTCGCCGTCGGCCGGAGCCAGGATCAGCGACACGACGTCGGCGGTCTCCGGAATCTTCTCGACGATCCGCCACGGCCGCCAACCGGCATCGGCTTGCAGGGGGAGGCCGGCGACGGTGTAGAGCCGGGCCTCCCGGGCGATCAGCTCGCAGGCCAGCAGCCAGTAGACCTCGTTCCATGCCGTCGCGACCTCGGGCGTCACCGCGTCGCCGAGCACCTCGCCGACGGCGGCGAGCAGATGCCGCCCGACGATCGGATACTGGGTGGCGGTGATGCCGAGCGAGGCGTGCTTGTGTGCGATCCGGTCCAGGATCGGCGCCCAGGGCAGCGTGCTGTGCCCGGTCAGGTGCTCGGCGTAGGCGACCACCGCGGCGGCCAGCGCCGCCTGCTGGCGGCCGGTCGCCTGGTTACCCCGGTTGAACAAATCCAGCAGCTCCGGATGGGCGGCGAACATCCGCTGGTAGAACCGGCTGGTGATGGCCGCGCCGTGGGCCTGTACGGCGGGCAGGGTCGCGGTCACCACCGCTGCTGAGGACTTCGAGAGCACGGTCACTCCTTTGGGGATCGGACGGGTACGACGCCTCTAAACAGGAATCTGTGGTTCCTCTTTTACGGCCATTGGTCCCGAGCCCCGATCACACCGCGCCGGGCCGGGCCGTTCACGCCGGGCCGTGCCGGTCTGCCGTGGCTGACTAGGGTCGGGACGTGAAGCTCAACCGGTCCACGGACATGGCGTTACGGGTCGCCATGTTCACCGCCGCGTCCCGCACCCGTACCACGGTGGACGACCTGGCCGCCCGGCTCGCCCTGCCGCGCAGCCACGTCGCCAAGGTGGTGCAGCGGTTGCAGCGGCTCGGCGTTCTGGTCACGGTGCGGGGCCGGGCAGGCGGCACCGCGTTCGTCCCGGCCGCCGCCGAGATGACCGTGGCCCAGGTGGTACGGGCTTTCGAGGGCGACGGTGAGGTTGTCTCCTGCGACCAGCCGGCCTGCCCGCTGCGCGCCGGTTGCCGACTGCGCGTCGAGCTGCGCCGGGCCCGAGCGGCCTTCCTCTCCGCGCTCGACGAGGTTCGCCTCGGTGACCTCGTCAACGCCGACGCGGGTCCGCTGCCCGCCCTGCTCACCATCGACTCCGGACCGCCGTCGCCGGCTCCCGTCGGTCGCGCCGAGTGCGGTCAGGCCCGGTTGGACAGTTCGGCGTAGCCGCGGACGACCGCGGTGCCCGCCGTCTGCGGCCCGAACGGTGCCCGCGCGGCGACCCGTTCCGGCGGCGCCCCGTCGGCGTGCCCGTCGCGGATCAGCCACTCCAACGCCACCAGGTCGGCGTGCTGGGCCCGGACGAAGTCGACGCCGACGCAGGCGCCGTGGCCGGGCACCACGACGCTGGCCGGCCCGAGGCGCCGCAGCACCGCCGCGAGGGTGTCCGGCCACTCCAGCGGGTAGGCGTCGTCGAACGACGGTGCGGCACCCTGCTCGACCAGGTCGCCGGCGACCAGCAGGTCCGCGTCCGGGACGTGCACCACCAGGTCGCCGATGGTGTGCCCGCGCCCGGGATGCCACAGCTCGACCACCCGGCCGCCCAGGTCGAGCGTCGCGGCGCGGGTCACCGTACGGTCCGGTGGGTGGACCACCGCGTGGCTGAGCTGCTCGGCCAGCTGCGGATCGTGGCCGATCATCTCGCGGTACGCCTCGTCGCGGACCACCTCGACCGGGCGGGCCAGCAGCCGGGCCGCCTCCTGATGGGCCCACACCGGCGCGGGCGGATCCCCGGCGGCCACCTGGTTGCCGAAGCAGTGGTCGAAGTGGTGGTGGGTGTTCACCACCGACCAGGGCAGGTGGGTGATCCGCCGGGCCGCCTCGACCAGCTCGGCGGCCTCGGCCGGCGTACTGCCGGTGTCGACGAGCACGGCGGCGGCCGCGCCGACGACCAGCGTCGAGTTGACGTCGAGCCGGGGTCGGCGCAGCACGTACACCCGGTCGCCGACCTCGACGAACCGGGCACTCATCCGGAGACTGCCCGCTCACCGGTGGGGTCGTCGCCGGCCCGCGGCGCCGGCGTGCGGTCGAAGGCCCGCTCGACGAATCGGTGCCGGTCGACCAGGGCCCGCTCGATGCGGCCCTGCGCGATGGTCGTGCCCGCCTCGAACACCACCACCTCGAAGACCAGCCGCCGCCCGTCGACCTCGGTCAGCCGGGCCAGCGCGGCCACCGTACGGCCGACCGGCGTCGCCGCCCGGTGGTCCAGCTCGACCCGGGTGCCGACGGTGGTCATGCCGGGTGGCAGCCCGGTGGCGGTGGCGGCTACCGTCGCCGCCTCGGCCAGGGCGAGCAGCCGCGGGGTACCGAGGACCGGTACGTCGCCCGAGCCGACCGCCTGGGCGGTGTCGGAATCGGTCACGGTCAGCTCGACCCGGGCGGTGGCACCCGGGCGGAAGCTGTTCTCCGGCGTGTGTCCCATGACCAGTCAGCCTAGGTGCTCGACCTGTGTCGGACCACGAAAGCCGGACCACGCGCCGGCCGCGTCCGGGTCACCGCTGCCGTCCGGGCCGTCCCCGGCAGCGTCGCCGGCGGTGCTCTGCCGGACCGCCATGGCGAACGGGGTCTGCACGTCGTACGGCGGCCGGGGCGGACGCCCTTCGATCCGGTCGACCAGCCGTCGGACCGCCAGCCGGGCGATCGCCGCCTTGTCCGGGGAGATACTGGTCAGGCTCGGGTTGGCGTACCGTCCCTCCTCGATGTCGTCGATCCCGACGACCGCGACGTCCTGCGGGATCCGTCGGCCGGCGTCGACGGCGGCGCGCATCGCGCCGAGCGCGATCAGGTCGTTGTACGCGAAGACCGCGTCCGGCGGCTCGGCGAGGGAGAGCAGTCGTCGCATAGCCGTCGAGCCGTCGAGCCGTCGAGCCGTCGGCTCGGCCGAACCGGTCGGTGACCACGGTCAGTTCCGGCCGGTCGGGCAGCCCGGCGGCGGCGAGGCCCGCCCGGAAACCGCGCAGCCGCAGCTGCGCCGACTGCCGGTCGTCGTGGCCACGGGATCCGATGAAAGCGATTCGGCGGCGGCCGAGCGCGACCAGGTGCGGTATCTTCTACACCCCGGCCTCGGGCATCTGGCAGACCGTCTGGCTGGAACCCACCCCGGCCACCTCGATCAGCGACGTCGACCTGCGCCCCGACCTGGCCAGCGACACCATCCGGATCCGGGTGGCCACCCGAGGCGACACCACCGGCCACACCGTCCGCGCCGAAGCCCTCGCCGGAGCCACCGTCGTCGGCACCGCCACTGGTGGCTTCACCGAGTTCGCCGTACCGGTGCCGGACGCTCGCCGCTGGTCCCCGGACGACCCGTACCTCTACCACCTGCGCGTCACCCTGCGGGACCGCAACGGCCGGGCCGTCGACCGGACCACCCACTACTTCGGTATGCGGGAGATCGGCGTACGGACCATCGACGGGGTACCGCGACCGACCCTCAACGGCGAGTTCGTCTTCCAGCTCGGCACCCTCGACCAGGGCTGCTCGTTCGAGTCGGTCAACTTCCCGGGCCAGTACCTCCGACATGCCAACTCCCGGGTCCGAAACTCGCCCGACGACGGCACCGCGCTGCTGCGCGCCGACGCCACCTGGTGCGCCCGGCGCGGCCTGACCGGATCTGATGTCTCGCTGGAGTCGTTCAACTATCCGGGTTCGTTCCTGCGCCACTTCGCCGCCGAGATCTGGCTCAGCGACGGCGCCGGTGGCCCGTCCTGGAACTCGCCGACCAGCTGGGCCGCCGACGTCACCTGGGACGTCGACCCCGCCTGGGCCCCGTAGCGGGGCCGCCGATCGTCCGGTCGCCGACATCGAGCGGAGCGCTATCCACCTCATGCCACAGTTGCAATCGGATAGCGCTTTCCTCGACGACCACCACATCTTCCCAGCACGGTCAGGGGGGTTCGCACAAACTTGCACGGGTGGACCACCGCGCCTAGCCGTTGCAACACCAACTGTTCGAGGTCACGGCGTTGGCCACAGATCTTGCTGTAGTCCGAGGTCCAGCGGCTGCCGCCGGCCGGTGCGCCGGTGATCGTCCGGCAGGTGCTGCGGTGCAGCACAAGGTAGCTGGCGGCCGGGTAGCGGTGGATGTTGAGCACTAAGCCGTCCGGGTGCCGGTCGATTCAGGCGAGGTAGCCGGAGTCGTCGTTGACAGACATTTCTACACCCGCTGGTACATCGAACGCACCACCGCGCCGCTGGTCGCCCTCCGACCGGGCCCGCCCCGCGACCCCGGTGGCTTCGGGGTCGGGTCCGTTGACTGCCCGTCCGCCGTCGACGGCCAGGACGACGCCGTTGACGAATCCGGCGGCGGGAGACAGCAGGAAAGTGACAGCGTCGGCCACCTCACCTGGGGTCCCAACTCGACCGAGCGGATGCAGCGCGGCCATCTCGGCGTCCACCTCGGGGTGCCGGGCCCGGTACTGCTCGAACCGGCCGGTGGCGATGGAGCCGAGCGCGACAGCGTTGGTACGGATGCCGGCTGGCCCGTGATCCACCGCCATTGCCCGGGTCAGACCCTCGACGGCAGCCTTCGCGGTCGCGTAGGGCAGCGCTCCGCGGACTGGGCGCTGGGCCTGGTGGGACGAGACGTTGACGATGGCCCCGCTACACCTGTGCGTCAGGAAGTGGTTGACCGCGACGTGGCAGCCGGTGACCGCCAGGGCGAGGTTCGTGGAGATCAGGTCCAGGATCTGGGCCGCCGACGCGTCGTCCATCCCCGCGTCGCCGTAAACCGCTGCGTTGTTGACCCAACCGAGCAGCGGACCGGCGGACTCGGCGGTGGCCGCCGCCCGTTGCGCCGTCTCGGCGTCACGAGCGTCGCCGGTGATCGGTACGACCCGTTCGTGCTGCCAGTCGAGTTCACCGGTGACATCCACGACGACGACCTGACCCTCGTCGGCGAGGCGTTCTGCGATCGCGCGACCGATGCCCCGGGCGCCTCCAGTGACCACATATGATGGTCGTGTCGCCATGACCGGGTACCCCCTCCGTATGCTCGGTCCTCATGAATCGATGGGATCACGTCAGGTGAGGGTCCTACCTCGCGCTGCCGCTGGTGGCGATCCTCTGGCTGGACGCGGACGAGTTCGAGGTCGGCGTGCTGACCGCGATGACCACGGCCGGGTCGCTGCTGATCGGGCTGCCGGCGGGTGCGTGGGTCGACCGGTGGCGCAAGCGCGCGGTGATGGTCAACACGGATGCGCTCCGAGCCGCGCTGCTGATGACGCTACCGCTGGCCTGGTGGGCCGATGCGCTGTCGATCTGGCTGCTGTACGCGCTTGCTCTCGGCCACGGACTGCTGACCATACTGTTCGAGGTCGGGTATACAAGCTATGTCCCTACGCTGGTCGGTCGTGACCACCTGGTCGAGGCGAACAGCAGGATCGCTGCGGTCCGTTCCACCGTCAGCATCAGTGGCCCCGGTCTGGCGGGTCCCCTGGTCGGCTGGCTCGGTGCACCGCTCACGCTGATCGTGAGCGCCGCCGGGATGCTGTTGTCCGCGCTCGGCATGCTGCGAATCCGTACCGTCGAGGTGGTGCGGCCGGAAGCAACCGATCGGCAGCTGATCCGGGAGGTTGCCGAAGGACTGCGCTTCGTTCTCGGTCATCGGCTGCTGCGGCCGATGCTGTTCACCGACGGCTTCTTCAGTCTCTTCCTCGTCGTGTACCAGACGATGCTGCTGGTCTTCCTGGCCCGGCAGCTGGATCTGAGTACGTCCGGCATCGGCTCGGTGCTCTCGGCGATGGCCTGCGGCGGGTTCGTCGGCGCGCTGATGGCCGGCCGGCTGATCGCCAGGGTCGGCCCGGGTCCGGCGATCTGGCTGGCGCCGCTGTGCACCGCTCCGGCCGCCGCGCTGCTGCCAGCAACAAGTGTCGGCTGGCCGACCTGGCTTGCTGTGGCCGGGCTGGCACTGCTGTCCTTCGGCGGGGTGGTCCGGCTTGTCGCGCAGGCGGGCCTGCAACAGAGCATCACTCCGGATCGGCTGCTGGGCCGGATGAGCGCCACGGTCCGCTTCGTCCAGTTGGGCAGCATGCCGGTCGCGGCGCTGCTCGGCGGTGCGCTCGGCGGCCTGTTCGGGGCGTCGGCCGTACTGTGGATCGGTACGGCCGGGATGACCGCCGCCTTCCTGCCGGCCCTGCTGTCGCCGCTGCGGGCAACGTACCGGCTGCCGGCGAGCGAGAGCGCCGCAGCTCATTAGGACGACCCAGGCTTGGCTCCAACCGCGAGGGCGGAGTCAAGCCTGGGTGATCCGGCCTACGGCTGACTCGGCGCTGTCCGATGGCTCAAGGCTTCAGGGTGGCAGCCGTCGACACGAAGGACCGCCACGCGGTCGGTCCGAAGGTCAGCATCGCGCCGTCGCGGTCCTTGGTGTCCCGCACGAGGACGCGCCCGGTGATGTTGTCGGCCACCTCGACGCAGTTCGCCGTATCGCTCCTAGTGCTCTTGCGCCAGCGCGCAGCCTCGGTCAGGTCCATCTCTCTGTCGCCTCCATGATCAATTTTCGGGACTGCTCTACCGACAAAGCGTAGCCCCGAATGTCCTCCCAGTCGGCCTCCAGACTTGCCACGGAGTCTGGTGACTCGACCACGTTGCCCTCCAGATGCCCCTCCAGGAAGCCGACCGTGCGGCCCTCGACGGACGCGAGCACCATCGGTCCCCGAAGCCCGACGTATGCCGGGGAATCGGCCGGAACGACGAGCACCCGTATGTGCTGCTCTGCGGAAATCGAGACCAGCCATTTCAGCTGGTCGCGCATAACCTCGGCATCGCCGACCCGCCGCCGTAGGGCGGCCTCGTCGACAACCACGACCAGGCGGCACGGGCTGGTGGTTCGGGTGATGATCTCTTGCCGGTCCAGCCGTGCCGCGAGCGTCTGTTCGACGTCCTCGGCCGGGACGTTCATTGCCGGCAGGAGAGCGCGTGCGTACGCCTCGGTTTGCAGCAGTCCGGGGATCAGCGTCGGATGGTAGACCCGCAGCAGGGTCGCCCGACCTTCGTACTCGACGAACGGCCGGTACCACACGGGTGTCCAGTCGCCCCGGACGAACTCCCGATAGAACCTGACCAGCGCGGTGCCGAACACCTTGTCGACGGCCTTCAGGTAGTCCGGCAGCGCGGGCCGCTCGCCGCGCTCGATGGCACCCACGTGCTTCGCCGAGAAGTGGATCCGGTCGGCCCACGCATCCTGGGTCAGCCCGAACGACTCGCGCAGCCGGCGTAGCTCCGATATCAGATAATCGCTCCCAGCCATAGACCTTCACATCCCCCAAATCGCTCGAACTTGTGATCTTCTGCTGGCCTGGACAGCACGTGCATTCCCTGGGCCTAACGCCTTCTTCCATTGAGCATGGTCACCTATCCAGGGTGGAACTCGACAGAAAGATACACGCTGTTCGTAATCGATCCGAGGGGGTAATGATGATCAGAAACGACGGGATCGGTGGGCCCCCGGACGATCCGACGCGAGGCGGCGACCCTACCTGGTCACCGGAGCTGGCCCGAGTCGTCCATGATGCGAACTCCACCGCCCGGACCCACATCCCGAACCGCACCACCGGGGAGTGTCACCGGTGCGGCGGCATCCCGGCACCGTGTCGACCGTTCCTGCGGGCACTCGCCATTCTGGACCGGTGGGACGCGAGCTCCGCCCGGCGCATCCGGGCTGTGCTGCACCTGTCCGGGCTGATGCCGGCCGGCGAGCCGGACGACGACGGTGACGGGTGACCCGGCGACCGGCACCTGCGGTGGACGCGGCTCGCCTCGCCCGCCGGGATCGCGGCGGCCGACGCCGCGGACCCGGACTGCCGCTTGTGCGGCGGCATCCTGAAGGCGGCGACGATCTCGTTCGGTCAGTCGTCGCACGGACCAAACCTGCACCGCGCGGTGCGTGCCGCCGAACGCTGCGACCTGCTGCTCGCCCTCGTCCACCAGTTGATCTAGAAGGATCTGGCCGGTATATCGACCACGACTCCTTTCAGATCGACGGCTGCGGCGAGGGCGGATCGGCTGGCGTGCTGCGGGCGGCGCGGGCCCGGTCGCTGAGCTCCGCCGCCAGCCGCCACGCCTCGGCCACATCCCGGTCCTTGGCGGCGGCGCTCGGCCCGCTGGCGGTGTCGGCGTACACGGTGGCCAACCCGAGCAGTCGCTGCAACGGCCCGCGCACCACCCGTACGCTCTGCATCCGCGCGTACGGCACGACCAGCATCTGCCGGGTCAGCAACCCGCTGCGGACACTGAACACGTCGTTGGCAAGCCCGGCACCGAGCTTCGGCTGCACCAGCGGGTTGAGCCAGCGGGCCCGGCGCGGCGGCGGCGTCATCGGCAGCGCGTCGAGCGCGATGCCGGGCAGCACGTCCGCGAGGATGTGGTTCGCGGTGGGCAGTACGCCGACCGGCAGCAACTGATCGGACTGGGTGCCGCCACCCTGCCCGTCCGGTGCGGCGTAGCCGGCGACGTGCAACCGCATCCGCAGCCACTTCTTCCCCCGCCACAGCAGCGGCCAGGTCGCACCGACCGCCTGGATCCGGTGCAGCGGTACGGTCTGCGACCGGGTCTCGGTCAGCCCGTGCCGGACCCGCAGACCCACCTCGTCGCGGGCCAGCCGGAAGTTCCAGTCGCTGAGCACCCGCCGGATCGGCTGCAGGATCACCCCGGCGGTGGCGGTCAGGGTGCTGGCGACCGCCACGAATGACCAGGTGGCGTCCATCGCGAACTGGGTGATAACGAACGCGACACCGAACGGCAGGAACATGGTCTGCGGGGTGAGCAGTTGGCTGATCAGCAGGTCCCGGTTGACCACGGTGTGTAGCAGCCGGCCGGGTGGCGGCGCCGACGGGTCGGGCAGGCCGGCCGGGGTGCCGTCCGGCAGCGGTGCCGTCCCGTCGGGAGCTGCCGCGTCCGGGGCCGGCTTGGCGCGGCCGGCGAGCGCCAGCAGCCGGGCCCGCAGCGTGGCGGCGTCGGCGACGGTCAGATATGCCAGCGGCGCCTCGGTCTGGCCACCGCCGACCACTTCGAGCCGCAGTTCGGCCAGACCGGTCAGCTGGGCGAGCAGCGGCCGGACAACCTCGACCGCCTGCAGCCGCTCCAGCGGGATGGCACGGGTCCGCCGCCACAGCAGACCTTCGTGAATTCGCAGCTCACGGCCGACCACGTGGTAGCCGGTGTTGTACCAGCTGATCACCGCCACCGCCAGGTAGCCGAGCAGGCACAGCACGACCAGCAGTGCGAAGCGACCGAAACCGACCCGGCCGAGCGTCTGCCAGGACAGGCCGGCGATGATCACCACGAGGGCTCTGCTGCCCTTGAGGATCGGGCTCAGCGGATGCAGCCGCTGGCGGGGCTCCTCGACCGGACCGTGCGGCGGGTACGGCGGGTACGGCTGGCCCGGTAGCGGGTAGGCCTGTCCGGGCAGCGGGTACGGCGGCGGGACCGGATCGTGCGGCTGGCTCACAGACCCTCCGCCCGGATCTCGCCGAGTGCGGTGAGCCGGTCCCGTAGCCGGGACGCCTCGGCGGGCCGCAGCCCGGGCACCCGGGCGTCGCTGGCCGCCGCGGCCGTGTGCAGCTGCACGGTCGCCAGGTCGAAGGCCCGCTCCAACGGGCCGGCGGAGACGTCGACGAACTGCATCCGGGCGTACGGGACGATCGACAGCCGGCGGACCAGCAGCCCGTGCCGCACCAGCAGGTCGTCGTCGCGCTCGGCGTACCCCCAGGCATAGACGGCCCGTACCGTCGCCACCACCCGTAGCACGGTGAGCAGCACGGCGGCGGCGAAGCCGACGCCGACGAACCAGAAACCGGTGATCGCCCAGCCGACCCCGAGCCCGACGAGCAGGAAACTCATCCCGATGGCGAGCCGGATCAGCTCCACCCAGACCAGGTCGCGGGAGACGGGCTGCCACTGCACCGTCTCCGGCCAGGGCTCCAACGGGCTGATCGGGGCTGCCGGTGCGGCGGACTGTTCGGTCACCCTTACGAGCGTAGGCGATCAGCCAAGCGGCGCCACGTCGCGGAGGAATCCACGTACGTGCAGGAAGTCGCCGAGCCGGTCCCGATGGTCGGCGCAGGCCAACCAGGTCTTGCGGCGTTCGGGCTGGTGCAGCCGGGGATTGTTCCAGTTGAGCGCCCAGATCGCCGGGGCACGGCAACCCTTGGCAGAACAGACCAACTGCTCGCCCGGTGCGGTGTCGGCGGAATCGGGGGGTGCGGCCACGGTACGAGTCTAGGTCGGTACCAGGCGAGGCCGGCGCCAGGCCGGGACGGCGCCGGGACAGGGCGGCACGCACCTGGAAGGAGTGAGCGCCGGGCGGCCACGGGGGAAGCCGCCCGGCGACGGCTGAATCGTACACACGCCGATCCCCCTCGTGTCTACCCACCGGGCGGTGCTTTCTCGGCCCCTGCCCGCCGGTTCGGACCGGCGTGCGACGCTTAGTGCGGCACGACCTTTTCGACCCGACGACGCCAGAACCCTGACGACACCAGAGCACGCTGTGGAGGACCGGTGGCCCAGCCGACCACGCCCGAATCTTCGACACCGACCGCTGCGCCACCGTCGCCCCCCGAGGCGACACCGGCCGCCGACGCGACCCTGCTGGAGCGGGCGATGTTCGAGGTCAAACGGGTCATCGTCGGTCAGGACCGGATGGTCGAGCGGATGTTCGTCGCGCTCCTCGCCCGGGGTCACTGCCTACTGGAAGGCGTCCCCGGGGTGGCGAAGACGCTCGCCGTGGAGACGCTGGCCACCGTCGTCGGTGGCTCGTTCGCCCGGATCCAGTTCACCCCCGACCTGGTTCCCGCCGACCTGGTCGGCACCCGGATCTACCGGCAGTCCAGCGAGAAGTTCGACATCGAGCTCGGGCCGGTGTTCGTCAACTTCCTGCTCGCCGATGAGATCAACCGTGCGCCGGCCAAGGTGCAGTCGGCGCTGCTCGAGGTGATGAGCGAGCGGCAGGTGTCGCTGGGCGGGCAGACGCACCCGGTACCGGATCCGTTCCTGGTGATGGCCACCCAGAACCCGATCGAGCAGGAGGGCGTCTACCCGCTGCCGGAGGCCCAGCGCGACCGGTTCCTGATGAAGATCGTGGTGGGCTATCCGACCGACGCGGAGGAGCGGGAGATCGTCTACCGGATGGGGGTGGAGGCGCCGCAGCCGAGCGTCGTCTTCAAGCCCACCGACCTGGTCGACCTGCAGCGCAAGGCGGACAAGGTGTTCGTGCACAACGCGCTGGTCGACTACACCGTACGCCTGGTGCTGGCCACCCGGGCGCCAGCCGAGCACGGCATGCCGGACGTCGCGCAGCTGATCCAGTACGGGGCCAGCCCGCGCGCCTCGCTGGGCATCGTGCGGGCCACCCGGGCATTGGCGCTGCTGCGCGGGCGCGACTACGCGTTGCCGCAGGACGTGCAGGACATCGCCCCGGACATCCTGCGCCACCGGCTGGTGCTCAGCTACGACGCGCTCGCCGACGACGTGCCCGCCGACCACGTCGTCGGGCGGATCATGCAGACGGTGCCGCTGCCGTCGGTCGCCCCCCGGCAGAATGCGACGCCGCAGGCGGTGGGACCGATGGGACATGCCGCGCCGGCCGCCGCGGTGCCCGGCCCGCCCGGTGGCGCCGGCTGGCCCGGGCAGTCGCAGTGACCACTGCGGTGCCGAGCTCGGGCCGGGCGGAGGCGGTGCTCTCCCGGCTCTACCTGACCGTCACCCGCAAGCTCGACGGCCTGCTGCAGGGCGACTACGTGGGGCTGCTGCCCGGTCCGGGTAGTGAGGCCGGTGAGTCGACCGAGTACCGGCCCGGTGACGACGTACGCCGGATGGACTGGCCGGTGACGGCCCGGACCACCGTGCCGCACGTACGGCGTACCGTCGCCGACCGGGAGTTGGAAGCCTGGGTGGCGGTGGACCTGTCGGCCAGCCTGGACTTCGGCACCGCCCGCTGTCTCAAGCGGGACCTGGCCGTCTCGGCGGCGGCGGCGATGGTGCACCTGAGCGCGCGGGGCGGCAACCGGGTGGGCGCGGTGATCGGCACCGGTGATCCGGCGCTCGGCGGCGTCCTCACCCGGCTGCCGGCGCGGACCGGCCGCAAGGAGGCGCACGGGCTGCTGCGGGCGATCGCCGGCACCCAGTCCCGACCCGGCCGCAGCGACCTCGGCGCCCTGATCGACATGCTGAACCGGCCGCCGCGTCGCCGTGGCGTCGCCGTGGTGATCTCCGACTTCCTGGCCTCGCCGCAGCAGTGGGGCCGGCAGGTCCGCAAACTCGCAGTCCGCCACGACGTCCTCGCCGTCGAGGTGGTCGATCCGCGTGAACTGGAGCTGCCCGACGCCGGCGTGCTGACCCTGGCCGACCCGGAGACCGGCACGCTGCACGAGGTGCAGACCGCCGATCCGCGGCTGCGCCGGCGGTACGCCGAGGCGGCCGGGGCCCAGCGGGCGGCGATCGCGCAGACTCTGCGCGGCGCCGGCGCGGCCCATCTGCGGCTGCGGACCGACTCGGACTGGCTGCTGGACATCGTCCGGTTCGTCGCCGGGCAGCGGCACGCCCGTACCCGTGGCATCGCCCGCCCGGCCCCCACCCCGCGCCCGGAAAGCGAAGCTCGATGATCCGTTTCCTGCAGCCCTGGTGGCTGCTCGCCCTGCTGCCGGTCCTGGCGATCGCCGGGATGTACGTGTGGCGTCAGTTCCGCCGCAAGGCGTACGCGGTCCGGTTCACCAACGTGGACCTGCTGCGTACGCTGGCTCCGCGCGGTCTGGGTTGGCGCCGTCACCTGGCCGCCGGGGCGTTCCTGCTGAGTCTGCTGGTGCTGGCGTCGGCGCTGGCCCGGCCGTCGATCGACACCGAGGAGTCGCTGGAGCGGGCCACTGTCATGCTCGCCATCGACGTGTCGCTGTCGATGGAGGCCGACGACGTGACTCCGAGTCGGATCGAGGCGGCCCAGCAGGCGGCGAAGGAGTTCGTCGCGGAGCTGCCGGAGGGCTACAACATCGGGCTGGTCGCGTTCGCCAAGTCGGCGAACGTGCTGGTCTCGCCGACCAAGGACCGGGCTGCGGTGTCCCAGGCGATCGACGGTCTGGTGCTGGCCGAGGCCACCGCCACCGGCGAGGCCGTGTTCACTTCGTTGGAGGCGATCCGGCTGGTGCCGACCGACGGTGCGCAGGGCCCGCCGCCGGCCCGGATCGTGCTGCTGTCGGACGGCTACCGCACCTCGGGCCGGTCGGTCGAGGAGGCCGCTGCGTCGGCGTCGGCGGCCAACGTACCGGTGTCGACGATCGCGTTCGGCACCGACGACGGCCAGGTGCAGATCGGCAACCAGGTGCAGCGGGTGCCGGTGGACCGGTTCGCGCTGGCCGAGCTGGCCGAGGCGACCAACGGCTTCTTCTACGAGGCGGCGTCGGTCGGCGAGCTCAACCAGGTGTACGAGGACATGGGCTCGTCGATCGGGCAGCGGACCGTGCCCCGGGAGATAACCCAGTGGTACGCGGCCCTGGCGTTGCTGCTGGCGTTGGGCGCGGCGGTACTCAGTCTGCTGTGGACCTCGCGGCTGCCGTGAGACGGCTCGACCGGCCCTGCGGGTGACAGGGCCCGGCCCGGCGGGAGACGGACACCCGCCGGGCCGGGACCCGTCACCGTGCGCCGCTGGCCAGTACGAAGATGACGGCGATCCAGACGGCGGCCAGGGTGAACCCCAGTGGTGCGACGTATCGGTTCATCGAGGGTGGACTCCGGCGACGGGCCGGCCACCTGTGGATCAGGGTGACCGGCGGGCGGGCTGACGGGGCGACACGGGCAGATCGCACGGGCGCACCGGGAGCCGCGCCGACCTCAGCGCGCTCGACCGGTGGCCCGGCGACGACTAGGAGGATCGCTATCTCGCACAGCGATCACCTCCACAGGTCGTCCGGCCGTTGAACCGGGCAAGAGCGTACACCCGGGCCGGCGGGTCGGCACAATCCGCCGCAACGTGATCAGCGCGACGGCGAGAACCGGCAGGTAGACGGCCCGGTCGACCAGCCACCCGGGATGCTCCGGCGCGGTGTGCACCCCGGCGACGGCGGTCCCGCCGGCCAGCCACAGCGCGGCGACCGTCAGCCCGACCAGTACCGGCTGGTGCCACAGGTAGACGCCGAGCGCGTGCCGGTTCACCGCCGCGACCACCGACCACCACCGGGCAGTGGTGTCGATCCGCCCTCGCAGCCACCGGACCGCCAGCCCGGCCGCACCGACCTGCGCGGCCACCAACGCCAGCGTCGCCAGCGACGGGGGGTTCAGGTTCGACCGGACCTGCCCCGGTACGCCGACCGCGCTGGCCGGGTACCCGCCGACGACGGTCAGCACGGTCAGCACCACCACGCCGCCGACCAGCAGGCCCACCGCGCAGCGCGCCGGCGGTGGACCGTACTCGGCCATCAGCAGCCCGGCGAGGAACGGCATCAGCCAGGCGGCGAACACGGCGAGCACCGGCGGCAGGTGCCCGAGGTCGGCGGCGGTGACCACGGTGAGCGCCGCCGTCACCAGTGGCGTCACGATCACCAGCGCCCGCTCCGGGCCCTGCCGGACGCCACGCAGCAGCGGTCCGCTGACCGCCCGCAGGACCAGCAGCACCACGAGGAACCACAACGGACTGACGGTGAGCGTCGCGACGGTCACCAGGCTGCCGGTCGGTGCGCCGGCGAGGTAGCCGACGACCAGCGCCAGCGCCAGGCCCCCGGCCAGCCCGGTCAGCGGCCCGCGAAGCGCTCGGAGCCCACCGGGCGTCCGGAGCCCTCCGGCCCGGCCGGCCGGGTTGCTGCTGCGCGCCGCGGCGAACCCGGCCGCGAAGAACAACAGGCCGAGGGTCTGCGCCAGCCAGGTCAGCGGGCTCAGCCACGGCATATCGGTCAGCGGGCTGGCGGTCTGCAGCACCCCGTCGTCGGTCAGTACCACGGCGGTGACCCACCAGTGGCCGGCGACCACGCCGACGACGGCGAGCGCCCGGATCAGGTCGACGACCGGCTCCCGCTGTGACGTCGCCGCCAACTCCGTCTGCGGCCTGTTCACCGTGGTCTGCGGCCTGTTCACCGGGCCACCGCCATCGCCTGCGGGACGGAACCGGCCGGGTCGGCGGCGACCAGGTCAGCCGGGTCGCCCGCGACGAGTTCGGCCAGCGCGGCCAGGGTGCCGCTGCCTGCCTGCAGGTAGCCGTCGTGTCCGTCGACGCCGTCGGTGGGCAGCGGTCGGGCGCCGAACGACGGTGTCGACGGTGCCGTGCCGTGGCCGAAACCAGCCAGCCGTACCGCCGGCACCCGCCGGATCCAGTCGTCGGCGGCGGTGGCCTGCCAGACCCGGGCCGGAGTGCCCAGATCGTCGACGCGCGGCGCACCCATCCCGGGCGCGCCGAGCGCGACCAGGTCGGTGACGCAGCCGTCGAGCCGCGCGGCGGCCAGCCCGGCGACGAGCGCGCCGTAGCTGTGCCCGACGACCACGACGGAGGCGGTCGGCTGCCGCCGGCACAGGTCGGCGACGAAATCGACCAGCGCGGCCGCGCCGTCCTCGGCCCGGTCCCAGCGCAGCGCCGCCGGTCCGAACCCCTCCGGCGGGTCGTAGCCGAGCCAGGCCACCACGGCGGTACGCGGTTCGCGGCGGTGCGCCGCCCCGTACAGCACCCGGGCCTGCACTGCCGGGGCGCGGTGGGTGACCCCGTCGAGGCCACGGTCGAAGGTAGCCAGCGTGTTGTCCGTACCGGGCACCAGCACCGCGATCCGGCGGCTGGTCGCCAGATCGCCGACTACTTCGACGGCGGTGCCGTCGCCGCTGGTGTCGAAGGCCAGGAACCGCCGGCCAGTGGTGTCCGGCCACGGTCCGCCGGGACCGGTCGGCGCGGTGCCCAGGGTGACGCCGCACAACGTCGCGAGGACGATCAGTCGGATACGCATACCGGTGAGCCTGCGGTGGCGACGGGTCGCGCCGCGTCGTGCCGCAGAGCCAGAACCGGCGTGCTACCGGGGAGCTACTCGCCGGCGGTGACCAGACCGGACTCGTACGCGACGACCACCGCCTGTGCCCGGTCGCGCAACCCCAGCTTGCTGAGGATCCGTCCGACATGGGTCTTGACGGTCTGCTCGGCCACGACCAGGTCGGCGGCGATCTCGCTGTTGGACCGGCCCCGGGCAATCAACCGCAGCACCTCGGTCTCCCGGTCGGTCAGTGTGGTCAGCGACACCGGTCGGGGACGGTGCTGCCCGGGGCGGGCGGCGAACTCGGCGATCAGCCGGCGGGTGACCGACGGTGACAGCAGTCCGTCCCCGGCGGCCACCACCCGTACCGCGTTGACCAGGTCGGCCGCCGGCGCGTCCTTGAGCAGGAACCCGCTGGCCCCGGCGCGCAGCGCCTCGTAGACGTAGTCGTCGAGGTCGAACGTGGTGAGGATGAGCACCCGGGGTGGTTTGTCGCGGGACCGGCCGTCGAGCAGTTGCCGGGTGGCGGCGAGCCCGTCCAGCACCGGCATCCGTACGTCCATCAGCACCACGTCGGGGTCGAGCCGGCGGGCCGCGCTGACCGCGTCGGCACCGTTGGCGGCGTCACCGACCACCACCAGGTCCGGTTGGGCGCCGAGCAGCGCACCGAAACCCTGCCGGACCATTGCCTGGTCGTCGGCGATCAGCACTTTGATCATCTTGTCCTTCGGTCGTCGTCGGGCACGCTACCCGGCCGGCCGATGTCCGGGCCGGCGTCGCGGGCCGCGTCGGTGCGGGCGTCGGTGTCAACCGTCCGGTACGGCAACCCGGCGGTGACCACGAAACCGGACCTGCCGTCCGGGCCGGCTGCGAAGCTTCCGCCGAGCAGCTCGGCCCGTTCCCGCATGCCGACGACGCCGTGGCCGCCGATGGACCGTTCCGCACCGGCGGCCAGCGTGGCCGGCCCGTTGCCGACCCGGATCATCAGCTGGTCGGCTCCGGCGCGTAGCTCCACCAGTACCGCCGCGCCCGGTGCGTGCCGGCCGGCGTTGGCCAGCGCCTCCTGCACGATCCGGTACGCCGCCAGCCCGACCGGCCCGGCCACCGCGACCCGGTCGAGTCGCGGGTCCGCCACCAGCTCGGCGTCGAGGCCGGCCCGGCGGGTGGCCTCCACCATCGTGGCGATGTCACCCAGCCCGGGTTGCGGTGCGCGGTGCGCCTGTTCGGTCTCACTGCGCAGCACCCCGAGCAGCCGGCGCATGTCGCCCAGCGCCGACCGGGCGGCACCGGCGATCGCGGTGAACTCGTCACGGGTCGGCTCGGTCATTGCGGTCAGCCGGTACGGCGCGGTCTCCGCCTGGACGGCGATCATCGACATGTGGTGGGCGACGACGTCGTGCATCTCGCGGGCGATCCGGGCGCGTTCCTCCAGCACCGCCCGCCGCTGCTGCTCCTGCTGGGTGACGACGGTCTGGCTGGCGAGGGCATGCTGGCTGACGCGTCGCCGGCGCACCTGGTCCATCGCCGCGACGACCACCGCCAGGACGGCGAGCAGCCAGAGGCCGGGGTTCGGGGCGACGAACACCAGCACGGGCACTGCCGTGACGGCTCCCGCCGCCGCCGAGACGGCCAGCTCGGCCCGGCCGGCGAGTATCGCCAGCACGAACAGCAGCGCCAGGACCTGGAACAGGCTCCACGGGTCCGGGCCGGGGTAGAGGTGCCAGACGGCGCCGAAGAACAGCAGGAGGATCGAGATCCGCCAGGCCCACAGTGGCCGGTGATAGGCGAGCGCCGCCGGTGCGACGGTGACGAAGCCGAGGATCAGCCCGACCGGCGCGGGCAGCAGTCCGGTGCCCTGCTGGTCGAGGGCGGCGACGACGCTGACGACGAGGAACAGGGCGAACGCCAGCCACCTGCCGACGGCACGCCTGCGGTTGTCCGTCGGCGGGGCCGGTGGTGGCGGGAGGTCCGGCCCGACGACCAGGTGCCGCAGTGCCTGGCGCACCTGCTGGACCGTCCCACCGTTCACCACTGTGAGGCTACGACCGGACCGACCTGGTGTCAGGACACCACAGGGGTAGTACCCCCGGGTTACTGCTTACCCGGCGGTAGCACCTAGTCTCCAAGGCCGGATCATCGACGACGAGGGGGGAACGTGGCCCGCACCGTACTGGTCACCGGCGGTAACCGGGGCATCGGCCTGGCGATCGCGCAGACGTTCGCGAAGCAGGGCGACCGGGTCGCGGTCACCTACCGGTCCGGCTTCGACGAGCAGGCCGGCCTGTTCGGCGTACGCTGCGACGTCACCGACGCCGACTCGGTCGACCAGGCCTTCGGCGCGGTCGAAGCCGAGCTCGGGCCGGTCGAGGTGCTGGTCGCCAACGCCGGCGTCACCGACGACACACTGCTGCTGCGAATGTCCGAGGAGCAGTTCACCTCGGTGCTGGACACCAACCTGACCGGCGCGTACCGCTGTGCCAAGCGCGCTTCGACGAAGATGCTGCGGGCCCGCTGGGGCCGGCTGATCTTCATCTCGTCGGTGGTCGGCCTGCTCGGCTCACCCGGTCAGGTCAACTACGCGGCGAGCAAGGCCGGCCTGGTCGGCATGGCCCGGTCGATCACCCGCGAACTCGGCGGACGCAACATCACCGCCAACGTCGTCGCCCCCGGCTACGTGGAGACCGACATGACGGCGGCGCTGCCCGAGGAGCGCAAGGCCGAGTACCGCAAAGCCATCCCGGCTGGCCGGTTCGCCACCGCCGACGAGGTGGCCGCCGCGGTGACGTGGCTCGCGGGCGACTCCGCCGGTTACATCTGTGGGGCGGTCATTCCCGTCGACGGCGGCCTCGGCATGGGGCACTGACCGTCGACGCCGCACCGACCTGCGACACCGCACCGACCCGACCTGGCTACCGAACACCGAACGGAGAAACCTGTGTCCGCACTGCTGGCCGGTAAGCGGCTGCTCGTCACCGGCGTCATCACCGACCAGTCGATCGCCTTCTCGGTGGCGAAGCTCGCCCAGGAGAACGGTGCCACCGTCGTGCTCACCGGCTTCGGCCGGATGTCGCTGGTGGAGCGGATCGCCAAGCGGCTGCCGGCCGAAGCGCCGGTGATCGAGCTCGATGTGACCAACCCGGAGCACCTGGCCGGCCTGGCCGACAAGGTCGGCGGACACGTCGACGGCCTCGACGGGGTGGTGCACTCGATCGGGTTCGCCCCGCAGAGTTGCCTCGGTGGCGGGTTCCTCGACGCGCCCTGGGACGACGTGGCCACCGCGCTGCACATCTCCACCTTCTCGTACAAGTCGCTGGCGATGGCGGCGCTGCCGCTGATGCGTCCCGGCGGCGCGGTCGTCGGGCTGACCTTCGACGCCACCCTGGCCTGGCCGGTCTACGACTGGATGGGGGTCGCCAAGGCCGGCCTGGAGTCCGCGTCCCGCTACCTGGCGCTGCACCTGGGACCGAAGGGTATCCGCAGCAACCTGGTCTCCGCCGGCCCGCTGCGCACCATGGCGGCCAAGTCGATCCCCGGCTTCGAGGCCTTCGAGCAGGCCTGGACCGAGCGGGCGCCGCTGGGCTGGCAGTTGACCGATCAGGAGCCGGCCGCCCGGGCCTGCCTGGCGCTGCTGTCGGACTGGTTCCCGGCGACCACCGGTGAGATCGTGCACGTCGACGGCGGCTTCCACGCCATCGGCGCCTGATCTTCGGGATGCGCCGCCGCCGGGTCCGGCCCGACCAGGAACAATAGGGCGCATGGCGTACGACGCACTGGTTCTGCTGTCGTTCGGCGGCCCGGAAGGTCCGCCGGACGTGCTGCCCTTCCTGCGCAACGTGACCCGGGGCCGCAACGTGCCGCCGGAACGGCTGGCCGAGGTCGCCGAGCATTACCAGCACTTCGGCGGTGTGTCGCCGATCAACCAGCAGTGCCGGGAGTTGCTTGCCGCGATTCGCGCCGACTTCGCCGCCCACGGGCTCGATCTGCCGGTCTACTGGGGCAACCGTAACTGGCATCCGATGCTGACCGACACGGTGGCCCGGATGCGCGACGACGGGGT
The DNA here is from genome assembly GCF_029581175.1 of Solwaraspora sp. WMMD937. Taxonomy (NCBI): domain Bacteria; kingdom Bacillati; phylum Actinomycetota; class Actinomycetes; order Micromonosporales; family Micromonosporaceae; genus Solwaraspora; species Solwaraspora sp. WMMD937. Next base: position 5,256,010 of record NZ_CP120738.1, on the reverse strand, counting down.
CCGCCGCGCCCTCGCCTTCGCCACCAGCGCCTACGGCGGCTACTCGTCGTGCCGGCAGTACCAGGAGGACATCGCGGTGGCGCGGGCGGCGGTCGGCCCGGACGCCCCGGTGATCGACAAGCTGCGGCAGTTCCACGACCATCCCGGGTTCGTCGGTCCGCACGTCGAAGCGGTCCGGGCCGCGCTGGACACGATCGACCCGGCGCTGCGTCGGCGTACCCGGCTGGTGTTCACCGCCCATTCGGTCCCGACCAGCGCGGCGGCCGCCGCCGGCCCGGAGGGCGGGCGTTACCAGGCCCAGCTGGCCGAGACCGCCCGGCTGGTCGCCGCCGACGCCGCCCCGGAGCTGCCGTACGACCTGGTCTGGCAGAGCCGGTCCGGGCCGCCGCAGGTGCCCTGGCTGGAGCCGGACGTCAACGACCACCTGCGCGAACTCGCCGGTCAGGGGGTCGACGCAGTGGTAGTCAGCCCGATCGGTTTCGTCTCCGATCACCTGGAGGTGGTCTGGGACCTGGACACCGAGGCCGCAGCGACCGCCAAGCAGCTCGGTCTGGCGTACGCCCGGGCGGCCAGCCCCGGCACCCACCCGGCCTTTGTGTCGATGGTCCGGGACCTGGTGTCGGAACGGCTGCGCCCGGACGGCGCCCTCACCCGGGCGCGGCTCGGTACGCTGCCGGTCTGGGACACCTGCCCGGTGAACTGCTGCATTGCCTCTTCCACCCCCCGGAGATCCTCGTGACCGACCGTAAGCCCGTCGAGAGTTGGCTGACCGACATGGACGGTGTGCTGGTGCACGAGGGCCAACCGGTCCCCGGTGCGCCGGAGTTCATCAACCGGCTGCGCGCTTCCGGCAAACCGTTCCTGGTGCTGACCAACAACTCCATCTACACCCCTCGCGATCTGCAGGCCCGGCTCACCCGGATGGGTTTCGACGTGCCGGAGCAGGCGATCTGGACAGCGGCGCTGGCCACCGCGCAGTTTCTCGCCGACCAGCGGCCGGGGGGCACCGCGTACGTCATCGGTGAGGCCGGGCTGACCACGGCGATGCACGCGGTCGGCTACATCCTGTCCGACTACGCCCCGGACTACGTGGTGCTGGGGGAGACCCGCACCTACAGCTTCGAGGCGATCACCAAGGCGGTCCGGCTGATCAACGGCGGTGCCCGGTTCATCTGCACCAACCCGGACCCGACCGGGCCGTCGACCGAGGGCGCGCTGCCGGCGGCCGGCTCGGTCGCGGCGATGATCTCGAAGGCGACCGGGGTGGAGCCGTACTTCGTCGGCAAGCCGAACCCGATGATGATGCGGTCGGCGTTGAACACGATCGACGCGCACTCGGAGAGCACCGCGATGATCGGTGACCGGATGGACACCGACGTGCTGTGCGGGCTGGAGGCGGGGCTGCAGACGATCCTGGTGCTCACCGGGATCAGCAGCCGTACCGACATCGACCGTTACCCGTACCGGCCGTCGCGGATCGTCGCATCGGTGGCCGACCTGATCGACGAGATCTGATCGAGACGAGATCTGGTCGGGGCGTCCGGCGCGATCGGCAGTCAGGGCCGCAGCGGGGCGTTGCAGGCGGCGACCAGCGCCCGGCGGCAGGCGGTGGTCAGCGGTCGCAGCGCGGCGTCGCGCTGCTGGGCCTCGTAGCCGTTGACGGCGCCACCGGGGGCGACGTGCTCGGCGAGCGCCAGCACCTGGTCCAGCACGCTGGCCCGGGCGAACAGCCGGCGAGCCCGCGGATCGAAGCCGGGTGGCAGGTCCATCCCGCCGTCCGGGCGGCGCAGCGCGGCCAGCGCCCCGGCCAGCTCCGGCCGCCAGTGGGCGACGTCCAGCCGGGTCAGCGCCGTGGTCGTCTCGGCCAGCGCGGTGGACAGCTCGGCCTCGGCTTCGGCGGCGCTCGGCCCGGCGTGCCCGGCGGCGGGTAGCTCCTGCGGCAGCGGGTAGATCCGCCACAGCACCGTCTCGAAGGTGACCCCGGACCCGGACGTGTGCGAGCGTACTTCGGGGATGACGCCCAGCCCGCGGGCCACCACCGCCTCGCCGGCGAGCAGCGCGGCGCCGGTGAACTCACCCGGACCGGGCAGACCGCGCGGGTCGCCGGGCGCCGGCAACGCCAGCCGGATCTCGTCCGGCGGCAGCTTCGCGAAGCAGGACAGTGCGTCGCGCAACGGCAGGTCGGTCCAGGCACCGGGTGCGTCGGCGACCAGATGCTCCTCGTCGCCGGCTATCTCGTCGGCTATCTCGTCGTACGGCACCAGGCCGGCGCGCCATGCGCGCACCCAGGCCACGAAGCGGCTGGAGCGGCGCGTCGCGAGGGTCGCCGCGCCTGCTGCGGGGGACATGCACGCTAGGGTACGTGCCGCGCTGTCGGTTGTCTCGACACCGGGCGGCAGGTCCCCGTCGGGGTGTCCGGTCGGCGCGTCGGCGGGCCACCGTCGCCCGGTGCGGTTAGCCTGCCGGACGTGGGCGGTGACCAACGGTACGGCGACGACGTGTTGGCGGGCAACTGGCGCCGCCGTCGGGTGGTGCCGGAGGTCGACGCCGAGCCGGACCTCGTGGTGGAGGACGCCGACTCCGGTTTCTGCGGCGCGGTCGTCGGCTTCGAGTCCGGCGCGGTGACACTGGAGGACCGGCACGGTCGCCGACGGCATTTCCCACTGGTCCCGGCCGGTTTTCTGCTGGACGGCCAGCCGGTGACGCTGCGCCGGCCGCCCCGGGCACCCGCCGCGCCCCGGCAGCGGCAGCGCACCGCCTCCGGTTCGGTCGCGGTCGGCCACCGACCGGCCCGGGTGGCCCAGGCCAGCCGGATCTGGGTGGAGGGGGTGCACGACGCCGCGCTCATCGAACGGATCTGGGGTGACGACCTGCGGGTCGAGGGTGTCGTCGTCGAACCGTTGGACGGCATCGACGGCCTGGCCGCTGCGGTGGCCGGGTTCGCGCCCGGCCCGCAGCGCCGGCTCGGCGTGCTGGTCGACCACCTGGTCCCCGGGTCCAAGGAGAGCCGGGTCGTCGCCCCGGTCACCTCGCCGTACGTGCTGGTCACCGGGCATCCGTACGTGGACGTGTGGCAGGCGGTCAAACCGGACCGGATAGGGTTGCGGCAGTGGCCCCGGATCCCACCCGGACAGCCGTGGAAGGAAGGCATCTGCGCGGCGGTCGGCGTGTCCGATCCGGCGCAGCTGTGGCGTCGGATCCTGTCCAGTGTGCACAGCTACCAGGACGTGGAGACGCCGCTGATCAACGCGATGGAGCGGCTGATCGACTTCGTCACCGTACCGCCGCAGTGAGCCGGCGTCCGCTTAGCCGAGGTCGTCCGCTTAGCTGAGGTCGTCCGGTCAGCCGAGGTCGTCCGGGTCGCGGGTGAGGACGAAGGTGGCCAGGTCCAGCGCCGTCGGGGTGCCGGTCGGTCCACGCCGTACGGTGAGGATCTCGCCCTGCTGGGCGCCGCTGCGGCCCTGCCAGCGGTCCGCACCCGCTGCGCCGAACCGCGACGTCACCGGCTGCACCGGCCCGAGCAGGGTGAGGACCAGCTCGGCGGCGTCGGCGTCCCAGGAGACCTGCATCTCCCGTCCCATCCACCACCATCGGCCGCAGATGGCGTCGATCTCCGGCGGCGGCCGGGTGCCCGGCCGCCACGGCTGTGGCGCGGCCGGTTCCCGGTCGAGCACCTCGACCAGCACCCGCAGCCCCAGCTCGCGGATACTGCCCCGGGCGAAGCCGTAGGAGTTGGCGAAGGCCACCACGCCGGTGCCGGTGGCGCGGTGTACGGCGAGCAGCGCCACGTAGCCGGGCATCGAGCCGCCGTGGCCGGCGAAGACCCGTTCCCCGACCCGGTACAGCTCGGGGCCGAGCCCGTGGCCGCCGGTCCACCGCTGCGGGTCGTTGATCGCCACCGGCAGGCACATCTCCGCCATCGTGGCGGGGTCCAGCACCGCCGGGTCCGGGTCGGCGAGGAACGCGGCCCACCGGCTGAGGTCGGCGACGGTGGACCAGAGCTGGCCGGCGGGGGCCATCGCGCCGGTGTCGGTACGCGGCTCCTCCCGCAGCGTGCCGTGCCACGGGTGCACCACGTAGCCGGCGGCGTACGGGTCGGTGGGGTGGTAGGTGGTGCGGGTCATGCCGAGCGGGCCGAGGATGTCGGTGGCGACCAGGTCGGCCCACGGCGTGCCGGTGATCCGCTGCAGGGCGGCGCCGAGCAGCCCGTACGCCAGGTTCGAGTAGTGGTACGTGCGGTGCGGCGGAAAGGCCATCTTGTCCGGTCCGAGCCTGGCCAGCAGGGTGGCGACGTCGGTGCCGGTGACGCGTTCCCACCAGCCGTCACTGTCCGGTTCGCGTTGCAGGCCGGCGGCGTGGCCGAGGAGCTGACGCAGGGTGATCCGCTCGAACGGGACGTCGGGCAGGTGGTCGCGAAGCCGGTCGTCGAGGTCGAGCCGGCCGGCGTCGCGCAGCCGCAGTACCAGCGTTGCGGTGAAGGTCTTGGTGATCGAGCCGATCCGGTACTGCAGGTCGGGGTGGGGTGTCGGGTGGTCACCGGCGGACGCGACGTGCACCAGCCGACGGTCCCGGAGCACGCCGAGGACGACGGACGGTGCCCGGCCGTACGACTGGGTCTCGGCGACCGCAGTGTCGATCATGCTGATGGTGTCGGGGGACAGGGGTGCGGACACGCCTACATGCTCCTTGCTCGTGACTCAGATAGAAGGGATCCTGACTTAGGGTGGCCGATCTGGTCCGACTCACCGATAGCTGCCCGATTTGTCGGTTTGGCGGTCGCCGGTGGTGCGCGCACATGTCACGATCGGTGTGTGGAACCCGTCCTGTGGATCGTATTGGGCGTCGTGCTCGCGGTCGCGGAATTGTTCACCGCGACGCTGTTCCTCGTCATGTTCGCCGCCGGCGCGTTCGCCGCGGCGATCGCCGCCGCTCTCGGTGCCCCGGTGGCCGCCCAGGGCCTGGTCTTCGCCGCCGTCTCGGCGCTGACCGTGGTCGCCGTCCGGCCGGCCATCCAGCGGCACCGGCAGTCCGCGCTCAGCGGTGGCGAGGAGCCGTTCGGCGTACAGGCGATTGAGGGAGCCTCGGCGCTGGTGCTGGAGCGGGTGGACGCGGACGGCGGCCAGGTCAAGATCGACGGCGAGTTGTGGAGCGCCCGCTCCTACGACGGCACCCAGGTCTTCGCCCCCGGCGAACGGGTACAGGTGATCCAGGTCAAAGGCGTCACCGCGCTGGTCTGGCGGGACGACGTCACCGGCGGCGGACCGGCATGAACACCCCGAGCCGGCATCAACATCCCGAGCCGAGAAGGTGAACGACGATGGACTTAGTGATCGCGGTGCTGGTCGGGGCGGTCGCCCTGATCACGGTGCTGACCCTGATCCGGGCGGTGCGCATCGTTCCGCAGCAGCGGATGGACCTGGTCGAACGGCTCGGCCGGTACCAGCGCACCCTGACTCCCGGTCTCAACCTGCTCGTCCCGTTCATCGACACCGTACGGGCCAAGGTCGACATGCGGGAACAGGTGGTCAGCTTCCCGCCCCAACCGGTGATCACCTCGGACAACCTGGTGGTGTCGATCGACACGGTCCTCTACTTCAAGGTTGTCGACCCCCGGGCCGCCACCTACGAGATCGCCAACTTCCTGCAAGCGATCGAGCAGCTCACCGTCACCACGCTGCGTAACGTCATCGGCTCGCTCGACCTGGAGCGCGCGCTGACCAGCCGCGAGGAGATCAACCAGCACCTGTCCGGCGTGCTGGACGAGACCACCGGCCGGTGGGGCATCAAGGTGACCCGGGTGGAGATCAAGGCGATCGAGCCGCCGCCGAGCATCCGCGACTCGATGGAGAAGCAGATGCGCGCCGAGCGGGACCGCCGCGCCGCGATCCTCACCGCCGAGGGGCACAAGCAGTCACAGATCCTCGGAGCCGAGGGCGAGAAGCAGGCTGCGGTGCTGCGCGCCGACGGTGACCGGCAGGCCCGGATTCTGCAGGCCGAAGGCCAGGCCAAGGCGATCCGGACCGTCTTCGACGCCATCCACCAGGCCAACCCGAGTCAGAAGGTGCTCGCCTACCAGTACCTGCAGGCGCTGCCGCAGATCGCCAACGGCCAGTCCAACAAGATGTGGATCGTCCCGGCCGAGCTCACCAAGGCTCTCGAGGGTCTGGGCGGGGCGCTCGGCGGGCTCAGCCAGATGGTCGGTGACGCGCCGTCGCAGCAGGTCGACTCCAGCGCCGTGGAGCGGGAGGCGGCCGAGGCGGCCGAGGCCGCCGCCGCCGAGGCGCAACGGGTCAACGACGAGGTGCGGGCCGCCGAGCAGGTCACCAGCGGCGGTACGGCGGCCGGCGGCGCCAGGGCCCGGCCGGCCGGGCTGCCCGCGCCCGAGCCGGTGCCCGCGTCCGAGCTGCTCGGCGAGCTGAACTCCGAGCAGCAGCGCCCGCAGGCCGAACGCGGCTGACCCACAGCCGAGGCCCGGCCCGAGCCGATCGAGGCTGGGCCGGGCCGACCCGACCGGTGGAAATCCGAGGAACCCGCGCATACCGCTGTCGTCGGCTGTCACGATCGGTCGGTCAGTGAGCACAGCCGACAGGGCCCGCCGCGGGCCCCGCAGCGCGGGGAGGCGACACCGTGACGCGTGCCGTCAGGAACACCCGACCCCGGACCACCGCGTCCAACGTCGGCCGGTCCGGCCCGGTACGGGTGGTCTCCCGCAGCGACGCCGGGGTCGCCGTGGTGGCCGCCGCCGCACCGGAGAACACCCCGGCCGCCCCGGCCACCAACGCGGCCTGGGCGTGGTCGATCCGTCGGTTCAGCCGGGTCGCCAGCTGGGCGTTGCCGCTGTACGCGATCGCGTTCGGGATCGGCAGCCTGAGTGGCGTGCGCGGCGGCGGCCCGGCACCCGACCTGGTCGACGGCCGGCCGGCGTACCTGATCTCCTGGGTGATCGCCAGCTGGCTGGGGCTGGTCGCGCTGGTGGCGATCGCCGGAATCCACGCCGCCGCCCGCAGCCGGGGCACCGCCGTTTCGGCGCTGCTGGTCGGCCTGGCTGGTACGGCGTCGACGGTCCCGTTCGTCGGGCTGCCCGACGATACGGCCGTCTACGGAACGTCGGCCCGGTCGATCGCCCTGGTCGGCGCCGCCGTGTACAGCTTCGGCTGGCTGCTGGCCGGTGCCGCGGTGCTGCGCTCGGAGCTGTTCAACCGGCTCGACGGCTGGCTGCTGATCGTCGCGTCCCCGCTGCTCGGGCTCGTCGGGCTGCTCTCCGGACCGCTGCAGACCGTCGGCGCGCTCCTCACTCTCACCGCCGGGATCGGCCTGGCCTGGTCCGCCGGCCGGATGGTGCCCAGTGTCCAGGCGCCGGCGACCACCCCGGCCGGCTCGCGTTAAGCCGGGTCGTCGCGGCACAGCTCCCAGAAGGCGACCGCCGCCGCCGTCGCCACGTTGAGTGAGTCGACGCCGCGCCGCATCGGCACCGCCACCCGTACGTCGGCGGCCTGGACCGCCGCGGTGCTCAACCCCGGCCCTTCCGCGCCGAGCAGCAGCGCCGGTCGGGCCCGGGCCGCGGCGTCCAGCCGCTGGACCGGCACCGCGTCCGGTGCCGGGGTCATCGCGAGCAGCCGGAACCCGGCGGTACGGATGGTGGCCAGCGCCGCCGGCCAGGCCACCGCCCGGGCGTACGGCACCGCGAACACCTCGCCCATGCTGACCCGCACTGACCGCCGGTACAGCGGATCCGCGCAGGTGGGGGAGAGGACCACGGCGTCCATGCCGAGCGCCGCCGCGCTGCGGAACAGCGCACCCAGGTTGGTGTGCGTGTTGATCCCTTCGCAGACGACCAGCCGGCGGGCCCGGTCGAGCACCTCGTTCAGGCTGGGCAGGGCCCGGCGGTGGAACGAGGCGAGCACCCCCCGGTGTACGTGGAATCCGGTGATCGACTCCAGCACCGCCGGGGTTGCCGCGTAGACCGTCGCGTCCGGCGGCAGGTCGGCGAGCTGGTCGACCCGCTTGGCGTCGACCAGCACCGACCGCAGCCGGTAGCCGGCCCGCAGGGCCCGCCCGATGACCAGCTCGCCCTCGGCGATGAACAGGCCGTTCGGCGGCTCCCACCGGGTCCGCAGCTCGACGTCGGTCAGCGCCCGGTAGTCGGCGATCCGCACGTCGTCCGGGTCCATGATCTCCGTTGTTGGCACACCGGGCATTGTGCCGGTCGCCGGGGTAGCGTTCTGCGGGTGTTCCCGACCGTCCGTGAGGTGCTGGCGCTCGACCCGGTGCGGAACGGCGGACCCCGGGTGGTCGCCGCCGAGGAGGGTCTGGACCGACCGGTGCGCTGGGTACACGTTACCGAGGTGCCGGACATCGCCAGCCTGCTGCGCGGCGGTGAGCTGGTGCTGACCACCGGGATCGGGCTGCCCGGCGACGACGCCGGCGTGCGGGCCTTCATCGCCGACCTGGCCGAGGTTGGCGTATCCGGTCTGGTGGTGGAGCTCGGCCGCCGCTACCACGGCGGGGTGCCGAAGGTGATGTCCGCGGCGGCGCACCGGCGCGGGCTGCCGCTGGTGGAGCTGCGCCGGGAGACCCCGTTCGTGCTGATCACCGAGGCGGTGCATGCCCTGATCGTGGACGCCCAGCTGGCCGAGCTGCGGGCCACCGAGGAGATCCACCAGCGGTTCACCGAGCTGTCGGTGGAGGGCGCGGAGGCCACCGAGGTGGTACGCCAGGCGGCCGAGCTGGCCGGTGCACCGGTGGTGCTGGAGAATCTGTCCCGCCGGGTGCTGGCCTACCACACCGCCGGAGAGAACCCCCGGCTGCTGCTGGACGGCTGGGAGCAGCATTCGCGCCGGATCCAGCCGACCGGGCGTACCGCGTATCACGCGGACACCGGCTGGCTGGTGACCATGGTCGGTGCCCGAGGCCAGGACTGGGGCCGGCTGCTGCTGCGCTGCCCGGCTGCCGGGTCGGGTGTCTCGGGCGGGTCGGGTGTCTCGGGCGGGCTCAGCGGGCCGGGCGGACCGCCGCTGCGGTGGTCGATCCTGCTAGAACGGGCCGCGTCGACCCTGGCGTTGGGCCGGCTGATCCGCCGCGACGCCGAAGGGCTGGAGCGGCAGATTCACCGGACGCTGCTCACCGCGCTGCTGGACGGGTCGCAGCCGGTCGACGAGGTGGCGATGCGGGCCCGGGCGCTCGGCGTCGGCCTGGACCGTCGGCATCTGGTCGGCGTTGCGGTCCGCTTCCGGGACGCCGGTTCTGGTGCCGAGTCCGGATCGGTCAACGGGGTCGGCGGGGTCGGGCCGGCTGCGGCGGTGCCGTCGGTCGACAGCGCCGAGACGGTCCAGGCCCGGCTGCGCGACCTCGCCGAGACGGTCGGCCTGGCGTTGCGGGAAGCCGGGCTGACCGGCCTGGCCAGCCCGTTGGACGAGCACGCGGTCGGCGTACTGCTGGCGGTCCGCGACGCCACGGCGGCGGACCCGGCGCTGAACGGTCTGCTGGCCGCGCTGCACCGGTTGCGCCGGTCTGAGCCGGTGCCGGTGGTGGTCGCCGCCGGCAGCGGGGTGGACGGCGTCCGGGAGGCCCGGCGAAGCCTGGTCGAGGCCCGCCAGGTGGCCGAGGCCGGCCGCCGGGACCGCCGATCAGACCAGGTGCTGCGGCTGCCGGACGTCGGCCTGGCCGGGCTGCTGCACCTGCTGCGGGAGGAACCCCGGTTGCAGGTCTTCGTCGAGCGTGAGCTGGGCGCGCTGCTGGCGTACGAGGCCCGTCATCCTCGGCAGCGGATGCTGGCCACGCTGCGGGCGTACCTGGAGCACGGCCGCAACAAGTCGGCGGCGGCCGCGGCGGTGCACCTGTCCCGGCCGGCGTTCTACGAGCGGTTGACCCGGCTGGGGCAGATTCTCGGCGTCGACCTGGACTCGGTGCAGGCATGCCTGTCGCTGCACGTCGCGGTGCTGGCGCTGGACGAGGTACGGGCCCGGCCACCCGCCTGATCCAAGACGTCGACTCTGATCCAGACGTCGACGGCGCCGTGTCAGGCCAGGGAGAGGAAGAGCTTCTCCATCTGCTCCAGGCTGGCCTTGCGCTCGGTGGCGTCGCTGTCGGGGCCTATGCACTGTTCGAGCCCACTGGCGATGACCTTGAAGCCGGCCCGGTCGAGCGCCCGGGAGACGGCAGCCAGCTGGGTGACCACCTCGGCGCAGTCCCGGCCGGACTCCAGCATCGCGATGATGCCGCGGATCTGGCCTTCGGCCCGCCGTAACCGCTTGACCACGTCCGCCGTGGTGTTCTCCTCGACCTGCATGGCGAGTTCCTCCTGGTCCGGGATCTCCGGCTAGTGCTTCGGGCCTGCCCAGCTGGGTTTACACGATACACCCGGGGGTATCACTTGCAGATGTCCGTTCATTCGAACATACTGGGTTCGTAGATACCCCCAGGGGTATACGCGAGAGCGGAGGAGCACCCGTGGAACTCATCTCATTCCGTACCCCCGGCCTCGGCGACCAGTCCTACCTGCTGGTCCACGAGGGCAAGGGGGTGCTCGTCGACCCGCAGCGCGACATCGACCGGTTCCTCGCCGCCGCCGCCGAACGCGACGTCGACCTGCGGTTCGTCCTGGAGACCCACCTGCACAACGACTACGTCTCCGGCGGACCGCAGCTCGCCCGACGGACCGGCGCCGAACTGGTCCTGCCGGCCGGCGCGGCACCGACCTACCGGCACACCCCCGCCTTCCACCTCGAGGACATCAAGGCCGACAACCTCACGCTGCGCCCCGTCCACACCCCCGGTCACACCCCGGAACACACCAGCTACCTGGTGCTGATCGACGGTGAGCCGGTCGCCGTCTTCTCCGGCGGCAGCCTGCTCGTCGCCTCCGCCGGCCGACCCGACCTGCTCGGCCCCGACCGGGCCCGCACCCTGGCCCGGCTGCAGCACGGCTCGCTGCACCGTCTCGCCGGCCTGCCCCGGGCCGTCGAGCTCTACCCGACCCACGGTGAAGGCTCGTTCTGCACCGCCACCGGTGCCGGCCGGTTCACCTCCACCATCGGCGACGAGGTCGACACCAACCCGCTGCTCGGCATCGGCGACCCGGAGACGTTCGCCGACCGGCTGCTCGCCGAGCCGATGCCGATCCCGGCCTTCTACCAGTACATGGGCCCGGCCAATCTGCGCGGCGGCGAGCCGATGCCGGCCGTCGAGGCTCCGGAGATCACCGCCGCCGATCTGCCGACCACCGACGACACCCAGTTGCTGGACATCCGGCCACGGCCCGCCCAGGCCGCCGGCCTGCTGCCCGGCTCCGTCGGCATCGAGCTCACCGACGACTTCGGCAGCTGGGTCGGCTGGCTGCTGCCGTACGGCGCACCCGTCGTGCTGATCGCCGAACCCGGCCAGGACGTCGCCGAAGCCGTCGTCCAGCTGGCCCGCATCGGGCTCGACACCGTCCAGGGCGTCCACCGGCCGGCCCCCGCCGACCAGCTCGGCCCCGGCTACGAACTGCTCGACCTGGACAGCTTCCAGCAGCGGCTGGCCCAGCCCGACGCGCAGCTGCTCGACGTACGGATGCCGAGCGAGCGGGCACGGGTCAGCTGGCCCGGGTCGGTCGAACGCTTCCTCGCCGACCTGGTCACCGACGGCATCCCCACCGAACTCGACCCGCAGCGACCGGTCCTCGTCGCCTGCGGCAGCGGCCGGCGGGCCGCCATCGCCGCCAGCCTGCTGGTCCGCGCCGGCCACCGGCCCGCCGTGCTCAGCGGGGCCGGCGTCGCCGACCTGGCCACCGAATCCTGACCACCACCGCACGGAGGAGTGACATGCCCCCCACCAACCCGAACATCCAGGTGCCCGCCGCCCGCGCTTTGCTGGCCGACAACCCCGACACCCTGGTCGTCGACGTGCGCACCCCGGCCGAGTTCGAGACCGCCCACATCGACGGGGCGATCAACCTGCCGCTGGACCAGGTGGACGCGCACCTCAACCGGATCGTCGTCGACGCTGGCGGCCGCATCCTGCTGATCTGCCAGTCCGGCAACCGGGCCAACCATGCCTGCGCAAGACTCGCCAGCGCCGGGCTGGACGGCGCGACCGTCCTCGACGGTGGGATGAACGCCTGGATCGCCGCTGGCGCCCCGGTCAACCGGGGCCGCCAGCGGTGGAGCCTGGAACGTCAGGTGCGCCTGGTCGCCGGCGCGATCGTGCTGGTCTCGGTGCTGGCCAGCATCTGGTACCCGCCGGCCCGGTACGTCGCCGGACTCATCGGGGCCGGGCTGACCGTCGCCGCGTTGACCAACACCTGCGCCATGGGCGTGCTGTTGGCCCGCCTGCCCTACAACCAGGGCGCCGGGTGTGACGTCGACACCTCACTCACCCGGATCAGCCGGGCCGGCGCAGCGGAATGACCACCACCGCGTACCCCCGCCAGGAGCGCACCGGCCCGGCGCGGATCGTGCCCATCCTCGGTTGGCGGGGCGGATACGACCGGCACGTGCTGCGTCACGACCTGATCGCCGGCCTCACCGTCGCGGTGATGCTGGTGCCGCAGAGCATGGCGTACGCTGCCCTCGCCGGCATGCCACCGGTCACCGGCCTGTACGCGGCGATCGTGCCGGTGCTGGTGTACGCCCTGCTCGGCACCTCCGGTTCGCTCGCCGTCGGCCCAGTGGCGATCACCGCGCTGATGACCGCCACCGCGCTCGCCCCTCTCGCCGACGGCGACCCCGGCCGGTACGCCGCCCTCGCCGGCCTGCTCGCCGGCCTGGCCGGTGCCATCCAGGTCCTGATGGGGGTGCTGCGCCTCGGCGCTCTGGTGAACTTCTTGTCCCACTCGGTGCTGTCCGGGTTCACCTCGGCCGCAGCGCTCGTCATCGCCGCGAGCCAGGTCAAGGACCTGCTCGGGATGCGAGTCGAGCGGGCCGAGAACCTGCCCGGCATCATTGCCAGCCTGTGGCAGGGCGTCGCCACGATCCACCCGCTGACCGTGGCGGTCGCTGCGGCCAGCATCGCCGGGCTGGTCCTGCTGCGTCGGTACGCCCCGAAGGTGCCGGCGGCGCTGCTGGTCGTCGCCGCCGTCACGGCGGTCAGCGCCGTGCTGGCCCTCGGCAACCGGGGCGTACCCATCCTGCGGGACGTACCGAGCGGGCTGCCCACCCCGGACCTGCCGGCGCTCGCCCTGGCCGATCTGCGGTCCCTGCTGCCGGCCGCGGTCGCGATCGCGCTGGTCGCCTACATGGAGGGCATCGCGGTAGCCAAGTCATTGGCCGCCCGGTCCCGCCAGCACGTCGACCCGAACGCCGAACTCGTCGCGGTCGGCGCGGCGAACGCCGCTGCCGGTGCCTTCCACGCGTTCCCGGTGGCCGGCGGCTTCTCCCGCAGCGCGGTCAACTTCTCTGCCGGGGCCCGCACTCCGGTCGCGTCGGTGGTCACCGCAGGCGTGGTGGGGCTGACCGCGTTACTGCTCACCCCGGCCTTCTACCACCTGCCCAAGGCGGTGCTCGGGGCGATCGTCGTGGTCGCCGTACTCGGGCTGGTCGACTACCGGGGCGCCCGGACGGCCTGGCGTCTTCGTCGGGTCGACGGGTTCACCCTGGCGCTGACCTTCGCGGTCACCCTGGTCGCCGGGGTGGAGCCGGGCCTGGCCGCCGGGTTGGTGTTCAGCCTCGCGGTGTTCCTGCGCCGGTCCGCCCGCCCGCACACCGCCGAACTGGGCCGGGTGCCCGGCACCGCGACCTTCCGCAACGTGGCCCGTTACCAGGGCCTGCTCACCGATCCGCAGGTGGTGGTGCTGCGCATCGACGGGCCGCTGTACTTCGCCAACGCGCAGTACCTCGCCGACCGGCTGCTGACGCTGGCCGAGACCCGCGAAGCGCTACGGGCGGTGGTGGTCGACGCCAGCGCGGTCGGCGACGCCGACGCCGACGGCGCGCACGCCCTGGCCCAGGCCAGGGATCGGCTGGCCAGCCGGGGCGTCGTGCTGCGCCTGGCCACCGTCCGGGGACCGGTGCGGGACCTGCTCACCCGCTCCGGCCTGTGGCCAACGATGCGGGAGGCCGGGCAGCTGCATCCGGAGGTGGCCGACGCGGTCGACGCCGCCACCGGCGAAGGCGGGGCGACCGGCGGTGACGGGACCGCGGACACTGGCTCAACGCCCAGCTTGCCGCAAGAGGTGTACTGACGAACCGGACCATGTTCCGGGAGCGGTTGTCCATCGCACGTCCGGCTCCGCCCCGAACCGGATCTCAGGCCAACGCGCTGAGGACCTCCGCGTACGCCGCCGGCACGTGGTGCGGCCCGCCGGGCAGTAGTACGTCGGAGGCGTCGACCGCCGGCCAGGCCTGTTCCGGCACCGCCGCCATCAGCTCCCGTACCAGCGGGGTGCCGCGCCACTGCGGCGACCCGGCGAGCATCCGCAACGCGACGAGAGACTCCTCGACCTCACCGACACACTCGAACGGCTTGTGCCCGTCGAGGCCGAGCAGCTCCCGGTAGCCGGCCGACTGGGCCGGATCGGCGAGCAGGTCGACGCCGAAGATGCCGACCAGCCGGTCCCGCGACATGAACGGCGCGAACGCCAGGAAAACGAACCGGCATTTCGGGCACGCCCCGCACCAGCGTTCGCTGCGGTCGCGCAGCTTGAACGCCGCGTTGCAGCTGGTCACCACCGGGTCGTAGCCGGTCGAACGGGCGTACAGCTTCGCGATGTGCAGCTCGGACAGGGTCCGCAGCAGCGAGAAGTACGGCTCGGTCAGCCCGGCGTGGCCGTGCAGTGCGGCCCGCAGTAATCCTTCGGCCTCGACGCCTTTGGACCACTGGTGGTTGATCTCGTGACCGTTCCAGACCAGGTTCGGGTCCGAGGCGGACCGCTCGTTGGACATCACCACCGGCCCGAGGCCGTGCAGCACCGCCGTACCGACCGCGATCAGCGAGTTGACGGCGGTAACCGGAACATGGCCGTTGTACGCACCGGCAGCGTTGAGGTCGAACAGCCGCGGGTCCAACGCCCGGCGGGCGGCCAGCGCCGGCAGCCCGGAGGCCGCGTTGACCGCGACGATCACCGGGTTCGGGTTGACCGAGAACGGCACCGGGTCGAACCCGGCTCGGCGCAGCGCCTCCAGGGTGACGATCGAGTCCTTGCCGCCGCCGACCGCCGACAGCGGTCGCCGGTCGGCGGCGGCAATCGGCTGCGGCGGCGCCGGCACCCCGTCCGGCACGACGGGGGCCAACTCGAGCACGTGCGGCAGACCGTTGCGGTACGCGTACTCGGCCAGGCCCTTGGTGTAGACGGCGGTGACCAGCGCGACCGCCTCAGGCCCCAGCGGCGCGGGCGCCACCAGCGACGGTGGAGCCGCCGCTTTGTAGTAGCTGACCCCGGCGACCAGGTGCAGCAGCTCCAGGACCCGACGGAACGTCGACCCGGGCCCGCTCGGCGGTGGGGTACCGCCCTCGGGCATGGGGAAGGTGATCCGTTCGACGAAGGTCAGCTCCGCGCTGTCGTCGCCGGTGAGCGTGTAGCCCAGCTCGGCCACCCCGGTCACCGGGTCGAATTCCAGACTAGGGAAGGTAAACGCGGTGTAACGTCGCAATTCGTCGCTTTCCACCCGTACCTCCTCCACAGCTCACCGACCAGACATACTAGCCCCAGCCTGTGCCCTTGATCCGGGGCCCGATGACCCGCCGGCCGGTGGTGGGGGCGCCTGGTGCGGCCCTCACCCGGTCGGCCGTCCGTCGCCGGCTCGCACCGCTGTCAGCCAGGCCGCCGGGTCGGGGGCGCGCAACAGGTCGGTGCCGCTGACCACCCAGGTCGCGCCGGCGCCGGCCAGTTCAGCGGCGCGGGCGGCGGTGACCGCGCCGTCCACCCCGAGCAGCGGCCGGCCGCGCTCGGCGCGGACCCGCTGCACCGAGCGGGGCCGGAAGGCGCCGCCGGCGTTGCCCGGCTCGACGCACATGACCAGCACACCGACCGACGCCGGCAGGGAGTCGATGGTGGACATAGCGGTGTCCGGCGACACGGCGACGGCGGGGATACGGCCCCGTCGCACGATGCGGTCGACGGCGGCCTGCCAGGCGTCTGCCTCGACGTGCACGGTGACCACGTCGCAGAACCCGGTCCAGGCGTCGACGTGGCGCAGCGGTCGGCGCACCATCAGGTGCGCCTCGGCCACCACCCCCGTCGACGCGGTCAGCGCCTCGGCCTGGGCCGGTTCGAACCCGCCGGCCAGGGCGAAGTCCCCGTCGGTGACGTCCCAGTGCACATGTCGCAGGCCGGCGTCGGCCAGCCGGGCCGCCTCCTCGCCGACCCGGGCGCGGTCGGCAGACCAGAGCGAGCCGGCCACCCGTGGCACCCCCGTCACGCCCGAATCCCCTTCGCCTGCTGCGCCGGCCGGTCCGACTGGGTTGTCTGTGCCGGCACAGCCGGCGCGACGCCCTCGGCGCCGAGTACCGCCTCGGCCAACGCCCGTTCAGTGACCAGGCCGGTGATCAGACCGGCGCGGGCCACCGCCGCCACCGCGCCCGCCTTGTCGGCGCCGCCGGCCACAGCGATGACCCGGGGGAAGCGGCGCATCTGCTCCGGGGTGACCGAAATGCAGCGGGCGGCGAAGTCGGAGGTGACGATCGTGCCGTCCTCGGTCACCAGGATCGAGGCGATGTCGGCACGGACGCCCTGGGCCCGCAGGCCGCTCACCTCCTCGGCGGAGATCGCCGGGATGAGCTGGGTGTTCGGTGGGTCCCACGAGCCGACGGAGACGACCGCGGTGGTGACGTCGTCGAACATGCGCAGCGCGCGGGCGACGTCGGGTTGGCGGCGCAGCACCGTGGCGGCGGCCGGGTCGTCGACGACCAGCGGGGCGAAGATCGGGTGGGCAGAGCCACCGGAGCTGACCGCGACCTTGCGGACGATCTCCACCGGTGACTCGTCGAGGTTGCTGCCGATGGCGCCGGTCAGCTGCACCACCGACACCGGGGGCAGGGCCGGTAGTGACTGGGTCATCGCGCTCAGCGTGCGGCCCCAGGCCAGGCCGAGCACCTCGCCGGCGCCGACGCTGTCACTGAGCAGGCCGGCCGCGGTCAGGCCGATCTGCTTGCGGACCTCGGCCTCACCACCGGCGGCCTCGACGACGAGCGCCTCGCGCAGCCCGAGGTGCTCGGCGAGACGGGCGGACAGGGCCGGATCGACGGTGCCGCTGTCGTGCAGGGTGATGGTCACGACACCGGTGGCGACGGCCTGTTCCAGCAGTCGGGCCACCTTGAAACGGGACAGGCCCAGCTCCTTCGCGATCTCCACCTTGCTGCGGTCCTCAAGGTAGAAGCGACGGGCGACCGTCACGAGGAGCCACCGCTCGGTGGGCGTCAAGCTCTCGGTGCTCATTTGAGCATCGCCAGCGCTCATTTTTGTTTCATCCTCTTGTCGATTGCTCGTCACGTGACCTAGTGTTCACGTATGAGCGCAGTCTAGTGCTCGTATGAGCAGGATTGCCAATCCATCCCCCGCAGTTTTGCAAGGAGGCCCGTCGTGAAGCGGCGCATACCTGACGAAGCCGGCATTATGGCTGTGGTGGTGCTGGTCGGGCTCGCCTTCAGTGCCCTGTCGCCGACATTCCGGACATTCGACAACGCGCAGCTGCTGCTGCTCAACGGTGCCGTGATCGCCTTTCTCGCCATGGGGCAGGCGTTCGTCCTGCTGACCGGCGGGATCGACCTGTCCACCGGCTCCAACGTGGCCCTGACCGGGATGACCGCCGCCCTGCTGATGAGCAACGGCCTCCCCTGGTGGCTCGCCGCCCTGGCCGCGATCACGGTCGGCGCGCTCGTCGGCGTGTTCAACGGCGCCTGCGTGCACTTTCTTCACCTGCCGCCGTTCATCGTGACCTTCGCCACCTTCGGTGTCGCGGCGAGCATCCCGCTCATCCTCACCGGTGCCAGCTCCGTCTCCGTCAAGGACCCGCTGTTCGCCATCATCGGCCGGGGCGGGCTGTTCGGCGTACCGATGCCGGTCGTGCTGGTCGCCGTCGCCGCCCTGCTCTTCACCGCCCTGCTGCGGCTCACCCCGACCGGGGTGCACGTCTACGCCGTCGGCGGCAACGCCGCCACCAGCCGGCTCGCCGGCGTGCGGATCGGCCGGGTGACGATCTTCGTGTACGCGATCAGCGGGGTCTGCGCGGCCATGGGCGGGCTCATCACCACCAGTCGGCTGATGGTCGGCTACCCCAGCGCCGGATCCGGCAACGAACTGTTCTACTCCATCGCCGCGGCCGTCGTCGGCGGGGTCAGCCTCTTCGGCGGCATCGGCAGCATGCCCGGCGCCCTGTTCGGCGCGGTCCTGATCGCCACGGTGTCCAACGGCATGAACGTCGTCGGCGTGCAGAGCTACTGGCAGCCACTGGTCATCGGGCTGATCATCCTGGCCGGCGTCACCGTCGACACCTACCGGCGGAACACCTCGCTCGGCGAACTGATCCGCCGCAGCCTGCTGCGACGCGGCAACGCCCCTGACGCACCCGAGCCGGGTGGCGGGCCGGGGCAGCCGACCGGCGGGCCGGCGGCGGCCGGACACGGCACGTCCACCGGGGCCGCAGCCGCCACCACCGCCACCTGATGCCTCACCCGCACCGGCACACCCGTCACCAATGGAAGGAATTTCGATGCACCGCAAGATGATGCTGTCCGTCGGTGCCCTCGGCACCGCCCTGGCCCTGTCCGCCTGCGGCGGAGCCGTCGACACCGGCACCGGCCAGCCTGCCGACCAGGCCGACGCCGACGCCCGTCCGGCCGCCTGCGACGAGGAGAACCCCTACCTCGCCGTCGCGCTGCCCAACCTGACCAACCCGTACTACGTGGCGATGAAGCGCGGCTTCGAGGAGGAGGGCGAGGCGCAGGGCTTCGACGTCGAGGTGCAGATCGCCAACGACGACGACGCCGCCCAACTCGCCCAGGTCCAGGCCATGCTGCAGAAGAACCCCTGCGCGCTGGCGCTCAACGCGGTGAAGTCCGAGCCCGCGGCGGCGATCGTCAAGGCCGCCAACGACGCCGGGGTGCCGGTGTTCACCGTCAACGTCACCGTCTCCGAGGAAGCCCTCACCGACCAGGGCGCGAGCATCGTGCAGTACCTCGGCGCCGACAACGTCGCCGGCGGCACCCAGACCGCCGAGCAGGTCCTGGCGGACCTCGGCGCCGACGCCGAACTGAAGATCGGCTTCGTCACCGAACCCGACGAGGTGCCGACGCTGCTGCGCGACGAGGGCTTCGAGCAAGCCATCGCCGCCAACCCCAACGCCGAGATCGTGGCCAAGGTCGACGGCAACGTCAAGCCCGACGACAGCCTCAAGGCAGCCACCGAGATGCTCTCCGGCAACCCGGACCTCGACGTGATCTACGCCAACACCGGACCGGCCGCGTACGGCGCGTTGCAGGCCGTGCAGGGCAAGGACGTCAAGGTGTACGGGTTCTGCGCCGCCGAGGAGCCGCTGACCGAGCAGTACGCCGCCTGCGTCGCCCAGGAGCCCGAGGACTACGGCCGCCGCGTCGTGCAGCAGGTCCGTGACTGGGCCGACGGCGGCACCCCGGAGGCAGAGATCCTGCGTCCGCTGAAGATGTTCACCACCGGCGAGACCCCGGCCCCGGGCGAGGTCGGCTGAGATGTCCAGCAAGCCGACGACGGCGGTGACCCCGGCACCAGGCATCGAGGCACGGGGCATCGTCAAACGATTCGCCAACGTGCCGGTGCTGCACGGGGTCACCGTCGCCGTACGGCCCGGCGACGTGGTCGGGCTGGTCGGTCACAACGGGGCCGGCAAGTCCACCCTGCTCAGGAGCATCGCCGGGGCGATCCGCCCGGACGGCGGCACCATCCGGGTCGACGGGCGGGTGCAGCACTTCGGCTCGCCGGCCGACGCCCGCCGGGCCGGGGTGGCCGCCGTCTACCAGGAACTGTCCCTGCTGCCCAACCTCACGGTCACGCAGAACGCGTTCCTCGGCGACGAACGGGTCACCGCCGGGCTGCTGCGGCGCAGAGCGATGCGGCAGGAGGCCCAGAACCTGGTCGACCGGTTCGGGTTGGCGGTCGACGTGGACCGCCGCCTCGGCGACTACCCGGTCGCCACCCGGCAACTGCTGGAGATCGCCATCGCGATCCACCGCGACGTCAGCTACCTGCTGCTCGACGAGCCGACCACCAGCCTGGAGGGCGGGCAGGTCGAGAGGTTCCTCGACACGGTCCGCGACCTGGTCCGTGACCAGCGGGTCGGGGTGCTGCTCGTCGACCACAAGATGGAGGAGCTGTACGCGGTCGCGAACCGGGTGGTCGCCCTGGTCGACGGCCGGGTCCGGATCGACGGCGCGGTGGACGAGGTCCCCCGCGAGGAGGTGGTCAGGGCCATCGCCGGCACCGAGACCGGCTCCGAGACGCGGACCGGCTCCGCGACCGGCGCCGACCGTCGCCGGTCTCGCGGCGGGACCGGTGACGACGTCGGCCTCGCGGTACGCAACCTGCGTACCCCGGTGCTGGACGACGTCACCCTGCACGCCGGCAAGGGCCGGGTGCTCGGCATCTACGGCCTGGTCGGGTCCGGGCGCACCGAGCTGCTGCGTACCCTCGTCGGGCTGGACCCGGTCCGGTCCGGCACCATCACCCTGCACGGACGTCGCTACCGGCCGCGCGGCCCCGGGCCGGCGCAGCGGGCCGGCGTGGTGTACGTGACCGAGGAACGCAAGAGCGACGGGATCGTCCCGGAACTCGACTCGGTGATGAACGTCGCCCTGCCGGTGCTGTCCCGCTACCGCCGGTTCGGGCTGCTCGACCACCAGCGGATGCGCCGCGACGCCACCGCCCTGCTGGAGAAGCTGCACGTACGGGGGGACCGGTCGGCGCCGGTGGTGCGGCTGTCCGGCGGCAACCAGCAGAAGGTGCTGCTCGCCCGGGCGTTGGCGCAACGCCCGCAGGTGCTGCTGCTCGACGAACCCACCAAGGGCGTCGACCTGGGCGTCAAGGCGGAGATCCACCGCATGGTGCGGGAACTCGCACACCGCGACGGGCTCACCGTGATCGTGGTGTCCAGCGAGGAGGACGAGATCTGTGAGATCGCCGACGACGTCGCGGTGATCGTCCACGGCCGGTCCACCGGCGAGCTGCTGCCGGCCCGGGACCTCACCCCGCAGGCGCTGCGCCAGGCGGCGTGGGAAGCCGCCTGACGACCCGCCGGGCCGCCTGACGACCCGCCGGCCGCCGCCTGATGAACCGTTGAAACGAGAGAACGAGGAAACACGATGACAGTCGACGCTCCGGCCGAAGCGCTGCTGGCCGGCCAGGCCGCCATCCGACGCGAGGCAGCGGGGGTGCTCGCCGTCGCCGACCAACTCGGCGAGACGTTCCTGCGCGCGGTCGACCTGCTGGCCGACTGCACCGGCAAGGTGTTCGTCACCGGATCCGGCACCTCGGGCTCGGTGGCCCGCCGGATGGCCCACCTGCTGTCGGTCTGCGGCACCCCGGCGCTGTACATGTCGCCGATGGACGCCCTGCACGGCTCGATGGGGGCGATCGTCGGCGGTGACATCCTCATCGCGATCTCACACGGCGGCGAGACCGCCGAGCTGAGCGACCTGGCCGAACGGGTACGCCGCCGCGACGTGCCGATCGTCGTACTCACCTCCGCGCCGGACTCCACCCTGGGCCGGCTCGCCGACCTGGCCGTGGTGCTGGCCGACGACGATCAGGCCGACCCGGGCGGGGTGATCGCGATGGGCAGCACCTTGGCGGTGTCGGTGTGGGGTGACGCCCTGGCGTACGTGCTGATGCGCCGCAGCGGCTACGGCTGGGACCAGGTGCTGGAGACCCATCCGGCCGGCGCCGTCGGCAAGATCACCGAACTGCCGGCCGCCCTGCCCGGCCTGACCGCCGCAGCCGACGCCGGCCGACGCGGTACCGGCACCGACGACGGCGAGGCCGACGCCGGTGCCGGAGGTAACTGACATGCCGGTCGTCGCCGGAGTGGACAGCTCCACCCAGTCGTGCACCGTCGAGCTGCGCGACGCCGTCGACGGCACGCTGCTGGGCAGTGGCCGGGCCCCGCACCCGCCCACCTTCCCGCCGGTGTCCGAGCAGCCGGCCACCACCTGGTGGACGGCGTTCGTCACGGCGCTGCCGGCCGCCCTCGCTGACGCGGCGACCCGTGGCACCCCGGTGCCCCCGGCGTCGATCGGCGCGATCAGCGTGGCCGGGCAGTGCCACGGACTGGTCATGCTGGACGCCGCCGGACAGGTGCTGCGCGACGTCAAACTGTGGAACGACACCACCTCGGCCCCGCAGGCGGCGGCGCTGGTGGCCGAGCTGGGCGCGGCCGGCTGGGCGGAGGCGGTCGGCTCGGTGCCGACGGCCGCGTTCACCATCACCAAGCTGGCCTGGGTGGCCGAGCACGAACCGCAGCTGCTGCGCCGGCTGGCCACCGTACTGCTGCCGCACGACTACCTGACCTACCGGCTCACCGGCCGGACGGTGACCGACCGGTCGGAGGCCGCCGGCACCGCCTACTACGCCGCGCACGAGCGGCGGTGGCGGACCGACCTGCTGACCCGGTTCGTCGACGCGGACCTCGACTGGGCCACCATGCTGCCCACCGTGCTCGGCCCCGCCGAACCGGCCGGCACCCTGATCCCGGACGTGGCACGCCAGCTCGGGCTGCGGCCGGACGTGGTCGTCGGGCCGGGCGCCGGCGACCAGCACGCGGGTGCCCTCGGCCTGGGTATCCGCTCCGGCGAGGTGGTCTACAGCCTCGGCACCTCCGGAGTGGTGCTGACCACCACCGAGGATCCGGTGCACGACGCCAGCGGCTGGGTCAACGGCGTCGCCGACGCGGCCGGCGGCTATCTGCCGCTGGTGTCGGTGCTCAACTGCGCCAAGGTGACCGACACGTTCGCCCGGCTGCTCGGCGTCGACCACGACGAGCTGGCCCGGCTCGCGCTGGGCGCTCCGGACAACCCGGACCGGCCGGTGCTCGCCGCGTTCCTCGACGGCGAACGCTCCCCGGACCGGCCCCGGGCGCGCGGCGCGCTGGCCGGGCTGACCACCGCCACCACCCGCGAGGAACTGGCGTTGGCCGCCGTCGAGGGCGTGCTGCTGGCCCTGGTACGCGGGCACGAACGGCTACGTACTGCCGGTGCCCCGGCCGACGGCGACGTGCTGGTCACCGGCGGCGCCGCCCGCTCGGCCGCGTACCGGCAGGTCCTCGCCGACCTGCTGGGCACACCGGTGCGCACCTGTGACGCGCCGGAGGCGACCGCCCGGGGTGCCTGCCTGCAGGCGTCGGCGGTGCTGGCCGGTACCGACGTGCGTCAGGTCCGCGACGCCTGGCGGCCGGCCACCCTGACCGTCACCGAACCCCGGACCCCGGCCCGGCCGGACGTCCGCGACCGGTACGCCCGGCTGGCCGACTGGGACGGCCTCGACTCACCCGTTGACCCATCCGCCGACCCGCCCGTTGACAACCTTGAGGACTTCGCGTGACCCTGCTGTATCTCGACTCCGCCGACCGGGCCGCCCTGGCCCCGCTGCTCGCCACCGGGCTGTTCGCCGGCGTGACCACCAACCCGTTGCTGCTGGACCGGGCCGGGCTGGGCCAGACCGACCTGCCCGCACTGCACGACTGGGCGGTCGCCGCCGGCGCCGGCACCGTGTTCGCGCAGACCCTCGCCGAGGACCCGGACGGCATCGTCACCGAAGGGCTGCGGCTGCGTGAACTCAGCGACCGGGTGGTGGTGAAGGTGCCGGCCACCCGGTCCGGCCTCACCGCCACCCGCCGGCTCGCCGACCAGCAGGTGCCGGTGCTGATCACCGCCGTCTACCACGCCGCGCAGGCGGTGCTCGCCGCGGCGGCGGGTGCCCGGTACATCGCCCCGTACCTGGGGCGGATGACCGCCGCCGGCCGCGACGGTCTGGCGCAGATCCAGACCATGCACCGGATTCTCGCCGGCGGCCCGACGCAGACCCTGGTGGCGAGCATCAAGTCGGTCGACGACCTGGTACGGCTGGCAGCGGCCGGCGTGCCGTCGTTCACCATCGGTCCGGCGCTGGCCGACGAGCTGCTGCGCGACGACCTGACCGACGGGGCGGTGGCCGAGTTCCTGGCGGCCGCGGCCCGCAACGGCTGAAGCCAACCGGTGCATTCCCTGGTAACAGGTGGGCCGGACCGGCTGAATTTCGCGTCGGGTGCTATATAGGACGGCATGATTCGTGACCGGGTAATCGCCTGTCTGCTGTTCGCCGTCGCCTTCGCCGGGCTGGTGATGCAGCGGATGTCCTCGTTCAGCGACTTCCCGTTGGTGGTGGAGGCGGTGGTCGCCGTCGCTGCGGTGACGAGTGGCCTGACCGGTGTGTGGCTGTGGGTGCGCTCGTCGCGGCAACGCTCCGGCGACCCGCAGGCGCAGGCGGGGGCGGAGACGGGAGCGACCACCTCGGACGACTGACAACCCGCGCAGGCCGTCCGGGGCCGTCGGGCGACGGAGTGTCAGGCCGAGCCGGGCCGGCCGCTACACGATGGCAGTTGCTCCTTGTCCGGTCCCGGTGGGAAGGTGCTCCCATCGACGACCCAGGGAGCGTGGTGCCGCAGATGACCGCCGACGACCTGCTCACCCGGCACCGGGCCGTAATGCCCGACTGGATGCCGCTCTACTACGCCGAACCGCTGGAGATCGTCGCCGGCTCCGGCCGGCGGGTCACCACCGCCGACGGCCGCAGTTACCTGGACTTCTTCGGCGGCGTGCTGACCAACATGATCGGCTACGACATTCCGGAGATCCGCGAAGCGGTGCAGCGTCAGCTCGCCACCGGCGTGGTGCACACCTCCACCCTCTACCTGATCCGCCACCAGGTGGAGCTGGCCGAACGGATCGCCGCGCTGTCCGGCATCGCCGACGCCCGGGTCTTCTTCACCAACTCCGGCACCGAAGCCAACGAGGCGGCCCTGCTGGCCGCCACCAACTACCGCCGGTCGCATCAGATCCTGGCCGTGCGCAACAGCTACCACGGCCGGTCGTACGCCACGATGGGCATCACCGGGCACCGCAGCTGGTCGGCGAGCGCACTCAACCCGCTGCAGGTCGCCTGGCTGCACTCCGGTGACCGGCTGCGCGGCCTGCTGGCCCGGCTCGGCCCCGACGCCCAGCTCGACGCCGCCGTCGAAGATCTGCGCGAGGTGCTGGCCACCCAGACCGCCGGTGACGTCGCCTGCCTGATCGCCGAACCGATCCAGGGCGTCGGCGGCTTCGTGCACGGCCCCGACGGGCTGCTCGGCGAATGGAAGAAGGTCCTCGACGAGTCCGGCATCCTGCTGATCTCCGACGAGGTGCAGACCGGCTGGGGGCGCACCGGCGAACACTTCTGGGGCTACCAGGCGCACGGCGTCGTGCCGGACCTGCTCACCTTCGCCAAGGGCATCGGCAACGGCTTCGCCCTGGCCGGCGTCGTCGGCCGCGCCGACGTGCTCAACTGCGTACCAGCGATCTCGTTCTCGACCTTCGGCGGCAACCCGGTCAGTACGGCCGCCGGGGTCGCCGTCCTCGACTACCTGCGCGACCATGACCTGCAGACCAACGCCGCCCGCACCGGTGAGCTGCTGCGTACCGGGCTGACCGGGGCGGCCGCCGCGCATCCGATCGTCGGCGAGGTGCGCGGCAAGGGCCTGATGCTGGCCGTCGAGTTCGTCCGCCCCGGCACCCGCGACCCGGACCCGGCGGCGACCACCGCGGTGTTCGAGGCCTGCCGGGCCGGCGGCCTGCTGGTCGGCAAGGGCGGCCTGTACGGCAACGTGCTGCGGATGGGCCCACCGTTGACGCTCACCGACGACGAGGCCCGGGAAGGGCTGGCGATCCTGGTCGACGCGATCGCGTCGGTGTCGGCCTCCGTTGTGGAAGGAGCTGCGGCGTGAACCGGATCCCGCATTTCGTCGACGGTGCCCGTACCGCCGTGGTGGAAGCCGGCGGCGACGGACGGCACGGTGAGGTGTTCGACCCGGCGACCGGGCAGGTCGCCGCCACCGTCGGGTTCGCCACGGCAGCGCAGGTCGACGCCGTCGTGCAGGTCGCGGCGCGGGCCGCCCGCGACTGGCGGGACGTGTCGCTGGCGCGGCGCACCAGTGTGCTGTTCGCCTTCCGGGAGATCATCAACGCCCGGCGCGACGAACTGGCCGCGGTGATCACCGCCGAGCACGGCAAGGTCCTCGCCGACGCCGCCGGCGAGGTGCAACGCGGCCTGGAGGTCGTCGAGTACGCCTGCGGCATCCCATCGCTGCTGACCGGCGGCTTCAGCGAGAACGTCTCCACCGAGGTCGACTCGTACAGTCTGCGTCAGCCGCTCGGCGTGGTCGCGGTGATCTCACCGTTCAACTTCCCGGCGATGGTGCCGCTGTGGTTCGTGCCGATCGCCGTCGCCTGTGGCAACGCCGTCGTGGTCAAACCGTCCGAGAAGGACCCGTCGGCGGCGGTGCTGCTCGCGCAGTGGTTCACCGAGGCGGGCCTGCCGCCCGGGGTCTGCAACGTGGTGCACGGCGACCGTGAGGCCGTTGACGCGTTGCTGGACCATCCGGGCGTACGGGCGGTGTCGTTCGTCGGCTCCACCCCGGTGGCCCGGCACGTCTACCAGCGGGGCACCGCCGCCGGCAAACGGGTGCAGGCCCTCGGCGGGGCGAAGAACCACATGGTGGTGCTGCCCGACGCCGACCTCGACCTGGCCGCCGACGCGGCGGTCAACGCCGGCTTCGGCTCGGCGGGGGAGCGGTGCATGGCGATCTCCGCCCTGGTGGCGGTGGAGCCGGTCGGCGACGACCTGGTCGCCCGGATCGTCGAACGGCTCGGGAAGATCCGTACCGGGGACGGCCGCCGGCCCGGCTGCGACATGGGGCCGCTGATCACCGGCGCGCACCGCGACCGGGTCGCCGGGTACGTGGCCGCCGGTGCCGCCGACGGCGCGAAGATCGTCGTCGACGGGCGGGGCGTGCCGGTCGACGGCGACGCCGCCGGTTTCTGGCTCGGCCCGACCCTGCTGGACCAGGTGACGCCGGAGATGTCGGTCTACACCGACGAGATCTTCGGCCCGGTGCTGTCGGTGCTGCGGGTCGACTCGTATGACGCCGCGTTGGAGCTGGTCAACGCCAACCCCTACGGCAACGGTACGGCGATCTTCACCAACGACGGCGGTGCCGCCCGGCGCTTCCAGCACGAGGTGGAGGTCGGGATGGTCGGCATCAACGTGCCGATCCCGGTGCCGATGGCGTACTACTCGTTCGGCGGTTGGAAGGCGTCGCTGTTCGGCGACAGCCACGCCCACGGCCGCGACGGGGTGCACTTCTTCACCCGGGGCAAGGTGGTGACCAGCCGCTGGCTCGACCCCCGCCACGGCGGCGTCAACCTCGGCTTCCCCACTCAGACCTGACCGAGTCGCCGGTGCCGTCCAAGGTTGACCATCGCCGATAGCATCTGGGCTGTACACAGGAGCCGGTGCGAGAGGCGATCCGGATGGCCGACGGCGAGGCGCGCACCGTTACCACTGCGGAGCTCGTTGACGAGCTGGTCGCGGTAACCCGGCAGCGCAACGCGTCGACCTATCTCTATCTCAACCTGGAAGCCGGTGGCCGGATCTGGGTGCAGTGGGAGCAGCCGGGCGTCGACCACCCCCGCCGCTACCGGGTCGTCGACCCGACCGGACCGGCCTGCCCGCACTTCGCGATCATCGATGGCGTCGCACGGCTGGCACCGGTGCTGCCGCTCGACACGCAGCGCTTCGCCCGGTCCAAGTCCCAGTATGAGGCGGTGCTGTCCACCGGGCGGCTGCCGTCGCTGGCGTTCGGCCGGCGCTCGTGGGACCCGTCGACTAGCTGGCCGGCGACTGCCACGCCGCCGACGGTGACCCGCACACGCCGGCCGACTGCGCCGCCCACCGGTCAACCGACCCCGTCGACTGCGGCGACCCGCTCACGATGGCCGACCCGCTGCCGCTGGCCGTACAGCAGCGGTATCCCGAGCCGGAGGCGGCCGTCCGCGACGTCGCGGCCCGGCTCGCCGTGGCCCGGGACTGGCGCGACGCCGCCGACGAGGTCGCCGGCGGGCGGGCCGAGACCGAGGCGACCGGGGCGTTCCTGGCCCGATGCCCACTCGCCCTGCCGGTGTCGGACGCCATGGTCCTCGCGTTGCGGCCCGGCGAGCTCAGCAGCACCAGCACGCTGCTCGACCTGCTGGGTGCCGCACTTGGAAAGCTGGTCGGTGCCAGCCTGGTCGGGCAGCTGTATCACCGCTTCGCCTGCCTGCTCCCCGAGCCGACGACGGGCCGGTTTCCGACCTCCGGCGGGTCCTTCGACGTGGCGTCCGGCGAACCGGTCCGTACGCTGCGGCTGCCGACCGGGAGCGCGCCGTTGAGTCGACGCGGCCGTGGCGTCCTGCTGCTGTTCGAGGCCCGCCACACGATGAACGTCCACACCGTACCCGTCGGCCCCGGAAAGCCGTCCGGCTACTGGCAGTCCGAGGCGGCGCTGCACGTCTTCGAGTTCGGCCTGCTCGGCGCCCTTGGCGGCGGATACGAGACGGCGGTGAACGTCTTCCTCGCCAGGCTGCGCCGCACCGGCGAGCTGCTCGACCACCCGGAGCGGGTGCTCAACCGGCGGCAACGCAAGGCGCTGGCCGAGCCGTTCGGCCGCATCGACGACGTCGAGCTGCACCTGTGGGCTTCGGTCGCCTACCGCAACGCGATCTACGTCGCGCTGGGTAGCCAGGAAGCGTTCGCGGAGCACCTACGGAGCCAGGACCACCTCCGGACCCGTTGACAGTAGACCGGAGAGAGGGTTCTTGCTGAGCGACAGACAGGATCTGGACAAGGCCGAACGTGACGCTCGATCGCGCGAGATCTTGATCTGGCAGCGGTACGGACCAGTGCTGTACCGGCTCCGCCTGTTGTTCTTCGCGGTCGTCACCCTCGCTGTGGCGTACGTGTTTTCGCTCATTTACCTCACGGCTGTTTCCTTCTACCCGGGCACCGGTTCAATTCGTCCGTACGGCCCGACCGAGCGGCCCGTCCAAGCGAGCGTCGAGGAATGTCGTCGGATAGGTCCGGTCAGCACTCATGGGCTGGGCTACTGGTGGGTCTGCCGGATCAGGGTCGAGCGAGAAGGTGAGCAAAGCGTCGAGGCTGCCGTAGGTCGTTCCATTGTCGGTCCAGGGCAGATAGGAAAAGTCGTCGCCCTCAACGAGGCGTGCCATGACCTGGAGCGGGCCGAATGTGGTTACGGTAAACCGGTTCCTGAAATACTCGGTCTTCTCTATGGATGTTCTCGAATTATTGGTAGGGCGTTTGGGTTTTTCCTACTGTCTATGGTTGCACTCTATCTGTTCCGGGCGGTCGCGGGTGCTCCGACATATTTCCTGCTACTTGATAAATGGCGAGAAATGAAGAATGGGCTTGGCGCAAAGCGAGTTGGGGTAACGGTGACAGCCCGACAGGGTGAGAACATGACGTTGAGCGGTCGCGACGAGATCGATTCGCTGCTACGGCAGCTGGATGATCCGGTGCACCTGGAGCGGCCGGCCGGGTTTGACTACACGGCTGAGCAGGCTCGGTTCGCGGCGCTTGTCGCCGCTGTGGAGGCTCGCTTCGGTTGTGTCTGCCCGGTCGACGCTGGCATGAACGTCCAGGACGCCAGCTATCTCGGGCAGTTGGAGATCCCGGCGTTCGCGACGGCCACGGAAACCGAGATCTTCGTTCGGGTGAGCAACTTCGGTGGGCTGGCTCTGCTCGGTGCCGAACGTCCCGGGGTCTACGACGATGAGGAGACGCGGATTCTCGTCGCGTATGCAGACTGGCGGAAGGTTCTGGAGATCCTGACCAATCATGGCTATGTAGTCCTGTTGGAGGACGCCTTGTCGCGTCCCTACGACGGCACGAGCGATGCCTTGCGGCGCGCATACCCGACATACCCGGCCACGTGGTTCACACGCTACTTCGACCACCTCTGAGCGCGGCTAGGTACCGTGTCGCGTGAATGTCCCGCGCACCGAAGATCCTACGGCTGACGTGATCGGCCAGGGCTGTCAGTCGGTCGAGGCCATCGCCGCCGTCTTCCGGGAGGTCCGGGTCGGCTCGCCGTTCGACCCCCAGACGCAGATGGGGGCCGCTGGCGTCCGCTGCCCAGCGGGAACGGGTCGAAGGGTACGTCGCCAAAGGGCGTCGCGAGCGGAGCCACCCTCGCCGCTGGCGGCGGCCGGCCGAAGGAACTCGACCGGGGCTGATTCGTCGAGCCGACGGTGTTCGGCAACGTCGACAACTCGTCGGTGATCGCCCAGGAGGGAATCTTCGGGCCGGTCCTGAGCGTGATCCCGGCGCAGGACGAGAAGGACGCCGTACGGCTGGCGAACGACTCCATCTACGGCCTCAACGCCGCCGTGTTCACCCCGGACACCGACCGGGCCCTCGCCGTGGCCCGGCAGTTGCGCAGCGGCACGGTCGGGCAGAACGGCTTCAAACCCGCCTTCGGCATCGCCTTCGGCGGCTTCAAGCAGTCCGGTATCGGGCGCGAAGGTGTCCGGGAAGGCATCCGGGCGTACCTGGAGACCAAGACCGTCATCCTCGGTGACGCCGTGGCGGTCGGCTGAAGTCGCGCGCCGTGGACAGTTTGTGGGGCCGCCCGACCGGGTCACCGGACCGGGCGGCCCACGCTCCGCGCGGAACGGGCCGTCGTCAGGGACGTACCAGCCTTCGCCGTTACGTACCAACTGTCGTCAGGGGCGTACCAGCCACAGCGGGTCGGCGAGATAGCGGGCGGCGACCTCCACCGTGCCGGGCTGGTTCTCCGCCCACAGATCCGCCGGCAACGCGTCCTCGCGATGAGTGGTGGCCCAGCCCAGCATGGTGAGCCGGCGCAGCATCGACAGGGCGCAGGCCACGTCGAGGTCGGCGGCGTGCAGCGGTACGTGCTCCTGATAGCCGGCCAGCCACCGCGCCGCCATCTCGCGGGCCTCCGCACGATGCTCGTAGAACGTCAACGCGGCCCGAAATCGTAGAGGTAGTAGCCGTACCCGCAGTCGTCGAAATCGATGACGGTCAGCGCATCCGCGTTGGTCATGGCGTCCGAGTGCGTCATGGCGTTCGAGGGACGCAGATCGGCGTGGATGAGCCCGACGCTCTCGGCCGGATCGCGTGAGCCGGTCCGGTCGGCGAGGATGTCGCAGGCCCGCGCCTCGGCCCGTTCGAGAACGCTCCGCTGCGTCGCGGACAGTTCGGCGCGACGCCAGTCGCCCCACCGGGCCGTCGGGCCGACAAGGTCGGCGAGCACCCAGGTGAACCGCCCGAAACCGGCCGGTGGGGTCCACTGCCGGGCATGCCGGTGCAGGACCGCGGTGACCGCCCCGATCTCCTGGAACCAGCGGGGAATGTCGTCCCGGTCCTCCAGCACCGTCCCGGCGACGAACTCGAACGCCACAACACTCCACGTGCCCCCTGCCTCGTCTCGGATGGGCTGCAGCAGGTCGCCGTCGGCCCCGGGCACCGGCGTCGGCGTCGACAGACCGACGTCGCGGCGCAGCGCCTCGATCCACATCAGCTCCGAGCGCAGGTGCGCGGCGCTGGTGGCGTAGCTGGGCCGGGCCAGGCGGACCACCAGCGTCGGGCGGCCGGCCACGTCCACCCGGAACGTGACGTTCTCCGACAGCACGATGAGGCGGACGGCCACGTCCGCACCGAGACCCCAGGCGGCGACGACACCGTCGCGTACCCAGCCGGGCGCGTCGTCGCCGCGCCGCAGGGACGCGAAGGACCGGTACGGCTCGTCGGACGCCGCCGGCGCGGCCTTCCTCGCCTCGGTCCGGGCGGCGATCGACGACATCGAATCGTCCGGGGACCGCCGCGCCGGCCTGATCCTCGACACGTCGTTCTCGTCGGACGGCATCTACCCCGGCGATCCGGGCATGATCCGGGCGGCGGTCGAGCTGGTCCGTGAGCGCGGCGGCGTCGTCATCGCCGACGAGGTCCAGCCCGGTTTCGCTCGGACCGGTGAGTCGTTCTGGGGCCACCAGCGGCACGGGCTCGATCCGGACATCGTCACCACCGGCAAACCGATGGGCAACGGCTTCCCGATCGCCGCTGTGGCGGCCCGGTCCGAGGTCCTCGCCCCGTTCGCCGGCACCCGCCCCTACTTCAACACCTTCGGCGGCAACCCGGTCGCGATCGCCGCGGCGCAGGCCGTACTCGACGTCATCCGGGACGACGAACTGCAGTCACACGCCCTGGTCACCGGTGAGTCACTGCGCGCCGGCCTGCGGGAACTCGCCGGTACGCACCCCGCGATCGGCGACGTACGCGGAGTCGGCCTGTACACCGGGGTCGAACTTGTCCCCGACGGCACCACCCGCGGGCCGGCGACCGGCCTGGCGCTCGACGTCATCGAGGAGCTTCGCGCCCGGCGGGTGCTGACCAGCGTGTGCGGCCCGGCGAACAACGTACTGAAACTCCGCCCGCCGCTGCCGTTCGCCGCCTCGGACATCCCACAGCTGATCGAAGCGCTCGACGGCGCGCTGACCGCCTCCGGCGCCTGACCTTGCCCCGTCACCTGTCAACCTCGCCAACCATCCGCGACAGAAGGAAGAAGACCCATGAGTACGTACGTCGAGTTCATCAAGGAGTACAGCGAGTTCATCGAGTCCACGATTCTCGATGAGCCGACGTTCCTGGCCAAGCTGCCGGACTACATCACCGATGAGTCGGTCCTCGCCGAACCCGACAGCCTCTTCGGCCGCCTCGTCGGAATCGACGGGTGGAACACGTGGCGTCGCGGTGCCGCCGACATGGCTGTCCGTACGGGCATCCAGTTCGCGGCGAGCAACTCCCAGTACTTCGAGAACGGGGACACGGTGCTGCACTACTACGACATCGAGTTCTCGCCCCGCGAAGGCTACCCGGACGGCTGGCGTACCTCCATCATCGAACGCTACGACTTCGCCGACGGGAAGATCGCGACACTGACCGAGTACTACGCCGACACGACCGCGTTCGTCAAATTCTTCGCCTGACGAGGAGCGGCGCGGGCGGGGCTTTCGTCAGGTGCGAGCCCCGCCCTGCCGCGCGTCTGGGCGCTTCCGGGCGTACGACCGGACCGGTTACCTCGGGCGGACCGCGCGCTTCCAGTTCGTACCCAGGCGTTCGAGTGAGATCCGGGTCCGGTCGGCGCGGAACAGGTCACGCGACAGCTCTATCGGGCGGTCCGCCGTATCGACAGTGAGGCGACGGATGTCGAACAGCGGGGCACCGACCGGCACCTGGAGGATCCGGGCCTGCGCGTCGGTCGCGGCGCCCAGCTCGATCGTCTCCGCCGCCCGCGCCGGCTCGATCCCGTACTCGCAGCGAAGGATCTCGTAGACACTTACCGAAAATCGAGTCGGGTCCACCCGGGCAGCAGCCGAGCGGGAATCGTCATGCTGTCCAGGGACAGCGGGACGCCTGCGGCATCGCGTCGCCGGGTCAGCCGGATCACCGGGTCCCGCTCGGCCAGGCGCAGCTGGCGGCACTCCAGCCTGTCAGGGGTGCCCACCTCCGCCCGGAGCAGGCTGGTGTCGTGCCGGAGGCCCTGCTGCCGGAGCATGTCCGGGACACCCTGGATCGTGTTCAGGTGTCGGGTCACCTTGCCGTCACTGACGAAGACGCCGCCGAGGCGGCCCATCGTGCGCCGGATCTCACCGCACCGCTCAAGCACCTCCAAGGCGGCACGCAGCGGCGAGCGGTCGACCCCCAGCGCCGCGCACAGCCCGCGCTCCGAGCCGAGGCGCTCGCCGGGGCGGAGCTGCTCGCGCTTGATCATCCCGCGAACGCGCTGCACGATCTCCTCGCGTGAAGCGCCCGTTGACGAGCGTGGTCTGTCCTGTTCCAGCACGTTCCGCACCCGCCCCCCACGTCGCGAGCCTGCACACCCAACCGAGCTGTCGCTACAGCGTATGGCGGTTATGGCAGTCGCTGCCACTGGTGACAGTCGGTGTGCTCTGGCGCGAGGTCTGCTTGGTGGTCGCTGCCGGCTGATCTGGCGACTTGGGCAAAAGGCATAGGGTGGGGACTGTCTGCGTCGCTACGGTATCTTCGGGGTGCTAGCCGCGACTAGGAGGTGGGTATGACTGCCGAGATGGTCGCGCCGGCCTGGATGCATGAGCAGGTTACGGCCGAGCAGTACGCGACGTGGACAGAAGAACAGTGCGCGGGCATTGAGATCGTTGATGGGATGGTCCTCGTGAGCCCGAGCGCCTCAAAGCGACACAACCGCCTGGCCAGAATTCTGGCGAACGCCTTGGACGCTGCTGCGGGGCCGGACTGGAACGCTGACACTGATTTCGACGTCCGGCTTCAGGACGTGCCGCTGAACAACCGTCGTCCGGATGTGACGGTCTACCAGGCCGATACCATCGACGTCACGCCGACCCGACCAGAGCATGTCCTTCTAGTCGTCGAGGTGGTCTCGCCTGGTTCGGAGACGACCGATCGGATCGTCAAGGCAAATCAGTACGCGAGGTCCGGGATTCAGTTCTACTGGCGTGTAGAGCAGGCAGTCACTGGCGCTCCTATCGTCTACACGTACGTGCTCGACCCGGCAACGGGCCGCTACCGCGACGACGAGATCTTCACGGGCCTCGTAAAGCTGACCGTGCCCTTCCCCGTCGAGGTCGACCTCGGCGAAATCTGACTGGTCCGGGCCCGCCTGGCAACGGCGGCATTCATCGATCGTTGACGATCAGTCGGGGTCGTGCTCGTCCGGTCTCGTGTTGAGGACAATTGCCTTCTGTGTCGGGTGACGTGATCTCCGACGAGCAGTACGTCTGCGACCGGCAGCCAGACGGCGTCGGACTGCGGCTTGCTCCACACAACCGGGTCGGGGATCCGGCCGACGCCCGCGCCGCCTCGATTAGGGATGCACAGTCCGACGAGCCTGGGCGCCGGGACACCTGCCATGAACCGGGTCGTGATGATCACATGAGCGTACCCAGGTGGCGGCAGATCGAGAGCGGACCGGCAGGGCTGGTTTCGTATCGATGAGACTCGTACACAGTGATCATCGCGGTGAGGTCGCCGAGCGTTACGACCGTGGACATGTGCCTGCCGATGGCCTCCGAGTTTATGTCCGAAGGGTACGCCGCCCAACGCCGTTCGACGTAGATGACCAGTTGCCCCGCGCGACCCGATGTCCATGTGGCTTGACCTTGTCCACTCAGTAGCCACGCCCCGAGCGTCACTGACCGCTCGGCAGCGGCCGCCCGGCCGTGCGCGGCGGCCGCTGCCGAGCGGCGAGTAGCTGGGACGCAGGGGTCGAGGCGAGCGCTTCGCTTTACGGACAGTCGCTATCAGAGCTGCCACCTCCAGGTTTGTGAGGTGAGTCGGAGGCGCGCCGAGAACCGGTGCACGCCAACGCAATCGCGCTGGATGTGATCCAGATCATAATTTTATCAACGTCGATCTAATGGTTGTTACCGCGAGTGATCGTCCCATTTCCAAGGGCTTCAATATCGACGCATACGCGCCGGCGACCGGTGCTCCGACGTCCATCTCGTATCCGGAAGGTGGTGGCCTCGTCACCGAGCAAGTCACCACCGACTACGACGCCACCACCGGGATGCCCGTCCGGTTGGACACCAGTATCACCGGTTCCGTCGGCACGATGGCCACCGCCGCCTACACGGCGTACGGCGAACGCAGCGGCGCGATCTACAAGATGCCCGGCGGTACCTGGACCCAGGACGCCGTCTACCGGGACGAGGCCACCCGCCGGATCACCCGCACGACTGTGGGGCGGGAGACCATCGCTGGTACGGTCTCCGACCGCAACTACACCTACGACCACAGCGGTAACATCACCTCCATCGAGGAGAAGCCGCAGATTGGTCAGGCCGACACCCAGTGCTTCCGGCAAGATCCGCTGGGCCGGCTCGCCAGCGCCTGGACCCCGCAGACCGGGGTGGCCTGCCAGATTGATCCGACGGTGGCGAACCTGGGCGGTCCGGCTCCGTACTGGCATGACTCGACGTTCGACTCCACCGGCTCCCGGCTGACCGAGACCAGCCACACCGCCGGCGGTGACACCACCCGCAGCTACACGGTGCCGACGGGTGGCCAGGGTGTCGCACGCCCGCACGCCGTCACCGCGATGACCACCCAGGCACCAGGTCAGAGCGGCGTCGTCAACGCCTACGCCTACGACGCGGCCGGTAACACGACCTGCCGGCCGACCGGCACCGCCGCCAACAACTGCGGCACCGGTACCAACAGTCAGACCCTGGGCTGGGACGCCGAGGGCAAGCTGGCCACGGTCTCGGCCGCCGGTCAGACAATCGAAACCAACATCTACGACGCCAACGGGGTCAGGATCATCCGCCGCGACAGCAGCGGCACCACTGTCTACCTGCCCGGGCAGGAGATTCGCCGCGAGGGTGGCGTCAACACTGGCACCCGCTACTACAGCTTCGCCGGCACCGTCTGCGGCTCCCGTACGGGCGGATCGGCGGCCACCAACCTGACCTGGCTGTTCAACGATCATCAGGGCACGCAGCAGATCGCGGTGAACGCCGGCACCCAGGCCGTCTCCGTGCGTCGTCAGACCCCGTACGGGGTGCCGCGCGGCGCGAACCCGACCTGGGCGAACAACAAGGGCTTCGTCGGCGGGGACATCGACCCGACCGGCCTGACCAACGTCGGCGCCCGACAGTACGACCAGACGTTGGGCCGGTTCATCTCCGTGGACCCGGTCCTGGTCGCCGACGATCCGGACCAGTACAACGCATACCAGTACGGCGGCAACAACCCGGTCGACAACGCCGACCCGACCGGCATGTACTACACGGAGAACAGCGACGATACCGGCGACCGCGGCTACGTCATGTCCAACGGCACGACCAAGATCGTCAAGAAGTACGTGCCGCCTGCCTGCACCGCCGAATGCCAGCAACGACGCGAGGCGGTTCACAGGGCGATCGACGAACGCGTCGAAGCAGAACGCAAACATCGCGAATGCCAGGCCAGCTTCTGGTGCCGCTCAAAGAATGCGGTCTCCGATGTCGCGTCTAGCACCCTCGAGTGGGCGCAAGAAAATGCCGACGTCGTCGGGTTGGGGGCAACGATCCTTGTTACGGTAGGGTGTTCTGCTCTTACCCTAGGCATTGGTAGCGTGGGTTGTGCGATGATCGGCGGTGCTGTCGGTGGTGGCTTGGCGGCTGGGTTGAAAGGCGGAGATATTGGTGACATTCTTCTGGGCGCGGGAACCGGGGCTCTCTTCGGTGTCGTGGGTGGGGTCGCAGGGAAGGTTATCGGTACCGGATTAGCCCGCGGTGCTCTGGGCCTACGGGGTGGGCTGACGCAGGGTTCGGATGAAGCTCTCAAAGGCGTCAAAGGGCGTAGTTGGTGAACTGGCGCCGAGGGCCCAGGCTGGCGCATTCACGAGGGAGGGCTATCGTGCAATCAGGAAGACCCGTTTTGCATTGAAGACGATGGCACGGAATAATTCGATCTCTGGTCGATTTTGGTACAAAAATGTCCGGGAAAATCTGCCGGGGGCGGTGGGTGCTGGATTGGCGGGGACTATGCTTCCCTCCAGTTTCACTCAGATTGGGGGAATCCAGGGGGGGTGTCAATGGCTTTCTGACAGGCCTTGTCTAGAATTGGTGGATGGCTGTGGCGGAGATTCGGGTTATCAATCGCATCGCCGGTGTTCTTAAGTATCTAGCGGCTAGCGTTCTAATCGCGGTTGTAGCCGCTGCAATCGCGCTTGGAATCAGGTCTGTCGAGAGCTCCTACAGTGGCACCGGTTTGGGGATTTCCATGAATCATGAGACTGGTTTTGCCACGCCGAATAATTGTCGCCGAATTGGCCCAGTATCAGAACACGGATTTGGCTATTGGTGGTCCTGTTCCGCACAGGTGGAGATGGATGATGGGAGGGTGTTGGAGATAGAGACCGAGGCCTCCATGCTGCGCCCTGGTGAGCGAGACGTTGCGATTGTTGAGTCGTGTCAGAAGAACCGGCCAACAAAGTGTGTGTACTCGCAGCCTGGCAACTTTGTCCTCGCGCTCGGTGTGCGGCTGCTGGGCATAATAACGGCGGCGGTCGCGATCAGTGGCGCGGGGGCAGCGGCTATTGTTGCAGTCTTCGCTCTGATCGGCGGGTGGCGAGTAAGGGTTCGGGTGAACGGGGAGGCTGAAGCTGGTTGACATTCGTGGGTAACGCGTCGTGGGGTGGTCGACGAAATCGGCTGGAGGAACGGCCTCCGGTCGGGCATACTAGTGATGCAAATATTGATGACCTCATTGAAGACGTGATACCGTGATCCTTTGGCCTTGCCGAGAGCCAGGATTCCTGAGCTCTGATTCACAGGCGACACGGCCGCCGAGTGGTTCGATGTGGGTGCCGCGTCTGTCGGCTCCACGGGCACGCCCGACTTAATCAGCATCTACGACGGGTAGATGCATGGTCATCGTCACTATGCTGATCGTCGTTGCAGGGCTGGCCGCGATTATTTGGATGGCAAACTGGCCCTTCGGCACGCCGTGGGCAAAAGATCTCACTGACGAGGAGCACCGTATTGATGTCGAACACAACCGGCGACACCATCGCGGCGTGGCACTCATTTTGTCTCCGGGTCTCGCCGCCATTTTCGGAGTTGCGTCGATCGCGATTTTCGTGAACCAGAAAAGTCAGTCTGCGGCAGTCGCCATGGGTGTGTGTTCGGTCGTGTGCGTAGGTGTGTTCGTTGCAGTGATCAAGGGAGGGCGGAGACGGCGCTCTTCGAAACGGCGATGAACTCCCGGCCTTGTGGGAGGGGCATTCTGACTGGGCAACCAGGTGATGTGGTCGGAAACTCGCGCGCGACGATAGGTCGCGCGAGATCTCGGCCCGTAACGATGCCAAGCCGGTCGTATACCGAATTCGTCAATTGTTCTTTGCGGCAACGATGATTTTTCTAATGATATTATTGATGTTTGTATATCTAACGGTTTCTAGTATCTATCCTGGAAACTGGCTCTTCCCGTCCTTACGGTCCAGCTGAAAGTTCGGTTGAAGTGACTGTCGAGGGGTGTCGTAGGGTTGGCCCGGTAAGCGACCACGGATTCGGATACTGGTGGGTCTGTGACATAGCCGTGCTGGAGCGTGCCGGGGCCAAGCGGTGGTAGACCTCCATTGCTGTGCCGGAAGATGTTGGACAGTTCATTTCACTGCGTGAGGCGTGCTACGGCGAGAATCAGACTGACTGTCGATACGGTGGGCCGACGTCCGCTGTCTGGCCGTTCCTCATGGTTGCCCTACGAATGCTCTGGCGAGGCTTTTTGGTGGCTGCGCTTTTTGTGGTGCTCATCTACTTGATGAAATCGATTCTAAGTGCGCCCAGATCTTATGCTCTGGTTGATCGGCTGCGCGGGAAGCGTGGAAATGCGTGAGGAGGGAATGATGTGATTTCCGTAGACGAGTATTTGAGGGCTGTCCGGCAACGATTCGACGCAGCTGGGTGTGCGGTGACGGAGGGGGTCATTGGTTCGATGCCGGTAGTCGTCGGATACCGGGCAAAGGTCCGACTGTTGAAGAGGATGCACATTTTCGCCGTCGCCGCGAAGGTGGAGCGGGTCGACGAGGAGAGCCTGCGAGGGTACGTCGACGATGTAGTGAGGCTTATTCAGCAGGGCCCCGATAGCCCACAGTGGACCCCCCGATAAACGAGACGGCCCGCCCTCCCATAGGATGGAGTTACCACACAACAACCAAAGAAAAGCGGACCGCCGAACATGTATCATACCACCGGCTTCACGACCGATCAGATCCGCGACCTCTGCGTGCTGGTCCGCACCGAATGCCGGAACCTGGGCATGGAACCGTGGCCACCGATCCTCGGCCTCTACCGCGCCCTCGTGGTCACGTTGACCTACATGCGGCGCAACCGCGTCCAAGCGGAGATCGCCGAGGCGCACGGTGTCTCCCAGTCGACGATCTCCCGGGCGGTCACCGGCATCACCCCGGTCCTCGACCGCGTGCTGGCGGGGTTCGCGCCGACCGCCGACGAGCTCGACCCGACCGTCCAGTACATCGTCGACGGCACTCTGTTCCCCTGCTGGTCATGGCGCACGGACCGCTGTCTGTACTCTGGCAAGCACAAGACCACGGGCATGAGCGTCCAGGTCGCCTGCACCCTCGACGGCGCGCTCGCCTGGGTCTCCGATCCTGTCACCGGCAACCACCACGACTCGTACGCGATCAACGACACCGGTGTTCTCGCCAGCCTGAACCCTGGAGACTGGATCGGCGACAAAGGATACGTCGGCAACGGCATGATCACTCCGTACAAGAAGCCCAAGGGCGGCGAGCTCACAGAGTGGCAGAAGGAATACAACAGGCAGGTCAACAAGATCCGCTGGGTCGTCGAACAGGTCATCGCGAACCTGAAGACCTGGAGAATCCTGCACACCGACTACCGCAGACCGCTCGCGACCTTCACAGAAACGATCTCCTGTGC
Organism: Solwaraspora sp. WMMD937; assembly: GCF_029581175.1. Lineage (NCBI taxonomy): Bacteria > Bacillati > Actinomycetota > Actinomycetes > Micromonosporales > Micromonosporaceae > Solwaraspora > Solwaraspora sp. WMMD937. The sequence goes on along the minus strand of NZ_CP120738.1, from coordinate 5,215,537 downwards.
CATCGGGCTGCATTTCTACAGGATCGCCTGTGAATAGACCTCAGTGAACCTCGCATTGGGGCGTAAGGGTCAGTGGCGCGGCATGCAGTCGGGCGTGATTGTGCTGCCGATCCTGGTGACCGAGGCGGTGGATCCGGCCGCTGCGGCACTGGCGCAGAAGGCGTACCGGCTGAACCTCAACGGTTTCGCGGCGATGGCTCAACCTGCGGTTGTGGATGTGACGACTGGCCAGGCTTGGACCTTCAGGGGAACCAGGTTGTGGGCTATGCATTCAACTCACTCATCAAGCAGTCGTACGAGGCGTACCTGCCGGAGCCGGTGGCTGAGTCAAGCTGATGGCGAACGGAACGGCTCGGCTTGGCCACCCAACCACGGCTGGTTGAGTGGACGGCATCGGTCGCGGCAAGGACATCTAGGCTGGCGGGAGTGTGCGGATGGTAAATGCGAGTGAGGTCATTGAGGGGCGGCTGCGCTCCGACGGCTGCGAGGTGATAAAGGAAGAGGTCGATGGCGAGACCATTACGCTCGGCTATACGTCTGAGTGGAGATGGCTGTGTCGAGTGCATGTACTCGTCGCTGTGGTGAACAGGGCGGTGGCAACTGAGGAAGATGTCCAGGGTTTCACCCTCGAGGTCTTGATGGTGGCCGACAGTATGGGCTTGAGGAACGGCCTCCAGTCGGGCGTACTGGTGATGCCGATACTGGTGGCGCCTGTCATCGGAGAGGAGATACCCGGTATGATGTCGCGATCCTTTCGCCTCGGAACTTCTGGTTTTGCGGCTATGGCTCAACCTGCTGTCGTAGATGCGGGCAGCGGTCGCGTGTACACCTTTCGAGGGCGACGCCTGCTGGGTGTCGCATTTGTGAAACTGATCCATGAAAAAATCGAAACATATCTGGCTGGTCATGCCGAGGGTCGGACTTCCTGAGCCTCGATCAACGTGCCTCGTGGCCGTCGAGTGCTTTGAGATGGGCGCCGTGCTTCCCGCCGTAGGACAAAATGGGTAACAGAGGCCTCGTCGTTGGTGCTCTTCGATCGGGAGCGGCTGCCTGCTGAGTTGTCGGAGGACTTGACTGTAAACTGACAAATACTGAGACAGCTCAAGATGGCGAGCGCCAAGTGGGAATCGACGTAGGCGATGTCGGGTCGGACAGGGTGGGGCGTGGTCATCGTTACCATGCTGTGGGGCTTGCCGGAATTATCTGGATGGCGAACTGGCCCTTCGGCACGCCGTGGGAGAAGGATCTTGCTGACAAGGAGCGCGATATTGAGGCCGAACATAAACAGCGTCACCATCGTCGCGTGGCGCGCGCCTTGTTGCCGATTCTCGCCTTTGGTTTTGCAATCACATCAATCAGCATCTTATCGGGCCCGAAAAGCAGCCAGTCTGCGTCGGTCGCCCTAGGTGTGTGCTCGGTGGTGTGCGTGGGCTTGTTCGTTGTACTTATCAAGGGGGATCGGAGACGGCGGCGTTCGAAACGGCGATAGACTCCCAGACCTGGATGTACTGGGATCGGAAGGTGCTGTAGTCTCCGCGCCTGTCGGTCCCACAGGTACACCCGACTCAACCGGCTTCGACGTTCCCCGGTCGGTCGAGGAGTTGCCGCTCACCGCGAAGTGGGGGCAGGGCGGTGGGGGTCACCTCGGGGTACCCGAGGTGACCCCCACCGCCGTGGGTTGGGTCAGTGGGGGAGGGTGCCGGACTGCAGGGCGGTGGTGAAGGTGTCCCACTGGGCGGTGCTGAACGTCAAGGTGGGACCGGTACGGTCCTTGCTGTCGCGTACCTCGGCGCGGCCGGCGTGCCGGCGGGCCTCGACGCACTGACCGCCGTTGCCGCCGCTGCGGCTGGACGTGAACCAGGGGGTGTCAGGCTTCATCGTAGGTGCTCCTCGATCGGGACCGACTGCTCACGGACCTCTCGGAAAATTCGACGGTACTCGGCCAACTCTTCAGGACGCTCCAGGTAGCGGGAGCCGAGATGGGTTTCGACGTAGGCGATGTCGGGGTCGTCGGGGTCGGCGAAGTCGAGAAGGGTGAACGGGCTGACCATCGCGGCGTGGGCACCGGCGGACCAGGGGAGAACCCGGATCTCCACCCGTACCCGTCGACCGACGCTGGCCAGGTGGGCGCGTTGCTCGGCCATCACCGCCGAGCCGCCAACCTCGCGGGCCAGCGCGCCGGCTCCGAAGACGGCAACGATCCTCGCCGGCTCGGCCCGGTCGTAGTAGGAAATCTGCCGATCCAGCCGCAGCGACACCAGGCGCTCGATCTGCTGCTCCGACGCCTGCCGGTCGGCAGCACGAAACACCGCGCGCATGTAGTCCGGGGTCTGGAGTAGACCGTGGATCAGCTCCGGATCGTAGAGCTGGATCTCCGTCGCGGCGGCTTCGAGGCCGAGGTACAAGCGGAACCAGTCCGGTACGGCGTCACCGTGCGACTCCCACCAGCCGTGCTCGTCACACGCGGCGGCGAGCCGGGTCAACGTGTCCGTCGTTTCCGCGTCGACACCGTAGAACCAGCACAGACCCCGTACGGTGTTCATCTTGACCGGGAACTTGCCGTTCTCGATGCGCCACAACGTCGTACGGGAACAGACCTTCGCCCGCTCCACCTCCTGCTCGGTGCGGGAAGCCTCCTCCCGCAGCCGGCGCAGCCGCCGCCCCAGCTGGCGGCGCACCATTGTCGGTCCGGTGACCGGCATCGCTTCACCTTCCTTTCATCCGACACACTCACCACCCGCGCCGATGTTTCAAAATGAAACACCTGGCCGGGCCGGTAGCCGAATTCGCACGTCAGACCCGTGACGGGTCGGCGTCCACGATCGAGTCTGCCGTATGTGGGCGGAAAATGTGGCCCGCCACCAGGGTGGACCGGGGCGGACGGCTGGCGGCCGTTCTGCTGACTCGGCTGGCCGGGTTGGAAGCGGGCGTGTACCGCCCGGGCGTCGGGCGGGTGAGGATCAGTCGTCGAGGAAGTCGTCGACGTGGCGGATCAGCTCGGCCCAGGCGGGTTCGGCCGCGGTGAACAGGTGGTTGGCGCTGTCGAGCAGCACCAACCGGCTGTCGTCGATCAGCGCGGCGAGTTCCGTGGCGTCCGAGGCGGGGACCCGGGGGTCGTTGCGGGCGTGCAGGATCAGCGTCGGGCAGCGGACCTGCCCCGCCAGCGGGAACACGTCCATTGTAGTGATCATCTGGAAGAAGCGGACCAGGTTCTCCAGTGACGTGGTGCGTCGGGTGAAGGCGATGTACGTGTCCAGCTCGGCCGGGGTGGCGTTGGGCAGGAACTGGGCGGCGTAGGCGCGCAGGAAGCTCGGGTCGGCGGACTGCCAGGCGACCGTGGCCAGGTCCAGGTCGACGTCGGCGACCCGGCGGTCCAGCTCGGTGCGGGCGCGGGCCAGCCGGCCCCGGGCGTGGCTGCTGATCAGGACCATCCGGGTGACCCGGTCCGGGCGCAGCGCCGCGTAGGCGATCGCGGTGGCGGCGGCCTGGGCCGTACCGATGATCGCGAAGGTGTCGTATCCGGCGGCGTCGGCGACGGTGTCGAGGTCGTCGACCCACACCTGCGGTGACTCCGACGGCGGGCACCAGTCGGACAGCCCGCAGCCCCGCTCGTCGTACCGAAGCCCTCGCCGGCTGTCGCGCATCAGGTCCCGGTACCAGTGCGTCCACATCGGATCGCGTCGGTCCAGGCCGAGGTGGGTCAGCCAGTTGGCGGTGGAGATCAGCGGGGGACCGGCGCCGGTGACGGTGTAGGCGAGTCGGACGCCGTCCCTGGTCTGGCAGAACCGGACCGTGTCGTAGTCCTTGGGGGCGGCGACCGGGGTGACGTCGGCGACGAACTGGTAGCCGCGCCGGTGGACGGTGCGGATGACCTCCTGATGGCCGCCGGTGTCGCGGATCGCGTGGCGGGTGGCGCGCAGCGCGGCGGCGAGAGCCGACTCGGTGACGGGTTGCCCGGACCATAGCGTGTCCAGCAGCTCCTGCCTGGTGACCAGCCGGTCCCGGTGAGCGGCGAGGTGGCACAGCAACTCGACGGCTCGTGGCTCCAGCAGGATCTGCTGGCCCCGGTGGTGTAGTTGCCTGTGTTCCAGGTCCAACTCGTACTGGCCGAAGCGGAGTCGTGCGGGCGCCACCGCCGGAGCATAGCTGCATCGATGCGGCGCTCCTGATCGTGATCGAGGGATACGGCCAGCTGGTAGCGCTCCCAGCCGGTAACGGTTTGAAAACTTCGCCCACGGTCTTGACACGGAGGGGGTGTTAGTAAGAACTTTTACCACTAACAGTTAACAGTCCTTCCCGAAAGGTTGGCGCCGATGGCTGACAGCGAGGTGGAGATCCCCGCGGGGACCGCGGTGGTCGACGCCCCGGGGCCGGCCGACACGGTGCTCGCCCGGATCCGGCTCACCGAGTTCACCGGTGCGCTGCGCCGGGTCGCCGACCAGGTGCTCACCGACCCGGCCGCAGCCGCCCGCGCCACCATCGTCGAGCTGGCCGAACGCAGCGGTACGTCGCCGGCGACCGTCACCCGGTTCTGCCGGGCACTCGGCTTCGACGGCTATGCCGACCTGCGGCTCGGCATCGCCGCCGAGACCGGCCGGGCCCGCGCCGCCGGCTGGACCGTCGACATCGGCCGGGAGATCCAGCCCGGCGACCCGCTCGACCGGGTGCTCGGCCAGATCATGGCCGCCGACACCCAGGCCATGCACGACACCGCCGCCCTGCTCGACCTCATCCAGGTCGAGCAGGCCGCCGACGCGGTCGCCGCCGCCAGCCGGGTCAACATCTTCGGCGCCAGCGGCAGCGCCCTGGTCGGTGAGGAGATGCAGTTCAGTCTGCACCGCATCGGCGTACCGGCCTGGGCCTGGACCGATCTGCACAACGGCCTGGCCAGCGCGGCGCTGATGCGCGACGGCGACGTGGCCCTCGGCATCTCGCACACCGGCCAGACCCGGGAGACCATCGAGATGGTCGCCGAGGCCGGCAGCCACGGCGCGACCACCGTCGCGCTGACCAGCTTCCCCCGCTCCACCCTGGCCGACCTGGCCGACATCGTCCTGCTCACCGCCCCCCAGGCGACCACCTTCCGGCCGGACGCGCTCTCCGCCCGCCACCCGCAACTCGTCGTCCTCGACCTGCTCTACGTCGCCGTCGCGCAGCGCACCCACGACCGCGCGCACGCGGCGTTCCGCCGCACCGCCCGAGCCGTCGACGGCCACAAGGCCGTCGACCGGAGCACGATCCGCCCCGCCGAAACCCCCAGCTGAGGAGCACGCATCATGTCGCTTTACCCAGATTCCGTGCGGATCCCGTCCGCCGTCGCCGGTGCCTCGGTCCGCCGGCGGACCCTGCTGCGCCGCGCGGCCGCCGCCGGGCTGCTGGCCGGCCCGGCGGCCGGCCTGCTCTCCGCCTGCGCCGGCAGCGACCCCGGCACGGGTACGGAGACCGGCACCAAGAGCGCCGACAACCCGTTCGGTGTCGCCGACGACAGCAGCGTTGACGTCGTCGTGTTCAACGGCGGCCTCGGCGACGAGTACCCCGAGTTCGACAAGACGCTGTTCGTGGCCAAGCACGACAGTGTCACGGTGAACCTCAGCTCCACCCAGAAGATCAAGACCGAGCAGCAGCCGAAGTTCTCCACCACCCCGGCCGACCTGATCAACAACTCGGGCGCCGACCTGATGGCGATCGACACCCTGATCAACGAGGGCGCGCTGACCGAGCTGACCCCGCTGCTGGACGCGCCGAGCTGGGACGACCCGGCCGTCAAGGTCCGCGACACGCTGCTGCCCGGCACCGTCGACGACGGTACGTTCGACGGCGAGTTCTTCCAGCTCAACTACGCGTACACGGTGTTCGGTCTCTGGTTCGACCAGGCGTTGTTCGACCGCAACGGATGGGCGGTGCCGACCAGCTTCGACGAGTTCTTCACCCTCGCCCCGAAGATCAAGGCGGCCGGTGTCGCGCCGTTCGCCTTCGCCGGCAAGTACCCGTACTACATGCGCTGGCCGATCATGACCTGGATCTGGCTGGCCGGTGGCCGGCAGGCGGTCGTCGACATCGACAACCTGAAGGAAGGCGCCTGGCAGACCGACGCGGTCACCGCCGCGATGAGCGCCGTCGAGAAGATGGTCGCCGACGGCTACACCCTCACCGGCAGCGACACCCTGACCCACACCGAGTCGCAGCAGGCCTGGCTGGACGGCAAGGCGGCGTTCCTGCCCTGCGGCACCTGGCTGGAGAACGAGATGCGGGCCACCATCCCCAGCGGCTTCCAGATGAAGATCGCCCCGGTGTGGAGTGTCGGCGCCGCCGACGCCGCCCCGTACGGCACCGTGCAGGCCGGCTCCGGCGAAGGCTGGATCGTGCCGAAGAAGGCCGCCAACGCCCCCGGCGGCATGGAGTTCCTGCGGGCCATGCTCTCCAAGGAGGGCGCCGGCAAGTTCGCCGAGCTGACCAGCTCGCTCGCCTCGGTGAAGGGCTCCGGCGACAACGTCACCACCTCCACCGCGCTGACCTCGGCCAACGAGCTGATGAGCAACGCCCCCGGCGACCTGGTGTCGTTTCGTCACCCCGACTGGTACGCCGACCTGGACAAGGTGGAGCAGAACGCGATCGGTGAGCTGATGGCCGGCCGGATGACCGCCAAGGAGTTCCAGGACACTCTGCAGGAGGCGGCCGACGAGATCGCGGCGGACGACGCGGTGAACAAGTTCACCCGGTCCTGAGTTGTCGCTTCGCTGACCCGATCGAGCAGAAGGTGACCTGACGATGCAGCACGGAAAGGCCCGGTTCGTGACGGGCTTCCTGGCACTGCCGGTGGCGCTGTACGTGTTCTACGTCGTCTGGCCGTACGCCCAGGCGGCCGGATACTCGCTGACCAACTGGGGCGGCTACTCCGACACCCAGGAGTTCGTCGGGCTGGCCAACTACGTCCGGATGTTCGGCGACGAGCTGATCCGTACGGCGTTCTGGCACAACGTCTTCTTCCTGGTCACCCTGCCGTTGTTCACCATCGCGCTGGCCCTGTTCCTCGCTTTCCTGCTCAACGTGGGCGGGCGTGGGGACAGGGCCGGCGTGCGGGGCGTCCGCGGCTCCGGCGTCTACAAGGTGATCTTCTTCTTCCCGCAGGTGCTGTCCCTGGTGCTGGTCGCCATCATGTGGGGCGCCATCTACCGGGGCGACAGCCAGGGGCTGCTCAACGGCATCCTGATCAGGATCGGTCTGGTCGACGCGGAGCAGCCGCTGAAGTTCGTCTCCGACCCGACGCCGTTCCTCGGCGTACCGGCGGTGCTGTGGTGGCTGCTGCTGATCGCCGTCTGGGGCGGGGTCGGCTTCTACATGGTGCTGTTCTCCGCCGCCATGCAGTCGATCCCGAAGGACATCTTCGAGGCGGCGATGCTCGACGGGGCCAGCCGGGTGACCAGCTTCCTGCGGATCACCCTGCCGCTGCTGCGCGACAGCATCTCGGTCGCCTGGGTCTACCTCGGCTTCATCGCCCTGGACATGTACGCGCTGGTCTTCGTGATGACCCCCAACCAGGGCGGCCCCGACCACGCCAGCGAGGTGTTCGCGTCGGTCATCAACTTCACCGCCTTCAACAAGGGCCAGTTCGGCTACGCCTGCGCGATCGGTGTCGCGCTGGCCATCTTCACGCTGCTGCTCGCCGCGGTGCAGTTGCGGATCACCCGCCGTGAGCGGATCGAATTCTAGGGAGGGCCGCGCGATGAGCACTGTCACCAACCCACCGACCAGTGCGGCCGGCCCGCCGCCACCGCCGTCGGAGACCGCCGGCGGTCGGCGGACCGCCCGGGCGCTGCCGCCCCGGCGGGCCGGCGCGGTCAGCGACTCCTTCTTCAACGGCTTCTCCCACCTGTTCCTGCTGATCTGGGGCGCGATGGTGGTGTTGCCGCTGCTGTGGGTGATCATGTCGTCGTTCAAGGACGACGCGCAGATCATCCGGGAGCCGCTGTCACTGATCCCGGACGAGCTGCACTGGGAGAACTTCGCCCGGGCCTGGGTCGACGGCGGCATCGGCGACTTCTTCGTCAACACCATCCTCATCGTCGGCGGCGGGGTCTTCCTGACCATGCTGCTCGGCTCGATGGCCGCCTACGTGCTGGCCCGCTACGAGTTTCCCGGCAACCGGGTCATCTACTACATGTTCCTGTCCGGGCTGACCCTGCCGGTGTTCATGGCCGCGGTGCCGCTGTACAAGGGCGTCTACAACACCGGCGTGTTCATCCCGCTGCTCGGCCCGAACAGCCACGTGATGCTGATCCTCGTCTATGTGGCCTGGTCACTGGCGTTCACGGTCTTCTTCATGCATTCGTTCTTCAAGACGCTGCCGACCACGGTCGCCGAGGCGGCGATGGTGGACGGCGCGTCGCACAGCACGCTGTTCTTCCGGGTGATGCTGCCGATGGCGAAACCCGGGCTGATCAGCATCGGCATCTTCAACGTGATCGGCCAGTGGAACCAGTGGTACCTGCCGTACCTGCTGATGCAGCCGAGTGGCGGCGAGGCGAAGAACCAGGTGATCGCCCAAGGGCTGATCGACCTGTCGGTGAACCAGGGCTACAAGTCCGACTGGTCGGGCCTGTTCGCCGGGGTGACCATGGCGATGCTGCCGGTGCTGCTGGTCTACATCGTCTTCCAGCGGCAGGTGCAGTCCGGCCTCACCGGCAGCGTCTCCAAGTAGCCGGTGGTGGTCAGTACACGTAGGTGACGTCGACCATGTGCGCGCCCCCGGTGCGCGGCGGCGACAACAGATAGGTGGTCGACGCGGGCACCGCGAAATAGAACGTCCTGCTGCTGGTGTACCACCGGTTCGTCTGGTACAGGACCCCGCCGATCGGGTTGCGCATGTAGTTGCTCACCGCCGCCTCGGCGGCATCCGCCGGCAACATGACGGCGATGATTGCGCTGAACGCGACGAGGGTACGGCGTAGTTTAACCGTCTTCTCGACATACGCATTCTGCGTTCTTGACGTGATCCTGGCCATTGCCCGCCGGCACGGTTGCCCACCTGGCGTTCGCGGGTCTGATGCATGTGTGGCATTGCGATGCCACACATGCATCAGACCTGGAGAGCACCTGCCTCCGGCCCGGCAGGCGCGGGGACTGCCGGGCCGGCGTACGACAGCACCCACGACCAGGGCCGATGTTGTCGTACGCCGGGGCGACAATGGTCGGGTGCTGGTGGCGGTGGCGGCGGGTCCGGGCGGCGGCGCGCGGCGGCTGCTGCACGCCGACGGGCGGCCAGCCGGCCCGGTCGAGGCCGTGCCCGACCTGGCGTCGGATGCCGACCGGCCACCACCGTCGCAGCATCCGGCGGCCGGGCCGTCACCATCGCAGGCACCGGCGGCGCGCCCGGTGCCCGAGCCGCGCTGGCTGTGGGCGACCACCGCGGCGGTCTACCCGGCCCTGCTGCGGGCCGGCGTGCGGATCGAGCGGTGCCACGACGTCGAGCTGACCGAGGCGCTGCTGCTCGGCTACGACGGACGCTGGGGCGAGCCGCGGTCACTCGCCGCCGCGTACGCCCGGCTGACCGGTGCGCCGGTGCCACCCGACCCGCCCGCGCCGGGTGCCGCGCCACCCGGGCACGGTCAGACCGCGCTGTTCGACGACGTGCCGGCCCTGGCGACGGTCGCCGACCCGATCGAGGCGCTCACCCGGGTCTACGCCGACCAGCAGCGCCGCATCGCGGGCACGGCCCGGCCGGACCGGTTCCGGTTGCTGGTCGCCGCCGAGTCGGCCGGCGCGTTGGTCGCCGCCGAAATGGCTGCCGCCGGGCTGCCGTTACGGGCCGACCTGCACGACGCACTGCTCACCGAGCTGCTCGGCGCGCCGTCGCCGGTCGGCGGGCCGCCGCGCCGGCTGGCCGAGCTCGCCGGTCGGATCGCCGCCGCGTTCGGCGTCCGGCAGTTGCACGCCGACTCACCGGCCGAGGTGCTGCGGGCCTTTGCCCGGATCGGGATCAGCCTGCCCAACACCCGGGCCTGGGTGCTGCGCGGCGTGGACCACCCGGCCGTTCCGCTGCTCATCGAGTACAAGGAACTGCATCGGATCTGGACCGCGCACGGCTGGTCGTGGCGGCAGGCCTGGGTCCGCGACGGCCGGTTCCGCCCCGAGTACGTGCCGGGCGGGGTGGTGTCCGGCCGGTGGGCCACCCGGGGCGGCGGGGCGTTGCAGATCCCCAAGGCGGTCCGCCGGGCGGTGGTCGCCGATCCCGGCTGGTGTTTCGTGGTGGCCGACGCCGCCCAGCTGGAGCCCCGGGTGCTCGCCGCGATGTCCGGTGACCGCCGGTTGGCCGCGGCCGGCGGCGCCGGTGACCTGTACGCCGCGCTGGCCCGCGACTCGTTCGGCGGTGACCGGGCCCGGGCGAAGGTCGCGCTGCTCGGCGCCATGTACGGGCAGACCGGCGGCGCCGCCGTGCCGGCCCTCGCCGTGCTGCGCCGCAGCTACCCGGTCGCGTTCGAGTACCTGGAGTCGGCGGCCCGGACCGGGGAGACCGGTGGCCTGGTGCGCTCCTGGCTCGGCCGGACCTGTCCACCGTCCGACGTCGGCACCCCGGCCCGGGGGCGGTTCACCCGCAACTTCGTCGCCCAGGCGACCGCCGCCGAGTGGGCGCTGATCCTGCTGGCCACCGTCCGTCAGGCGATCGCCGGCACCGCCGCCGAGCTGGTCTTCTTCCAACACGACGAGGTGGTGGTGCACTGTCCGGCGACGCAGGCGGCGGCGGTGGCCGCCGCCGTGCGGGAATGCGCCGGCCGGGCCACCACGGTGCTGTTCGGCGACACCCCGGTCCGGGTCCCGCTCGAGGTGTCCACCGTCACCTGCTACGCGGACGCCACCTGATCGCCACCTGATCGTTGGGACCGTAGTGCGTTCCATCGGATCGGGCAGCGTTTGGCGGGCGCTGTGACCGCCGGCCGGGCTGGACCGGCCGGGCAGACGTAGCGGGGGTGGCTCAGCTGAGTCGGATCGCGGGGATGATCATCGCGGCTGGTGGGGGTCGGCGGATCGGCGGGCCGGAGGCCCTGCTGTACCGCGGCGACCAACTGCTGGTCGAACGGGCGTTGCGGATCGTGGGGGAGACCGGCTGTGATCCGGTCGTGGTGGTCCTCGGCGCCGCCGCCGACCAGGTACGCGACACCGCCGACCTGACCGGTGCCACCGTGGTGGTCAACCGGGCCTGGGGCACCGGGCTCGGCTCGTCGCTGCGGGTCGGCCTGGACGCGTTGAAGGACAGCGACGCCGAGGCGGTGGTGGTGTTCCCGGTCAACATGCCAGGGATCACCGCTGACGCGCTGCGCCGGGTGACCGCGCTGCCGTACCCGGAGGTGCTGGTCTGCGCCACCTACGCCGGCACGCGCAGCTACCCGATGGTGTTCGGCCGGCGGCACTGGGCGGCGATCGCGACCCTGGCCAACGCCGACGGCGGGGCCCGGCCGTACCTGCTCGCGCACACCGGCGAGGTGATCGACATCTCCTGCGACGGCGTCGCCGAAGGCGGGCAGGTGGACACCCCGGAGTCGGTCGCGGCGTGGGGGTTGGCGGTGCCGGTGCAGCGCACCCCGGCGTGACCCGAGGGCTCAGCCGGCGGTGAAGTGCCGGTGCACCGCCGGGATGGCCAGCCCGATGATGGCCAGCACCGACACGACGCTGAACACACCGCGGAGCACGACCACCTCGAACTTGCTGCCGGCCCTGATGGAGTACCGGTCCGGCGGGCCGAACATCCGCCACATGCGCCGGCCGATCGGGATCGGCCACAGGATCGGTACGCCGGCCCGGGTGATCAGGTCACCGAGGATGTGCACGAAGCAGCCGACCCCCATCGCCAGGCCGAGCATCGGGTAGCCCCGGTCACCGGGCAGGTGCAGGTAGGTGAAGTAGGCGGCGCCGAGCGACAGCAGGGTAACGATCACCCAGCCGGCGCGTTTGGCCCACTCGTCGAACAGCCCCCGCAACGCCAGGCCGATCATGAAGAACAGGATGGCGATCACCGCCCACTTGCCGTACGCGGCGCACAGCGCGGTGGTGCCCCAACCGACCAGCACGGTGAATGGAATGGTGTGGGTGAGGGTGCGGTGCCCGTTCTTGCGGTTCGGATCCTTGCTGAGCTTCGTCGCGTGGTAGACGCCGAGGGAGATCTTCTCGATGACCTCGGCGACGAACAGCGACGCCACCCCGAAGGTCCGGGCGACGGTGGCGCCGCCCTGGTTGCGGGTGACCTTGCCGGACAGGTCCAGGTCCGGGAAGAGCGCGCCGCCGGCGCAGACGGCGGTGCCGACCGCGATCATCAGTGGCGACTGCTCGTAGCCGGCGAACTGGTCGAGCGCCCAGGAACCGGCGAGCCACACGGTGGCACCGGACAGCGCGTGGGACGGACCCATCATGGTCGAGCTTCCTCCAAGGTCAACTTCTCGGCGGAGGCAACTCTGTCAGATGGTGGTGGCACCGTCCACACCGGTACGGCGGTCAGAGCACCCGGGTGACTCCTTCGCTGTCCACCCTGGGATCGAGCCGGTCCGGGTCCAGGTTGACGCAGAGCACCACGCTCGCGCCGACGGCGAGCGGTGCGAGCAGCCAGAACAGTGGGTGCTCGTGCTGGCCGCCGTCGACGAGCACCCGGTCGCCGGCGGTGACGTCCTGCTGCGCGGCGATCTCCAGCGCCAGCGAACCCCACTCGGCGTAGCTGGTCCCGTCCACGCTGGCCAGATCACCCGGCCGGACCAGCCCGTACGCCGGCGGGCGACCGGGGTACCGGCACGCCTCGGCGAGGAAGTCCCGGTAGCCCTCCGGCGGCGGGGTGCCCGCCGCGGCCCGGGTTCCGATGTCGAGCATGAACCGGTGCCGCGCCCCGGGCACGTCCTCCAACCAGTCGTCGATCCGGCCGCGGGCGGCGAACACCGCGTCCAACGGTTCGTCGCCGCCCGGCTCGATCACCGGCAGGCCGGCGGTGGCGGCCAGCCGGATCGACACCGAAACCCCGATCGACCAGGCGCCCAGCAGAACGGCGGCGGTCTGCCAGTGCGGCGGCAGCAGGATCGCCGCCCGGTCGCTGGCGACCAGCCCGCAGCCGTCGCGCAGCACCGCTGCGGTCCGGGCCGCCCAAGCGCCCAGCGCGGTCGCGGAGAGTTCGGTCCGCTCGCCGGTGGCGTCGTCATAGCAGGTCAGCAGGGGCGTTGTCGGGTCGCCAGGGTAGATGCCCAGGCCGGGCGCGCTGGCGAGGGCGGAGGCGTCCATGCGTACTCCAGGGTGTGAATGGTCGTCGCGGCCGACCCTACCGGGTCAGGGCGCCGGGGACCCGTAACCGTGCGGCCACGTCGCGCAGCCGGGGCCAGGTCACGGCGGTAGTGCCGGGCGGGGCGCCGGCGGTCACCCGGCGCAGCATCCGGTCGGTCTCGTCCACGTCGAGCCGTCGTCTCGGGTCGCGGCGCAGCAGACCGGCGAGCACCGGCCGCAGTGGCCCGGCCCGGGTCGCCGGGTCCGGTGGCGCGGTGGCCAGCGCGGTCAGCGTCGCCATCGGCGTCGACCGGGCGTACGGGGCACGGCCCTGGACGGCGGCGTACAGCGTGGCGCCGAGCGACCACAGGTCGGCCGCCACGGTGGACACCCCGTCCCGGGCGCGTTCCGGCGAGATGTACTGCGGCGAACCGATCACCATCCCGGTCCGGGTGAGCGAGCCGTCGCCGTCCAGGGTGGCGAGTCCGAAATCAGTCAGTACCACCCGGCCCCGGTCGCCGATCAGCACGTTGTGCGGCTTGACGTCGCGGTGCAGGACCCCGTGGCCGTGCGCGGCCCGCAGCGCGGCCAGCACCCGCCGGCCGATCGCCGCGACCCGTACCGGCGGCAGCGGGCCGTCCTCGGCGACGACCTGGTGCAGCGAACGGGACCGGACGTACTCCATCACGATCAGCGGGCAGCCGGCGACGTGCCGCACGTCGTAGATGCGGACCACGTTGGGGTGGTTGAGTCGGGCGGCGCTGCGGGCCTCCCGCAGCGTCCGGCGGCGCAGTGCCTCGCGTTCGGCGTCGTTCATCCAGTCCGGGGGCAGCACTTCCTTGACGGCGACGTCGCGACGCAGGACCTCGTCGCGGGCCAGCCAGACCCGTCCCATCCCGCCGCTGCCGACCGGACGTACGAGTCGGTAGCGGTCTGCGATCAGCTGCGGTGACACGATCACCGTCTCCCATCGTCAGCCCACGACTGCATACAGTAGTTGTGGGCTGACCATGCCGGATCAGCTGGAGAAGTGGCGACCATCAGCCGTTTCGCTGCGCCGGGTGACCTAACAGCCGAGTACCCTGCCGACGAGCAACCGCGCTGCCGATGAGCAGCCGAAGCCGCCTACGAGACGGCGCCGCCGACCGCCGCGAGCAGGTTGCCGTCCGGCACGACGAGCTTGCCCGCCCCGCCGGCCAGCTGAGCGGCCGCCCGCCGGGTGTTGAAGCCCGGCGCTTCGCGGACCGCGGCGGCGTACGTGGCGGCGGTCTGCGCCGCGATCGTCGCCCAGCCGTACCGCCGGGTCACCAGTTGCCGGGCCGACCGGGCCACCCGCCGGGCGAACAGCTCGTCGGAGAGCAGCGTGTGCACCGCTTGGGCCAGCCCGTGCGGATCCTGCGGCCGGAACGTCGTACCGGTCACGCCGGGCTCGACGATCTCGGCGAGTCCGCCGGTGGCCGACACCGCCAGCGGCGCACCCGCCGCCGCCGCCTCCAGCGCCACCATGCCGAACGGCTCGTAGAGGCTCGGCACCACGGTGGCGTCGGTCGCGCCCAGCACCGCCGGCAGCTGCGACTCGGTCATGAACCCGGCGAAGTGGATCAGATCGGCGACGCCGAGCCGCGCGGCCTGCGCCTGCAGCTCACCCCGGTACGGACCGTCGCCGGCGACGATCACTCGCAGCCCGGGATGGCGTTGCCGCAGCCACGGCAGCGCGGCGATCAGGTGCTGGACGCCTTTTTCGTAGACCAGCCGGCCGGCGAAGCCGATCAGCGGCCCGTCGGCGGCGTACCGCTCGCGGGCCGCCGCCACCGCCCGCGTCGACGACCGCCACACCCGGTCGTTCACCCCGTTGGCGATCACGTCCACCCGCGACGCCGGCAGCTCCAGCAGGTGGCTTACCTCCCAGCGCATGTAGCCGGAGCAGGTGATCACCCGGCACGACTCGTGGCCGAGCCAGTGTTCGATGGAGTGGATGGACTTGTTCATCTCGTCGGGGAGCCAGCCCTGGTGGCGGCCGGCTTCGGTGGCGTGGATGGTGGCGACGAGGGGGATGTCGAGGTGTTCGGTGAGGGTGATGGCGGTGTGGGTGACGAGCCAGTCGTGGGCGTGGATGACGTCGTATTCGGCGGTCTGGGTGGCGCGGAGTGCGGCGCGGGTGAGGGTGTGGTTGAAGGCCATGGTCCAGGCGAGGAGGCTGGGGGTGGCCAGGGGGAACAGGGGTGGGTCCTCGGCGGCGCGGATGATGCGGACGCCGTCGGCGTATTCCTCGAGGGGGGCGCCGGGGGCGTGGCGGGTGACGACGGTGACCTCGTGGCCGGCGTTGGCCAGGGCGACGGAGAGGGCGTGTACGTGTCGACCCAGTCCGCCTACCACGACGGGTGGGTACTCCCAGGACAGCATCAGAATCCGCTGCGACCGTGGTGCGCGGATGTCGATCACGTCGGCGGCAGGTGACATCGACAGACCCCCCTCAATTCAAATCGGCACCGGACATGCGCGATCAGACACCTATTGCGGGTGCTGACGCGTCTTTGGGTTGCCGACGATACTGCCGGCAACGGGATAACCAGGGAAGACATTCGCGTTGCGCTGATGTAACAGGAACTGATCAGACTCGTCGGACCCGGAGTAGTTCGGCTACCGACCACGCCTGGAACGGGCAGCCGGTGGCGCCGTGCGGCGGATCCCCGTCGGCCGTTTCGCTGACCGAGCCGAGTCCGTACTCGTTCAGGTGGGCGGTCAGCCCGAGGAACACGTCGGAGACGTCCAGACCGGCGCGCCGGGCCGCCGACACGTACGGTCCGATCAGCCACGGCCAGACCGTGCCCTGGTGGTAGGCGCCGTCGCGGCGGGCCGGGCCGCCCCGGTGCTGCCCGAGGTAGCCGGCCGAGTCCGGGGCCAGGCTGCGTAGACCCAGCGGGGTCAGCAGCGCCGCGCCGATCGCCCGCAACGGTGCCGGGTCCGGCTCCAACGGGGCGTACGGCAGCGACCAGGCGAGCAGCTGGTTCGGGCGCAGCGCGTCGTCGTCGGCGTGCGGATCTCCGCCCAGCGGGTACTGCGCCGGGGTGTCCAGCACGTCGTAGAGCCATCCCGACGGGGCCGGGTAGCGGGCCCGGAACGACTCCTGCGCCTTCGGGTACAGGCTCGTCGCCGCCCCCGGATCACCGTCCACCAGCTGCGCCAGCTCGCTCACCGCCGCCAGCCCGTTGACCCACAGGGCGTTCACCTCGACCGGCTTGCCTTCCCGGGAGGTGATCGGCACCCCGTACACCCGGGCGTCCATCCAGGTCAGTGCCTCACCGCCGGCACCGCCGGTGAGCAGCCCGTCGGCCTCGTCGACCCGGATGCCGTAGCGGGTGCCGCGCAGATGCGCCGCGACCACCTCGCGCAGCGCCGGCAGCAGCTCGGCCGCCAGGTCGATGTCGCTGGTCGCGGTGACGTGCCGGTCCACCGCGTGCAGGAACCACAGGGTGCCGTCGACGGTGTTGTACTCCACGTGCCCGGTGTCGGCGGTGTTCGCCAGCATCCCCTCGGACAGCGTCGCCGCGTAGCCGCGCAGCAGCTCCCGGCCCTCGTCGGCCCGCCCGGTCGCCAGGAACAGCCCCTCGTACGACGTCATCGTGTCCCGTGACCACGCCCCGAACCACGGATAGCCGGCCACCACGTCCGGCCCGGAGCCGGTGCGCACCACGAAGGCGTCGGCGGCCAGGGCCAGCGTGGCGTCGACGGCGTCGGCCGGTTTCGCGGCCGCCACCACCGCCCGGTTACGGGTCCGGGCGGCGGCGACGATCGTGGCCGCCGGGGCCGGCACCTGTTCCAGCTGCTCCGCCCACGCGGTCACCTCGGCCACCGCGCCGGGGCCGTCGAGGGTGGCGGTGAAGCTGCCCGCGTACCACAGGTCCTCCTCGGCCCGCAGCCCGCGCGCCGCCTCCTCGCGGTGGTACACGCCGTCCCACCAGTTGCCTGCCGGCACCCAGTCCGGGCCGTGTATCCGGAATGCGCCCTCGATCACCGTCCCGCCGTCGACGTTGTCCATCCGCGGCGGGGGAGCCTGCCCGTCCCGTTCGCCGTGCGCGTCCCGCCAGGTGGTGACGGCGGCCAGGGTGAGGGTGACCGGTCCGCCGCTGACCAGCCGGTGGGTGACCGCCACGCACGGCGAGCCGTGCGTCATCGCGATCTCCCGTTCGATCACCACGTCGCCGATCCGCCACCGCCAGCGCGGCACCCCGTCGGTCAGGTCGAAGCGCTCCAGCAGGGTGTGGCCGGGTGGGTCGACCACGCCGGACGACCATTCGTGCACGCCGAGGCGGACCTGCGCGCCGGACGGCAGGGTTACCGCCGGGTCCAGGCTGACCAGCCCGACCCGCCGGGCCGCCGGGGTGGCCCCGGCGACCACCAGCAGGCCGTGGTAACGGCGGGTACGCAGACCGCTGACCGTGCCCATCGCGTAGCCGCCCCGACCGTCGGTGACCAGCCACTCCCGGCTGGCTCCGGCGGCCAGGTCGCCGCAGACCTGCGGTCCGAAGCTGATGTCGAGCAATGTTCCTCCATGGCTGGTCGACCGGCGAGAGCGGGCTGCGGGCCGGTGGCGGGACAGGGCTGGGGCGGTGGCAGGGCGAGCGGTGGTACGGCGGTCGGTGCTGGGCGGTCGGGCCGGCAAACGGCGCTGATGTGCCGGCAAGGTGACGGTCCGACAAGTGCCGGAAACACGTCCCAGGAAGAATGACCGTCATGGTCAACTCCAGGCGGACGTATCGTGATCCGGAGCGCACCCGGTTGGCGGAAGCCGACGCGGGTGAGCAACCGTGGCGGGCATGGGGGCCCTACGTGTCAGAGCGGGCATGGGGAACGGTACGGGAGGACTACAGCGAGCACGGTACGGCGTGGGACTACTTTCCGCATGATCATGCCCGATCCCGGGCGTACCGCTGGAACGAGGATGGCATGGCCGGCGTCTGTGACGACCGGCAGACGTTCTGCTTCGGCCTGGCGCTGTGGAACGGCGAGGACCCGATCCTCAAGGAGCGCATGTTCGGCCTGGGCGGCGACGGCGGCAACCACGGCGAGGACGCGAAGGACTACTGGTGGTACGAGGATTCCACACCCACCCACTCCTGGATGCGTTGGCGCTACCACTATCCGCAGGCCGCCTTTCCGTACGACGATCTCGTCGCGGTCAACGGTATGCGCGGCCGCGACGAGACCGAGTATGAACTGGTCGACACCGGCATCTTCGACGACGACCGGTACTGGGCGGTAACCGTCGACTACGCCAAGGCGGGGCCGACCGACATGTGCATCGAGATCACCGTGGCCAACCGGGGCGACACCGACGCCCGCCTGCACGTCCTACCCAGCCTGTGGTTCCGCAACACCTGGGCGTGGGGGCTGCCCGGCCGCGACCAGATCCCGGTGCTCACCGGCGACGGCGACCGCCTGGTCGGCCACCACTGGGTGCTCGGGCAGCTGGTGCTGCAGGGCGACGGCGATCCCACCCCGCTGCTGTGCGACAACGACAGCAACGCCGAGCGGCTCTGGGGCCTGCCGTCGCGTACCCCGTACCCGAAGGACGGCATCAACGACCACGTCGTCGACGGCGCCGACACGGTCAACCCGGAGCTGACCGGCACCAAGGGCGCGCTGTACTACGTCCTCGACGTGCCGGCCGGCGGGGAGGACCGGATCCGGCTGCGGCTGACGTTGACCGCGCCGCCGCCGGGCAACACCCCGCCGCCCCGGCTCAACCTCGGCGCCGGGCACGCCGCGACGCTGGCCGCCCGGCACGCCGAGGCCGACCGCTACTACGACACCGTCATCCCGGCCGCCGCCACCGACGACGAACGTCTCGTCGCCCGCCGGGCATTCGCCGGTGTGCTCTGGGGCAAGCAGTTCTACCACTTCGACGTCGCCCAGTGGCTGGCCGGCGACCCGGCCAGCCCACCGCCGCCCGACGGGCGCGGCCACGGCCGCAACGCCGCCTGGTGGCACATGAACAGCTTCGACGTCATCTCCATGCCGGACCCCTGGGAGTATCCCTGGTACGCCGCCTGGGACCTGGCGTTCCACTGCTCGACGCTGGCCCGGGTCGACCCGCAGTTCGCCAAGGACCAGCTGTTGTTGCTGCTGCGCGAGTGGTACATGCACCCCAACGGGCAGATCCCGGCGTACGAGTGGGCGTTCGCCGACGTCAACCCGCCGGTGCACGCCTGGGCGGCGCTGCGGGTGTTCGACATCGACGGCCGGCGCGACTTCGAGTTCCTCGCCCGGATCATGCACAAGCTGCTGCTCAACTTCACCTGGTGGGTCAACCGCAAGGACATCAACGGCAACAACGTCTTCGAGGGCGGCTTCCTCGGGCTGGACAACGTCGGGCCGTTCGACCGGTCCGCCGCGCTGCCGGTGGCCGGGGTGCTGGAACAGTCCGACGGCACCGGCTGGATGGCGACGTACGCGCTGAACATGCTGGACATGGCGTTGACCCTGGCGGTGCACGACCACACCTACACCGACATCGCCACCAAGTTCCTGGAACACTTCGCCTACATCGCCGCCGCCGCCTACGACCAGGGGCTGTGGGACGAGGAGGACTCGTTCTTCTACGACCAGCTGCGGCTGCCCGACGGCGACACTCTGCCGTTGAAGGTACGGTCGGTGGTCGGCCTGCTGCCGTTGGCCGCCACCACCACGCTGCACTCCGGCACCCTGGCCCGGCTGCCGGAGCTGGCGGCCCGGCTGCGTTGGTTCCTGACCAACAAACCGGAGTACGCCGACGTGATCGGTGCCCGCCGGCTGGCCGGCGACGGCCGGCAGCACCGGCTGCTGTCCATGGTCGGCCCGGAGCAGATCGTGCGGATCCTCGCCCCGATGCTCGACGAGGAGGAGTTCCTTTCCCCGTACGGGCTGCGTACCCTGTCCCGGCGGCACCTCGACGAGCCGTTCACCGTCTCCCTCGGCGGACAGGACTTCACCGTCGGCTACGAGCCGGCCGAGTCGGCCAGCGGGTTGTTCGGCGGCAACTCCAACTGGCGGGGCCCGATCTGGATGCCCACCAACTACCTGCTGGTCTGCGCGTTGCGGGACTTCGCCACCTTCTTCGGCGACGACCTGCTGATCGAGTACCCGACCCGGTCCGGCTCCAAGCGCACCCTCAACGCGATTGCCGACGACCTGTCGCACCGGCTGATCTCGCTGTTCCTGCGCGACGGGTACGGCCGGCGGCCCATCTACGGCGCCGCCGAGAAGTTCCAGCAGCACCCCGACTGGCGGGACCTGATCGCCTTCCCGGAGTATTTCCACGGCGACAACGGCGCCGGCCTGGGCGCCTGGCACCAGACCGGCTGGACGGCGCTGGTCGCCGACCTGATCCTGACGGTGCGGGCCGATCGGGGGGCTCAGCCGGGCTGAACCCGCCGGCGGGCGTACTCCGGTGCGTGCTCGGGACGCGGTCCGATGCCGATCAGGTAGGCGGGCAGTAGCGAGGCCGCCGGGAACCGGCGCATCAGGGCCAGCAGCGGTGCCGGAGGGCCGCCCCGTCGACCCTCCAGGATCGGCCGCACCACGGTGCGGTGCATCACCTGCTGCAGGGTCTGCACCGCGACGGTCGGCATGCCCCGCCGGGCGCGCACGGTGGCCAGCTCCGCCGGGGTGACCCGGCCCCGGCGCAGCGGCCCGGCCAGCCGGGTCGCCGCCGCGACGGCGTCGGCGACGGCGAGGTTGATCCCGACCCCGCCCACCGGGCTCATGGCGTGGGCGGCGTCACCGATGCAGAGCAGGCCGTCGCGGTGCCAGCGGCGCAGCCGGTTCACCCGTACGTCCAGGTGTTTGACATCGTCCATGCTGGTCAGCGCGTCGAGTCGGTCGGCGAGCCGGGGTGCGACGGCGGCCACGCCGTGGCGGAACGCCGCCAACCCCCGGGACCGCAGCTCGGCGTCGATCCCCTTGCGGGCGATGTAGGCGACCTGCAGGTGGCTCTTTCGGGGGATCACCACGAGCATCGCGCCGGGGCCGGCGGCCGGCACCACCCCCGGCAGGTCGTCCGCGTCCCGTCGGGGCAGCCGGAACCACCAGGCGTCGATCGGCACCGGCAGCTCGCGTGGCCGTAGCCCGGCCGCCCGCCGTACGGTCGACCAGCGTCCGTCACAGGCCACGGTCAGCGCCGCCCGGGTCTCGCCGGTCGTGCCGTCCGCCGTCCGGTGCCGCACCCCGGCGACCCGGTCACCGTCGTACAGCAGGCCGGTCACCTCGGTCCCCATCCGCAGGGTGAATGTCGGCTCGGCCGCAGCCGCCCTGGCCAGCAGGCTGAGCAGGTCCCATTGCGGCACCATCGCGATGTACGGGTGCGGGGTACGCAGCCGGCGCAGATCCCCGATGACGATCCGCCGGCCGTCGCCGGTCGGAAAGGCGACCTCGTGGATCCGGCTCTGTGGCAGGGCGGCGAACTCGTCGCCGAGGCCGAGCTCGTCGAGCAGTCGCAGGGTCGACGGGTGCACGGTGTCGCCGCGGAAGTCCCGCAGGAAGTCGTCGTGCTTCTCGCAGACGACCACCCGGACGCCGGCCCGGGCCAGCAGCAGGCCGAGCATCATGCCGGCCGGTCCACCACCGGCGACCACACAGTCGGCAGTGTCAGTGTCCATCGCGCCCACCTCCATCGATTTCATCACGCGTTGAATAAATCGACGATAGCGCGCCGCGTCGATCCGTTCGACCCGGCGGTCGAGGTGTGGGCGACGACACGGCCCGACTGAACGCGGGCGGGTCAGCCGATGAACAGCGGCAGCAGAGTGAGTGAGTTGACCGCGCCGTGCACGGCGACGATCGCCCACACGTTGCGGTACCGCGACCACAGGTAGCCGAGGAACAGGCCGAGTCCGCCGTTGAACATCAGCACCACCGCGACCGTGTCGGCCACCGGGCCGGCGCCGATCCGGTGGGTGTGCATCGCCGCGTACAGCGGCGCGGTCGCGGTGATCGCCGGCCAACGGCCGAGCAGCGCCTCCAGCCGCGTCTGCAGCAGCAGCCGGTAGAAGACCTCCTCCAGCACACTCGCGGTCAGGAAGGTCAGCAGCATCGCCGCGAGCAGGACCATCGGATCGTACGCCCGGTAGCCGGACAGGTCGGACGGTCCGGCCAGCGGGCTGTGGTACGCCAACCAGGCCCAGCCGACGACCGCCGGCACCGGGCCCAGCCAGTACCAGCGCCCCGGGAGCGCCCGTCGATGCTCCCGACCGCCGGGCGGTGGCGCCGGCCAGTTCCGCAGTGCCCACCATGCGCCGCCGAGCAGCAGTGCGACCTTCACCGGGCCGTACCAGACGCTTCCCGGTCCGAGGAGCAGCGCCAGCACCGCGAACACCACCGCGACCGCGCACAGACCGACCACCTGCCGGGTGAGGGTCGCCCGCGCGTCGGCCACCGCCGGGCGCAACGCCGGCAGTTGCGGCGGCACCAGCCTGGCCAGCAGCATTGCGGCGACCAGCCAGCGGTCGCATCCCGACGGATGCGCGTACCGCCTCGAGATGGCTTGTCGCTGCCCTGGCCGACCGCACGGGTAGGGTGGCGGGCATGGCTGTCACCTCAGAGATGGTGCCGTTGGGCACCCCCGCGCCCGACTTCGCGCTGGCGGATGTCTCCGGTCACGTGGTCCGCCGCGACGACTTCGCCGACGCGCCGGCGCTGCTCGTCGCCTTTGTCTGCAACCACTGCCCGTACGTGAAGCACGTCGAGGTCGGACTGGCCAAGGTGCTCGCCGAGTTCCCGACCCTGGCCGTCGTCGGCATCTGCACCAACGACGCCGAGGCGTACCCCGACGACGCCCCCGCGCAGCTCGCCGCGCAGGCCCAGCGGGCCGGCTGGACGTTCCCGTACCTCGTCGACGCCACCCAGCAGATCGGGCGCGCCTACCAGGCAGTGTGCACTCCGGACTTCTTTCTGTACGGCGCCGACCGCACCCTGGCCTACCGGGGCGCGTTCGACGACTCCACCCCGGGCAACGGCAAGCCGGTCACCGGGGCGGCGCTGCGGGCCGCGATCGAACTGGTGCTGGCCGGGCAGCCGGTGCCCGAGCCGCACCAGCCGAGCATGGGCTGCTCGATCAAGTGGCGGTCCTGACCGGACCGTCGGCGCGGGCCGGATCCGGCCGCTGGTAAACCCCGATCGGCGGCCGCGCGTCAGTCCGGTATGACCCATCTGCGCGTACCGATGATCGTCAGCCTCGCCGTACTGCTGGCCGCCGCCGGCTGCACCACGGCCGAACCGACGGGAGCCGCCACCGGCCAGCCACCGGACGGAACCGGTGCCGGGACACTGGCACCGCCCGGACCGGCAGCGGACCAGCGGGAGTCGCCAGCGGTGGGCCTCAGCCGCAGCGGCCCGGACGGACCGCCCGGCCCCGGCCCGGGCGAATACCAGGTGCGGTACGGCTGGGCGGTGCCGTCGCAGACCGTCGTCATCCGTAACGACGTCCGTCCGCCGGTCGCATCCCGGCCGGCTCCGCCGCTGCCGTACCTGGTGGAGATCGAGGCCACCGACCACGCTGACACCGACCCGGCGTACAGCCGGATCTCGTTCGTGTTCCGGTCCGGATTTCCGTCCTACGAGGTCGGTTACCAACCGCGGATCGTCCTCGACGGCACGGGGGAGCCGGTCGACCTGGCGGGCGACTGCTTCCTGCAGATCCGGTTCGTCTCCGCGCAGGCACACGACGCGTACGGCCGGATGTCGATCCAGCGATCGCCCCGCCCTCAGCTGCGGCTGGGCAGCCTGCGTGGCTACGGGTTCGCCGGCGACTACGAGGGCCGGGTCACCTACGGTCTCGGTCTCGACCCGGCCGGCGGGCCGGACCAGCCGCCGCCGGTACGGGTCGCCGAGGTCGGCGTCGGCGACCGGTTCATCGTCGCCGTCGATGTCAGGTACTGACCGCGACCGCTGCGGCTGGGGGTCGGCGCGGGCACCGCTGCGGTTGGGGTCGTCGCACGGGAGGGTGACCCGGTCCGGCAGGATGTGGCCGGCGGGTACGGGTACCGCCCGGAGCGGACCGGCCGGGCGGACGGGACGGACAGGAGAGACGGTGTCTGACGCGGTGGTGGTCGGAGCCGGCATCATCGGGCTCAGCTGTGCGGTCCGGCTACAGCAACAGGGACTGCGGGTGACCGTGGTCACCGCCCACCCCGTCGAGCAGACCGTGTCGGCGGTGGCCGCCGCGGTCTGGTACCCGACCCGGACCGACGGCACGTCCCGGGTGTTCGACTGGGCCCGTCGCACCTTCGACGAACTTGCCGACCAGGCTCGGCAGCCGGTCCCGGGGGTGGTGATGCGACCGACCCGGATGCTGCTGCGCGCCCCGGTCGACGATCCACCGTGGTGGGCAGCGGCCGTTCCCGACCTGCGTTACTGCCCGGTCACCCCGGTGGTGCCGGCCGCCGGCACCGGTCCGGCCGGTGGGGTGGTGGCCGAGTGGCGGTGCACGGTGCCCACCGTGGAGATGCGGCCGTACCTGGACTGGCTCACCCGACGGTTCGCCGCCGCCGGCGGCGTGCTGCGCCAGCGTGATCTGTCCAATTTGGCCGAGGCGGGCCAGCTGGCGCCGGTGGTGGTGAACGCCACCGGCCTGGCCGCCGGGCGGTTGGCCGCCGACCCTGCGGTGCATCCGATCCGTGGCCAGGTGGTGCTGGTGGCCAATCCCGGCATCGCCACCTCGGTACGCGACGAGTACCACCCCGACGGTTCCACCTACGTGCACCCCCGGCGGCGCGACGTCGTGCTCGGCGGCACGTTCGAGCCGGGCGTCGACGGCGAACTGCCCGACCCGGCGACGAGCCGGGCGATCCGGGCCCGTTGCGCCGCCCTCGTTCCCGAGCTGGCCGGCGCGGCGGTCCTCGCCCAGCGGGTCGGGCTGCGACCCGGGCGGCACGGCGGAGCCCGGGTGGAGGTCGATCCCGCGCCGCCGGCCGGTATCACCCGGCTGATCCACTGCTACGGACACGGCGGTGCCGGCGTGACCCTGAGCTGGGGCTGTGCCGACGAAGTGGCATCGCTCGCGGTCGAGCCGGCGTGACGGCGTCGAACCGCCTTCAGCCGTCGGGCTGGTCGAGCGCGGCGACTGTCACCTGGTACGACGGCTCGTCGGCGTACTCCTCGCGGTAGCAGATCCGCTGGATCTGCCGGTCGGTGACGAACAGCGCCACGTCGACGAGGACGCCGAGGTGGGCGACGGCACCGGCCGGCTCATGGCGCTTGTCCTGCAGTACGTCGCCGATGCCGCCGAGGAAGTTCGTCGAATGCCCGAACTGGTGCTCGCTGGGGCGGCGTACCACGACCTCCAGCGCAACCGGCTCGGTCAGCGGCGTCCAGCCGCTGCGTTGCGCCGCGTCGCACGCTGCGGTCAGCAGGGTACGGACCCGCGCTGCCTGCCGATTGCCGGCGGTGAAGATGGACAGTGTCTGATTCTTCAGTGGTGGCAGGCCCGGGACCTCGAACGCCAACGCGAGCGCCTGACGGTCACGCATCAGGACCTCCTCGAGGATCGACGGCGGGCCCGCCGGGCTGCCGGCGGGCGTACCGGCGGGAGAGCGGGTCGGCGGCGGCGGCGACCGAGTCGTAACGAAAACTACCTACCCTGTTCACGCGTCGCCCAGGGTCCGTTCGTTCACAATCCCGGATCCAGCGTTGTGCGCGGACCGGCGGCGCGAGCGTCGCACCTGCGAAGGCGGACGGATCGGCGGGCACCGTCGGAGCCGGCGCCGGGCACCGGTGTTTGCCGGCGCAACGAACGGGTAGCGCGGTACCGGGGCAGACCCGAGCCGAACCGAAGGAGCTATCGATGGACGACCCGATCAACCTGTCGGTGATCTACTACAGCGCCACCGGGACCACCTATCAGATGGCGCAGGTCGCCGTGGAGGCCGCGGAGAAGGCCGGCGCGCAGGTGCGGCTGCGCAAGGTCCGCGAACTCGCCCCGGAGGAGGCAATCCGGTCCAACTCCGGCTGGCACGCGCACCGGTTGGAGACCGAGGACGTGATGGAGGCCGAGATCGACGATCTGGCCTGGTCGGACGCGGTCATCTTCGGCACCCCGACCCGGTACGGGGTGATGGCCGCGCAGCTGAAGCAGTTCATCGACGGCAGTGGGCCGCTGTGGGCCAAGGGGGTCCTGGTCAACAAGGTGTTCTCCGGGTTCTGCTCCACCGCCACCGCGCACGGCGGACAGGAGGCGACGCTGCTGTCGCTGTACAACGTCGTCTACCACTGGGGCGGCATCGTGGTCACCCCCGGCTACGTGGAGCCGAGCCAGTTTGTCGGCGGCAACCCGTACGGCGCCTCCCATACCAGCAACAACGGCGAGATCCCGCCGGACGAGGCGGCGCTGACCGCGACCGCCCTGACCGCCCGGCGGGTGGTCGACATCGCCGCGGCGGTCAAACGCGGTCTGGCCGCCGGTTGACCGCGACCAAATCGACCAGCAGGTCCCGCAGCACGTCCAGGCCGTCCGGGCTGAGTACCGACTCGGGATGGAACTGCACCCCGGCGAACCGCGGGCCGACCAGCGCGTGCACCGCGCCGTCGATCTCGTCCCGGCACAGCCGGACCTGCCCGTACGCGGTGGGTAGGCTCGCGGTGGCGCTGCTGGCGGTGAAACTTGAGTAGAAGCCGACCCGGCGCGGGACACCGAAAAAGTCGATCTCCCGCTGCAGTCCCTGGCTGGGCAGTGGCCGGCGGGTCACCGCCAGACCGAGCCGGTCGGCCATCACCTGATGACCCAGACAGATGCCGAGCAGCGGCTGCCCACGGTGCAGCGCGGCGTCCACGACCCGGCGCAGCACCGCCATCCGGGGCTGCGCCGGGTCGGTCGGGTCACCCGGGCCGGGCCCGGCGACCAGGACGTCCGCGGTGGCCGGGTCGACCGTCGCGATCTGGTCCCAGCGGACCTGCCGGACTGCCGCGCCGAGCGCCCGCAGCAGGTGGGCGAGCATGCCGGTGAAGCTGTCCTCGGCGTCCAGGACCAGCACGTCCAGACCGGTCAACTGGGACTCGGCCACCGCACCGGGAACCCGCTGCTCCAACCAGAATCGGGCCAGCCGGTCGTTGCGGGCGGCCAAGGCGCGTACCACGGTGGGGTGTTCGGGGTGGGCGAGCGCGGCGGTGACGCCGGTGCCGGGCGTCCCGGCCGGAAGTCCGATTCCGCAGCTGGCGGCACCGTCGGTCGCCGGCCGGTCCGCCGGCACCGTCAATCCGGGTGCGGCTCCGGAGACAGATCCGGAGGCGAGCCCGAGCGACGCAAGGACCGCCGACGCCTTCGCGTGCGTCTCGGCTACCTCACCGGACGGTGTGGAGTGACGCACCAGGGTCGCGCCGACCGGCACCCGGATCTCCCCGGTCAGATCGATCTCGGCGGCCCGGATCAGGATCGGGGCGTCCAGCGTCTGCGCGCCGTCGCTGTCGTGGCCGAGCAGTGCGAGCACCCCGGCGTAGTAGCGGCGTCCACCGGGGCTGTACCGGGCGATCACCCGGCAAGCGCTCTCGATCGGGCTGCCGGTGACGGTCGGCGCGAACATCGTCTGCCGGAGCACCTGCCGGACGTCGTGGCAGTTGCGTCCGGCGAGCAGGTACTCGGTGTGGCTCAGCCGGGACATCCGCTTCAGGTAGGGGCCGATCACCTGGCCGCCGTGCTCGGCAACCGTCGCCATCATCTTGAGCTCCTCGTCGAGCACCATGTAGAGCTCCTCGATTTCCTTGGGATCGTCGAGGAACGACAGCACGGTGGCGAGATCCGGTTCGCCCTGCGGATGCCGCAGAGTGCCGCTGATCGGGTTCATCATGGCCAGTCCGTCGCTGACGCTGACGTGCCGTTCCGGCGTCGCGCCGACCAGCACCCGCTCGCCGGTGTAGACCAGGAACGTCCAGTAGGCCCCGCGTTCGTCGCGCAGCAGCCGGCGAAGCGCGCTCAGCCCGGCGACCAGCGCCGCCGAGCGGCCTACCCGGTCGGCGGCGGACCCGCCCGGCGCCACCAGCCGGGCCCGGTAGGTGCGGTGCAGCACGAAGTTGGCACCGGCACCGTTGCCGATCTCGTCCCGCAGCACCCGGGCCACCAGGTCGGCGTACTCGTCGTCGGTTTTGTCGAAGCCGCCGCCGTCGGTCGCCACCGGTGTGCCGGGCAGGTCGCGGACCGCCGTCGCGACCGGCACCTGCCGGTAGGCCGACACCCGGATGCACTCCAGTGGAAGTCCGTCGTCGACGTGGGCGAACCCGCGTTCGGCGATCTGCCGGTACGGGACCACCGCCAGCGTCGCCGGCTGGTTCGCCGGTCCAGCCGGCAGCGGGATGTCCGCCAGCCGGTCGGCGCGGTGCGGTGTGCCGCGAAGCAGTTCGACGACATCGGCGCCGTCGCGGCGCAGCAGCGCGAACGGACCTGGGTCGACGCCGTCGTGCACGGCGCGCAGCAGGCTGGACAGGTGGTCGGTCATCGGGTCCCTCCGGGCTTCGGGCGGCCCGGCGAGGAACTGCCCAGGTGGGAACCCGGTGGCCGCCTCGACGGGCGGCCGGATGGTTTCGCGCTAGACGCGCGGCGGGGCCGCCAGGTCGGCGGGCCACCAGCAACGAGTGAGCGCGAGCATGGCGACAGCATACCGGTCCAGGCCCGTGGCTGGGTACGGTGATCGACGATGAGCATCCTCGCCCTCGATCTCGGCACCTCCTCGGTGCGCGGCCTGATCCTCGACAACGCGGCCGCGCCGCAGCAGGACGCGTTGGCCCGCCGCAAGGTGGCGCTGGCGGTCGACCGGGACGGCGCCGCGACCCTCGACCCGGCCGACTACCTGGCCGCTCTCATCGACTGCGTCGACGAGCTCGACTCGGCCGGCCGGCTCGACGGTGTCGAGCTGGTTGCCTCGGCGGCCCAGTGGCACTCGGTGTTGCCGCTGGATCCTGCCGGTGCCCCGATCGGCCCGCTGATGACCTGGTTGGACACCCGGCCGGCCGCGTTGCCCGGTGCGGCCGCGCCAGCCGACGAAACCGATTTCCACCAGCGCACCGGCGCCTGGTGGCACCGCTTCTACTGGACGGTGCGACTGCCGTGGCTGCGCCGCCACTGCGGCGGCCGGCCGGCGTGCTTCGTCGGCCTGCCGGAGTATGTGCTGACCGGTCTGCTCGGGCCTGCGCCGATGTCGGTGTCCCAGGCATCCGGCACCGGCATGCTCGACCTGGTGACCATGCAGTGGGACCCCGAGGCCGTGCAGTTGGCCGAGGTGCGTCGCGGTGAGCTTCCGGAGCTGGCCCCGGCGGACTGGCGTGGGCAGCTGCGGGCCGAGTTCGCCCGGCGTTGGCCGGCGTTGGCCGGCGTGCCGTGGACCCCGACGATCGGCGACGGTGCCGCCTCCAACATCGGCTCCGGATGTCTGGACCCCAGTCGGGCCGCGGTCACCGTCGGCACCTCAGCGGCGGTACGAGTGGTTCAGTTGGCCGCGCAGGGGGTCCCGTTGCCGCCGTTGCCCGCGCACCTGTGGCGCTACCGGGTCGACCACACCCGGATCGTCACCGGCCGGGCCTACTCCGCCGGCGGCAACCTGTACAGCTGGGCGAACCGGGAACTGCGCCTGCCGCAGGGCGCCGAGCTGGAACGGGCGCTGGAACTGATCGAGCCGGGTGAGGGCGTACCGGCGGATCCCCGGTTCGGCGGCGACCGCCCGCCGGGCCGAGCCCCGGCCGGCTCCGGCGAGCTGCGCGGACTGGGGTTCGGCACCACGGCGGTCGACATCTTCGCCGGGCTGATGGAGGGCGTATGCCGGCAGGTGGCCGGTGACCTGGACGAGATCGAGTCGACGATGGCCGGCCCGGTGAACGAGGTCGTTCTCGGCGGTGGCGCACTCGCCGCGTCAAACTGGTGGCGTCGAGCGTTCGGTGCGGCACTCGCCCCGCGTCAGGTGCGCTACATGGCCGAGCCCGAGGTCGGCGCCACCGGGGCCGCGCTGGTGGCGCTCGGCCGGCTCGACGGGCCGGGGCCGGCACGCGACATCGGCCGGACGGACGATGGCGAGTCGGCGGGTAAGCTACCCGCCAGTCAGCCACTGTATCCTTCGTGAGTCTTCCCGCAGGTCGCCGCGTTGACAGCGGAACGTGGCCTGGTTGGATGGACTCCGCTCCTCGGCTTGGCCGGTGTCGGGGAAACTGCGAGGAGGCGTGGTGGTAGCTCCCGGTGGCCCGTACGACAACGCGGTGCCGTACCCCCGCCGTCGCCTGACCGACGACGACGGGGTGACGCCACACCGTCGTCGGCTCCGGCTGCGCCCCCGGGACTGGCGGATGGGCGCGAAGCTCGCTGCAGTTCTGATCGTCCCATCGGTGGCGTTCCTGGTGGTCGCCTCGGTACAGACCGGCTCACTGGTCGGCCAGGCGACGGCACTCAACGAGTTCGCCCGCCAAGTGCAGATCGGCGAGCAGGTCACCGCGCTGGTACACGAGCTGCAGCAGGAACGCGACCGGTCCGCCGGGGAACTCGCGGTCCGGCAGGCCGGCGTCGGGTTCGACCCGGAGCGCAGCGTCGAGGTGCTGCAGCCGCACTACGACGCGGTCGACCGCCGGATCGCCGACTTCCTGGCCGCCGCCGGTGCGCAGTCCGGCGGGGACGCGGCCTGGCAGACCGCCTACAGCCGGGTGCTCGAATCGCTGGACCAGCTGCCACAGCTGCGTGAGTCCATCTCCGGCGGCGCGGTCGGGGCCGACACTGTCTTCGGCAACTACACCCGGGCCATCGACGCTCTGCTGGAACTGCTCGCCGAACCGTCGCCAGGTCAGGACCGACCGGAGCTGACCCAGGCGGTGCTGCGCAGCGTCCAGCTGGCCCGGGTCAAGGAGCTCGGCTCCCGGATTCGCGCACAGCTGTACGCCGCCGCCCGGGCCGGCCGGTACGGCCCCGAGGACCAGGTCAGCCTGACCGACCTACGGGCACAGCAACTGACCGCGCTCGCCGAGTTTCGGGTGACCGCGACCGGCAACCAGATCGCCCGGTACAGCCAGGCCGCCGCCGACCCCCGGTTCGTCGCCGCGGTGGAACTGGAGGAAACCACCATCGTCGGTGGCGCCGCCAGCCCGGCGGTGCTGGAGCCGGACGCCTGGTGGGCCGCCAGCCAGGACCGGCACCAGCTGCTGCGCCAGGTCGAGTCGAGCGTGCTGGGCAGCGCGGTGAGTCTCGCCGACGCCCGCAGCGACCAGCAGCTGCAACGGACCGTGCTGGTCGCCGGGGCGGTGCTCGGCGTGCTGTTCATCGCGTTGTTCACCTCGGTGGCGATCGGGCGGTCGATCGCCCGATCGCTGCGTGTCCTGCGGAGTCAGGCGTTGCAGGTCGCCCAGCTCGACCTGCCGGACACCCTGCAACGGCTCCGTTCGGTGGAGTCCGGGGTCCCGCAGATCGAGATTCCTCCGGCGGCGGTACGCACCCGCGACGAGATCGGTGAGGTCGCCGAGGCGTTCGTCGCGGTGCACCGTAGCGCGGTGACCGTCGCGGTGGAGCAGGCGGTCATGCGCCGCAACGTCAATGCGATGTTCGTCAACCTGGCCCGCCGCAGCCAGGTGCTGGTCGAACGGCAACTGGAGCTGCTTGACGAGCTGGAACGCGACGAGGGTGACCCGGACCAGCTGGATAACCTGTTCAAGCTCGACCACCTGGCCGCCCGGATGCGCCGCAACGACGAGAGCCTGCTGGTGCTGGCCGGCACCGAGGCGAGCCGCCGGTGGAGCCGCCCGGTGGCGCTGTCGGCGGTGACCCTGGCCGCCGCCGCCGAGATCGAGCAGTACCCGCGGATCCGCCACGACGTCGAGGACAAGCTGCAGATCGTCGGACACGCGGTCGGCGACCTGGTGCACCTGCTCGCCGAGTTGCTGGAGAACGCCACCGCCTTCTCCCCGCCCTACACCAACGTGCACGTCACCGGACACGAGTACGCGCCCCAGTCGGTTCTCATCGAGATCACCGACGAGGGGATGGGGATGTCCGCCGAGGCGATCGAGCAGGCCAACGTGACCCTGGCCGAGCCGCCCGCCGCCGACGTCGCCGCCTCCGAGCGGATGGGGCTGTTCGTGGTCAGCCACCTGGCTGCCCGGCTCGGGGTACGGGTGCAGTTGCGGCCGGCCGAACGTGGGCTGGTGGCCAACGTGTGGCTCCCCGGCACGGTGCTGGCCACCCCGGACGAAAGTTCGCCGTACGTCGCGTCGGCCGGCCGTAGTCCCACCGACTACCCGACCAGGGAGATGCGTGCCGTCGGAGCCGCGGTGCGGGCCAGCGCCGGTGACCCGGTGGCCAACCAGCCACCGGCCGCACTGGCTGGTCATGGGCCGGCGTTCGCCCCGCCGGCCGCGCGTCCGTCGATCCCGGCGGACGAACCGGTTCCGGTCGTGCCGGCGCAACCAGCTGTGGTCGAGCAGCCGCGTGCGGTACCGACGCTGCGTCCGATGACCGCGCTGCCGGCCGGACCGGCCGCTGGTGACCGGGCCGTGGCGGTCCGGCGCGGCGGCCGTCGACCCACCCCGGTGCGGGCCGAGGACATCCTCGCCTCGGCCGGTGGCGCCTCGGCCGGTGGCACTGCGGCCGGTGGCGCTGCGGCCGGTGGCGGCAGCGTCTGGTGGGAACGGCAGCGTGGACCGGTCGCTCCGCTGCCACCGACACCAGCGCCGCCGGTGGTTCCGGTGACCGCCGGGACCAGCAGCAAGGGACTGCCGGTACGGGTGCCGATGGCGTCGTTGCCCGTTTCCGCCGAATCTCCCGCAGCTCCCGTTCCGGCGCCGGTCGACGAGCCGGATCCGGATGCGGTCAGCAGCGTGCTGTCCCGCTTCTACGGCGGTGTGCGGCGGGCTGAGTCCGAAGACACCAGCGAAATGACCATGGCGCCGGCCGGCCGCCGTGGTGAGGAGGAGCAAGAGTGAAGACCTTGAGCAAGGAGGCCCGCGACCTCAGCTGGTTGGTGAGCGCGTTCGCGGAGCGCGTGCCGGGTGTCGCGCATGCCATCGTGGTGTCCTCGGACGGTCTGCTGGTCGCGGTCTCGGATCATCTGCCCCGGGACCACGCCGACAAGCTGTCGGCGGTGACCTCCGGGCTGATGAGCATCACCAGCGGCGCGGCCCAGATGTTCGACAATGACGTGGTGAAGCAGACCGTGGTCGAGATGGGCCGCGGCTACTTTTTGATCATGAACATCCGGGACGGTTCGATCCTCGCCACGCTTGCCGCAAGCGACGCGGACATCGGTGTCGTCGGCTATGAGATGGCGCGGTTGGCCAAGCAGGCTGGTGAGATGCTGACTCCGGCGTTGCGCGCCGAATTGCAGCAGGCGCTGCCGCGCTGAACTCAGTCGGCGACGTCCACCATGAGCGTGGTGAGCATGAGGTCGAGCTGGATGGAAATATCGGTGTCCACTGTGCCCTCTCGCCGGTGTCCGGCGAGTCTCGACCTCAGCTCGCCGGTCCGGTGTCGTAGCTGCTCGGGCGTGGCACCTTCCGCCACCGAGACGCGCAACTGGTCGGCCGCGTCGCGTAGGTCAGCCGCAGCATCCGCACGGATCCGCCCGTCGGTGGAGCCGTCGGCCACGAGCAGATCGAACTGCTCCACCACCCGCGCCGCCGTGGCCAGCAGCTCCGGTGGCGTGTCGTCCGAGCCGGTCGGTGGCCCGGTGGCCTCGGCCGCCGGCGCGGTCGCAACCGGCGAGGGCGCCGCCGCCTGTTCGGCGGCCGGCAGAGGTGCGCCGAGTACCGCGGCCGCCACGACCGCGAAGGCCAGCAGCGCCGCCGCGCCGGCCCCGGCAAGACCGACCGCCGTCGGGGACAACCGGGCGCGGCCGGTGGGCGGTCGTGCGCCGGCCGGGTCCGCCGCGCCCGCTGGGCCGGCCGGCCGCACCACCATCGCGGCCCGCCGC
The DNA here is from genome assembly GCF_029581175.1 of Solwaraspora sp. WMMD937. Lineage (NCBI taxonomy): Bacteria > Bacillati > Actinomycetota > Actinomycetes > Micromonosporales > Micromonosporaceae > Solwaraspora > Solwaraspora sp. WMMD937. Next base: position 5,181,413 of record NZ_CP120738.1, on the reverse strand, counting down.
GGTGCCGGCCGGTCCGGCTGCGTCACCAACGCGGCCCGCCGCAGCACCGGCCCGGCCGGCCGGGCCGTCGGTAGCCGGTCCACCAAGGTCCGGCCGCCGGGCGAAGCGCCAACCGGGCGCGGACCGGGCAACGGGAATTCGACCATCACGCCGAGCACCGTGTGCAGGGCGTCGGCGACCTCACCGGCGGCCGGCCGCTGGGCCGGATCCCGGCTCAGGCAGGCGAGGCAGAGGTCGGCGGCCGGGGCGGGCAGTCCGTTGGCGCGGGGCCGCGCCGGCGGGTCCGGCCGCTGCAGTCGGACGGCCGCCTCCCGCCAACTGCCAGCGGGCACGGGTGGTGCCCCGGTCAGCATCTCGTAGTAGAGCGCGCCGAGGGCGTAGACGTCGGCCGCCGGATGGGCGGGCCAGTGGTGCAGCCGTTCCGGTGCGGCGTACGCCGGGGTGCCGAGTAACCAGCCGGCGTCGGGCGCAGGTCGGCCGTCGGCCACTGCGGCGATGCCGAAGTCCAGGATCTTGGCGCCACTGGCGGTGAGCATGATGTTGCCCGGCTTGATGTCCCGATGCACCACCCCGATGCGGTGGGCGGCGGCCAGGCCGCTGGCCACCTGTGCGGTCAACCAGACCGCAGCCTGCCAGGGCAGCGGCCCGCCAGCCAGTCGGGCGGCGAGATTCTCCCCGTCGACCAGTTCGAGGACCAGGAACGGCACCACGTCGGTTTCGGTTATCGCCGCCTCGCCGTAGTCGTACACCTGGGTGACGTGCGGATGCGTGATCCGGGCTGCGGCCCGGGCCTCCTTCCGACAGGCGGCCCGTACCGCTGGCGCGATCGGCGGCGTGAGCGCCTTCACCGCGACCGGTCGGCCGAGCAGTTCGTCGCTGGCCCGCCACACCTCGGACATCCCACCCAGCCCGATCCGGTCGACCAATACGTATCTCCGGTCGAGACGCAACCCAGGACCGAACACCATGGTCACAGTCTGTCCTGGGACGTGTGCGGCGTGGTGTGGATTTCTGGTTACCGACGGTGAGTTCCACCGGAGGATGTAATCCCGTCGTCTCCCCGCCCGGCCTGGCCGTGGAGCATCGCCTCGGTCAGATGGCGTTCTCCGCGATCACCCGCCGGTACCAGTGCGCGCTCCGCTTGAAAATCCGCCGTTGCGTTGGGTAGTCGACGTATATCAGCCCCCAGCGCTGCTGGTATCCCTCGGCCCATTCGAAGTTGTCCAGCAGCGACCAGACGTGGTAGCTCTCCACGTTGACGCCGGTGCTGATCGCCCGATGCACGGCGGCAAGGTGATCACGGAGGAAGGCAACCCGGCCGGGGTCGTCCACCGAACCGTCCGCCGCCAGCCGGTCCGGGGTGGGCAGGCCGTTCTCGGTGATCGTGATCGGCACGGTGCCGTACTCCCGGTGCACCCGGGTGAGGACGTCGAACATGCCGTCCGGGTAGATCTGTTGCCAGTCCGCCTCCGAGGTCGGCCAGCGTCGGACCGTGCTGCCGTCTGCGGCGACGTAGAACGGGGTGTAGTACTGGACGGCCAGCAGGTCGATCGGCTCGGCGATGACGTCGAGGTCACCGTCATGGATCCCACCGGCCAGCCGGCTGGCCGGACCGAGATCGGCTAGGACGTCCGCCGGGTAGCTGGCGAGGAAGATCGGGTCCAGGTACAGCCGATTCTCGTAGCCGTCGTACAGGCGGGCCGCGGCGGCGGCGGCCGGGCTGCCGTCGGCGGGGTAGCAGGGATGCAGGTTGAGCGCCGGGCCGATCCGGCACGCGGCCCGCTCGGCGCGCAGCGCCTGTACGGCCAGGCCGTGCGCGAGCTGGAGGTGGTGGGCGACCAGGTACGCCCCGTCCGCGTCCGGTCGGCCCGGTGCGTGATGCCCGCTGAGATAGCCGTTCTGTACCACGGTCTTGGGTTCGTTGATCGTCAGCCAGATCGGGACCTCGCTACCGAGGGCGTGGAACAGGATCTGGGCGTACTCGGCGAAGCGGTACGCGACGTCGCGCTGTTCCCAACCGCCGAGGTCCTGCAGCGCCTGTGGCAGGTCCCAGTGGAACAGGGTGGCCATCGGCTCGATGCCCCGTTCGACCAGCCCGGCGACCAGTCGGCGGTAGAAGTCCAGCCCGCGCCGGTTGGGCTGCCCCGTCCCGTCGGGCTGGATCCGTGGCCAGGAGATGGAGAACCGGTAGCTGTGTAGCCCGAGCTTACGCATCAGGTCGAGATCGTGGCCGTACCGATGGTAGTGGTCGGCCGCGATGTCGCCGGTGTCGCCGCCGCGGGTCCGACCGGGGGTGTGGCTGAAGGTGTCCCACACCGATTCGCCACGGCCGTCCTCTTTGGCGGCGCCTTCGATCTGGTAGGCGGAGGTCGCCGCGCCCCAGCGGAAGTTGTTGGGAAAGTGCAGACCGATCGGACGTTCGGGATCGGTGCGGTGGCGGACGGCCGGGTCGGCTCCGGTCGCGCCGGCTGGTTCGGCTCCGGCCGGGCCGACCGGGTCGGCGATGGCTCGGCCGGGTTCGGCGCCGGTGATGCGTCCGGTGCCGGTGCCGGTGGCGCGGCCTGGGTCGCCGCTCGGATCGTCGTTCGCTGCGCGGACGGCGGAACGCTCGGCCCGGCGGTGCAGGTGCCGGCGGGACAGTACGGCCATCGGGCTCTCCTGACAGTGGTGTCCGATCCACTGCGGTGCGGCACGGGCGCGCGGATGCGCCGGTCAGGTGGCGCGGATGGGGGATCGGCGGTGGTGGAACCGGGTCGCGTCGGCCGGACGGCCGGACGGGGTGCCGGGTCGACCGATTTCCTGCCGGGCGCGGGGAAGTAGTGTGGGGACGGGGAGGGCAACCCCCGTCCCCACCATCAGTTGCTCTCACGCACGAGCGGTTTGGCGTCCAGGTCGTGCGTGACGCGCGGGAGCCGGGCCACGCGAGTGGCTCTGGATCCACCTCCTCTCCCAGGTGGTGTCTGCAGCTGCCGGCGGAGTCCGGGCTGGCCCGCCGTCAGCTGTACGACCGGTAGTGGTGTGCTCCACCGGAGCGGCGGAGCACCGCAGGCACGGTGTACTCTCACGTGTTGCCACATCCATCGATGGAAGCGCTCCCATCGACGTTGGTTCTGGACTGTAGTCTCCGTCACGGGTTTGTGAAAGACCCAAAACGAGATCGAAACATGTTGGTGGCGTGAGTGAGTTCGTCCGCGCCCGACCTTCCCTGGTGAATTGCCTGCTCAGCATGAGTCCGTCCCGGGTCTGCGGTGGGTTGTCGAAGGTTGCCACTTGCTGCGGGAGCGCTCCCATGTAACACTGTCGACCATCGCAGGTGGGAGCCAGCAGACCACGCGACAGCGGCAGCCGAGGGCATCCGACTCCGTGTCGGTACGGCGCCACGCAGTGAACCGGAGCCGCCGGTCCGGCGCCCTCCGTCGTATGCAGACCCCGGTCCGGGACGGGTCGCACCCATCCGGCGCCTGGCGTCCGACGCGCTGCTCCACGACATCGCCCACCGCGCCCAAGGCGCCAAGCCGAGGTGTACCTCACTGCCTCGGCCTGGTTCGCGAGGAGAACCCCGCACATGAGATTGACCGCGACGAGACGGCGGCTGGCAATGCTCGCCGCTGGCGTGATGGTCGTCGGAGGTGTCGCCGCCGTCCCCGGCGTCGCCAACGCGGCCACCGCCTGCGACGTCGTCTATTCGACCAACGACTGGAACAACGGCTTCACCGCCAACGTGACCATCGAGAACCTCGGTGATCCGCTCACCGGGTGGACCCTGCGCTTCACGTTCCCGGGCGGCCAGCGGGTCACCCAGGGCTGGTCGGCCAACTGGACCCAGTCCGGCAACGTGGTGACCGCGACCAACGCCGCCTGGAACGGCAACCTGGCCACCGGTCAGTCCACCAACATCGGCTTCAACGGCTCGCACACCGGCTCCAACCCCCGGCCAACCTCGTTCTCCATCAACGGTGTGACCTGTAACGGCGCGTCGGAGAACCAACCGCCCACGGTCGGTTTGACGGTGCCGTCGGGGCCGTTCATCGCGCCGGCCGACGTCCCGCTGACCGCGACCGCCAGCGACGCCGACGGCACCATCGACCGGGTCGAGTTCTACCGCAACGGGCTGCTGGTCAACACCGACACCACGAGCCCGTACCAGTACGTCATGGAGGATCTGCCCGCAGGCAGCTACACCGTGCAGGCCCGGGCGTACGACAACGCCGGCGCGAGCGCCACCGCCGAACGGTCGTTCACGGTCAGCCCGGCAAACCCAGGTCCGGCGCTGGTCGCCACGCCGTCATCGGTGAGCGTCGAAGAGGGCGGCAGCAACACCTTCAACCTGCGGTTGAGCTCCGCGCCGACCAGCAACGTACCGGTCAGCCTGGCGATCTCCGGCGACAACAGCATCACCCGGTCGCCGTCGTCGGTCACCCTCACCCCGAGCAACTGGAACACCGGGGCGACGGTCACCGTGTCGGCCGCCGAGGACAGCGACACGGTCAGCGGCACGGCCACGATCACCGCCACGGCGAGTGGCCTGGCACCACTGGCCATCGTGGTCACCGAGATCGACAACGACTCGCCCGGCGGCGACAACGAGTACATCGAACGCTTCCTGGAGCAGTACGGCAAGATCAAGAACTCGGGGTACTTCAGCCCCGAGGGCGTGCCCTACCACTCCATCGAGACGCTGATCGTCGAGGCCCCGGACCACGGTCACGAGACCACCTCGGAGGCGTTCAGCTTCTGGATCTGGCTGGAGGCCAACTACGGTCGGGTGACCGAGAACTGGGCGCCGTTCAACAACGCGTGGACGGTGATGGAGCAGTACATCATCCCGGGCACCGCCGACCAGCCCACCGCCGGCGTCGCCGGCACCCCGCAGTACGCCGCCGAGTACCTGCAGCCCAACCAGTACCCGTCGCGGCTGGACCAGAACGTCCCGGTCGGTACCGACCCGCTGCGCAGCGAGCTGCAGTCGGCGTACGGCACCGGCGAGATCTACGGCATGCACTGGCTGCTCGACGTGGACAACGTCTACGGCTACGGTTTCTGCGGTGACGGCACCACCCGCCCCGCGTACATCAACACCTTCCAGCGCGGCCCGCAGGAGTCGGTCTGGGAGACCGTCCCGCAGCCGTCCTGTGACACCAAGGCGCACGGCGGCCCGAACGGCTACCTGGACCTGTTCATCGCCGAGGACAACGCCCCGGCGTCGCAGTGGAAGTACACCAACGCCCCGGACGCCGACGCCCGCGCCATCCAGGCGGCCTACTGGGCGCTGGTCTGGGCCGAGGAGCAGGGCAACGAGAGCGAGGTCGCGGCCACCGTCGCGAAGGCCGCCCGGATGGGCGACTACCTGCGCTACGCGATGTTCGACAAGTACTTCAAACGGATCGGCAACTGCGTCGGCGCGACCAGCTGCCCGGCCGGTACCGGCAAGGACTCCGCGCACTACCTGATGTCCTGGTACTACGCCTGGGGTGGTGCGACCGACACTTCGGCGGCCTGGTCGTGGCGGATCGGCTCCAGCCACAACCACTTCGGCTACCAGAACCCGTTCGCCGCCTGGGCGCTGACCAACGTGCCCGAGCTGCGGCCGCGCGGCGCCACCGCGGTGCAGGACTGGACCGAGAGCTTCGACCGACAGATGGAGTTCTACCAGTGGCTGCAGTCCGCTGAAGGTGCCATCGCCGGCGGTGCCACCAACAGCTGGAACGGCTCCTACGCCCAGCCGCCATCGGGAACCCCGACCTTCTACGGCATGTACTACACGGAGCACCCGGTCTACCACGACCCGGGCAGCAACGAGTGGTTCGGCATGCAGGTCTGGTCGCTGCAGCGGGTGGCCGAGGTCTACTACGTGACCGGTGACGCCCGGGCCAAGCAGATCCTCGACAAGTGGGTGCCGTGGGCCATCTCGCACACCGAGATCGGCACCGGCGGGGACTTTGCGATCCCGTCGACCATGGAGTGGACCGGTGCGCCGGACACCTGGAACCCGAGCAACCCAGGTGCCAACAACAACCTGCACGTCGAGGTCGTCGGTACCGGTCAGGACGTCGGCGTGGCCTCGGCCTACGCCCGGACCCTGATGTGGTACGCGGCCGCCTCCGGCGACACCGAGGCCCGCGACACCGCCAAGGGCCTGCTGGACGCGTTGTACGCCAACGCCGACGCGCAGGGCTCCTCCACCGTGGAGACGAGAGGTGACTACCGTCGCTTCGACGACGTCTACAACGCCTCCACCGGGCAGGGTCTGTACATCCCGAACGGCTGGTCGGGCACCATGCCCAACGGCGACACGATCGAGCCGGGCGTGAGCTTCCTGGACATCCGGTCGTTCTACCTGGACGACCCGGACTGGCCGAAGGTCGAGGCGTACCTCAACGGTGGGCCGGAGCCGGAGTTCCGCTACCACCGGTTCTGGGCACAGGCTGACCTGGCGATGGCCTACGCCGACTTCGGTCACCTGTTCCCGAACAACTGAGACCGGTGTCCGGGTGGGCGGCCGGCCCTGCCCGCCCGGACACCTTCACCACGATCCATCACCTGAACCAACACCTACCTACCACCGTCCCACCGAACGGTTCGGCACCGCCCGACGGTGCCGAACCGCCGCAGACGGCCTGATACCCACGGTCAGGCCCGCCCGTGGTGGGCCGGCCGGGATTGGCCAACGCAGCGATCCCGGTCGGCCCACCACACCCTTGTGCTCGTCGGCTGACGTCAGCCCCGGTAGCACCGCCAGCTGTACGCGTCCCGACGACTGCCGGCCTCGGCGATGACCGGCTCGCCGTACCGGCTGGCGCAGGCCCGGCGGACGTCGAGATCCCGGTCATGATGGGTCCACGGCCGGACGCACTCCCAGTCGGTGCCGTTGCCCGGCCAGTCACGCGGCCACGCCATCCACTCGCCGCCGTGCTCCTGTTTGCAGTAGCTGTCCAGCATGCCCCGGAGATCGTCGCTGTTGTCCGGGCCGAGCAGTTCCGGCTCGCCGCCGCCGGTCGGGGCGGCGCTGGACGCCGGCGGGTCCTCCGACGGGGGCGGGGGAGGGGCGGGGGCGGACGCGGGCTGTTCGGGGGGCACGGCCGGCGGTTCGGCCTGCCGCACCTCGGGTGACTGCTCGCCGTTGCCGGCTGCCGGCGAGGCGTCGGTGACCTCCGGCGTGACGGTCGCGGCCGGGGCGCTGCCCGCCGTCGCGGTCGGCGGGCCCGTCGAACTCGCCGGGCTCCACAACAGTCCGTTGCCGGAGACGAACGGTGCCGAGCACAGCAGCGCCACTGCGGCGACCGAACCGGCGGCCACCACCCAGCCGTACCGGCGGACCAGTGCGATGAACCGGTCCGGCTCGTCCGGTGGCGCGGTCCGGGCCGGCCCTGGCACGGCCGCTGCCGGTCCCGGCAGGGTTTCCGCCGGTCCCGGCCCGGTGCCGGCCGGTCCAACCGGTGGTTGTGCTGGTCCGGCGGGCAGGTTCGCATCGGTGGCGTCGGCAGCGGGACGGATGGCCGCAGGGCGGACCACCGGCTGCTCGACCGTTGGTTCGTCGAACGCGTCGGCCTGGCGGTTCGCGGCCCGGCGAGCCGTGGCGCTCGACGGCTGGACAATCGGCTGCTCGACCGTTGGCTGCTCGACCGCTGGTGCGTCCGGAACCCTCGGGCCCGGCGGCCGGCCACCGGGCAGCGCGTTCAGCTCGACGGTCGGCTGCGTGAGGGCACTGTCCGCAGCCGAGTCGCTGCGTCTGGTGCCGCGAGCGGAGTCAGCAGGTTTCTCGGCCACGGAAACGCCTGCCTCCTTGTGCGGATGCGGTCGGGACAGCGTGTCACTCTAGTCACATCCGTACCGGCCCGGGTCGTACGGGAGGCCGATTCGTCACCGTAGGTCGGCCGGTAACGGATGGCGTATCCCCGGGTGCCCGGCCGGAAGCGACCGGCGGAGCACCCACCAGCTCACCGCCAGGCAGGCGGCGACCAGCGGCCAGGCTAGCGCGACCCGTAAGGCGGCCAGCGCCATCGCCTGGTCGGCGAGATAGAGCGGGACGAAGACGGCCACCCGGGTCACGTACTGCCCGACCCAGACCCAGCTGGCCCGGCCGTACGCCCGCAGCAGCGCCGGATCCCGGCGCCACCCGGTCCGTTGACCCAGCACCGCTCCCACTACCACGCCGAGCAGCGGCCGCCGGACGACGATGCTGAACGCCCAGGCCAGTGCGCTCGCCGCGTTCGACAGCAGCTGCACCAGGAAGAAGTCGGACGCCCGCCCGGTGCGTAGCGCGATCACCGCGGCGACGCAGACGGCGAGCAGCCCGATCAGCACCGACCGGGGTCGATCACCACGCCGTAGGCGTACCCCGGCGATCACCACGCCGACCGCGACCGCGCTGCACACGCCGACCCAGATCGACTCCCCACCGGCCACCCATCCGACGCCGTACGCCACCGCCGGCAGCGTGGCGTCGATGGCGCCTCGTCGCCCACCGAGCAGTTGCGCCAGTGACTCCGCCTGGGTGTCGCCCGATGTACCGGTCACCGTCCGCCTCCCGCCGTCGTCCTTAGGTAAGGCTAACCGCTCCCGGTGGTGTCGGTGGTGGCGGCTGTCCGTCGGCGACTGTCCCAGCGCAGCGGACCGGGGTGCAGCGACCAGACAAGCCGCTGCCACCACGGCCGCCGGGCACGTAGCGCCGCCACCCAGACGGTGGCGTAACCGCCGGCGCGCCGGGCCTGCTCGTCGTCAGTCTGCCCCGGCGCGAAGCTGGCGAGGTTGACCAGCTCGGCCAGCGGGTCGAGCCGGGGCAGCGCCGCACCGTCCGGCAGCGCCCGACCGTGTCCGGCCACCTCGCTGGCGGACATGTGCACCCCGGCCGGGTGACCGGCCAGCCGGAGCGCGTCGATCACCTCGAGCCAGGCCCCGCAGATCCGGTGCGCGGGCGGGCCGCTGTCGAGTCGCCGGTCGCGTAGCCGGCGACGTAGCAGCAGGACGACGCCGACCCATCCGGCCGCGCCGGCCCCGGCCACCGTCGCCGCGACGACGCCGAGCAGCCAGCCGGACGGCCGGCCGCCCGGCGGCGCGGAGGCCGCTGGCGGCGGAGTCGACGGCGGCGGGTTGACCGTCGGTAGCGCGGAGGGCTCGACCGGCGGCGTCGGCTCGTCCGGTGCCGGCCGGAACTCCTCCTCGATCGGGCGCGGCGTGCTGTCCGGTCGGGGCAGCGGATCGAACGGCACCCAACCGACACCGGAGAAGAGCACCTCTGGCCAGGCCACCGCGTGCCTGCCGTGCACCGTCGCTTCACCGGACGGCACCACGAATCCGACGACCACCCGGGTGGGCAGCCCCATCAGCCGGCCGAGCAGCGCGTAGGCGGCGGCGAACTGCTCGGAGGTGCCCCGCTGGCCGCCGGCCTCGCGCGGCCCGAAGAGGAAAAAACCCAGATTCGGGTACGCGTGCCCGCTCGGCGCGTCGGCGACAAGTTGGTAGTGGTCGGCGAGGAACTGCTCGACGGCCAGCGCCCGCTGGTACGGCGCACCGTTGTCCCGGGCGAGCTGCTGGGCGAGCCGACGGATCTCCGCGGGCACCCCGTCAGCCACCCGCAGCGTCCGGGTAACCGACTCTCCGGCCGGCACGTCTGCGGTGGTCAGCGCGTTCAGCGGTGGTCGAAGCGGCACCGAGTCGACGGCGTACGTGACGCCGGAAGTGAGACCCTCGGGGTGCAGCAAGGTGCTGCTGGCCCGGTCGTAGGCCACCCGGACGCCGTCGACCCGTACCGGGGCGGTGATCGCGGGCAGCAGCCGGCCGGACAGCTCGGCCACGGTGATCTCCTGGCGTACGGCGTCCGTCGACAACGCGTCGGTCCGCGACGCCGCGGCGTCGCGGACCGACGGCAGCACCCGGCCGGCGTTGCGATAGGTCCCGCCGACCCGCCAGGTGACGCCGTCGTAGTCGTGCAGCACAGCCAGGGTCAACCGCAGCGCACCGTCTCCGGTCGGATGTGGGCCGGCCCCAGCAGCTCGTCGCCCGTCCACCGTCGACACCGGCGACGCGCCGACCTGCAGGTCGAACAGCGGCTGGTCGGGATTGAGCGCCCAACCGGAGATCCTGATCAGGGGATTCTCGTCGAGAATCTCCACCTGCGGCGGCGCGACGTACCGACGTGGGTCGACATCGGTCGTCGCGATCCGGGCCACCACCCACGGGGCGCTCACCGCCACCAGCAGCAGTACGGTGGCCGCGCCGGCCAACGACACCGCCGCCGTCCGCAGCCGTACCGCCGTCAGCGCGCCACCACCACCGCCACCGCTGCCCGGCCCGGCCGGCTGGTCCACCGTTGCCGCTGGCTCGCGCGGTCGGGCAGCGGGCACCGGTGCCGCGGTGGCCAGCAGCCCGACCGCCGCCGCCGCGACGAACAGCAGCGCCGGCCACCGGGCCGGCTCGGCGTTCGGCCCGACCACGAACGCCGCCGCGCCGAACAACAGCAGCGGCGGTAGGCAGCCGAGCAGCATACGCCGGGCCCGTACCGCGAGCTCGGCTGCGGTGAAGCCGGCGAGCCAGCTGGCCACGACCGGAACCACCACCGTGTCCGGCACCGCCTCCATCGGAATCATCGCGGTCAGCAGCCGGGGCACCCCGTTCGCGGCGGCATCGGCGAGTAGCCGGGTCACCGGGCTGGTCAGCTCCGCCCGGTCCGCCGTCCACCATCCGGCCGCCAGCAGGTAGCCAGCCATCAGCACGACCGACAGCGGCGCCACCTGCCAGTTCGGTAGCCGCCGGGCGAATGTGCCGACCAGCACCGCCGCCAAGCCGGCGCCGGCGATCAGCCAGGTGGCCGCCGCCCCGTCGTAGATCCGGCCGAGCAGGACCGCTGCTGAGCCGACCATCGCGATCAGCGCCGCCGCCACCGCACCGAGACGCGCCAGCCCGGTCGCCTGGTCACCGGTCACCGGTCACCTGCCGCGTCCCAGCCGGCGGCGAAGCCGGCACCGTCGGCCGCCTCGACGAGGAGCACACCGGTCAGCCCGGTCGAGGCACCCGCCGCCGGTGGCCCGCCCGCCGGCCGGCCGACGGCACCGGTGATCCGGCCAACCAGGATGGACGCGAAGACGCCCCGTAGCCCACCGACACGGGCGACGGCGTCCGGATCACCGGTGCCGGCCAGATAGACCAGTGTGTCGCCGGGTCGTTGCTGGCGCAGCTGGTCGCAGATCTGCCGGACCGGGTCCCCGCCGGTGAGCCGGTCGGCGCCGGCCAGCGTGACCTCGGCCAGTCGGTCCAGCGGGTGCCGACTCGGCGTGTCCTCCGGCGGCTGGTCGACGACCATCCGCAGCAGCACCGGAAGGTCGGCCCGGGTCGCTGCGTCGACGACCGACGCCGCCGCCTCACAGGCCGACTCGAACGTCGCCGACGCCCCGTCAACCTGGTCGTGGTATGCGACCGTCCGGTTGTCCAGCAGCACCACCATCCGGGGCAGACTGGTGTCGACGTGTTCCCGCACCATCAGCTGGCCGATCCGGGCGCTGGTCCGCCAGTGCACCCGGCGCAGTTCGTCGCCGACGACGTACTCCCGCAACGAGTCGAAGGTGATGCTGCCGTGCGGCACCCGGTCAATCCGGCCGTCCAGGCTCCGGGCGATCCCGGCCGGCACCGCGCGCAGCGGATGCACCTGCGGCCGGACCCACACCCGGACCGGCTCGCCGTCCGCGCGCGCGACGGCGACCAGGCCGAACGGGTCGCGGCGGAGCACCCGCAACGGGCCGACCGGGAGCACACCCCGGCGATCGGTGGGCACCGGATAGCGCACCGTGGTCGTGGCGCCGGAGCGCAACCGGGCCAGCGGCACCGGAACCCACCGCCGGCCGCACCGCTCCTCGGCGAGGACGCTCGCCACGCCCCACCGCCGCAGGTTGCCGACCTGCAACGTCACGGTGCACACGTCGCCCCGGTTCACCCGGTCGGGTGCGACGGTACGGCGTACCGACAGCCGGGGCTGCCACAGGGCGTAGCCGGCCGCGTAGCCGACCACCGTCAGCCCGGCGGTGCCGAGCAGTGCGAGCTCCGGATAGCCGAGCACGGACCCGACGGCGGTGAGCAGCGCGGCGGTGACGCCGAGGCCGAGACAGCGGGCGGTGACGTTCATGGGCCGGCGGCTCAGACCCCGGCCGCTGCCGGCTGGCCGGCCGGCAGCGGTACCGGGACCGACCGGACCACGTCGGCGAGCACCTCGGCCGCCGTGACGCCGCGCAGTTGGGCGTCCGCGGTGAGTAGCAGCCGGTGCGCGAAGACCGGCTCCAGCAGGGCCTTCAGATCCTCGGGCAGCACGAATCCCCGGCCGCCGATCAGCGCGTACGCGCAGGCCGCCCGGGTCAGGGCGATCACCCCGCGTGGACTGACCCCGACCCGGATCTGCGGGTGTGTCCTGGTCGCGGCCGCCAGCCGCACCGCGTACCCGTACAACGGGTCGGCGATGTGCACCCGTTGCGCCAGTTGGATGAGCTGGCCGACGGTGGCCGTGTCGGTCGCCGGCTCGAGTGTCTCAGGGGACCGCAGGGTCGCTCCGCGCAGCACCTCGATCTCGGTTTGCTCATCGGGGTAGCCGACCGACAACCGGACCAGGAACCGGTCCAGCTGGGCCTCCGGCAACCGGTAGGTGCCGTCCATCTCGACCGGGTTCTGGGTGGCCACCACCAGGAACGGCCGGGGCACCGGATGCCGGACGCCGTCCACGGTGACCGTGCGTTCCTCCATCACCTCCAGCAGCGCCGACTGGGTCTTGGGCGAGGCGCGGTTGATCTCGTCGGCGATGACGATGTTGGCGAACACCGGGCCGGGATGGAACTCGAACCCCTGGGTGGACTGGTTGAAGATGGTCACCCCGGACACGTCGGCGGGCAACAGGTCGGGGGTGAACTGGATCCGCCGCCAGTGGCCGCGCACCGTGGCGGCGACGGCTCGTGCCAGGGTGGTCTTGCCCACCCCTGGGACGTCCTCCAGCAGGACGTGGCCCTGCGCGAACAGGGCCGTCAGGGCCAGTCGCACCACCTGCGGTTTGCCCAGCACCACGGTGGAGATCTCCCCGGCCAGCCGGGTGGCGGTCGAGGCGAAGCCGGCTACCTCGTGGGGCGTCAGCGGGGTGGTCGTGGTCACTGCGGCTGGTCTCCTCGCCGGGGTGGATCGGTAGCTGTCCGGGTGAGCGGTGTCAGCAGGTGGGCAGCTGGTTCAGGTCGTCGCCGCCGGCCAGGTTCAACCAGGCCCACGGGATGTAGTTCTTTCCGCGGTACTCCACCCGGATCCACCAGGTGCTGGCCTTGCCGTCGTTGTAGATCCAGGCGTCGACGTGCCCGCCCTGGCGGCGGCACAGCGCGGTCAGTCGGGTGCCGTCGGGCACCCAGCCGACCTGGCGGCTGTTGTCCTGCTCCGGCACGGAGAAGATCTCGTTGCCGTTGCGACCGGGAACGTCGTCGTCGCAGTAGGTGCGTTGCTCGCCGTCCGGACCGTTGACGCAGGTGGCGGTGCCGTGCAGGGCCCCAGTCGCCCGGCTGTGGGTGGCGGTGCCGGTGCCGGCCGCGTTGCTGGCCCGGACGGTGAACTGGTAGGACCGTCCCGGGTAGAGTCCGCCGACCCGGATGCTGTCGCAGCTGCCGGTGACAGCCGCCGCACCGTCGACCGCCGCGCTGCAGATGACGTTCCCGCCACCGGCGTCCACCGAGAAGCTCAGGGTGACCGCGTTGGTGCCGGCGGTGGCACCGGTGACGGTGACCTTCGGCTCGGCGACGGTACGGGCCGTCGTACTCACCGGCGGGCCGGCACCGGCCTCGTTGACCGCATGCACCGAGACCGTCACGTCGGCCCCGTCGCCCAGCCCGGTCAGGGCGACGGCGGTGCCGTCGGCAACCTCGGTGCGCTGGTCGCCGACGGTCACCACGTATCGGATGATCGGCCGCCCGTTGCCCGGCGCTGGGGACCAGCCGACCCGGAGGGCTCCCCGCTGGTCGGCGACGGTGGTCGCCTCGACCGCCGCCGGCTCGCCCGGGACCGTGAAGGGCACCACCGAGTTGCTCAACGGTGACGCCGTCGAGTTGGCTCCCTGGTCGCTGACCGCGACAACGGTGAACGCGTACTGCGTGCCGTAGTCGAGCGACCCGGGCGCGAGGACCAGCTCGGTGCCGGAAGCGGCGCCGACCGGCGCCGTGGCCTCGGCCGAGACCGCGGTGACCGTGTAGCCGCCGATGACGTTGCCCTGGCCGTCGGCGGCCGGCCAGCTCACCGCGACCGAGCCGTCCGCGCGGGCCTGCGCGGTGACCTTCGCCGGGGCGTCGGGCACCTCGGCGGTGGGGACGACCGGGTTGGACTCCCGCTCGGGACCCGCGCCCTCGGCGTTGACCGCATGGACCGAGAACCGGTACGTCTCGCCGTTGACCAGCTCGGTGACCTCGAACGACCGTTGGTTGGCTCCCACCTCGAAGCTGCGGCCGTCGCCGGTGACCACGTACCGCTGGATGCTCGAGCCGTTGTCCGCGGCCGCCTGCCAGCTGACCCGTACGGTGGTGTCGCCGGCTGCCGCGCTGACCGCGCGTGGCGCACCCGGTCGGCCGACCGTCGGCTCCGGTGGCGGCGGTGGCGGTGGTGGTGGCGCCGGCGGTGGGTCACCGCCGAGGATGTCGTTGGCGTACTTGTCCACCTGCCGTACCTCGTGGGTGTCGGTGACGACTCGGGCGGTGGCCGCGTCGGGCGCGTTGATGAACAGGTGGTTCTCCCGGACCTCCAGGTCGAGCGGGCCGCTGGTTTCGGTGACGTCGATCGACGGGAGCAGTGCTCCCGCTCCGTCGAACGCGAAGATCTCCCGGCTGCGTTCGTCGGCGCAGTAGACCCGACCCGCCCAGCTGACGGCGGGACGTAGTGCGGATCCGCTGCCCGGCACCGAAAGTTGCCGGACCTCGTCGTCGTCGACCAGGACGATACGTCGCCGATCGGGAACGGTGACTGCGACCAGGCTGCCGGTCGTGCGGGCCGGCAGAACGCCCGGACCGTCCAGGTCGAGCGGCACCTCGCGGCGGTCGCCGCCGCGCAGCAGGGTCAGTGCGCCGGCCGTCCGGTTGAGCACCGCGACGCCGTCGTCGAGCGCGGAGATGGTCAACTCGTTGCTGGGCGGGGCGACCGGCACGGTCCGGACCTGGGTCGGCCCGGCGGCGGCATTGGCGGCGTCCGTTTCCGGCCCGGTAGCGGCCGGCTGGGGGATCGATGAGTCGAAGACGGACTCCGCCGCGCCCTGCGCCGGGTCGCTCGGCAGCGGCGCGGCGGTGATCGCCGAGACGGTGCCCTCGCTCGGCACTGCGATCCACAGCCGACCGGCGCCGTCGAAGTGTCCACCGGCGATCCCCGGCGGGTAGCGCACCGGGTCGCCGACGGGCTGCAGTGACCTGGGGTCGATCTGGCGAACCACGCCCTGGACGGCGTCGATGATGAAGGCCGCGTCGCCTTGCATCGCCACGCTCACCCCGAGCCCGGTCGTGCTCCGGACTGTCGCGCCGACCTGCAACGTGGCGAGATCGAGCGAGCTCACCTTGCCGGTGGCCAGTTCCCGCAGGATCAGGAACTGGTCCGTCTGCACCACCTGAGTTTGGTGGCCCTGGGCGTCGGCGACCTCGACCCGGGTGTCGACCCGCCCGGTGAGCCCGTTGACCCTGGCCAGCTCACTTCGGGCGGAGCTCCACAACCACGAACTCGCGTCGTAGCCGGCCGCCGCGTGGTCGGCCGCGCCGAGCCCGAGTACGGTGAGCCCCATACCGACGACGACTGCGGCGACCGTGCCGACAGTCACCAGCGTGCCGCGGCCGCGGCGTCGCCGGCCGTTGGGGCCGCCGCTCTGCCGTGTGCCGCCGTCGTGTGTGCCGCCGTCGGCTGTGCTGCCGTCGCCCGTGGTGACCACAGTAGGTCGCCTTCCGCCCCGTCGGTCGTCTGGTGTCCGTCGTCCGTATCGTCGGTCGTCGCCGGCCGGGACCGCCCCGGTACCCGGCCGGAGGCCATCCTATGGGGCCGTCACGCCGACCGGAAACTTCTCTGACCGCCCCTGTGGACAACGTCGGACGGGATTACCGAGGAACTGCTCGGGAATTCGTGTTTCCGCTGATCAACTCCGAGTTTGTCGACTAGTCCGGATCGGCTGTCCGACGGTCGGTGCAGACCTGGTCCGAGGGGACGTACTCGTCGGCGGAGTAGACGGCGAGCACCGCGAAACAGTAGTCGAGTTCGGGATTCAACCCGTTCACGGTGAATACGGTCTGGCCGGGATTGACCGTGGCGAGTGCGCCGAGTTGTTGTCCGCTGCGGCCACTTGCGACGATGAACGGCACCGTTCCAGCGGTCGGGTCGGACCAGGCCAGCGTCACGGCCGTGGTGTCGTCGGTCAGCCGCAGGGCGGTCGGCGGGTCGCCGACCGTAGTGGGGTCGGACCCTGGACGCCCCGGTCCGGTCGGTGTGGTGGTTCGTCCGTCGAGCAGGACGGTGACGCCCACGATGACCACGACCACGGCGGCGATGACCGCTGCGGCCGCAGCGCCGACCGCGACGACGACCGGTAGGGACCGCGATGGTGCCGCGACGCCTGCGGCCGGTCCGGTCACGGCGGTGGACAACGGCGGCGGTCGATCGGCGGCGGTCGTTACCTTCCGGCCGGAAACCGGGGGTGCCGGTGCCGGGGGTGTCGGCTGGCTGGGCGGTACCGGCCGGGTCAGCAGGTCTGGCTCGCGCTGCGCAGCGGTGGGAGCCGGATCGACCGGGGCGACCGACGAGTCGGCCAGGTACTCCCGGGCCGCACGGACCTGCCAGTGGTCATCACCGAGCTGCGCCGGGCCGGCGGCGGCGACCCGGGCGAAGTTGCGGCGGGCCTCATGCCGGTTGCCCAGTTCTTCGGCGAGCGTCGCGAGCTCGTACGCGATTGCCAGCATGACCGGCGCCCGGTCACCCAACCGTAGTTCGCCTGCTGCCAGCGACTCCTCCAACAGCCGCCGGGCGGCTGGTTGGTCGCCGGCCTCACGTCGAAGGCGGGCCAGCAGGTGCGCGGTCCACAGGACCTCTGGTTCGTCCGTGCCGAAGGCGTCGCGGGCCGAATCCAGCGCCCGAAGCAGGTATTCGCACGCGCCGGCGAGGTCGCCGCCAGCACGCATGGCGGCCGCGTTGTCGCGGACACCGACGAGGAGGGAAGGCTGGGCCACCTCGCCATGCTGCCGGGTGCCGTCGGTCCACCCGGCCCCGGGGTGCCGAACGGCAACGTCGGGGAGTTCGGATCCAAGCGTACGGATCCACCACCTGTCCGTCCGATGTGACCTGAGTCACCAGATGGTTTCCGGCGGATCTGGCAATGTTGCCGGTTGCCGTCGGAAGCCGGTCAGCTGACCTGGTTTTGCCCGTACCAGGTTGGCGTTATTGGTCGGCAGAGTTCACACGGTCGTAACTGGTTGCCGCTAAGTTTCTCCGCAGAGTGACATCGATTGATGCAGAATATTCGCTCTGAGCTGCCGCAACGGTGGATCCTCCGGCGGTCAGCATCGAATCCGGGACCACTGCTCACGAAGCGGGAGTCTGATGAGTACTGCAGTCGACATGCGTGACCTGGTGATCGCCTACACCCCCTGCGGCGAGATCGAGCCGAGCCCACGCATCGCCAGCGCGGTTCGCCGGGGCGGCGGCACCGGCGTGCTCGACCTGGCCGGAACCCGGCCACAGGTCCTGCGCGCCGTGGAGCAGTTGGCCGCCTGGTCGGACGGGCCGATCGCGGTCCGCGTACCGGCGAGCTGTCCGGCCTCGGTGGACGACCTCGAACGGCTCGCCCCCGGCCGGGTGGAGCTGGTGGTCGTAACCGGCGAGCTGCCGTGGGACCTGTCCGAACTGGTGACCCGCTACCGCGTACTCGCCGAGGTGACCAGCCTCGCCGCGGCCCGGACCGCAGCGGCGGCGGGTGTGCACGGGCTGATCGCCCGTGGCATGGAGTCCGGTGGCGAGGTCGGCGAGCTGAGCACCTTCGTTCTCGTCCAGCAACTCACCGCCGCCGACCTGGGCGTGCCGGTCTGGGCGCTGGGCGGGATCGGGCCGTACACGGCCGCAGCCTGCGTCCTGGGCGGGGCCGCCGGTGTGGTGCTGGACAACCAACTGGCCTTGATGCCCGAGTCGGACCTGCCGGCCGACGTACTGACCGCGATCCGGCGGATGGACGGCTCGGAGAGCGTCCTGGTCGACGGATACCGGGGGATCCCACGGGCTCCGCGCCGGCCGGGCGCGGCCGGTGTCCCGGCCCGCGCCGACCTGCTGCCGGTCGGCCAGGACGGCTGGCTGGCAGCCGAGTTCGCCGGCCGCTGGTCCGACGCCGCAGCCGCGGTCCGTGGCATCCGCGAGTCGATCGTCGACGCGACGACCGACGGCGCTGCGGCCGAGGTACTGCGCCCCGGCGGTCCGTTGGCCCAGGACCTCGGCCTGCGGGTGCCGGTCGCGCAGGGCCCGATGACCAGGGTCAGCGACGAGGCCGGCTTCGCCGCGGCAGTCGCCGCCGACGGGGCGCTGCCGTTCATCGCGCTGGCACTGGCCACCGCCGAACGCACCGAGGAGATGCTCACCGACACCGCCGCCCGCATCGGCGGACGTCCCTGGGGCGTCGGTGTGCTCGGCTTCGCGCCCGAGGAGATCCGCGCCGCCCAGCTCGACGTGATCCGGCGGATCCGCCCGGACTTCGCCATCATCGCCGGGGGCCGCCCACCACAGGCCAAGGAACTGGAACGGGAAGGGATCCGGACCTTCCTGCACGTGCCGTCACCTGGGCTGCTGCGCCAGTTCCTGCGCTCCGGTGCCCGCCGGTTCATCTTCGAAGGCGCCGAGTGCGGCGGCCACATCGGCCCGCGGGCCAGTTTTCCACTGTGGGAGGCGCAGCTCGCCGTACTCGCCGAGCACCTCGCCGGTGCGACACCGGAAGAGGCGGCCGAGATCCAGATCTTCTTCGCCGGCGGCATCCACGATGACCGGTCGGCGGCCATGATCGCCGCGATGGCCGCCCCGCTGACCCGGCGAGGCGTCCGGGTAGGGGTGCTGATGGGCACCGCCTACCTGTTCACCGCGGAGGCCGTCGCGCACGGCGCGATCCAACCAACCTTCGCCCGGATGGCCCGGGAAGCGACCCGGACCGCGTTGCTGGAGACCGCACCGGGACACGTGACCCGGTGCCTGCAGAGCGACTTCGTCGACGACTTCCACGCGCTGCGAGCCGAACTCGAGTCGGCCGGCCTGGAGAACCGCCAGGTGTGGGAGCACCTCGAGCTGCTCAACGTGGGCCGGCTGCGGATCGCCAGCAAGGGTAAGCGGCGCGACGGCGACGCGCTGGTGGACGTCGACGAGGCGGCCCAGCTCAGCGAGGGCATGTTCATGGCCGGCCAGGTCGCGGTGCTGCGGGAGCAGGAGACCACGGTCGCGGCGCTGCACGGTACGGTCACCGACCAGGCGGTCGCCTTCCACGCCGCCCGGTCCCAGCGGCTGCGGGCCGACTGGACCCCGGCCGAGCCGGAGGCGCCGGCGGAGCCGCTGGACATCGCCATCGTCGGCATGGCGTGCATGCTGCCGAACTCGCCGGACCTCGCCGCGTTCTGGCGTACCGTGCTGGACGGCGCCGACGCTGTCACCGAGGTGCCACCGCACCGGTGGAACCCGGACATCTACTACGCGTCCGAGGTCGGACCCGGTCAGACCGGCCGGTACAGCGTCTCGAAGTGGGGTGGCTTCCTCGCCGAGGTCCCGTTCGACGCCATCGGGTACGGGATTCCGCCGTCCGCCCTGGCCAGCATCGACCCCACCCAGCTACTGGCCCTGGAGGTCTCCCAGCGGGCCCTCGTCGACGCCGGCTACACCCCCGGCAGCGACGGGGTGGACCACTCCCGTACCGGAGTGATCTTCGGAGCCGAGGCCGGCAGCGACATGGGGCACGCGCAGACGCTGCGGACCATGCTGCCGGCCTACCTGCCGGAGGTTCCCGGTGAGCTGGACGAGCAGCTGCCGACCGTCACCGAGGACTCGTTTCCCGGCATCCTGGCCAACGTCATCGCCGGTCGGGTCGCCAACCGGCTCGACCTGGGCGGCCCCAACTACACCGTCGACGCGGCCTGCGCCTCGTCGCTGGCCGCCATGGACGCCGCCTGCAAGGAACTCGCCAGCCGCGGTAGCGACCTGATGATCTGCGGTGGTGCCGACCTGCACAACGGCATCAACGACTACCTCATGTTCACCTCGGCGCACGCGCTGTCCCCGACCGGGCGGTGCCGTTCGTTCGACAGCGCCGGTGACGGGATCGCGCTCGGCGAGGGCGTCGCCGCCGTCGTGCTCAAGCGACTGTCCGACGCGCAGCGCGACGGTGACCGCGTCTACGCGGTGATCAAAGGACTCGGCGGGTCCAGCGACGGACGGGCGCTGGGCCTGACCGCGCCCCGGGCGGCCGGCCAGCGGCGTGCCCTGGACCGCGCGTACCGGCAGGCCGGGGTGTCGCCGGCGCAGGTCGGCCTGATCGAAGCACACGGCACGGGCACGGTGGTCGGCGACCGTACCGAGCTGGAGACGCTGACCACGGTGTTCAGCGAGGCGGGTGCCACACCCGGCAGCTGCACCCTCGGGTCGGTCAAGTCGCAGATCGGGCACACCAAGTGCGTGGCCGGTCTGGCCGGTCTGATCAAGGCCACGCTCGCGCTGTACACCGGGGTCCGGCCGCCCACCCTGCACGTGACCCGGCCCAACCCGGCCTGGCACCCCGATCGGAGCCCGTTCGCCTTCGAGACCTCAGCGCGGCCGTGGGCGGCACCGGCCAGCGAACGCGTCGCCGGGGTCAGCGCCTTTGGGTTCGGCGGCACCAACTTCCACGCGGTGCTCAGCGCCTACGCCGACGCACCCGAACCGCGACACGCCCGCGACGAATGGCCGGCCGAGCTGTTCTGCTTCCGGGCCGGCGACCGGGCCGGCACGCACCAGGCGATGCGGGCGCTACTGGACACCATCGACACCCGCGACGCGCTGGGCCGGCGCTGGCGGTTGCGCGACCTCGCCGCCGCCCAGTCCCGCCAAGCTGAAAACCGGTCCGGCCCGGTGCAGGTCGCCATCGTCGCCAGTGACCTTGACGACCTGGCCGGACTGCTGCGCCGGGCGATCGCCGGTGAGCACGATCCGGCGCGTGGGCTGTTCCAGCCGGCTGAGCCACCGGGCGCGGACAGCAAGGTCGCCTTCCTCTTCCCTGGCCAGGGCAGCCAACGCCCGGGCGCGTTGGCCGACCTGTTCGTAAGCTTCCCCGAGCTGCGGCGGTTCCTGGGCATCGGCCGTGACTACGTCGAACCGCTCTTCCCGCCGGCCGCGTTCGACCCCGAGTACGACCGGGGTCACCAGGACCGGGTCCGGGACACCCGGATCGCCCAGCCGGTGCTCGGCATCGGTGGGCTCGCCGTGCACCACCTGCTCGGTCGGCTGAACATCCGGCCGGACCTGGCCGGCGGGCACAGCTACGGCGAGCTGGTGGCGCTGTGCGTCGCCGGCGCATTCGAGGACCGGACACTGCTCGAGCTGAGCCGCCAGCGCGCCGACGCGATCCTGGCGGCTGCCGGCAACGATCCCGGCACGATGGCCGCAGTGGCGGCCACCGCCGAGCAGATCGGTGAGGTGCTGTCCGGCGCCGGGCTGGCCGGTGAGGTGGTGCTCGCCAACCACAACGGCCCGCGGCAGGTGGTGATCTCCGGCCCGACCCCGGCGGTGCGCCGCGCGGTGTCCGTACTCAAGGAGAAGGGGCTGTCCGCCCGGCCGATCCCGGTGGCCTGTGCGTTTCACAGCCCGGTGGTCGCCGACGGTGTCACCGCCTTCAGATCCACCCTCGACGGCCATCCGGTGGCCGCCCCCAGCCTCCCCGTCTGGTCCAACCGCACCGCCCAGCCCTACCCGGGTGGTGCAGACCAGATCCGCGACGAACTTGCCGCGCAGATCGGCGCCCCGGTGCGGTTCGTCGACCAGATCGAAGCGATGTACGCCGCCGGAGCCCGCGTCTTCGTCGAAGCCGGTCCCGGCCAGGTACTCACCCGGCTGGTTGACGCCGTCCTGGGTGAGCGCCCACATGTGGCGGTCGCCTGCGATGGTCGGCGGGCGGACGGACTACGTGGCTTTCTCTCCGCCGTCGCCGAACTGGCCTGCGCCGGGGTCCCGGTGCAGACCGACTGGCTCTACCGCGGCCGGCGGGTCGCCGAGATCGCGCCCGCCCCGCCGTCGTCGCGTCCGGTCTGGACGGTCGACGGGCAGCTGGTACGCGACCAGCATGGCCGGCCGCTGCCCGGCGGCATGACGCCTCCCCGACAAATCAAGGAGCTGTCGATGAGTGCATCCACCGAGGCCGGAAACGGTCGTGGTCTCGGCAACGTGTCCGGCAACGGCCATGGTCCCGGCAACGGCCATGGCAACGGCGTGGCACATGTGCCCGGCAACGGGCACGGTCCGAGCAACGGGCACGGTCCGAGCAACGGGCACGGTCCGAGCAACGGCCATGGCAACGGCGTGGCGCATATGTCCGGCAACGGGCATAGCCATGTCCACGGCAACGGGGTCAGCCACCTTCCAGCTGCCGATGCCGGGGTCCGGCCAGTCCCCGCAGCCGGCTACCGGGACGGGCGCGACGAACTGATCAGCGAGTTTCTGCGGACGAGTCGGGAACTGATCGCCTCCCAGCGGGACGTGATGTTGGCGTACTTCGGGGAGCAGCCGCCGGCGGGCAACGGGTGGGTCGGGCCTGCGGCGTATCCGTCGGTGGTGGCTCAGCCGGCGATTGCCGCGCCGAGCGGCTACCCCGAGGTGGTCGCGCCGACCAGCGCACCCCGGGTGACGGATCTGCCGGCCATCCCGGCCTCGCCTGTCGACCCGACGCCTCCGGCGGCCCCTGCCGCCCAGGCTGCTCCGGCGGCCCCTGCCGCCCAGGCGGCCCCTGCCGCCCAGGCGGCCCCTGCCGCCCAGGCGGCCCCTGCCGCCCAGGCTGCTCCGGCGGTGCGCGAGGACGTGCCGGCGGCCACGACGGTCCACAAGACCGCCGCACCGGCTGTCGCCGCCACGTCAGTGGCGGCCCTCACGGATCCCGTGTCGACGACAGCGGCGGTGACCGCGACAGTCGCGGTACGGCCGGCGGCCGCGTCGGTGGGGGTGGTGCAGTTCCAGGAGGCGATCTTGGAGGTGTTGAGTGAGCGGACCGGGTATCCGGTGGATTTGATCGAGTTGGATTTGGATCTTGAGGCGGATCTGAGTATCGATTCGATCAAGCGGGCTGAGGTTGCTGGTGAGGTTGCGACCCGGTTGCGGTTGTCGGTGGATGGTGACGAGTCGGAGTTGGAGGAGCTGGTTCGGGCTCGGACGGTGCGCACGATGGTGGCGTGGTTGGCCGAGAAGATGGCGGCCGCACCAGCGACTGTCGAACCGGCCGAGTCGGTGGCCGCACCGAGCCCTGTGCCTGCCGTCACGGCGACTGCAGCGTCCGCGCCCGCAGTCGCGACGCCTGCCGCCCCCACGTCATCCCCGGCGGCCGCGTCGGTGGGGGTGGTGCAGTTCCAGGAGGCGATCTTGGAGGTGTTGAGTGAGCGGACCGGGTATCCGGTGGATTTGATCGAGTTGGATTTGGATCTTGAGGCGGATCTGAGTATCGATTCGATCAAGCGGGCTGAGGTTGCTGGTGAGGTTGCGACCCGGTTGCGGTTGTCGGTGGATGGTGACGAGTCGGAGTTGGAGGAGCTGGTTCGGGCTCGGACGGTGCGCACGATGGTGGCGTGGTTGGCCGAGAAGATGGCGGCCGATCAGGCACCCGATGCGGCACCGGCGGCAGCGCCGGCCGTACCCCCGGCGGCCGTCCCGACCACGGCCACCGCGCCGGCCGTCTCGGCACCTGCCGCCCCCACGTCATCCCCGGCGGCCGCGTCGGTGGGGGTGGTGCAGTTCCAGGAGGCGATCTTGGAGGTGTTGAGTGAGCGGACCGGGTATCCGGTGGATTTGATCGAGTTGGATTTGGATCTTGAGGCGGATCTGAGTATCGATTCGATCAAGCGGGCTGAGGTTGCTGGTGAGGTTGCGACCCGGTTGCGGTTGTCGGTGGATGGTGACGAGTCGGAGTTGGAGGAGCTGGTTCGGGCTCGGACGGTGCGCACGATGGTGGCGTGGTTGGCCGAGAAGATGGCGGCCGATCAGGCACCCGATGCGGCACCGGCGGCATCTCCGGCGCAGCCGGCCGGATCCGGCCCGGACAGCGGTACGGCCCCACGTCGACTCGTTGCCCGGCCGGTTCCCGCCACCGGTGCGGTCGTCGCGCCGGAGACGCTCGCCGGCACCCGGTTCCTGATCACCGGCGGGTCGCCGGCCCTGGCACCGCTGGCCGAGCAGCTCGCCCAGCACGGCGCGGCAGGCGCCACCGGATCGATCCACGCCGGTGGGTCGGACCAGGTGACCGGCCACGACGGCGTGATCATCCTGGACGGACTGAACGACAGCGGCGGGCCGCTGCTGCCCGGCATCTTCCCGTTCATCAAGCAGGCCCTCGCGGCGGGCGTGCGGTGGCTGGTCGCCGCCGGCACCGCCGGTCCGCGTACCGACGGATTCGCCGGCCTGTTCCGGACCATCCAACGGGAGTACCCGCAGGTCTCGGTGACCTATCTGGAGGTACCGGCGGGCGCCGACCACACCCAGCTTGCCACCGGCCTGGTCACCGAACTGCTCAGTGGCGGACAGACCCCGATCGTCACCTGGTCGGCGACCGGCCGGCAGACCGTCGACCTGGCTGCGGTCGATCTCGGCCCGCTCGCCGCAGGCGGTGCCGGACCGGCCGGTGACGGTGTCGCCGAGACCCAGGCGATCGGTCTGGACCAAGACTCGGTGGTGGTGCTCGTCGGTGGTGCCCGGGGCATCACTCCGTGGTTCGCCCGTACCTTGGCCGCCGCCAGCCGGTGCCGCATCGAGCTGGTCGGCCGTACCCCGCTGCCGCAGGAGGCGGAGTCCCCGGCGCTGGCCGCTGCGGCGGACAAGCCGGCGTTGCGGGCCGCGCTGGTCGCCCAGGGGATGCGCGCACCGGCGGAGATCGACCGTACGGCCACCGCGATCCTGGCCGCCCGCGAGGTCCGCGCGACCCTGGACGAGCTGCGTGAACTCGGCAGCCAGGTGCGCTACCACAGCCTCGACGTCACCGACGCCGACGCCACCCGGCAACTGCTCAAGGAGATCCAGGGCGAGCACGGACGGATCGACGGTCTGGTCTACGCGGCCGGCCGGATCGAGGACAAGCTGATCGCCGAGAAGGATCCGGCGTCGTTCGACCGGGTGTTCCAGACGAAGGTGCAAGGTGCGGTGACGGTGCTCGACGCGCTACACGACGGCTCCGAGCCACGCTTCGTAGTGCTGTTCGGCAGCATCGCGGCCGCGTACGGCAACCGGGGTCAGAGCGATTACGCCGCCGCCAACGACGCGCTCGACCGGATCGGTGGCCGATGGGCGGCCGGCACCGGGGTACGTTGCCTGACCGTGCACTGGGGGCCATGGGCGCCGGGCTCAGTGCACGGCGGGATGGTCAGCGCCGAGCTGAGCCGGGAGTACGCCCGCCGGGGCATCGACCTGATCGATCCCGAGGAGGGCGCGCTGAGTCTGCTACGCGAGCTCGCCTGGGGTGACCCGGCGGTCACCTCCGTGGTCTACACCGCCTCGGGATGGTGAACCAGATGTCGGACCTGAACGACCCACACCAGACGATCGCCATCGTCGGTATGGCGGCGCTGATGCCGGGCGCCCCCGACCTGGATGCCTACTGGCGCAACCTGGTCGACGGCGTCGACGCCATCACCGACGTGCCGGCGCACCGCTGGGACGAGGAGTTCTACGATCCCGACCAGGCGCACCGCCCTGACCGGATGTACTGCCGGCGTGGTGGGTTCGTCGACGACCACGCGAGCTTCGAGCCGCTGCGCTTCGGCATCATGCCGACCTCGATCGGCGACATCGAACCGGACCAGCTGATCACCCTGCAGGTCGCGGCCGCCGCCATCGACGATGCCGGTGGCCAGGACCGGCTGCCGGACCGGGACCGGATCGGCGTCCTGCTCGGCCGGGGCGGGATCCTGAGTCCGGCCCAGGCCCGCTACGCCCAGCGGGTCCGGATGTCCAGCCAGGTCATCGGCATTCTCAAGGAGCTGATCCCGGATTTGCCGCCGGAGAGCCTCGACCGGGTCCGGCGCAAGTTCGATGAACGGCTCGGGCCGCAGCAGCCCGAGGGCACGATCGGACTGGTGCCCAACCTCGCCGCCTCCCGGGTGGCGAACCGGTTGAACCTGCGGGGTCCGTCGTACACCATCGACGCCGCGTGTGCCTCGTCGCTGATCGCGGTCGACCAGGGCATGACCGAACTGCGGGCCGGCCGGTTGGACGCGGTGCTCGCCGGCGGTGTGCACCATGTGCACGACATCAGCTTCTGGTCGGTGTTCAGCCAGCTCCGGGCGCTGTCCCGGCAGGGTGAGATCCGTCCGTTCGACTCGTCGGCGGACGGTCTGCTGATCGGCGAAGGCACCGGGATCGTGGTGTTGAAGCGCCTGGCCGACGCGCTGGACGCCGGTGACCGGGTGTACGCGGTGATCCGCGGCAGCGGCGTGTCCAGCGACGGCCGCTCGGCGAGCATGTTCAACCCGGCGAGCAGCGGACAGTCGCTGGCCATCCGGCGGGCCTGGCAGTCCGCCGGCCTGGATCCGACCGCGCCGGATGCGCTCGGCCTGCTGGAGGCGCACGGCACCGGCACGCCGACCGGGGACGCCGCCGAACTGGTCACTGTCGCCGAGGTGTTCGGCGGTTACCAGGGCGGCCCACGGCCGGTGATCGGCTCGGTCAAGTCGATGATCGGGCACACCATGCCGGCGGCCGGGATCGCCGGCATGATCAAGGCGACCCTCGCCGTGCACCGGGGCGTTCTGCCACCCACCCTGCATTGCGGGCAGCCCCGCGAGGAGATGGCCGCGACCCGGTTCGCGCCGATCGCCGCCGCCCAGCCGTGGGAGAGCGACGGACCTCGCCGGGCCGGGGTCAACGCGTTCGGCTTCGGTGGGATCAACGCCCACCTGATCATCGAACAGCCACCCTCCGCTCCGTCCGCCTGGGCTGCCGTGCCGAACGGCGCGGCCGGGCAGCCGGTCCGCCCGGGCCGCGTCGAGGTCGAGGAACCGGACCAGGTGCTGTGGCTGGCCGCCGACGACCCGGCCGGTCTCGCCGTGCTGCTGGACCGCGACGATTCCTTGGTACGGCGCGAGGGCACCGCGTTCGCCGACGGCCCGCATGCGCACGCCGCGCCGCCGTGCCGGATCGGGGTGGTGGATCCGACCGACAAGCGGCTGGCCACCGCCCGCCGCGCGGTGAGTCGGGGGGAGCCCTGGCGGGGTGCCCGGGACATCTGGTTCACCACGGCCCCGCTGCTGACCGCCGGCGGGAAGCTGGCGTTCGTCTTTCCCGGGCTGGAGGCCGAGTTCACGCCGCGTACCAAGGATCTGGCCGCGCACTTCGGGCTGGTGGACCGGGAGTGGTCCGCCGCCGATCTGGGCCGGCACGGTGCCGGCCTGATCGAAGTGGGAAAGTTCCTCGACGAGGTGCTCGGCCGGATCGGCATCCGGCCGGACGCGGTCGCCGGGCACAGCATCGGTGAGTGGTCCGCCGCGGCGGTGAGCGGGCAGGTCAGCACCACCGACATGGATGGTTTCCTCAAGCTGTTCGACGCCGACTCGGTGGCGGTGTCCGGCTATGTCTTCGCCGCCGTCGGTGCCGGTGCCGACCAGGTGACGCCGGTGCTCGGCGGCTATCCGGGAGTGGTCCTGTCCCACGACAACGCGCCCGCGCAGTCGGTGGTCAACGGCCCGGAGGAGCAGGTCGACCGACTGATCGACGAGCTGCGCCGGCGCAACGTGCTGTGCCAGAAGCTGCCGTTCCGGTCGGCCTTCCACACTCCGGCGTTCGCCGACGGGCTGCGGTCGATCGGCGTCGCCCTGCAGTCCTGGCGGGTGCATCCGACCACGGTGCCGGTCTGGTCGGCGACCTTGGCGGCACCGTTCCCCGCCGATGAGCAGCAGGTCAACCAGATCTTCGTCCGGCACATGATGGAGCCGGTCTGGTTCCGGCAGTTGACCGCCGCGATGTACGACGCCGGGTTCCGGGTCTTCCTACAGGTCGGAGCGGGACAGTTGGCGTCGTTGGTCGGCGACAATCTGCGCGGGCGGGATCATCTCGCGATGCCGGTCAACGTGGGTCACCGTACCGGTCTCGATCAGTTGCGCCGGGTGGCCACCGCGCTGTGGGTGGAGGGCGCGGCACCGGACCTGCGGGCGCTGCGGCCACCTGCTGCGGTCGCCGCCCCGGCGGAGCCGGCACCGGCTGTCCCGGCGGCACCACCGCGCCGGGGGCCGAAGATCCAGCTGGACCTGGGTGGCCCGTTGGTGCGCCTGGGGCCGGGTGCCGACACCCTGCTCGGCCTGGCCGATCTGCCGTCGCACCGGCCGTCCGGTCCGCCGGTCGTCGAGGCCCAACCGTCGGCCACCGCCACCGCCGCACAGGAGGTACCCGCGCCGCCTGTTGAACCCCGTCCACCTGCTTCACCCCGGCGACCGGCGCACGCCGAATCGCCGGCAGAAACTGAGCCGTCGGCAGAAACCGAGCAGCCGGCCGGTTCGCTCACCGCGTTGCACCGGCTCGCCGGCCGGTCCAAGGCCGCCGCCGAGCTCGCCGCGCTGTTGCGGGACACCGCGGACGGCGCGGTGACCGTGCTGGATGCGGCCACCCGACCCGCCGGCCCGGCCCCGGTGGCAACGGCTCCGGTGTCTCCAGCCACGCCGGCCCGGCCGGTCACCGCACCGCCGGCGGACGCCCGGCCGGTCACCGCACCGGCCGCAGCCGGGCCGACCAGGTCGGCGCCGGTGCCGACGGCCGCCCCGCCGCCCCGTACCGAGATCGCCCGGACCACCCTGCGGGTCTCCGTGCAGACCATGCCGTACCTGCTCGACCACTGCTTCTTCGTGCAGCCGGAGGACTGGCCGAACCCGGAGGACCGGTGGCCGGTGGTGCCGGCGACGACCGTCGTACACCACATGATGGACGCCGTTGCACAGGCCGTCCCCGGTCTGCGGGTGATCGGTGTGCGCGATGCCCGGTTCAACCGGTGGACTATCGCGGCACCGGCGCAGGACGTCGAGATCGTCGTACGGTCGGCCGGCCCGGACTCGTACGCGGTGAACTTCGGCAGCTTCGCCCGGGCGACGGTCGACGTGGCCGCCGACTATCCGGCCCCGGTGAGCGAACCGTGGACCCATGACCCGGCCACCGAGACCGCTCCCCGGATCAGCGCCGAGGAGATGTACGCGGAGCGGCTGATGTTCCACGGTCCCCAGTTCCACGGGGTGACCACGGTGCACGCCCTCGGCGAGATGCACGTACGCGGCGTGGTCACCGCGCCCGTCCCGCCGGGTGCCCTGCTGGACAATGCCCTGCAGCTGATCGGGAACTGGCTCATCACCACCCAGGCGATGCGCACCGTGGCGCTGCCGGTCGGTCTCGGCCACGTCCGGTTCTTCGGCCCGCCGCCCGAGCCCGGCACGGCTTTCGAGTGCGTCGCCCGGGTCCGATCGATCGACGACGCTCAACTGGTCGCGGACACCCAGCTGTCCGTCGGCGGCCGGGTCTGGGCGCAGATCGACGGCGCGGTCGACCGTCGGTTCGACAGCCACCCACAGGCACGTCCGGCGGAACGATTCCCGGAACGTCACCCGATGTCGGTCCGCCAGCCGGAAGGGTGGACCGCAGTGTTCGACTGCTGGACCGATCTGGTCACCCAGTCGATGGCCGCACGGGGCATCCTCGGTACCGCCGCGTCCGCCGACTACGAGCGGCAGCCAGGGAAGATCCGCAAACAGTGGCTGCTCGGCCGGATCGCGGCGAAGGATGCGGTGCGGTTCCGACAGTGGGACGCCGGGCACACCGACGTGTACCCGATCGAGTTGACCATCGCCAACGACCCGAACGGCCGGCCGCGTGCCGACCTGCGTCCCGGCCGGGACCTGCGGGAATGCGACCTGTCCCTGGCACACTGCGCCGAAGCCGCCGTGGCGATCGCCGGCCCCGCCCGGTCGACGCCGGACGGCCCCGGCGTCGGTATCGACATCGTCGAGGTCACCGACCGGCCGGACAGCACGGTCGACTACGCCCTGTCCGGTGCGGAGGTCGCGTTGCTCGACCAGGTCAGCGCCGGCAGCGACCGGTGGTTCTGGTTCGCCTGTTTCTGGACGGCCAAGGAGGCTGCCGGCAAAGCGGAGGGGACCGGGCTGGATGGAGCGCCCCGCCGGCTACGGGTGGTCACCGTCGACGCCGGCACCCTGCTGGTCGTGGCTCCGTCCGGCAGGTCCTACCGGGTCACCTGCCGCAGCCTGGAGAACCCGCCCGACCTGCCGCAGCGACGCTATGTCGTTGGCTGGACCTGGGGCCCGGAACCTACCCGGTAGGCCCCGAAAGCGGCCCGATCGACCCACCGAGAAAGCCGATCGACGTCCTGACAAGGAGACCCGCATCATGCCCGCCGACCACGACACCATCCTGACGGAGATCTCGCAGATGCTGCGCGCGGTGCTGCCCGGCATCGATCCGGACGAGGAAATCACGATGGACACCAGCTTCCGGGATGACCTGGAGATGGAGAGCATCGACGTCATCTCGCTCGCCGGGCGGCTGCAGGCCCGGTACGGCGACTCGGTCAACTTCGCCCAGTTCGTTGCGGGGCTCGACGTGGACTCGCTGCGCGCGCTGCGGGTCGGCGAACTGGTGGAGCACATCGCCGCCGCGCTGGACAGCCCGCCGGCCAGCGTGGCGCAGGTGGCCGGCCAGTGACGATGCTCCAGGTCAACGGCCTGGTGACGCATGTCCAGGAACTCCCACCGGTGGCCGCCGACGCCGCCGCCGGGGGAGTAGCCGCAGCGGCGGCCGGTCCGGCCGCCGAAGCTACGGCCGGCCGACCGGTCGCGGTCCTGATCCACGGTATCGGGCCGGACAGCCTGGCCAGCTGGTATCTCAGCCTGGCACATCCACTGGCCGACGCCGGATTCCGGGTGATCATGTACGACCTGCGGGGCCACGGACGGACCGAGCGGCCGCCGGCCGGCTACCGGTTGGACGACCTGGTCGACGATCTGGCCGCGCTGCTGGAGCGGCTCGGGGTCGACACACCGGTGCATCTGCTGGGCAACTCGCTGGGCGGTTCCATCGCCTTCGGGTACGCGGCCCGGCATCCGGACCGGGTCGCCTCGCTGGTCGCGGTGGAGTCGGCCCCGGCCACCGCCCAGTGGCTCGCCCGGGTGGGCCGGCAACTGGTCCGGGCCGCGCAGCCCGACGGCGACGGTGACTCGCTGTTGGCGACCCGTGGGGGTGAGCGTGGCGCCCGCTACACCGCGGCGGTCCGCCGGCTCGTCGCCACCACCACCGCCGGCCGGGACCTGCCGGCCAGCACACCCGCCGACCCGGCTGCGGTACGGGCGATCACCTGCCCGGTGCTCGGCGTCTTCGGTGGCGACTCGTCCGCCGCCGATCTGGCGCCGGCGCTGGTCGAACTGCTGCCACAGACCGAGCTGGTGGTGGTTCCCGGGCACCGGCACGCGGTGCTGGTCACCGCCCGCGACCAGGTCCGGCGCCAGGTGTTGCCCTGGCTTGCCCGGCAAATCGCCGACACCGGTCGGCCCGCCCTGCGCGGCTGACGTCGTCGTTTTCACCAGGAGGTTTCGATGCAGTTCGAGGCGCCCGGACGGGCGATCATCATCAGCAGCGGGCGGTGTGGTTCCACCCTGCTGTCCGACCTGATCGTCGAGGAGCCGGCGACCCTGTCCGTCCAGGAGTTCTTCATGGCCACCCCGTCGTGGGCGAAGGCCGGCGAGCCGATCACCGGGGCGGCGTACTGGCAGGTGCTGAGCAGCCCGAAGCCGGAGCTGACCACGCTGTTCGCCATCGGCCTGCCGCCGAAGGAGGTGCGTTACCCGGCAGACGGCAGATGGGCCGGTAACCTGACCGAGCTGCCGCAACTGCTGGCGATCACCCTGCCGAAGCTCACCGACGACCCGGACGGTCTGTTCGACCAGCTCGCCGGCCAGGTGCCGAACTTCCCGGAGCAGTCGTTCGGTGACCATCACCGGATGTTCCTGGACCTGCTCACCCGGTTGACCGGCCGGCGGCGTTGGGTGGAGCGGTCAGGCGGGTCCAGCCAGATCGCCCCGTACCTGCTGCGGTCGTTCGCGGACACCCGGATCGTCTACCTGACCCGCAACTGGGCGGACACCGCCCGGTCAATGAGCCGGCACTCGTCGTTCCAGCTCATCCAGCTGCGCCTGGAGTTCGTCTCCCGGTGCGGCGTGGACCCCTTCCAGATGGGCCCAGACCAGCGGGTGCCGGCCGAGCTCGAGCACCTGCTACCCGGCCGGATCACCGCCGACCTGCTTCGCGAGCGGGGCGAAGACAGCACCCGCTACCTCGGGCTCTGCGCGTTCATGGCGGCGCAGGCCGAGCAGGCGCTCGCCGACAATCCGCCGGCGCACCTGCTCACCATGACCTACGAGGACCTGGTTGCCGACCCGGAGCCGCAACTGGCCCGGCTCGGTGAGTTCCTGGAGTTCGACGACCCGTCCGGTTGGGCCCGACAGGTCGCCGGCCGGGTGGGCAAGGGTGGCTCGGTACGGCAGACCGCCGCCGTGTGACCCGGAGCCAATCCGCACCAGTCAACCACAGTAGAGGGAGAGAGTGTTTGATGCGTAGGTTGCGCCCATCCGCGAGCCGGTCGGTCGCCGCCGCCGTGCTCGCCGGGCTGCTTCTGGCCGCCGGCCCGGCCGCCGCCGGCCCGGCCGCCGCCGCACCGGTGGCCGGTGCCGAGTCGGCAGCCACCACCGACGGCAGGCACGGTGGACACCACGGCGGGACCCGCTACCAGAGCACGCTGTTGGCCAAGGCACCGGCGGACGAGTGTTTCGTCGACATCGGTGTCGACTACCCGGCCGGGCCGCCGTGCGAGGCCGGCCAGCCCAAGGTCAACCAGTCGTACGTCTGGGGGCTGACCCGCTACAAGCACCGGCTGTGGTTCGGCACTGGGGCCAACATCAACTGTATGACCAGCGGCAACAACCTGCGCAACACGGAGCCGACACGCAACGACGACTGGGTTTGCGAGTACGGTCAGAGCGAGATTGCCCGCCGCAACCCGCAGTTGCCGCCGACCCTCGGTGACCACCGTACTCCCCGGCTCTACACGTATGACACGAAGAGCCGACAGATGATCGAGCGTACCGATGCGGTCCGTGCCGCCTCAGCGGACGACGCGAACCGGTTGACCACGACCGCCGGTATCCGTGCGGCAGGAAACCACCGCGGCGTGGTGCTGCTTGGCGGTCCCGCGCTCGGTGCAACGCTCAACCTGTTTGCGTTCGACGCCGACACGGGCGCATTCCTCGGCTCGCGCAACTTCACCGAGTACGGCAACATCCGGCATTTCCTAGTCGCCGACGGCGAGCTCTACACCGGCGTCGGGGTGGGCCCCAATGGCGGTGAACGCGGCCTCGTGCTGCGCTGGACAGGAAGCAAGTCGGACCCGTTCAGCTTCACCGAGGTGGCGAACCTACCAGCGCAGGCGGTGGACCTGACCGTGCATAAGGGGCGGATCTTCGTTACCACCTGGGTCGGTGTGGAGGCCGATGTGGCCACCGTAGCCGGTCCGGCGTCAGCCACTGCGGACATCGCCGACATGCCGACGGCTGACGATCCGAGTCCGCCGAATGTCGCCGGGGTCTGGATGAGCCCGAAGCTGTCTGACAACGGGCCGGGCCTGGACGGCCGCGACGCCGACGGGTGGACCCGGGTGTGGAGCGTGCTGGAGTACGAGCCGGATCCGATCGTCGCCCGTACCTACGGGCTGGGAGGGCTCGCGTCCTACGGTGGCTACCTCTACTGGGGGACCATGCACGTGCCCTTCAAAGCGACGACGGTGCACCTGGCGGCGTACCCGCCGACCGACGAGCAGGGGGTACGGGACTCGGTGCGCAACACCCAGCGTGCCATCGGCATCTTCCGGGGCAGCTTCGGCCACCGTCATCACCACGGCCAGGGCCAGGGCGGTGGCGGCCACGGCGACCGGGTCGACCTGCTCTACGGCACCAGTGAGCTACCGGCCTACGACCCGGTGGCCGGCGTCTGGGCCAGCACGTCGACCGGGTACACCCCGCTCTACGGGGCGTCCGGGTTCGACAACCCGACGCTCAACTACACCTGGAGGATGGTCGTCGCCGGTGGCCGGCTCTACGTCGGCACGATGGACTGGAGCTACCTGGCGAAGGAACTGCAGCAGGAGGAGCCGGTGCCGCCGGCCGACGTCGCCCGTGGCGGTGACGACGATGAGGAGGAGGAGCTGGCCTTCGGCGCCGATCTCTGGGTCTTCGAGTCGCCGCACCGGCCGGCCAAGATGGTGGACAACGCCGGGCTCGGGAACTACCTCAATTACGGCGTCCGTAGCATGGTGGTGGACGGGTCCACGGTATACCTCGGTATGGCCAACCCGATGAATCTGCGGACAGATCCGACAGATGACGTCCCCGAGGGCGGCTGGGAGTTACTCAAGTTGACTCCGAAACACCACCACCACTAAGAGAAGCAGGTGAGCGATGTCGCGGTTCCGGCGCCGGTCGGCGGTTCTGGTCGTCACGGGGGTCCTCGGGACACTCGTCGCAGGCTGCACGTCGGCGCCGGACCCGGCACCGCCGACATCGAGCACCGCCCCGCCGGCCACGGACGGCGGGGCGGTCGCTCCGGTCGACACCCCGCCGGTCGGCTCGTCGGCCGGGTCGATCACCGTCGACGGCTACGAGCGGACCTACCGGGTGTACCGCCCGGCCGACGTCGCCGAGACGACGCCTGCCCCGGTCGTCGTCATGCTGCACGGTCTGCTCGGCAGCGGCCGGCAGGCCGAATCCTGGTACGGCTGGAACGCCGTAGCCGATCAGCACGGCTTTGTGGTGGTCTATCCGGACTCCCGTAACCGGGCGTGGGCGGTGACCGAGGAGTGCTGCGGCGCTGCGGCCCGCGACGGTGTCGACGACGTGGGGTTCGTCCTCGCCCTGGTGGAGTCGCTCGGGCAGCGGCTTTCCTTCGACCCCGACCGGCACTACGTCGCTGGCATATCCAACGGCGGCATGCTCGCCTATCGGATCGCCTGCGACAGTTCGATGTTCGCCGCGGTGACCGGGGTGGCGACGACCATGCTCGGCGACTGCCCGGCCCCGGAGCCGATCTCCGTGCTGCACATCCACGGCACCGGCGACGAGACGATCCCGTACACCGGCGGGCCGGGGCGCCGCGACGGTGCCGGCAACGGCCGGGTGCCGGACAAGGTCGACGGCCCCGCCGTACCGGATCTGGTGGGCCGGTGGCGACAGGTCGACGAGTGCGGCGCCGCGCGGACCGCCACTGAGAGGAGTGTCACCACCTCGGTGGCGGACTGTCCGGCCGGCCGCGGCGTCACCCTGATAACCATCGACGGCGCTGGGCACCAGTGGCCCGGCTCCGAGATGACCGCGGCGGGCCGGCTGCTCGGCCTGGACCAGCCCTCCACCGCACTGGACGCCACCGCGACCAGCTGGCAGTTCTTCGCCTCGCATCCCAGACCCGCCTGAGCAGGAGAGCAGATGTCCAGTACCGGCACCCACCCGTTGGTTGACGATCCGGCCGCCGATGCGGCATCAGCCGTCCCGGCACCGGGCGGCCCGTCCGGCTCCGGCCCGGCGGTCGAGGTCGTCGACCTGGTCAAGCGGTATCCGGGCCAGGACCACAACGCCATCGACTCGCTGTCGTTCGCGGTCCGACCCGGTGAGGTCTTCGGTCTGCTGGGGCCCAACGGTGCTGGCAAATCGACAACGGTGGGCGTGCTCACCACTACGATCCGGGCCAGCTCGGGCACGGCGCGGGTGGACGGCGTCGACGTCGTCCGGCACCCGGTGGCGGCCCGGACCCGGTTCGCCGTGGTGCCGCAGTACAACAACCTGGACCGGGCGTTGACGCCCCGGCAGAACCTGCTCAGCCACGCCGCGTACCACGGGGTGCCCCGGGCCGAGCGGCGCCGCCGGGCCGACCAGCTGCTGACCGAGTTCGGGCTGGACAAGCAGGCCGACTCGCGGGTCGACTTCTTCTCCGGCGGGATGGCTCAGCGCCTGATGATCGCCCGGGCGCTGATGCACGACCCCCGGGTGGTCTTCCTCGACGAGCCGACCAACGGGCTGGAGCCGCAGGCCCGGCTGCTGATCCGGACCCGGATCCGGCAGCTGCGCGAGCGTGGGGTGACCGTCGTGCTGACCAGCCACGAGATGACCGAGGTGGCGGAGCTGGCCGACCGGGTGGCGATCGTCGACCACGGCCGGTTGCTCACCCTGGACACCCCGGCCAACCTGGTACGCGGCGTCGCCGGTCGGGCGGTGCTGGACCTTGCCCTGCGCCCCGGGCCGGGTGACGGTGCGACTGATCTGCTCGCCGCACTCACCGCGCTCGACGGGGTCCGTACCGGGGAGGTCACCACCGGCGGCGCGGCTGTCCCCGCCCCGGCGGGTCGCGGCGGTCCGGGGCTCGCCGGGCTGGCCGCCGATCCGCGGATCGCGGCCCGGATCGCCGCGGCCAAGGCCGATCCGCGCAAGGCCGCGAAGCTCGCTGCGGCCCGCAACGATCCACGGTTCGCCGCGCTGTTCGCCGCCGCACCGGCCGCTGCGGCCGACGGACCGGGGGGCGAGATCCGGCTGCGGCTGCACCTCGACGCCGACCCCGCCGCCGTGCTCGGTCCGGCGTTGACGGTGTTGACCGGCCGCGCGGCCCAGCTGACCGACGTGCACATCGGCAAGCCCGGCCTGGAGGACATCTTCCTGAGCCTGACCGGTAAGGAGATCCGTTGAGCCTGGCCGAGGTCACCCCCGTACCGTCGTCGGAGACCACCGTGCCGGCCGCGCCGCCGCGACCACCGGTGGCGCGGGCCTTCGGCGCGATCCTGTGGCGGGACCTGTTCGTCGCCGGCAAGGACATCTGGTTCGTCCTCGCACAGGTGCTGATGACCCCGCTGTTCATGCTGTTCATCTTCACCCGGGTGCTGACCATGCAGGGCATCGTCGGCGCCGGGTTCGCCGACATCCTGCTGCCCGGTACGGTCGCCCTCGCCACCTTCACCACCGCGCTGCAGAGCGTGGCGGTGCCACTGGTCAAGGAGTTCGGCTTCACCCGGGAGATCGAGGACCGGCTGCTGTCGCCGCTACCGACGGCGCTGGTGGCGGTCGGCAAGCTGATGGTCGCCACGCTCCGTGGCCTGTTCGCGGCGGTGGTGGTCTACCCGCTCGGCGCGCTGGTCGTCGGGTCCGCACCTGGCGGCTGGTCGGCGCTGCCACTGTCTTTGGTGGTGGTGCTGCTGGCCGGCTGGGTCGGCGCGGCCCTGGGCATGACCCTGGCGACGGTGCTGCCGTTGCAGCGCATCCAGGCCACCTTCTCGCTGTTCGTCACCCCGATCATCTGGACCGGCTGTGTGCACTATCCGTGGCAGCGGCTGGCCGAGATGCCGTGGTTCCAGGTGGCGACCGCGGCGAACCCGATGACGTACGCCGCGGAGGCGCTCCGCGCGGCGATGGCGCCGCACGTGACCCACCTGCCGATCGGTCTGTGCCTGCTGGTCCTGTCGGGGGTCGCGGCAGTGGCCACCGCCGCCGCGTTGCGGGCCTTTGCCCGGCGTGCCGTGCGGTGACGTCACGCCGCACGTCGGCGGGCGGCCGGCTACCCGGCGGTCCGCGCGGTCATTCGATCCGGTAGTCCCGCCGGGCGGTCCCGCTCCAGCGGCACGTGGGCCATCACGGCCCGGAGCATCGGCCATCCGGCGGCGAGCTGTCCGACCCAGTCGACCTCGGTGTCCGTGTCGGCCCGGCCGGCCTTGAGGTCGGCCAGGCTCCGACCCGACTGATCCGGATTTACCGCCTCAACCGACGATTTATCAAGTTACCGTCGGTTGACGTGCTGGGCGGGAAGGGCGGCCATGACGGAGCAGACCACGACGGTGGGTACGGCACAGCCGGCCCCGCCGCGCCCGGTGGAGTTGGGAGCCGACGGTGCCACCCCCGGCCCGGTCCGCGCCGCGGTACCGGGCAACTCGCTGGCCCGGCTGCTGCGGACCACCGACGCCAAGCAGATCGGACTGTTGTACCTCGGCACGTCCTTCGGCTACTTCGTGGCGGGCGGCGTCATGGCCCTGCTGATGCGGGCCGAGTTGGCCCGGCCCGGCATGCAGTTCCTCTCGCCGGAGCAGTACAACCAACTGTTCACCATGCACGGCACGATCATGATGCTGCTGTTCGCCACCCCGCTGGTGTTCGGGTTCGCCAACTACCTGGTGCCGTTGCAGATCGGCGCTCCGGATGTGTCGTTTCCCCGGCTCAACGCGCTGGCGTACTGGCTCTATCTGCTCGGTGGGCTGCTGGTCATGGGGGGATTTCTGACGCCCGGCGGCGCTCCCGACTTCGGCTGGTTCGCCTACACCCCGTTGAGCCGGATGGAGCACACCCCGGGCGTCGGCGCCAACATGTGGATCGTCGGCCTGGTCGTCTCCGGCCTCGGCACCATCCTCGGCTCGGTCAACCTGATCGCCACCATCATCACCCTGCGCGCGCCGGGAATGACGATGTTCCGGATGCCGATCTTCACCTGGAACATTCTGATCACCGCCCTGCTGGTGGTCCTGGTGTTCCCGCTGCTGGCGGCGGCGCTGCTGGCGTTGCTGGCGGACCGGCTGCTCGGCGCTCACGTGTACGCACCGCAGACCGGCGGCCCGATGCTGTGGCAGCATCTGTTCTGGTTCTTCGGCCATCCCGAGGTGTACATCGTCGCCCTGCCGTTCTTCGGCATCATCAGCGAGGTCATCCCGGTCTTCGCCCGCAAGCCAATCTTCGGCTACAAAGGCCTGGTGGCTGCGACGATCGCGATCGCCGCGTTGTCAATGAGTGTCTGGGCGCACCACATGTTCGGCACCGGGCAGGTTCTGCTGCCGTTCTTCGCCATGCTCAGCTTCCTGATCGCGGTCCCTACCGGGATCAAGTTCTTCAACTGGATCGGCACCATGTGGAAGGGGCAGTTGACGTTCGAGACGCCGATGCTTTTCTCCGTCGGATTCCTGGTGACCTTCCTGCTCGGCGGGCTGACCGGAGTGCTGCTGGCCAGTCCGCCGATCGACTTCCACGTCACCGACACCTACTTCGTCGTGGCCCACTTCCACTACGTTCTGTTCGGTACGATCGTATTCGCGGCGTTCGCTGGAATCTATTTCTGGTTCCCGAAGATGACCGGCCGACTGCTCGACGAAGGGCTCGGCAAGGCGCATTTCTGGACAATGTTCATCGGCTTCCACGCCACCTTTCTGGTCCAGCACTGGCTCGGCAGTGAGGGCTTTCCTCGCCGGTACGCCGACTATCTGCCGACCGACGGCTTCACCGTCCTGAACACGATCGCCACCATTGGATCGTTCATCCTCGGGGCGTCCACGCTGTTCTTCTTCTGGAACGTGTGGAAGTCGTACCGATTCGGCGAGCAGGTGAGCGTGCACGACCCGTGGGGGTTCGGCAACTCGTTGGAGTGGGCGACCACCTGTCCGCCGCCGCTGCGTAACTTCGACCGGTTGCCCCGGATCAGGTCCGAACGCCCGGCCTTCGAGGCCAAGTACGGCCTGTTCGTCGCGGATCTCGGTCGTGACCTGCCGCAACGGGACACCGAGCCGCCGCAGCACCTCGTCGACGAACTACACCGTGATCCGGCCGCCCACCGGATCGTCCCGCGCGGTCCGGCGCAGGGTCCGACCGACATCGCCACCTTCGTGCCGGACCCGGTGTCCGGTGCCCGGGCCGTCCAGGTGCCCCGGCCGGAACAGGTCCGCCGGCCCAGTTTCGAGCAGACCACCGAACCGGAGGACACCCTCGGTGCGCAACGTGGTCCGCAGGAACGACGGTGGCGGCTTCCGTCCGCGGACGAGGACGAGGACTCCTGACCGACTCAGCGACACGCGCGCCGCCCGGCGGTCGCCGGGTGGCGGCTGCCGTACCGGTTCCTGGTGGGTTAGCCTCCGATCCCTGGTCGCCATGACTGCCGTGGAACCGCCGAGGAGGCGTAGACATGTTCGAGGAAGTCGCGGGAATCCCCGCCCATCCACTGCTGCTGCATGCGGCAGTGGTCTTCGTCCCGCTGCTGGCGTTGCTGGCGGTCGGGTACGCCCTGGTCCCGTTCATCCGTGCGCACACCCGGTGGGTGCTGGCCGTGCTGGCCGTTGTCACGCCGATCGCAGCCCTGGTCACCAAGCTTTCCGGCGACGCGTTTCTGAGCCGGATGGACACGGCCGGCCGGATCACCGAGAGTTTCCGACCGGTGATCGAGGAGCACGAACAACTGGGGAACCTGACCCTGATCGCGTCGATCGTGCTGGCGCTCGCCACCTTGGCCCTGGTCTACCTGGTCGGTCCCCGGGTCGCCGCGGCCGCGCACAGCACGACCGTCACCGGCGCCCGCGGTAACGGGGCGCTTGCCCTGGTGGTGAAGGGTCTGGTCGTCGTCACCGCCGGGGTGAGCCTCTACTTCGTGGTGCGGGCCGGCGACTCGGGGGCCAAAGCCGTCTGGACTGGCTACTGATCGTCACCAAGTGCTGGTTGGCTGCGCCGGCCGCCACAGTATCCGGATGCCGACTTGAAATTCCGGCCCGGCCAGTGAACTCTTCGCACTGAATCGCCGTTGGTGGGGATATGGGCACTGGGGCGTACCACACCGGTGGCTATTCGGTGACGGAGGAAAAGTGACGGTAAGTGCGCGTAGTGAAGCTGTTCGGTCGGTACATGCGCCGAGTATCGGGCTGCTCGCCCAGATCACGGCCCTGCTGATCCTGGCGGCGACCAGTGGCCTCGGCGTGGCCGGCTGGTCGGCCGGACTGGTCTACGGCCTGGCGACCTGGGCGCTGCTCATCCGGGCGATGCAGCAGCCCGAGGTGGCCGGCTGGGGTCCGGCGGACAGCGTCACCCTGGCCCGGGGCACCCTGGTCGGCGCCGTGA
This sequence comes from Solwaraspora sp. WMMD937, assembly GCF_029581175.1. Taxonomy (NCBI): domain Bacteria; kingdom Bacillati; phylum Actinomycetota; class Actinomycetes; order Micromonosporales; family Micromonosporaceae; genus Solwaraspora; species Solwaraspora sp. WMMD937. The sequence goes on along the minus strand of NZ_CP120738.1, from coordinate 5,140,284 downwards.
CCGCGCTGGTCGCCGACTCGTTCGTCGGTCCGGCTCCGGTCGCGCTGCTGGTGACCCTGGCCGCAGTGGCTTTGGCGCTCGACGGCGTAGACGGCCAGGTGGCCCGCCGGACCGGCACCTGCTCGCGGCTCGGCGCCCGGTTCGACATGGAAACCGACTCGGCGCTGGTCCTGGTGCTCAGCGTGTTCGTGGCCGCGTCGGTCGGCTGGTGGGTGCTGGCGATCGGGGTCTTCCGCTACGTGTTCGGCGCCGCCGCCCGGTTGCTGCCCTGGCTGCGGGCGCCGCTACCGCCCCGGTTCAGCCGCAAGACGGTGGCCGCCACCCAGGGCGCAGTGCTGGTGCTGGCCGCCGCCGGGATCGCGCCGCCGGCGCTGGTCACCGCGTTGGTCGCCGGCGTGCTGGCCGCGCTGCTCTGGTCGTTCGGGCGGGACGTGCACTGGCTGTGGCGCGGCCGCGAACCGCAGGTCGACCGGTGGCAGGCGGAGCTAGCCGGCTGACCCGCCCGGCAGCACCGCGTAGACGTCGCCCGAGTTGGCCGCGTGCGGCAACGACCGAACATGATCGGTCATCTCCGCTTCCGACACCCAGCGTCCGAAGATCAGCCGCTGGCTCTCACCCAACGCGACGTCGAACCGGTAGTCGCCGAGCCCAGCCAACCGCCGCAGACAGCGCAGCGCCGTGTCCCGCTGGATCGTGGTGAACTCGAAGGACAGCGCCGGCAGCGGCCTGGACAACCCGGCGAGCACGGTCTCCTCGAATCCCTCGACGTCGATCTTGACGAACGTCGGCCGGCCGTACTCGGCGACCAGTTGGTCCAGGGTCGTCGCCGGCACCTCGATCTCGCCGTCCCAGACCTGGTCCGACCAGCCGGCGGCACCGTCGGCGGCACTCACGAAGTCGGCCGACGCGGTGGAGACCGTGGGGTTGGCCGAGTTGATGTACATCCGTACCGCTCCGGCGGTGTCACCGCACGCCGCCGGCAGGACGGTCACCGCCGGATCGTCCGCGTAGACCAGCCGTACCGCGCGGGCACACAACGGCTGCGGCTCCACCGCCACCACCCGCGCGCCCAACCGCCGGAAGCTGCCGACCCGGTCGCCCACGTGCGCACCGATGTCGAAGACCAGATCGCCCGGCGCGATGAACCGCCGGTAGAGCAGGTCCATGGCGGCGTCCCGGTCCGGATCGCCGTAGTAGTACTCCAGCGACCGGCGCAACCCGGCGAGCTGCGGATCGGCGGCCAGCACCCGGGACGGCACAGCGGTGCGTGGCTGGTCAGCGGCGGTCACCGGCCGATGGTACGCCGCCCGGGTGCTTGCCTGGCGGTGAACGCCTCCCGAGTCAGGAACGCCAGCTGAGCACGCTTGTCGGCCAACACCAGCTCCACGTCGAACTCGAAGCCCAGCCGCTTCCAGCGGCGCAGCGCCCGGTCGTTGCGAACGTCCGGCTCGATGACGATCCGTCGCCGGCCCGGGTCGGCGAACAGGTGGCGGGTGAACGCGTCCGCCACCGCGCCGGTGAACCCGGCGACCGGCCGCCGGGCCGGAGCGAGGAACAGATGGATCCCGATGTCACCGTCGCGCACCGGGTAGTGCTCGCCGAGCGGGTCCTCGGCCGGCAGGTAGGTCTGGAAGATGCCGACCGGCTCGTCGTCGACGGTCATCAGGTACGCGTGGTGTGAGTCGAGACCGTCGAGGAACCGGTAGACGTCGCCCACCTGTTCTCGGGTGTGCCCGGTCATCCCCCAATACCGGGCCCGCGGCGCGGTGACCCAGCCGTGCAGCAGGTCGAGGTCCTCGGCGGGGTCCAGCACCACCAGGCTGAACCGGCCGATGCCGGACAGCTGTTCGACGTACACGCTCGGTCGTACCGTCCCGCCGGGGCCGGTGGTCCACCGTACCGGCGCGACCGGGACCAGTTGACCCGCCGTCCACCGTGGCAGCTGGTCGGCGAAGTGCCGGTGACCGGGCCGTCCCGAGGCACCGAACGGCACCACCCAGCGGCTCGCCGACGGGTCGGCGAGGTCCCAGACGTAGCGGGCCACCGGCCCGCGCCAGCAGACGTCGGAGACACCGGGCACGCTGGAGGTGGCCAGGACGCTGCCGGTGTCGCCGTCGAGCGGGACCGGGCCGCCGAGCGCGTCGGTGGCCGGGTCGGCGGCGCCGGGCAGCACCCGTACCGGGTGCAGCAGGTGCCGGTCGCCCCACCGAATCGGCGGCGGCCCGTCGGCCACCTCGATCAGCGCGGCCACCGCGCAGCGGCCCGGGTCGCCACCCAGCCGGGGCAGCCCGTCTACCAGCCGGTCCAGCGCCAGCCCGATCCGGCCCACCGGGTCGGTCCACGGGGCGAACAGTTCGTCGAAGCCGGGTTCGGCGTGCAGCGGCCGCAGGCAGGGCTCGGCGGACAGCCGGTGGACCAACGCGGCCCGCCACACGGCGAACAGCCCGGCGTCGGCGCTGTCGGCCGCCATCCGACCGTCCCACTCGAGCAGTTTCTCGCGCAGCTGTCGGACCGGCCCGGGCTGGTCGGTCAGGTCGAGGCCGCGTAGCAGCCGGCGCAGCCCGGCCGTTGGCACCAGGGTGTCCATGTGCACCGACTCGGGCGCGGCCCCGCTGTCGTACAGCTGGCGGATCCGCCGGGCCCGGTGCGGTGGGGCGAAGTCGACGCCGAGGTCCGCCGTGTCGCCGCCGCGCCGGTCGTTGGCATTGACCACCACGTCGGACACGTCGGCGGCGGGCAGGGCGGCGTACCCGGGTCGCCAGGCGTACCGGGGTGCCCAGCCGGGCACCGGCACCTGCCGGCACCGGTCGTCGCGCACCGGCACCCGGCCGGCGACCAGCCGCCGTACCGCGCCGGTACGGTCGGCGACCAGCACGCTGTTGACCGGCTCCACCCAGTGCCGCAGTGCCCGTTCCACGTCGCCGACCCGGCGGGCGCGCAGCAGCGGCAGCAGCGCGTCGAAGCCCAGCGCCCCGCCGACCCGGCTCGGTGTCCGCAGGCTGATCGCCTCACCGGTGCGTCGGTCCACGTCGATCACCGGCCCGCGCGGAGTCTCGACCACCTCGACCGGCACCGGGTCGGCGTCGCGTACCGCGATCAGCTCGGTGTGCGCCGGCACCGGGGCCCAGCCGTCGACCTGGCGGACCAGCACCCGTCCGTCGACCCGGCGCAGCTGTTCGCGGTACAGGTCCTGGTAGTCGGCCATGGCGTTGGTGATCGCCCAGGCGACGTCGCCGGCGTGACCGAAGTGTGGTAGCCCCGGTACGCCGGGGAAGGCGAACCCGAAGACGTCGAATTCGGGGCAGGTCAGCTGTACCTGCTGGTAGACGTTGGGCAGCTCCAGGATCCGGTGCGGGTCGCCGGCGATGACCGGGGATCCGGTGCCGCTGTGCCGTCCGGTCACCGCCCAGGCGTTGCTGCCCGACGACGCGGGCGGCTCCATGGCGAACAGGTCGACCGCGGCCGGACCGAGGGTGGCGGTGACGTGCGCCCGCCACAGCTTGTTGCCGAAGGTGCCGAACAGCACGTGCTGCACCAGGAACACGCCGAGCGGGGTCCACGGCCGCCAGGTGCCGGCGGTGGTGGCGGTGGCGGCGAACTCGGGTGCCGCGACGGCGCCCTCGGCGAGACCGTCGTTGACGCCGTCGACGTACGCGCCCACCCAGCGGCGGGTCGCCGGGTCCAGCCGGTGGAAGCAGCGTTCAGCGGTGTCGTCGAGGCGGATCCGGCGGGCGAACCGGTCCCAGCCGACCTCGGTCGGGCCGAGCCGGCTGGCCAGCGCGCCCTCTGAGCGCCACCGCTCGACCTCAATCTGCCAGGCCCGGTCGGTGGCGGCGGTGTGCCCCTGCAGGTAGGCGAGGTCGTCGACGTCGGCCGCCCACAGGTGCGGTACGCCGTACCCGTCCCGGTACACCCGCCCGGACCGAGCGGTGCCGTACCGGGCCGTCCCGGCGCCGGCGCCGGACGGAGCCGTCACGGGGCCGGCGCCGCGACGGCGGCGATCGGGTTGTCCTGTGTACCGACGAAGATCAACGACCCGGCCTGATCGGTCAGGTCGACCATCTGCAGTGTGTTGCGCAGCTGCAACCGGTTCAGGCAGGAGTGCCGGAAGGTGGGCGCGAAGAAGTCCAACCGGTCCCGCAACTGCGGGTGGTCGTCGCCGTGCTGGCGGACGCACTCGGCGACCAGTTGCCAGAACCGGTCCGCTGGCAGCACCCCGTCGGCGTCCAGGATCGCGGCGAGGAAACGCAGGAACCCGTCGAAGACGTCGGTGAACACGGCCAGGACCCGGAAGTCGTCGTCGACCGGCATCCGGATCCGTTCGACCGTGGCCGGCAGTTCGCGGTCGTGCATGGCGACGACCTCCTCGCCGATGTCCTTCATGAACACCCGGACCGGTACGTGGTCCGCCAGCACGAGGATCAGGTTCTCCCCGTGCGGCATGAACGCCAGGTCGTGGCCGAGCAGGCAGTGCAGCAGCGGGCGCAGGTAGGCCCGCAGGTACCGGGCCAGCCAGTCGGCGGCCGGCAGGCCGGACGCCGCGATCAGGGCGGTGGCCAGGTGCGCGCCGTCGCGGTCGCGGTGCAGCAGGCTGGCCATGGTGGCCAGCCGCTGCCCGGGCGCGATCCGGGGCACCGGGCTCTCCCGCCACAACGCGGCGAGCATCCGCTGGTACGCCGAGACCGGTGCCCCGCTGCGGTGGTACGCGTCCCCGGTGTAGCCGACCGAGGCCAGCTCCCGCAGCACCTCGAACCCGCAGTCGCGCAGTGTGTCGTCGCCGGCGACCAGGTCGGCGACCCAGTCGTTGATCGGCGGGGTCGCCCGCATGTAGGCCGGGGACAGCCCGCGCATGAAGCCCATGTTCTGGATGGACAGTGCGGTCTTGACGTAGTGCCGGTGCGGGTGGTCGATGTTGAAGAAGGTACGGATCGACTGCTGCGCCCGGTACCGGTCCGGGCTCGTGCCGACCGGGACGATCGCCCGGGACGCCACGTCGGCGGCGAAGGTGACGCCGACCTTGTGTTCCCACTGCCACGGATGCACCGGCAGGTACCGGTAGTTGGCCGGGTCGAGGCCGAGGTCGCGCAGCTGGTCGGCGAACCGGTGCAGCGTCTCGGCACCCAGTTCGTCGAGGTAGTGGCTCTGCTCGTCGACGCCGTGGCCGGCGGTGAAGGTGCTGAGGTCGCGGCGTACCGCCAGCCAGACCAGCCGCACCGGGGTGCCGGCCTCCGGCGCGTACGCCTCGTGGTCGGCCAGGCCGAAGCCGATCCGGCCGTTGTTGGCGACGAACAGCGGGTGCCCCTCGGTCATCGCCGACTCGATGGTCTGAAAGTCGGCGTGCACCAGGTCGGCGGCGCGTTCCCGCCGGTGGTGGTGCTTCCAGGCGGCACCGGCCAGGGTGGCGCTGATCTCCTCCAGGTAGGTGCCGAGCAGCTTCGCCGGAATGCCCAGCGTCTCCCGCAGCTCGACGACGAGGTCGAGGGCGTCCAGCTCGGCCGGTGCGCCCGCGACCTCGCGGGTCAGCGACGCGGCGTCGATCAGCCAGTGGTCCAGAGCGTACCGGCGGGCCCGGAACCGGTACGCGACCCGGTCGCTGGTCGACAGCTGGTACCCGTCGCCGCCGGGGCCGGCCGGGAACGTGTCGTCGGGCCGGGGCTGGATCAGCCGTTCGTGGCTGAACTCGGCGATGGCCTTGGCGACCAGCTGGCGGTGGGCGGCGGTGATCGGGCCCGGCGCGAGGTGGGCGGGGGGTGTCATTGGGCTCTCCGTGGCTGGTCCGTCGGCATCGGCCGCCGCGCCGTCGCTCGGGCTGCTGCCCTCCGGACTGCGGGTACCGCCAAGCCGGCTGGCACTGAACGCGGACCGGGAACAGAAGCTGAGCCGGGCCTGCTTGTCGGACAGTTGGATCAGCCGGTCGACGACGAAGCCGGCTTCGGCGTTCTTCACGGCGATCGCCTCGTTGCGTACGTCGGGCTCGACGACGACCCGGTGGTGCGCCGGGTCGGCGAAGACGAAGGCCATCACCGTCCGCATCACCGCCGACGTCACCCCGTGCCGGGGCTCGCCGTCCGGCGGTGCGACCAGCACGTGCATCCCGACGTCGCCGGGCTGTACGGGGTAGTGGTCGGCGAGTTCGCTGTGTGCGGGTTCGTAGGTCTCGGTGAGGAACAGCGGTACGCCGTCGAGTCGGCCGAGCCACGCGTGATGGCGCGGGTTGGCGTCGATGCGCTGGTACTCGCGCCGTACGGTGTCGAGGTCGGCGTCGGGCATCCCCCAGAACACCGACCGGGGGTGGGTGATCCAGGCGTGCAGCAGATCGGCGTGAGCGGCGACGTCGAGCGGTTCGACGGTCATCCGGCCGAGCGGGTCGTCGATGGTGAACATGATCGTCGTGGCGGCGGTCACCGGATGAGCGCCTCCTGCCGCTGCGTGACCACCGGACCGGTAGCGGCAGCCGGTGCCGACGGTGTGTTGCTGTCCGACGGTGCGCCGAAGTGCTGGAAGGCGATCTTGCGCTCGATCGGGTAGACCTCGCGGCCGAGCATGTTGGCGATGATCACCGAGTTGCGGTAGGGGCCCATGCCCAGGTCGGGTGCGGTGAGGCTGTGGGTGTGCTCCTCGGCGTTCTGCACGAAGATCTCCCGGTCGCCGTGGTCGACGGTGTAACCGAGCGCCACGTCGAACCGGCCCCGCTCGTCCCACCGGATCCGGTCGCGGACCGGGTCCAGGAACGCCGCCACGGCCGGCCGGTAGCCGGTGGCGAGCACCAGGCCGTCGGTATCCATGGTGAAATCGCGGTCCTGCTCCTGGTGGTGCAGGGCGAGTCGGTACCGTCCGGTGTCGGGGTCCCAGTCGGCGCCGGTCAGCGCGGTCCCGGTGAGCAGGGTGGTCGGCACCGGGCCGCCGACGTCCTTGCGGTACAGCGTGTCGAAGATGGTGTCCACCAGGTCTCCGCTGATGCCCTTGTAGAGGTTGCGCTGGTCCCGGTTGAGCCGGTCCCGGCTGGCCGCCGGCAGGGCGTGGAAGTAGCGGACGTACTCCGGTGAGGTCATCTCCAGGGTGAGCTTGGTGTACTCCATCGGGAAGAACCGGGGCGACCGGGTGACCCAGTTGAGCTGGTAGCCGTGGGTGTCGATCTCCTCCAGTAGGTCGAGGTAGATCTCCGCGGCGCTCTGCCCGCTGCCGACCACGGTGACCGACCCGAGGCTCTGCAGCCGGGCCTTGTCCGCGAGGTAGTCGGCGCTGTGCACGGCCGGGCCGGGCAGGTCCCGGACCACCGCCGGGCGGTACGGCACGGTGCCGATGCCGAGCACCAGCCGCCGGGTCCGCAGCGTCGTCGTCGCCCCGGTGCCGGCCTCGGCGACCCGTACCAGGTAGTCGCCGGTCGCGGCGTCGTGCTCGACCCGCTCGACCCGGCTGCCGAACCGGACGTTGGGCAGCTGGGCGGCCGCCCAGCGGCAGTACGCGTCGTACTCGGCACGCAGCGGGTAGAAGTTCTCCCGGATGTAGAAGCGGTAGAGCCGGCCGGTCTGCTTCAGATAGTTGAGGAACGAGTACGGCGACGTCGGGTCGGCCATTGTCACCAGGTCGGCCAGGAACGGCACCTGGATGGTGACTCCCTCGATCATCAGCCCGGGGTGCCAGGCGAACTCGTCTCGCTGCTCCAGGAACACCCCGTCCAGGTCGTCGACCGGCGCGGTCAGGCAGGCCAGACCGAGGTTGAACGGCCCGAGCCCGACGGCGACGAAGTCATACGTTCGCATTGGCGCACACCTCCGGGGTGACCGGCTCCGGGGCGATGAGCGCCGGATCCCATTCGGCGTCGAGCAGCTCCTGGCCGGTGCGGCGAATCAGCTCGATCACGGTACGCAGGTCCTCGACGGTGGTGTTCGGGTTGAGCAGCGTGAACTTGAGCCAGTAGTGCCCGTCGACGACGGTGCCGGCGATGATCGCGGTGCCGTCGGCGAACAGCCGAGCCCGCAGCCGGGGCAGCAGCCGGTCGCAGTCCTGCACCGGTAGCCAGTCCGGTCGGTACCGGAACAGCACGGTGCTCAGCACCGGTCGCATGACCAGCTCGAAGTCGTCGCACTCGCGGAGCAGACCGTATGCCTGCTGAGCCAGGTCGACGACCTGGTCGAACATCTCGCCGAGCTGGTCGGCGCCGATCGCCCGCAACGTCATCCACAACTTCAGGGCGTCCAGCCGGCGGGTGGTCTGCAGGCTCTTGTCGACCTGGTTCGGCACGGTCGCGGTTCGTGGGTTCAGGTAGTCGGCGTGCACCGCGACCCGCCGCATGGTCGGCGCGTTCCGGACGATTATGGCGCTGGAGCTGATCGGCTGGAAGAAGCTCTTGTGGAAGTCGACGGTGACCGAGTCGGCGGCGGCGATGCCGTCGAGCAGGTGCCGGTGGCGGGTGGAGATCAGCAGACCGCAGCCGTACGCCGCGTCGACGTGCAGCCACACCGCCCGGTCGCGGCAGACGGTGCCGATCGCGGCGAGCGGGTCGACACAGCCGCGGTCGGTGGTGCCGGCGGTGGCGACGACCGCCATCGGCACCAGGTCCTGGTCGAGCAGCCGGTCGATCTCGGCGTCGAGCGCCACCGGGTCCATCCGGCCGGCGCCGTCGGTGGCGACCGGGACGACCGCGTCGGCGGCGAGCCCGAGCAGACCGGCGGACTTGCCGACGCTGAAGTGGCTCTCCGCCGTGGCCAGGACCCGCAGCCGGGGCAGCATCGTGGCCCGGTCGGCGTCGGCGCGGACCAGGCGGTCCTCCCGGGCCAGTAGCAGACCGTGCAGGTTCGACTGGGTGCCACCGCTGGTGAAGACGCCGTCGGCGGTCGGGCCGAAACCGATCCGCTCGGCCGTCCAGGCGATCAGCCGCCGCTCGATCAGCGTGCCGGTGGTGCTCTGGTCCCAGGTGTCGACCGAGGTGTTGACGGCGGCGAGCAGCAGTTCGGCGTTGAGCGCGGGGATCGCCACCGGGCAGTTTAGGTGGGCCAGGTAGGTGGGCTCGTGGAACCACACCGCGTGGTCCAGATACAGGCCGGCGACCTCGTCCAGCGCGGCGTCGGTGGTGCCGAGCGGCGCGTCCAGGTCGACGCTGTCGACCTTGGCCTGCAGTGGTGCCACGGCGTCGCCGGAGTACGGCTGGCGGACCGCCCGTACACGGTCGGCGAGGACCGCTGCGGTCCGGTCGATGCTGGACACGTAGGCGTCCACGGTGTGCCGGCCGAACAGATGCGGGTACATTGGTCTCTCCAACACCGCCTCCATAAGGGTAACCTAACCTAACTTAGGCGAGGCTACTTGGAGGGCCGGTGAAACGGAACTGGGCAGGACCCCTTCTCCACGGGGCACGGGGCCGGCAGGCACGTCCCACGCCCCTCGGTGGGACCGCTGCCGTGCGTCGTGACCAGCGGATTCATGCCGCCAGCAGAGGTCGAGCGGACGCTTGTGACCTGCGTCCCACCAGGTGGATTACCCGGTGGATTCCGGGGTGGCCGCTCGGCGTCGGCGGGAGGGCTGCCGGATGACCGTCACGGTCGCCGCCCGCGGGCGGACCATGCCGATCCTGACCGCGCTGTACGTCACCCAGTACCTGGGATTCGGTTTCATCACCGTCGGACTGGCCAGCATCCTGCGGTCCGGCGGCACCTCGCTGGACACTCTCGCGCTGCTCAACCTGATCGGCCTGATCTGGCCGGTCAAGTTCCTCTGGGCACCGATCCTGGACCGGTACGGCCCACGGCGCGGCGGCCACTACCGCTCCTGGCTGCTGATGCTGCAGAGCGGTATGGTGCTGGCCCTGCTGGCCCTGCTCGCCGCCGACCCGGCGACCGGGCGGATCGGCCCGATCGTGCTGATCTGCGCGCTGTTCGTGTTCCTGTCCGCCACCCAGGACATCGCCGCTGATGCGATCGCGGTGCGGATGCTGGCCGACTCGGTCCGGGGCACCGGCAACGGGATCCAGGTGTCGGCGAGCTATGTCGGCAACATTCTGGGCGGCGGCGTCTGCGTGGTGGTCTACGACCGGTTCGGCTGGCAGGCGGCGGTCGGCCTGCTCGCCGCGCTCACTGCGACCGGTCTGCTGGTGGTGTGGCGGTTCCGCGAGCCCGAGCGGATCGCCCGGCCGGCCGGGGCGCTTCAGGCGTACGGCGCGCTGCTGTCCGTCCTGGGTCAGCCCGGCTGCCGCCGCTGGGCCCTCGGCGTGGTGCCGCTGCTCTACATGGGAGCCGGTGCGGCGTACGGACTGGTGTCGCCGGCCCTGGTCGACGCCGGCTGGTCGTTGCAGCGGATCGGCTTCGTCACCGGGATCGTCACCAGCGTCCCGGCCGTCGTCGCCGGGCTGGTGGCCGGCGGCCTGGTCGACCGGATCGGCCGGGCCGGAGTGCTGGTGGCCGGCGGCGGGTCGCTGGCCGTCGCCACCGTGCTGCTGCTGCCGATGTTCGCCGGACGGGCCGCCGGCGCCTTTACCACGGTCGCGTTGTGCTGCTTCATGGCCGCGTACACAGTGGCGAACGTCGCGCTGTACACGGTGAACATGGACTACTCCCGGCCGGGCACCGGGGGTACCGACTTCACTGTGCTGTCGTCGTTCGGGCTGGTCTGCTCCTACCTGGCTGCGGCGCTCGGCCTGACGGCGGCGGCCCGGGTCGGCTACCCGGCGGTCGCGGTGGCCGCGATCGTGCTGATCCTCGCCGGAGTCGCGGTCGGCGTCCGCCACCAGCGCCGGTACCGGCCCGCGACCGGTCCGGCGCCGTTCCCGGAGCCGACCGGATCACCAGGGCAACGGTCGGACGAACATGGCGTGCCGGCGCCAGCCGGGGAAGGGCACCAGGTCGCCGACGTGCTGCCAGCCCAGCACCCGCATGCTGCGCAGCACCCGGGAGTTGGAATCGGCGACCGCCAGTGAGGCCCGTTCCTCGGTGCGGCTGGCCAGTAACTGGGAGAACAACGCCACGCCGACCTGCTGACGTTGGAACTCGGGCAGCACGAACGCCTCGCAGACAGCGAAGGTCCGCCCCGGCCACTCCCGGGCAAGGTCCGGGTCGGCACCCGACCTCAGGTCGCGCCACCAGAGCGTCTCCGGTGGCAGCGGACAGCCCATCACCGTTCCGGCCAGTTGGTCACCGACGTAGCCGACGGTGGCGGCGAACCCGGGTGCCTGCGCTGTCCACTCCAGCCGTTGCTCCACCGACGGCTCGGTGTGGTCGGTCAGGTGCAGGTCCTTGGCGTGCACCTGGCGGTAGACCTTTGCGAGAGCATCGATCTGTACCTGGTCGGTGAGCACCACCCGGTGGCGGCCGGTACCGGTCTCCGTCGTACGTTCGAGGCCCATCCCACTCCCTTCAGTGATGAGGTGAGCCTAACCTAACTGGATGCCCGGGTTCTGCCAAGGCCGACGGTCCCGCTAGAACCACGGGAAGTAGGCACTGGTCAGTACGGTCGCCACGACGATCAGCAGGGCCGGTGCCCGTTGTGTGGTGTCCCGGCGGGTCAGACAGACCGCGGCGAGCCCGAGCAGCCAGAGCAGGTACTGCGGGGAGAGCACCCGGCTGGTCACCACCGCCACCCCGACGGCCAGCAGCGCCAGGTCGAAGCCGACCGTCGGGGCCCAGTCGGTCCGGCGCCTCCGGAACAGCCACCACCAGCCGAGCAGGCCCAGACCGGCGAGGGTCGCCGCGGGCAGCACAGCGGCGACCGAGGTGGCGACCGGGTGGATGAACTCCATCGCGCCTTGCCATCCTCGCCGCCCTAATCGGCGGCGATTCCAGCCACGCCGCGCGTGACACGCGCAGTGTTCTGGTGGGTTACCGTTTCACCGCGCGGTGCCGGGACGGGTCCCGGTCCTACCCGCGCTCCACGGTCGTTGACGTCCGCCTGCCCGGCGGCCTTGATGTTGATCGCGGCGTTGACGTCCCGGTCGTGGTGACCGCCACACGGACACACCCACGACCGGACGTCCAGCGCCATCCGCTCGTTGATCCGGCCGCAGTCCGAGCACATCCGGGTGGACGGGAGCCACCGGTCCACCCGGGCGAACGTACGTCCGTAGTGAGGTCGGTTCGGGGCGCCCTGTCGGTGTTGCCACCGGTGGGTTTCCCCGAACCGCCTCCCGAACCCGCCGTGCGCCTCACAACGCAACGGGCTCTCCACAAGCCCCGTCAGGTCACCTCGTTGTTCTCACCAGGCGGATGGCCATGGGCTGGGGATCTGCGCCCCGCGATATCGGTAGCGCGTGGTGGGCACCTTCGCAGGGTTGAACAGCGATCCACGTTCCGTGACCGGCCACCAACCACCGCGGCAGTAGATGCGGCGGATGGTCTTCCAGTTGGCCTTGAAATGTTTGCGCCGCGCCCAGCGGATCACCGTCTCCCACGCATAGTGGGACAGGTATTGGAACGTGGCGCTGGACACTCCGGGCCGGAAGTATGCACACCAGCCTCGCAACACGGGATTCAGCTCCCGGAGCAGGGCTTCCAGTGGCATGTTGACGTTCCTGCGGCAGATCGTCCGCACCTTGGCCACCACGGCCTGCACCGACTTCTTGGCCGGATAGGTGTAGACGTACCGCTGGGCAGTGCCCTTCTTCTGGTGACGCTGGATGCGCCAGCCGAGGAAGTCCAGCCCTTCGTCGATGTGCGTGATCTTCGTCTTCTCCACCGACAGGCGCAAACCCATCGGAGTGAGGGCTTCTGCCACCTGGTCGCGCAGGTCTTTCGCATGGTCGCGGTCACCCGCGACCAATACCAGGAAATCGTCGGCGTACCGGACCAGCCGGAAGTTCGCCTTCCCCTGACGTTTGCGTTTGGCCCGCTCGCCCTGGGCGGAGTTCGGCCCTCCTGGGGCCTGGGCGATATGCTCGTCCAGGATCCCCAGAGCGACGTTCGCCAGCAGCGGCGACAAGATCCCGCCCTGCGGAGTGCCGGTGTCGCTGTCTCGCAGCGCGCCGTCCTGCTCCAGGATGCCCGCCTTGAGAAACGCCTTCACCAGGCTCAGGACCCGCTTGTCTCCGATCCGGCCACGGACTCGGTCCATCAGAGCCACGTGATCGATCATGTCGAAGCATGCCTCGATGTCGCCCTCGACCACCCACTCGTAGTGATGGGAGGCGAAATGACGGCTCTCAGCGATCGCGTCATGAGCCCGACGCCCGGGACGGAACCCGTAGGAACACGGGAGGAAATCCGCCTCGAAAATCGGCTCCAGCACCAGCTTCAGGGACGCCTGCACCACCCGGTCCGCGACGGTCGGGATACCCAGACGACGCCACTTGCCATTCGCCTTCGGGATCATCCGTTCCCGCACCGGAACCGGTCGGAAACTGCGGTCCTTGAGTTGCGACCGCAGCTGGGCAAGGAAACCCTCAACACCCAAGCCCGCTTCGACCATCACGACGGTTCGGCCATCGATCCCAGCCGTACGGGCTCCCTTGTTACTCCGCACCCGATTCCACGCAACCAGCAAGAACGCGGGATCGGTGACGAGGTTGAACAGGTCGTCAAACCGTTGATGAGAATCGTTGGTCGCCCAACGGTGCAGCTTGGTCTGAATACCCAGTACCCGCAATTCGGCCCGGTACAGCGCCGATTCCAGCTCGTCGGTATTCACCGGCGACCTCCTGGCATTCCAGCATCCTCCCTGCTGACTTGCTGGCTCCCTTCGCCATGTACACGGCTCTCCCGCGCTCGGACTACTACGGAGCCTCCGTCCCGCCTGATGATCATCAGCCGGCGATGGGCCTGTCCCCCGCACGGGCCGGCTGCCCGGTCAAAGGACGATCATCAGGCGGTTCCCACGTTCACTGCGCAACCGTTCGACCAGCACGGCACCCGGCTTTACCCCGACAGCATCACCACGCCTACGCCGCAGACATTCAGCGTGGTCTCCGCAGCAACTACAAGGACACTGCCACGAAGTCGGACCCTTCACTGGAGAGGGTTCCGCGCGCTGCACACCAGCCCATATCCACCAGGTTCGAGCTGGCACAAGGATTACAGGGCTTCAGCCACCGGTTCACTCGCGTTGTACCTTCTGGTCTCGCTTGCCGGACCCGCATCGTCTGGCAGTGCCGACACGTCCCGACGTTGTCAGGGCTGCTTCCCGCCCTCCCCGGCACCCCCCGGATCAGACTGCCCCCAGCTTCCACGCGGCTGCTGCGACAGCCACGCGACGATGGTCTCTCACCTCCGTACGGTTACTCAGCGCCTCGTGGCGCACCCTCGCCGCCTTGTACTCCAGCATGCCGACGAACGACGACCATCCGGCGTCGTGGACGGACTTCGCCAGCCGGGTCCGGCCGAGACCGACGACACACAGGTCCTCGACGTACACCGCTTGATTGTCACGGATGATCGTCGTGGACAGCTTGTGCTGCCAGTCCCGCCGGGTGTCGGCCACCCGGGCGTGCGCCCTGGCGACCTTCACGACGGCCTTCCCACGGCGGTTGCTGCCCCGCTGTTTACGGGACAGGGCCTGTTGCAGCCGCTTGAGCCTGCGGGCCGCGCGGCGCAGGAACCTGGGCGCGGCCACCTTCGTGCCGTCCGACAGGACCGCGAAGTGCGTCAGCCCCAGATCGATCCCCACCTCGGCGTCGGTCGGCGGCAACGGCTCGTCCTCGCCGGTCTGCACGACGAACGAGGCGAAATACCGCCCGGCGGCGTCCCGGATGACCGTCACGGACGACGGGTCCGACGGCAGTGTCCGGGACCAGCGGACCGTGAGGTCGCCGATCCTCGGCAGCCGCAGACGACCGTTGTCCAGCACCGTGAACCGGGAGTTACGGGTGAAACGGATGGCCTGCCGGTTGTCCTTACGGGACCGGAACCTCGGCGGCGCCACCATGCGGCCTTTACGCCTGCCCGACACGGAGTGGAAGAAGTTGCGGTACGCGGTGTTGAGGTCCGCGAGGGCCTGCTGCAACACCACCGCCGACACCTCGCCCAGCCACGCCCGTTCCGGAGTCGTCTTGGCCCGCGTGATGACCCGCTTCGACAGTTCGGCGTCCGACACGTACGGCAGGCCCTGCTCGTGGGCGGTCTGCCGGAGGCGCAGCCCGTCGTTGAACACCACCCGGGCGCATCCGAACGCCCGGGCCAGCGCGATCTGCTGGCCGGGTGTCGGATAGACCCGGAACTGGTACCGGAGCTGCACGAACCACACGATATCGTGTTGGTCTATGGCCGAACATGAAGACATCCGCACCGGCAGGCACTGCGTCTTCGCGATACATGTTCATTTGGTTTCGTGACGAAGTTCCGGCACCCGGTGTTCGCCGACCGGCACCTGACCCGCGTGGAGGCGATCATGCGGGACGTGTGCACGGACTTCGAGGCCGAGCTGGTCGAGTTCAACGGCGGCCACAGCCATGTCCACCTGCTGGTCGACCACCCACCCAAAGTCGCCGTCGCCCGCCTGGTCAACTCACTCAAGGGCGTCTCGTCGCGCCGCCCGCGGCAGGAGTTTCCCGACCTGGTGCAGCACTACTACCGGGCCAACAAGCTCTGGTCGGGCTCGTACTTCGCGGGCTCCGTCGGCGGCGCGCCACCAAGCATCGTGAAGCAGTACATCGAGCGGCAGAACCGGCCAGGTCAGGGCACTGCTCGGGCCCTGGCGGCCCTCCCAGCGCGGGCCTTCACCCCCGGCCTGAAGGCCGGAGCACTGGCCCGCATTCCGGTAGCTGTACTCCACCACGATCGCCGGATCGGCGACCCGGGTCAGGACCAGCGGGGTGGCGGCGACCGACTCGACCTGGAGCCCGCGGTCCACCTGGTTGTCCGAGAAACCGGACCAGGCACCGGCGTAGGAGACCGTCAGTGCAGCGCCCAGCACGGCCGTCGCGGTCACGAAGCCGATCGACATGGGGCGCAGCCCGCGCAGCGGCCGAGCGCTGATCAGCAACATCGCCGGCCAGACCTTGGCCAGTGCACCGACCGCCAGGGTCGCGCCGGCCAGCGCCGGCCGGCGGACCGTGGCGGCCAGCGCGACCACCGCCGGCGCGGTGACGAAGACGTCGTACCGCGCGTAGGTCAGCAGACTCAGCAACGGTACGGCGAGCGCCCAGCACAGCGCGCCGAGAACTCGGTTGCCGCCCCGGGACAGCCGGATCAGGGCCAGCAGGACCACCAGGTCCGCGCCGAGGGCGAACAGGACGAAGACCGTGGCGTAGCCGGTCCGCGTCGACTCGGCGAGCCAGCCGACCGCGACGAACAACGCCGCCGCGCCCGGCGGGTACTGCCACATCGGGTCGGCGCCCGGCACCCGGCCGTCGCGCAGCTGCCCGCTCCACCGTCGGTACAGGTCGACGTCGGCGAACACCTCACCGGCGTCCAACCCGGGAACGAGCTGTGCGTAGACCGCCATCAGCGCGGCCCGGGTGATCAGCCACACCAGGACCGTGGCCGGCACCGCTCACCGGCTCTGTAGGAGTCTCATCCGCGTCGGCAGCGTCAGCTCGACGGCGGTGCGACCAGCTGCGGGCCGGGCCGACCGCGCAGCACCCGCAGCGCGACGGCCGGGCGGACCACTGCGGACAACGGTGCGACCAGGTGGAACACGTCGGTCAGGGCGCGCTGCACGTACGGATCGCGGTTGGCCACGTCGGCTGCCCGGTCCAGGTACCAGCGGGACAGTCCGCCGCCGCGCCGTGGCCGTGGCCCGACGGTCGTCGGGTACCGCAGGTCGGCGCCGGTGGCGATCAGCCAGGCGGTCTCGCTGCAGTCGGCCACCCGGGCCTGCGCTGCGCGGCCCAGCGTGCCACCGCTGTCGCGCAGCTGCTCGGCCAGCACCACCGCCGTCCGGGCAGCCACGGCCATTCCCTGGCCGTAGACCGGATTGAAGGTGCAGGAGGCGTCGCCGACCACCGCGAACCCGTCCGGCCAGCGTGGCATCGCCTCGTACCGGCGGCGATGGTTGGCGGTGTTGCGGAACCCGTGAATCGGTGAGTCGGGCGTGGCGTCGCGGATCGCCTGGTGGATCAGCGGGCTGCGCAGCCCCCGGGCGAACTCCAGGAAACCGGCCTCATCGGTCGGCGGGTGGTCACCGCCCAGTCCGCCGAGGGTCACCATCCACCGTCCGTTCTCGATCGGGTAGATCACCCCGCCCCGACCAGAGCGTGGCGGCTGCGGCATCACCACGATGTTCTTCCACCCGTTACTGGCGCCCGGCGGCAGCAGGTAGCGCCGGCTCGCGTAGCCGAGTCCGGAGTCGACCCGGGTCTCGTCGGGGCGGCCGTAGCCGAGCTCGGCCAACCAGTCCGGCGCGTGTGAGCCGCGGCCGCTGGCGTCCACCACCAGGTCGGCCGGCAGGTTCCGCTCGGCCGCGCCCGCCGCGCGGGGACGCGTCCGAACGCCGGTGACCGCGTCGCGGCCGTCGGCGCCGAGCAGTCCGATCACGTCGTGGGACGGCTCGAACCGGATCCGTGGATCGGCGGCCAGCCGCTGGCGGACCGTCCAGTCGAGCAGCTCCCGGCTGGTCCCGACCAGCTGGTGGGTCGCCGGGAACCGTTCCCGCCACCCGGTCGGCGCCAGGTACAGGACGTCGGTCGGCGCGTCGACCCGAACCGCGCCGGCGGCGTGCAGTTCGGCGATCAGGCCGGGGAAGAGCTGATCGAGCGCACGCTGCCCGGCGGTGATCAGCACGTGCAGGTGGTGCGCCTGCGGGACGCCGGCGCGAACCTGCGGCGCGTCGGGGAACCGATCCCGGTCGACCACGGTCACCCGGTCGACGTGCTCGGCGAGTGCGCGGGCCGCGCACAGCCCGGCGAGACTGCCGCCGATGACGACTGCGTGCCGGGCGGCGGAACCGGATCGTTCCATGCCGTCATCTTCGCTGATCGGTCCGATGTGCACCACCGGGCATCCGCCGGTACACCGGGGCGAGTCGGCGGTGCAGCTCCCGGTAGACGTCGAAGAGTTCGTCGTAGCGGACGCGGTGCGCCGCCGTCGGGGCGAACACCTGGTCGGTCCGCAGCAACGCCGGGATCTGCCCGAACGTCAGCTGCCCGGTGCCGACCGCGCCGATCCAGCCGGCGCCACGGGCGTTGACCGCGACCGGGTCCGGGTCCCGACGCATCTCGACGCCGAGCACGTCGGCGAAGATCTGGCACCAGGCCGTCGACCGGGCACCGCCACCGGTGACCGTCAACGAGCTCACCGGGGTGCCGAGGAACCGGTCGACCGCCGCCGACAGCCACCGGGTGTTCAACGCGACGCCTTCGAAGACGGCCCGCAGCAGATCGGACCGGTTGGTGTCGAGCGAGATGTTGACGAACGCGGCACGCAGGTCCGGATCGTCGACCGGTGCGCGTTCGCCGTACAGCCACGGCAGGTAGAGCACCCCGTTGGCGCCGGCCGGCACCGTTGGCAGGATCGCGTCGAACGCGTCGAAGATCGACGTCTCGTCGGTGGTGAGGCGGCCGGCGCCGACCAGCGGGTCGTCGTACTCGACGATCTTGTCTTTCAGCCAGGTCAGGTTCGCCCCGGCGGTGGCCTGCAGCGCGGTCATCAGGTACCGGTCGCCGATCGCGCACGGCACGGCGGCGATCTGCGCGACCGGGTCGGTCTTCTTCCGGCGTACGTGCGCCGCGATCCACGATGAGGTGCCCAGGTACAGGTGCGGGTCGTCGTCGGCGGTGGTACCGGCGCCGATCGCCGCCGCCGTGGTGTCGATGGCCCCGGCCACCACCTTGACGGTCGGCGGCAGACCGAGGTGGGCGGCGGCGTCCGGGTGCAGTGTGCCGATCACGTCGGTGCAGGCCACGATCGGCGGCAGTTTGTCCGCGTCGATGCCGCAGTCGGCGACCAGGGCGGGAGAGTAGCGGACCCGGTCGGGTCGGCGGTTGTCCGTCACCCACGAGGTGAGGATCGAGTCGACCGTGGCCACCGTACGGCCGGTGAGCTTGAGGTTGATCCAGTCCAGCGCGTTGAGGAAGGTCGCGGTCCGCGCGTACACCTCGGGCATGGTGTCGCGGACCAGCAGCATGTGCGCGGCCGGGTCCTTGCCGGTGGTGGACGGCATCCCGCCGGTCAGCCGCAGCCAGCGCACGATCCGGCGGACCGACATCCCGCCGTACGCCGGAAAGCCGCCGAACTGCCGACGCAGGTGCGCCGCACCGCGCATGTCCAACCAGGTGATGCAGCGGGTGAGGGGTTCACCGGCGGCGTCCACCGCGATGGTCCCCTCACCCTGCGCGGACGAGCAGACGGTGGTGACCGCGCGCAGATGCTCCGGGTGAGCCCGGCCGAGGTCGGCGACCACCTCGGCGAGCGCCCGCCACCAGGCGTGCGGGTCCTGTTCGGCACCGCCGCCGGGCACCATCAGCAGCGGCACCGGGCGCTGCGCCCAGCCGGTCACCGTGCCGTCCACTGCGACCAGCGCCGCCTTCATCCCGGAGGTGCCCAGGTCGATCGCGAGAACCTGCGGGGGCGTGGCCGGCACCGGGTCAGACCCCTTCCACCTGCGCGAACACCCGGTCGAACCGGTCCAGCGCGGTGTCGATCACCTCGTCGGTGTCGGCCATCGAGGTGTACATCCGGGAGCCGGCCAGGGTGATGACGCCGTGCGCCGTGTACGCTGCACCCATCTGCTCCATCAGCCGCTTGCGGGACTTGTTCTCCCGGAGCAACTTGATCGGGTTGCGCATGTCGAGCAGCATGACGCCACTGCACTCCAGATGCACGATCGACCCCTGGTTGTAGGCCACGTACGGCAGACCGTACCGGTCGATCAGCCGCTGCAGGCCCCGGGTGAGCCGGTCCCCGGCCCGGCCGGCGATCACCGGGGCGTTGGTCCGGGCCATCTCGGCGATCGCGAAATAGCCGGCCGCGCAGGACAGCGGGTTCGCCGACAGGGTGCCGCCGACCTGGATGTGCGTCCCGCCGCGTCCGTCGAGCCCGGCACCGAAGACGGCCATCACGTCGGCCCGCCCGCCGACGCCGCCGGCCATCGGGTAGCCGCCGGAGACCGCCTTGCCGAACACGGTCAGGTCGGGGGTGACACCGAAGTAGCCGGCCGCCCCGCCGAGCCCGACCCGGAACCCGGTGACCACCTCGTCGAAGATCAGCAGCGCGCCGAACTCGTCGCACAACGCGCGGACCCTGGCGTTGAAGTCACGCGGCACCGGGCGGGTGCCGGACTCCGGGCCGAGTGGTTCGACGATCACCGCAGCGGTGCCGCCGCGGACCCGGTTCTCGATCAGTTTGCGGCGCAACGCCCCGAGGTCGTGCGGGAACGCCTCGCGGGTGTTGGCGGTGGCGCCGAACGGGATGCCCTTGGCGTTCATCCGGTACGTCCCCGGCACCCGCAGTCCGTACACCATCGTGTCGGACCAGCCGTGGTAGGCGCCGCCGACCTTGATCACCATGTGTTTGCCGGTGAATGCGCGGGCACCCCGGACCGCCGCCATCACCGCCTCGGTGCCGGAGCCGAGCGACCGGTACATCTCGATGTGCGGCAGGTACCGGTGGATGATCTCGGCGAGCTTCAGCTCGTACTCGTGGAACAGCCCGGTCACCGGCCCCGACTCCTTGACCACCGCGGCGACCTGCTCGTTGACCGGGCCGTAGTTGCTGCCCAGGATCGTCGGGCCACCGGCCTGCAGGAAGTCGACGTAGGTGTTGCCGTCGCGGTCGGTCAGGTAGGCGCCGTCAGCCGCGTCGATCGCCAACGGGAACGGGTAGTTGAAGGCCAGGTTGTGCTGTACCCCGCCCGGGATGCGCTTCTTCGCCCGGTCGGTGATCTCCTTGCTGGCCCGGCACCGGTCGTTGAAGTAGCCGAGCACGTCGAGCATCGCGTCGTGGCGCAACCCGCGTACCGGCTGGGCGACCAGGGCCTTGAGCCGGCGCATCGTGTCGTCGACGTCGAGGTACTCGGTGATCGCGTAGCCGAGTCGGGCGGACTCGCTGCCCGGGAGTAGCGCCGTGGTGGTGTCGGCGACCGGCGGCCCGGCGGCGGCGATCGCCGCCGCCACCGCGTCCGCACTGGGCAGTTGCTCATCGGCGGGCACCCGCACCGGCGGAACCGCCTCGGTGATCTGCGCGGCGATCCGCTTCTCGTCGGCGCGCAGCTTGGTGAACGCGACCTCCCGGATCGCGGTCGGGATGGTGTAGACCTTGCCGGCTTCGCTGGTCAACGCCAGGAGATAGGCGATCGACACCTTCTCCAGCAGCGCCATGTTGAACACCGCGCGGTCCGGGTCGGTCCCCAGCGCGACGACCCCGTGGTTGGCGATGATGAACGCGTTGTCGCCGCTGGCCACCTTCTTCTGCACGTTGCGGGCCAGCATCCCGGTGCCGGACGGGGCGTAGTCGACGATCGCCACCTGGCGGCCGAGGAAGCGCACCTGCTCGTCGGTGAGCGCCGGGATCGGACGGCGCAGGAACGCCAGGGCCGAGGCGTACGGCTGGTGGGTGTGCACGATCGCGTTGACGTCGGGCCGCTGCCGGTAGATGTTGGCGTGCATCCCGGCCTCGATCGACGGCGCGAGACCACTACCGGTGCCGTCGGGTACGTGCGTACCGTCGAAGTCGACCAGGCAGATGTCCTCGATCCGCATCCGGTCGTAGTCGTAGTTGCTCGGCGTGACGGCGTACAGCCGGTGCCCCGGAACCCGGACCGACACGTTGCCCTCGGTGGCCTTCAGATAGCCCCGGTCCAGCATGGTTCGACACATGTCGACGACGTGCCGGCGGGAAGTGTGGTGGTCCATGGCGGGTCCTCCGGTCCTCCGGGGGTGCGCGGCGAGAAACCTATCCTCGCCGCCGGCCGGCGCTGGGACACCGTCCCGCCGGCAGCGGAAAACGGCGACTAGATTGTCACCACGAGACAAACTCGGGCTGCGTGCGCCCTCGTCGACCCGTTTTCCTGGGTCGGATTCTCACTAGATTGTCATTACGTGACAGAGTGGCGGGGTGCGAGCCCGCCCAGTGACCGTCACCCCCTGGCAGCGGCTACCCGTCGAGCTGGCCCCGGCAATGCGGCCCCGGCTGGCGGCGGTGGTCGACACGGTGGCCGCCGCGGTGACCGAACTGACCCCTGAGTTCGTCGGGATCGACGACCCGAAACTCCGGGCCGACGTCCGGACCGCGGTCGACGTGGCCCTCCAGCGCTTTCTGGATCTGGTCGGCACCACCGAGCCGGCGTTGCCGCCCCGGGTGCGGGAGGTCTTCGTCGCGCTCGGCGCGGCCGAGGCCCGGGAGGACCGTGGCCCCCGGGCACTGCTCGCCGCCCTGCGGGTGGCCGGCCGGCTGCTGCTGCGTCAGGTCGGTCAGGCGCTCGCCACGGTGCGACCGGTCGACGCCGAGGCACTTGCCGACTGCGCCGACGCGGTCACCGGCTTCGTCGACGAGTTGGCTGCGGCCGGCACCGACGGGTTCGCCCGCCAGCTGCGCGAACAGTCCGGCGAGGGCGACCGGGCCCGCCGGCAGCTCGGCGAACTGCTGCTGGTCGGCGGAGCCGGCGCCGCCACCGTCGCGGCGGCCGCCGCCCGGGCCGGCTGGCGGGACCTGGTCACCGTGCTGCCGGTCGTGCTGCCGGCCCGGCAGGCCCGCGACGCACGGTTCCGGTTCGGTACCGACGGGATCGTGGTCGACCGGGGCCGCGACGCCGTACTGCTGCTGCGCGCCGGCCCCCGGACCACCCGACCGGCGCTGGCCGACGCACTGCGCGGCTGGCGGGCCACGGTGGGCCCGGCGTTGCCCTGGCCGCAGGTGCCCCAGGCGGTACGACTCGCCGAGCTCGCGGCGACCGTCGCCCGGACCGGCGGAGCCGACCACGGCGGTCCCGTCGACCGTACCGCCGTCTTCGCCGAGGACCACCTCACCCTGCTGGCGCTGCACGGCCAACCCGACGCGCTGGCGGTGCTGACCGGCCGCCGGCTGGCGCCCTTCGCCGCGCTGCCGCCCGCCCAGCGCGACGGACTGCTGCGTACGCTGCACAGCTGGCTGCGGCACTGGGGGTCCAGGTCGGCGGTCGCCGCCGACCTGTTCGTCCACCCGCAGACCGTCAGCTACCGGCTCAGGCGGCTGCGGACGCTGCTCGGCGGCGACCTGGACGACCCGGACCGACGGTTCGAGCTGCTGGTGGTGCTCGCCGCCGCTGACCCCCGCTGACCGGTCCTGCGCCGGTCGCTCAGTGGTAGCGGCGCTGCCGCCACGCTGACTCGCGGGCCTCGTGGCTCAGCCGCTCGTGCATCGACGCCTCCCGCAGCCGCTGGCGGGACTTCCGCAGCAGCACCAGCTCGGCCAGGACCAGGCCGACGCACACCACGGCCAGCAGCGCGGTGCCGGCCAGCGCCGGCGCCCGGGCGGCGACCGGAACGAGCCCGACCAGCACGACGACGACCGCGATCCGGGTGACGGTGACCGTGCCGAGCATCCGGGCCTGGAACCCCACCTGGGCGACGAAGAACAGCGCCGCCCCGCCGAAGGCCAACGGCATGGTCGCAGCCGCGGCCGGGGTCGACAGGTCGACCCCGGCGGTGCCGAGGTGATGCAACGCCTCCTCCATGCCGAGTGCGGTCAGGATCAGCCCGGCGATCATCGGCTGGTGCAGGTAGACGTACGCGTCGCGGGCCAGCGCCGCGCGCGACCGGCCGTCACTGGTGGCATGGAACGCCTGCAGCGCGGCCGGCGCGACCAGGTCGAAGTGCGACCACCACAGGGCGGCGGTGATCGCCACCGCGAAGGTCGCGCCGGCCACCGCCGGCCAGGTGACCGGCCGGGCGATCAGGTCGCTGCCGACGCCGACCGACACGATCAGTTCGCCCAGCGCGATCATCAGGATGAGCTCGAACCGCTCCACCCAGTGGTTGGCGGACCGCACCGCCCACCCCCAGGTGGCCAGCAGGTATCCGGCGGCGTACTCAACCGTCAGCGCGGCCAGCCAACAGCCGACCTGCAGCGCGAACACGACGTTCGGCGACAGGCCCAGGTACGGCGCCACGCCGGCGCTCACCAGCAGCGCGGTGGCGAGCAGCGGAGGGACCGCCAGCCGACCCAGCCGGGGACTACCGGCCCGGTCGTCGGCCGGGGCCAGCCCGTACAGCAGCAGGTGCAGGCCCCGGACGACCAGGTAGCAGCCGGCCATCAGCAGCGGACCGGGCAGGCCGCTCGGCTTGTCGGTGAACGCCTGCGGGATGGTCAGCGCGGCGGTGAAGACCGCTGCCATCGCCGCGAACATCACCAGCGGGGCGATGCCCTCGCCGAGCCGGATCCGGTTGGCGAGCATCAGGTGTGAACACCACGCCCACCACAGCAACGCCAGGATCAGCATTCCGGCGACGAGACCGCGGCCGGTGAGCTCGCCAGCGGTCACCCGGGCGATGTTGTAGAACGCGAAGACGAAGACCAGGTCGAAGAAGATCTCGAGCCGGTCGACTCGGGTGCCGGGACGGACCGGACGCAGCCCGCCGCGCGTCGGCCGGGTCTCGTCCATGCCTGCCTCCGCAGTGGCCTCGCCGTGCCTGCGTCCGGCCGGACCAACCCGGACCCGTCAGTGTGTGCCTGATCACCTGCGGTGATGATAGTTCGCCGGTGGGCCGTGGACCGGGAAATTGACATCGAGCGGCGGCCGATCCGCCGTCGCCCGGTGGTGCAGTGGTGAACAACCGCCCGGGTGGTCGATGACGGTGACCCTGGTGACTGCTGCCGGCATTGCCTCCGGTCTGGAGCCGGCGCTGCATCTGGTACGGCGCAGAGTCAGCGCTGATGTCGCGGTCCGTGCCGAAGAAGTGTCGGAGTATCAAACCCGTGGCACTGTCCGGACTCGATGATCGCCATTTATAGTTGCCGTGCCACCGTTCGTGTTCGCGGACGCGCCTGTCCGGTGTGTCCGTCATCTCGCTGAAGGGTCATGGATATGACGGCAACTATCGGACAATCGGGCGATGTGCGAGCCGATGTGGAGAACGCCAACATCGCACGGATCTACGACTATTACCTTGGTGGACTCTACAACTTCGCGATCGATCGCGAGCGGGCCGAACGTATCAAGATGATGTTGCCCAGCGTCGATCTGCTCGCCCGTGGCAACCGGGACTGGCTGCGCCGTTCGGTGCGCTACCTGGTCGGCCAGGGCGTGCGGCAGTTCATCGACATCGCCTCGGGGCTGCCGACGGTCGGCAACACGCACGAGGTGGCGCACGCCCTCGACGCCCAGGCCCGGGTGATCTATGTGGACAACGACCACTCGGCTGTCGTCCACGGTGAGGACATCCTCGCCACGGAGCCGCTGGTGGCGATGGCCGAGGTCGACGGTAGGTATCCTGACCAGGTGTGGTCGCATCCGGCGGTCCGCGAGCTGATCGACCTGTCGCAGCCGGTGGGCATCGTCCTCGGCGGGCTGCTCGTCTTCGTTCAGGACGACGAGGATCCGGCCGGGCTCGTCGCGGCCTACCGGGACGCGCTGGCACCGGGCAGTTACATCGCGATGTCGCACCTCAGCGCGGACACGGCCGACGAGCAGACCCGCGGGCAGGTGGACCGGATGGTCGCCGCCTACCAGGCCGGTGTCGGAGCGAACCTCTACGTCCGGGACAAGGCCACCATCACCTCCTGGTTCGACGGCATGGAGCTGGTCGAGCCCGGTGTGACCCTGATGGCGGACTGGCGGCCGGACCCGGGTCTCGACGTGGACGCACAGACCCCGTCCCGGCAGCTCGGCTACGGCGGGATGGCCCGCGTCGGGTAACCCAGCCGGTCAACCTCCCGGCCCGGTGCCGCGTCTTCGTGGTGTCCGCTCGACCAGGAGGTTTCCCGTGACCGTCAATCCCGATCCGGGCAGTTCCGAACCGCTGTGGTCGGTGGGCGGCATCACCGCCGCGGTCACCGCGCTGCTGGGCGTGGTGACGGCGTTCGGTCTGCCGCTTACCGAGGCACAACAGGCCGCAGTCCTCGGCCTCGCCGCGGTTCTCGCTCCGCTGATCGTCGCGCTGGTCGGCCGCGCCCGGGTGTACGCGCCAGCGACCGTCGAACGACTGGTCGGTGACACCACCCCGAAGGCCGACGGGTGAGTTATGCCGGTCCGGGCTAGGGCCGGCGGAGGTCGGCTACCGCGCCACACGGTCCCGGCCGATGGTGGACAATCGGCCGGTGCCGTGACGCGGTGGGAGGTAGCCGGTGCGGATCCTGCTGGTCGACAATTACGACTCCTACACGTACAACCTCTTCCAGCTGCTCGCGGCGGTCGCCGGCAGCGAACCGACCGTGCTGGCCAACGACGACCCCCGGCTTGCCGCCGTCGACCGGCTTGCCGCGCAGTGCGTGGTGATCTCGCCCGGCCCCGGTCGGCCGCACCGGGTGACCGACCTGGGCTGGGGGTGGGAACTACTCGACCGCCGTCGCGACCTGCCGGTGCTCGGGGTGTGCCTCGGCCACCAGGCGATCGCGTTGCACGCCGGCGCGCGGGTCGACCAGCGGCGGGCCCGGCACGGACTAATCGACCGGGTGCGGCACACCGGTGCCGGACTGTTCGCCGGCATACCTCAGGGTTTCGCGGCGGTCCGGTACCACTCGCTGCGGGTGGCTGAGCCGGTGCCGGCGGACCTCATGGTGAGCGCGTGGGCCGCCGACGGCACGGTGATGGCGTTGACGCACCGTCGGTTGCCCCGTTGGGGCGTGCAGTTCCACCCGGAGTCGATCGCCAGCGAACACGGCGCCCAGCTGGTCGGCAACTTCCTGGCCTTGGCCCGGGTCACCGGGCCTGCCACTGCCACCGCCGCCGCTCGTCCGGTGACGGTCGTGCCGCGCCGTGCCGCCATCGCAGCGGTGAGATCCCGGCAGGCGGCTCCTGACGTTGCGGCTCCCGATCCTGCGGCCCCTGAGGCTGCGGCCTCCGACCCCGGCTGGCGGCGCGACGTGACGGTCCTCGACGCGGAGATCGACACCGAGGCGGTCTTCCAGGATCTGTACGCCGACGCACGGTACGCGTACTGGCTCGACGGCGCCGACGTCGCGGCCGGGCGGTCCCGGTTCTCCTTCCTCGGTGACGCTGACGGGCCGCTGGCCGAGGTGCTCAGCTACCGGATCGGCAGCGGCCGGGTCGAGGTGCGCCGGCCGGACCATCCGATCGGGCAGGAGACCGGCGGCATACTCGACGTGCTGCGCCAGCGGTTGGCGCGGCGGCGGCTGCCCTCAGCCGGGCTGCCGTTCGACTTCGCTGGCGGCTACGTCGGCTATCTCGGCTACGAGATGAAGGCTGACGGTGCGCCCACCACCGCCCGCCGGGCCGACACCCCCGACGCGATCTGGATCTTCGCCGACCGGCTGGTCGCCGTCGACCACCTGCGCCGGCGCACCTACCTGGTGGCGCTGAGCACCGACGACGTCGGGCAGCACGCTGCCCGGGACTGGTTGGCGGCGACGGCGACCCGGCTGCGCGCGGTGCCGTCGTCGGTGCGGTCCGGACCGTCCGACAGGCCGTCGGCACCGGACGCCGGGACGGACCTGTGGCGCTGGGTGACGCCCGCCCGCGACCGCAGCCACTACCTCACCGACGTCGACGCGGCGCGCGCCCAGTTGCGACGCGGCGAGAGCTACGAGATCTGCCTGACCAACCAACTGCGGCTGCCGCCGGTCGCGGACCCGCTGGCCTACTACCGGACGCTGCGTCGGATCAACCCCGCGCCTTACGCCGCGTACCTGCGGCTGGACGACATCGCCGTGGCCAGCTCCTCACCGGAACGGTTCCTGCGCATCCGCCCGGACGGCCGGGTCGGCAGTAGCCCGGTGAAGGGCACCTCGGCCCGCGCGGACGCCGCCGACGAGGACGACCGTCTACGTCGTACGCTGGCCAGCTCACCCAAGACCCGGGCCGAGAACCTGATGATCGTCGACCTGCTCCGCAACGATCTCGGCCGGGTCTGCGAGGTCGGCTCGGTGCGCGTCCCCCGGTTCCTGGCCACCGAGACCTACCCCACCCTGCACCAGCTGGTGTCCACCGTAGAAGGGCGGCTGCGTCCGTCGATCGGCGCGGTCGACTGCGTACGGTCGTGTTTCCCCGGCGGGTCGATGACCGGTGCGCCGAAGCTGCGCACCATGGAGATCATCGACCGGTTGGAGCAGCGGGCCCGGGGGATCTACTCCGGTGCTCTCGGCTACTTCGGCCTCGGTGGCGGTGCCGACTTCAGTATCGTGATCCGTACTGCGGTGCTGACCGGCGACGGGGTCACCATCGGCACCGGCGGTGCCATCGTGCTGGACTCCGACCCGGCCGACGAGTACGACGAGACGATGCTCAAGGCGCGGGCGCTGCTCGTCGCGTACCGGTCGGCCACCAGGTCGGTCCGGTGACCGGGTGAGCCGGGCCCCGGCAGCCAGGGGCGATCCGGGCTCACGGTCGAGCGTCAGGTCGCAGGCATGACCGGTCGTCGGCCGGGTACCCGGCTCCAGTGGCTCAGGACACTGCGACCCGCGTCCCCGCCGTCGATGTCGAGCTCGACGCTGACGTGATGGTGCCCGCCCGTACCCGGGCGGTGGTGCTGTTCGCCCACGGCAGCGGCAGTTCCCGGCTCAGTCCACGCAACCGGACGGTGGCCGGCCGGCTGCACGCGACCGGCCTCGCGACCGTCCTGGCCGATCTGCTGACCAAGGAGGAGGAGCAGATCGACGCGACCACCGCCCGACTGCGCTTCGACATCGCCCTGCTCAGCCGGCGGTTGACTGCGGTAGTGGACTGGGCCGTCGAGCAGCCGGAACTCGACGGCCTGCCGGTGGGACTGTTCGGCGCCAGTACCGGCGCGGCGGCGGCGCTGAGTGCCGCCGCCTCCCGGCCGGAACGGGTCGGTGCCGTGGTGTCGCGGGGCGGCCGGCCCGACCTGGCCGGCAACGTCCTGGCCGAGGTACGGGCACCGACCCTGCTGCTGGTTGGGGAGCTTGATCCGCAGGTCGCTGAGCTCAACGCGGCGGCCGCGGCCGCCCTGCGGGCACCGCACGAACTGCGAGTGGTGCCGGGCGCCGGTCACCTGTTCGCCGAGCCGGGTGCGCTGGACCGGGTCGCCGCCGACGCCGCCGGCTGGTTCGACACACATCTGCGGTGAGGGTCGCTGCGTTCCGTCGCTGACCCGTCACTTAGTCGCGCTAGCTGCGAGTGACGTGCGCGCACTTGTTACGGTCGTCGACCGGTGCGACGTACGGAGGACGCGGCGATGATGAACGGGACCATTGCTTACCTGGTGACCGGGCTGGGATGCCTGATCGCGACGGCTGGTGTGGTGGTGGCGGCGATCGCCGTGTGGCAGACCCGGACCCGGGCCGGTGGCTCTCGGAAGAGGCCCGGTGGGGGACCGGTCGACCCGTTCCACACCGGTGACACCGACGCGTTGCGTGGCGATCCACGTCGCCTCGGCCCCGGTGACATCGTGGAGATCCGGGCACAGTCGTACGCGGTCCGCGGCAGCTTGCACTTCACCGAGGGCAGCTGGACCTGGAGCGAGCACTTCCTCGACGACGCGCGGGGCGACAGGCTGTGGCTGTCCGTCGAGTCCGATCCCGACCTGGAGCTGGTGCTGTGGCGGGCCGCCGGGCCTGACCTGCAACACCTGCAGCCCGGCCCGGCGGTGGTGGACGTTGCTGGGCGCCGTTACCGGCTCGACGAGTCCGGCCAGGCCCGCTTCACCAGCAGTGGGGCGACCGGGCTGACCCCCAGCGGCTTCGTGCGCTACTTCGACTACACCGCCCCGGACAACGCCCGGCTGTCCTTCGAAGGCTTCGGTGACTCGGGCCGCTGGGAGGTCGGCTTCGGCGAGGTGCTGCACCGCGCTGAGGTGATGATCTACCCGTCCGCTGGTCAGACACCTACCGTCGGGAAGGCCTGACATGCTGGTCGCCCTGGACGCACCGTACGTCGACACCAGCGCGGCGGAGCTCAGCTTCGCGCTCGGTCTGGCCGAGCGACCCGCCCTGCACGTGCTCGAGCTGCCTCTGCCGGGCGCCGGCGGTGGCGCCCGCTCCGGTTCGCAGCCGACCGGTCCGCAGCCGGCAGGGCTGCTGCGCCTGCGGTTGCTCGGGGCCTCGCACCAGGTCGTGCTGCGAACCGCCGGCCACGACCTGGTCGAGACGCTCGCCTGCCTGCCCGGTCACCCGCCCGACCTGCCGGCGGTGGTGGACGCCGATGACGGCTACCGGTTCGCCGCGCGGGCGCTTCGGCTGTCGGCCGGCGAGCTCGCCGGGCGGGCCGACCGCCTCCGTCGGCAGCTGACCGGTGACCCGCACGCCCTGGTCGGCGTCTTTCCGGGCAGCCCGGACGCCCTCACCGCGCTGCACGCCCGGATCGATGGCGTTCGGATCAGCTGGCGCACCTGGCATGCGTACCCGCAGACAGCGGAGTTGGTCGAGACCGAGACGGTGGTGACAGTACGGTGACTTCCCGCAAATGGATCGTCGGTGGCGTGGTCCTCGCTCTGGTGGGCGTGATCGTGTCGTGCTGCGGGCTGGCCGTCGGCACTTTCTCCGCCCGCACCTACGTCGAGCGCAGCTATGCCCGTTCGGTGATCGACGACATCGGCTCCGACGCCGAGGGGTACCGCTCCGATCTGCCACCGCGCCAGGTGGCGCAGCAGCTCACCCGGGCGTTCAGCCCGGCCGACGAGTACACCGTCGGTGACCGCTACTACCTGCGCTACGGCGACGACTCAGTGGTCATCCTGCCGATCGCCGCCGGCTCGCTGATCCTGCTGGAACGCATGACGACCGCGTACCCCCGGTACCGCTCCGTCGTCGGGAACTCGTGGAAGTGGCAGCGCGGCAGCACGATCCGGGGCGGCGGTCCCGGCACCGGCAAGTAACCACCCCATCCCACCACCTGGAGTTGGCACATGTTCCGCACTTTGTTCATCGATCTGCTGCTCACCCTGGCGTACGCCGGGGTGGGTCTGGTCCTGATGGCGCTCGGCTACCTGCTGGTCGACCTGGTCACCCCGGGCAAGCTGCACGAACTCATCTGGGCGCAGCGCAACCGCAACGCGACCGTGCTGCTCGCCTCGAACCTGTTCGCGGTGGGCACCATCGTCGTGGCGGCGATCGCCGCCGGGGAGAACAGCTTCGTCACCGGGCTGGTCGGCACCGCCGGGTACGGGCTGCTCGGCCTGCTGGTGATGGCGGTGTCGTTCGTACTGCTGGACGCGGTCACCCCGGGCCGCCTCGGGGACACCCTGGTGGATCGGGAGCCGCACCCGGCGGTCTGGGTCAGCGCGACCATCCACCTTGCCACCGGCGCCATCGTGGCGGCGGCGATCAGTTGATGTCGGCGGTCAGTTGATGTCGGCGGTCGTGGTGCCGGCACCGGGTGACGACGGTGCCGGCATCGGCCGCCGGTACGCCCGGTTGGCCCGGCCGGCGGTGCTGGCTGCGGTCTTCGTCTGTGCTGCCTGCGGCCTGGTGTACGAGTTGGCGCTGGTCGCCCTGGGCAGCTACCTGATCGGTGACACCGTCGGCCAGGCGTCGATCGTGCTGGGCGTGATGGTCTTCGCGATGGGCGTCGGCGCGTTGGCAGCCAAGCCGCTGCAGCACCGCGCGGTGGCGGCCTTCGCTGCGGTCGAGCTCACCCTGGCGCTGCTCGGCGGGCTGTCGGTGCTGGGCCTGTACGCTGCCTTCGCCTGGCTGGACCTCTACGCGCCCGCGCTGGTGGCGACCGCGTTCGTGCTGGGACTGCTGATCGGGGCGGAGATTCCGCTGCTGATGGTCCTGCTGCAGCGGATCCGGGCGCAGGCGGCCGGCAGCGCGGTCGCCGACCTGTTCGCGGCCGACTACGTCGGTGCCCTGCTCGGCGGCCTGGCCTTTCCGTTCCTGCTGATCCCGTTCTTCGGCCAACTGCGTGGGGCGTTGCTGGTCGGCGCGGTGAACGCGCTGGCCGGAATCCTGCTGGTCGGCACGGTATTCCGGGCCGATCTCGGCCGGCGGGGCCGGGCCGGGGTCGCGCTCGCCGCCACCGTGGTGATGGCGACGCTGGCCGGTGCCTACCTGGTGGCGGCGGACTTCGAGGTGACCGCGCGCCAGCAGCTCTACCGGGATCCGGTGGTGCACGCCGAACGCAGCCGCTACCAGGAGATCGTCCTGACCCGGGCGGTGTCGCCGGTCGCCGAGGGCTCCGACCTGCGGCTGTACCTCGACGGGGATCTGCAGTTCAGCTCGGTGGACGAGTACCGCTACCACGAGGCGTTGGTCCATCCGGCGCTGTCCGGGCGGCGGGACCGGGTGCTGCTGCTCGGCGGGGGGGACGGGCTTGCCCTGCGCGAGGTGCTGCGCTACTCCGATGTCGCCTCCGTGACGGTCGTCGAGCTGGATCCGGCGGTGGTCACGTTGGCCCGGACCGAGCCGGGCATCCGGGCGCTCAACGGCGCGGCCTTCGACGACCCACGGGTACGCCTGGTGCACGCCGACGCGTTCGCCTGGCTGCGCGGCGCACCAGGCGTGTTCGACGCGGTCGTCGTCGATCTGCCGGACCCGGACCAGACCGCTACGGCGAAGCTCTACTCGGTGGAGTTCTACTCGCTCCTCCGGCAGGCCCTCGGTCCGCAGGGCCGGATGGTGGTGCAGGCCGGGTCCCCGTACTTCGCGCCACGTGCCTTCTGGTGCATCGAGGCATCGGTGCGGCGGGCGGGCTGGACGACCCGGCCGTACCACGTCGATGTTCCGTCGTTCGGCGACTGGGGTTTCCTGCTCGCGGTCGCCGACGGCGAGGGAGCCGGCCCGGTGCCGACGCCGCAGGTGCCGGCGGAGGCGCCCGCGCTGCGCTTCCTGGCGCCCGAGGTGCTGCGGGCGGCGCAGGTCTTTCCACCGGACCGGGGCCCGGTGCCGGTCGAACCGTCGACGCTGCTGGACCCCCGAGTGCTCACCTACAGCCGGGCGGCGTGGCGCGGCTACTGATCCACCATTTCCGCTGGGTGTGGGGAATTACCGGTGACGGGTGAACGGGACCACCGACAACCAAGCAAGCGACCGGTATGGTCGGTGGCTGGTTGGTCAGCACGAGGGGGTGCCCGATTGCGGCGGTGTCGGACTGGATGACGCCCGGGGCGCACCCGGTCGCGGACGGGGTGTACCGGTGCCGGCGCACGGGCCGGTGGGCGACAGCGTCCATCGACGGGCGGACGAACTGCTGGCCCATCACCGGGACCGGTTGGCCGAGATGGCGGCCGCAGTCGGTGCCGGCGCGTGGACCGCGTACCTGGTGGCGCGGACCCTGCCCTGGACGCGACGCCGCCGCACGCTTGACGATCGGCCGCCGTACCACCGGATGCTGGCGGTCAACGATACGGCGTTGCATCTCGACCTGCTGGCCGAGCAGGGCCGGGTGGCGACGCACCGGATGGGCGGCGTGCGTCACGTCGACGGTGGGCTGATCGGCGGCTGTATGCCTGCGGGAACGTGGCGGCCAGCCCGTTCGGACCGGGCTATCCAGGTGCCGGTACGACGCTCGCCGCCGCAATGAGGTACGGATATCTGAGCGGGCGCTCGTTGGCCGCCGGGTGAGCAGCCGGCCGGTCGCCGGCCGGTCAGCCGGCCGGGGCCGGCGTGCCCGCATCGGTCGGGCGCGCGGCCAGGCCGTCGAGGAAGATCGCGGTGCACTGGTCGGCGAGCCGGCTGGTGGGATTGTCGGGGCTCGGATGGAACCACCGGACCGACAGCCAGACCGCGTCGCGGATGAAGCGGTAGAACACCCGGGTGTCGATGTCGGGGCGGAACGCTCCGCTGCTGACGCCCGCTTCGATCACCCCGAGCCAGGCGCTCTGCACCTCGCGGGCGACGTCCTTGAGGTAGTGGAACCGGGCCAGGCCACGCAGGTAGTTGACGTCGTTCTGGTAGATCTCGGTGGCGTGCGGGTGCGCCGCGGCGGTGTCAAGCGAGGCGCGGACCAGCTCGCGCAGCCGGGTCGCCGGGTCATTCTCTCCGGCCAGCACCTCGGCGTACCGGTGGCGCAGATCCTCCAGGTAGGGGCCGAGGATGGCCTCGATGATCGCTTCCTTCGAGTCGAAATGGTGGTACAGGCTGCCAGACAGGATGCCTACCTCGTCGGCGATCTGCCGGACCGTGGTGGCGGCCACGCCGCGACTGGCGAAGAAGGCCGCCGCGCAGGCGATGATTTGCTGTCGTCGATCCAGCGACTCTGCCACGGTGCCTCTTTCGGGTCTGCGGTCCAACGGGCGGGCGCCAGCATAGCAGGGCCGATCAAGCGCTTGGTGCGACGGTGCGGGGGTGTCGGTGTGGGGCTGACCGCCCCAGGTAGAGCTCGGGAAACAATCTCCAAGCGAGCGATTGATTGCTGGCCGGTACGCGGCTACTTACATGGCAAGCCGGCTGATCGGATCGCGACGAATTCGACGAACTGATCGCCGTGGTCCAACTGCCCGAGCGGACCCGGAGACGGTTGAGCAGCGCGTTGCCCTCGTCGAGGACCTCCGGTGATCCGGGTCGCTGATGACGGCCGGACCGCCTCGGCCGCCGTCGTGTACAGCCTCGTCGCGACCAGCGGCGACGGCCCGTAGGTTCGTCACGGCGAGCACGGAGGTGCCTACCTGTTCGCCATCCGACGTGAACCCGACGTCGGATGGTGCTTTCGTCGCCATGGTCGTGATCAGCAAAAACGCCTGCAAACCCCTGTTCCGGAAAGGCTGACGCGATGCCCGGGAAATTCACCGGAAAGGTTGCTCTGGTCACCGGCGCCGGCCGGGGGATCGGCCGGGCCACCTCGCTACGGTTCGCCGCCGAATCAGCGAGGGTTGTCGTCAACGAGATCAATCCCGACAGCATCGCCGAGACCCGGTCGGGCCGACGTCACCAGGTGGCCGACCTGGTCGCCGAGGTGGTCGACCGGTACGGCCCGGCCGACATCCTGGTCGACAACGCCGGTGGAGCACTGCCCGGAGCCGCCTGGGCGACGGTGGCCGACGCCAGCATCGAGGACTGGAGCGGATTCCTCGCGTTCAACCTCACCTCGGCGTTCCACCGCGCCCGGGCCGTACTGCCCGGCATGCTGGCCGCCGAGCGCGGGCACAACGCCGGCATCGGCTCGATCTCCGGCACCAACGGCCGGGTCAACGGTGCGGCCTACGCGGCCGCCAAGGCCGGAATGGGTACCCTGGTCGCCTCGATCGCCAAGGAGTACGGGTCTCGCGGGATCTCGTCGAACGGGATCGTCGTCGGCAATGCGCCGTTTCCCAACCGGACCCCGGACTCGTCGTACCTGTCCGGGGCGATGCTCCCGGTCGATGGCGGGTTCCACCGGTCCAACTTGTTGTGACGAACTGGTCGCTAACACCGGCAGCCCGGCCTGCGGTATCCACCGAAGGGTCCACCAGGGACACCGAACGCTGGAGTGTCGGCCCCCCCCAGGCCATGATCGCAGGACGTAGTCTGGCGGACATGGCCCCTGGACGCCGCCGGCAGTGGTCGACCGCGCTGCGCTCCTGGGTGAAGGTCGGGGCGAACCAGCCGTTACTACCGGTGGTGCGCCGGGCCTTCCTGGCCTTCCTGCTGGCCTGCCTGGCCACTGTGGTTCCACAGTGGCTGATCTCGCCGGTGGTCGAGCCGAACCGGTCCTGGCCCGTGCTACCCGCCGTCGCAGTCCTTGCGGTGCTCGCCGTGCGGCTGTACCGGCGGGAACGACCGACGATCGCCCACGATCTGGTGGCCGCCGCCGCTGTCGGTGTGGTGATCTGGGCGGTCGGGGCGCTGCCGGCCGGTGGGGTGCTGTTCGTCGGCACCGCGCTTCGCGCGCTCTACGGTGGGCTGCCCGCGGCGTTGCTCTCGGTCGGGTTCACCCTCGCTGCGATGACCACCGGCGTGCTCGCCGCTGGCGGCACCCTGGCTGAGGTGCAGCTCGGCCAGTACGGACCCGGCCTGCTGCTGTCGTCGTTGGCGCTGCGCCTGGTGCTGCTCGCGGTACGCCGGTTCGAGGCCGGTACGGCGGCCCGGTTCGAGGCGGTCGTCCGGTCGTCGCGCGACGTGATCGTGCTGGCCGACCGGGACACCACGGTGAGCTACCTGAGCCCGGCGGCGGCGGACGTGTTCCGGCTCGCCGACGGGCTGCCCGGTGACCGACTGCTGTCCTGGATCGTCCCGCCGGACCGGCCGGCGGCCGACGTCTGGCTCGCCCGGCTGCTCGGTGATTCCGGTGCGGCGGCGACCCTGCAGTGCCGGGTCGCGGCCCCGGACGCCAACCAGCCCGCCACGGTCGAGATCAGCGGGCAGAACCTGCTGCACGATCCGAACGTACGCGGGCTGTTGTTCGCCGTCCGTGACGTCACCGAGCGGGTACGGCTCACCGAGCGGCTGCGCCATCAGGCGTACCACGATCCGCTGACCGGCCTGGCCAACCGGGCTCTGCTGCGGGAACGGCTGGCCGTGGCGCTCGGCAGCACCACCGATGTCGCGTTGCTGCTGCTCGACATCGACTCGTTCAAGGTGGTCAACGACGCTCTGGGCCACCAGGCCGGTGACGAGCTGCTGGTCGCCGTCGCCGGCCTGCTGCGGCGCCGGTTGACGGCCACCGACCTGCTGGCCGCCCTCGGCGGTGACGAGTTCGCGGTGCTGCTGACCGCCGAGCGGGCCGCCGCCCGCGACACCGAGCGGATCGCCGACGACCTGTTGGCGGTCTTCGACCGGCCGATCGAGGCGGCCGGCCACCTGCGGCTGATCGCCGCCAGGGTCGGCATCGCGGTCAGCGACGGCGACGCCGACGCCGACCGGCTGATGCGCGAGGCCGACATCGCGTTGCAGATCGCCAAGGCCGCGCCCCGGGCCCGTCGGGTGCGGTACCGCGCCGAGCTGCACCAGGCTGCGGTCGACCGGGTACGCCTGCAGGTGGAGGCGCAGGACGCGCTGTCGCGGCGCGAGTTCGTCCTGCACTACCAGCCGATCCATGCGCTGTCCGACGGCGCGGTACGCGGAGTGGAGGCGCTGGTCCGGTGGCGTCACCCGCAGCGCGGCATGGTCCGGCCGGACCAGTTCATCCCGCTGGTCGAGGGCAGCGGCCTGATCGTGCCACTCGGCCGCTGGATTCTCGGCGAGGCCTGTGTCACCGGTGCCGGATGGCAGCGACTCAGTGGCCGACCGTTGCAGATCAACGTCAATGTCAGCGTGCGCCAGTTCATGCTGGGCGACGTGGTCGCGGACGTGCTGGCCGCGTTGGAACGCTCCGGTCTGCCGCCGGCCACGCTGACCTTGGAGATGACCGAGAGCGTCCTGGCCACCGAGCACGACGCGATCGAGTCGCAGCTGTCCGCGCTGCGTCGACTCGGCGTCCGGATCGCCCTGGACGACTTCGGCACCGGATTCAGCTCCCTCGGCCACCTGCACCGGTATCCGATCGACGAGTTGAAGATCGACAAGATGTTCGTGGGCCAGATCGGCGCCGAGGATCCGACCTGCCTGCCGGTGGTCCAGGCGATCCTGGCGATGAGCCGGGGGCTGCGGCTCAGCACGGTGGCCGAGGGGATCGAGAACGACGGCCAGCGGGCCGAGCTGACCGCGATGGGCTGCGAGTTCGGGCAGGGGTTCGGCCTGTCCCGGCCGGTGGAGGAGCCGGCCCTGCGGGCCCTGCTGCGCCGGTCCGCCGTGTCCTAGCCGGTCCGGACTGAGACCAGCGTATGTCGGGTGTCGGGTTCAGACCAGGGTGTCGGCGAGGGTCTCCGAGGCGAACAGCTCCGCCGGGTCCAGCCGTCGCCGGGCCAGGCCCTGCTCGTGCGAGTAGCGCAGAAACGTCTCGAAAAGCAAGTGCTTGGTTGACCCGGGGCATTGCCCGGTCCGGTCGACCGGGCAATGCCCCGGCCCGGCGATCCACCCGCCGACGGCGAGCCGGGGGTGCGTCGGTGACCGTCGGCGCACCCCCGGGCGGTGGTCACCAGGTGGCGCAGTAACCGACGCTGAACGTCCGGGCACCCGGCTTCAACGTCCGGTTCCAGTCCACGCCGGTGATCCGCCAGGTTCCGTCGCCGAACGACTCCCGTTCGAAGTTCCACGCGGTGTAGACGTCGCCGGGCAGTTCGACCGCCGCCCGCCAGTCGACCGGCTGATCGGTGGCGTTGCCGGCGACGATCTCCGTGCAGTACCCGCCGCCGCTGTCGGAGTCCCACTGCGTGATCGGCTCGAACGTCACATCGACGTTGGTGCCGTCGACCAGTCGGCCGACCCCCCACCGCGCGGTCGTCTGGTAGCCGACACCGTTCTGCTCGGCCCAGTTGCGGATCGCCGTACGGGCACCGTCGGCGGCGTCGTTGACCTGGAAGTCCAGCCCGTGAAAGGTGTCCAGACCGCCGTACTCGAGCAGGCTGATCGCCGCCTCGACGGTGTAGCCCGTGTCGGTACGCACCACCGCACTGGTCAACCGGCCGGCCTGAAACGCCTCGTCCCCGGTGCCGAACGAGACGACGTTGTCGGCGTTGATCCGGATCTGCGTGTCGTCGTAGCGGTAGGGGCCGTTCTTCGCGTTGCCGGCGTCGACGTAGATCTCCACCGAGTCCTGCGTCCACGGATCGGAGCCGGTGACGTCGACCACCGGGTCGGCCACCTCGGCCAGCACGTACAACGTCTGGTCCTGCCACAGGGTCCGGACGGTGGCCACCGCCCCGTCGGTGCCGGACACCTGCTTGGCGGTGGTGACCTGGTTCGCGTGCGACCAGCCCGGGTCGACCGTACCGTCGATGGCCGGAGCGCTCGGCGTCCGTACCACCTCCAGGTAGGACAGCTCCTCGACCAGGGTGAGGGTGCCGACGGTGCCGGCCGTGGCCCAGCCGGTGGTGGCGTCGTCGTCGGTGACCCGCACGTCGAAGGGGACGGTGCCGCCTTCGGCCGGGTCGGTCAGCGGCAGCTGCGCGACCACGGCGTAACCGCCGTCCCGCTCGGTCGCCACCGCCGGCACGTCGCCCGATCCGTCCCGGGCCACCGGATACGTCTCCCCGTCGAGTACGAACTCGACCCGGTCGTCCGACGACACGGCGGGGTCGGTGACCGAGACGTACGCGGTCAGCCGGTCGGCCGACCAGCGCAGCTGGAACCCCGCCGTCTCCTCCACCGGGTGCAGGGGCAGCTTGCGCCAGGCGAGGTCCGAGGTGGCCCCGGGGGACAACGCGACGTCGCCGGCGAAGACGTTCGCGATGCGCAGCCGGGCCGGCAGTTCGGCGTCGACCGCGCCGTAGTACGCCGGCTTGGCCTGGTACCCGTCGTCGAACAGCAGCGGGGCGCCGCTGTCGGATCGCCACGACCGGCCGTCGGTCAGCCCCCACACGGTCACCACGGCCAGCTCCTCGCTGTACGCCCGGAAGATCCGGAACGCGTCCCGCAGGAAGTAGCCCTGCTCGATCAGGTTGGCCTGGGTGACCGGGGTCCCGATGGTGACGTCGAGCTCGGTGACCGCCTGGACCACCGGCAGGCCGGCGAACCTCTCCAGCGTGGTTTCGAGGCTGCCGACCGGTGTCGACAGCGACACGTGGAACTGGTGTCCCACCCCGTCCACCGGTGCCCCGCGGTCGAGCAGCCGCTCGACGAGGGCGTGGTAGCGGGCCTGCTTACCGCTCTGCTCGGTGTTGTAGTCGTTGATGAACAAGGCGACCGGATCGGTGTCCGTCACCGCGTACACGTCGTTGAACGCCTCGTCGGCGTACTGGAACGACAGGTCGATGAACTCCTCGCCGAGGATCCGGTACCACTCGCTGCGGCGCAGGCCGTCGGCGTACTCGCCGCTGTCGCTGACCACCTCGTTGACCACGTCGAACGCGTTCAGCGGGTTGGTGTCGGAGCCGAACCGGCCGTACCGGTCGCTCAGCGACTCGGCCACCGCGAAGATGTGCCCGCGCAGCCGGTCGCGCAGCACCTGCTGGTCGGCGGCGGACGAGCTCAGCGGCTCGCCGTCGGCGTCCTGGAACATCCACTCGGGGGTCTGGCTGTGCCAGACCAGCACGTGCCCGTACACGCCGATCTCGTTGGTCTGCGCGAAGTCCATCATTGCGATCGCCTGCTCGTGCGGCCGGAAGTTGCGGTCCGCGTCGTACCACGCCTCCGGCTTCATGTGGTTCTCCGGCGTGATGTTGGTGAAGTGCCGGGTCAGCAGCTCGGCGGCGGACCCGACGGTCTCCCGGCTGTCGATCGCGACGCCGACCGGGAAGTCGGTGGTCTCGTGTATCCCGGTGAGGTCCTCGACGACCGGTGGCTCGGGCACCCGCACCACGACGTCGTCGAGCAGGAAGTCGCTAGTGTTGCCGGTGACGTCCGCTCCCTGCCAGCTGGTCTCGAAGTAGAGGAACGCGCTGGTGAAGGTCGGCGCGGTGAAGCTCGCGGTCACTTCGGTCCACCCGTCGTCGGTGACCGTGTCGAACTGGGCGAGGGTGCTGAACGACTGACTACCGTCGGCGGTGGTGGCGGCAATGCTCAACCAGATGTCATCGGTCGGCTGACCCTGCGCGAACCGCAGCCAGCCGGACAGTTCGTAGCCTACGCCCGGCTCGAACGCGGTGGTGACGTCGCGCCCGATCCCGGCGCCCTGGTTGACCCGGTCGGTGACGAGCGCGGCCGCCTCGCCGCCGTGCGCGACACCGGTCAACTCGACCGTCGGTGCTCCCGGGCCGCCGTCGCGCGGCACCCAACCGTCGAGGCCGTCCTCGAAGTCGCTGTCGATGACGACGGTGCCCGGCGGCGGCCCGCCCGGTCCGGTGTCCGGCGCGGTGATCAGGATGTCGTCGACCAGGTACGTGGCGGTGGCCTCGGCGGCTTCCAGGTAGACCTGGTATGTGGCCGGGTCGGCGTCGGCCGGCACGGTGAACTCGCCGGTCACCGTGGTCCAGTCGTCGGCGGTGACCGTGGTGTTGCCGATCCAGTCGTAGTCCGGCTTCATGACGAACCGGAATCCGGACGACGCCGGCCCGTCCGGGGCCAGCCGGACGCGCGCCGAGAACGTGTGGGTGACGCCGGCGGTGAAGATTCCGGCCGGGCTCTGCAGCCCGTCGAACCCTTCGACACGGTCGCTGACCCGCAGCGCCCGGCCGTTCTCGGTGTCCACGACGGTCAGGGTGGGTCCACCGCTGGCGGACCAGGTGCCGGTGGTGCCGTCCTCGAAGTCGACCGCGCTCACCGTGACTACGCCGGGTGTCTCGTCGGGGCTGGTGACGAGGACGTCGTCGAGCAGGAAGGGAGTGGTTCCGGCGGCTTCGACGTACAGCGTCGCCGAGGTCAGGCCCGTCGGCATGGTGTACTCGCCGCCGATCCGGACCCAGGTGTCGGCGGTGGTCTCGGCGGCGTCGCCGATCCAGGTGTAGGTGTCGTCGCCGCCGTCGGCCGGGGTGGCTGCGACGGTGAAGTGGACACCGGCCGCGCCCTCGGTGCCGGCCGGCAGCTTCACCCAGGCGGTGACCGAGTGGACGACGCCGGGCGAGAACAGGTCGGTCGCGCTGGTCGCGGGGCCCTGCCAGTCGGCGGTACGGCCGGTGACCGACAGGCTTGCCGCGCTGTCCCGGCCTTCCTCGGCGATCGCCAACGTCACGTCACCGCGGGGGCCCCACGGTGCGTACGAGCCGGATTCGAAGTCGTTGGCGAGCACCGTGGTGTCCGCCGTTGCGGGCGGGGCGGCCACGATCGTGGCGACCAGGGTGGCCGCGACGGCCGCAGCGAGGGCGGCCAGTCGCGCAGGTGGGCGGAGTGGGTGGTATCTGAGGCGCATGAAGGCTCCTGCACGGACGTACGTACGTGTGGTCGGTGCCTGGTGAATCGCGCCAGCAGATCCAGACGGCGAAATGTTAGCCGGGCGGAGCGGGTACGTCGAGATCTGGTCTGTTCCCGGACTGTTCCGACTGCCTCCCTCGCCCTCGCCCGACAATATTGATAGTCTTCGTTCTAAACTAAAACACACCTGCTCACCGGCCGAGTGGGTGCGAACTCAGTCCATCGTCGAAGGGGTCATCGAGATGAGATACACCATCGGATGGCGGGTGTCCGCCGCGGCGGCGGCCGCACTCGTCACCGTCAGCGGCGGCGTCCTCGCCCTGACCGCCTCCGCCGCCTCCGCCGCCACCGGATGCCGCGTCAACTACCAGATCGCCAGCCAGTGGACCGGCGGATTCGGTGCCAACATCGCCGTCACCAACCTGGGTGACCCCCTCACCGCCTGGCGACTCACCTGGTCGTTCACCGCCGGGCAGACGATCACCCAGGCATGGAACGCCGTGGTGTCCCAGTCGGGGGCACAGGTCACCGCCGACAACGCCAGCTACAACGGCAACCTCGCGACCGACGCCACCGTCACTTTCGGCTTCAACGGCGCCTGGAGCAACACCAGCAACCCACCACCGACCACCTTCGCCCTCAACGGCGTCGCCTGTACCGGCGCGACCACCCCGACCACGCCGCCGGCGACCACCGCACCGCCCACCACTGCGCCGCCCACCACTGCGCCGCCCACCACTGCGCCGCCCACCACCGGCTGGAACCCGCCCGCACACCTGGTGACCCCGCTCGATCAGGTCTGGCAGCACCAGGAGCAGACCTACAACAACGGCAACCTGTACGCCTTCCGCAACTACGGCTGGGACCAGGTGATGGCCAACCGTGGCTACATCAACTACTGCGTCCGCTGGGACTCCACCGCCAGCGTCACCGCCGCTCAGCGTGATCGGATCCACGCCACTCTCGCCCGGCAGCACAAGAAGTGGATGGACACCCTGGTCGGCCACAACGCCTGGCCGTACACCGACGTCCCGGTCCGCGTCGTCGGCTGGGCCGTACGCGACCGCAACCAACTGCAGTGGAGCGACAACTCCGTCGACATCTACGTCAACGACATCCGGGAGAACGCACCCCAGTGCTCCACCGGCTGTGGCCGGTTCTTCAACCAGAACGGTCAGTACCCCAACTGCCCCGGCGGTGCCGCACGGCACTACGACCAGTCACTGTGGCTCACCGACGGCTTCGGCGGCGGTGCCGGTGGTGACTGGGGGCAGCGGATGGGCCGCGAGTACTACATGAACAACCTCGACGCCGAGAACATGACGATCCTGCTGCACGAGATCGGCCATACCTGGGGGCTCGACGACTTCTACGACTGGACACCCACCGGCGTCAGCAACTTCATCATGCGCGCCGGCAGCAGCAGCTCGATCACCGAGTTCGACCAGTGGATGCTCCGCGACTGGTGGCGTCATCTGAAGTCGCGCTACGGCTACTGAGAAAACTCGCCCGCCGATGGGCCGGGTCAACAGTTGTTGCTGGTCAGCCGCACGGTGTACTCGTAGTCGTCGTGGGTGATGCCCGACGGCAGGCCGTCGAAGTAGGTCTCCACCTTCTGCCATCCGCGCCGTTGCTCGTAGTGCAGGTGTGGCGCGCCCGAGTTGCCGGTGCTGCCGAGCAGCCCGATCTGCTCGCCGCGCGCCACCCGCTGACCTTCCCGGACCATCGGCGGTTCGAGTAGATGCAGGTACTGCGTCTCCCAACGGCCGCCGTGGTCGATCTTGACCCAGTAGCCGCCACCGCGCCCCCGGGGCCCGTCCGGATCCTGCGGGTTACGACCGCCGACCGAGCCGTTGACGCCGGCCACGGTGACGACACCGTCGTAGGAGGCGAGCACCGGCCTACCCC
The DNA here is from genome assembly GCF_029581175.1 of Solwaraspora sp. WMMD937. Classification (NCBI taxonomy): domain Bacteria; kingdom Bacillati; phylum Actinomycetota; class Actinomycetes; order Micromonosporales; family Micromonosporaceae; genus Solwaraspora; species Solwaraspora sp. WMMD937. The sequence goes on along the minus strand of NZ_CP120738.1, from coordinate 5,096,734 downwards.
ACGGGTCGCCCTCGGTCGGGAACAGGTCGACGTCGTAGTCGTCGTGGCCGGGGTAGGTGCCCAGCTGCCAGGTCTCGCCGCAGGCGACCGGGAGCTGGAACAACGGCCGCGGCCCCGGCTCCCGCAGCCACGGCACCACGACCACACCCAGCGCGACGACGGCCGGTACCGTCGCGACGGCGACGAGGATCAGCAGGGTACGCAGGGCCCGGTGAGATCGCCGGGCAGGGCGGCGGCTGGTGGGGAACCCGGTGGTCACCCTTGCGAGCATGGCAGACGTCGGCACCGTGCCAGGAAGTGGGCCGTCGTACTGCCAGTTGACCGTCAGCTTCCGTCCAGCTGGAGCTGGACACCGCGAGCTACCGTGGCGGGCGTCGGGACCCAGGGCTGGAGGAGCCTACGATGAGCAGCTTCGTCAAACGTTTCCTGCTGTCGATGCTCGCGTCGAAGCTGAGCCGGCACGCTCGGCGGCGGGGGCACGGGTCGCCCGTTGATGGCCTGCTCCGTGAGGTCGACCGTCGGCTCAACCGCCGGCACCGGGGCGGCCACTACGGCCACTACGGCAGTGGCCACCACGGCTACCACGGGCACTACCGGCGCAAGCGCTGGTGACCGCCGCCGGCCGGGCAGGTCAACTGTCGGAGACGATGGCGAACCCACGCCGCCAGTTCTTGGCATCGGTGTCCGGCTGGTAGTTGTTCTCGATGTTGCCCGCCGCGTCCACCGAGAACCAGAAGACCTTTGTCCCGTACGGCACGGTCAGGGTCTCGCCGCCCTCCCGTACGCCGCCGGCGGTGTAGAGCGTCGACCCGAAGGTCGGCTGACTACCGTCCAACGTGTAGAAGATCGCCGCCGGTTCGCTGACCTCGAACCGGACGTCTACCAGGGTGTCGTCCGGACCGGGCGAGGTGACCAGGGAACTCGTCGGCCGTCTGCGGTCCTTGTCGTGGTCACGGGCCACCCGCATCAGCTCCACGAGGCCGTTGGCGTACTCCATGGTCTGCTGGTGTGCCTCGTCCCAGGCCGGCTGGAACGAGGTACCGACCTCGAAGTTCCACGCGTAGATACCGTACTTGTACCACAGCATGTCGCCGGAGTTGCCGGCAGCGGAGTAGAGCACGTCGGAGATGGGACCGGTCCTGGCCGGGGTCACCGCCAGGTTGCGGTGCCGCTTGATCGCGGTGAGGATTCGCGACGACGCGCCCCAGAAAAAGGACTCCTCCGCCAGGGTCGGCCGTGGTGCGGTGACCCGGCCCGGGGTGACGTATGCACCCGGCGACCACATGAAGTAGTTGCCCGACGAGTGCAGGTTCATCGAGAACTTGATGTTCGGCCGGCTGGCCAGCCAGTCCAGGTTCCGGTTCTCCGGCTCGGACAGCTCGCTCGGGCCGGCGTACACGTCGCTGGTGCAGCTGGTCGACGCGCCGGAGTACCCGTCGAAAAGGCTGTACTCGGTGTAGTTGCGGTTGTTGTCCACACCCCACGAGTTGCGGGCCAGCGCGTCGGTCGCGCCACCAACGGCGCAGTGGTTCGTCATGTTGCGGCGTTGGTACCCGTAATCGTAGAAGGAGTAGTGGCCGCCGTCGGGGTTGATCGACGGTGCGATCCAGATGTCCAGCGTACGGAGCAGCTGCTTGGTGTTCTCGTCGGCACGGTGGTTGCGCAGCAGGCGTTCGGCGGTCTCGATCGCGACCAGCGGGGGAACCCACTCGCGGGCGTGTTCCTGCGCGTAGGCGAGCACCCCGGTGCGTGAGCCGTCCCGGTACTTGCCGATCCGCAGCGCGTACACCGGGTGCGGGTCGCGGGAGACGGTGGCCGGCGCGGTCAGGTTGTCGCGCAACGGGGTCACCGGGGCCGGGGTGACCACGCCGTCGCCAGCGCCGCCCCGGTAGGTGTAGGCACTGACCAGGTCGCCCGCCGAGGCGTTGATCGCGGCGGCGACCTGCGCGGCGGTGCTGACCACCGTGCCGCCGCCGTCGGTGGCCAGCTCGACCTGGATGGCGCTGCCGTCGACGGTGACCGACAGGGGCCGGTCGCCGGCACCGGGGTCGACCAGTTCCACGGTGATGTCGTTGCCGCCCTGGTGACCCCATGCGTGCGAGTCGACGGCGACCCGGTTCGCCGTGGTGGCACCGAGCACCACCTGTGCCTTGCGTCGGTAGCCGTTGGTCCGGTACGGCAGTTCGACGACTTCGGCGAGGTGGGGGAACTCGTCGGCCAGTCGTTGGATCCGGTCGTACAGCTCGGTCGGGGTGAGGTAGCTGGTCACGAAGTCCTTCTGGTATCCGGGTCCCTCGGGGGAGTCGCCCGGGACCGGCAGCCACTGCTCGACCTTGGCCACCGCCACGTCGCCGGTCGGGCTGACGATCTGGATCCGGTCCGGCCGCACGCCGACCGTGCTCGCGCCCCGGTGGTAGAGGTAGACGCCGGCGTCGACGAACCGCGTGATGACCTGAGTGCCACCGGAACCCATGGCGGTGCCCGGGCCACTGTCCCGGGACACGGTCAATGTGCTCGGTGAGCTCTGTCCCTGGGCCCACTTGGCTTCTACCGACAGCACCTGGTCGGTGCCGGAGGTGTAGTAGTCGGCCCGGACGATCCTGACGTCGGCGACGGCGGCGTCCTGCCGCACCCGCGCGGTGAACGTCTGATTGTCGGCGCGGTGGTCGGCGATCGTCGCCTCCCGCTCGGCGACGCGTGCCCGGGTGTCGGCCGGTTCGTGCAGCAGCTGGCCGATCCGGAAGCCACCGGCCCGCAGACCGTCGACCTCGGTCGGGGTGACGACGGCGTGGACGACGATCCCGGCTGCGGTCTGCGACACGTGGTGATCCAGGTCGACTCCGGTGGCGACGAGATCGTCGAGCTCGTCGCGGTCGGTCACGACGACCTCCACGACGCTGGCCTGCTCGTCGGCCAGCCGTTCGAGCGGTGCCTGGATCCGCGGCCGCTCAGAAGCCTGCGGACGGTCGACGGACGGCGCGGTGGCCGGCACGGCGGTGGCCGGCCCGGCCAACAGGACGACGGCACCGGCGGCGGCCACGACCGCCGCGAGTTGCCGTCGCCACTGGGATGCAGGTGAGGGAACCATGTGGGACCTTTCACTCGCGGTGCCGCTGATCCATGGGTGGGAGCAGGGCGACGGCCGGAACGACCCGCGACGACGCACCGTACGGCACTGCCACGGGCAGGTGAGAAGGATCGACCAGTACGGATTCGATCATCCTGGCCGGCGGCGGTGTGCTCTGTCAACGACCTGCCGGTGCGGCGCGCCGACGGTCAGACCGGCGGGTCGCCACCGGCGATCGCCGACCGCAGCTGAGCACAGGCCTGGTCCGCCGTACGCGCGAGTCGCTCGCGCGCGTCGGGGCTCAACCCGCGCTCGGTGGCGGTCCAGCCGACCCAGGCCGCGGCGACGTCGGGCAGGACCGGTCCGGCCACCGGGTCGGCACCGGCTTCGGCGGCGAGCGCCGGCAGGCCGAGTACGGCGAGCACCCGGCGTGGACCCAGCTGCAGTGGATGGCAGGCGGCCTGCTCGACGAACTGCTCGACGAGCAGGTCGACCGCGCGGCTGGCGGTGCCGTCGGTCGGGAACCCGGCAGCCGCCTCGGAGGCCAGGAACGCCCGCTTCAGCAGCTCGATCTCCACGGTGGTCGGAAACGGCTCCGGCGGGGCCGCGACGTCACTGAGCGCGCGGGCCCGGGCCAGCGTCAACGCCCGCATCTTCCGGTACGCGTCGGGCATCGGCCGCAGCTTGTATTCCGGGTTCTCCATCAGCTCGTCCGACGTGGCGACGGCGTCCTCGAGCAGTCGTCGGGCCAGCGCCGGATCGAGCGGTTCGGTCACGAAACCGTCCTCGCCCCCGTGTGTCCGGTCGAGCAGCTGCCGTAGCGAGTCGATCCGGGTGCCGAGCAGGATCTCCCGGATGCGTCCACCGCCGATCGCCTGGTCGATCACGGTGAGGATGCCGTGTTCGTCGGCGCCGCCGTAGGAGAAGCCGCAGAGCAGTACCGCCGTCTCGCCGTACGGGTCGTGCGTCCACCGGCAGCAGTCGACGTCGACCCGGCCGATGGTGCCGGCCCAGGGCGGTTCCGGCAGCCCGTGCCCGACGAGCCGGTCGGCGTTGAGCCGGGCGAGTTCCCGTTGGGTGTCGATGGTGCTCATCGCCTGGAAACCGCGTAGCGCGGCGACCGCGGTCGGGGTCCGCCGCCGGCCAAGTTCGTGGATGACCGCGGCGTCGGCCGGTACGGCGTCGGCGAGTGGCAGGCCGATCCCTTCGGCGCTCTCGTGGGCGAGCAACTGGGTCATGCTCTGCTCCACCGACCACGGGGAACTCTCTCCTTCCAGCGAGAAGCTCCACTCCAGGAAGTCCGCGCTCGCCGAGGCGCGGTCGACGCTCTCATCGCTGTCACCCATGGCGCGATTGTCGCAGTCGGCGGGCCGTGGTGCGACGAAGGCCGACCGTGGGTCGGGCAACTGTCGATTCCTCTGCCCCGCGGACTCGTTGGGATGGACGATGCTGAGTACACCGGGCGGTGCGAGAGAATCTGCGGTCAGCGTGCTGATCCTGGGTACGGCCGAATGGGATTCGGCCGTCGCCACCAACCAGCACTACGTCACCCGGGAGTTGGCGGTCGGTGCGCGGGTCACCTTCGTGGAATCGCTCGGTCTACGTCGACCGACACTGCGCCCCGACGACATCGCCCGGATGGTCGGCCGCGCCCGACGGGCCTTCGGCGCGTCGGCCGGTCCGGTGCCTCGCCAGCCGGCCAGAGTGAGGCCGGCGAACACCACGATCGTCTCGCCGCTGGTGGTACCGGTGCACCGGGCACCGACGCGACGACTGAACCGGGCCGTCCTGCGCCGGGCGACGGCGGACTGGCTCACCGGTGACCGGCCCCGGGTGCTGTGGACGTTCGCCCCGGTGACCTACGGGCTTGAGGACGCGGCGGACGTGGTCGTCTACCACTGTGTCGACCTGCTGGCCAGGTTCCCCGGCGTCGACTCGGTGGCCGTGGCCAACGGCGAGCGCGACCTCGCCGCCCGGCCCGGCGTGGTGGCGATCGCGACCAGTGACGTGGTGCGCGAACACCTGGCGTCGTCCGGTTTCTCCCGGATCGAGGTGTTGGAGAACGTCGCGGACACCACGGTGTTCCAGCGGGGCAGCCGTCCGGCGGTCGAGCGTCGACCGGCGGTGATCTTTTCCGGCAACCTCACCACCGCCAAGCTCGACGTCGCGCTGCTGGAGCGGGTCGCCGCCGCCGTCGGAGAGTTGGGCGGTGAGCTGATCCTGGCCGGCCCACTCGCCGCTGGTGGCGGCAGCTTCACCGCCGAGCTGCGCCGGCTCGAACGGGTGGGTGCCCGCCACGTCGGTCTGCTCACCCCGTCGCAGCTCGCCGAGGTGGCCGGCAGCTGCGCGGTCGGCCTGGTCCCGTACGCGCTGAATGAGTACACCGTCGGCGTCAGCCCGTTGAAGTGCTTCGAGTACCTGTCGTCCGGCCTCGCGGTGCTCAGCACCGCGCTGCCATCGGTGCGCCGGGTGGCGGCGTCGAACCCGCACGTCGTCACCGCCGGGGACGACGAATTCACCGAACACCTGGGCCGGTTGCTGACCCCGGTCAGCGACGAGGTGATAGCCGAACGGATCGACAGCGCCGGGCGGCACGGCTGGGGCGAGCGTGGTCAGCTGCTGCGTCAGTTGCTGGCCGCGTTGCTCACCGCCCGGCGGACCGCCGCCGGATGACCGAATTCACCGGTTCCACCGACTCCACCGACCCCCGATCGAGGCCCGAAAATGCCCACCCGGATCATGGCCGCTGCGGTGCAGGTACCGCAACGGACCGGCGTCATGATCGTCTTCGCGCTCGCGGTACCGCAGCTGTATCTCCTGCCGGCCGGCACGATCGACATCCCGTTGTCGACGGTCGCCACCCTGGCGCTGGCGCCGGTCGTCGCTGCCCGGGCGTGCCGCACCCCCGGTAGCCGACTGTTGCGCACCGCCCTGGTGCACAGCGTGCTCGTGCTGCTGCTGGCCCGGTTGGCGGCGTTCGCCTGGTCGCCAGATCCGGGGGACGGGCGGCTGCCGACCACGCTGCTGGTGCAGTTCCTGATCACGCTGGTGCTGTTGGACAACGCGGCGCGGGAGGATCCATGGCTGCTCTACTGGGCCCACTACCTGCTGTGGCCGTTCGTCGTCGCGCAGTCCGGCCTGGTCGCGGTCTTCCAGCTCTTCCCCGATGTGGAGGACGCCTACCTCCGCCGGGTTGCGGGATACTTCGCCGGCCAGAACACCGTCGCCGCGCTGTTCGACGTGCACCGGAACAACGTTCTCGACCCGGATAAGGCCGGCGGCGTGTTCGTCAACGGCAATGTCGCCGGGCTGTTCCTCGGCGTCTGCGCGATGGCGGCGTTCGCCATCTGGTCGGTCACCCGGCAGCGGATCGTGCTGATCTGCGGGCTCGTCGGCTACCTGGGCGTCTGGTTTACCGGCTCCAAGGCGTGCCGGGTGCTCGCGGTGGTGCTGCCGCTGGCCGTGGTCGTCGCGTACCACTGGCAGACCCGGATGGCCACCCGGGCCCGCCGCCTTCTGCTGGTCGTGGTGGGTACCACGGCGGTGCCAGCGGTGCTGGTGGTGACCCTCGGTGACGGCTTCCTCGGCGCGGTCCGCACGGCGTTCGGCCAGCGGACCGAAATCTGGGGGTACGCAGTCGCGGCGTTCCGGGACGGTCCGGTGCTGGGGCTCGGCTGGGGTGGCTGGCTCGAAGGCTTCGCCGACTACGCGCGCCGCAACGACATCTACGACGACACCTTCCCACCGCACAACATCCTGCTGGCGGCGTGGGCGTCCACCGGCCTGCTGGGTCTTGCCGCGACGATCGGGTTCCTCGTCGCCGAGATCCGGCTCGTCGCCCGTGCGGCGGTCGGTAACTCTCCGCGCAACGCGATGTTCGTCGCCTGGACCGGTGCGGCCGTTGCCTGGGTCTGCATCCAGGCGATGGGGGAGAACACCGACATATTCGGCGACATTCATACGATCCCGGTGATCGCCCTGCTCCTGTGCTTCTTGGTCCATCCGCTTCCCGAGGAGGTCCGACGTGTCCGGCAGACCGAGCGTCGGGATAGTGCGCCACCAGCTGTTCCAGTCGTCCGAGACGTTCATCCAGGCGCAGGCGCTGGCGATGCGCACGTACCATCCGGTCTTCGTCGGTCGGGACCCGGCGCCGCGGGCGCCGGCCGGCGCTGACGTCGTCAGTCTCGCCACCCACGGCCGGCCGGCGACCATGTCGTACCTGCTGACCCGCAGGTCCGGTCATCTGGTGCGGACGCTGCGCGACCGTGAGGTGCGGCTCCTGCACGCGCACTTCGGCGTCGAGGGGGTGTTCGCCGTCCCTACCGCCCGGGCACTCGGTGTGCCGCTGGTGACCACCCTGCACGGCTTCGACGTGAGCGTCACCAGGAGACATCTGCTGGCCTCCCGCAAGCCGTCCTGGGCCAACTACGTCACCTGGCGACGGTCGCTGTTCGAGACCGGAGCGACGTTCGTCTGCGTCTCCGAGCACATCCAGCGCCGCGCGATCGAGTGGGGCTACCCGGCCGAGCGGACCCTGATGCTCCCGATCGGGGTGGACACCGAGGTCGTCAAACCGGTGCCGCTGCCGGAGACACCCCGGATCGTGCACGTCGCCCGGCTGGTCGAGAAGAAGGGCACCGCTGATCTGCTGCACGCCTTCGCCGTCGTGCATCGAGCCGTGCCGGCGGCAGAACTCGCCATCATTGGCGACGGCCCGCTGCACGGGCAGTTGAGTGCACTCGCCACCGAGCTGGGCGTAGCGGAGTCGGTGCGGTTCCTCGGGGTCCGTCCGCACGCCGAGGTACTGGCCACGGTTGCACAGTCTCGAGTGCTGTGCCTGCCGAGCGTGACGGCGGCCAACGGGGACCAGGAAGGGCTCGGCATGGCGCTGTTGGAGGCGGCCGCCACCGGTCGACCCGTCGTCGGCACCCGCCACGGCGGTATCCCTGAGGCCGTCATGGATGATGTCACCGGCTACCTGGTGCCGGAGCGCGATCCCGCCGCGCTCGCTGATCGTCTCGTCGCGCTGCTCGGTGATCCGGACCTGTGCCAGCGGCTCGGGACCGGCGGACGGAAACTGGTCGAGGACCGCTTCGACCTGAGCACACAGACCGCAAAGCTCGAGTCACTCTACGGGGAACTGGTGTGACCGGGCTGGCGAAGAGCAGTGGCTAGCACTTTTCTCCGTCTCGTACTTGGGGGTATCGCCGGGAAGCTCCTCGGCGTCGTCCGCGAGGTGTTACTGGCGGCCCTGTTCGGCGCCGGGCGGGCGGTGGGGGCGAACCGGGTCGCGCAGACCGCGACCATGGTCCCGGTCAACTTCTTCACCGCCGATGCCCTGTCGGCCGGATTCCTGCCGCTCTACGTGCGGTACCGGCAGGACAGCCCGGCGCTGGCGCTGGCGCTCTACCGTGCGGTCCGGACGATCCTCGGCGGGCTTTCGATGCTGCTGGTCGTCGCGTTGCTGCTGCTGCGGAAGTTGTGGATCGCACTGCTCGGACCCGGTCTCGACGCCGCAGCCGCCACGCTCGCCGTCGCGATGCTGACCATCGCGGCGTTCTCGGTGCCGTTCTACGTGCAGTACGGGCTGTACACGCTGGTTGCCCTGGCCCGCGACGACGTCAGCCTGGTCAACCTGCGCGCCTCCGTACAGAGCGTCGGCCTGATCGGCGCGACACTGCTCGCCTATCTCACCGGCGACGTGGTCCTGCTCGCCTGGGGTTTCACCGCGCCGTACGTGGTGCTCTTCCTCTGGGGGGCGTACTGGGTCCGGCGCAAGGGGTATCTGCGGGCCGACGGCGGTGACGGACCGCTGCCGCCCACGTCGCGGGCACAGTACGCGGTGGCATTGACCATGTTCTGGCGTCGGCTCCGCCCGTTACTGCTGCTCCCGGTGCTGCTGCAGGGGTCGATCGCCGTCGAGCGGGCGGTGGGTTCGCTGCTCGGCATCGAGGTGGTCGCCGCGACCGAGTACTCCCGGTTCGTCGTCGACTCGTTGATGGCGTTGATCGCCGCCCCGCTCGGCCTGGCCAGCCTCGCCGCCTTCGCCAGGATGCGCGGCGACGAGGTCGTCGCGGGGCTGGAGCGGCTGATCGCCCCGGTCCTGCTGGTGACGATCCCGCTGTCCGTCGCGTTGACGGTGAACGCCCGTGGCATCACCTCGCTGCTCTACGCCCGTGGTGCGTTCGACGACCGGGCGGTGGACGTGACGTCGGTCATGCTGCTCGGCTTCTCCCTCGGCATCTGGGCGCACGTGCTCGGATACACCTTCGTGAAGGTGCTCAACGCCCGGAGCCGAAACCGGCGGGTGGCGGTGGTCAACGGGCTGGCTTTCGGTGCTGCCACCGTGGTCAACCTCGTCATGTGGCGCTACTGGGGTCCGGTCACCATCGGTGTCGCCGCGACGGTCGCCAGCCTCGTGATGCTGGTCGGCTCGGCGTGGTCGCTGCAGCTGCTCCGCCAACTGGTCCGGCTGCTGTCGCTGCTGGCCCCGGCGGTGGTGGTGGCGGCCGTCGTCGGTCGGGCGCTGGCCGGTGACGGACTGCTCCACACAGCCGCCTCGTGCGCCGCGATCGGCCTGGTCTGGTCGGGCTACACGGTGCTGGTGCCGTCGTTGCGGCGGGTCGTCGTCACCGAACTCTGGACGAAGTTCGTCGGCCGGACGACCTGACGTGCCGGGCCCGGACGATGCGTCCGGACCCGGCACGTCACCGGTCAGAGAGTCCGCAGTCGTACGTCGCGGAACTCCATCACGTCGCTGTTACCGTGGTTCTGCAGACCGATGAAGCCGCTGACGAACTGGCGCAGATCGGTGGGCGGGTCACCGGCCCGGGACGACTGCTTGCCCGGCACGTTGTCGAACTCGCTGATCGTCACCCCGTTACGGATGATCGTGTAGTGCTGCCCGACCACCCGGATCTCGTAATCGTTCCACTCGCCCTTCGGCGCGGGCAGTGCCTGGTCCAGGTCGTTGGGCTGGAAGTTGTAGATCGATCCGGTCTTCTGCGGTTCCCCGCTTGCCCCGTCGTAGAGCTGGATCTCGTGGCCGCAGAAGATCGCCACCCACGCCTGGGAACTGCGGGCGGAGCCGACCGTGCCGCAGCTGCCCTCCGGACGATCGTCCACCGGCACCCGCGGGTCCGGGAACCGGACGAACACCCCGCTGTTGGCCCGGGTGTCACCCGGCGAGACGTCCTTGAACCGCAGCCGCAGCGAGTAGTCGGCGAACTCCTCCTCGCCGTACCAGAGCATGCCCAGCCCGCCGGAGCTGCTGATCGACCCGTCCGGTAGCAGCCGGAACGTGCCTCCGGGGGCCTGCCGCCACCCGGACAGCGAATGGCTGGTGCCGTCGAACAACGTCCGGTAGCCGGCGGTCCGACCGACGGGGGAGTCGGCACCGGCGGCCCGCAGCGTCGCCGCCTCCTGCTCGTCGAGCACCTCGCCGTCGGTGAGCTGCGCCAGCACCTCGTCGAGGTGGCTGGTGAACGAGCCCTGGTTCGGCCACTGCCGCTCGTCGTCAATCAGATCGTTGACCGTGCAGCCGGCACCGGCGCCGTGGTTCGGCACCCCGGTGTCGGTGTCCAGCAGCCAGACCGTCTCCCGGGCATCCGGTGCGTCGCAGCCGGTGTCGACCACGATGGAGTGCTCGGCCACCTCGCCGTCGGCGTAGGTCACCTTCACCGTCGCCTGGAACCGCCCGTGCTTGCGGTAGGTGTGGGTCGGGTGCGGCAGGTGCGACACCCGGTTGCCCTCACCGAAGGTCCATTCCCAGGCCACCCCGCCCACCCGGTGGCTGGAGAAGGTCACCGTACGAGGGTCGCTCGGGTCCGGGACCCGGGCCGAGGCGTACTCCGGTCCCGGGGTCGGCGCGCCGCCGTCGTAGACGATCCGGATCAGCTTCTGGTTGCCGTGCAGGGTGAAGAAGCCGCCGCCGTAGTCCAGCAGGTAGAGCGCGCCGTCCGGGCCGAACTTGGCGTCCATCCAGTGCTGCAACTGGGTGCCGCCGTTGCCACCGGGAATGATCGCCCGAAGGTCCTCCGCGTAGGCAGGGGCGCCCTGGTCGGGCACCACCGCCGGGTCGACGGTGACCGCCACCCGGTTGTCCGCGTTGGACTGGTCACCGATGAACCACTTACCGTCCCAGTACGCCGGCCACGCCACACCGCTGTCGGTGTCGACCTGTGAGCGGTGGTACGTCGGGCCGTTCATCACGGCCTGGCCGCCACCGCGCAGGTAGGGCCGGGTGAAGGTCTCTTCGCCCGGCTCGTACGTGGGCAACCCGCTGCCATCGGCACGGGTCGGGAAGACCGGGCCGCCGCCCTGCGGCGAGTACCAGATCATGTTGTCGCGCACCGGCGGCAGATCCACCAGCCCGGTGTTCCGCGGCGAGGTGTTCCGTGGATTGTCGCAGTCGTACCAGCCGGTCAGTACCGACGCGTCGGTGTTGCTGCGGTCCCGGTACGGCTGCCGGTTGCCCATGCAGTACGGCCAGCCCTGGTTACCGGCGGAGGTGATGATCGTGGCGTGTTCGTACTTCGCCGGACCGAGTTCCGGGTCCGGGTTGGTGGCGTCCGGGCCGACCCAGGCAGCGGTCAGCCAGTCGTTGACCGGGTCCCAGGCGATGCGCGACGGGTTGCGTACCCCCATCACGTAGATCTCCGGCCGGGTCTTGCCGCCGCCTTCCTCTTCGCCGGTGAACAGGTTGCCGTCCGGGATGCTGTACGTGCCGTCCGGTTCCGGTGTGATCCGCAGGATCTTGCCGTTGAGGTTGTTGGTGTTGCCGGCGGTACGGCGGGCGTCCTGGAACGAGACGCCGGCGTACTCCTGGGTCCAGTTGTTGCCGGAGTAGCCGCTGGAGCCACCGGACGAGTTGGCGTCACCGGTGCTGACGTACAGGTTGCCCGCGTCGTCGAAGGCCATCCCACCCCCGGCGTGGCAGCAGCTGTGGATCTGGGTGTCCCAGCTGAGCAGGTCTCTCCGGGTGGCCTGGTCGATGCTGGCGTTGTCGTGGTCGTAGGTGAACCGGGACACGGTCCGCTGGCCGATCCGGTTCTCCCGGTCGATCGACTCGTGGGGCATCCAGTACACGTAGAACCAGCCGTTGTCGGTGAACGCCGGGTCCAGGGTCATGCCCAGCAGACCCTCCTCGCTCTTGACCAGCTCGCTGCCGCTGCCCCGGTTGCCCATCACCTCCAGAGTGGTGAGCAGCTTCACCTGCCGGGTCCGCGGTTCCCACTGGTGGATGGTGCCGCAGCCCTTGCCGATGTCCGGGTTCGACCAGTCGGGGATCGCCCCGGAGGGGCAGGCGGCGCGGCCGATGTAGAAGACCGTGCCGTCCGGCGCGATGGTCAGGCCGTGCGGTTCACCGACCTGATCCAGTTCGCCCTGCTGGTTGGTGCCGGTGAGCCGCTCGATCCGGTAGTTGGCGGCTATCGTCGCCTGGCAGTCACCGCGTACCGTGCCGGCGGTCCACTGGATCGCGCCGAGGATGTGGTCGCGGAACTGGAGGTCCTTGGCCCAGCTTGCCTCGGTGCGGCCCATTCCGGTGTAGAACGACCGGCCACCGTCGTAGTCGTGGCACCAGGCCACCGGGTGGAACGGTCCGTTGCCGCTGAGCCCTGCGTCGTAGCTGGTCTCGTCGACCTGGGCGACGACGTGCACCCGACCAACCGGGTTCGGGTCCCAGCTGATCCACTGGTCGTCGCGGGTCCAGTTCATCGGCAGGTCGCGGGTCGCCGGGTGGATGCGGTCGGTGACGTCGACCTCTGCCTGCTGGACCTGGGTCTCCGGTGCCGCACCGGCGTCGGCACCGATCAGCCAGAGCTCGGCGAGCTGGGTCAGCGGCTCGCCGCTGTTCGCGGTGATGTCCAGCCGGTAGTGCCGGTAGGCCTCGGTGTTGTCGAACGCGAACTGCCGGGTGAGGAACCGCTGTGGGAAGCTCTGCCCGGTCCGGCGGTCCAGATCGGTCCAGTTCTCGCCGTCGTTGGACCCCTGCAGCGTCCAGTCCCGCGGGTCGCGGCCGGGGAAGTCGTTGGCCGAGGTGAGCGCGTACCGGTTGACCACGGTCGGCTCGGCCAGCTCACCGGCCAGCCAGCCGGTCCGGGATCGGGTCAGCCACTTGGTGCCGGTGGCGCGGTCGAACGCGTGGCTGGCGGTCTCGTTCGGCGGGTTGTTGCCGCTGGCGCTCGCCTCGACCACCGTCTCCGCCGGCGGCAGGGTGGGTGCCGGCCGGGTGCCGAGCAGACCGGTGAACCATTCCGATCCTGGCTGGGTGTACGCCGCGTCGTGCACGCCGACGAAGCCGCCGCCGCCTTTGACGTACGCCTGGAACGCCGCCTCCTGCGCGTCGTCGAGGGTGACGCCGGCGGTGGAGAGGAAGACCACGCTGCGGTAGCGGGCCAGGTTGTCGGGGTTGAACACGCTCGGATCGTCGGACGAGTGCACATAGAAGCCGTGCTCGTTGCCGAGCCGCCGGATGACGTTGGTGGCCCGGCGGACCGGGTCGCTCTGTTCGGCCTCGGGGCCGTGGAAGACCAGCACGTTGACGACCCGGTTGCCCCAGGTGGGTGGCGTGGGGTCGGCCTGGGCGGGGGAGACCGGCGCGGTCAGCAGACCGCCCAGCAGGGTGACGGCCGCGGCTGCGGCGGCTGATCGGTGGCGCAGTCGGGGGAATCTGAAATGGCGTCTGTCGGCCATTCCTGCTCCTTACAGCGGCCGGCGCGGGATGCGCCGGGGGTGGGGTGGCTGGGACGGTTCAGTTCTGGTGGCCGTCGTGTCCGGCACCGGCCTGGATGTCGGCGGCCGGCTCGCCGCCGACGTCGACACCCGACTGGGCGAGCACCGCACGGTGCTGGTGACCGCCGGGCGGCATCTGTCCGTTCTCGTCGAGGACGTGCAGGGTGGTGGCCATGCCCAGGTCGGAGTGGAACTGCATGTGGCAGTGCAGCATCCAGTGGCCCGGTCCGACCGAGTCGCCGGCGACGATGGTCACGCCGAACGAGTCACCGGGACCGAGGGTCTTGTTGTCGATCACCGGGATGGAGTCGACGATCGCCTTGTTGTCGCCGGCGACCACGCCGGTGCGGGTGTCCGCCCAGGAGTGGCCGTGGACGTGCCAGGTGTGCATGTCGTCGCCGGTGCCGACCACGATGAACTCGACCCGCTCGCCGACCTTCGCGACGAAGCAGGCCGGACCGGGCACCGGGTTGTCCAGGTCGCAGTCGTCGGTCGCGGCCCCGCGACGCAGGTTGATCGACTGGCGGTCGCCGAAGACCGTGACATAGGTCCGGTCCGGCCGGGGGTCGCCCTGCCGGCGTACCACCAGGCCGCCGAACAGGCCCGAGCCGATGCCCTGGGTGCCGTGCGGGCCGCCGACCACGTGGTCGTGGTACCACCAGTAGCCGGCGGTGCCCGGCGAGCCGGTCCGGGAACTGCGCGGCTTCGCGTACCAGGTGTAGGTCCGGGACTCACCCGGCCCGACGAAGGAGCCACTGTGTACGGTTCCGTCGGAGTCCTGGGTGTACTTCACCCCGTGTGCGTGCAACGAGACGCCGAGCGGGTGCTCCGGATCGGTCCGCAGTTGACCCAGCGTCTCGGCGGTCACCTGGTTGTGCAGGGTGATCGCCAGGCACTCGCCTTCGATCATCTCCATCGTCGGGCCCGGGTAGGAGGCGGTCTGCGGGGTCAGGCCGTAGCCCAGCCGGATCTGGTTGGTCACCGGGTCGCGGGGCAGCTCCACGGCGTACAGCTGCAGCTCCCGGTCCGGAGCAACGCAGCCCCCGGGCACCACGCCGTCGGCCGGGGCGGCTGCGGCCACCGGGTCGGTGGCGCGGTGGTTGACCGCGTACGCGGCACCCGCGCTGGCGAAGGTGACCGCCAGGACCGCCAGGACCACCAGGGCCCGGCCCACGCCGTTGCCACCCGGGCCACCCGGTCTGGCTGGTTCGTCGATCGGGTCGGTGCTCAACTCTGTCGTCTCGTTCAACGTCCGTTCCTGTTCGTCGCGCCGGTCATCGCCGGTCGGGGGTGGTGGTCTGTCCGTCGGGGTCCCGGGCCGATCACGGCGTCAGCGAGGCGATCCGGACGTTGCGGAAGCTGACGATGTCGTCCGCGCCGTGCACCTGCAGGCCGAGGTAACCTTCGGTCCGCTGCCGACCGGCACCGCCCGGGTCGTCGGCCCGAGGCGGGTCGAACACCAGGTCAGGGGTGTTGACGAACTCGTTGACCAGCTCCCCGTTGCGGAAGATCGAGTAGTGCTGCCCGACCACCCGGATCTCGTAGTCGTTCCAGGTGCCCTTCGGGGTGACCCCGGCGGCGTCGACGTCGACGCCGCCGAACCCGTACACCGAACCGGTCTTGTAGCGGTCGCCGACCGGGCCGTCGAAGATCTGCACCTCGTGGCCGTACTTGATGGCCACCCATTCCGGCCGGGGCTCCTGCGGATGCTGGTGCACGGCGGGAAACCGGACGAAGACGCCGCTGTTGGCCCGGGCGTCACCCGGGGCGTCGTCGCGCCACTGCAGCTTCACCGAGAAGTCGCCGTAGCTGCGGATCGGGAACCAGAGCAGGCCGAGTCCGGCGACCGGCCGGCTGGTGACCGAGCCGTCGGCGTTGCGGGTGAAGCCGCCTGCACCGACCTGCTCCCATTGATCGAACGACGCGCCCGACCGGTTGAGGATCGACTGGTAGCCGGTGTGGGCGTCCGACTTGCCGACTGCGGACAGCTTGGCCGTGTCGATCAGGGTGACCCGTTCGGCCTGGCTGATGACGCCCTGTTCGCGGAGGTTCTTGACCACCGCACGGACATGCTGCATGAACTCGTTGTGGTTGCGCCAGATTCGTTCGCTGGCGATCAGGTTGTTGATGGTGCAGCCGGGGCCCACCTGGCGGTTGGGCACCGCGCTGTTTCGGGTGCCCAACCAGACGGTCGGGCGGGTGTCCAGCACCGGGCACTGCGGATCGCCGCCGCCGGCCACCACGGTGAACGTGACCGACCCGGGGTCGGAGGTGTTGCCGGCTTCGTCGGTGGCGCGGTAGCTGACCGTGTGCGTACCCGGGCTGTTCACCGTCACCGGGGCGGTGTAGTCGGTGTAGGCACCGCTGTCGAGGGAGTACTCAACCCTGGCAACCCCGGAGTCGTCGTCGGTGGCGGTGACGGTGACCGTTGCGGTGTCGAGGTAGGAGCCGTCCGCACTCTGGGCGCCGGACACGGACGCGGTCACCGTGGGTGCGGTGGTGTCCGGGTCCGGTGGCGGGGCGACGGTGAAGGTGACCGACTTCGGGTCCGAGGTGTTGCCGGCGATGTCGGTCGCTTGGTAGGCGACCGTGTGCTGGCCCGGCTCGTTGACCGTGACCGGTGCGGTGTACTCGCGGAACCCGCCACCGTCGAGTGAGTGTTCGATGGTAGCGACGCCGGACATGTCGTCGGTGGCGGTGAGGGTGACGGTGGCGGCACCGAGGTAGGCCCCGTCGTCGTCGCGCGGTCCGGACAGCGCTGCGGTCACCTGGGGTGCGGTGGTGTCCTCGGTGCTGTCGTCGCTGACCACCAGCAGCCCGTTCATCAGGCCGTGGCCGGGGATGGCGCAGAAGTACCGGTACGTCCCCGGGGTGAGTACCACGTCGACCGTCCACAGGCCGCCGTTGGCGTCGTACGGGTCGGCCAGGATGTTGACGTTCACGTCCTGGTTGTAGGTCGGGTCCCCGGTCTCGAAGGTGAGCGTGTGCTGCATGCCGCTGGTGTTGCCGGTCGCGGCGCTGTTCTCGAAGACCAGCGTCGCCGGTCCGGGCTCGGCGATGGTCGGTGCCGAGGTGTACGCGGTGACGTCGTTGCCGGCGGTCCAGGTCAGCACCTGGGCGGCCCGGTACTCCGGTGGACCGCCGTGGGTCGGGCGGGCGTTGACCGGAGCTGCGGCCAAGGTACTGGTGAGGACCATGGCGAGCACGGCCGCCAGCGCGGTCAGCGATCGTCTCGGCCTGGTCGACGGTCTGCTCGGGCGGACGGGCCCGCCGCGATCGTCAGGGTTGACTGCCATGTCCGGCTACCTTTCATCACATACCGGTCTGTTTCGGACAGAGTTGACGCATGGTCGGTCAGAGGTTGGGGTGATCCGGGCGCGTGGTAGCTGCACCAGTGGGAACGGGTGCGGCGGTCACGGTTCACCGGCAACCGAGCTCGGCGGCCGACGCCGGGCGGGTGCGTGGTGATACCGGGCGGGTGCGGGGTGATACCGGGTGTGCGGGTGGTGGGTGACGGGAAACGTCCGGGCGGGTCCGACAGGTGACGACTGCCCTGGCGGGCCAGGGGTGAGTAGGGCGACGGAGGTGGAGGCGCGCGCCGCCGCGCCGATCGGATGCGTCCAGTGTTTCCGGGGGGTGCCACGGCCCCGGCGAGGTTGTCGCCGTCGGGCGGGTGCCGTGCCCGCCCGACGGCGTCCGGTCGAGGCAGCCAAACTGTTTGGTTACCTAACCGAATGCCTCGGTGATCTGGAGGCTAGCGGACTTGGGATCGAGGTGTCTACATCTTTCGGTGGTTCATCCCAGACTTTTGCCAGTGTCGACAGAAGGTGTGGAACGCCGTGGGTGACCAGCCGTGACCACAGTGGTGAACGAACCTGTTCCCGGGCCGCCGGGATCAGGCCCGGGAACGGGCCAGTAGGTAGACGAAGTACGGGGCACCGATCAACGCCACCGCCAGGCCGGCCGGCAGCTGGGCCGGCGAGACGACGGTACGGCCCACGGTGTCGGCCAGTCCGAGCAGGACCGCACCGAGCAGCACCGCGACCGGGATGATCCGGGCGTGCCGGCCGCCGACGAGCGCCCGGGCGGCGTGCGGCGCGACCAGTCCGACGAAACCGACGACACCGATCGCGGTCACGCTCAACGCGGCCAGCACGGCCGCGACCGCCAGCACCAGGAGACGGATCCGTTCCAGACCGACACCGACGATCCGGGGCGTGTCTTCGTCGATCGCGATCAGGTCCAGCTCGCGGCGGGCGGCCAGGGCGACCGGCAGCGCCACCAGCAGGGCGACTACCACCGGGACCACCTGGGTCCAACTGCGGCCGTACGTCGTGCCGGACAGCCACGTGTAGATCTTCGGCGTGTCCCACGGATTCGACCGCACCAGCAGATAGGTCGTCAGGGCGGTCGCCGCGTACCAGACCCCGACCCCGATCAGGACCAGCCGGTCGGTGTGCAGCCCGCCTCGCCAGGCCACGGAGTAGACCAGACCGAAGGCGGCCAGCGCGCCGCCGGTGGCGGCGGCGATCATCGTCGCGTTGCCGCCGACACCGCCGGTCACCACGATCACCGCGGCCAGCCCGGCACCACCGGTGATGCCGAGGATCCCCGGCTCGGCGAGCGGATTGCGGCAAGTCGCCTGGACCAGGGAGCCGGACAACGCGAGGGCACCCCCGGCGGCCAGCGCCGCCGCCACCCGTGGTGCCCGTTCGTCCAGCGCGAAGCGGATGACGGGCGGTCCCTCACCGGACAGCCAGAGCGCGATGTCGCCGGTGAGCAGCCAGGTGTTACCGGCGAGCAGGCCGAGCAGCCCGGCGCCGGCGGCGGTCACGCCGACGACCGCCAGGACCGCCCAGTACCGGCGGCGACTCCGGGGCCCCATCCGGCTGCCCGGCGGTTGCCGGCTCGGGCCGGAGTCGCGTACCCGGCGGGCCAGCACGATGAGCAGGACGGCACCGACCAGGGTGGTGGCCACCCCGGTCGGCACCTGACCGGCCCGGTCCGCGCCGAGCAGGGCGCGGATCACCCCGTCGGCCAGGACGACCGTCAGCGCGCCGACCAGACCCGCCGCCGGCACCAGTACGGCGTGCCGGTGCAGCGCCGGTACGAACCGTGCCGACATTCGGGTCACCGCCGGCGCGCAGAGACCGACGAACCCGATCGGGCCGGCCAGGGTCACCGCCGCCGCGGTGAGCAGCACCGCGAGCACCGTCCCGACCGCCCGGGTCGCCCGCACCGGTACGCCCAGCGCTCCGGCCGTGTCGTCGCCGAGACCCAGCAGGTCGAGTCGGCGGGCCAGCAGCCCGGCCACCGCGGTGGCGCCGACCACGATCGGCGCGGCCTGCCCGAAGGCGGTCAGCCCGAGCTGGCTCAGCGATCCGCTGCCCCAGGCGAACAGCCCGGTCGTCTCCTGCTGGAAGCCGATCAGCACCGCGGCCGTGGCCGACTGCAACGCCATCGCGACGACGGAGCCGGCCAGGACGAGACGAGTCGTCGAGCTGCCCGCGCCGCCGGCGAGACCCAGAACGAGACCGGCGGCCAGCAGCCCGCCGACGAAGGCGACGACGCCCGACGCCCAGAGCGGCACACCGAGGCCGAACGCCGCGACCGCACTGACGGCGAAGTACGCCCCCGCAGTCACCGCGAGGGTGTCCGGTGAGGCGAGTGTGTTGCGGGCCAGCGACTGGAACAGCGCGCCGGCGACGCCGAGGGCGAAGCCGACCGCGATCCCGGCCGCCAGCCGTGGCAGCCGGGAGCCGAGCAGGATCTCCCGGACCGCCCCGCCGGCACCGGTCTCCCCGCCGACCGCCGCCGAGAGCAGGTCGGCGAGCCCCACCCCCGAGGTGCCCTGGGTCAGGTGCCAGCCGGCGGCGACCACCAGGGCCACCCCGAGCGACAGCAGGGTGCCCGACCCGCCGACCACGGCCCGGCGGTCCACACCGGACGCCGCCACCGGTCGGGTGGCGACGACGCCCGGCGTCGGACGGATCCCCGTGGGCACCCGTGGACCGTCGTTCACGATGGTCAGCTGGCCAGGACGTCGACGTAGGCGTCGAGCACCTGCTGCGACGAGCGAGGGCCGCCGAAGGTCCAGATGCCGGCCGGGAAGGCGTACGCCCGCCCCTGCTCGACCGCCGGCAGCGACGCCCAGATCTCGTTCTTCTCCAGCTCGGTCAGGACGCTGCCGGCGGGGTCGGTGGTGCCGGTGTAGAACAGCGTGGCGTCGCCGACGGTGGTCATCCCCTCGATGTCGGTCTGGCCCAGGCCGTACGCCGGGTCGACCTCGCCGGTCCAGGCGTTCGTCAGGCCGATCGCCTCGCCGAGTTCACCGACCAGCGATCCCTGGCCGAACGGCCGGATGGCGACGTTGCCGCCCTGGACCCAGCCGTCGAAGTAGACGAACTCGGTGCTCGTGAGATCAGCACCGGTGATCTGCTGCTTCGCCTCGTCGAGGCTGGCCTGGAACTCGTCGGCGACGAGGTCGGCCCGCTCGGAGCGGCCGAGGGTCTCGGCGATCATCGCGAAGGTGTCCAGCATGTTCTGGACCGGGTCGGCGGCATCCGCCCCCCGGGTGGCCAGCACCGGGACGTCGTACTCGGCGAGCTGCGCGATGACCGGGTCGTCCTCGGCGGTGGCCTCGACGATCACCAGGTCCGGATTGGCGGCGAACAGCGCGTCGAGGTTGGGCTCGCCGCGCAGGCCGACGTCGGCGACTCCGTCCGGCAGCTCCTCGGCGGTGTCCCAGGTGCGGTAGCCGTCCGGGTCGGCCACCGCCACCGGGGTGAGGCACAGGGTGAGGACGTCCTCGATCTGCTGCCACTCCAGCACGGCCACCCGCTGCGCCGGCTCGTCCAACGTCACGGTGCGCCCGAGCGCGTCGGTGACCTCCACCGGTCCGGTAGAGGTCACGGTGGTGTCGTCGGTGCATTCACCGGAGGCGTTGGCCGTGGGCGTGGCGTCTGCGGTCTGCGGATCGCTGGTGCCGCAGGCGGCCAGCGCCGACGGGATCAACAGGACGGCGGCCAGGGCAGCCGTCATCGATCGGGTTCTCATCAGTTTCCTCACTCGTTGGTTGACCGGGCGCTCAGTGGCGCCGGTGGTGTCGCCCTCGGGGCTCGACCCGCACCAGACCGGTGGTCGGGTCCACGGTGGTGTCGATCGGCAACCCGTAGACCTCGGAGAGGTGTTCCGTGGTCAGTACCTCGGCCGCCGGGCCGGCGGCCCGCACCCGGCCCTGGCTCAGCAGCACGATCTGGTCGGCCACGCCGGCGGCCTGGTTCAGGTCGTGCAGGACGACGCCGAGCGCCGTCTGGTGCCGGTCCGCGAGGTCACGGACCAGGTCGAGGATCTCGACCTGGTAGCGCAGGTCGAGATGGTTGGTCGGCTCGTCGAGCAGCAGCACGCCGGTGTCCTGGGCGAGGCAGGCGGCCAGCCACACCCGTTGCAGCTCACCGCCGGAGAGCTGGTCGACCGCGCGATGGGCCATCGGCGTGGTCCCGGTCAGCTCCATGGCGTGGTCGACCATCGCCTGGTCGGTGTCGGTGAGCGGGCTGAACCGGCGCCGGTGCGGGTGGCGCCCGAAGGCGACGACGTCGCGGACCCGCAGGCCAGACGGGTGCGGTCGGGACTGGGACAGCAGGGTCACCCGGCGGGCGAAGTCGCGGGCGGACAGCGGTGCCGCGTCCTCCAGGTCGCCGTTTTCGCGGCCGAGCAGGATCCGGCCGGACGATGCCCGGTGCAGTCGGGCGAGCGAGCGCAGCACGGTGGACTTGCCACTGCCGTTGGGGCCGATCAGGGCGGTCACCACGCCGGGGTGGATGGCGACGGACACGCCGTGGACGACCGTGGTGTGCTGGTATCCGAGCACCAGGTCGTCGCCGTGCAGCGCCGTCGCGATCATGTTAGGTGAGGCTACCCTAAACGTTGATCGAGGGAAAGTCGCCGGTCACCGGCCGCTCGGCGTACCGGCGGCGACGCCGGATCCCCGGCCCGCCGGACGCCGCTCGGGCATCTCGCGGACCGGGGATCCGGCACCGGTCAGGGCAGCGTGTTCAGCACCAGCGTGCCAATCTCGGAACCCAGCTCCTCGGCCCGGTTCTCGCCGGCGACCCCGTCGGCCCGGTTCATCAGCACCGCCACGACGATCCCGTCGTCCGGGTACATCTGCAGGTACGCGGTGGACCCGTCGGCGCCGCCGTTCTTGCCGATCCGTCGGTGTCCGTCCTCGGTGCTGATCGACCACCCGTACGCGTAGCTCCACCCGGTGTCGACCCACATGGCGTCGAGCGAGTCCGGGCCGACGATCTCGCCGTCGATCAGCTTGTCGCCGAACCGGGCCAGGTCGGCGATCGAAGACTCCATCCCGCCGCCGAGGACCTTCCAGCTCACCTCGTCGCCGCCGTACTCGTCGTTGGCGCCGTCGTAGAAGGTGCTGCGCCGCACCGAGGTGTCCGACAGGTCCTCGGGCCGCAGGGTGCCCAGGCCGAACGCGGCGGTCAACTCCGACTCGGTCAGCTCCGCCACCGGGGTGCCGGTCGCGCCCTCCAACGCCGCGCCCAGGATGGTGTAGCCGTGGGTGCTGTAGTGCCCGTCACCGATCGAGCAGACCAGGTCGGAGTCCCAGAACTCGGCCGCGGCCGCGGTGGCGTTGGCGTACCAGGTGGTGCTGAGATCGGTGTCCTCGGCCTGCCACTGCGCGACGTCGGCCGGGTCGGCGCCGTCGGCGGCCTCCGTGCCCGCGTAGTGCCGCACACAGGCCCGGTTGCTGGCCACCTGCTCGACCGTGTACACGTGGTGGGCGGGCAGCCCGGCGACGTGGTCTCGGACGTCGTCGGCCGGGTCGATCTGCCCGTCCTCGACCGCCCGCATGGTGAGCACCCCGCCGATCCCCTTGGACACCGACGCGATCCGTAGCACGTGCCCGGAGTCCAGCCACACGTCGTCGTCGACGTTGGCGTGCCCGAACCCGCGCAGGTAGCGGAACTCACCGTCCTGCATCACCGCCACGGCGATGCCCGGCATGTTGAGACTGTTCGCCTCGCCCTGGACCAGGTTGTCCACCGACCGGCGCAGCTTCCAGCCCGGCCGGTCGGAGTTCTGCCGCCAGACGCCGACGTACCGGGTGCCCTTGGCGGTCTCGTACCGCTCGAAGTTGATCACCCGGTATCCCTCGTCGGCGTACCGGTGCCACCAGTTGACGTACTCCTGCCGGGTCAGATCGCTGCGTACCCACCAACCACGGTGGTTGGCGTTCTCCACCCAGATGCCGGCGTACCGCTGCCCGACGGTGGTGAGCGCCGAGTCGACCACCAGCGACCGGTAGACGACCTGGTAGGCGTCGACTGCGTCCTGGTACTCGGTGCGGGTGATGCCGCCGAGCAGCCGCCAGTCCAGATTCTCGGCGTTGTCCACCCAGACGAGCGCGTACCTGGTGCCGGCACCGGTCGGGTAGATGTCGACGTCGACCGGCATCCGGGTGCGTCGCTGCTCCTTGTAGTAGGCGGTGAACTCGGCTGCGGTCAGGTTGTACTTCATCGACCAGCCGTAGCCCTCCACGTTGCGCACCCAGGCGGCGGCGTAGTAGCGGTCACCGCCCTCGACGTAGGTCTCGAAGTCGACCAGCCGCATCCCGTCGTCCGCCGCCTTGACGAACTCGGTGTCGAACTCGGCCTTGGTCAGCCTGGTGCGTACCAGCCAGCCCCGCCCGTCGAGGTTGCGCTGGAAGGCGGCGCCGATGCGTCGTCCGTCGTCCGCCACGTCCACGTCCAGGTCGACTACCAGGTAGCCGGCGGCGGCGTACTCGTCGAACCGCACCTGGAAGTCGGCCGGGGTCATGTCCCGTACCGACGCCCAGCCCACCTCGTCGGGGTCGAAGACGGCCGAGGGCGGGCCCGGGTGGGCCGCCGCCGGGGTCGTCGCCCCACCGGCGAGCGAGGCCGCCGTCGCCACGACCGCCAGAGCGGCGAGTACGCGGCTTCGCGCGCCGCGTACGGATTCGGATCTCATTGTCCGCTGCTCCTCTCGATGTGCCCGACGGTTGTCGGACAACAACTGGGAGAGCGGCGGTCCGCTCCGACCAACAGGTTCCGCTGTCAGGTGGACGACAAAACGGACGGGCCAGGGTGCCACGGTTCGGATTCGGCCGGGCCGTCACCGTTGCCCCGATGGTCCGCTATGGTATGCGGAGATTGCCCGTTTCTGTGATGATCGTAAGTGCCCGCCCGAGTCGGCAATGGATGGAGTCGGTCATGACCCGCGTGATGACGGTCGTCGGCACCCGGCCGGAGATCATCCGGCTGTCCCGGGTGATGGACCGACTGGACCACATCGTCGACCATGTCCTGGTACACACCGGGCAGAACTGGGATCCGTTCCTCTCCGAGGTCTTCTTCACTGAGCTGCGGCTGCGCCCGCCGGACCGGTCGCTGGGGGTGGACACCACCTCG
Source organism: Solwaraspora sp. WMMD937 (assembly GCF_029581175.1). Lineage (NCBI taxonomy): Bacteria > Bacillati > Actinomycetota > Actinomycetes > Micromonosporales > Micromonosporaceae > Solwaraspora > Solwaraspora sp. WMMD937. The sequence goes on along the minus strand of NZ_CP120738.1, from coordinate 5,072,485 downwards.
CTCGGTCGGGTGCTCGGCGGCGTCCTGGTCGGCATCGAGGCCACCCTCGACGACTGTCGGCCGGACGCCCTGCTGGTGCTCGGGGACACCAACAGCGCCATCGCCGCCCTGATGGCCCGCCGGATGCGGGTGCCGGTCTACCACATGGAGGCCGGCAACCGGTGCTTCGACCTGAACGTGCCCGAGGAGACCAACCGCCGCCTGATCGACCACGTCTCCGACTTCAATCTCGTCTACAGCGAGCACGCCCGACGAAACCTGATCGCCGAAGGCCTCCATCCGCGTCGCATCCTGCACACCGGCTCACCGATGCGGGAGGTGCTGGAGCACTATCGGGCGGACATCGCCCGGTCCACCGTGCTCGACCAGCTGGGGCTGACCGCCGGCGGGTACTTCATGGTCAGCGCCCACCGTGAGGAGAACGTCGACCGGCCGGACCGGCTGCGCCAGCTGCTCGACTGTCTGCGGGCGGTACGCGACGAGTGGGCGCTACCGGTGCTGGTCTCCACCCATCCGCGTACCCGCAAACGGCTGGAGGCCCTGGCCACCGACCCGACCAGCCTCGACCGGATCACCTTCCACGAGCCGTTCGGGCTGTTCGACTACGTACGCCTGCAGGGCGCCGCCCGCTGTACGTTGTCCGACAGCGGCACGATCAGCGAGGAAGCGGCGATCCTGGGCTTTCCCGCAGTGACGTTGCGGGAGTCGATCGAACGGCCGGAGGCGTTGGACGCCGGCGGCATCATCATGACCGGGCTGGACCCGGCCGGCGTGGTGGAAGCCGTCCGGGCGACCGTCGAGCAGGTCGCCTCGGCCGGGGTGCCCTGCCCGGCGGACTACCAGGTGCCCGACACCTCACGGCGGGTCGTTGACTTCATCCTGTCCACCGTGCGGCGCCACCACGAGTGGGCCGGGCTGCGTCGCTGAGCGCGGCAGCCGTACGAATCGAAGGCTGAGCCGACAGTGCGTGAAACAAGGACCCGGGTCCGACCCGCCGCTGGCGGGGTGGCGCCCCGGCAGACCGCCGCCGACGCGGCGACCAGGACTTTCCGCATCCTCGCCACCGCTGCGGTGTTTGAGCCGGGATTCCGTGGCGGCGGCCCGATCCGGTCGCTGCGCTTCATCCTGGACACCCTGCCTGACGACCTCGACGTCACCCTGGTCACCCGGGACCGGGACCTGCACGCGAGCGACCGGTACCCGGGGCTGTCCGGCGAACTGGTCCACCGCGACTCCCGCTCCGCGGTGTTCTATCTCGACCCGGTGCGTCCCTGGCAATGGCTACGGCTGCTGCGGCAGATCCGGTCCCGGCCGGTCGATCTGCTGTACGTCAACAGCCTGTGGTCGATGTTCTCGGTGGTTCCGATTCTGGCGGTGGCCCTGCGACTGCTACGGGTACCGGCGATCATGGTGGCTCCGCGCGGCGAACTGGCCCCGGCCGCGCTGGCCATCAAGGGCGGCAAGAAGCGGCTCTTCCTGGCGGTGTGGGCACCGGTGCTGCGTCGCCTCGGCGTGCGGTGGCAGGCGTGCAGCCAGCTGGAGGCGGATCAGATCGCTGCGGTGCTGCCCTGGGCCCGGGTGATGGTCAACGGCAACGAGTGCCCGATCCCGGACCGTGCGCCACCACCGGTCGTGGCGCACGACGGTCCGTCGCGGCTGGTCTTCATCGGCCGGATATCACCGATGAAGAACCTGGTCACGGCGCTGGCAGCGGTGGCCCAGGCGACCCGGCCGGTCGATTTCGACATCTTCGGGCCGGAGGAGGACGAGCCGTACTGGGCGCGCTGCGGCCAGCTCATCGCAACGATGCCCGACCATGTCCGGGTGCGGTACCACGGCGAGCTGCCGGCCGACGAGGTGCTGTCAACCTTCGCCCGGTACGACGCATTCCTGTTCCCGACGCTGGGCGAGAACTTCGGACACGTCATCCTGGAGAGCCTGGCGGCCGGCTGCCCGGTCGTCTGTTCCGACCGGACCCCGTTCAGCGAGTTGATCTCCAGCGCCGGCGGGGCGGTGGTCCGGCCGATGACGGTGTCGGCACTTGCCGAGGTGGTGAACGAGCTGGCTGGCCGGCCGGCGGGTGAGCGGGCCGCGGCGAAGGAGACGGCGGGGCGGCGGTACCGGCTATGGCGGCGGCAGGTGCGCGAACTCAACGTCCTCGACCACGCCCGCCACTTCTGCCGGTGACCCGACGTCACCGGCGCCGGCCCGGATCGTTGCACCGAGTGTGACCAGTCGTCTTCGTACCATCGTCCGGCGGGTGCGGGACCATCTGGCGGCCAGCCGGGACCCTGAGGCATTTGTCAGATCTCTGGGGGTCAACCTCACCGGCCGGGTGCGGTTCTACGGCGTGAACCGGGCGATGTTCGGCTCGGAACCGTGGCTGATCACGATCGGCGACAACGTCTACATCACATCCGGGGTGCAGTTCGTCACCCACGACGGGGGAACCCTGATCCTCCGCAAGGAGCATCCCGACCTGGACTGGACGGCTCCGATCGTCATCGGTGACGACGTCTACATCGGGATGCGGGCGATGATCCTGGCCGGGGTGACCATCGGCAACCGGTGCGTCATCGGCGCGGGTTCGGTCGTCACCCGCGACATACCGGACAACATGGTGGCTGCGGGGGTGCCGGCCCGACCGCTGCGCACGACCGACGACTATCTGCGCCGGCTGCAGGCCAAGTCGCTGGGCATCGGCCACCTTCCGGTGGCCGCCAAGCATGCGGAGATGAAGCGGATCTACGGCGTACCGGCGCGGTGATCAGGCCCGGCGGTAGGCGATCCGCGGTGGCGGAAACTGGTGCACACCGGCGACCGTGACCGGCCCGAGCGGGCCGGCCACGCCGGACATCTGGTAGCCGAACCGGTCACCGGTCATCGCCGCCGGGCCGGAGCCGATGTTCAACGTCGTGGCACCGCCGACCTGACTGGTCCGCAGGGTGGGCGGGGTGGTGGCGGAGCCCTGCCACACGACGGCGTACCAGTGCCAGCCGGTGGGCAGCGTCACCGGCGTGGTCAGCACGTACTCCCGGATACCGGCGGTGGCCGCGCTGAGCGCGCCGAAGTCGGCGATCGGTCCCTGCGACGCCGGTCGACCGGTCGTCGGGTCGTGGGCGTACACGCCATGGCGCAACCAGCCGCTACCGGTCGCCGTGACCTCCACACACACCCGGTCGACCCGGGTGGCCTCGGCCAGGTACATCGGGTGCAGCAGCAGCCGCTGGAACGTGTCGGTGCAGGTGGTGGTCCCGGTTGAACCGGCCAACGGCAGGAAGTAGCTGCCGACCCCAGAGGTGGCTCCGGCCAGCGGCTGCGGGCTGGCCTGGTCGGGATCCGCCCGCCACATGCCGTACCCGGGGGAGACCGGCACCTGGTAGGCGATGCCGTCGGCAGTGACCCGCTCCGCGACGGCGAGGTTCGTCGGTCCGACCGGGACCAGCCGGCGGTGGAACAGTTCCGGCGCGGGTATCCGGGCGGCGGTGACCGTACCCACCCGCTCGATGATCACGAAGTCGCTGCTGCCGTCCGAGACGACCAGCTCGGTCGCGGCCGCCGGCGGTGCCAGATAGCGGCGGTACGCGGTACCGGTGACCGTCTGTCCCGGCCAGAGCTCGCGACCCCACACCAGCTGCGGGTAGTTCTTCTTCAGGCTGGACGAGACGAACCAGTTTTTCGCTGTGGTGTGCCGCACCCTGGTCGCCGGCTCTCCGTCGTCGACCGGCAGCAGACCGGCGGCGATCCCCCACAGCTGGACCCCGCCGCCGCTGACCGCCCACTGGGTCATGCCGGCCGCCGGCATCGCCGGATCCCGCAGACTCGCCGGGGTGATGTCGGTGATCGCGGTGATCGTGTCGATCCGCGCCCAGGTCGACCAGTTGAGCGTCCCGGCCGCCTCGACGTTCGGCATGAACTGCAGGCGGCTGCCGCCCGCCGGTACGGTCAGCGCCGAGCACTGGGTGACCCCGGTGCTCAGGGTGAACCGGTCCATGGCGGTCACCCGCTGGGTGACCAGCAGGCCTCCCGGCGACCAGCGGTAGTCGTTGTCGATGCGACACATCGGCGGGATCCGGGTCATGATGGTGGCGAGCGGTGTGCCGATGTTGGCTTGGGCGGTGTCGATCATCCCCCGGTACGAGGGGATCACGTAGGACTCCCGGATCCGTAGCTGTTCACCGGTGGATCGGCCGTCGGGCACCGGCCGGCCGTCGAGGTCGACGACCACGGTGTGCGAGTGGGTGGCCGGGCGGATCTGGACGTCCGGGGTCAACCAGGTGATCGGTACCGAGGTCCGGTTCGTCGCCCCGGCGACGTGGGTGAGTGCCGCCGCCGGCCGCACCCGCACGCCCTGGGCGACCCCGTTGACGATCGTGTACGGGTTGCCGAACAGCAGGCTGTTGCCGTTCGGCACGGCGAGCAGGGTGAAGGTCCGGATTCCGTCGGTCCACCGGGAGCCCACATCGGCGGTGGTCTTGCCGTGGTCGGTGAGCGCGACCTGGGTGCCGACGTTGTAGCCGTGGTTGCCGCCGATGTACGACCAGCCGGTGTGGATCGGGCAGTTGTCGTCCGAGGTGTCGTGGATCCGAGTGCCCACCGCCGACATCACCGGCCAGACCTGGGCGTCGGTGGCGGTCGACGGCACGAGGGTGACCTGGGGCAGGCCCGCGTGCCACATGCCGACCATGGACTCGGCGTAGGCCAGGTTGACCGGCATCACCAGGTCCCGGGTGCCGTCGAACCTCGACCTGATCGACATCAGGGCGTTCGACCGGTGGACCGTCAGTCCAGGCATTTCGGCACCTCCATGGCGAGCCGCGCGACCTGCTGCCACTGTGCGCCTTTTCGCTGGCCAGGGCGGTTCTCCGGTCGGTGACGTGACAGCGCTGTCGGCCGTTTGGCGGGTGCCTGCCGCACGATCGGCGGCACTCACGGACGATACGGCTGACCGGAAATGATATTTCCGAATAAAAGACGTTATAGACCCGTTACTCAGCCCTGAGTCGGCGCGATGTACAAGTGACCGGGCGGCACTGCGAGGAGTTGTCCATGCGCATTCTGATCACTGGCGGTGCCGGCTTCATCGGCTCCAACCTGGCCCGCGCCGCACTGGTCGAGCCGGCGGTCAAGGAGGTCACCGTCCTGGACGACCTGTCGGTCGGGCTGCGCGACAACCTCACCGGGCTGGACGTCGAGGTCGTCGAGGGGTCGATCCTGGATCCGGCCGCACTGGACGCCGCGATGGCCGGCCGGGAGGCCGTGGTCCACCTGGCCGCCCTGCCCAGCGTGCCCCGGTCGCTACGCGACCCGGTGGCCTCCCACCACGCGAACGCGACCGGGACCCTGCTGGTGCTGGAGGCGGCCCGCCGGCACGACGTGGCCCACCTGCTGGTCGCCTCCTCCTCGTCGGTGTACGGCATCAACCCGGCGCTGCCGAAGACCGAGCTGACCTGGACCCGGCCGATGAGCCCGTACGCGGCGAGCAAGCTCGCAACCGAGGCGTACGCCCTGGCCCACCAGGCGTCGTTCGGGCTGCCCACGCTGGCGCTGCGGTTCTTCAACGTCTACGGCCCCGGGCAACGGCACGACCACGCCTACGCGGCGGTCATCCCCCGGTTCGTCCACGCCGCGCTGCGGGGCGAGCCGGCCCTGGTGCACGGCGACGGCACCCAGTCCCGGGACTTCACCTACGTCGGCACGGTGTGCGCGGTCATCCTGGACGCACTGCGGCGCCGGGTGTGCCACCCGCACCCGGTCAACCTTGCCTTCGGCGCGCGGGCCAGCCTGCTGGAGGTCCTCGACGACCTCGCCGGACTGCTCGGCCGGCGCATCGACCGCGAGCACGCGCCGCCGCGCCCCGGCGACGTCGCGCACTCCCTCGCCGACACCGCCACGTTGCGGGCGCTCTTCCCCGGCGTCAGCCCGGTCGACCGTCGGGACGGTCTGCGGGCGACCGTCGAGTGGATGGCCCGTCGGCTGGCCGTCGAGCCCGTCGCGAGCCGGTGACCGGGGCCGCCGACCGGACCGGACCGGACGGCCGTGACCGGGATCGTGACCGTGCCGTGCGGTCCGGCATCGCCGCGGCAATGGCGGCGAAGGCGACCGGCATGGCGGCCCCGATGGTCATCACCCCGGCCTGCTTCCAGTACCTCGGCGACCAGCGGTACGGGCTGTGGATGGCGGTCACCGCGCTCACCGGGATGGCCTGGTTCGCTGACCTGGGCCTGGGCAACGGGCTGCTCACCCGGCTCAGCCGGCTGGGTACCGACGTAGGGCAGCAAGCCAGGGAGATTTCCAGCGCGTTCGCCACTGTCGGCACGGTCGCCATCGCCCTGCTCGGCGGCTTGTTCGTGGTCAATCCGCTGGTGCCCTGGGACCGGCTCCTCGGGGTGACCGATCCGGGCATCGCCGCCGAGACGTCGACGGTGGTCCTGCTGTCGTTCGGGGCGTTCGCCGGCAACATCCCGCTGTCGCTGATCCAACGGATCCAGTATGCCGACGGTCAGGTCGTGCAGAGCAGCGTCTGGCAGTCGGCGGGCTCGCTGGCCGCCATGGTGGCTGTGCTGTGCGCCATCGGCGGTGGATGGGATCCGCTGGCGGTGATCGCCTGCGCGGTGCTGGCGGTGCCCGCCGTCAACCTGGTCAACACCGTGGTCTACTTCGGCGTCCAACAGCCGGCCAAGCGCCCCGGCCCCAGGCTGGTCGACCGGGCGACCGCAGCCGGCCTGCTCCGGCTCGGTCTGCGGTTCTTCGCGCTCACCACGATCTCGTCGATCGCGATCAACATCGACAGCCCGCTGGTGGCGAACATCCTCGGACTCCCCGTGGCCGCGCACTACGCCGTCGCGGTGAAGCTCTTCGGCGTGCTCTCGATCTTCGTCGGCCTGGTCGGCATGACCGTCTGGCCGGTGAACGGTGCGGCGTTGGCCCGTGGTGAGGTGGCCTGGGTACGCCGGCACACCCGACGGATGGTGTTGCTCTACGCAGCGGTGGTCGGGACGGCGGGTGCGGCCCTGGTCGGCTGGGGGCACCCGTTGATCGAGTTGTGGGTAGGCGGCATCGACCGGGCCGCGGTTCCGGTTCCGGTCCTCGCCGGACTTGCCTGCTGGTCCTTCCTTGTCGCGGTCAGCTCGCCGCTGATCCTGGTGCAGAACAGCGCCGGTCTGCTCCGGCCGCAGGCGGTCGGCTGGGCCGCGTTCCTGGTCCTGGCGACCGGCCTGAAGATCTGGGGGCTGCATCAGCTCGGTCTGGTGGCCGTGCCGCTGGCGGCCTGCATGGCGTACCTGCTCACCATCTGGCCCGCTGCGGTGATCGGCTACCGGCGGGCAGTGGACCGGGCCGGCCGACGCGCCGGCCCGTCGCCTGCAGCGCCCGACCTTGCAGCGCCCGACCCGCGCACTGGCGGTGGCACGGCGCTCCGGCCGACAGCCGACGAAAGGGGGACCGGTGTCCGAGTTGGTGGTTGACCAGGGCGACGTCCGTGACCATCCGGACCCGCCCGGCAATAGGGCGGCGGCCCCGCCGATGGCCGCCCCACCGCCGGGCGTGGCCCGCCGCCGCGTCCTGCGGGTGGTGGGCGAACTGAACTTCGGCGGCACCGAAACGCGTACCGCGGAACTACTGCCACGGCTCGTCCGTGGCGGAACCGAGATGCACCTGGTCACGCTCAGCCACCGCGTCGGGCCGGGGCCGTTGGCCGGGACGGTCGAGCGGTACGGCGGCTCGGTGACCGCCGTACCGCTCGGTACGTGGTTCCCGGTCCGGTTCCACCGTCTGCTACGCCAGCTACGGCCCGACGTGGTGCACGCCGACTGCGCCAACTTCTCCGGCGTGCTGCTCGCCCTCGCTGCGGTCGCCGGGGTGCCCGGACGGGTCGCGCACTTTCGAGGGGACGACAACGCGCCGAGGAGCCTGCGCCGCCGGATCCTCCGGTGGCTCGGTGGGCGGCTGCTGCGGACCTTCGCTACCGACGTCCTGGGCGTGTCGCCCGGCTCGCTCACCTTCGGCTTCCATCGGGCCTGGCCGGACGATCCACGCTGCCAGGTGGTGCTCAACGGGCTCGACCTGGACCGCCTGCGTCAACCGTCGATCGACGACCTGCGGGCGATGATCGGAGCGGGCGTCGCCGATGTCGTCTGCGTCAGCGTGGGACGGGCCTCGGCGGAGAAGCGCCGCTGGCTGCTGCCGCCGATCCTGGCCGCGTTGCGTGACCGGGGGGTCTCCGCGCACGCCGTACTCGTCGGGCCGGGTGATCCTGCCGACGACGCCCGGGTGCGGGCCGCGGCGGACGCCGCCGGGGTGACCGACCGGGTGCATCTGCTCGGGCCTCGGGACGACGTGGGCGGCCTGCTGACACAGGCCGACCTGGTCATCCATCCGTCCAGCCTGGAAGGGTTGCCCGGCGGGGTGCTGGAGCCGGTCGCGCTGGGTATCGGCACGGTGGCCTGTGACCTGCCCGGCGTGCGGTTCATCGACGAGCGGCTACCCGGCGTCGTGATCGTCGATCCCGGGGCGTCGGCGGCGGACTGGGCGGAGGCGGCACTCGTCGCGGTCGCGTACACCGCCGCGACCACGCCTGCGGCCGCTGGCGAGCGCTTCGCCCACAGCGCGTTCGCGATCGACGCTGCGGCTGAAACCCATCTGGCGATCTACCGACGGCGTCCGGCCCGCGTCCGGCCCGCGTCCGGCCCTGCACGGAAGGAGTCCGATGACCGAGCAGACCACGACGGTCGAGCACGGACCACGACCCGGTGACCGGCCGGCAGGTCGGCGACGTCGGCCACGACCGCTGCTGATCGGCGCGTACGCGTTCCCGTACGGCGACGCCACCTCGAACCGGCTGCTGCAACTTGCCCGCTGCGCCGCCGGCGCCGCCGGGCCGACACTGGTGGTCAACGACTGGCCTTGCGAACTGCCGTTCCCCCCGGACGGGCCGCGGGCCAGCGGCGTCGAACTGATCACCTTGTGGACCAGGGGAGCCAACCACTTCAGCCGGATGTGGGCCCGGCTGGCCCGTCCGGTCCGCGTGCTGCGGGCGTTGCGCCGCCGTGGCGTCGGCCGTGGCGACGTCTCCGTGGTCCTGCTGCCGATGGCCATGATGACGCTCGGCAACTGGGCGGTGCTGCGTCTCGGGCTGCGCTGCCCGATCGTGGTCGACGCCAGCGAACGCCACGACCGGCGACAGTTTCGGCGCGGCTGGTCTGATCCCTACTTCGTGCGCCACCGGTGGTCGACGTTCCTGGCAGCCAGGCTCGTCGACCGGTTCACCGCGGTCTCCACCACCTTGGCCCGGCACTTCGAGCGGCGGGGCGGGGCCGTGCTGGTGGTGCCACCGCAGGTGGACTGCGACGAGTTCGCGCCACCACGGCCGCCGTCGCTCGACGCCGGCCTGCGTCTGCTGTACGCGGGTACGCCGGGCCGCAAGGACATGCTCCACGTGATCGTCGCGGGGATCGGCCGACTGGCACCGCAGGACCAGCGGCGGGTCCGGCTGACAATTGCCGGGATCACCCGCGACGACGCGGCGAACCTGTCCGACCTGGACCCGGCGGTGCTTGATGCGGTCCACGCCGAGGTGGTGTTCCTCGGCCGGGTACCCCGGGCGACAGTGTTGAACCTGCTGGCCGAGTCGCACTTCGCCATGCTGGTGCGGCCCACCGGCGGCTACGCGGCGAACGGCTTCCCGTCCAAGGTGCCGGAGAGTCTCGCTGCGGGGTGCCCGGTGTTGCTCAACCACACCAGTGACCTGGCCGACTACGTGCGTGACGGCGCCGAAGGGCTGGTGCTCGACGGCAACGGTCCGGACGACGTCCGGCTGGCGGTGCAGCGCGCGTTGCGGCTGCGTGACGAGCAGTGGGCGGCGATGAGCCAGGCGGCCCGGTCGCGGGCCCGCAGTTCGTTCGACCATCGGGCCTGGTCGGAGCGGGTCAGTGAGTTCGTCGTCCCGATCGAGGGCCGGGACTGACCACTACCGCAGGACCGGGGTCCGCCCCCGGTGGGGAGACCTGTCCGGTTCAGCCGACGGTGCTGGCCGCGGCGACGGGCCAGGCCGGTGCCACGGCGGTGGGGCGTCCGCCGCCGCCCGGTGGTTTCCGGCCCGTCGCCGGGCCGGCAGGTGCAGCAGGACGGCGACCACGGCGAGCCAGAACACGTACGGGTACGTCTGACCGGTACCGAACATCGCCGATTCGGTGACCTGGATCAGCAGGCCGGTGACGATGAGCCAGACCAGACCCGAGTTCGCCCGGTTCACCGGAGCCCGGACGGCGGCCCACCCGGCGGCGAGCACGGTGAGCAGTAGCGGCACTGCGGCCACCAGCCCGAGCTCCAGCATCATCTGCAGGTAGCTGTTGTGCACCAGCCCGACGTTGAAGCCGCGCAGTTCGTCGTAGCTGGCCAGCTCGTAGAGATGGTTGCGCGACGCGTACCCGAAACCGAGCGCCGGATGGTTCTCCCACCACAGGTCGACCGTCATGTGCCACAGCCGGATCCGGCCGTTGGACAGGTCGCTCTGAGTGAACCGGCTGACGAACTGCTGCATCCAGGACGCGGCGAAGACGGACGGCAACAGTCCGGACAGGTACCCGGCCAGCAGGGCCGCTGTCGCGCCGACGGCGACCCGGGCCAGGGTACCGATCCCATGCCGTAGCACCACCCAGAGCGCGCCGACGAGTACGGCGACCAGTCCGGTGCGGGACTGGGACAACACGAGAGCGCCGGCCGCGGGCAGGATGCCGAGCAGTTCGGCACGTCGCCCGGTTTCCCGGTAGACCGCCCAGCCGAGCGGCACGGCCAACGCGCAGACCATGCCGAGCATGTTGGGATTGCTGAACAGCCCCTGGAACCGGGAACTGCCGGACAACGCGGTGGCCAGTGTGCCGTCGGTCGCTCCATAGCCGATGCTGACCACGACGGACACGGCCAGTACCAGGTAGACCACCCGCAGGTCGGCCATCATGACCGTCCGGTCCGGCCACCGCCGCTGAGCCAGCAGGTGGACCAGCCCGGCCAGCAGCAGCAGGGCCAGGCCACGCTGGAAGGACTCGAACGGTGCGATCGACCAGACCGCACTGAGCGTGGCGAGACCGGCGAGTACCCACAGCGATCCGACAAGGACAGCGGTCCACGGCTTCGTCGGTCCGGCAGCGGCGGATCGGCGGAGGCACAGCGTCCAGACGACCAGGCCGCCGACGGCCACGTACCGCGGATAGAAGCTGGCGTCAGCCAATGCCTCTACATTCGATGACGCACCGACCAGCAGCGCCAACGTCAGTGTCAGCAGCCACCGCCAGCCATCCATCCGGAACGCGCAGATGAGCAAGACGAGCAGCGCGACGGCGGCCGAGGCGACCAGCGGATTCCGTACCGCGAGGATGGTCGTGCCCCCCAGCAGGACTGCCGCGCCGACCAGCACGGTCAGTCGGCTCATTCGGTCTACCACGTGTCGTCCTTCGGCTTGCGGTCGGCCGGGGTCACCCCTAGCGGTCTGGCTGTCGGCCCGGCGCGTCAGACCACGAGGCGCTGCCGGTCCGCCTCGGTCAGGGCAGCTGCCCAGCGGGCGCGGGCGGCGTGCATCGACCGGACCATGTCCGGCCAGGCGGGCGGGCGGTATCCGGTGACGTCGGCCAGCCGGTCGGCGCGCATCGACCGGTCACAGGCGAACCCGTCGTCCGGCACGATGTCACCCGGCCACCGGTACACCTCCGCGATCAACCGGAGCAGGTCGTACTTTGTAACCGGCTCGGCGGCCAGGTGGTACAGCCCGGTGAGATCGGTCCGGGGCAGCACCACGGTCCGCAGCAGCCGGGCGAACTCGACGGTCGTCACGCCGGTGTAGATCGCCCCGGTCCAGCCTCGGACGCCACCGGGGCGCGACAGAAACCAGTCCACCAACGACCGGTTGCTGGTCAGCTCGTGACCGATGATCGAGGTACGCAGCGTGAGCGCTCCCTCGCCGGTGACCTCGCCCAGCAGCTTGGACCGTCCGTAGAGGTCCGGAGGGTCGGGCAGGTCGTCCTCGACGTAGCCGCCCTGGCGTCCGGAAAAGACACAGTCGGTACTGACGTGGATGAACCGGCTGCCGAACTGGCCGCAGGTCTGCGCCAACAGATGCGGGAAGAGAGCGTTCAGGGTGACGGTGTGCGTGGCGTCCCGTACGTCGGGGCGTTGCTTGATCACCCCGACGCAGTTCACGACCACGTCCGGCCGGAGCTCGTCGATGATCCGGCGGACCTGGTCAAACCGGGTGGCGTCGATGTCGCTGGCGATCCGCTCGAGCAGTGGTGCCGGGAAGTGGGGTGCGCGGTCGGCCAGGTCGCGCGCGGTGCCGTGAACGTCGAGCTCCGGATCGGCGCCGAGCTCCCGCAACAGGGCGTGGCCGAGCATCCCGGTGGCGCCAACGATGAGGACCCGCCGTCGAGCGGGGACCGGCCCGTCGGTCCGCCGCCGTGGCACCCGCTCCAGGCGCCCGCCATCGCCGGCATGGGCGCTCATGCCGCGCCGACCGGAGTAGCGGCGGCATCGAGGTGCGCCCGCACCTCCGGCAGGGTGAGCAGCAGCGACTCGACCTCCGGCACGGTCAGCCGTCGGGCGTTGTGCGAATTGAAGTCGGTGAGCCCGCCGCTGGCGATGTCGCCCTCGTCGACGTAGAGGGCGTAGTTGAGATCGCGGCTGTCCACCGGGACCCGGAGGAACTCACCCAGGTCTTCGGCGTGGGACAGCTCCTCGCGGCTGGCCAACGTCTCGTACATCTTCTCGCCGTGCCGGATGCCGAGCACGTCGAACTTGGCAGGTACGCCGAACAGGTTGCACAATGCGGTGGCCAGGTCGCCGATGGTGCAGGCGTCGGCCTTGCGGATGTAGACATCGCCCTGCCGGCCGCTGCGGAACGCGTGTTCCACCAGGTCGACCGACTGGGCCAGGGACATCAGGAACCGGGTCATCGACGGCTCGGTGACGGTCGGCAGGCCACCGTGGCGGATCTGGTCGATGAACAGCGGGATGACCGAGCCGCGCGAGTACATGACGTTGCCGTACCGCACACAGCAGACTCGGGTCCGGGCCGTCAGGTTGTCCCGGGCGTGTGCCTGTGCCACCTTCTCCATCAGCGCCTTGGTCATGCCCATCGCGTTGACCGGATAGACGGCCTTGTCGGTGCTGAGCAGCACCAGTGCCTCGACCCCGACCCGTTCGCACGCGTCCACCAGGTGCGCGCTGCCAAGGACGTTGGTCCGGACCGCTTCGAGTGGGAAGAACTCACACGACGGCACCTGCTTGAGCGCGGCGGCGTGGAAGACGAACTCCATGCCCCGTACGGCTTTGAGCACACTGTCGTAGTCTCGGATGTCACCCACGTAGTAGCGGACGCGTTCGTCGGCGAGTCGGTGCCGCATGGCGTCCTGTTTGGATTCGTCGCGGCTGAAGACCCGGACCTCCTCGGCGCCGGCGTCCAGCAACCGGGCAACCATCGTCTGACCGAAGGACCCGGTGCCACCGGTGACCAGGAAGCGTCGGTCCGATAGCGAGGAAACCACATCTGCCCCTGTCTTGCTTCTCCCGTCGGGCCACCCTGAGGGACGGTGGAGGTCGTCGCACGTGACGATATAGCTACATAACTGGCGTAGAGGTTATTTCCGGCAAGGTGAGGAAGGCTCGGATGCTCCTGGCGACCCGCGATCGGGGGCCGGGTCATCATAAACTGCAAAAAGAGCAAAACACTCCTCAATGGCTGGTAGTTGTATTGCATGCTGATCGGTCTGCTCACCCAGTGGTTCGATCCCGAGCCGGGGCCGGCCGCGCTGCCTGGCCGGCTCGCTCACGCCCTCGCTCGACGGGGACACGAGGTACGGGTGGTCACCGGCTTTCCGAACTATCCGACCGGCCGGCTCACACCCGGCTACCGGATGGCGCGTCGGGTCGACGAGATGGATGGCGACGTGCGGATCCGTCGGGTGGCGCTCTATCCCAGCCATGACCGGTCCGCCGCACGGCGACTGGTCAACTACGGCTCGTTCGCTGGCTCGGCGCTGATCTCCGGCGCCGACGCGCTGCGCGGACTCGACGCACTCTGGGTCGGCAACTCGCCGATCTCGGTGGCGATGCCGATGTGGTACGCCCGGTACATGCACCGGGTACCGGTCCTGCTGCACGTTCTGGACATCTGGCCGGACAGCGCGGTGGCCAGCGGATTCCTCGGTGGCGGACCGTTGTCACGGAGCCTCGCACGGGGGATGGCCGGTTGGTGCGAAGCGATGTACCGCAGCGCGGATCGGGTGGCCTACGTCTCGCCCGGCGCGGGCGGGCTGCTCGCCGGGCGGGGCGTACCGCCGGAGAAGCTGGTCTACATCCCGATGTGGGCCGACGAGGCGACGCCGGTTCGCCATCGGGATCTGCGCGCCGAGCTCGGGATCCGTCCCGACCAGGTGGTGCTGTCGTACGCCGGGGCGCTCGGTGAAGCACAGGGTCTCGACCCGCTGATCGACGCGTGTGCCCGGGTCGAGGATCCGAGGCTGGTCTGTCTCATCGCCGGGTCGGGCACCACCGAGGACCGGCTGCGTGCCCGGGCGGCGCGGGCAGGTGCCTCCAACGTCCGGTTTCTCGGCCGGCTGCCCCGCGACCGGATGCCCGCACTGATGGCCGCCGGCGACGTGCACTACGTGAGCCTGCGACCCGGTGGGATGTCGGCGTACACGATGCCGAGCAAGGTGCAGGCGATCCTTGCGGCAGGCCGGGCACTGCTCGTCGCGGCCGAGGGCGACGCCGCGACGGCCGCCCAGGACAGTGGCGCCGGCTTCGTCGCCCGGGCGGGGGATCCGGACTCGATCGGAACCGCCCTGCGCGAAGTGTGCGACCTGGGCCGTGAGAAGCTCGAGCTGCTCGGGCAGGCCGGTCGGTCCTACTACGACAAAGTCTTCTCGGTCACGGTCGGCGCTGAGCGGGTCGAGCAGACGCTGCGAGCGATGGTGGACGGTTGTCGGACGCGGCCGCGCCGAGGAGGAGCCCGATGACAATCGGCCGGTGCAATGCCCGACCTGCTGCCGGTCGTGGCGGACTTCGTCGGCCGCCACGTGGAGCCGGAGCGGCTGCGCGGTCTGCTGGACTGTCAGGCGGGAGCTACCGTCATCATGTCGGAGACCGCCGGCGTCGGCAAGACCACCCTTGTGGTGCACAGGGGACGAACCGCCGAGGGCCGAATCTCTCACCTTCAGCAGGGGGAGATGTCGACCCCGCGCCCCTCGTCTACCCCGAGGTTCGCACCTATCTGATCACCGCGCGGCGGTCGCCGGCCCGGCCTGCCGCATGACGTGGTGCGCAAGGTCAGCTCCCGGCGTCGGCGAGCAACGGTTCCAGCACCAGGTCGGGGTCGCGGTTGCGGACAGTGGACAGCCGCCACTTGTCGGGGAACAGGGCGAGTAGTTCGCCGTCACGCACCCGGGTCATCACCTCGACCCCGGGGGCGGCGTTCAACCCGGCCACGCTCGCCGCTTCGGTGCGCCGGGCGAGGGTGTACGGCAGATGGTCGACTGCGGTTGGTACCCCGAACTCGGTCGCCAGCCGGTGGGTGGCGACCTCGAACTGCATCGGCCCGACCGCGGCGAGCACCGGGGACTGCTCGCCCCGACGGTCCGATCGCAGCACCTGGACCACTCCTTCACCGTCGAGTTGTTCGATGCCGCGGCGGAACCGTTTGAACTTCGACGCGTCGGTGGCCCGGATGGCGACGAAGTGTTCGGGGGCGAACGACGGCAGCGGTGGAAATGTCACCGCCGGCCCAGGCGCGTAGAGGCTGTCGCCGATGCTCAGCGCGGTGGCGTTGACCAGTCCGACCACGTCGCCCGGGTACGCCTCGTCGATGGTGTCCCGGTCGCGGCCGAAGACCTGTTGGGCGTACTTGGTGGCGAACGGGCGGCCGGTGCCGGCGTGGGTGACGACCATGCCGCGTTCGAACCGGCCGGAGCAGACCCGGACGAACGCTACCTGGTCACGGTGGGCGGGGTTCATGTTGGCTTGGGTCTTGAAGACGAATCCGGCGAACGGCGCGTCCAGTGCGCGGGGAGTGCCGGTGGTGTCCGGTCGGGCCGTCGGCGCGGGGGCGGTGTCCACCAGCACGTCGAGGAGCTGGCGTACGCCGGCGTTGGTGACCGCGGCGCCGAACAGCACGGGCGTGGTGGTCGCGGCGACGAACGCGGCCCGGTCGTGTTCGGCGCCGGTGGCGGCGAGCAGGTCCAGTTCTTCGACCGCCTGGGTCCAGTCGGCGCCGTACCGTCGGCTGGCCTCGTCGGCGGTGAAGGTTTCCTCGATGACGGCGCTCGCCCCGCCCGGGGTGCGGGTGAACGCGACCATCCGGCCGGTGCGCCGGTCGGCCACCCCGTGGAACTGCCCCGCGACACCGACCGGCCAGGTCAGCGGGGTGCAGCGCAACCCGATCCGTTGCTCGATCTCGTCGAGCAGCTCGAGTGGCTCCAGCCCGGGTCGGTCCCACTTGTTGATGAAGGTGATCACCGGTACCCGGCGGTGGCGGCACACCTCGAACAGCTTCAGTGTCTGCGGCTCCAGTCCCTTGGCGGCGTCGAGCAGCATCACCGCGCAGTCGACTGCGGTCAGCACCCGGTAGGTGTCCTCGGAGAAGTCCGCGTGCCCGGGCGTGTCGAGCAGGTTCACCACCGTGTCGCGGTAGGTGAACTGCAGCGCCGCAGAGGTGATCGAGATGCCGCGCTGCTGCTCCAGGGCCATCCAGTCGGAAACCACGCCACGGCGGTCGCCCTTGCCGTGTACGGCGCCGGCGGAGTTGATCGCCCGAGCGTGCAACGCGAGGGCCTCGGTGATGGTGGACTTGCCGGCGTCCGGGTGGGAGATCACCGCGAAGGTACGCCGCCGCGCCGCCTCTGCCGTGACCGGTCGTAGGGCTTCCGCTGTTCCCGACACCTGACGTCCTTCTCCTTTCGTCGCCCGTGTGTGGTGGCAGGTCGACGACCGGACTCTAACGTAAGGGGCCGAAAAGTCGGTCGGCGCGGGTTCAGTCCGCTGCCGCGCGGCGACCTGCTCCGGCCGGCTGCCTTCGGTCTCACGGCAGCCGGCCGTGTTGTCCCGTGCCGCTGGCGGCAGGGGACAACACGGCCGGCTCACCGGTGCCGTCCGACGTGACGGATCAGCAGGACGGCACCATGCTCTTGACGTCGTGGGTGGTGTTGATCCAGGTGTCCGCTGCGAACCCGGTGGCACCGGTGGCCGGATCGGTGATCCGGTCCCACGTCGATGACGGCCAGTACCCGCCGCCGACGTACTCACCGAAGGTGTAGCAGGAGATGGTCACCGTACTGCCGTAGTAGGTGTATCCGACGACGGCGGACGTGGTGCTGGGACCGGCCCGGACGTTGAGCCACGGGCTGGCCAGGATCGTCCCGGTCACGCCGCCCGGCGTGCCGCCGCCGAGCCGGTTCACCGCTGCCTGCGCGGCGGACAGGTGGTTGGCGTACACGCCGCTGTTGTAGGTCGACCACGGCTGCCAGTTGCTGCCGCCGCTGGAGATGTTGTACGCGGCGTTCGCGTTGCACTGGGCGTCGTAGGCGCAGGTGTCGGTCACGGTGGGGTGGTAGCAGTTGTTGATCTGCCAGAGTCCGCGGTCCAATGATCCGTTGGGACATCCGGCGGTGGGGCCGTTGCTGCCGACCGCCGACGGGTTGCACGAGGACTCCGCCATGGCCACCGCGACCGCAGTGACCAGTGGGCTGCCCCGGAACCCGGCGGCGTACCCCACCTGGGCGCACAGGTCGATACCGACGGCGTTGACGCTGACGGTGTCCGGTGCCGGCGTGGCGGCCGGCTCGCCGACGCTGGCCGGGACGGTTCCGTCGACGGCACCGCTGACCGGTGTGGCGCTGGCCGTGCCGGGCACCGCGAGAGCGACCGCGCCGACGACGGAGAGCAGGGCGAGGCCCAGCGCCGGCCGAGGACGGCGCCGCCGGCCGCCGGCGGAGGCGGGCGGGAGACGATCGGGATCCATCATGTTCCTTTCCTGCAACGACGAGCAGTGACTGAGTTCCGACGGGTGACGCGGTGGTCGGGTGACGCGGTGGTCAACGTCCCGGCCACTCCGGGTCCGCGTACGACCAGCCGAGGTACGGCGCGCCGGGCCAGCTGAGCGAGACCTGCCGGATGGTGGGGGCGGTGGTGATGTAACTGCCGTTGCCCTCGGAGAGCATCACGTGACCGGCGTAGCCGTTGATCTGCGCTCCGGCAAAGAAGACCAGGGCGCCGGGCGGCGGTGTGCCGGTGGTGTGGATGAGGCCGCGCTGGTACAACGCGTTGTAGTGGACCAGTGCGGTGGCGTAGCCACTGGCGGCCCGTCCGTACGCGTGCCCGACGAAGTTGTCGCACCAGCCGTCCCATGGATGGTTGCTGTCGCCGAGGTCGCCGTTGGTGTGCGTGTGTCCGAGGACCGACCGGGCCCAGGCGAGGGCACGCTGCTCCCGGGTGCCGGTCGGCGGTGGGGTGCCGGAGCCGCACTCCGGCTCGCCCGGCAGGTACTGGTTGAAGCCGGGCGTGGTGGTGTAGTAGTCGCTGATCCAGCCGTTCACCGGCGCGCTGATCTGGTGCCAGACGTTGTTGCCGTAGATGTTGCGGCCGCGTACCGCGCACTCGGCGGTGAAGTACGTGCCGTCGGCGAGGACGGTGACCGCCGGTGCCGAGGCATCGTGCGGATTGGTCCGCACGATCAGCCCGGCGCCACCGGTGCCGGTGATCCGGTAGCCGGTGATCCCGGCGATCGCCGGTGCGGTGGCTCCGACCAGCACCATCACCAGCGCGGCGAGGGACGCCAGGACGCCCCGCACGAGCCGGTGGATAGTCCTGGACACCGGTCGGTGGGCGGGTTCGGATTCCTTGAGGTGGTGCACGCGGTCCTCCTGTCGTAGAGCGGACTGCCCGTCCACCCGGTACCGCGTCCATGCCGGACGACGTTGCGGGCGGCTCTCGTCGCCCGGATGCGCCGACCGGTCAGGATGCGGACGCGTACGTGGTCCAGTACGGACTGTGAGACGCTGTTCACTGGCGTCTATCCAACGGGCAGCTGCGTCGAGGCTGATACTGGCGTGGACCGGCTCGTAAAGCACTGGCTTGACCGCTGTTGACACCAGGTTTACGCGTTCAGGAGAGGCCATGACGGATCAAAATGGACACGCCGGCGCTCGTGGTTCCGCCGCCGGCCCGCTCGGTGCCTTCATCACCGATCTCGAACAGCTCCGACGCGATGCCGGGCAGCCCTCGTTGCGCAAGATGGCGGAGCGGGCCCACTACTCGCACACCGCGCTGTCCAGCGTGTTGTCCGGAACCCGGCTGCCCTCGCTGGAGCTGACCTTGGCGTTCGTCCGTGCCTGTGACGGCGACGAGGACACCTGGCGGCAGCGGTGGGGACAGGTCGACGCACTCGTCAACGGTGCCGCGCAACCGGCCGACCGGCCCGCCGTACGCGAGCCGCACGTCTCCCGCCGGGCGCTGACGGCGACCGGCGGGTTCGCTGCTGTCGTCGCCGCGGTGATCCTGGTGCCGACGTCGGTAATCGACCGGCTCGGCGGGGCGGTGCAGGAACCCGTGGCGACCTCGGCCGTCGTGTCACCGGCGGCGGACGGCGCGGACCCGCAGCAGGAACAGTGCCACCTCGACGCGGTGAGCACGCACACCGTGCAGGTCCCCGACCGGGACCCGACCCAGCCGCCCTACGGCAGCCTCACCCTGCGTTACTCCCAGCGATGCCAGGCGGCCTGGCCACTGTTCGTCTCCACCGAGCGGGTGCCGACCGGGGTCACCATCCGGCTGTCCATCAGCCGTCCGTCCGACGGGGCCGTCAGTCGGTTCGACTATCCCTATCTGGTGCCGAGCCAGGTGTACAGCGTGTACGGCAATGTCCTGCGGACCACCGAGGGGTGCGTCGAGGTCGCGGTCGAGATCAGCAGCGCGGACGACCGCGCCGCGTTGGCCACTGCGGCGACCCCGTGCGTCCGTCCCGACCCGGTCGGCACACCGACCGCGCTGCAGGTCCGCGACCTGCGCGTTGCGGTGGCGGCTCCGTCGATCGCCGCTCAGCCGGGCGTTGGCTGACCCGGTTCGTCTGGCGGCCCTGCCTGGGTCTGCGCCAGGTACACGGTGTTGGCCGAGTCGGTGCCGAGCAGCGGGTTGCGAAATGTGACCACTTCGGTGCGGACCTGCGGGAACACCCGGCCGAGCGCTGCGGTGAACCCGGCTTCCGGTGGGTCGTCGGACCACAGCGCGAACACGCCGCCGGGCCGTAGGTGGCCAGCCAGGTGCCGCAGACCGTCCGGCTGGTAGAAGGCGGCATGCGACTGGTGCAGGACATGCCCGGGGGAGTGGTCGATGTCGACGAGGACGGCGTCGAACCGTCGCCCAGGTGCGGCCGGGTCGGGGCCGGCCGCCGCAGTCAGGGCGAAGAAGTCGCCGGCCACCAACCGGCACCGGGGATCCCCGACGAGTGCTTCTCCGCCCGGCACCAGACCGCGTTGGTGCCACCCGATGACGTCGGCCAGCGCCTCGACGACGATCAACGACCGGACCCGTGGGTCCCGCAGTACGGCGTGGGCGGTGTAGCCGAGGCCGAGCCCACCGACGACGACATCGAGTTCTTCGCCGGCCAGGTCCGCCAGGGCGAGCCGGGCCAGCTCGACCTCGGCGACGGTGAACAGGCTCGACATCAGGTACTCGTCGCCCAGTTTGACCTCGTACACGTCGCGGTCGACGACGGGGTCCCGCCGCCGCCGCAGGCTGATCTCACCGATCGGGGTCTGCCGCCAGTCAAGTTCCTCGAAACGCGCGGCCATCGGCACTCCTTCTGATGGGCGCAGGTCGGCCCGCCGACTCTACCGTCTCGTGCCGGTGTGCCGGGTGGACGCATATTCCGCCGACCGCCCTGACGGCCGGTCCTTCGACGGACGTCACGGCCCCTGCGGGATCTTTTGTCTTTCAAGAGCAAAAGTTTGATCCGATTGCTCAGAAGATCTTGCCACTTCAGCGAATGTAACCCATGATGTGCCGCAGCCGTGCTTCGAGATCATCTCGTCCACCGGGCAGGCAACCCCTCGGCGATGGTTGCGATCGCGGCGCTCATCAGCACCCTTGAAGGGGGAGGAATGTCTCCACGCCCGCCAGGAACACGTGGCCCGGCAATACTCGTTGTCACCGCCCTGCTCGCTTCACTGGCCGCCGTCAGTTCGTCACCGGCCGCTGCCCAGGTCGCCGACCTGCCGCCGCAGGAGCCGGGTGTCACCCTGCGTACGTATGACATCGGCGTACCGCTGACCGAGATCTGCACCCTCAAACCCGGGCAGACCCCGAACGTCGACAAGTTGATGCCGATCGTCGACTGGTCAACGGCGGACGACTTCGGGCAGGAGGACAACTTCGTCACGCACGCCCTCGCGAACCTGCACGTCGCCGCCGCAGGCACGTACACGTTCCGGCTGGTCAGCGACGACGGCTCCCGTCTCTACATCGACGACGCGGTGGTCATCGACCACGACGGGCTGCACGGGGCGACCCCGATGGACGGCGCGGTGGCCCTGACCGAGGGTTACCACGCGTTGCGGGTCGAGTACTTCGAGGCCGGCGGTGGGCAGGAGCTCACCCTGTCCTGGCAACCGCCGGGCGCCGAGGAGTTCGCCGTCGTGCCCAACTCCGTACTGAGTACCGACGCCGGCGTGGTCCGGGTGACCGCGCCCGGCCGCAAGGCATGCCAGGGGGTCACCGACACCCCCGGCGACGGGCTTCCGCTGGACGCGGTACACCCCGACTACACCCTGACCGACCTGCGGCCGGACGGGTTCGAACCGCAGGTCTCGGGCATGGACTGGACCGAGGACGGTCGACTGGTCATCGCCACCTGGGGCGGCAGTGAGGAAGTTCTCGGCGAGGTCTACATCGTCGAGAACGTCACCGGGCCGACCAGCGCCGAGCAGGTCACGTACAAGAAGGTCGCCAGCGGCCTGCGGGAGCCGATGGGCCTGGCGGTGGTCGACGGCACCATCTACGTCTCGCAGAAGCACGAGCTCACCGAGCTGCGTGACACCGACGGTGACGAGGTCGCCGACGAGTACCGGACGGTGGCCAGGTGGCCGTACGGGGGCAACTTCCACGAGTTCGCCTTTGGCCTGCTCTACCGGGGCGGACACTTCTACCTCAACCTTTCGGTGGCGATCGACTACGGCGGCGCCACCACCGACCCGCAGCCGATCGGCAACCGGGGCACCAGCATCAAGGTGAACCGGCGCACCGGCGAGGTCAGCTACATCGCCGGTGGTCTGCGCACCCCGAACGGCATCGGTTGGGGCCGGGACCAGGAGCTCTTCGTCACCGACAACCAGGGTGGCTGGCTGCCCGCCTCCAAGCTGGTGCACATCGAGCAGGACCGGTTCTTCAACCACTACACCAACCCGGACGGGCCGTTCGACGCCAACCCGGTCAGTAAGCCGGCGCTCTGGCTGCCGCAGAACGAGATCGCCAACTCGCCGAGCACCCCGGTGCGGATCAAAAAGGGCCCGTACCGGGACCAGTTCCTGATCGGTGACGTCACCTACGGTGGGCTGCAGCGCGCGTACCTGGAGGAGGTGCACGGCGAATACCAGGGCGCGGTGTTCCGGCACACCCAGGGACTCGAGGCCGGCGTCAACGAGGTCTCCATCGGCCCGGACGGGGCGATCTACGTCGGTGGGCTCGGTGCCGACGGCAACTGGGGCCAGGCCGGCAAGCTGCGGTACGGGCTGCAGAAGCTGACCCCGAACGGCAACCGGACGTTCGACATGAAGTCGATGAGCGCCACCCCGAACGGCTTCAAGATCGAATACACCCGGCCGCTGTCCACCGAGACGATCCAGGACATCGCCGGTCGTTACCAGATCAAGCAGTGGCGCTACGCGCCGACCCCCACGTACGGCGGACCGAAGGTCGACGAGGAGACGCTGACCGTCCGCGAGGTCATCGTCTCCAACGACCGTCGGACGGTCCGGGTGATGGTCGACGGCCTGCAGCAGGGCCGGGTGGTGCACCTGCGCTCGCCGCGCTCGTTCACCGCCTCCAACGGCGAGGAGTTGTGGAGCACCGAGGCCTGGTACACGCTGAACGCCATCCCGGGTGCCCAGCCGGACCGTGTCTTCTACGAGGCCGAGGAGGGCTACCAGCAGGGCAGTGCCCGGTACGACACCGAGCACGCCGGCCACTCGGGCGTCGGCTTCGTGGCCGGGTTCGGCGAGTTGAACGCCGCCAACACCGTGCACGTCGAGGTCAAGCGCAACGGCGAGTACGAGGTGGGGCTGCGTTACAGCAACGGCCCGAACCCGTTCCAGGGCGACAAGACAGTCAGCATCTACGTGAACGGCGAGAAGGTACGGCAGACCGTCCTGCCGACCACCGTCACCTGGAAGGAGTGGGCCACCAAGACGGAACTGCTCACCCTGCGTCGGGGCATCAACGCGATCCAGTACCGGGTGGACGCGACCGACACCGGTCACGTCAACCTGGATCTGATCACCGTCCGTAAGCCGGGTGAACGGATCGTGTTGTTCGACGGCGGCAACCTGTCGGAGTGGCAGCACACCGACGGGCGCTCGGCGAGCTGGCCGCTGGTCGGTGACGGGGCGATGGAGGTCTGCTGCGGCGATCTGCGCACCCGGCAGGCGTTCGGCGACTTCCGGCTGCACGTCGAGTTCAAAGTGCCGCAACTGCCGCCGGACGTCACCGGGCAGAACCGCGGTAACAGCGGCGTCTACCTGCAGGAGCGCTACGAGATCCAGATCCTCGACTCGTACGGGGACCCGACCCTGGACAACAACGAGGCGGGTGCCATCTACCTGCAGAAGCCGCCGGACGTCAACGCCGCGAGGCCGCCGGAGACGTGGCAGACGTACGACATCACCTACCGTGCGGCCCGCTACGACAGCGCCGGTGAGAAGACCTCCGACGCCCGGGTCACCCTGGTCTGGAACGGTGTGACCGTGCACGACGACGTCGCCATCACCGGCCCGACCGGCGGCAACATCCCCGAGGGACCGGCGACCGGGTCCATCCGGCTGCAGGACCACCAGAACGCCGTGCAGTACCGCAACATCTGGATCGAGCCGATTAGCTGACCCAGGTACGACAGCCGCGCCGGACCGGGGATCCCGGTCCGGCGCGGCCGCGTGCGCGACCGGTCAGACAGCGATATTCAACTTTTCCGTGACGGTCGTCAGAATTTGTTGACATCTGACGGCCTCGTAGCCGAGCATGGCCACCACGGCAGGGTGACTCCGCTCACATCGATACGTATCTGCGCGGGGTGGGCCTACTGCCGGGATTGACGCACCCCACGACCTCCGCCCCGGAAGGCCTCGTCAGTGAAGAAGACACTTACCTTCGGGCTGATCGCCACCATGGTGTTCGCCCTTACCGCTTGTACCGACTCGGACGCGACCTCGACCGACGACCAGACGGACGGCGAGCTGCGTCAGGTCCGGGTCGCGGCGCTGCCGATCACGGAAACCGCCGCACTGTGGGGCGGCATCGAAGCCGGCATCTTCGCCGAGCGGGGGATCGAGGTGGAGGTGCTGCCCGCACAGGGTGGCGCCCAGGCCATCCCCGCCCTGATCAACGGGGACATCGACTTCGCCATCGGTCAGCCGTTCGGCCCGTTCCGCGCCGACGTGCAGGACCTCGGCGTCGTGCTCATCGGCAACTACGCCTCCTCTTACGCGGAGGGCGACGACATCAACGCCGTGGTGGCGTCCGCGGCGTCCGGCATCACCCGTCCCGCCGAACTCGCCGGGCGTCGGGTCGCGGTGAACAGCCTCGGCGCGGCCGGCGACGTGACGATCATGGCGGCGGTGGAGCAGGACGGGGGAGACCCGACGACGATCGAGTTCGTCGAGGTCGCCTTCCCCGACGTCCCGGCCCAGCTCGAAGCCGGCAACATCGAGGCGGCGTGGGTGCCGGAGCCGTTCGTCACCCAGCTGCGCGACCGCGGCGACGCCGTCGTCGTCGAGCCCTACCAGGCGGTCATCCCCGGGCTGGCGACCCTGACCACGATCACCCTCGCGGACAGCCTCGAGTCCGACGCCGAGCTGATCGGCGACTTCTCGGCGGCGATGCAGGAAACGCTCGAGTGGGCGCAGGACCCCGCTAACGAGACGGACGTCCGACAGGCGATCAAGGACAACCTCGAGCTCCCCGAGGCGGTCGCCGATTCGGTCCGGCTGCCGGAGTTCGGCTGGGAGCTGGACCGGGCGAGCCTGGAGACGCTCGCGACGCTTGCCGGCGAGTACGGCGTACTGGACGAGCAGCCGGACTTCGACCGCCTCATCCAGCAGCAGTAGCCGTACGGTCCCGCCCGCTCCGGCACCCACCGCGAGCGGGCGGGACCGCCCACCACGGGAGCGACATGCACGTGTTGTCCATGCGGCGTCCCCGTTCGCCGCGCAAGGTTCTGCTGGGCGGCGCCGGCCTGCTCGGGTTCCTCCTCATCTGGCAGCTGGTCCCGACCCTGGGACTGGTCAACTCGCAGTACCTGCCCTACGTCACCGACGTGCTCGTGCGGCTCGTCGAGGAGTTCCGTGACCTCGCCTTCTGGCGTCGGCTCGGGCTCACCATGACGTCGTGGGGGATCGGTCTGTCGGTGGCGACGGCTGCGGCGGTCGCGTTGGGCGCGGTCGTCGGTCTGGTGCCCTTTCTGCGCCGCGCCACCCACACGATGGTCGAGTTCCTGCGCCCGATTCCCTCGGTGGCACTCATCCCGCTCGCCGTCCTGATGTTCGGCATCCAGATGCGGGCCGCCCTCGTCATCATCATCTACGCGTCGTTCTGGCAGGTATTCGTTCAGATGATCTACGGCGTCGCCGACGTCGACGCGGTCGCCCGGGACACCGCCCGCAGCTTCGACCTGACCCGTTGGGAACGTCTGTGGTACCTGGTCCTGCCGACCGCGCTGCCGTACCTCATGACCGGCGTCCGGCTGGCCGCCGCGGTCGCGCTCATCCTCGCGATCACCGCTGAGATGGTGATCGGAAACCCGGGCCTGGGCCAGATGATCGAACTGTCCCGGTCCGCCGGCGACGCCACCGGGCTGTACGCCTTCGTCGTGGTCACCGGGCTGCTCGGGCTCGGCGTCAACCTGGTTTTCCGGTACATCGAGCGCCGATCGTTGTCGTGGCACCAGTCGGTGCGAGGGGAGCAGGTCCAGTGAGCACCCGGACCGTCGCCGTGACCGCCCGGACCATCCCGGGGACCGGACGACCGCACCGACGACGCGGCGTCGGGCGCCGCGTCGTCGGCGGGTTCCTCTACTCCCTCGGTCTGCCGTTCCTGCTGCTGGTGCTCTGGGGTGTGCTGTCCACCTCGTCGACGAACAGGTTCTTCCCCGGACCGGTCGCGATCGCCGAGTCCTTCATCGACACCTGGGTCGGCGCGGCGTTCGTCGAGGACGTACTGCCGAGCCTGTACCGGCTGGCCCTGGGGATCCTCGCCTCGATCGTGCTCGGTGTCGCCGCCGGCACCCTCATCGGTCTGTTCGGCTGGCTGCGTGAGCTGCTCGAACCACTGCTGGAGTTCTTCCGGTCCATCCCGCCGCCGGTGCTGATCCCCGTCGTGATGCTGCTGCTCGGGATCACCGACACCATGAAGGTGGTGGTGATCGTCTCCGGCGCGCTGTGGCCCGTCCTGCTGAACACGATCGACGGGGTCCGGGCGATTGACAGTGTCATGTCGGAAACCGCGGAATCGTTCCAGGTCACCTGGTGGGAGCGGCTCTGGTTCCTGGTACTGCCCGCGGCGAGCCCGCGCATCATGGCCGGCGTGCGGCAGAGCCTGTCGGTGGCGCTCATCCTGATGGTCATCTCGGAGATGTTCGCCTCGTCCGCTGGTCTCGGTTACCGGATCGCCTACTTCCAACGGAACTACCTCATCGCCGAGATGTGGAGCGGCATCCTGCTGCTCGGTCTCGTCGGTGTCCTGCTCGCCGTGACGTTCGGTGTCGTTGAGCGGCGGGTGTTGCGCTGGTACCACGGAATCAGGGAGGTCAACCGTGCCTGACCGCGATGTCCTGTTGCAGGTGGAGCACCTGTGCAAGGTCTACGAATCGGCCACCGGCGATGTCGAGGCGATCGGCGACGTCAGTTTCACCATGGACGCCGGTGAGCTGCTCTGCGTCGTGGGGCCGTCGGGTTGTGGCAAGACGACCCTGCTGAAGTGTCTCGCCGGTCTGCTACGGCCGACGAGCGGCCGGGTCGAGATGCACGGGGCCCCGGTGACCGGCCCGAGCCCGGCGATGGCCGTCGTCTTTCAGGAGTACGGCCGCAGCCTCTACCCGTGGCTGACGGTCCGCGGCAACGTCGAGCTGCCGCTGCGCCACAAGCGGTTGTCCAGCGCGGCACGGGGAAAGCTGGTGGCCGACGCCCTCGACGCGGTGGGTCTGGGCCACGCCGCCCGTAGCCACCCGTGGCAGCTGTCCGGTGGGATGCAGCAGCGGGTGGCGATCGCCCGCGCCGTCGCGTACCAACCGGAGGTGCTGATCATGGACGAGCCGTTCGCCGCAGTCGACGCCCAGACCCGGGCTGACCTGGAGGATCTCGTACGTGAGCTGCACACCTCGCGCAACATGTCGATCGTCTTCGTCACCCACGACATCGACGAGTCGATCTACCTCGGCGAACGGGTCCTCGTACTGTCCAGCTCACCAACCTGGGTGCAGGAGGATCTGACCGTCGACCTGCCACCCGGCCGTGACCAGATCAACACCCGGGCACTGCCCCGCTTCACGCAACTGCGCACGCACGTGTACGACCAGATCCAACGGGCCAAACGGGGGCAGGCCGTGGCGCCATGATCGTACCGTCGATCGATCCGTCCGGGGGATGACCGTGCGCAGCCGTCAACCGAAGCAGTTGCTGCTCGCCTTCTTCGGTGAGTACGTCGTCGACGACGATCCGGGTCCGATCCGGGCCAGCGCGTTGATCGGGGTGCTCGAAGGAGCCGGCGTCGCCGCCCCAGCGACCCGGGCCACCCTGGACCGGCTCGTACACAGCGGCATCCTCGCGCGGAGCAGAAGCGGTCGGGAGATCTCCTTCGCCCTGACCGGACACGGGTCAGCGGTCCTGCGCGAGGCGACGGACCGGGTCCGCGGCCCGCACCCGTTCGATCCGCAGGGCACCGGATGGACGCTGGTCACCTTCACCATCCCGGAGGGCCAGCGTACGTTCCGTCACCGGCTGCGGTCGACCCTCACCTGGGAGGGCTTCGCGCCGCTTCGCGACGGGTTGTGGCTGGCGCCCGGCGAGGTCGACCTCGCCGGCTCCCTGGAACCGCTGCGCCAGGATCTGCCGCCGAACACGGTGATCGCCTTCCACGCGCGGGAGTTCGCGGATTTCCCGATCGCCGACAGTGTCCGCTCGGCGTGGGACATCGAGGCGATCCGGCGCGAACACCTGGCGTTCATCGAGGTCTGGGACGACCCGGGTGCGGTGACACAGGCGCCGAGCGCCTTGACGGTGCGGATGATGCTCGTCGCGGACTGGCTCGCGTTGCTGCGTGTCGACCCGAGACTGCCCCGCGAGTTCATGGACGAGGACTGGCCGGCGACGAGATCGACGCAGGTGTACCGGCAGGTACACGAGCGGCTGGCCGCCGCGTCCGACGCGGAGTTCGCCGCGCTCGCCACCCGCCCCGGGCCTAGCCGCCGAACCGGGCCCGCAGGTCGGCCTTCCGCACCTTCCCCGACGCGGTCCGGGGCAGCTCGGTCACGATGACGACGTTCTTGGGCAGCTTGTAGCGGGCGATCTTGCCGTCCAAGTGGGCGCGTACCACGTCGAGGTCGACGACGGTGCCTTCCCGGACTGTCATGATCGCCCACGGCACCTCGCCCCACTGTGGGTCGGGCACCCCGATGACCGCGACCCCGGTCACCCCGTCCACTTCACCGAGCAGGAGTTCGATCTCGGGCGGGTAGATGTTCTCGCCCCCGGAGATGATCATGTCCTTGAGCCGGCCGACTATGTAGAGGTATCCGTCGGCGTCCAGGTAGCCGAGGTCGCCGCTGCGGAACCAGCCGTCCGCAGTGAACGACCGGGCCGTCTCCTCGGGCAGCCGGTGATAGCCGGCGAAGACGTTCGGGCCGGTGATCTCGATCTCGCCGACGGTTCCCGCCGCAGCCAACTCGCCGCGTTCGTCGGTGACCCGGACATCGGTGAAGAAGTGGGGCAGGCCGACGCTGCCCTGCTTCGCCCGGGTCATCGCCGCTGACAGCGCGGTGGCGCCCGGTGACGTCTCGGTCATCCCGTACCCCTGTGAGAAGGACAGGCCGCGTTCCTCGTAGGCGTTGAGAATGCGGGTCGGGACGGCCGACCCGCCACAGGTGAGCTTGGTCAGGGTCGACAGGTCGGTCGACGGCCACTGCGGGTGGTCGGCCATCATCTGGTAGGTGGTCGGCACCCCACTGAGCATGGTCACCCGGTGCCGCTCGATCTGGGCGAGCGCCCGCCCCGGATCGAACCGTTTCTCCAGCACCAGCGTGGCGCCCTTGAGCACGACCGGTAGCGCGCCCATGCCCAGCGACGCGACGTGGAACAGCGGCGAGATCATCAGCGCGACGTCGGTGGAGACGACGTCGTAGTCGACGATGGTATTGATCGCAACCCAGGTCAGGTTGCCGTGGGTCAGCACCGCGCCCTTGGCCCGGCCGGTCGTGCCCGAGGTGTAGATGATCGCGGCGGGGTCGTCCGGGGTGACGTCTGCGGTGTCTCCGGGCGCGGCATCACCCGGCAGCGAGTCGAGGCCGGGACGCTGCGCGGTGCCGGCCCCGGTGACGACGACATGCCGGGTCGGTACGGTGCCGACTACCGGGGCGAGCCGGGGCGCGAACTCGGGATCGTGCAGGAGAACCGCGGCACCGCTGTCGGTGAGGACGTGAGCGATCTCGGGCGGCGCGAGCCGGGTGTTGACGGGTACGAACACGGCGCCCAGTTGGGCGGTGCCGAACATCGTCTGCAGGAACTCGGGACTGTTCTCGCCGAGGTAGGCGACGGAGTCTCCCTTGCCGACGCCGAGGTTCCGCAGCACTGCCGCGATCCGGTCCGCTCCGTCAGCGAACTGCCGGTAGGTGATGGTCGACTGTTCGCCGTGCACGAGGGCGATCCGGTCCGGGGCGGTCCGGCGGCGCCTGGACAGCCAGGCGCCGATTCCGTGCTGATGCATCGGCGACCTCCTGATGAGGGAGCGGACTCCTGGTAGAGGAACGGATTCCTGGTGGGAGCCGACGGCAGGGCTCAGGCATAGAAGCGGTACAGGCCCCGGGCGACGACCGCGGGTTTGGCTCCGCCCTCGATCTCAATCGTCTGGTCGACGGTGAGCTGGTACCCGCCGGGAACCTCGGTGACCTCGGCGATGACGGCCCGCATCCGTACCCGCGACCCGACCACCACCGGCGCGGGAAACCGCACCTTGTCGAGACCGTAGTTCACCTTCGTCGACACGCCCGTCACATCGAGCAGTTCCGTCCAGAACGGAACGGCGAGGGAGAGGGTCAGAAAGCCGTGGGCGATCGGCGCTCCGAACGGCCCCGCCTTCGCCCGCTCGGGTTCGACGTGGATCCACTGGTGGTCGTCGGTGGCGTCGGCGAACAGGTTCACCTGCTCCTGGTGGACCGTCCGGTAGGCGGTGTATCCGAGGTCGGTGCCGGTGAGCTCACCGAGCTGCTGGAACTCGACAGTCGTCGTCACAGGATTCCTCTCGTCCTGGTCACCCGGTCAGGCGCAGCAGCCGGGCGGCGTTGTCCTTCAGGATGCCGGGGAGCACGTCGGGTTTGAGGTCGATGTTCGCCACGTCCCGAAGCCATCGGTCGGGGGTGAGCAGCGGATAGTCGGTGCCGAACAGCACCCGGCGCTTCAGGATCGAGTTGGCGTGGCGCACCAGCTCCGCCGGAAAGTACTTCGGGCTCCACCCGGACAGGTCGATCCAGGTGTTGGGTTTGTGTGTCGCCACCGACAGCGCCTCGTCCTGCCAGGGTACCGACGGGTGCGCCATGATGATCTGCAGATTCGGGAACTCGGCGGCCACCGCGTCGAGCAGGATCGGATTGGACAGCCCGAGCCGCAGGCCGTAGCCACCGGGCAGGCCGGCACCGATGCCGGTCTGCCCGGTGTGGAACAACGCCGGCACGCCCGCCTTCTCAATGAGGCTCCACAGCGGCGCGTACTCGTCGTGGCTCGGATCGAAGCCCTGCACTGTCGGGTGGAACTTGAAACCGCGTACTCCCTCGTCCTCGACGAGACGGGCGGCGAGTTCGAGTGCGGCGTCGCCGGTGCGCGGATCGACCGAGCCGAACGGGATGAGCACGTCCGCGTGGTCGGCGGCGGCTCGGGCGATCTCGCTGCTGGACAGCGGTTGGTGGGCCAGCTGGGTGCCGGCGTCGACGGTGAACACCACCGCGGCCATCTGGCGCTCCCGGTAGTGCTGCGCCACGGCCTCGACGGCCGGGCGTGGGCCGTCGGTCCGGAAGTACTTCGAGGCGGCCACGACGAGCGGCTCGGGCAGCGAGGCGTGGCCGTGGCCGTCCACCTCGATGTGCACGTGCACGTCGATCGCGGTGATCGCGGCCAGGTCGATCGCGGGTTGGTACATGCTCGGCACCCTCCGTCCGGCCGCAGGTCAGGAGACGTCGGTCCGGAACTCCTCGGGGAGTTCCGGGAAGCGTTCGCCGACGCTCTGCAGCGCGTCGGCGAACTGCGTCGGCCACGCGGCGGTCAACGCGTCGAAGGACCAGCCACCTTCGCGGTACGCGGTCAGCGCGGCCTCCGGGTGGGTCCAGATCTGGATGCGGTCGCCGCCCACCCCGATGACCTGGCCGGTCACGCCGGCGGCGGCGTCGGAGCCGAGGAAGGCGATGAGCCCGGCCACGTCGTCGGCGGTACCGAACCCGAGATCGTGCCGGAAGAAGTCGGGCATCGGCTCGCCCTGGTCGGCGGCCCGCACCGCGGCGGCGAAGTAGGGGACGGTGGCGGTCATCGCGGTCGCGGCCACCGGCACGACCGCGTTGACGGTGATGCCGGCCCGCTTGAGCTCCAGCGCCCAGGTCCGCACCATCCCGACGATGCCGGCCTTGGCGGCGGCGTAGTTGGTCTGTCCGAAGTTGCCGCGCTGGCCGGTCGGGGAGCCGATGCAGATGATGCGCCCGCCCTCGCCGGCCTGCCGCAGGTGCCGGACGGTTTCCCGGACGGTGGTGAAGGTGCCCCGCAGGTGCACGTTGACGACGGTGTCGAAGTCCTCGTCGCTCATCTTCCACAGCACCGTGTCCCGCAGGATTCCCGCGTTGGTGACCAGGATGTCGAGTCGACCGAAGCGCTCGACCGCGGTGGCGACGAGGGCCTCGGCGGTCTCGGTTGGACCGACCGGTGCGACCAGCGCGGCGGCGCGTCCGCCGGCCGCCTCGACCGCCGAAACGGCCTGGTTCGCGGCCTCGGCGTCGACGTCGTTGACCACGACGGCGGCACCCTGCCTGGCCAACTGCTGGGCGTAGGCCAAGCCGAGACCCTTGCCGGAACCGGTGACGATGGCGACTTTGCCGTCCAGGGACATCGGGAACTCCTTCGCGTCGCAGCCGATCGAATCATGAACCGTTGAGGAAGTCAATTATTGCCGAAGCTTGCTACCATGGCCGGCATGACCGCGAGCGAGAAGCCCCAGCCAGCGGGAACCGCCCGTCTACGGCACGGTCTTCTCGGCGAAGACCTCAGCTTCCTGCTCGCCCGAGCCAACGCCCTCAGTCTGACGGCGGCGAACTCGGCCCTGGCCGAACACGGTCTGAAGGCCCGGTCCTTCTCCGTCCTCGCGCTGGCCGTCCACGACACCCGCCCGACCCAACGGGAGCTGGCCGAGTTTCTCCGCCTCGACCCGAGCCAGGTGGTCGCCCTCATCGACGACCTGGAAAAACGTCACCTGGTCGAGCGGCGGACCGACCCCGCCGACCGGCGCGCCAACGTCCTCGTCGCCACCGATGCCGGCCGGGCGCTGTTCGCCCGGGCCCATGAGTCCGCGCGGGCGGCCGAGGCCGGCCTGCTGTCCGGCGTCACGCCCGAGGACCGGCAGCGGCTGGCGCGGATCCTGCGGCTGCTGGCGTTTCCCGACTGACCGCGGCCGAGGTCGTCACGGGCTATCGGACCCCGGGCCGGGCGACCGCCCGGGAGATCGCCCGCCCGGCCGCCTGCACCAGCGGTGCCAGGGCCACCGGGTCGGCCCGGTCGTGGGCCACCACCAGCGAGATCGCCGCCATCACCCCTTCCGGCCCGGTGATCGGCGCGGCGACCGACAGGGCGTCCATCGTCACCTGCCGGTCGCTCACCGCGTAACCGGCCCGCCGCACCCCGGCGAGTTGCCGGCGCAACGCCGCCGGATCGGTGACGGTCCGCTCGGTGTACCGCTCCAGCGCAGCGCCCAGCACCTGCTCCTGCACCGGCACCGGCGCATGCGCGAGCAGCACCAGCCCGACCCCGGTGGCGTGCAGGGCGAATCGGCCGCCGACGCGGGTCAGCACCGGCACCGCGTGTCGACCGGCGATCCGTTCGACGAAGACGAGCTCCAGGTCCTGCCGTACGGCGAGCTGGACGTTCTCGTGGGTCACCTCGTACAGGTCCTCCATCACCGGCAGCGCGAGCTCCCGCAGACCCAGTCCGCGGGGCGCCAGCGAGCCCACCTCCCACAACCGCAGCCCGATCCGGTAACGGCCGTCCGCGCCGCGCTCCAGCGCGCCCCAGCCAACCAGCTCCGCGACCCGCCGGTGCGCGGTGGGTACCGGCAGTCCGGCCCGTCTGGCCAGCTCGCTCAGCGTCAGCGCCGGATCGGCCGGGCTGAACGCGGCGAGCAGCGCCAGCACCTTGCTGGTGACCGACCGACCGGGCTGCGTACCCATTCCGCCATCATCGCCGTCGGCCGGTCACAGCTCCAGTACGAGTCGGGGGGTACGTGACCGGGAGACACAGATCAGCATCGTGTCACCGGCAACCCGTTC
Organism: Solwaraspora sp. WMMD937; assembly: GCF_029581175.1. Classification (NCBI taxonomy): domain Bacteria; kingdom Bacillati; phylum Actinomycetota; class Actinomycetes; order Micromonosporales; family Micromonosporaceae; genus Solwaraspora; species Solwaraspora sp. WMMD937. Next base: position 5,038,461 of record NZ_CP120738.1, on the reverse strand, counting down.
CTCCTCGGTGAGCAGACTGTCGCGGTGTTCGGGCACCCCGGCCAGTACCGTGGCCTCGCAGGTGCCGCAGGTGCCCTCGCGGCACGAGGAGAGCACTGCGACGCCGGCCTGCTCCACCGCGGCCAGGATCGACGTCCCGGGCGGCACGGACACCGTCCGGCCGGACAGCGCCAACTCCACCTCGACCACGCCGTCGGTGCCCGCCCGGTCGCGGTCGCCCGCCCGGCCGCCGTCACCCTGGTCGCCGCCGTCACGCTGGTCGACACCGCCGCCGCCCGACGGCGTGAACCGCTCCACCCGCAGGCTGCCCGCCGGCCACGCCCGGCACCGCTGCCCCACCGCTGCGATCAGTGCCTCCGGCCCGCAGCAGTAGACCAGCTCGTCACCCGGAGCATCGAGCAGTCCGGCCAGGTCGAGCAGGCCCGCCTCGTCCTGCGGGTACAGGCGTACCCGGTCGCCGTAGCGCTGCCGTAACTCGTCGGCGAACGCCATCGTGGCGCGGCTGCGTCCGCCGTACACCAGTCGCCAGTCGGCTCCGGCGGCGTCGGCGGCGGCGACCATCGGCCGGATCGGGGTGATGCCGATGCCGCCGGCGATGAACAGGTACCGCTCCGCCGTGACCAGCGGGAAGTTGTTCCGCGGCCCGCGGACCAGCACCTGCGTGCCGGGAAGGAGCCCTTCGTGGACGTGCCGGGAGCCGCCCCGTCCGCCGGGTTCGAGCTGCACCGCGAGCTGCAGCGCGGCGCGGTCGTCCGGCTCACCGCAGAGCGAGTACGGGCGGACCAGACCCGGGCCCAGCAGCAGGTCCACGTGCGCGCCGGGGGACCAGCCGGGCAGCTCACCGCCGGTCGGGTGGGCCAGGGTCAGCACGACGACGCCGGTCGCCACCTGCTCCCGGCCGACGACCACCAGCTGCATCGTGGTCGGACTGTCAGCGCTCATGCCGGCACCGAGGCGCGACGGGCGGCATCCGCAGGCGTCCGCCGCGCCGCCGGCACCGCCCGCGGCGCGAGGTGGTCACGCGGGTGGTCGAGCAGCCACTGCCACAACTCGACCGGATCGTCGGCGGTCCGTTCGGCGCCGCAGTGGCAGGTGCCCTGCAGGGTGTCGGTGCCGGGCAACCAGTGGATCCGGTACAGCCGGTCGCCGGTGGGCAGCCAGTCGGGGACGGTCACCGGGACGCCCCTACCGTCGGTGCTCCGAGCATCCGTTCGATCAGGCGTCGAGCGGCGAGGCCACCGGTGTCGATGTTGATGCTGAGCTCCTGGTACCGCTCCGGTTCGGCGGCGATCACCTGCTCCAGGGTGTTCAGCGCGGTGACGTCCTGCATGACCACCGTGTGGTTGCTCTGGTAGAGGTACTCGCTGACCGACTCGTCGTCGACGGCGAAGTCCCGAGCCACCGCCCAGAAGTCGTAGGTGGTGTGCTCGGTCGACGGGGTGATCGCGTAGACGATCTCGGCGTGGAACGCGGCACTGTCCGGGCCCTCGGCCGGTGGGTACACCCCCTGCGGGGCGATCCGGCTGTGCAGCAGATAGAGACACGGCGGGTGGTACTCGATGTCCTGCCACCGGGTGATCCGGCCCTGGATGCCGGTCGACCGGGCGTAGAAGGGCGGGCACTCCGCGTCGTCCATGTGCCGACTGACGTGGACGACGCCCTTCTCCTCGTCCACCGTCGTGGTGATCGGCGTGTTCGCCACCTCGGGTGTGCCGATGTAGCCGCCGTGCAGGTAGGTCTCGTGGGACAGGTCCATCAGGTTGTCGACCAGCAGGCCGTACCGTGCGTTCAGCGGTGCCATGCCGCGCACCACCGTGTATCCGGGGTCGTCCAGCCAGGGCGCGCGGGGAATCGTCCCCGGGTCGGGTTCGGCGTCGCCGATCCACACCCACACCAGCGTGTCCTGTTCGACCACCGGGTACCCGGCGACCCGCGCGGTGCGCGGGATGCGCTGCTGGCCCGGCACGAAGACGCAGCTGCCGGTCTCGTCGTAGGTGAAGCCGTGGTAGCCGCAGACGATCGTGTCGCCGTCGAGGCGGCTCTGCGAGAGTGGGAAGCGTCGGTGCACACACCGGTCGGCGAGTGCCACCGCCGTGCCGGCGGTGGTGCGGTACAGCACCAACGGCTCACCCAGGACGGTTCGGGCGAGCAGCTCCCGTCCGACCTCGTTGCTGTACGCGGCCACGTACCACTGATCACGGGCGAACGGCATGTGACTGACCTCCCTGGCTCACGACGGCCGGACGGTCGTATGGTCCCGGATGGCCCAACGCACCCGGGACCCCCGCTTTCACCCAGTGGAAGCTCAGCTCGCCGACAGATGGATGGTCAGCGCACCTCGGAGGCCGTCCACCGGGGCGACGCGTTGGTGACCGGCACGGTCGGCCCGACCAGGTCGATCCGTCCCTGCGCCAACCGCTGTGCGCTGGTGCCCACCCAGATCTCGACCTCGCCGGGCTCGACCACCCGGGTCAGGGTGCGGTCGGCGAACGCCAGCCTGGCGGTGGGCACGGTCAGCTCGACCGTGACCGTCCGACCCGGCTCGAGATGGACCCTGCGGTAGCCGAGCAGCTGCGCCACCGGCCGGGTCACCGAGGCCACCACGTCGTGGCCGTAGAGCTGGACCACCTCGTCGCCGGCGACCGCCCCGGTGTTCGTCACCTGTACCGTCACCACCAGCGCCCCGTCGGTTGGCGCCGTCGCCGGCACGGTCAGCTCCGAGTAGGTGAACGTGGTGTAGGACAGCCCGTGACCGAACACCGCCGGTGGGGTCACCGACAGGTTGGTCACCTCGTTGCCCTCACCGAGCGCCGGGTGCAGGTACGAGTACGGCTGCGCCCCCGCCGATCGGGGCAGGCTGACCGGCAGCCGGCCGGACGGGTTGACCCGCCCGGAGAGCACCCCGGCGACCGCCGCCGCGCCCTCCTCCCCGGGGAAGAACGCCTGCACCACCGCGGCGCACCGGTCCAGTGCCCAACCGATCGCGTACGGCCGCCCGGTGAGCAGCACCAGGACCACCGGGGTCCCGGTGGCCAGCACGGCCTCGACCAGGTCGCGCTGCACCCCGGGCAGTTCCAGGTCGTCGGTGTCGCAGCCCTCGCCGACCGTGCCGCGGCCGAACAGCCCGGCCCGGTCTCCGACGACCAGTACGGCGACGTCGGCGGCGGTGGCGGCGGCGACGGCCGGCGCGAAGCCGGACCGGTCGGGGTCGTCGACGTCGCAGCCGGGCGCCCAGCTGACCAGTTCGGCGCCGAACTCGGCCCGTACCGCGTCGAGCACCGTCGGCACCTCGATCCCCGCCGCCACGCCAGGATGCTGCGGCAGTACGTGGTTGACGAACGAGTAGCACCCGAACAGGGCACTGGCCAGGTCGGCGTTCGGCCCGATCACCGCCAGCCGGCGACCCGCCGGCAGCGGCAGGACGTCCTGGTTGGAGACCAGAACGACGGACCGCTCCGCGAGTCGACTGGCGATCGCCCGGTGCTCGGGCGAGTCGAGGTCGATCTCCCGGGGCGGATCCTCGCTGAAGGTGGCGTCGAGCAGCCCCAGTTCCTGCTTCTGGCGCAGCACCCGCAGCACGGCCCGGTCGAGCAGCGCCTCGTCGACCTGGCCGGAGCGGACCGCCTCCGGCAGGGTCAGATAGGCGTCGCCGGTCGGCAGTTCGAGGTCGACGCCGGCGGTCAGCGCCTGGACCGCCGCCTCGGTGTGGTCGTTCGCGACGTGGTGCAGCAGCTTGAGGAACGCCACCCCGAAGTAGTCCGCAACCACCACACCGTCGAACCCCCACCGGTCCCGCAGCACACCGGTGAGCATGGCCGGGTCGGCGGCGACCGGCACCCCGTCGATCTCGGCGTACGAGTGCATGACCGAGCGGGCGCCACCGTCGAGCAGCGCCATCTCGAACGGGGGCAGCAGCACGTCGGCGACCTCCCGCGGGCCGGCGTGCACCGGAGCGAAGTTGCGTCCGGCCCGCGATGCGGAGTAGCCGACGAAATGCTTCAGGGTGGCGTGCACCCCCTGGGACTGCAGACCCCGGATGTACGCGGTGCCGATCGTGCCGACCAGGTACGGATCCTCGGCGATGCACTCCTCGACCCGGCCCCAACGGGGGTCGCGGATCACGTCGAGCACCGGTGCGAGGCCCTGGTGCACACCGAGGGTCCGCATCGACGAGCCGATCGACGCCGCCATCTCGGCGACCAGGTCGGGATCGAAGGCGGCTCCCCACGCCAGCGGTGTCGGGAAGGTCGCCGCCTGCCACGCGGAAAGGCCGGTCAGGCACTCCTCGTGGACGATTGCCGGGATGCCGAGCCGGGTCCCCGTCACCAGCTCGGACTGGAACTTCCACAGCCAGGCCGCACGCGCCGCCGGGTCAACGGGACGGGTGCCGTACGCCCGGGTGACGTGGCCGAGCCCGTGCCGGGAGAAGTCCTCGAGCCGGGCGGCCGCGCCGAACTCACCCTGCATCGGGGCGACCGACTCACCGTCCTCCTTCTCCCAGAAACCGACCAGCTGCGCGACCTTCTCCTGGACCGTCATCCGGTCCAGCAGGTCCCGGACGCGGGCCTCGCCGTCGGGTACGTTCCGCCGGTCGGGCCGCTCCGGCCGGTCGTGGTGCGGACCGGTCTGCACCGGCTCGCCTCCGTCCACCGTCGCGCGGACCTCAGTCATGCTGTGCCTTTCCGTGTCGTGCGCGTGCCACGTCGTCGCGGGCACGGCCGTTGTACGTGCCGGGGCCGGTCAGCCCTTGACGGCACCCTGCAGACCCCCGACGATCTGCTTCTCGGCGATCGTGAAGAACAGCAGCGCCGGCAGCATCGCCATCGAGGTGAAGGCGAGAATTCCGGCGGTGTCCGAAGTGTACTGACTCGAGAAGTTCTGCACACCCAGTGGCAGGGTGTGCTGGTCGGCGTCACCGAGGACGAGCAGCGGCAGCAGGAACGCGTTCCAGCTCGTCACGAACGCGAGGATCCCGACGGTGACCAGCGCGGGACGCGACAGCGGCAGCATGATGCGCCAGAGGAAGCCGAGCCGCCCCGTGCCGTCGATGGCCGCCGCGTCCTCCAACTCGCGTGGCACGGCGGTCAGGAACGGACGCAGGATCACGATCGTGAGCGGCAGCGCGAAGGCGATCTGCGGCAGGATCACCGCGAAGTAGGAGTTGATCAGGTTCATGTCGCGCAGCATCAGGTAGAGCGGCAGGATCGCCGCCCCGGCCGGGAAGAGCAGACCGAGGGTGAAGAAGGTGTAGAGGACCTCCCGCCCGCGGAAGGTGTAGCGCGCCAGCACGAACGCGGCGCAGAGTCCCAGCGTCACGACGCCGAGCGTGGTACCGAAGGCGACGATCGCACTGTTGACGGTCTGCAGCCAGAAGTCGCTCTCGGTCATTACCCGGACGTAGTTGTCGACCACCCATGGATCGGGTAGCGCGGCCGGGTCGGCGATGATCTGCGGAGTGGTACGGAAGCCACCGATGATCACGTAGATCACCGGAACGATCGACACCCCGGCCACCGCGAGAGCCAGCGTGTAGGTGAGCGGACTGCCCCACGATGAATCCCGGCGGCGCTTGGTGCGGGGAGCGGCGACTGCGGTCACGGTCAGTTCCTCCTTCCGGTCACTGCGCCCTCGATGTCCCGGCGGAGGAGGAAACGCTGGAACAACAGCGCCGCGACGAACGAAATCGCGAACAGGATCACGGCGATCGCGTTGCCGTAGCCCCAGAGCCGGGCAAAAAAGCCATTGTCCACCATGTAGGTCGCCATCGTGGCCGAGGCGCCCAACGACCGGACCGCAGGCACCGAGGTCACCCAGATCACGTCGAAGACCTGCAGCGAGCCGATCATCGACAGGAACATCCAGATTCGGATCGTGGGCCCCAGCAACGGCAGGGTGATGTGGCGTTGAATCTGCCACCAGCCGGCCCCGTCGATCTCGGCCGCCTCCGTCAACTCGGTCGGCACGTTGGACAGACCGGCGAGCAGCAGGATGATCGCGAAGCCGACGTACTTCCAGGTGAGGACGAACAGCAGGGTCCAGATCACCAGGTCGAGGTCGGCGAGCCAGGGCCGCACCAGGGCGCCCAGCCCCACCGACCGCAGCAGCGCGTCCGCGGTGCCGCCGTCGGTCAGCAGCAGCTTCCACATGATGCCGGCGGTGACCTCGGCCAGCACGTAGGGCACGAAGACCAGCAGGCGGAACACCGTACGGCCGCGGAACGGCCGGTTCAGCAGCAGGGCGATGCCCAGCGCGATGGGACCCTGCACCACCAGCGATCCGATCACGATGAACGCGTTGTTGCGCAGCGCGTCGCGGAAGATCGGGTCCTGGAAGGCGAGAACGTAGTTGTTCAGGCCCACGAAGTCGGTGGGCGGCCCAACCCCACGCCACCGGAACAGGCTGTAGTAGAACGCGAAGCCCATCGGGACCAGCACGAAAATCACGTAGACGATCACCGCCGGGGTGGTCAGTCCGATGATCTCGTACCACTTGCGTCGGGTCTCGGCCGCGCGGGACGAACGGCGCCCGGCACGCCGGACCCCCGCCGGGGGCGCGGTGGCGCCGCCGGCGGGGCTCGGGTTTCGGCTGATCGTGGTCACTTGCTTGCGGCCGACTTCATTGCCGTGACGACGTCCTCGGGCGAGCCGTTACCGGCGAAGATCGCGACGATCGCGTCGTTCATCGCGCTGCCGACGGTGCTGCCGAAGGCCGTGTCCAACCAGAGCTGGACGTAGCTGGCGTCGGTCGTGGCCTGCAGGATCGACTGGAGCGCGGGGTCGGTCACGGCCGCCGCCGCCTCCGGGGCCACGGGCAGACCGGTGCCGGTCTCGGCGTAACCCGTCTGCACCTCGGGGCTGACGATGTACTTGAGGAACTCGACGCACTCCGCCGGAGCGTTCTTGGCGCAGGCGAAGCCGTCACCGCCACCGAGGGCCGCGGCCGGGTCACCGGCGGAGCCGGCGATCGCCGGAACGGGGAACCAGCCGATGAACTCGGCGAGCGCCTCCGGGTCGGAGGCGACCGTGTCCAGCGTGCCGCGGTTCCAGTCGCCCATCAGCTCCATGGCGGCCTGTCCGTTGGCGAGCAGCCCGTTGGCGCTGGTCGGGTCGTTCTGACCCGGGGTGGCGATGAAGTTGTCCTGGAACGGCTCGGTGGCGATGAAGGCCTGCAGGTCCTCGCCGGCCTTCACCCAGCACGGGTCGTCGAAGTTCAGCTCGGTCGTGGCCGACCGGAGGGTCTCCACCGAGCAGGCGCGCAGGGCGAAGTTGTACCACCAGTGCGCGGCCGGCCACTTGTCGCCGGCGCCGAGCGCGATCGGGATGACGTCGATCGCCTTGAGCTTGGTGACCGCGTCGTTGAGCTCGTCGAAGGTGGCCGGGGGAGCGTCGATGCCGGCCTGGTCGAACAGGTCCTTGTTGTACCAGATGCCTTCGATGCCCATCCGGTACGGCAGGCCGTACTGTCGGCCGTCGGCCTGCCAGATCTCCACCGAGGAGCCGATGTTCTCGACCTCGGCCTGCACCTGGTCGGTGATGTCCTTGAGGTAGTCGGCCTCGGCCTGCTCGCGCAGCTCGCCGCCGCCCCAGGCCTGGAAGATGTCCGGCGGGTCGTTGCTCAGCAGGGCGGCGGGCAGCCGGGTGCGCTGCAGCTGGTTGGTCTCGATCGCCTCGATCTCGATCGTGACGGTCGGGTGGAGCGCGGAGAAGTCGTTGGCGACCTTCTCCCAGTACTCCTTGCCGGGCCCGTCCTGGGAGGCGTTGTGCCACCAGGTCAGGGTCACCGGGTTCTCGTACAGCTCGCCAGCGGGCTCGGTGCCGTCGTCACCGTTGCTGCATCCGGCGGCTAGCAGGGAGCTGGTCAGAAAGAGCGCTAGGACGGCGCCTGCGCGGCGCGGTATTGCCATCTTGATCTCCTCGACTGGTCAGTCGGGTGCTTGGCCTGTCGGGGAGTTTTACAGCCGCGTAACGCGGTGTCAATCGGTATCGATAACGTTTTCGACTCGGCGGTGACGCGCCGCCGTCGGACCCCTATCATCGTCGACGTGGAGTTCTCGCAGCGTGTGAAGATGTCGGACGTGGCCCGGGCGGCCGGCGTCTCCGTGGCGACGGTATCGAAGGTCGTCAACGGTCGTTACGGCGTTGCGCAGGCGACGGTCGAGCGGGTGCAGCAGGTCATCCACCAGCTGGGGTACGAGGCGAGTCTGGGCGCGCAGAGCCTGCGCAGCCATCGCACCAACGTGCTGGGGATCCTGGTGGCCGAGTTCGAACCCTTCTCCACCGAGCTGCTCAAGGGCGCCTCCAAGCAGGTCGCCGGCACTGGCTACCAACTGCTGGCCTACTCCGGCGGGGACGGGGCGGGCACGGCCGTCGGCTGGGAGCGTCGGTCGCTGGCCCGGCTCTCCGGCACGCTCATCGACGGTGCCGTGATCGTCACGCCGACCGTGGTGGAGACCAAGCAGGGTTTCCACGTGGTGGCGGTCGACCCGCACACGGGCCCGTCCGGCCTGCCGACCGTCGACTCCGACAACTTCGCCGGCGCCATCCTGGCGACCAACTACCTGCTCTCCCTCGGCCACCGCCGGATCGGGCACATCACCGGCCGGACCGACCTGGAGTCGGCACGGCTGCGCGAAGCGGGCTTCCGTCAGGCGATGGTCGACGCGGGCGTCCCGGTGGACGAGACTTTGGTGCGGGTCGGTGGATTCCGCATTGAGAGCGCGGCCGGTGCCGCAGCCGAACTGCTGGCCCTGCCGGATCGACCGAGCGCCATCTTCGCGGGGAACGACCTGTCGGCGATCTCCACCTTGAACGTCGCTCAGGAGATGGGTCTGGCGGTGCCCGACGACCTGTCGGTGATCGGGTTCGACAACATCCCGGAGTCGGCGTCGGTCGAGCCGCCGCTGACCACGATCATGCAGCCCCTGCAGCGGATGGGGGCGGAGGCGTTAGGTTTGCTCGTCGATCTGATCGCCGGTGTCGAGCGGGACACCCACATCCGGCTGCCGACCGAGCTGGTGGTCCGCGCGTCGTGCCGTCCCCACCTTGAGCCGCACGGCGCCGGCGTCCCGGCTGCCGCCGCGGCACCGGCGGCCGCAGCCACTCCGAACGGGGACGCCGCGGCACCGGCATCCGCCCAGGTCGGACCTACCGCGCCGGCACCTACCGCCGCGCCGAGCACGTTGGCCTGAAGGTCCCGGAGAGACGTCCGGCCGCCACCGGCGGCGCAACCGCATCGAGTGACATGGTCGTTACTTAGTCGGACGCCCTATGGTGTTTCCAGCCGGCAGGCGTAAGGGTGATCCTGTCGGAGTCGCATCAGCGACGCGTGGATCGTAGGCGTACCGGAGGGCCGATCGGGTGTTCAGCCGCATTGCCATCGTCAACCGTGGTGAAGCCGCGATGCGGCTCATCCACGCCGTCCGGGAGCTGGCTGCCGAGACCGGGGCGCGAATCGAGACCGTCGCCCTGTACACCGACGTCGACCGTACCGCGACGTTCGTCCGTGAGGCGGACATCGCCTACGACCTCGGGCCGGCGTCCGCCCGGCCGTACCTCAATCTGACGGTCCTGGAACGCGCCCTGGTGGCCACCGGCGCCGACGCGGCGTGGGTCGGCTGGGGTTTCGTCGCCGAGTCCCCGGCGTTCGCGGAGCTGTGCGAGAAGACGGGCGTCACCTTCGTCGGACCGAGCGCGCACGCGATGCGTCAGCTCGGCGACAAGATCGGCGCGAAGCTGATCGCCGAGGAGGTCGGCGTGCCGGTCGCGCCGTGGAGCCGGGGCGCGGTCGAGACTCTGGAGGCCGCCGTGGCGGCGGCGGGTGGCATCGGCTACCCGCTGATGTTGAAGGCGACCGCCGGTGGCGGCGGGCGTGGCATCCGGGTGATCACCAACGAGGCCGAGCTCGTCGACGCGTACGAGCGCACCAGTCAGGAAGCCGCCCGCGCGTTCGGTAGCGGCGTCGTGTTCCTGGAACGGCTGGTCACCGGTGCCCGGCACGTGGAGGTCCAGGTGATCGCCGACGGTCAGGGCACCGCCTGGGCACTCGGCGTACGGGACTGTTCGGTGCAGCGGCGTAACCAGAAGGTGATCGAGGAGTCGGCGTCGCCGGTGCTCAGCCCGGCGCAGGCCGCCGACCTCAAGGCGTCGGCCGAACGACTCGCCGTCGCGGTCGGCTACCGGGGCGCGGCGACCGTCGAGTTCCTCTACCACCCCGGTGACCGCATGTTCGCGTTCCTCGAGGTCAACACCCGGCTGCAGGTGGAGCACCCGATCACCGAGTCCACCACTGGATTCGACCTGGTCAAGGCGCAGCTGCACGTGGCGTCGGGCGGGCGGCTGGAGGGCGACCCGCCGGTGGAGCGTGGGCATGCCGTCGAGGCCCGGCTCAACGCCGAGGACCCGGACCGCGACTTCGCGCCTTCGCCGGGTCGGATCGCCCGGCTGGACCTGCCCGCCGGGCCCGGGATCCGGGTGGACACCGGGGTCAGCGAGGGCGACACCATTCCCGCCGCCTTCGACTCCATGATCGCCAAGATCATCGCGTACGGACGGGACCGTGACGAGGCGCTCGGCCGGCTGCGCCGGGCGATGGCGAACACCACCGTGATCATCGAGGGCGGTGCGACGAACAAGAGCTTCGTGATCGACCTGCTCGATCAGCCCGAGGTGATCGACGCCAGCGCGGACACCGGGTGGATCGACCGGGTCCGCGGTGAAGGCCGGCTTGTCGCGCACCGGCACGTCGCCGTCGCCCTCGCCGCTGCCGCGATCGAGGGCTACGAGGCCGACGAGCGCGTCGAACGGCAGCGACTGCTGGCCACCGCGTCCGGCGGACGTCCACAGGTGCAGCACGCCAGCGGCCGACCGGTGGACCTCAAGCTGCGCAGCGTCGGCTACCGGGTACGGGTGGCGCGTACCGGCGCGTACCGGTTCCGCGTCGGCATCGAGGTGGCAGACGTCGTGCACAGCGCCGACGTCGAGCTGGACCGTTTCGACCGGCACACCGGGCAGATCGTCGTCAACGGCAGCCGGCACCGCCTGGTCACCGCAACGCACGGGCCGGTGCACCTGATTGAGGTCGACGGGGTGACTCACCGGGTCAGCCGCGACGAGGGCGGCGTGCTCCGCGCACCGATGCCCGCCCTGGTCGTCGCGACCCCGGTGCCGGTCGGTGCCGAGGTCGAAGCGGGCACACCGGTGCTGGTACTCGAGGCCATGAAGATGGAGACGGTGCTGCGGGCACCGTTCAAGGCCCGGCTGAAGGAATCCGCCGTGTCGGTCGGAAACCAGGTCGAGGCGGGTGCACCGCTGCTGAGGTTGGAGCCGGTCGTGGACGACGCGGCAGCCGGTACGCACACCGGGTCGGCCGCGCCCGTCGAGCTGGACATGCCCGCCGCGTCCGGGGCACTCCCGCCGGCCGAACGGTGCCGTCGGGGTCAGGAAGGTCTGCGCGGACTGCTCCTCGGCTTCGACGTCGACCCGCACGACGACCGCCGCGTCCTCGACGACTATCTCGTCGCGCGCCAGGCCGCCACCGAGGACGGCGACCGGCCGTTGGCCGCTGAGATCGATCTCATCGAGGTCTTCGCCGACCTCGCCGAACTCAGCCGCAACCGGCCGACTGACGTCGACGGCGGTGACGGGCACGTCCACAGCGACCGCGAGTACTTCCACACCTACCTGCAGAGCCTCGACGTCGAACGGGCCGGCCTGTCGGACGCCTTCCAGGCCAAGCTCGCCAAGGCGCTCAGCCACTACGGCGTCACCGATCTGGAGCGCTCCGCCGATCTCGAAGCCGCTGTATTCCGGATCTTCCTCGCACTGCAGCGTGGCGTCGCCGACGCCACCGTCGTCGCCACACTGCTGCGCGCGTGGCTGCGGGAGCCGCCGCCCGGCAAGTCGTTGCACGAGCCCGCCGGTCTCGCCCTGGAGCGGCTGGTCGCGGCCACGCAGGTCCGCTTCCCGGTGATCGCCGACCTTGCCCGAGGCGTGGTGTTCGCCTGGTTTGCCCAGCCGTTGCTGCGCCGCAACCGGGCCACCGTCTACGCCCGGGTCCGGGCGCACCTGCGTCACCTGGACGCCCATCCGGACACGCCGGATCGCGCCGAACGCATCGCCGACATGGTCCGCAGCACCGAACCGCTGGTCCGGCTACTCGGCCAGCGGATCGTGCGTGACCACCTCGACAACGCGGTCATGCTGGAGGTGCTGACCCGCCGGTACTACGGCAACAAAGGGCTCACCGCGGTCCACGCCCACCAGGTCGCCGGCTGCACCTTCGTGGTCGCCGAGCGGGCCGACTCGAGCGTGGTCACCGCCGCCGTGGCCATCGATGCCCTGGGCACCGCCCTCGACGGGCTCGCCGAGCTTGCCAGTGGCCGGGAGTCCATCGATGCCGATGTCTATCTCGCCTGGGAGAACCAGCCGGAGGATTTCGACGCGATGGCAGCAGCGCTGCTCGACGTCGTCGCCGCGCACCCGCTACCGCCCCAGGTCCGCCGGGTGACCACCACCATCGCGGGGCGCGCCGGCGCGGTCATGCACCACCACTTCACGTTCCGCCCATCGAGCCGGGGAATGGTCGAGGAACGGCTGATCCGCGGCCTGCACCCGTACATCGCACAGCGCATGCAGCTGGAGCGGCTGCGTAAGTTCGACCTGACCCGGCTGCCCTCGCTGGACGAGGAGGTCTACCTTTTCCAGTGCGTCGCGCGGGAGAACCCGTCGGACCAGCGTCTCGTCGCGTTCGCGCAGGTACGCGACCTGACTCAGCTGCGTGACCACGATGGACGCCTGGTGTCGCTGCCGACCACCGAGGACACTGTCGCGGCTTGCCTCGACTCGATCCGCCGGGCCCAGTCGCGCAGACCGTCGAAGACCCGCTTCACCACCAACCGGATCGTGATCTACGTCTGGCCGCCGAACGACCTCACCCGCCAGGAGATGGAGATGATCGCCGGGCGGATGCGCCCGACGACCGCAGGCGCCGGACTGGAGGAGATCCTGTTCATCGGGCGCCAACGAGACCGGGCAACCGGCGAGCTGACGAAGATGGCGGTACGAATCGCCTTCGACGCCACCGGCGGCGCCGAACTGGTCGTCGGCGAGCCGCCGGTCGAGCCGGTCGAGCCGTTGGACGACTACCGGCTGAAGGTGCTGCGGGCAAGCAGCCGCAACACGGTGTACCCGTACGAACTGACCGGCCGGCTCGGCGACTTCGTCGAGCACGACCTTGACGCCGACAACGCGTTGGTGCCGGTCGACCGGCCGAAGGGGGGCAACAGCGCGGCGATCATCGCCGGTGTGGTCAGCACGGCCACCACCCGCCACCCCGAGGGTGTGACCCGGGTCGTGCTGTTCGGCGATCCCACGAAGTCGCTCGGCGCCCTGTCCGAGCCGGAGTGCCGCCGGATCATCGCGGCCCTGGACCTGGCCGAGCGGATGCGGGTGCCGGTGGAGTGGTACGCGTTGTCCGCCGGTGCCCGGATCTCCATGGAGTCGGGTACCGAGAACATGGACTGGGTGGCCGCCGCGCTCAAGCGGATCGTCGAGTTCACCCAGGCCGGTGGTGAGATCAACATTGTGGTCGCGGGCATCAACGTCGGCGCCCAGCCGTACTGGAACGCTGAGGCGACGATGCTCATGCACACCAAGGGCATCCTGGTGATGACGCCGGACTCGGCGATGGTGCTTACCGGCAAGCAGTCGTTGGACTTCTCCGGCGGGGTGTCCGCCGAGGACAACTTCGGCATCGGCGGCTACGACCGGGTGATGGGTCCGAACGGGCAGGCGCAGTACTGGGCGCCGAGCCTGACCGCCGCGCGGGACGTGCTGCTGGCCCACTACGACCACACGTACGTCGTACCGGGCGAAGCCGGGCCCCGGCGGGCGACCACCACCGACCCCACCGACCGCGACGTCTCCACCTTCCCGCACACGGTGGCCGGCAGCGACTTCACCACTGTCGGTGAGATCTTCTCGGCCGAGGCCAACCCGGACCGCAAGAAGCCGTTCGACATCCGGACCGTGATGCGGGCGCTGGCCGACCAGGACCACCCGGTGCTGGAACGCTGGGCGGGCATGGCCGACGCGGACACCGCCGTTGTGCAGGATGTGCATCTCGGCGGCATCCCCGTCTGCCTGCTCGGCATCGAGTCGCGGACGGTGCCGCGGCGTGGCTTTCCGCCCACCGACGGTCCGGACACCTACACCGCCGGCACGCTGTTCCCGCAGTCGTCGAAGAAGGCGGCGCGGGCGATCAACGCGGCCAGCGGTAACCGGCCGCTGGTGGTGCTGGCCAACCTGTCGGGCTTCGACGGCTCGCCCGAGTCGATGCGCAAGCTGCAGTTGGAGTACGGCGCCGAGATCGGCCGGGCGATCGTGAACTTCCGGGGGCCGATCGTGTTCTGTGTGATCTCGCGGTACCACGGTGGCGCGTTCGTGGTCTTCTCGAAGGCGTTGAACCCCGCCATGACGGTGCTCGCGCTGGAAGGTTCGTTCGCCTCTGTGCTCGGTGGTGCTCCCGCCGCCGCAGTGGTGTTCTCCGGCGACGTGGATGCCCGTACCGCGCGCGACCCGCGAATCCGGGACCTGGAGGCGCGGGTGGCCGCGGCGGCCGGGACCGATCGCGCCGCGTTGGCCGCCGAACTCGACGAGTTGCGCTCGTCGGTGCGGGCGGAAAAGCTGGGCGAGGTAGCCACCGAGTTCGACCGGATCCACGACATCCAGCGCGCCGTCGAGGTCGGCTCGGTGGATGCCGTCATCGGCGCCGCCGAGCTGCGCCCGCGGATCATCGCCACCATCGAATCCCGGCTACGGGAGGGGCGGTGACAGCGAACCTTCCGACCGGGCGGTAGGATTGTCGGGCTCCGAGTGGAGCGGGAAGCGGAGGCCACCGATGGCTCGTGCGACGTCCAACCGCCCGGCGGCGACCCGGCGCAGGCAACGCTGGGCCGACGGCTACGACCCGGAGAACACCCGCAAGTCGTTGATCGCCAGCGCGCTGGAACTGTTCGGGCGTCGGGGTTTCGACCGGACGTCGGTACAGGAGATCGCCGACCAGGCCGGGCTGACCAAGGGTGCCTTCTACCACCACTTCGAGAGCAAGGACGACCTGCTGCGGCACATCCAGGAGGAGTACCTGGAGGCGCAACTGGCCGCGATCCAGCAGATCGAGGCCGGCAGCGACGACCCAGTGGTACGGGTGGCGGAGCTGATCCGGTTCAGCCTGACCAGCGTGGCCGAGTACCGGGCACACGTGACGATCTTCTACCAGGAGCGGCGGTACCTCGCCGGAGACATGTTCGCCGAGGTGACGCGCAAGCGGGACGCGGTGGAGGCGGCCTTCGCCGGCATGATCTCCGACGGTATCGCCCGTGGTGTCCTCCGCGCGGACATGGACCCGCGGATCGTCACCTTCGGGCTGGTGGGCATGTGCGCCTGGGCGTACCAGTGGCTCAACGTCGACGGTCCGCTCAGCATCGACGAGGTGGCGCGCCAGTTCAGCGCGATGGTGCTCGATGGTCTTCGCTGAACCGGGTGGGGCCGGTCAGCCGGCGAGCAGCTGGCGGGCCATGACGACCCGTTGCACCTGATTGGTGCCCTCGTAGATCTGGGTGATCTTGGCGTCGCGCATCATCCGTTCCACCGGGAAGTCACGGGTGTACCCGTAGCCGCCGAGCAGTTGGACGGCGTCGGTGGTGATCTTCATCGCCGCGTCGGAAGCGAAGCACTTGGCCGCCGCGCCGAAGTAGGTCAGGTCCGGCTCGCCCCGCTCGGACCTGCCAGCGGCCGCGTAGGTGAGCTGCCGTGCCGCCTCCAGGGTCATGCCCATGTCCGAGAGGAGAAACTGGACCCCCTGGAAGTCGGCGATGGCCCGGCCGAACTGCTGTCGTTGCCGTACGTAACCCAGGGCGTAGTCCAGCGCGCCCTGGGCGATGCCCAGGGCCTGAGCGGCGATGGTGACCCGGGTGTGGTCCAGCGTCCGCATCGCCGTCGCGAAGCCGGTTCCCGGCGCGCCGATGATCCGGTCCGCCGGGAGGCGGACGTTGTCGAGGTACACCTCGCGGGTCGGGGATCCTTTGATGCCGAGTTTGCGCTCCGGTGCGCCGAAGCTGACGCCGGGGTCGGACCTCTCCACCACGAAGGCGGAGATGCCGCGCGAGCGTGCCGCCGGGTCGGTGACGGCGAAGACCGTGTAGTACTCGCTCAGTCCGGCGTTGGTGATCCAGCGTTTGACCCCGTTGAGCACCCAGGAGTCGCCGTCGCGTTCGGCGCGGGTCCGCATGCCGGCCGCGTCGCTGCCGGCGTCGGGTTCGGACAGGCAGTACGAGAACATCGCCTCGCCTCGGGCGACCGGTGGAAGATAGCGCTGCTTGAGGTGCTCGCCGGCGGCGAGCAGCAGCGGCATTGTCCCGAGCTTGTTGCCGGCCGGGATCAGTGACGAGGTGGCACACGCCCGCGCCACTTCCTCGATGACGATCGCGGTGGCGAGTGCGTCCGCACCGGCGCCGCCGTACTCGACAGGGATGTGCGGGGCGTGGAAGTCGGCGGCGCGCAGCGCGTCGTAGGAGGCCTGCGGAAACTCGGCGTTCTCGTCGGCGGCCGCCGCGTGCGGTGCGACCTTGTCGTCGCACACCTGTCGTACGGCCTCCCGTACGGCGGCGTGCTCATCCGGCAGCTGGTACGCCTCGAACACCACGGAACCTCCCTGCTCAGTGATCCGGAGTTTGATGATACCATCCGGTCGGAATGAAGAGGGCCGCCGATGGCCCGTTCGCCAACTGGAGTGACCATGCGAACCGCATCACGGACGATCGTGCGTAGCCCGGGTGACCTGCTCGACCTGGTCGGCACGGAGCTGGGGGCCAGTGCGCCGCAGGTGGTGACCCAGCGGCAGATCGACCAGTTCGCCGACGTCACCGGGGACCACCAGTGGATCCACGTCGACGTCGAGCGGGCGCGGTCCGGCCCGTTCGGCACCACCGTCGTGCACGGATTCCTGACCCTGGCGCTCGTCCCGCGCCTGCTCGCGGACATCCTCGAGGTGCAGACCTTCGCAATGGGCGTCAACTACGGGCTGGACCGGGTCCGGTTCGTCCGGCCGTTGCCGCCCGGTGTGCCGATCCAGGGCACCGCGACGCTGGTGTCGGCCCAGCCGATCGCCGCCGTCCCCGGTACCGGGGACGGCGTGCAGACCAAGGCCTCGGTGACAGTGGAGTTCGCCGACCAGTCGACTCCCTGCTGCGTGGCCGAGATCCTGTTCCGGTACTACAGCTGATCCACGTCGGCCGCTGCTACCGGCACGCGTCGGCGTTCGGCGACGGCGCGGCGTCCCCACCCCGCTCACTCGGTCGCGGTGGCCGACGGACTGACGAACCGCCCCCGGTAGAACGACAACGCCGGCACGCTCGTCGGCTTCAGATGCACGTGGTCGATGTCGAGCAGGAAGATGACGTGGTCACCGCTGGTGATCACCTCGTCGCGTCGTCCGGCGAGCACCGCCGGTGTGCCGGGCAGCAGCGGAACCCCGTCCGGACCGGGCAGCCAGGACACTCCGGCGAGTTTCTCCGCGCCGGTCAGACCGGACGTGGCGAACCGGCGTGCCACGTCCTCCTGGTCCCGGCTGAGGATGTGGATGGCGATCCGGCTGGATCCGACCAAAGTCGAGAAGCTGGACGAGGAGCTGGTCACACAGAACAGCACCTTCGCCGGCTGCAGCGAGACCGAGGTGAACGAGTTCACGGTCAGCGCGGCGACGCCGCCTTGGGCGGTGATCGCGGTGATCGCGGTGACGCCGGTGGGGAAGTGACCACACACCTGACGGAACTCCGTCGAGTCGAACAGTGGCTCGGCCGTCATCGGGAGGTCACCGCCTGGGGGAGGAGTCGTGCCCGGGGCGCAGGCCGCCATCGAGCTGGATGAGGCAAAGTGAATGGCCGCCGGGATCCTTCACCAGGTGAAGACGTCCGTACGGGCTCCGGACCGGGCCGACGGTCGGCGTCCCGCCGAGCGCGCAGACCCGCCGCAGCGCGTCGTCCAGGGAATCCACGGCGAAGTAGGTGATCCACTTCGCCGGGATCAGGTTCGGCCATTCGTTGTCGAGTGCCAGCACGCCGGCGACCGCGACGTCGCCGAGCATCAGCAGGGTGTACGGGCGGGCGGTGGGCGTGTCTGTCGTCCGCCGGGTGACGTAGCCGAACAGGGACCGGTAGTAGCTCACCGAGGTGGCGGGCTCCCCGGTGTTCAATTCGTTCCAGCACAGTGCGCCGACCGAGTTGAGCAGTTGCACACCGGTGCGTGACTCGCCCTGGTAGAGGCCGAACGCGGCGCCGAACGGGTCGATGACGACGGCGCCGGTGCCGGCGGCCGGCAGATATCGCGGCGGGGTGACCAGCTCGCCGCCGAGCTGGACCGCCCGGGAGGCGCTCCGGCTGACGTCGTCGACCGCGAAGTAGACGATCCAGCCCCTTGGTCGGCCGGCGTGCAGCGCGGTGGCGTCGGAGATGCCGGCCACGTCGCGTCCGTCGATGCCACACATCCGGTAGGTGGTGGCACCGAGCCGTTCGGCACGCACCGTCCAGCCGAGTAACGCGCGGTAGAACGGTTCGACCTTGTCCGGATCGGGGGTGGCCAGCTCCACCCAGACGGCCTCGCCAGCCCGGAACCGACCGCTCATCGGTCCGCCCCGCGCGCGGCGACACCGGCGACGATGGTGCGCGCCGAGACGTCGTAGGCGTGATCGGGCCGGCCGGTGGCCCGGCTCGACTCGACGACCTCGACCACCGCTCGCAGCGTGTGGCCGGGTACGGCGAGCAGCGTCTCGACAAGAGCTTCGGTCGCGCGGTCGAGATGGTCGTCGGCGACGACCTCGGCGACCAGCCCCCAGGCGAGCATCTGGTCGGCGGACGCGGTCGTGGCCCCGGTCAGCAGGTGGTAGGCCTGTGGCCGGGGTAGCGCCCGGGCGATCGCGTAGCCGACGCCGGCGGGGGCGAAGCCGAACCGGGCCTCGGGTAGCGACAGGCGGGCGCTGGTCGCGGCGATCGGCAGGTGTACGGCGTCGAGCAGGCCGGCGCCGAAGCCGATCACCCGGCCCCGGACCGCGGTGACCACCGGCACCGGGAGTCGCCGGATCCGCCGCAGTGCGGCGTCGCTTGCGCGCAGGCCGTCCGCCACCGTCTCCGGCGAACTGCCGGCCAGCTCGGTGAACGCCGTGGTGTCCCAGCCGCCGCAGAAGTTCCGGCCGGCCATCGCGAGCTCGACGACCGCGCAGCTGTCAACGGCCGCGGCGGTCTCCAGCGCGTGGACGAGCTCATGCAGCGCGGTGTCGTCGAAGCAATTGCCGCGGGCCGCGTTGTCGTAGCGCACCCGGATGAGGCGTCCGTCGTGCCGAGGGGTGAGGGTAGGGGCCACCGGTGCATCATACATACCGGTCGGTATGTTCACAACGTCGCTGGCTGGCTGGCCTTTGTCACGCGAATGTCATAGTCGAGATACCTGCGCGAACCGTTGACTTGATACCGGCTGGTCGGTACTTTGTGGCGAGCGTCACCGGCGCGCAACGCGGCGACGTGAACGGGTCCATCGCTGTGAAGGACACCCCTGATGATCATGAAAATCCTGCGTTCCCGGCGGCCCCTCGTGGCCGCCGCCGCCATCACTGTCGCCAGCGTCGGCCTGACCGCCTGCGGTGGCACCGAACCCGATGACACCGGGTCGTCCGGCCCGACCATCATCCGTGCGCTGCTCGCGGCCCAGCCCGCCACCCTCGATCCGATCGTCGGTGCGCGCTCCGCCCAGGTGGTCTGGGCGACAATGCTCGAACCACTGATCGACATCGACGAAGACCTCGCGCCCACCGACACCGGTCTGATCACCAACTGGACCCGTACCGACGCCACGACCTGGACGTTCACCGTCCGCCCCGACATCACCTTCAGCAACGGGGAATCGGCCGACGCCGCCGCCGTCGCGAACACCATCACGCTCACCCGCGACACCGAGGGGTCGCCGCTGAAGTCCTACTTCGGCAACGTCACCTCGATCGAGGCAACCGACGACGCCACCGTCGTGGTCACCACCGGCACGCCGCAGTACAACATTCCCGACCTGCTCACCACGGTCTACCTGGTCCCACCGGCCTACTACCAGGAGCAGGGGTCCGAAGGCTTCGCCGCGGCACCAGTCGGCACCGGCCCGTACGTGTGGGCCGGCGCCAACGCCGGCCGCGACATCTCGGTCACCAAGAACCCCGACTACTGGGGCGACGAACCGACGAACGACGGCGTCACCTTCACCTGGGCAAACGAGGCCGCGCAGCGGCTCGCGTTGATCCAGAGCGGGACCGTGGACGTCTCCTTCGACCTACCGCCGGCCCAGGCGCAGGCGGCCGAGGCGGCCGGGGTCGACGTGGTCCGCACCGAGACCGCCATCAAGATCATCGCCTTCCTCGACTCGACCAAGGCTCCGTTCGACGACCCGCAGTTGCGCGAGGCCGCTGCCCTGGCCATCGACCGGGACGCGATCGTCAGCGGCATCTTCGACGGCCAGGCCGCCGCCGACGCCGGACTGCTCAACGTCCGGCCCGGCCAGCAACCGCAGGACAGCGTCACCGCAGACCCGGCGGAAGCCGCGCGACTCGTCGGTGACGCGGCCCCGGCCGTGCAGATCACCTATCCGGCGGCGCAGTACACCAACATCGAGGAGGTTGCCCAGGCCGTGGGCGGCAGCCTCGAACAGGTCGGCTTCACGGTCAGCTACGAGCCGCTCGACTACGGCACCCTGGTGCAGCGGATCATCGGCCGCCAGGTCCCCGGCGTCGCCATCTTCGCCGGAGTACCCAACGTCGCCGTGCCGGACTACTTCGTCAGCGGCTTCATGAAGACCGCGTCGTTGACCGGCAACTGCCCCGACCCGCAGATCGACCAGCTCGCCCAGCAGGCGCTCGAACAGGACAGCGCCGAGCAGGCTGCCCCGATCTACGAGCAGCTCAACACCATCGGAGTGGTCGAGAAGCACTGCTACGTCCCGCTCTACCGGCAGATCTTCAACTACGCGACCGGCCCCGGTGTCACCGGCGTCGACTTCGGTCCGCTGAACACCGTGGACTTCACGAAGACGACCCGCTGACGATGACCGGAGCAGCGCAGACGGGGGAGTCGGGCGAACCCGCCCGGCACCCCCGCACCTCGGACACCGACACCGCCGTGCTGGTGGTCGACGATCTGGTAGTCGAGCACCGCGACCGGAGCACGGGGACGGTGCTGCGCGCGGTCGATCACGTGTCGCTGCGCATCGGCGCTGGCGAGAGCGTCGCCGTCGTCGGCGAGTCCGGATCCGGCAAGACGACGCTCGCCATGGCGGCCACCGGGCTGGGCACCCGTGGCGACGGGGCCATCCGGCTGCTCGGGCACCAGCTCTCCTCGATCAGTCGGGCGCGGCTGCGGCGGCTGCGCCCCGAGGTGCAGGTGGTCTTCCAAGATCCGCACGGGTCGCTCGACCCGCGGCAGTCGGTCCGCTCCGGGCTGCGGGAACTGCGCCGGCTGCAACCCGAGCGCACCTCCTGGATCAGCGACACCGAACTGCTCGACCGGGTCCGGCTCGCGCCGCAGATCCTCTACCGCTACCCGCACCAGCTCTCCGGCGGCCAGGCCCAGCGGGTCTGCATCGCCCGGGCACTGCTGATGCGGCCGCGGCTGATCGTGGCGGACGAACCGACCTCCGGCCTCGACGTCTCGGTGCAGGCCGACGTGCTGGCGCTGCTGGCCCAGATCCGGCAGAGCACCGGCGCGGCCCTGCTGATGATCAGCCACGACCTCGCCGTCGTCCGCTCGATCTGCGATGTCGTACACGTCATGTACCAGGGCCGGGTCGTCGAGTCGGGTCCGTGCGAGTCGGTCTTCGTCACTCCCCGCAACGACTACACGCGCGAGCTGCTCGCCGCGATGCCCGGTGCCCGCTGGAGGTCCCGCCGATGAAGGCCAGCACCGTCCGACGGGTCGGCAGCCGCCTGGCGTCGCTGCTGGCGTCCCTACTCATCGCGCTGAGCCTGGCGTTCGCTCTCGGGCGACTCTCCGGCGATCCGACCGTGGCGATCCTCGGACCGTTGGCCACTCCGGAGCAGCGGGACGCCCTGCGGCATGAACTCGGTCTCGACCTGCCGCTGGTCGTCCAGTATCTCGACTACCTCAAGGGCATCCTCACCGGTGACCTCGGCCAGTCGCTGCAGTTCTACCAGGCCAACACGACCCTGATCGCCGACCGGCTGCCGTTCACCCTGCAACTGGTCGCCGCCGGCATGGCACTCGCCGTACTGGTCGGGGTGCCGCTCGGGGTGCTGGCCGCGACCCGGGAGGGCACCTGGTGGGACCGCGCCGCCTCCACCGTCGCCCTGCTCGGCCAGTCGGTGCCCGTCTTCTGGTTCGGCATGATGCTGGTGGCGCTGTTCGCCGTGAACCTCGGCTGGCTGCCCGCCGGGCAGTCCGGCACCCCGCAGCATCTGGTCCTTCCCGCGGTCACCATGTCGGTGTACCCGATGGCCCAGATCGCCCGGCTCACCAGGGCGTCGATGAGCGAGACGTTGGCCGAGCCGTACATCGACTCCGCCCGGGCCCGCGGGCTGCGTGGCCGGCGGGTCGTGTGGCGGCACGCTTTCAAGAACTCGATGATGCCGATCCTGACCATCGTCGTGCTGCAGACCGGGATCCTGCTCTCCGGTGCGGTCGCGATCGAGTACGTCTATTCCTGGCCCGGCCTCGGTCAGCTGGCGCTGCAGGCCATCCAGTTCCGTGACTTTCCGCTCGTCCAGGCGATCGTCGTCTTCGGTGCGTTGACCTTCGTCCTGCTGAACCTGCTCGTCGACGTGATCCATTCGGTCGTCGACCCGAGGGTGAGGTGACGGCCGTGAGCCGATCCGATCTGCACCCGGTGCCGCCGACGGCGCGAACGCCACGACGCCCGGGACGGCGGTCCCGTACCTCGGTGTTCTGGCTGTCCCTGCCGCTGGTGGTCGTCGCCGGCCTGGTGCTGGTGCTGCCGCTGACCGGGCTGCTGCCCGACACCGGGCAGGACCTGGCGGCGACCCGGCGACCGCCCACCTTCCTCGACGGCGGAACCTGGGCGCACCCACTCGGCACCGACAAGCTCGGCCAGGACGTCCTCACCCAGTTCGTCTCCGCCGGCCGGCTGACCATTCTGATCGGCCTGGTCGGCGCGCTGGTCGCGATCGGCCCCGGCACTCTGCTCGGCGTGCTGGCCGGCTACTTCCGCGGCTGGGTCGACCGGGTCATCTCGGTGCTCATCGACGCTCAGCTGGCCCTGCCGTTCATTTTGGTCGCCCTCGCGATCATCTCGAACCGGGGCAGTTCGCTGCCGGTGCTGTTCCTGGTGCTGGCGCTGACCGGGTGGGCGGTCTGCGCCCGGGTCACCCGGTCGGCGACCCTGGCGATCCGCGAGCGGCAGTTCGTCACCGGCCTGCGGGCGGCCGGCGCGTCGGAGGCGCGGATCGTCTTCCGACACGTCCTGCCCAACCTCGCCGGTACGGTCGTCGCGCTCGGCACCCTCCAGGTCGGCACGGCGATCCTGATCGAGAGCGCGTTGAGCTTCCTCGGCCTCGGCGTACCGCCACCGAGCGTCAGCTGGGGGTCGATGCTCGCCTCCGGCCAGGACGAACTGAGCCAGGCCTGGTGGATCGCCCTCTTCCCCGGGCTCGCCATCACCTTGCTGGTGCTGCTGGTCAACCTGTTGGGCGACGCGCTGCTCACCCATCACGACCCACGAAAGAGGCGCCGATGACCGAGCTGCTGAGCGTCTGCGGCCTGTCCGTCGTCGCCCGACTCGCCGACGGCGACCTGCGACTGCTCGACGACGTCGACCTCGACGTCGACCGAGGCCGGATCGTCGGCGTCGTCGGCGAGTCCGGCAGCGGCAAGACCACCCTGGCCCGCACCGTCGTCGGGCTGCTCGAACGCAACGTCGATGTCGAACAGGGCCGGGTCACCCTCGCCGGCGACGAGGTGGTGGCCCCCGGCGTGGACCGCACCGACCGGGTCCGGGGCAGCGCCGTGGGCATGGTCTTCCAGGACGCCTCCCGGTCGTTGAACCCGCTGATGAAGGTCGGCACACAGCTCGCCGAGGTGCTGCGCCGCCACGTCCGGGGCATCACCCGGGCCGAGGTCGAGCGCCGCTCGGTGGAGGTGCTGTCGCAGATGCGCATCACCGACCCGGCCCGGGTGCTGGGCAGCTACCCGCACCAGCTCTCCGGCGGGCTGCGCCAGCGGGTCGCCATCGGGCTGGCCGTCGTCACCCGTCCGGCACTGGTGATCGCCGACGAGTGCACCACCGCCCTCGACGTCACCACCCAGACCAAGGTCGTTGGGCTGTTCCGCACCCTGGTCAACGAACTCGGCATCGGCCTGCTCTTCGTCACCCACGACCTGATGCTCGCCAGCGACCTCTGCGACCGGATCGCGGTGATGAGCGGCGGCCGGGTCGTCGAGCAGGGTGCGGCCGAACAGGTGCTGGACGAGCCGCAACAGGAGTACACCCGGCGACTGCTCGCCGCCATCCCCTCGTGGAGTTGAAGGAGAACCGCGACACATGCCTGACCAGCCCGGCATCGACGGCTACGCGGTACACCTGCCGGCGTACGCCCTGCACGACAACAGGCTCGACGCGCCCGGACCACCCAGGCCGGGCGGACCGGTACGCAGCGTCGCCGCCTTCGACGAGGACACCGTCACCATGGCGGTCGAGGCGATGCGGCAGATCACCGCCACCGGCCACGTCGGTCGGCAGCTGCTGCTCGCCACCACCAGCGCACCGTACGAGGCGAAGACCTCGGCCGGGGTCGTGCACGCCGCGCTCGGGCTCGATCCGGC
The DNA here is from genome assembly GCF_029581175.1 of Solwaraspora sp. WMMD937. Classification (NCBI taxonomy): domain Bacteria; kingdom Bacillati; phylum Actinomycetota; class Actinomycetes; order Micromonosporales; family Micromonosporaceae; genus Solwaraspora; species Solwaraspora sp. WMMD937. Next base: position 5,013,587 of record NZ_CP120738.1, on the reverse strand, counting down.
CGTCAGCGCGGTCGATCTGCGCGGACACCGCTGCGGCGCGACCGCCCTCGACCTCGTCGCGGGCTCCGGCGCCGCGGCGATGATGGCCGACCTACGGACCACCCGGCCGGGGGCACCGGACGAACTCGCCCAGGGCGACGGCGCCGCAGCGTTCGTCGGCGGCGGTACCCGTGCCGCGACCCTGCTGGCCCGCGCCGGACACACCACCGAGATCCTGGAACGGTGGCGGCTGCCCGGGGAACGGCACGACCGCGTCTGGGACGAACGGTTCACCGCCGACGTCCTCGTCACCGCCGGCCTCGCCGCGGCCCGCCGCGCGTTCACCCTCGCCGGCCTGGATACCGTCGACGAGGTCGTCGTGTCGTCGTCGAACGCCCGTGCCGCCGCGGCGCTGCGCCGCACGCTGGGCGGATCGGGGGCCGACGCGAAGGTCGAACGGGCCACCGGTTTCACCGGTGCCGCCCACCCAGCGCTGCTGCTCGCCGCCGCGCTCGACGAGGCGCAGCCCGGCCGGACGATCCTGTTGCTGTCGGCGACCGAGGGCGCCGACGCCTTCGTCTGGCGGGTCGGCGACGAGGTGCGGGCGGCGCGTGGCGGGGCGTCCGTACGGGACCAGCTCGCCGCCCGGCGACCCGTCGGCTACGGCTGCTACCTGCGCTGGCGCGGACTGCTGGACGTGCAAGGTCCGGCCCGGCCGGCATCGCCGGCACCGGCGTCACCGCCGATGGTCCGCCGGTCCGGTTGGAAGTTCCAGCTGGAGGGCAGCCGGTGCGCCGCCTGCGCGAAGGTCACCACGCCGCCGGCCAAGGTCTGCGCCTCCTGCGGCACCGCCGCGACGGGGCAGCCGCCAGCGACGGTCCCGCTGCGGGACAAGACGGCCCGGGTGGTCTCCGTGACCACGGACCATCTGACCACCATGCCGGAGCCGGAGGTCGCGGTCGTCGTCGCCGACGTCGACGGCGGTGGCCGGCTCAGCATGTACGCGACCGACGTCGCGCCGGGCGACGTGGCCGTGGGCATGGCGATGACGCCGACGTTCCGGCGGCTGTGGACCACCGATTCGATCCACAACTACTTCTGGAAACTCCGGCCACGGAAGGAGGCCACCGATGGCCAGTAGACGGATGGCCCACGACGTCGCGATCGTCGCGATGGGCTGTACCCCGTTTCGTGACCACTGGCACCGTTCCGCCGACGATCTGCTGGTCGACGCGGTGCACGAGTGCGTCGGGTCGCTGCCCGGTGCCACCCTCGACGACGTCGACGCGTTCTGGGTGGGCACCCAGGGCTCCGGGATGTCCGGGCAGACGCTGGCCCGGCCGTTGCGCCTGGTCGGCAAGCCGGTCACCCGGGTGGAGAACTACTGCGCCACCGGCTCGGAGTCGTTGCGCAACGCGGCGTTCGCGGTCGCGTCCGGGGCGTACGACATGGTCATGGCGACCGGTGTGGAGAAGCTGAAGGATTCGGCGTACTCCGGTCTGGCCGCCGTCTACCCACCCGCCGACGGCACCGACGTCGACTGGACCGCACCCGCCGGATTCTCCCTGCTCGCCCCCGCCTACCAGCAGGCGTACGGCGTCGGGGCGCGGGACATGCGCGCCGCGCTCACCAAGGTCGCGATGAAGAACCACGAGAACGGCGCGTTGAACGAGCGCGCCCAGTTCCGTAAGGCCGTCTCCGCCGAGGCCGTCGAGAACGCGCCGCGCGTCGCCGGGCAGCTCGGCGTGCTGGACTGCTCGGGCGTGTCCGACGGCGCCGCCGCGGCCATCCTGGTCCGCGCCGAGGACGCCTACCGCTACACCGACAAGCCGGTGTTCCTGCGGGGGATGGGGTTCGTCGCGGGGTCGGGCGCGGGCCTGGCCACCGACGGCTACGACTTCACCACCTTCCCGGAGGTGGTGCAGGCGGCACGACAGGCCTACGACCAGGCGGGCGTCACCGACCCGGCGACACAAATCTCGCTGGCCGAGGTGCACGACTGTTTCACTCCGACGGAGGTGGTGCTGATGGAGGACCTGGGATTCTCCGAGCGGGGCAAGGCCTGGCGGGACATTCTCGACGGCCGGTACGACCTCGGCGGAGCGTTGCCGGTGAACACCGACGGCGGTCTCAAGTCGTTCGGCCACCCGATCGGCGCCACCGGGCTGCGGATGGTGTTCGAGTGCTTCACCCAGCTGCGGGGTGCGGCCGGCGCCCGTCAGGTGCCCGACGCCCGGTTGGCCCTCGCCCAGAACCTCGGCGGGCAGCCCGGTTCCTGCGTGGCGTTCGTCGCGGTGCTGGGGAGCCAGCGGTGAGCGCCGAGGTGCGCCTCGACGGGCAGGTCGTCATCGTCACCGGCGCCGGCAACGGGATCGGCCGGGCGCACGCGGTGTTGCTGGCCGAACGCGGTGCCCGCGTCGTCGTCAACGACCTCGGCGGGGCGGTGGACGGTTCGGGCTCCTCCGGCGCGGCGCAGCGGGTGGTCGACGAGATCCGCGCCGCCGGCGGTGTCGCGGTCGCGTCGACGGACTCGATCGCCACCGCCGCCGGCGGCGCCGACCTCGTCGCCCGGGCCGTGCACGAGTACGGCCGGATCGACGCGGTCATCCACAACGCCGGCATCCTGCGCGACAGCACGCTGGCCAAGATGCGCGAGGAGGACGTCACCGCGGTCCTCGACGTGCACCTGGCCGGGGCGTTCCACGTGCTGCGGCCCGCGTGGGGGCAGATGGCCGAGCGGGGGTACGGGCGGATCGTGCTGACCAGCTCGTCGTCCGGGCTGTTCGGCAACTTCGGCCAGGCCAACTACGGGGCGGCGAAGGCCGGCCTGATCGGGCTGATGAACGTACTCGCCCTGGAAGGAGCCCGCCGGGGCATCCTGGTGAACGCGATCGCGCCGACCGCCGCGACCCGGATGACCGAGAACCTCCTCGGTGAACTGACCGACCGGTTCGATCCCCGGCACGTCGCCGCGGTGGCGACCTACCTCGCCTCCGGGCAGTGCCAGCTCAACCGGCACATCCTCACCGTCGGCGGCGGCCGGGTCGGGCGAATCTTCGTCGGCGTCACCCCTGGCTGGTACGGCGGGGTCGAGCCGGTCTCGCCCGACGACATCAGGGCGTCGATCGACGACATCTGCCGGCTCGACGACTTCATCATTCCCGACAGCGGCGCCGACGAGGTCACGCTGATCCAGCGGGCCCTGTCCGGACCCGCCGGTCCAACCGTCTGAGCCGTCAAGGAAGGGAGCCACCATGCCGGTGAGCGAAGTGCACCATGTGGCCGTGACCGTCTCCGATGTCGACCGGGCCGCGGATTTCTACGAAAAGGCGCTGGGCTACCGTCGGACGCTGCGGGCCGACGTCGCCGGCCCCGGCATCGAGGTGTCGCTGGGCCTGCCCGCCGGCACCGCCGGCCGGGTCCAGTACCTGCAGGGACCGAGCCAGATCGGCCAGTTGGAACTGATCGAGTGGAACGGCACCGCGACCCGGACGGCGACCGGTGGACATCTGGAACTGGGTACCTTCCTGCTCAGCTTCGCGGTGCCGCTGGCGGAGATGGACGAGCTGTACGCCCGGCTGGTCGAGCTCGGCGCGCAGTGTCTGAGCCCGCCGAACCAGGTTCTGCTGGACAACTACGGGCCGATCACCGCGTTCGCGGCCCGTGACCTCGACGGCAACCTGCTGGAGTTCGTGGCGCTGCCGTCCCGGGAGGAGATCCTGGCCCGGCGGCGGGAAGGCGGCAGCTGATGGCGACCAGCAACTTCACCGAAAGGCTGCGCCGGCAGGCGCTGCGCCGCGCCGACCGGGAAGCGCTGGTCGACGGAGAGTCCCGCTGGACCTACGCCGAACTGGACGCCGACGTCGACCGGCACGCGGCGGCGCTTCGCGCCGTCGGCATCGGCGTCGGCGACCTGGTCGGGGTGCTCGGGCGCAACACCGCCACGTACGTCATCGAACTGCTGGCGCTGAGCCGCCTCGGTGCCATCTCCGTTCCGCTCAACTGGCGGCTGCACCCCAACGAGCAGGCGTACGTCATCGACCAGGCCGGCGTCACCGCCCTGATCTACGACGACGACTTCGCTGCGGACGCCGCCACCCTGGCGGCCACGACCGGCCTGCGGATCACGGTGGCCAACGGCACCCGGGTCGTCGCCGACGCCCGTCGACTGGCCGATCTGCTCGCCGCGCAGCCGTCGGGGGTGCGGGTGCCGGACGCGGAGAAGACCTCGGCCGACATACACCGGCTGCTCTACACCTCCGGCACCACCGCACGGCCCAAGGGCGTCATCCACACCTGCGGCAACCTCACCGCCAACCACCTGGCGCAGGTGCTCGAACTGGAGCTCACCGCAGCCGACCGGATCCTCGTCTCGGCTCCGTTGTTCCACGTCAGCGGGCTGGAGGCGCCGGGCCTGGCGACGTTCGTGGCGGGCGCGACGATGGTGCTGACTCCGACGTTCAAGGCCGCGGACATCGCCCGGACCGTGGCCCGGGAGCGGATCACCGGCATGGTCCTGGCCGCGCAGATCCTCTTCGGGCTGCTCGACCGCGACGACCAGTCGGACCTCGGGTCGCTGCGCTACCTGCTCTTCGCCGGGGTCGCGCCCAGCGTGCGGCGCGAGGTGAAACGCCGGCTGCCGCACGTCCGGCTGGTGGACACCTTTGGCATGACCGAGCTGTGCAACGGCGTCTGCTACCTGGATGCCGCCCACGAACAGAGCAAGGTCGGCGCGCTCGGCGCGCCGTTCCCCGGGGTGCACATCCGGATCGTCGACGAACACTTCCAGCCGGTGCCGCCCGGCGTGGAGGGGGAGATCATCATCCGGGGCGAGAAGATTTCACCCGGCTACTGGAACGACGACGAGGCCAACCGGCGCACCCGTCGGGACGGTTGGTTCCTGACCGGCGACGTCGGGCGGATCGACGCCGACGGCTACCTGTGGTTCGTCGACCGCCGCGCCGACCTGATCAAGTCCGGTGGGGAGAACATCGCCAGCGCCGAGATCGAACGGGTCGTCGCGAAGCATCCCGACGTCAGCGAGGTCGCCGTCATCGGGGTGCCGGACCCGACCTGGGACGAGGTTCCGAAGGCGTACGTGATCCTGCGCGCCGGCGCGACCGCCACCGCAGAGGGCATCCGCGCGCACTGCCGGGCCGAACTGGCCCGGTACAAGGTACCGAAGTACGTGCAGATTGTGACGTCGCTGCCGCGCAACGACTCCGGCAAGGTGCTCAAGAAGCAGCTGCGCGAGACGGCGGTGGCCGGATGAGTACGGCGAACGTCGCCGCGATGCTGGCCGGTAACGCCCGGAGGTTCGCCGACGCCGACGCGTTGGTCTTCGAGGGCCGGCGGTGGACTCACCGCCAGCTCGCCGCCGACGTCGAGGCCCTGGCCGCTGGTCTGGCCGCCGAGGGAGTTCGCCGCGATGCCCGGGTGGCGATCATCGCCAACAACGTGCCCGAGTTCCTGCTGCTGTCGCTGGCGTTGTCGAAGCTCGGCGCGGTCTTCGTGCCACTGAACTACCGGCTCACCGCCGGCGAACTGGCCAAGCTGCTGCGGCACGCGCGGGTCCAGGCGGTCGCCACGGTCCCGGAGTTCGCCGCGCTGACCGAGGCCGCGCTGACCGAGGCCGGCGCCGGCCCGACGGCCGACGTACGCCGGTTCGCGCTGGAACCGATCGACGACGACGGCTGGGTCGACGTGCGCGCGCTGATCGGGAGCCACCGGGGTGCCCAAGTCGCCGACGTCGATCTCGACGAGGCGGCCCTGCACCGGATCGTCTACACCTCCGGCACGACCGGGCTGCCCAAGGGCGTGCTGCTCACCCACGGCAACGTGAACATGAACATGCACGCCCAGATCGTCGAGCTCGGGCTGCGGTCCAGTGACCGGATCCTGAACTTCGCACCGCTGTACCACGTCGGCGGCACCGATTTGCCAGGCTTCGGCATCTGGCATGTCGGCGGCACGATGGTGCTGCAACGGCGGTTCGAGCCGGCGGCGGTGCTGCGGGCGATCGAGACCGAGCGGATCACCGGCATGGTGATGGCGGCGACCATGCTGGACATGGTCCGCCGTGCGGCTGATGTCTCCGTCGCCGATCTGACCTCGGTGCGGTGGGTTATCTATTCGCAGGTCACGTCGGCGTTGTTCGCCGTGGCGCGGGAGCTCTTTCCGGACGCCCGGCTGATCGAGGGTTACGGTCTCACCGAGACGTGCAGCGCCCTGACGTACCTGGACGAGGCGCACATGCGGTCCAAGCAGGGGTCGGTCGGCCTGCCCGTGCCGTGGGTCCAGGTACGGGTGGTCGACGCGGACGGCAACGACGTGCTGGTCGGCGACGATGGCGAGGTGATTGCGCGCGGCCCGAAGGTGAGCCCTGGCTATCTCGACGATCCGCAGGCGACCAGGGCGGCGTGGCGCGACGGGTGGTTCCACACCGGCGACGTCGGCCGGTTCGACGCCGACGGCTACCTGTACATCCGCGACCGACTCAAGGACATGATCCGCAGCGGTGGGGAGAACATGTCCAGCGCCGAGATCGAGGACGTACTGGCCGACCACCCGCTGGTGCTGGCCGCGTCGGTGGTGGCGGCGCCGCATCCGGTGTGGCTGGAGGTCCCGGTGGCGTTCGTGATCGGCCGACCCGGCCTGGAACCCGAGTCGCTGATCGCGCACGCCCGGCAGCGCCTCGGTGGTTTCAAGGTCCCGAAGGAGATCTACGTCGTGGACGAGTTTCCGACGAATCCGTCCGGCAAGGTGCTGAAGCGGAGCCTGCGGGAGCTGCGGTCGTCGGCGCGGCCGGACTGGACGTACGACCGGTCGCGACGCGACTGACGACTACCGGTGGACGCCCGCGGTGTGCCGCAGCAGGGCCTGGGCATGGACGAGGGAGAACCGTTGGGTGCCCCGGCCGAGTTCGTCCCAGGGCTTACGCCACCGCATCCGCCGGGCGACGTCCCAGGCGGTGGTTTGCCCGTCGGTCCCGGCCAGTGCGCTGACGGTGGCGACCTCGGCACGGTGGAAGGCAGCCAGCTCGTCGGCGCGGGCCGCGACGTCGCGGTACGGGAACTGGTGGGCCGGGCAGGCGAGCGTCGCGCCGAGGTCGCGGATGCGCTGCAGCGTCCGGAACAGGTCCGCCGCCGGGTCGTCGTCGGCGCGGCTGACGATCGCGAGCTGGGTGGGGCCCTCGGGCATCATCGTGTCGCCGGTGAAGACCGAGCCGCGGGTGTCGAAGTAGACGGTGTGCCCGTAGGTGTGCCCCGGGGCTGGCACGGCGCGGATGGTTACGTCGCCGAACCGGAACTCGGTCTCGTCGGCCACAGCCAGGTCGATCCGCAGGTCCTCGTGGTGCGCGGTGACCGCGACCGCGTCGGCGTACATCGCCTCGACGACGTCGGGCGGGGCGCCGGTCGCCGTGAGGGCGGTGCGCAGTTGGGTGAGGAATCCGCCCCTGCGCCGGTGCATGGTGGCGAAGTCGTCGGCCTGTCCCATGATCAGCCGGGCACCGGATCGCGCCCGGATCCGGGCGGCGAAGCCGATGTGGTCCGGGTGGTTGTGGGTGAGCAGGACGGTGGAGATCGTCTCGATCCGGTGGCCGATCGCGGCGACCGATTCGGTGAACGACTGCCAGCAGCTCGGGTGGTCGTAGCCGGCGTCGATCAGAACGGCACCGTCACCGGTGTCGACCAGGAAGACGGTGACGTAGCGCAGTGCGCTGCCGCGCAGCGGGATCGGGATCGCCCAGACGCCGTCGGTGACCTCGGTCGGAGCCGGTATCTGCCGGGCGTGATAGCTGGCGGCATGCGTGTCGTTCACGGGTCTGGACATCGTCAGACGCCTCCCTTACTGTGGAAACAACAACATACCGGATGGTCGGAATTTAACTCAAGGAGTCCGATGAGCGACGAGCGGACCGGCTTCCGGCTCTGGGCAGCCGCCGAGCCGGACCTGTGCGCGATCGTGACTGCCGACGATCGGCAGATCTCCTACGGCGAGCTGTACGCCGAGGTGAACCGGATCTCGCACGGCCTGCGCACCCGCGCGGGCCTGCGTGCCGGTGACACGGTCGCGGCGGTGATGACCAACAGTGCCGGCATGATCGCGCTCTACCTGGCCGCGATGCAGTCAGGGCTCTACCTGGTGACGCTCAACTACCACCTGACCGAGCCGGAGATCGCCTACATCCTCGCCGACAGCGGCGCCAAGGTGGTCGTCTGTTCCGGGCGGGTGGAGTCGGTCGTCGCAGCAGCGGCCGCCGTCGGCGTGCCCGGGATCCAGATGTATGTCGACGGAGTCCCCACTACCGATCGCGTTCGTCCGTTGTCACAGCTCACCGACGGTATGTCGACGGTCAGCCCGGAGCAGACCCCGGCCGGGTCGCTGATGATGTACACCTCGGGCACCACCGGCCGCCCGAAGGGGGTGAAACGGCCCCTGGCCGGAGTCGACGCCGACACCGGTGCGTCGACCTACCGGTGGTTGTTCCAGGAGTTCGGGATGGAACGTCCCGCGTTCGGGTCCTGGCTCGTCTCGGCCCCGCTGTACCACTCGGCGAACATCACCCCCGCGATGGGCGCCCTGCACGCCGGCGGCACGATGGTGCTGATGGACGGCTGGACGCCGGAGGGTTTCCTGCGTCGGGTCCACGACCGGCGGGTCACCGGGACCAGCATGGTGCCGACCCACTTCTACCGGCTGCTGCAACTGCCCCAGGGCGTCCGCGACAGCTACGACATCTCCTCGCTGCGCTACGTCCTGCACGGTGCCGCGCCGTGCCCGCGCGAGGTCAAGCAGCGCATCCTCGACTGGTTCGGCCCGGTAGTCTACGAGTACTACGGTTCGACCGAGGTCGGCACCACCATCGCCCGCCCGCACGAGTGGCTCGCCCACCCGGGCACGGTCGGTCGCCCGGCCTCCATCTCGACGCTGCGGATCCTCGACGAGCTCGGCAACGAGGTGCCGGTCGGGCAGACCGGCATCGTCTACATGCGTCAGGGCTCCGACCGGGTCGAGTACCACAACGACCCCGGCAAGACTGACGGCGCCCGCCGCGACGGGCTGATGACCGTCTGGGACGTCGGCCACGTCGACGCCGACGGCTTCCTCTACATCACCGGCCGAGCGGCCGAACTGATCCTGGTCGGCGGGGTCAACGTCTACCCGGCCGAGATCGAGGCCGCGTTGCTCGGCCACGACTGGATCGCCGACGCCGGGGTCGTCGGCGTACCCGATCCAGAGTTCGGCGAGGTGCCGCAGGCCCACATCGTGCTGACCGAGAGCGCGCCCGACGCCGAGACGGCGCTCGCGCAGATCCGCACCTACCTCGCCGAACGGCTGGCCAAGCCGAAACGTCCGCATTCGTACGTCGTCCGCGCGGCGTTGCCTCGCGACCCCAACGGCAAGCTCTACAAGGCGCGGCTCACCCGTGCCCCGGAGGTGTCGGCGTGACCACGACGTGTGAGGTGTCCGACGACAGGGGAGCCCGGCGTGGACTTCGATGACAGCGACAGCGACCTCGCGTTCCGGCGCGAGGCCGGCAGTTGGCTCGACCAGGCGCTGCGCGACGTGCCCGATCAGGAGGAGCTGTCCCAGAGCGAGCGTGAGCACTGGTCACGGGTCTGGCAGGAACGACTCTGCGCCGGCAACTGGGCCGGGTTGTCCTGGCCGGTCGAGCACGGCGGTCGGGGAATGGACTCGTTGGCGCAGGCGATCTTCAACGAGGAGGCGGCGGTCCGGGGCGCGCCGTACCCGCTCAACGGTGTCGGCATGATGCTGGCCGGTCCGACGATCATCGCGCACGGCGGCGACGAGCAGCAGGCCCGGTACCTGCCGGGCATCCTGCGCGGCGAGGAGTACTGGTGCCAGGGCTTCAGCGAGCCCGGCTCCGGCTCCGACCTGGCGAGTCTGCGTACCGCCGCGACCCGGGTCGACGGCGGCTGGCTGATCAACGGCACCAAGATCTGGACCTCCAACGCGCACAACGCCTCCCGGTGTCTGCTACTGGCGCGAACCGACCCCGAGGAGCCCCGGCACCGGGGCATCACCTACTTCCTGGCCCCGATGGACCGGTTCACCGTCCGACCACTGGTGATGATCAACGGGGACACCGAGTTCAACGAGATGTTCCTCGACGACGTGTTCGTCCCCGATTCCGACGTGCTCGGCGGGGTCGGCAACGGCTGGAAGGTCGCGCTCACCACGCTCGCCTTCGAACGCGGCAGCATGGCGCTGAACCTGTGGGTGTGGGCCCGACAGGCGGTGGACCGGGTCGTCGATCTGGCGATAGCGCGGGGACTGGCTGACGACAGCGCCGTCGTCGACACGATCGGTGCGCTGCAGTGCGACGCCGAGGCGGTCCGGATCGGGTCGATGCGGATGCTGGCGGAGAGCCGCGCCGGTGGCGTCCCCGGCCCGGAGACGTCGGCGCTGAAGAGTCTGTGGGCCGGCGTGGTGCAGAACGCGAACCGGCTCGCGGTGCAGCTCGACGACGCCGGCGGAGTGCTTCTCGACGGTGCCGGCGCCGCCGCCCGAATGCACCGCTACCTGCGTGCCCGCGCCCACACGATCGAGGGCGGCACGGAGGAAGTCCAGAAGTCGATTCTCGCGGAGCGGGTGCTGAACCTGCCCCGTTCACGTTGAGCGGAGTGGCCGCGTGCACGCGACATTCACCCAGGAACAGCAGGAGATCGGCGGGACCGTCGCGGCCCTCGCCAAGGCGCAGGCCGGCGCGGCGCGGGCCGCGCTGTCAGCCGGTTGGCGGCCCTGCGCCGCCGACGGGCCGCTGCTGCGCGACTTCGGCCTGCTCGGCGTGCCGGAGTCGGCCGGCGGTGTCGGGTCGGCTCTGATCGACCTGCTCGTCGCCGTCGAGGTGCTCGGTGAGCAGCTGGTCCCGACTCGGTTCGCGGCCCACGCGGGCGCCGTACAGCTGCTCTGCGGCGACGACCGACGGTCGGTGCCGCTGCCCGACGAGATTCTCGACGGCCGGCGAGTGCTCACCCCGGCGGTCGACGTGCCGTCCATGGCCGGTTGGCCGGACCGGTCGGTGCCGGATCCGCTGGTGCGGACCCTGGTGCCGTACGCCGCTCAGGCGGACGGGTTCGTCGTCGCCGGTCCCGACGAGGTCTGGATCGCCGACGCTGCCGCACTCGCCGAGCGGGCCGGGGTCACCGAGCGGCGGTCGTTCGACCCGTCGGTGCCGCTGTCGGACGTGTCGCTGTCCACACCGCAGCGGGTCGACCCGGTCGGCACCGGGTTGTGGCGGGCGACGCTGGTGGTCGCCGCCGAGTTGTGCGGCGTCGCGCAGGGCGCGATCGAGTTGGCCGCCGAGCAGGCCCGTACCCGGGTGCAGTTCGGCAGGGTGATCGGGTCGTTCCAGGGGGTCGCGTTCCAGTTGGCCGAGGCCGCCACCGCGCGCAAGGCGGCGTGGGACCTGACGCTCTACGCCGCCTGGGCGGTCGACAACCGCCGCCCGGACGCCGGGATCCAGGTGCACGCGGCGAAGGCGGCGGCGGGCAAGGCCGCGGTCTTCGCCGCTGAGCGGGGGATCCAGGTGCACGGCGGGATGGGCATCACCATGGAAGCGGATCCGCATCTGTTCCTACGTCGGGCGTTGGTGCTCGACGCCCGGCTCGGCCGTGGCCGGTGGCACCGGCACCGGGCCGGCGCGCTACGGATCGAGGCGCGCCTGGCAGGTCCGGGACACCCTACGGACTAAGGCGCTGACCTGCGCAGACCTTGCAGTGCCAGTAACGCAGCGGTAACATACCGGCTGGTCGGAATAAACGAGGAGTGGTCGTGAAGTTCGGAATCATGAACCTGTTCCCGGTGGCCGACGGGGCATCGGACCATCAGGTGCTACGAGAGACTCTCGACGAGATCCAGCTGGCCGACGAACTCGGCTTCGACTCGATCTGGCTGGCCGAGCACCACTTCTCGAAGTACGGCATCCTCGGCAGCCCGGTCAACTTCGGCATGGCCGTCGCCGAGCGGACCAGGCGGATCACGATCGGCACCGCCGTGCTGGTGCTTCCACTGCATCACCCGCTGCGGCTGGCCGAGGACATCGCCGCGCTCGACGTGCTCAGCGGTGGCCGGGTGACCATCGGGGTCGGCCGCGGCTACCAGCCGGCCGAGTTCGCCGGCTTCGGGATCGCTCTGGCCGAGTCGAAGCAGCGCTACCAGGAGACCCTGGACGTGCTGCGGTTGGCGCTGACCCAGGAGAAGTTCTCCTACCACGGCGAGATCTACCACTTCGACGACGTCACGACCTACCCCCGGCCGTTCACCCCCGGTGGTCCGCCGATCCTGCAGGGCACGGTCTCCCCGGACAGCTTCCGGGAGCGCGGCGCGGTCGGCGAGCCGATCATCACCTCACCGAACTTCACGCCGTTGGGCATCATGCAGAAGAACTTCAGCCTCTACCGGCAGAGCATGCAGGCCAACGGATTCGACATCGCCACCTACGAACTGCCCTTCATGCAACAGGTGTGGTGCGGCGACGGCGAGGACGGCCTGCGCGAGGCCGCCCGGGCCGCGATGAACTACTACAAGTCCGTCGGGAAGGTGATCCCGGGTTCGGAGGAGGCGATCGAGCAGGAGCGGTCTTACTACGCGGCGGTCGCCAAGAACATCGAACTGCTGACCCTGGAGCAGACCCTGACCCACGGCGGCAACTTCGGCTCGGCGCAGCGCGTCATCGAAACCATCGAGATGCTGCGTGAGCAGCTCGGCATCAACCACTACATCGGTTGGCTACGGATCCCGTCGCTCGACCGGCGGAGCGCGCTGAAGTCAATGGAGGAGTTCGCTACCAAGGTGATCCCGCACTTCCGCGCGGCGGACCAGGCGGGCGGCCGGAACGACGGCCACGACCGGGCCGATGACGTCTTGACGACCTCCGCCAGCCAGGCGGTCATCGGATGAGGGTCAGCTGTTTCCTCAGTGCCCAGTTCGATCCGTCGACCAGCGCCTCCGACGGTATCGACCAGGTACTGGACCAGGCCGCCGCCGCCGAGGCGGCCGGCTTCCACGCCGTCTACCTCGGCCACCACTTCCTCGCCAAGTCGGCGTTCGTCCAACCGGTGCCGCTGGCCGGCTACCTCGCCCGGGCGACCACCCGGGTACGCATCGGCTTCGGGGTGCTGCTCGCACCGCTGCTGAACCCGGTCGCGCTCGCCGAGGACCTCGCCTCCCTCGACGTGCTCTGCCGGGGACGGTTGACCGTGGGCATCGGCGCCGGCTACCGCAAGCGGGAGACCGCCGCGTTCGGCGTGGAGTGGACCGACCGGCTGCGCCGACTACGCGAGTACGTCCCGATCCTGCGGTCACTGTGGAACGGCGAGAAGATCGACATCGCCGGCAGCTGGGGCGAGGTCCCCGGCGCGTCGCTGGCGCTGCGGCCGGTGCAGCCCGGCGGCCCTCCGCTGTGGATCGGCGCGTTCGCCGAGCCGGCGGTCCGCCGCGCCGCTCGACTGGACGCGCCGTGGCTCATCGGCCCCAAGGGCACCGACGCGGAGCTCGCCCGACTGCTCGGCGTTTACCGTGGCGAACTCGCTGACCGCGGTTTTTCCCTCGACCGTGAGTATCCGATGAGCCGGGAGGCGTTCATCGGCGACAGCTACCCCGCCGCGGTCAAGGCGGTCCGACCGCACCTGCAGCGTCAGTACGCCGGATACCGGTCCTGGGACGATGCCCAGTCCCTGGACATCGACCGGTACCTGGCGCAGGACTGCCTGGTCGGTTCGGCGGACGAAATCGTCGACAAGCTGCGGCGCTGGGAGACCGAACTCGGCATCACCGAGGTCTCGCTGCGGCACCAGTTCGTCGGCGCCAGCCAGGCCGAGGCGATGGAGCAACTCGCCCGCTTCGGCGCGGAGGTCGTCCCCCGACTCGCCGGGTCACGCCCCGCGTCGCCGTCCTCGTCGCCATCCGCGCCGGAGGTCGCCCGATGAGTGCCGACCACGTGAGCACGCCGTCCGACGCCGACAATCTGGCCCGGGTGCTGGAACGCCGCCGCGCCGACCGCGGCGATGTCGTCGGCCTGTACGGCGAGGACGGCCGGTCGTGGACGTTCGACGAAATCGACCTGCTCGCCGGTGGGGTGGCGGTCGCCCTGCGGGACGAAGGCGTGGGCGCCGGCGACCGGGTCGCCTGCTACCTGACCAACGGCCCGGACATCGTCTTCTTCCTCTTCGGCTGCTGGAAGATCGGCGCGGTCCCGGTCACCGTCAGCAGTCTGTACAACGCGGCCGAACTCGCCGAGTCGATGGCCAAGACCAGCCCCCGGCTGCTGCTCGTCGACGGGCGCAGCCCGGATGTGGTCGCCGAACTGGTCGGCACCGACGCTGGCGTCCCGATCCGCCGCGTCGCGTTGGCGCCCGACGCGACCGGTGGTGGCGGGGAACCGGACATCGAACCGTTGTCGTGGCGTCGGCCGGTCCGGCTGCCGGCGGTCGACGTCGACCCGCAGGCCGAGGCCTGCGTGCTGTTCACCGGCGGGACGACCGGCCGGCCGAAGGCGGTCAGCGTCACCCACGGCGGGACCCGTGACTCGCTGATCCGGCTGGCCCGCGTCGCCACCGGCACCGACGCCGAAGGCACCGCCACGGCGGCGGCCAAACCGAACCTCATCGCCCTGCCGCTGTTCCACAGCGGCGGTCAGCACTCGCTGCTGTTCGCGTTCTTCGTCGGGCGTCCGGCGGTGGTCTGGGAGAGGTTCGGCGTCGACCGGCTCGCCGACCTGATGGACTGGTTCCGGTTCGACAATTTCTTCTTCCTGCCCACCATGGTCTACGACATCGTGCACGCCGAACGGGACCTGCCATTCGACGGGGTCAAGTCCGTCCTGGTGGCCGGTCAGGCCATCTCGTGGTCGCTACGCCGCGCCTTCGAGGAGCGGTACCGGGTGCCGATCCTGGTCAACTACGGATCGACCGAGGCCGGGCACATCGCCGGCTGGACCGGCCGGGACATGAAGGCCGGCCGCTGGAAGCCCGGCTCCGCTGGGCGGGTCTACCCGGGGGTGGAGTTGGAGATCCGGGACGAGACCGGTGCCGCACTGCCGGGCGGCCGGCAGGGCGAGGTGGTGGTCCGCTCCAAGCTGACCAGGGGCTACGTCGACGACGACGCCGCCTCCCGCGAGCTGGTCCGGGACGGGTGGGTGCACACCGGTGACATCGGCTACGTCGACGACGACGGGGTGCTGTTCCTGGTCGGCCGGAAACGGGACATGATCAAATGCGGTGGTTTCCAGGTCTGGCCCGAGGAGATCGAGGACGAGCTGCGCAAGCATCCGCTGGTCAGCGACGTGCGCGTGCTCGGGCGGCCGGACGACCGGCTCGGCGAGATTCCGGTCGCGCTCGTGGTGCGCAGGCCGGACGACGCGGTGACCGACGGCGAACTCTCCCAGCGCCTCGTCGCGTACGCCCGGGACCGGCTCGCCCACTTCAAGACGCCCCGACGGATCGAGTTCGTCGCCGCGCTGGAACGCAGCGCCACCGGCAAGATCAGCCGAGCCACGCCGGCCACGACGCCGGCAGGTGCGACGCAGGCAGGTGCGTCCGGATGAAGTTCGGCATCATGGCCTCGCACCAGTATCCGCACGGCGACGACCTCGGCGCGCACCTGGCCGACCTGTTCGGCACCGTCGAACTCGCCGCTGAACTGGGCTACGACTCGGTCTGGACAATCAACCACTTCCAGTCGAACCTGGCCACCCCGCAACCGATCTCCATGCTGGCCAGCCTCATTCCGCGCTCCGGCGACATGCTGCTGGGCACCGGCATTCTGCTGCTGCCGATGTTCCACCCCGTACACATCGCGGAGGAGTTCGCGACCCTCGACCACCTCTCCGGCGGACGGGTGGTCCTCGGCGTCGGTGCCGGCTACCGGGACAATGAGCTCGCCGCCTTCGGGATCGACCCGCAGAGCCGGTTCCGGCGCTTCGACGAGAGCATCCGGCTGATCCGCGCGCTGTGGACCGGACGACCGGTCACCCAAGACGGCGAGTTCTACCCGCAGACCGACGCGACCATCGGCGTCGCGCCGCTGACCCCGGGCGGTCCACCGATCTGGATCGGCGCCGGCGGCCGGAAGGCGGTCCGCCGGGCCGCCCGTCTCGGCGACGCCTGGTACGCGCCGGGCAACTCACCGAGCCGGCGGTTCCTGCCCGAGCATCGGGCCGTCTACGAGGAGGCGCTGGCCGAGTACGGCCGGGACCCGACGACGGTGCAGCGCCCGGTCGGGGTCGAGCTGTACTGCGCGCCGAGCACCGAGCAGGCCGTCGCCGAGGCGCTGCCGCACGCCCGGCGGGAGTACGCCACCTACGCCGAGTACCCGGCGCTGCGCTGGCAGCGGGACCGCTTCGACGAACTGGTCCGAAACACGCTGCTGCTGGGCTCGCCGGAACTGCTCATCGAACGGATCTCCGTGCTGCGGGAGCTGGGGTTCGACCACGTCATCTTCCGCCCCGGGTGGCTCCGCATGCCGACCGGGAAACTGCGCGCCTCGCTGCGGCTGTTCGCCGCCGAGGTGTTCCCCGCCTTCCGTACCAGCTGACCTAAGGAACCCGCCGTGAAGAAGACCGAAGCCGAACTTCTGGAACACCAGTGGGACGTCGAGAACATGGAGGTCGACCCCGAGGTCCTGGCGAAGTACGTCCGGTACGACGTCGACGAGCAGCGGTCGGTCGCCACCATCACCTTCGACCGTCCCGAGCGGCTCAACGCCATTCCGGTGGCCGCCTTCGAACGCGTCGGTGACCTGGTCCGCCAGGCCGAGACCGACGACCGGGTCAAGGTCATTGTCTTCAAGGGCGAAGGCGAACACTTCGGCACCGGCGCGGACGCCGCCGAACTCGGCCACTACATCGGCTACCGGACCGGCACCGACAAGGCGGCGCGGCGGCGGCCGGCGCAGCGGCAACGCATCCTGCCCGACCGAAACGTGCTGAGTTCCGGCTTCACCCGCCCGATCATCGAGTCGCTCAAGGCGACCATCTGCCAGGTGCAGGGGTACTGCTACGGCGGCCACTTCCAGATCGCGCTGTCGGCCGACATCGTCATCGCCAGCACTGACGCCCGGTTCACCCATCCGGCGTTCCGTTACCTCGGTCCCGCCCCACAGGACATGTACCACTGGATCGAGAAGGTCGGCCTGACCACGATGAAGGACGTCATGCTGACCATGCGGGCCATCGGTGCCGAGGAGGGCGAACGCAAGGGCCTGGTCACCAAGGTCGTCGAGCGTGACGAGCTGCAGCGGTGGGTCGACGACTACGCCGACGCGATCGCGGTCATGCCGCTCGACTCACTGATGATGGGCAAGTCGATGATGCAACTGGTGATGGAGGCCCGGGGCAAGGGCCTCGGTGCGATGACCGGCTGGGTCGGGCACGGCTGGGCGACCAACGTGAGCTTCGACGAAGGGGACTGGAACTTCCTCAAGGAACGCCGGCAGAAGGGCGTCGGCCAGGCGCTGGCCGACCGGGACCGGCTGGTCGCACCGTACTTCCGGCTCAGCGACACCCGGTCGCGTGAGAAGTAGGCGCAACCGTGAAGTTCGGCATTCTCCTGGATCACCAGTACGACCTCGGCGACGACCTGCACCGGCGGATCGGTGAGACGGTCGAGTACGTCCAGCACATCCGCGACCTGGGCTACGACTCGGTGTTCGGCATCCACCACTACCTGTCGTCGCTGGCCACACCCCAGCCGATGCCGCTGCTGAGCCGGCTCGTCGAGCACTCCGGCAGCATGCAGATCGGCACCGGCATCCTCATCCTGCCCCTCGGACATCCGGTGCACTGGGCAGAGGAGATCGCCACCATCGACCAGATGTCCGGTGGTCGGTTCGTCCTGGGCATCGGCTCCGGCTACCGCGACGCCGAGTTCGCCTCGTTCGGCATCGACCGGCGTACCCGGGTGTCGCGGATGAACGAGGCGCTGGCGGTGATGCAGCGGTTGTGGACCGGTGAGCCCGTCCACCACGAGGGGCGGCACTTCACCCTCGACGGGGTGCGGTGCAGCGTACTACCGCGGCAACGGCCGCACCCGCCGATCTGGGTCGGTGCCAACGGCCCGACCGGCATCGCCCGGATCGCCCGTCAGGGACTGCCGTGGCTCGCCCCGTCCAACGTGCGGCGCAACTGGGCGATCGGAAACCTGACCGAGTACCGGGAACAGCGCCGGGCGGCTGGGTTCGACGACGAGGACGCAGTGTTCCCGATCCACCGGGACCTGTGCGTCGCGGACTCCGCCGACGCCGCGCACGCGATCGCCGGCGACGCGGTCCGGCGGTCCTACGGCGAGTACGTCCAGTACGGCATGGACTACTTCGAGTCCCAGTGGGAGGCGATCAAGGAGAAGGCGCTCTTTTTCGGCTCTCCCGACGACATCGCCGCGAAGATCTCCGACTTCGCCGCCGCCGGTTTCAACCACTTCGTCTTCCGTGCCCAGTGGCTCGGGTTGCCGATCGAGCGGTCCGTCGAGATTGTCGAACGGTTCGCCCACGAGGTGATGCCGAGGTTCCGGCGATGAGGATCGGCCACCTGATCGTTCCGGCCGGAAGCCTGGCCGCCCAGGTCGACTTCTACACCCGGCTCGGACTGACGGTGCGGTTCCGCGACGGTGACCGGTATGTCGCGCTCACCGACGGGACGGTGACCATCGGCCTGGCCGACGGATCGCAGCAGCCCGTCGCCGGCCGCACCCTGCTCAGCGTCGAAGTCGACGACCTCGACAGCTGCCTCGCCGAGCTGGTTGCGGGCGGTGCGTCGGTCGGGGATCCCGTGCCGGGCCCGCATGAGCGGCGGTCGGTGGTCGTCGACCCGGGCGGCGTCCCGGTCGTCGTCTACGAACGACGGGCCTGACCGGCGAGGCGGCGCCGGCGGGTGCAATCTGGTGGGGTGAACGCCGAGGAACCCGCCGACGACCTTCGAATTCCCCGCGCACAGGTCGGCTCCAGCCCACAGCATCTGCTGGCGACCCTGCTCGGTGAGTATCTCGACTCATCGGACGCCGATCTGCCGTCGGCGGCGGTCATTGCCATCCTGGCCGAGTTCGGGGTCAGCGAGTCCAGCGCCCGTGCAGCGTTGTCCCGGCTGGTCAAGCGGGGACTCATCGCGACCCGGGGGACCGGGCGGCCACCGGTCTACCACCTCACGCCCGCCGCGATCGCCCGGCACCGTTCGCGGATGCGGCACTTCCTGAACTTCGGCGCCGATCCGCCCCAGTGGTCCGGCGAGTGGCTGATGGTGTCCTTCTCGATTCCGAGCCCCGGGCAGGCGCCGCGGCACGCGGTACGCAGAGCGTTGAGCGCGTTGCGTTTCGTGGGCCTGTACGACAGCGTCTGGATCCGGCCGGGATCGGACGCCGAGCCGGTGAAGCGGGCACTGGACGAGGTGCTGCGCGAGGTGACCGGCGCCCGGTGGTCCGTCATGCATGTCCGGTTCGACGAGGAGGCGGGGCCGCACGGTCCGGCCGGCGCGTACGACCTGGCCGGGCTGGCCGCCGCGTACTCGAGCTTCATCGCGCGGTTCGCGCCGTTGCGCACCTCCGTGCGCAACGGGCAGGTCGACGCGGTCAGCGCCCTGGTGGCCCGGACCTCCGCCATGGACTCCTGGCGGAGGTTCCCCGACACCGACCCGGATCTGCCCGCGCATCTGCTGCCGGATCCCTGGCCCCGGCAGCAGGCCAGGGAGATCTTCCTGGACATCCACGCGGCGCTCGGTTCGCTCGCGCAGGCCCGGCTCGTCGAGGTCGTGACGCCGTACTGGCCGGATGCCGCCTCGTGGATCACACACTTCCAGGCGTCGAGGGACTCCGACCGGGCAATCTATTGACACATTTCGTTGCAAGGGTGATAGTAACTGCACAGCTTGCATCGGAATGCTGTGGGACGCGGCCGGGCGGTCCACGCGCCTGTCGCGACACCCGCAGGAGGGGCAATGCGAAGTAGACCCAAGATCGCCGCCGTCCTGGCGACCGTCATCGTCCCGGTCGCCGCCGTGACCGTCGCGCTCGGCGCGACACCGGCCGGTGCCGCGGTCGGCGGCTCGGGCCCCTATCCCGCCGACCACGAAACCGCGGCCAGCCTGGCCAACCACACCATCTTCCGACCCCAGAACCTTCCGGCCGAGCGCCTTCCGATCCTCGTCTGGGGCAACGGCGGCTGCTCGGCCAACGGCCTCTCGCAAGGCAACTTCCTTCGCGAGATCGCCTCCCACGGCTTCCTCGCCATCGCCAACGGCGCCCCGAACGGGTCCGGCTCCACCACCTCCCAGATGCTCACCCAGTCCATCGACTGGGCCGTCGCGGAGAACTCCCGGCCGGGCAGCAAGTACTACGGCAAGCTCGACACGACAAAGGTCGCCGTCGCGGGCTTCTCCTGTGGCGGACTGGAGGCCTACGCCGTCTCCAACGACCAGCGCGTCACCACCACCGGCATCTTCAGCAGCGGTCTGCTGAACGACGCCGACGACTACCAGCTCAGGAGACTGACCAAGCCGATCGCCTACTTCATCGGCGGGCCCAGCGACATCGCGTACCCGAACGCCATCGACGACTGGGGCAAGCTGCCGGCCGGATTGCCCGCCTTCATGGGCAACCTCAACGTCGGGCACGGCGGCACCTACGACCAGCCAAACGGCGGCGAGTTCGGTCGGGTAGCGGTGCTCTACCTCAAGTGGCGGCTCAAGGGCGACACCACCGCCGGCGCCAACTTCGTCGGCGCGAACTGCGGCCTGTGCCGCAGCCAGTGGAGCGTCCAGCAGAAGAACCTGACGCTCGACGGCGACCCGCCACCCACCACTGCGCCGCCGACCGTGACCCCCACCACTGGGCCGCCGACGGTGCCGCCGCCCACCGGCACCCCCGCCTGCACCGCCGTTTACGCGGTGCAGGACCAGTGGAACAGTGGCTTCGTCGCGACCGTCACCGTGACCGCCGCAAGCACCCCGATCACCGGCTGGCGGGTCACTCTCAACCTGCCGGGCGGAGCGTCGGTCAGTTCGATGTGGAACGGCGTCGCCAGTGGCGCCAGCGGCACCGTTACCGTCACCAACCAGAGCTACAACGGCCGGCTGGCCGCCGGCCAGAGTACCAGTTTCGGATTCCAGGGCAGTGGAAACGGCAGCGGCGCCACCGTCAGCTGCGCCGGAGCCTGACTCCACCACCGTGGCCGGATCAACCGGCTCGGCGGGCCGGCACTCAGGTGCCGGCCCACCGAGCCGGAGTTCACCGTTGCGGTTCGTCGGCGCGGGGCCGGGCTCCGGCGACGAACCTGTCCAGCGCCGGTCCGTGCAGCACACCGCCGGGTACCGGGTCGCGCAGCGCCCGTACCACCAGGCGCGCCACCGGCAGGCGGTCCGGCGCCGGTGCCGCAGCGAGTACCACGTTGCCGTACCGTCGGCCGCGCAGCATCCGCCGGTCGGCGACGGCACAGACGTCGGCGAAGACCGCCCGCAGGGTGGCCACCTGCATCCGGGTGCCGGCCAGCGGTGGCAGGTCGGTGACGTTGACCAGGTAGATGCCGTCAGGTCGCAGTACCCGGGCGACCTCGGCGGCGAACCCGACGGTGGCGACATGCGGCGGCATCCGGGCCGCCTGGTAGATGTCGGCGAGCACCAGATCGTACGCGTCGGCGGGCGCGGCGGTGACCGCCTCCCGCGCGTCGGCGACCACGACCTCGACGCCGGCCGGCCGGGGCGGCAGCTCCCGCGCCACCAGCGCGACCACTTCGGGATCCCGCTCGACGACGGTCTGCGCCGAGCCGGGCCGGGTGGCGGCGACGTAGCGGGGCAGCGTCAGCGCGCCGCCGCCGAGGTGCAGCACGTCCAGCGGAGCACCGGCCGGCGCGGCGAGATCGGCCCCGGCGGCCATCCGGCGCACGTACTCGAAGCGCAGGTACGCGGGATCGGCGACATCCACGTACGACTGCTCGACCCCGTCGGCGAGCAGCATGCGCCCGGTCGACCTGGCCGCGTCGACGGCCAGGTCTAGCCGGGCGCCGGGTGCCTGCATGACCAGCAGACTAGCGATCCTCAGACGGGCGTACGCGACCACTGCTGGTTGGTGCCGGTGTGGCACGACCACTGTGTGAGGACGACGCCGTCGGCGGTCGACGCAGCCGGCACGTCCACACATTTCCCGCTGTGCCGCGCCCGCAGCTGGAAGTAGCTGCCGTTGGTGACCATCTGGAACTGCTGGTTGGCGCCGGTGCCGCAGGTGTACTGGATGAGCTCGGCCCCGTCGGCGGTCGACGCGCTCACCACGTCGAGGCACTTTCCGCTGTGCCGGCTGATCAGGCGCCAGTAGCCGCTGCCGGCGTCCTGGAACTGCCACTGCTGCCACGCGTTGCCGTTGTACGCGTACTGGCCGACCCGGGCACCGTTGTCGGTGTTCGGCTGCTGGACGTCCATGGCCTTGCCGCTGTGCCGCGCAGTGACCCGGTAGAACGTCCCCGTCGGCGGCGTCGAGGGGTCGTCGCTGACGGCGTCGCCCCAGCCGTAGCGGATCCGGTCGGCGCCGGACGGGTTGCGGACGGTCAGGTTCAGGCTGGTGCCGCTGCCGCTGAGCGCGAACATCGAGTACCAGTCGTACCCGATGTTGCCGGCCTTGCCGCCGAGGGCCGGCCAGTAGGTGCCGCCCATCTGGTTGTCGCGCATGACCTGAGCCATGGCGCGGATGTGGCGGACGAAGTTGTCGGTGCTGTTCGGGTCGGCGTAGTTGCGACCGTCGTTCATGGGCGCGCCGAACTCGGTGGCGACCGCCCGGGAGGCACAGTTGCCGAGGCGGGTCTGAATGTGGCTGCGGAAGGCGTCGTAGGACATCTCACCGTAGAAGAAGGCGTAGTGGTGGAAGGAGAACAGCGTCGAGTTGAAGCGGCTGTCGTTGCAGATGTCCCGCAGGTCCTGGCTGTATCCGGTGCCGCCGATCAGCACCCGACCGGGCACCGCCGAGTAGTGGTAGCTGAGCCAGTTGGCCGCGACGTCGCGCCACTGCGCCGAGCTGTAGCCGTGCGGCTCGTTCATCGGCTCGAAGTAGATGTTGGGGTTCGACCCGTAGGTGTTGGTGACCGTCGACCACATCGTGTTCCACGCGGCGAGGTTCGTGATCCGGCCGCCGGAGGCGGCACCGTCCTCCCAGTAGGCGAGGATGACCTTGAACCCGCGTTCGGCGGCGGCGTCGATGGCCCCTCGGTAGGCTTCCCACCACGCCGTCCCGACCGTGTGGGTGTTGATCGGCAGCCGGACGGTGTTGACGCCCATGGCGGCAGCCATGTCGTCGTAGACGGCGTTGGCCTTGGCCCGCACCGTCGCGTTGCTGTCGGATGGGTTGAGTCCGTGCACGACGAGCGGACCGGTGCTGAAGTTGTCACCCAGCACGGCCCAGTTCATGCCGCGGAACTGGCTGGTGGCGGCGGTGGCTGGCGACGACGCGACGACTGCGGTGCCGACCATCGCCGTCACCGCGGCCACCACGGTGATCGACAATCGACGCGACGACCGGGTTCTGGACGATGACTCTGACAAGATCTGGCCTCCCTGGGTACGGACATCGGGCCGGACGGCTACCGCCGGCACCGCTGTCTCTCCGGTCAGTCTGACTATGTCTGCGTCAACAGCATGCGCGGCGGTCAGGCGCGTCGGCCGGCAGGGAGCCACGTGTGCGGTACGTTACGTTCGTATTTCGGACAAGTGTTAGCGAGCGCATCTGGAGTGTCAAGGAATCGAACACGATCGTTCAATCCGGGCCCGTCGGTGCGGCCCTCGTCGGACGGCACCCGGCGGCTTGGTGAACGACACCGGCGGCTTGGTCAACCACGCCGGCGGTCAGAGGTCGGCAAGTAGGCGGTTCGGGCCGGCACCCGCCGAGGCGAGCAGGTCGACATACCTCGTCATCCAGCGGCGGACCGTGTCGTCGTCGAGCCGGTCCACCGGGTACTCCAGATAGCCGTCGATCCCGTCCGGGCCGGGCATCAGGACGATCAGCAGCGCCGCCCGCCCGACCCCGGTCGGCACCTCGTGCACCCGTACCGCCAGCTCCGGCAGCTCGATCCGGGTGTCGAACGTACTCTGGAAGGCGAAGCTCACCGTCATCCCAGACGACGCAGCGCCCTTGTCCGGCGCGGGTAGCTGCTGGTAGATCCAGGCCGTGGGTAGCAGATTGTCGATGCCGGCGAACAGGCCGTCGGCGGCCTGGCCGACCAGGTGGGCGAACGTCGCGGCGGCGGCGGTGCGGATCCGTACCGGCAAGGCCGTCGCCAGCACGGTGACGGTGTCCTCGTACGCCCGGGGTGACCGGTTGGCGTACGGCATCGACAGGGTCACGTCGGGCTGCCCGCTGAGCCGGGCGAGCAACAGTGCCAACGCCGCAGCGGCGACCGCGGTCACCGTGGCACCCAGCTCCCGGGCGAGCACCTCGACGGCGAGCCGAACCTGTCCCGGGATCTCGAACCGGCAGGTGGCGGCCTGCCCACTCGGCTGCTGCGGTGCGGGGCGGTCGAACGGCAGATCCAGCGCCAGCGGCCCGTCGCCCAGGTGCTCCGCCCAGTAGGCGAGCCGTCGGCGGCGGATCGGCTCATCCCACTGGCCCTGCTGCCAGCGTGCGTAGTCGGTGCACTGGGCGGCGGGCGGGCCGAAGTCCGGCGTACCTGAATCGCGGGCGGTGCGGTACCCGTCCGCCAACTCGCGCAGCAGTACGGTGACCGCCCGGCCGTCGCAGGCGACGTGATGCAGGACCAGCACCAGCCAGGACTCGTCGGGCGCCAGCCGGATCAGCGTGTACCGCACCGGTGCCTCGCCCGCCAGGGTGAACACCGGCGCCACCATCTCCCGGCTGAGGGCCTCGGCCCGCCGCCGCGCCGCCTCCGGCGCCAGCGCGGCCAGCTCGACGACGGGCAGCGGGACCGGCCGGTGGGCGAGGATCCGCTGGGTCCAGGCGCCACCGTCGCGGATCAGCCGGGCACGCAGCGCATGGTGCCGGGCGACCAGACCGTCGAGCGCGGCGTCGAGCGCGGCGACGTCGAGGTCGCCGACCAGTTCCAGCCGCAGCCCGACGTTCCAGCTGGCGGGGTGCGTGCTGCGCCCGGCGACCTCCACCACCCGCTCCTGCTGGGCCGACAGCGGCGCCCGGGTGATCTCGCGCTCGTGCGCCGGTGCGGCCAGCCAGCGCAACAGTTCACCCTTGTACGACCGCAGCGCGGTGACCAGTTGCGGACCCATCGCGGCGGCTGGGGCGTCGTAGTGCAGGGTGTCGCCGGTGCCGGTGAGCCGTACATCGTGCCCGGCGATGTACTCCAGCAGCTCGTCGAAGGTCACAGCGTGCCCCGCACCCGGCGGGTGGGCCTGTCGTCGGCGGCCGCGGCGGGTCCGCGAAGCCGGCCGACCATTGCCGCGATGGTCGGGGCGCGGAAGAACTCCAACGCCGGATAGTCCGCTCCGGTGGCCTCGCGTACCCGGTTGAGCAGGCGCATCGCGTTGATCGAATGGCCGCCGAGGGCGAAGAAGGACGCGCCGTGGTCGATGCGCTCCGGATCCAGATCGAGTTCGGCGGCCCACAGCGCCCGCACCGTCCCGGCCAGCGCGTCACCGGTTGGGTCGTCGTTCCGGGCCGCAGCTGGGGCCACCGCCTGCGGTGTCGTCGGCGGGGCCGCCGACGGCGCCAGCGGCGGCGCGGGCTCACCGGTACGGATGGTCGGCTCCGGCAGCCCGGCCCGGTCGACCTTGTTGTTGCCGGTCTGCGGCAGCGCCGGCAGCACCGCCCACACCCGGGGGATCAGCACGTCGGGCAGTTCGCGGGCCATCGCGGCGACGACCCGGTCGGCCAGTCCGTCGGGTGCCACGCCCGGCGCGGGTACCGCGTACCCGGCGAGGTACGCCTCGTCGCGCCGGTCCCGGCGGGCCACCACGATGCCGTCGGCGACCAGATCCAGCCCGCGCAGCACCGCAGACGCCTCGCCTGGCTCGACCCGGTTTCCCCGGATCTTGACCTGGTCGTCGGTACGGCCGAGGAACACCAGTACCCCGTCGGCGGTCCACCGCACCAGGTCCCCGGTGCGGTAGCGGCGGGAACCGGCACCGCCGGTCGGGTCGTCGACGAACCGCTGCGCGGTCAGCTCGGGCCGGTTCAGGTAGCCGCGACCCACTCCGGCGCCGCCGATGAACAGTTCCCCGACGGCGCCGACCGGAGCCAGGTTGCCCCACTCGTCGCGGATCTCGACGCGGATGTTGTCCAGCGGCCGGCCGATCGGAATCGGACCGTCGGACCCGGCCGGCGGCGGTGTCACCACCTCGGACGTGGCGATGACCGTCGTCTCGGTCGGTCCGTACACGTTGCGTACGATGTACGGAACTCCGGGCTGTGGCCGTACCCGCAGTTGCTGGCCGCCGACGGTGAGGTGGCGCAGTCGGGGCTGGGCCGAGACAGGCAGCGACAGCAACCCTTCCCCGATCGGCGTGGGCAGCATCGCGACGCTCACCCCGGCGGTACGCATCCAGCGCGCCAGCGCCATCGAGTCCAGCCGTACGGCATCGTCGGCGATCGTCAGGCTCGCACCGACCTGCAGCGGCGGCCAGATCTCCAGCACCGAGGCGTCGAAGCTCTGCCCACACACCACGGCACCCCGGTCATCGGCGGTCAGCTCCAGCTCGTCGCGGTACCACTGGCACAGGTTCAGCACGCTGCGGTGGGTGATGGTCACACCCTTCGGCCGGCCGGTGGAACCGGAGGTGTACATGACGTAGCACGCCGCATCCGGACCGTTCGCCGCGCGGCCGGGGCCGCTGTCCCTGATGGGCGTACGGCCGGGGTCGCCGGACCCGCCGACGGGATCGGCGTCGTCGGTTTCGTCGACGTGCAGCAGGCGGACCCCGTCGGGCAGGTCCAGCGCGGTGTCACCCCCGGTGGCCAGCACCACCCGGGCCGCGCTGTCCGAGACCATGAAACGCACCTGCCGGCCGCCGAGGGACGGATCCAACGGCAGGTACGCGGCTCCGGCGCGTAGCACCGCCAGGGTGGCGACGACGAACTCCGGCGACCGGGGCAGCCACAGCGCCACGATGTCGCCTGCGGCGATCCCTTGCCGAACCAGCCGCTGCGCCAGAGCGGTGGCCTGCTCGTCGAGTTGCCGGTAGGTCAGCACCGTGCCGCCGCCGATCACCGCGACCGCCTGCGGCGTGCGTTGCGCCCACTGCCGCACCGCGTCGGGCACGCGACCGGGCGGCAGGTCGCGCTGGCGTCCGACGCCCCAACGGGCCAGCGTGTCCCGGTCGGTGTCGAGGACGCCGACCAGCTTCGAGATCGGCGTATCGGGCTGGTCGACGGCGGCGGCCAGGGTCGCGACGAGATACGACAGCAGCCGCTCGGCGCTGTCCGTCACGAATAGGTCGGTGCCGTACTCCAGCCGGCAGTCGATCCCGTCGGCGTGGTTGGTCACGTACAGGGCCAGGTCGGTCACCGCCCGATCGATCCGGTGTGCCAGCGCGCGGGCGGTGACCCGGGGCAGGTCGAGCGGGAGCGGGTCGCCGCCGTTGTCGAACTCCACGATGGTCTGGAAGACCGGGGTCCGACTGGTGTCCCGGTCCGGGCTCACCGCGCCGACGACGGCGTCGAACGGCACGTCGGCATGGTCGTACGCGTCCAGGGCGGTGTCGCGGACCTGCTTGAGGAGGTTGGCGAAGGTCGGGTCGCCGGACAGGTCCAGCCGCAGGGCGACCGTGTTGAGGAAGAACCCCACCACTGCCTCGGCGCCGGTGGGCCGGACCGACACCGGTGTGCCGACGACCAGCTGGTCGCCGCGGGTGAACCGGCGTAGCGTGGCCGCGTACCCGGCGAGCACGGTCATGAACAGCGTGGCCCGGTGCGCGCTACTGAGCCGGCTCAGCAGCCCGGACAGCTCCGGGTCGAGCCTGCGCCGGACCGACGCGCCGGTGCCACCGCGGACCGTCGGGCGTGGTCGGTCGGTCGGCAGGTCCAGCACCGGCAGCTCACCGGCCAGTCGCTGCCGCCAGTAGGCCAGACCGGCCGGCTCGCCGGGCGAACCGCTGGCGGCGTCCGCCTCCCGCCGGGCCAGGTCGAGGCAGTCCACCGACAGCTCCGGCAGGTCGGCGGGCCGGCTGTCGAGTGCGGCCCGGTACAACGCGGAGAGATCCTCGGCCAGCACCCGCACCGACGCGGCGTCGACCACGATGTGGTGCAGGGACAACATCAGCACATGCCGCTCGGGCGACCAGCGCAGCAGCCGGGTCACCAGCAGCGGACCCTGCGCGAGGTCGAACACGCGCCGGCTCTCCTCGGCCAGCAGCCGCCGTACGGTGTCGTCCTCGTCACGCCCGGCGTGCTCCTCAACGATGAAATCCACTGTGCCCTTGCCGAGGATGACCTGGACCGGTTCGCCGTCGCGCTCCCGGAACACCGTCCGCAGCGCCCCATGCCGGGCCACCAGCTGGTGCAGCGCGGTCCGCAGCGCCGACACGTCCAGTGGACCGTCGAGCCGTACGGTGACCGCCTCGTTGTAGGTGCCCTGGCCCGGATGCAGTCGTTCGAGGAACCACATCCGCGCCTGCCCGCGCGACGTCGGTCCGGACCGGTCCGGACCGACGTCGCGGGCGGCCTCCGGGTGACCGGTCGCCGCCTGCCTGCCCGCCGACGTGTCGATCGGTGGCGTGTCGATCGGTGGCGTGTCGGCCGGCCCCTGGTAGCTGGCCCGTAGCCGGTCCAGCAGCGGCAACCCGGCCCGCACCTGGTCGGGGGATGCGCCGAAGTCGACCAGCGCGGCCACCTCGTCGACGCCGGCGGCGGTGAGCGCGTCGATCAGCCGGGCGCCGTCGTCCGGCGACCCGATCAGCGCCCGTGCCTCGCAGTACCGGTCGTAGGCGCGCTGGAACACGTAGTCCAGGTCGTCGGCGTCGGCGGTGTCGAGGTCCACCTGGAATCCGAGACTGTTGGTCATTTGTCCGAACAGCGACAGCGAGGAGTGCAGGTACGCCTTCAGCGGCGCGAACGCCTCGGCCCGCGCCCGGGCCGAGTCCGCACCGAGGTAGGTGTGCACGAGCACGACCACCCGTCCGCCGTGCGGGTCGAGCCCGTGCTCGGCGCGGGTCTTACGGTAGCGCCGGATGTTGTCGGCCAACTGCTCCACCGACTGGCTCATCAGGTTGGTGACGATGCCGAGGTCGTGCTCGGCGGCGCGCTGGTACGACTCCGGATTGCCCACCACGGCGACGAACATCGGCGGCATCGCCTGCACCGGGCGGGGCAGGGTGCGGATCTCGACCGGTTCGCCGGTGCCGCTGCGCCGTTCGACGGCCTCGCCACGCCACAGCCGGCGTACCTGGTCGAGGTGGCGGTACATCACGTCGCGGTGGGTGCCGAAGTGCTCCGGGGCGAGGACGAAGTCGCCCGCGTGCCATCCGGGTGCACAGCCGATGCCGACCCGGCCGCCGGACAGCCGGTCGACCATGGACCAGTCCTCAGTGACCCGGATCGGGTCGTGCAGCGGCAGGACCACCGATCCGGCGTGCAACCGGATCCGGCTCGTCTCGCGGGTCAGCGCGGCGGCCAGCACCACCGGGTTGGGAAACACCCCGCCGAAGGAGTGAAAGTGGCGCTCCGGGATCCACAGCGCGTGGAATCCGTGCCGGTCGGCGAAGCGGGCCGTGTCGACGATCAGCTCGTACGGGTCGGCAGCCCCCGAGCCGGCCGGATAGTCGCCGAAGAAGTACACGCTGAAGTCCGGTGCCGGACGAACCGGTGCGTCTGCCGGTGTAGGGCCGCCCGCTGCGGCGGCACTCGTCGTCGGTGCGGTCCGTACCGTCGGTTCGACCCAGGCGGTGCCGTTCGGTTTCGCCGTGGGCACGGCGGTGCCGGCCGGACGGGGGAGCAGCCCGCCGCCGCGCATCTCGCGTAGCGAGGCGCGCACCGCGTCGATCACCAGCTCGACGTCGTCATCGGTGTGCGCGGTGGAGAGGAAGAAGTTGCGCCACTCCCAGACGTACACCCCCTTGAGTAGCAGGTGGTGGTAGAGAAGCTCGAGGTCGGCGCGGTGCTCGAAGCGGAACTGCGAGCCGACGTGATTGAGCCGCAGCGGGTACTCCTCCTCGGTGAAGAAGTCGTTCAGTGTGCCGACGAGCCGGTCGGTCCGAGCGTTGAGCTCCTGCTGCAGCCGTGGGCTGTGCTCGGTCAGCCGGGTCAACACTGCGCGCGCGGCGGCCATGGACACCGGATGCTGGATGTAGGTGCCGCCGAAGAAGGTCGTCTCCCGCTGCGGGCGGCTGTCGTCGCCGTAGCGCCAGAAACCGCCGTCGACGCCGTCCATGATGTCGGCGCGTCCGGCGATCGCCCCGATCGGGAAGCCACCGCCGAGCAGCTTGCCGTACGTGGCGAGGTCCGGGGTCACGTTGAACAGGCCCTGGGCGCCGCGCGGATGGGGCCGGAACCCGGTGAGCATCTCGTCGAACATCAGCACGATGCCGTACCGCCGGGTGATGTCGCGGAGCCTGCGCAGGAACTCCGCCGGCTGCAGCGACGGGTGGCGGCTCTGCACCGGCTCGACCACGACGGCGGCCAACTGTTCACCGAGCTCTTCGATCACCTGCAGGCTTCCCGGTACGCCGTAGTCGAGTACGACCAGGTCCGCGACGGCGCTGGCCGGGATGCCGGTGCTGACCGGGACGGTGGTCCGGTCCGCTCCGGTCCCGACCGAGCGGCCGAGCACGTTGTCGGCATGTCCGTGGTACGACCCGTGGAACATGACGATCTTGTCGCGTCCGGTGGCAGCCCGGGCGAGCCGGATCGCCGCCGCGTTCGCCTCGGTGCCCGAGTTGGCGAACGCCACCCGGGACATCCCGGTCAGCTCGCTCAACAGCACGGCGGCCTCACCCGTGTCGACGCTGCGCGGTCCGAGCTGGACGCCTCGGTACAGATGCCGCCGGACCGCGTCGGCGACGAAGTCCGGCTCGTGGCCGAACAGCAGCACCCCGAAGCCCATGGTGATGTCGACGTACCGGTTGCCGTCGACATCCTCCAGCCATGCGCCCTTGGCGCGCTGGCCGGCGATCGGGTACAGCATCTCCTTCGTGGCACTACGGAAGCCGACGACCGCCCGGCTGTCGGCCAGCACGCCACGGTGGCGCTGGGTGATTTCCTTCGACCGCCGAGTCTTCGCCACGAACCGTCGCCGCAGGTCGTCCAGGTGAGCTCGGCCGCGATCGGTAGCGACCGCGCCGGCCTGACCGCTGTCGGGTGCCACGACCACCCTGGGTCCGTGCGCGTCAACGCCCGGTGCTGCCGGTGCCGCAGTCGGCGCCGGCGGTTCGGCCGGTGCCGGTGTGGCTGGTGCCGGCGGCGCTGGCGGTGCCGGGGTCCGACGGGACAGGATCAGCTGGGACAGTTTGCTCGGGGTGTCCGCCTCCTCGAACAGTTCGCGCATGGCGAGTCGGACACCGAACTCGCCTTCGAACTCCCGCAGCGCGTTGATCATGGCGAGCGAGTCGGCACCCATCTCGACGAACGGGCGGTCGACGGCGATGTCGTCTGGGTCGCAGCCGAGGTGCCGGGCGCTGATCTCGCGTACCCGCTCGACCACCGGCGCGAGGTCCGGCGCGGCTGATCCGGCGGCGACCGCGGAGCCAGCCTCGCGGACAGTGTCAACGTCGACCATCGACCCTCCAGGTTCGGTTCGTGCCAGCGGCGGTCCGGTCCAGTGGACTCGGCGCTGGAACGGATAGGCGGACAGCGGCACCCGGCGTGCGTGCCCAGGGCCGAGCAGGGCGGCCCAGTCCAGGTCGACCCCGTGTACGTGCAGCTGGGCGAAGCTGTCGATGAGCTGATCGAGTTCCGTGCCCCGGCGCTGTGCGGCGAGCACCGGCCAGCCAGGCAGCGCCGAGCGCAGCAACCCAGCCAGGCTCGGTTGCGGTCCGAGCTCCAGCACCGGCACGCCGGCCGACTCCGCGGCGGCCGACGTCTCGGCTGTCTCGGCGGCGATCGCGGCCGTGACCAGGTCGAACCGGACCGGCATCCGGGTCTGCCGCACCAGGTACGCCGGGTCGGGGCGGTGACCCACCGGCAGCACGGTGCCGTCCACGCTGCTGACCAGCGGCGTGTCCAACGGTACCCAGCCGACCGCCTCGAATGCCTCGCCCAGCCGAGGGAGGATCGGGTCGAGCAGCGCCGAGTGGAAGGCGTGGTCAACGGTGAGCCGGTGCCAGCGCAACCCGAGACGGTCCAGCACACCGCAGGCGGCGTCGAGTGCCTCGACCGGCCCGGCGACGACATGCTGCTCGGCCGCGTTGACCGCGGCGAGGTCGAGCCGCCCGTCGGTGGCGAGCAACTCGTCGACCGCGGCCCGGGTGGCGAACACCGCGACCATCCCGCCGGGCGCGGTGTGCTCCCGCATCAGCCGCCCACGCATCCCGGTGAGCCGCAGACCGTCCTCGATCGACAGCGTGCCGGCTGCGGCCAGGGCAGCGTACTCGCCGATGCTGTGTCCGGCGACGAGTCGTGGCGCCACCCCGAGCGAGCGCCACAGCCGGGTCAGCGCGGCCTGGAACGCGAACAGCGCCGGCTGCGCCACATCGGCCGGCCAGATCCGGTCGGCACCAGCGTCGGTGGTGAGCAGCGGGGTCAGCACCGACGGCCCGCCGGCGCGGCGCTGGTACGCCTCGCAGGCGTCGAGCACCGCCCGCACCTGCGGGTACCGCCGGTACAGCGGCCCGGCCATACCCGGGTACGAGGTGCCCTGCCCGCCGTACAGCACCACCGGCGTCACCCCGCCGAGCCCGCCGGAGGCGACGCCGGCACCTGGGGCCGATCCGGTCGCCACCCGCGCCGGGCGTTGCCGCCCCGGCGCGGCGAGGTAGTCGTCCAGGGCGTCCGCGATCGCTGTCGTCGTCGCGCCGGTCCCGACGAGTCGGTACGGCAGGTGCGGCCGGCCGAGCGCGGCGGTGGTGGCCAGGTCGGCCGGGTCGAGCCCGGGGTCGGCCCGCAGGTGGTCGCGCATCCGGCGGGCGAGCGTACGCAGACTTTCCGGGTGGTACGCCGAGAGCGGCACCGGCACCGGTCCCGTCGGTACCGCCGGCACCGGGCTAGCGGGAGACGTCGTCGCCGGCAGCCCCGGTCGTGCTACCGGCGGTGCCTCCAGGATCAGGTGGACGTTGGTGCCACCGACCGCGAGCGCGGTCACCCCCGCCCGGCGCGGCCCGGGCAGATCGGGCCAGGCGTGCGCCTCGGTGGGGATGACGAACGGGCTGGCCGCCAGGTCCAACGCCGGATTGGGTCGCTCGAACCCGACCAACGGCGGGATCGTCGCGTGCCGCAGCACCAGCACCGTCTTGATCAGGCTGGCCATACCGGCGCAGGCGTCCAGGTGTCCGATGGCCGGCTTGGCCGAGCCGATCGCGCAGTAGCCGGTCCGGTCGGTGCGCCGACGGTAGGCCGAGGTCATGGCGTCGAACTCGATCGGGTCGCCCTTGTACGTACCGGTGCCGTGGGTCTCCAGGTAGGCGATCGTCTCGGGGGAGACCCCGGCCACGTCGAGCGCCCGCAGGATGGCGTCGCGCTGACCGACGGCGCTGGGCGCGGCGTAGCTGGTCTTCGCGGCCCCGTCGTTGTTGACTCCGCTGCCCAGGATCACCGCGTGGATGGTGTCCCCGTCGGCGACCGCCCGGTCGTACCGCTTGAGCAGCACCGCCGCGACCCCGTTGCCGCCGACGGTGCCGTCGGACGACGCGTCGAACGCTCGGCACCGGCCGGAGCGGGACAGGATGGTGCCCCTGACATGGCGGTAACCCAGGATCTGCGGGATGTGCACCGCCGACGCGCCGGCCAGGGCCAGGTCGGCGTCGCCGGCTAGCAACGCCTGTCCGGCCAGGTGCACCGCCACCAGGGCCGTCGAGCAGCCGCTCTGTACGGTGACCGCCGGACCGGTCAGGCCGAGCCGGAACGCGACCCGGGTGGCGACGAAGTCGTTGAAGTTGCCCAGCGCCACCTGGAAGGCCGGACCGAAGTCACCGTTCCAGCGGGCGTCGGCCAGGTTGTTACGCAGGTACGTGTTCAGGGGATACAGGTGGTACCCGACACCGGCGAAGACGCCCACCCTGGTGTCGGGTCGCGCTCCCGCGTACCCGCCGTTCTCCAGTGCGTGGTAAGCGGTCTGCAGGAACAGCCGGTGCTGCGGATCGACAGTGCGCGCCTCCTGCGGGCTCATCCCAAAGAACTCGGCGTCGAACGAGTCGATGTCGTCGAGCACGCCGCTGACGGCGACGAAATCCGGTGACTCGCGCAGCTGCGCCGGTACCCCGGCCTTGGCCAACTCGGTGGGGCTGAACCTGCGTACGCTGGTCACGCCGTCACGGATGTTGCGCCAGTACGCCTGCGGCGTGTCCGCTCCGGGTAGCCGCAACGCCATGCCGATGATGGCGATCCGCCGGTCGTCGGTGCCACCGCGCGTCGGGGTACTCATGTCGTCGTCCGTCGACGCGCCCACAGCGTGGCCAGGAAAGCCACTGCCAGCAGCACCGCCAGCCCGTGGAACAGAGTGACCACGGTCAACGGAGTGAACTGTTCCAGCAGAAAGGAGCAGGCCACCATGCCGACGCCGAAGCCGAGGTTCTCCGCGGTCGCCGAGAATCCGAAGACGTAGCCGCGTTGATCATCCGGAGTGGCCTGCAGCCGGGTGGTGTAGGCGATCTCGGTGAAACCGTCGGCGACGCCGGCGACGGTGGCGACCAGGACGGCCAGCGGCAGCGGCGGCGCGGTGAAGGTGAGGATGAAGGCCACCGACATGAGCGCCGCGCCAGCGGCGAACGCGCGCTCGTTGATTGTCCGGCCGGTGTGTCTGGCCCAGCGGGCGACGGCGCGCTGCGCGATGATGTTGCCGATCGCCCAGGTGGCCCAGAACTGGGACATGAACGCGGCCGGATGCTGCGGGTCCAGCATGGTGGACAGCACCGGCAGGCCGACGTTGTGCGAGGCCGAGCCGAACGCGTCGGCAGCGCGCAGACTGATCAGTGCGAGCAGGACCGGGGTCAGCCGCAGGTAGCGCAGGGCCGTCAACTGCGCGGTGAGGACTCCGGACGGCCGTCGCGCCTCGTCCGGCCCTGAGTCCGGCCCGGTGTCCGTTGCTGCGCCCGGCCCGGAGCCTGCTGCGGCTGCCGGCTGTCGGCTGCGGGTGGTGATCGGTAGCCGGGCCAGGACCGCAGCTGAGAAAAGGAACGCTCCGGCGTCGATGAGGAACGCACCGGTGTAGCCGACCGTGGAGATGAGAACTCCGGCCGAGGCGAACCCGGCGACCATCGCCAACGACCGGCCGGTGGCGAGCAGCGCGTTCGCCCGGACCCGCTGGTCCTGCCCGACGATCTCGGGGATGCTGCTGCGCAGCGCGACGCTGGTGAGGGTGGCGCCGGCGCCGGTGACGACCGCGACGGCGTACAGCAGGCCGGCCTGGGCCGTCGTCGGTGCGAGAACCAGCACGACCAGGGCGACCGCCTGACTGATGTCGGAGGTCACCATGATCCGCTTGCGGTCGAGCCGGGACACCAGGCTCCCGGCGCCGAATCCGGTGAGGACACTCGTGGCCAGCCGTAGCGCCAGGAACAACCCGGTGTGCGTGGCACTGCCGGTCAGCGAGTACGCGAACAGGCTGAGCGCGATCATGTCCAGATAGGTGCCGTATGCCGAGACCGCGTTGCCGACCACCAGGAACCGGAAGTGCCGCATCCCGCTGCTGGTGTGGCCCGGGTCCTGATCCGTGACGGTCACGAGCGGCCGGCGGGTACGTCAGGTGCCGTCGACCTCGGGCGTGGGGGGTGTCCGGCAGAGCAGGATGGGTGCGGCAAGCTGTGCCCCCAGGGACGGTGGTCGCCATTGGCTCGTCGTTACGTGATGACTACCGCCCGTCAGAGTATGCGAGGCAGTCGATCTGATCAAGATCCATGCGGTGAGGTGGAGCGGGCGGCGCCATCCATGACGCTACGAGCTGGCGGCGGCTCGCCGTGCCCCGATGTCGTGACTGCAGTGTGCCTCGTCCCGATCAGTGCCGAGGTGCGGTACGGTCTGGCTTGAGAATGTTGTTGTGTCCGGGGACTGCGTTCTTGGCGTGACCGTCACGTACGCGTATTCTCCCGGGCTCCGAGGAAGAGTCTAGAGAGCGAGCGATGCGAGACCTACTGCAGGAGTACGATCCGGAGGTCTTTGACGCGATCCTCGGCGAGGAGCGTCGGCAACAGAGCGAGTTGGAGCTCATCCCCTCCGAGAACTACACCTATCCGGAAGTGCTCGCCGCACTGGGGACGGTGTTCACTAACAAGTACTCGGAGGGATACCCCGGCAATCGCTACTACGGCGGTCAGACCTACACCGATGTCATCGAGCGTCTGGCCTGCGCGCGTGCTCGAGAGCTCTTCGGGGCCGACCACGCCAATGTGCAGGCGCTCTCCGGTGCGGCGATGAATCAGGTCGTGTACTACGCGCTCCTGGAACCGGGGGACTCTATCCTCGCAATGGATCTCACCCACGGCGGCCATCTGACGCACGGCTCGCCCGTTTCACATATGGCCAGGGTTTTCCAATTCCACCGCTACAGGGCCGGCGCGGACGGTCGCATCGATTTCGACGAGGTCCGGCGCATCGCGGAGCAAGTCCGCCCGAAGATGATACTGTGCGGACACTCGTCGTACCCGCGCGAGCTCGACTATTCTGGATTTAGGCGGGTTGCGGACGCGGTCGGTGCCCTGACCATGGCCGACGTGTCCCACGTCGGCGGGTTGATCGCGGGTGGGCAGTTGGCCAACCCGCTGGAGCACGGTTTCGACGTGGTTACGACGACCACACACAAGAGTCTGCGTGGTCCACGCGGCGGCCTGATTCTCAGTAAGGGCGAGTTCGCGAAGAAAATCGACAAAAGCGTATTCCCGGGCCT
The DNA here is from genome assembly GCF_029581175.1 of Solwaraspora sp. WMMD937. Lineage (NCBI taxonomy): Bacteria > Bacillati > Actinomycetota > Actinomycetes > Micromonosporales > Micromonosporaceae > Solwaraspora > Solwaraspora sp. WMMD937. The sequence continues at coordinate 4,976,690 of NZ_CP120738.1, read as the reverse complement.
GCAGGGTGGGCCGCACATGCACACGATCGCGGCCATCGCCGTCGCCCTCAAGAAGGCGGCCGAGCCGGAGTTCCGCGAGTACGCTGCGCGTACTCTGTCGAACGCACAGGTGCTGGCTGGTCGGCTGCTCGAGCACGGCGCCCAGCTCGTCTCAGGCGGGACAGACAATCACCTCATGGTGGTCAATACGGTCGGATCGTACGGTATCGAGGGCCGCGACGCGCAGAAGCTGCTGGAGGAGGTCGGGCTCGCCACCAACAAGCAGCTCATTCCCGACGACAGCCTGTCAGCGCAGCGGACCAGCGGGGTGCGGCTCGGGACCCCCGCGCCGACGACCCGCGGCATGGGAGCCGGGGAGATGACCGCGGTCGCGGACCTGTTCGTCCGTGCGCTGCAGAACAAGGGCGACAGCGATGGGGCGGAGGCTATCCGCAGTGAGGTCCGGGCGCTGTGCGCCCGGTTCCCCGCGCCGGGCCCGCTGCTGCCCACGTCGGCCTGAATCCATGAGTGGTACCGCTCGCGGTCGCAGCGGGCGGGCTAGCCATCACAGTGCAACCCGGGAGAAACTCTCCCGGGTTCCACTGTCTTCGGCGGGCTTTCGGGACGTGCTCCGCGACGCCGGGCCGCTCTCCGGGGTGCCGCCGAACGATCCGCGGCCGCAAGCCGATCAGCTCGCGGGCTGGTGAAAGTGGGCGGCGTAGGGCTGCTTTCGCCGATCACCACGTCGACCTGACGGCCCAGCTCGTCGATCCGACCACATCGCTGATCATGTCTGTCGAACATCCATGGGCAGCCTTGAACCTATCGGGGTGCAAGAGTACGATAAGCGTCGATGGCGATAGCTGGGGCGACGAAGTCGGCACCCCCGCCTCGGGTGATTGCCTCTCGGTGCCGATCGTCCACGTTACTCTCGCTGCGAACGCCCAGTGGAAGGTGCCGATGTCGACTCAAATCGTCCTGTACGACGAAGTGTGCCGGATCCTGGTTGCGATGCTCGGCGAGGAGGGCGCGGTCCGCCGAGCCGACCTGTCCCGGTCCACGTCACTCCAGTCGTTGGGCATGGATTCGATGAAATACATCAACCTGCTCCTCAGCTTGGAGGACATCATCGGTAAGGAACTCGACGAGGTTGCCGAGTACATCGACCTCTCTGAGATCACCACGGTTGGCGATCTCGTCACGCTAGTGGAGCGGCTGCGAGGCCTCTGACGGGAGTCGGGTCATGAGCGACAGCGAGACCGAAACGCAGGCACTGATCCCGTCCGAAGAGGACATCGACTTCTATCGGCGCAACGGCTACTACATCTCCAAGAGGATTCTGAGCGACGAGCAGATAGCCGAGGCGGTGGACGGCAGTGAGCGGATCTACCGCTGCGACTACGACGAGCGCTTTCCGTGGAGCGACAATCCGCGGGTGGACCCCAACTTCGGCGTACCCTTCCTGGATCGAAGCCTCAGCCGCGCGGACGGCTACGCCTCTTTCCATAGCCTGGGACTCCGTGCGCTGGCCCGGCTTCCGATCATCTCGGCGATCGCGGCCGCCCTGATCGGGGCCACCGAGATCAGGTACTGGAAGGACCAACTCATCTACAAGCCACCCGCGCGTGCGTCCGAGGAAGGTGAGGGCGTCACCGGGTTCCACCAGGACAAGCGTTACTGGCCCACCTGCAAGTCGGACCGGATGATCACCGCGTGGATCCCGCTGCATGACTGCTCGACGGAGAACGGCTGCCTGGTAGTGATCAAGGGCAGTCACCGGTGGCGGAACAACCACGCGCTGGTCACCTTCGGCGAGAAGAACATGGACTTTATCAAGTCGGAGCTGATAAACACCGAGGGGAACGAACTCGTCGAGGTGCCGCTCGAACTCGAGCGGGGCCAGGTAAGCTTCCACGACTGCTACACGATCCACGGCAGCTACGCCAATGTATCCGATTCGCCGCGGCGGGCCCTGTCGGTCCACCTGCAGGACGGCGAAAACCGTTACCGCGACCTGAGCTTTCTGAGTAAGGAAAAGCCGGTCTTCCAGCATTCCCACGACCTGATCTGCCGGAAATCAGCGAACGGCCTACCGGACTACAGTGACCCGGTCATCTTTCCGACACTGCACCATACGGCGACGCAGTGACCAGGTGGTGGGTGAACCGGACGCGCGCCGTCGACGGAACGAACCAGTGATGATTGACATCCACGTCCATCTGGCCGACGCCCGCTGCATTTCGCCCGGATTCATCGCGGGCATCGCCGGCTCGATGATCGAGGACGGCCGGGTCGGTCGGAGCGGCGTCGAGCGGGCCCTACGCCTCTACCTGCTGGACCGGCACGGCAACCGCCTCCTGTCGCAGATGAACGCTCACGGGATCGCCAAGTCCGTGATGCTGATCGCCGATTTCGGCCCGGCGCTCGGTGAGCCCGAGTTGACCATTGAGGAGATCCACCAGCACCATGCCGAGGTGGCCGAGGCGTCCGACGGCCGGCTGACGTTCTTCGCGGGCTTCGACCCTTCGCGTGGTGCGTCGGCGCTCAGTACCGTCGAACGTTGGACTGCCCTGCCTGGTTGCGAAGGGGTCAAGCTGTACCCGCCGTGTGGCTTCGAGCTGGATGATGAGCGGATGGTGCCGCTCTGGCGCCACTGCAGCGACAACGGTGTGCCCGTACTGACCCACTCAGGGCCGTCGTTGCCGACGCTTGGCCGGGCCCAACGGTACCCACACAGCGTCGAGGAAGTCGTCCGGCGGTTTCCTGACCTGCGTATCGCGTTGGCGCACGGCATGGTCTGGGACCCGGAAGGGACCGTCAAGCTGCTGCGGAAGTTTCCCGGGAACCTTTACGCGGACATCTCGTCGTTCCACCAGATCCCGGACGGCGACCTGGAGCTGATGCTGATGCTCTGCGCCGAGGTGCCAGACCAGATCCTGTTCGGGTCGGACGCACCGCTGTTCGACTTCTCCGGAGACCTGACAGCGCAGATTGGAAAAATGCGTGGATTCCTGACCGACTCGCAGGCCGGCAAGCTGTTCGAGCTGAACGCCCGCACGTTCCTGTACGGGGCCAACGCCTGATGGCCGTCATCCGTGCTGGCAAGGCAGTACCCGCCAGAGCCCTAGGACGACGTTGTGAGCGCTAGCTCGATCTATTTTTCCCCCGATGCGGACGCATTCCGGGCGTGGACGCGGCGGTTTCTGCAGGAGCACGTAGCTCCCCGGCTGAACGATTGGGAGTCGCAGCGCCGGATTCCGCGCGACATCTGGAAGCTGTTCGGGGAGCACGGGCTACTAGGACTGCACTATCCGGTCGTGTACGGGGGTCGCGACCTGCCGTTCTTCCACTCGGTCGCCTACCTTGAGGAGCTAGGTAGGCTGGGTAATGGTGGCTTCCGCGGGGCGATGTCCGTTCACAGCTACATGGCGACGACCTACCTGCACCTGGCGGGCGACCACCGTCAGAAGTCGGAGTACCTGAAGCCGGCCGTACAGGGCGACATGATCGCCGCACTGGCGATCACGGAGCCCCAGGCCGGATCCGATGTGGCGGGCATCCGGTGCGCAGCACGGGCTACGGGTGACCGGTACACCATCCGGGGCAGCAAGGCCTTCGTGACCAACGGGTTGACCGCGGATTTCATGGTTACGGCGGTCAGGACGGGCGACGGAGACGGATCCCGCAGTATCTCCCTGTTCGTGGTCGACGCCCGAGCACCAGGGGTGACGAGGACTCCGGTGGAGAAGCTGGGGTGGCACTGCTCCGACACCGCGAGCGTGGAGTTCGACGATGTCGTGGTCGGAGAAGACCAGCTTCTCGGTCGGCGGAACTCGGGATTCCTGTGGATCATGAAAGCGTTCCAGCTCGAGCGGATCGCGGCCGCACTCCTGGCGCTTGGGGAGATCGACTACACGCTGGAACTGGTTAGACGGTACGCGGACGAGCGGCAGGTCTTCGGCACCACGATCCTGGGTCTGCAAGTGGTGCGGCACCGGCTGGCCGAGTTGATGAGTCACACAGCGGCGGCGCGCCAGCTCGCCTATCACGCGGCCTGGCTGTACAGCCAGGGACAGCAGGCGATGTCCCAGTGCGCGATGGCCAAACTGCGGGCCACCGAGCTCGCCGTCGAGGTGGCGGGGCAGTGCCTTCAGCTCTTCGGTGGACACGGCTACCTCGCGGAGGCGCCGATCTCCCGGGTCTTCCGGGACACCCGGCTCGTCACGATCGCGGGTGGGAGTAGCGAGATCATGCGGGAGATAATCGCCGAGTCCGAGCTGTGAGCTCGTCAGCATTTCTGTACGACGAAACAACCCCACCGGAAGTACCCCACGGTCAGGCAGGCGAACGTAGTGGCCGGCGCCACGTTGGTTGATGCGGCGTAGTCGCTGAGATTGATCAGCACGTCGCACGAGAAAACGTGCCCCAGGCGCCGTAGATTGTCCAGGTAGAACGCCTGGCGGCCGGCTCCGAGCTCGCGCATCAGGTTGCGCTGGATCAGCATGTTGTAGTTTCCGCAGAAGACCTTCTCGATCTGGTCTCTCGGAAGCTCCGGCGGGATGGCCCGCCAGAGCCTACCGAGGTTCTTGACCGAGTTGTCCACGAACTCGAGCACACCGAACGTCCTGGTGAGATGGGACAGGTCGCTGCTGGTCGCCAGGTGCCTGAGTTCGTAGGTGCCCCCGGTCTGCGACAGGATGAACGACAAGGCTCCGTCGCTCAGAATCGACTCCGCCGAGTCCATGAACCGGTCGCGGTCGCGCGCGCACTTGTCGCCCACGATGACCAGGACCTCCGAGTAGTCGTTTGCCCGCAGTAGACTGGACCCCAGTTCCAGGGCCGCCGACAGGTTGGAACACTTCGCGAGACTCACTCCGTACAACTTGGCGTCGACGAGACCGTAGTCACCGAGAATCTGCGCCACCTCGGGATAGTCCAGTCCTACCGCATGGATCGAGTTGACCGTCGTGGCGAGCAGTACGGCACCGATATCGGCAGGGTCGACGCCGCCGGTCCGCAGGGTGTCTCCGACCGAACGGTGGCAGAGGTCGGGCAGGCTGAGCGGACTTTTCCGGAAGTAGTGCAGGCCGAGCTTGGTGAAGACCTCGATCTGCTCGGGGTCGCCTTCTTCGATGTCGGCGAGAGGGACGGCGTCTCCCACCGTGTAGGCGATACCCCGGAGGTAGAGCGGCTGACCGGTCATGCTCAGCTCCCTCAGCGTCGGACGAAGGAAGGCCGAAGTGCCATGCTCGGACAGTACCCGCCCATCGATGACCGAAACTATCGAGATGCTTGGACCTTCGGTTCCGTCGGCCGGCCCGTCCTACCTCGTCGCGGGGTCAGCTCCTGGCGGCAGGCAGGGCTAGGGATGCCCGGGTGTCGGATCTAGACTCTCCACCATGCAGAGACTGCGCCTCGACATGGCCCGAATCCAGGCGGCCAGCCGGGCGATCGACCCCGTGTTCCTCGGCACCCCACACTACCGCTGCGAGGCGCTGGGGTCGGAACTCGGGTGCATGGTCAGTCTCAAGGTCGAGTCGGTGAACCCGGTCCGCAGTTTCAAGGGCCGGGGTACCGAGCTCATCGCCAACGGCCTTGCCGACAGCGGCGAGCGCGCAGTGGTGTGCGCCAGTGCGGGAAACCTCGGTCAGGCGCTGGCCTGGTCCGGCCGTAGCCGTGGGCTCGACGTCACCGTCGTGGCGTCCCGCTACGCGCCCGTGGTCAAGCTCGATCGCATCCGTGCCCTGGGAGCCCGTCTGGAGCTGGTCGACGGTGACTACGACACCGCCTGTGCGCGGGCGGCGGCGATCGCCCGGTCCCGGGGTATCCGGCAGATTGAAGACGGTGTGGACGTCGAGACCTGTGACGGTGCGGCGACCATCGGCATCGAACTGGCCTCCGACCCACAGCCCCTCGACACCGTCGTGGTCGCCCTCGGCACCGGAGCCCTTGCCAGCGGCGTCGGCTTCGCGGTGAAGGCCATGACACCCGAGGTGGAGGTGATCTGTGTCCAGCCGCGGGGAGCACCAGCGATGACGCGCTCATGGCACGCACGGTGCGTCGTCACCACCAACTCGGTCGACACCATCGCCGACGGTGTCGCGGGCCGCATCCCCAACCCGGACGCCCTGCAGGACCTGCTCGTGGTCGTCGATGACGCCGTCCTCGTCCGGGAGGCGTCGATCGTCGCCGGTATGCGGCTGCTCCTGAATCATGCGGGCCTCGTCGTCGAACCGTCGGCCGCGCTCGGTATCGCGGCGATCCTTGAGGACCGCGACCGTTTCGCGGGCAGGCGGGTGGCCACCATCGTCTGCGGCGGCAACGTCGACATGGACGCCTACCATCGCTGGATCGGCACGGTGTCCGGCGACGCTGACCCGGTGCCGGCCGGCGAGCACGGCACGCACCGGGGATAGCGGCCGGCGGCCGCTATCCGGAGAAACCGCCGGGCGGTCATCCCGTTGCGGCTGCACGGACCGACGAGGTGCCCGGGGTTCCGTCAGATGCGATTGTCTGCGCCTGCCCGGCGCCGGTGCTGCGCAGCCTCTGCGAGCGGCGGCCGGACGCCCGGCAGACGGTCCTGCGGCGCCGTGTCACCGTCGAGCCGGTTCTCCCGCCGCAGGCTGCGGGTCACCAGTGCGGTGAGGACACCGGCGAGCAGACCCCAGAACGCCGACCCGATTCCCAGCAGCGTCACCCCGGACGCGGTCGCCAGGAAGGTGATCACGGCAGACTCCCGCCACTGCTCGTCGGCGAGCGCCGAGGTGAGGGAGGTGATGACGGTGGCGAGCAGCCCGAGACCCGCGATCCCGGCGATGAGGGACACCGGTAGGGCAGTGAGTAGGGAGCCGACCGTGCCGCCGAACACGCCGAGGCACAGGTAGAACACTCCGGCCCAGACGGCGGCCAGGTAGCGGCGGTCGGGGTCCTGGTGCGCCGAGCTACCGGTGCAGATCGCCGCGGTGATGGCCGCGAGGTTGAGTCCGAAGCAGCCGAACGGTGCCAGCACCAGGTTGGCCGCACCCGTCCAGCCGACCAGCGGTGAGACCGGCAGTTGATACCCGTCGTTGCGTAGCACCGCCACTCCCGCAAGGTTCTGCGAGGCCATGGTGACCACGAAGAGCGGTAGCCCGGCACCGATGACGACCTGCCAGGAGAATTCGGGAACGGTGAAGACCGGAGTGGACAGTGCCAGGTCCACGTCACGCAGCCGGACCGACCCGGTGAGCGTGGCAGCGACGACGCCAGTGGTCAGTGCCGCCAGTACGGCGTACCGGAGCAGCCACCTGCGGAACAGCAGATAGACCGTGAACATCGGGAACACCACGGCGAAACTGTGGTGCATCTCGCTGAACAGCCCGATACCGAACTGGACGAGAATTCCGGCAAGGAGGCCCGCCGCGAGCGCGACCGGGACACGGTTCATGACACGGGCGAACCACCCGGTGATCCCACTGAGCGTGATCAATGCCGCCGAGACCAGAAAGGCGCCGATCGCCTGACCCATGCTCGCCCCGAGCAGTCCAGTGGCGAGTACGGCCGCCCCCGGGGTGGACCACGCGGTGACGACGGGTGCCCGGTAGCGTAGGGACAGCCCGATGGACGTCACTCCCATGCCGACACCCAGCGCGAGCATCCACGAGGCCAGTTCATCGCTGGACGCGCCAGCGGCCTGCGCGGCGGTGAACACGATCGCCGCGGAACTCGCGGTACCGACGAGTACCGCGACGAGACCGGCGGTGACGGCCGACGGTGGTGCCGCTTGTCGCGTCAGAAAAGCCAGCGACTTCATGATTGCGTGACTGTACCCGAACGAGGTGACGTCGATTCTGGCAGGCGGCCAGGGAACGCGGTGCCGCCGTTGCGGACGGGGCCGGTGCCGGGTGGCGCGGCCGATGCCACCTCCGGGCTGTCGCGGTGCCACGGTTGGGCGTCGGGTCCGCTGGGCCGATGCCTGCCGGATTCGGTGCCCCGTGCGGCGGCCTTCTCGATCATCATTATCTGCCAAAACATCCGGGTCGACACCCCGTCCGCCAGCCTGTTTCAAGCTGCCCTCTTGCGGGCCAGCCAGCCATGACAAAAGATCATTAGCCACAGTGGAACTTTTTTTGGGGTATCGAGATCCGCTGCGGCCGCCGAGGAGTTCCGCCTTACTCTCTTGAACCCGAGGAATCTTGCCGGTAATATCGGTCACCGACGATGGAGCATGGGACAACGAAGCGGGGCGCCATGCGTAACCAAAGGGTCGTTTCTGTCGGAATCAAGCTGAGCCACGACGGCGGTGTTGCCCTCTTCGAAGACAACCGCCTGGTCCAGTGTCACGAGATGGAGAAGATAGGCAACAACCCGCGTTACTCGGAATTCCGGCTAACGAGGAGTGAGCTGTTCGGCCTGCTCAACGATATCGGCTACGACTGGTCTGAGGTGGACTCCCTCGTCATCGATGGTTGGCATACTACTCCCTTCGAGGTGATCCTGGGCGACGAAAAGGTTCCGTTCGAGGTGGCGGACTACGGTCACCTCTACGGCATCCGCGCGAACCCGTTGGCGAGTAAAGGTGCTTTCAGCACCTACTTTGGGCGGGAGTACACGAGTTACCAGCACATTGCGGGGCACATTTTCTCATCTTACTGCAGTAGTCCGATGGCTCGGCGGGGCGAGTCGTCGTACGTGCTCTCGTGGGACGGCATGTCGTTTCCGCAGCTGTTCCACTATGACCGGGGTGGCAGACTCGAATGCCTGGGCTACCTGTTTCCCATGAGCGGGTTCATCTACACCTATTTCGCGGTGAATTTTGCGCCGTACCAGGACTATCGGCCGAATGACCTGTCGCTGGCTGGCAAGTACATGGCCTACATCGCGAAAGGGAAGAGGGCCCAGTCGCTCGGCGAGAGCTTCCATACGATCTTCGAGAAGCTGGTGGCGAGGACCGGGCCGGTCACGACCCACGAACAGATGCTGGAGTTCGAGCGGGCGCTACTGCTCAAGCTGGTCTTCCGGGCCAAAGCCAGTGGGCTCAGCGATGAGGACATCCTCACCACCTTCCACTGCTTCCTCGAGGAGGTGCTGGTCCGCACGCTGGCAGCACGGTTGGACGAACTGGACCGGCGGGGACCCCGGAATCTGTGCTACGCCGGTGGGTGTGCGCTGAACATCAAGTGGAACAGCGCGATCAGGCGCTCGTGCAACCTGGCGGAGCTCTGGATTCCACCGTTCCCCAACGACGCGGGCAGCGCCATCGGCACCGTCTGCAGCGAGCTTGTTGCCAAGCATGGCTACGAGTCGGTCGATTGGGACGTCTACAGCGGGCCAGCTATCCGTGATACCGCATGGGACGCCGCCGACTGGTTGTCGCGCGACTGCTCACTCAAGGAGCTGGCGGGTCTCATCCACGAGTCGCAGCAGCCGGTCATCGTGCTCAACGGCCGGGCCGAGCTCGGGCCGCGGGCATTGGGAAACCGCAGCATCATGGCGGCGCCGACCTCGCCGGAGATGAAGACCACTCTCAACCGGATCAAGCGGCGCGAGTCGTACCGGCCGGTCGCGCCGATCTGCGTGGAGGAGGACGCGGCTCGGTTCTTCGACCCGGGTACGCCCGATCCGTACATGCTCTACGACCACCGGGTGCGTCCGGAAGCGGCAGGGCGGTTGGCTGCAGTCTGCCACCTGGACGGGACGGCCCGCCTGCAGACGGTCAACCAGCGGCAGAACCCGGAGATACACGCGCTGCTCAACCACTACGCGGAGTACAGCGGACTACCGATCCTCTGTAACACCAGCGCGAACGACCTCGGCTCCGGGTTCTTCCCGGATGTCCGCAGCGTCGCCGAGTGGGGTCATGTCGACCACATCTGGAGCAACGGGAGGCTGTACACCCGGACGACGGGTGCGTAGTGACGCTCGGGCGGGAAGAGGAACGGATGTCAGGCACAGCGCACGCCACTTCCGGATTCCGGGGTGGACTTCATGAGATCTTCCGTCAGCAGGCGGCGGAGGCGCCGTCGCGGATCGCGGTCGCTTCTGCCGGGGAAACCCTGACGTATCAGGAGCTCGACAGGCTGTCCGATCGGCTCGCTTTCGGGCTGACCACCCGTGGTGTGCAGCCCGGAGAGGTGGTCGGCCTGTGTCTGCCCCGGGGAATCGACATGGTCGTCGCCATGCTCGGCGTACTCAAGGCGGGGGCGGCCTACCTGCCCGTCGACCCGGACTACCCGGCACCCCGGATCGACTACATCATCGAGCACAGCCGGGCGCAGTTCGTCGTCGTCGCTGCCGAGCTGGTCGGCCTGTTCGACCGGCCTGGTGTCAACCTCGTGGCCTACGAGCGCGGCGCGTTGCCGGACGGCGTCGCACCGGACTGGGCACCGGTGGTGGTGTCCCCGGAGGCACCCGCATACGTCATCTACACCTCCGGCACGACCGGCAAACCGCACGGTGTCGTCGTCCAGCACGGGAACGTCGACCGGCTGTTCAGCGGCACGCAGAGCTGGTTCGGGTTCTCCAAGGACGACGTGTGGACGGTGTTCCACTCAATCGCGTTCGACTTCTCCGTATGGGAGCTCTGGGGCGCGCTGCTGCACGGCGGCAAGGCGGTCGTCGTGCCGTACGTGACGACCCGTACGTCTGAGCGCTTCTACCAGCTGGTCGTTGACCAAGGGGTCACGGTTCTCAGTCAGACGCCGACGGCGTTCCGCGCCTTCGACGCGGTTGACGCCCGCCACCACGCGGACCTCTCGCTGCGCCACGTCGTCCTGGGCGGTGAACCGGTCGACCGCGATGTCGCGGCGGCGTGGCTGGCGCGGCGCGGTGAGTCAGCCCCGCAGCTGGTGAACATGTACGGGATCACGGAGACGACCGTGCACGTGACGTACCGACCACTGTCACTCGAACTACTCGACGGGTCGGAGCACTCGCCGATCGGTGTGCCGATTCCAGATCTGGCCATCCAGCTGCTGGATGACGCCGGGCAGCCGGTCGCGCACGGCGCGGTCGGGGAGATTCACGTGCGCGGGCCGGGCGTCGCCCTGGGGTACCTGCACGAAGCGGAGCTGACCGCCGCGCGATTCACCGGATCGGGCGCGGACCGGGTCTACCGCACGGGCGACCTCGGTGTCACCTATGACGGCGTCGAGTACTTCTTCGTCGGGCGCGCGGACACCCAGATCAAGTTGCACGGGTACCGGATCGATCCCCGGGAGATCGAGGCCGTCGCGGACGCGTTCCCCGGTCTGTCAAACTCGGTGGTGTCGAAGGTGCCGGGCTCCGGTGACGACGCGCATCTCATGCTGTTCGCCCTGTACGATCCCGAGACCGGGCCGGCGCAGCGTGCGGCTGTCGCCGATCTGGTGCTGGCGAATATCCGTGCGACGCTTCCCGCATACATGTGCCCGGCCCGGTGTGTCCTGCTCGACGAGTATCCGAGGAATCACAACGGCAAGATAGACCACGACTCGCTGCAGGCGACGTACCACGCGCCGGACCCGTCACCGCAACTAGAGGCGGTCGTGGGTTACGCAGAAAAGGTCAAGGCTATCTGGGAGCAGGTGCTAGGAAAGCCCGTCGCCGTGTCGGACGAGGACTTCTTCGAGGCCGGCGGCACGTCGCTCGACCTCATCCGCATCATGCAGGAGACCAAGAAGCAGCTCGCGGTGGAGGTTGACCTGGGTGCCTTCGCCGACGGTCTGTCGCTGGACGTCTACGTCGACCATGTCGGCGAACAGTTCGCGTCGAGGAAGCGGGCGACCGCCGAACGCGGGCCTAGCTAGCCCCAGATCCGGGAGTGGATGTCATGAGCAAGTTCAGCCTCACGCCCACCGAGCTCGCAGACTTCCAGCGCAACGGCTACGCCGGGCCGTTCACGCTCTATGAACCTGACGAGATGGCTGACCGCTGGCGGAAGGAGCGGCTGAAGCTGCTCGACCGGACAAACGCCGTCTACCAGGACACCGAGGCAATCTCGCAGGGGACCAACATCTCCAATTACGACCGCCATCTCGACAACAGCTTCCTTGCCGAACACATCGCCCGGCCCGAGATCGTCCACCGGGTGGCGAGCATTCTTGGCAAGGACGTCATCTGCTGGCGGTCCGAGTTCTTCCCGAAGTACCCGGGCGACGAGGGCACCGACTGGCACCAGGCGGACACGTTCGCGAACGCCGGGGGAGAGCCGCAGATCGTCTGGGAGGAGGACCGGGAGTACGGCGGCACGATCACCGTCTGGACGGCCTTCACCGAGGCGAGTATCGAGACCGCCTGCCTACAGTTCATCCCGGGTACCCACCGGCAGATGTTCTACGACGAGACCCTGGGGATGCACTACGACCCTGAGGCGAACCGCAACAAGACCAAGAACGGCGTGGCCCGGGGATTCTTCGGCTACGACTACCGCCAACTGCAGATCGACCCGGACTGGTCCCCGGACGAGAGCAAGGCGGTTTCGATGCAGATGAAGGCGGGGCAGTTCATCGTCTTCTGGTCGACGCTGATGCACGCCTCCCACGGTCACGCGGGCCGGACGCAGGAGATGCGCCTTGGCTTCGCCAGCCGCTACGTCCCTGCGTCGGTCCGCGTCTATCCGGGTCTGACCGAGATCCACGAGTACGGCGGGCGCATCTCGCTGGACGACTTCGGGTGCGTGCTGGTGTCGGGTGAGGACAGGTACGGGCGGAACCGGCTGCGAACCCACACGACGACCGGCGTCCCGTTCGGCAAGAGCTGACCGTGACCGGGTTCGAGGAGTGGGCGGCGGCCGCTGTCGAGGTGTTCGGCGAGGTCAAGCCACTGGCAGACCGGCTGCCGCAGGACCACTTCGAGGTGGCCGTGGCGGATCACGAGCGTCTCGGCACCGCCGCCGGACGGCTACTCGACAGCGTTGCCCGCGAGGTCGGTCTGCGCCAGACGGTCCACGTGCGCGCCGCGCCGCCGCCGGCGGGCAGCTCGTTCGGGTTGGCGGTGGAGCGCCGGATCAGCACCCTGCTGAGCGACGCCGGACCGCTCGACGACTGGGTCCGCGACGCCGGGGAGGCGCCGATCGTACGCGCCGCCGCCAATGCCCGTAACCGGGCGCCCCGGCTGGTGCGGGTCGAAACCCGCGACGGACTGACGCTCGACGCGTTCACGTCGGGCGACCGGGCGCGTCCCGCGGTGGTGCTGGTCCCACCCTGCGGCATGCCGGTCGAGCTGTCGCTGCGGTGGCTGCGCGCACTCGGCGAGGAGCACTTCGTCGTGACCTGGCAGACCCGCGGTCTGTTCTCCGCGCACGGTCCCGAGGCCGGTATGGCGAGCGGCGTGGCTGACCAGGCCGACGACCTGCTGGCGGTCATGGACGCGCTCGACCTGCCGGCCTGTCACGTGATGGGGCTCTGCGGCGGCGCGGTGATCGTGGTCGAGGCCGCCCACCGACATCCCGGTCGCCTCGGATCGATCAGCCTGTGGCACGGGGACTACGACTTCGGGGCCGGCTCGACGAAGACCGATCACCAGCGGGACGTCCAGGCGTTGATGGAGATGGGCGCGGACACCCTGGCGAAGGCGGCCGCCTACCAGAAACTCATGCACCGCCCTGCCGCCCTGGCGAAGATCCCCGAGCGGCTCGCGCCGCTGGTGCTCTACCCCTACGCCTCGCCGGTGCTGTTCCACCACTACTGCAGGTTGAACCTTGCGATCATGTCTTTCGACATCACTGATCTGCTCGGCCGGATCCCACACCCGACGCTGGTGGTGACGAGTCGGACCGACACGACCGCGCACCCGGAAGGTTCGCATCGCGTGGCGGGTGAGCTCGCCCGCGCCCGGCTGGTCGAGGAGCCCAGCGGCGACCACCTCTCCGTCTTCGACACCTCGTCCCGACTCGTCCAACTGGCCGCCGACTTCGTCGCGGCCCAGTACCTGAGCACACCTGGACGGCGATGACCGACATAGCTGCACTCGAAGTCGAGACGATCGATCACGACCTGGGCGGGCTCGTCGAGGAAGGCGTTCTCGTCCGGCACCGCACGGGTGACCGGCGGGTCGCTGCGGTCTTCGTCGTGCCGGGCGAGGCCGCACCAGTGGTCCGGCGAGCGACGCTCCTCTGCGAGGAGACAGGCGTTGACGGCGAGCTCGCCCTGTACGAGCCCGACGACGACCTGATGATCTTCCACCGCAACCGGCGGGAGGCCGACTTCATCTTCCGTGAGGTGTTCCGGGACAACGAGTACCTGCGCAACGGGGTGACACTGCCCGACCATCCGACCGTAATCGACGTCGGGGCGAACATCGGTGGGGCCTCCGTCTTGTTCGGACTTGTCGGCCAGGGGGCCCGGATCTTCGCGGTCGAGCCCGTACCTCAGCTGTGTCGGGCCGTCGAGCTGAATGCCAGGCTGCACGACATCGATGTCGTCATCGTCGTCGGCGCGGTCGGCGACGCGCGCGGTCAGACGGTGATCACGTACTACCCGAAGAACACAGCGATGTCCGGGCTCCTCGCGGACCAGACGGACCGCGAGGTTCTCAAGACCTATCTCGCGGGCCACGACGGTGCCTCCGCCGCCGGACTCGACGCGATGGTCGCCGAGCTGCTCGTCGGCGAGCCGGTCGAGTGCGGCGTGCAGACACTGGGACAGGCGCTCGAGGGCCATTCCGTCGACCGTATCGATCTGCTGAAGATCGACGTCGAGAAAGCGGAGTGGCAGGTCCTGCACGGTATCGACGATGGGCTGTGGCAACGGATCGATCAGGTGGTCATGGAGGTCCACGACATCGACGGACGGGTCGCGGCCTGCGTCAGGTTGTTGGAGGACAAGGGCTTCAGCGTGCTGATCGACCGCAACCCGGATCTGCTGAGCACCGACATGTACGGCCTCTACGCCCGTCGGGGACCGGTGGCGCCGGACCCCGCCGCTCCGAACTGGCGGCGGCCGCTGTCGACGCGTCGGGCGTTGGCCTCGGCCATCCGTGAGCGCATCCCGCAACTCGCCGACATCGCCGTCGAACGGTTCCGGTTCGTGGCGGCCCTGCCGAGGGACACCCGCGGCGAGATCGACACGGCTGCGCTCGGCGCCATGATCGCATCGGAGGGCGCCGCAGAGCCGGGCGTGATGTCCGCGATCGAGGAAAGGCTTGCCGCCATTTGGTGCCGGCTGCTGAAGGTCGAGTCCGTCCGGACCTCGGACGACTTCTTCGACCTCGGCGGCACCTCACTGAAGTCGGTACGGATGGTACTTGAGGTGGACGAGACCTTCGGCGAGAACGTGCTACCGCCGGACCAGCTCTTCGCGGGTAGCCGCTTCGACGAGGTGGCGGCGGTCATCCGCAGGAACCTGGGATGAAGCGGCAGCTCTTCGCGGCTCTGGAAAGGCTCGCGGACAACCACCACAACCAGGTGGTCTACCGCGACGGCGGCAGGGTCAGCAGGACGTGGGCCGAGCTGGCACAGGACATCGACCGGGCGGTCGGCCGGCTGGCGTCGCTCCGGCCGCACGGGCGCGGGCGCGAGTTCCAGGTGGGGTTGGTCGGGCCGACGTCGTACCAGTGGATGGTGCTCGATCTGGCCTGCATCAAGGCGGGCTTCCGGTCGGTCGCGGTGCCGGAGTTCCTCACCGCCCGGGAGATCGGTGCCCTGCTGCGGGAGGCCGAGGCCGACGTCGTGCTCGCCGACCGGGCGGTGGCGGACCGGCTCACCGAGGTCGACGCACCGGTGTGGTTCTTCGGTACCGGCGGTGCCACCCCGATGGGAAGCGGCTTCGAGGAGCTCGCCGGCGTCGAGTGGACCTGCACCGCCGACCGGATGCTGGACCACTACTCGATCGGCTACTCGTCGGGGACGTCGGGCAAGGCCAAACGCATCGATTTGATGTTCCCGGCAGAAGAGCCGTCGAACGGCTGGAGACACGCCCTCGACCTGGCGCTGCAGTACTACCGGTACCGGACCAGCTTCTGGAGCCGCAAAGGGAACAAGCTGTTTGTCTTCATGCCCTTCTCCCACCTGCAGCAGCGGGCCTTCGTACGGTTGGCGCTGATGCGTCGGATCGACATCGTGCTCTCCGATCCTCGGCGCTGCGTGCAGGACCTGATCGTCGAGAAGCCGAACATCATGGTGAGCGTCCCCATGATATACGAGGCCCTGGCGGCGCGGATCGAACAGAAACTGCGGCAGATGAGTAAGCGGCAGCGGGCCGTCTTCGACGTCTACCTCCGCCTTCGGATCAACCGGCTGCCCAACCGCAGCTGGGTGAAACGAGTGTTCGGCCGCTACCTGTTCGGCAAGGTGCGCAAGATCTACGGCGGCCGGGCCGACTACTTCGTGACGGGCAGTGCCCCGATCGACCGGCGGACGCTTATGACGTTCTACCGCGTGGGTGTGCGGATCTACGAGGGGTACGGGCAGAGTGAGCTGCCCAGGATCATCTCCATGAGTTCCGAGAAGGACTTCCGCATCGGCAGCGTCGGCCGGCCGCGCGTTCCCGTCAAGATCGCCGCGGACGGCGAGATCCGGGTCAAGATCGACCGGAGCGAGCTTGCCGACCCCTCGGTCGTCACCTTCGACCAGGAGGGGTACATCTGCACGGGCGACATCGGCTACCTCGACGCGGACGGCTTCCTGTTCCTGCGCGGACGCAAGGACGACGTCATCGTCCTCGACAACGGCAAAAAGGTGTTCCCCGCCAGCGTCGAGACCGTCTTCCACGAGCTGAAGGTGGACGAGTCCATCTGCGTCACCTCCTTCGACGGCAAGCGGATCGCCGCCGTCGCGTACTGGCCCGTCGAGCGGGGCGGATCGGCAGCGCTGAGGAGCTACCTCGCCGAGGTCAACCCGAGGCTGGCCGAACACGAGAGAGTGACGCTCTTCGCGCACAGCACGGTGCCGTTCACCGTGGAAAACGGCATGTTGACGGGCACCGGAAAACTGCGGCGTCAGCAGATCAGAGCGGTGTTCGGCGATGCGGAGCTGGAGCGGGTCGGTGACTGAGGGCGGCTCGCCGCACAGCGAGCACAACTTCGCGGCCGTGCTGCGGCATCGGGCAGCCGGGTCCCCGGCGGAACCGGCGTACACGTTCCTGCGGCAGGGCCTCGACGAGGCGCACACCGTCAACTACCAGCAACTGTACGACGCCGTGTGCTCCCTGGCGGTCCACCTTGATGGGCTCCCACGGCCGGCACGGGCACTGCTGGTCTACCCCCACGGGCCGGAGTTCATCCGCGCGTTCTGGGCGTGTCTCGTCGCCGGGATCGTGCCCGTTCCGTGCTACCCGCCGAGGAACAGCCGCTCGGCGGACCGCCTCCTCGTCATCGCCCGGGATGCGCAGGCCTCCGTCGTCCTGACCGACCGGGCGGCACTCGGCCGAGCCGGCGACAGGTTCACGGAGACCGCGCCCTGCCTCGTCACCGATGAGATCACGGTCGACGAGATCACGGCCGGCGGGACAGCGGGCGGCTGGACGGGTGCCGTCGAACCCGTGGCCGTGCGCCCGGCAGACCCGGCGTTCCTGCAGTACACGTCCGGGTCGACCGGCGCGCCCAAGGGCGTCGTCGTCTCGCACCGGAACCTGTACCGCAACCAGGAGCTCATCCGGGCGGCGTTCGGCCAGGACAGCGAATCGACGGTCGTGTCCTGGCTGCCCTTCTACCACGACATGGGGCTCATCGGGAACGTCCTGCACGCGGTGTACGTCGGCGCGCACGCGGTGTTCCTCTCGCCGCTCGAGTTCCTGCGCAGGCCTGTGACGTGGCTGGAGGCGATCAGCCGCTACCGCGCGACGGGAAGTGGCGGACCCAACTTCGGCTACCAGCACTGCGCCGACCGGATCAGCGACGATGACGTCGCGGGGCTCGACCTGAGCCGCTGGCGGGTGGCCTACTGCGGGGCCGAGCTGGTCCGGGCGCAGACGCTGTCGTCGTTCGCGGACCGGTTCGCGGCGACCGGATTCCGGTCCGATGCCTTCCGGCCCTGCTACGGCATGGCCGAGGCCACGTTGCTGGTGGCTGCTGCGAAAGGACTCACCACGCGCACGCCGGAGCCGTCCGGGGGCGAGGCGGACGACAGCGGGCCCGCGTCGCCCGGCGACCCGGTCGTGTCGTGCGGCGTCCCCAGTGGTTTCCGCTGCCTCGTCGTCGACGGCAACGGTGCCGAGTGCCCCGACGGCCGAGTGGGCGAGGTGTGGCTGAGCGGGTCGAGCGTCGCGGGCGGCTACTGGAACAACCCCGGGGCGTCCGAGGCGCTGCATGCCTTCACCCGCTCGGGTGAGGGCCCGTTCTACCGCACGGGCGACCTTGGCTTCCTGCGCGACGGCGAGCTGCATGTGACGGGCCGGATCAAGGAACTGATCATCATCCGCGGCCGCAACCACTACCCGTACGACCTCGAATGGGCGATTGCCGAGGGCGCACCGGGTGTCATCCGGGACGGCTGTGTGGTGTTCTCCGTAGACCGGGAGCACGGCGAAGATCTGGTTGTCCAGTGCGAGTACGACCGTACGGGCGGACTTGCCCACGCCGAAGTCATCCGGTCGGTCCGGACCGTGCTGTTGGAGGAGTTCGGCATCCCGGCGTCGGAGGTGTTCCTCTTCACCCCTCGCCACCTGCCTCGTACCAGCAGCGGCAAGCTCCAACGGGCGCTGTGCAGGTCGACCTACCTCGCGGGGCAGACCGGCGGCATCGCCCATTGGAAGGCGGAGTCCAGCGGGCCGATCGGCGCAACCGGCGAGGGACGGACCCCGGCTGCGGCGGCCTCCGACACGGAGCGGCAGATCATGCGGGCGGTCGAACATCTCAAGGGACCGGTCCGGATGGGGCGGGACGACACGTTCTTCAGCGTCGGCTTCGATTCCCTCGGTATGGC
This sequence comes from Solwaraspora sp. WMMD937, assembly GCF_029581175.1. Lineage (NCBI taxonomy): Bacteria > Bacillati > Actinomycetota > Actinomycetes > Micromonosporales > Micromonosporaceae > Solwaraspora > Solwaraspora sp. WMMD937. The sequence continues at coordinate 4,957,894 of NZ_CP120738.1, read as the reverse complement.
CGAGCTCGCCGCCGCGCTGTCCGATGAGGTGGGCCAGCTGATCGGCGTCGAGCTGCTGTTCGACCATCCGACGATCGCCGGGCTCGCCGCGCGGCTGGACGCCCTGTCGCACACCGATCCGCCGCCCGTTGCGCCCGAGGCGCTCACCGGCGGCGGTCTCCTACCGGCCAGCTCGATCCAGGAGTCGATCTGGATCGACCACCAGTCGCGAGCACCGGACAGCCGCTACAACATCGCGATCCGGATCGACTTCGCATCGCAGATCCCACGGGAGCGCATCGAGAAGTCGCTCGCGCTCGAGCTGGGCCGCGCGGATCTGCTGCACTGCCAGTTCGTCTGGCGGGACGGAAACCTGGGCCTGCTCCCGCGCGACGACGAGGAGCACCGACCGGACGTACTCGACGTTTCCGGATCAAGCACCGAGCAGGCGGTGGCCGAGTTGGACGCGTGCGTCGAGGCACTCGTCCGCAAGCCCTTCGACCTCGACGAGCGCCCGTTGTTTCGCGCCACACTCGCGCGGCTGCCGAACGGCACCCACACGCTGATCTTCGTCGCCCACCACATCATTTGCGACGGGTTCTCGCTCAACGCCTTCGCCCAGCGATTGTCGTCGGCGTGCGCCGGCGGGGACGGCACGGGGCGCACCGACGAGGAACGGGACACCTCGTACCGTACGTACGTGCGTCGGCAGCGGGACCTGCTGGCGCGCGGCGGCGGAGACGCTGGGGCGTACTGGCGCGGGCAGCTCACGGGCCTCGTACCGGTGCGGCTGCCCCGGGACCGCTGGTCCCCAGGCGACGGCGCACGGGGCCGCATCGCCACCGAGTGGCTGCACCTGACCGACGAGCAGTCCCGGTCCCTGGCCCGGCTGGCCCGGCGGTGTGGCACGACGCCGTTCGCGGTGGCGCTGGCCGGGTTCGCGACGGTCATCGGCAGAGTCACGCGACGCTCGGACATCGCGGTCGGTGTTCCGCTTCTCGATCGCGACATTCCCGCCATGAAGGACACGTTCGGGCCCTGTGTCAACCCGGTCACGCTGCGCCTGCAGCTCGCCGGCGACCAGTCCGGCGTGCAGCGGGTCGCGGCGGTCGGTAGCAGGCTGTCGGAGGCGCTCGGACTGCGGGCGCTGCCGGTGCGTGCGGTGGCGGGCGATCTCACCAGCGGTCGCAGCGACGGGAGGGTCCCGGTCACCTCGGTATACTTCAACGGCCTCACCTTCGGGCCGGGTGAGCAGATCGTCAAGGGGTTCCTCGGCGACCGGGGCCAGACCGCACGGCTTGACCTCGACGTTTACGCGATCCTTGACAGCGGCGGCGGGTCGCTGCGGTGGGACTACGACTCGGCGCTGTTCGATCCGGAGACGGTACGCCTGTGGATGGCCGGCTTCGAGAATTGTCTCTGCCGTCTCGACCGGGATCCGGACCGGCCACTCGACGCGCAACCGCTCCTGGTACCGCCCCGCCTCGGGCGGCCGCCCCAGGTCGGGTCCGCAGACGTCCCGCAACCGCTGGCCGCCATGGTGAGGCAGACCATGGAGCGGATCCCGCAGCGGGTGGCGGTGGTGACCCCGAGCGGCGCGACGACGTACGGGCAGTTACTCGGATGGAGCCGCCGGGTCAGCGGCTACCTCCGGCGTACCCCGGTGGAAGGTCCGGTCGGGCTGTACTTCCGTCACGGGGACACCCCGCTGGCGATTTCCGCAATGGTCGGCGCGTTGGATGCCGGGTGCCGCTACGTAATTCTGGAGCCCAGGGACCCGGCGTCGCGGCTGCGGCGGATCGTCTCGGACGCCGGGGTCCGGGTGGTGCTGGCCAACGGCGCCGTCGCCTGGGCAGAAGCGGACGACATCGACGAGCCCGGCCGCGTACGCCCGAAGGTGGTGCGGATCGACCAGATCGGTCCGGGTGAGGCCGGCGACGGGCCGGACGAACCCCGGGCCGGGTATCTGCTCTACACCTCCGGTACCTCCGGCACCCCCAAAGGTGTGATCCAGGAGGCGGACAACGTCCGGTACTTCGTCGAACAGTACCGGCGACGGCTGTCGATCACCGAGCAGGACTCGCTCAGCCTGGTGTCGTCGCTCGGCTTCGACGCGGCGGTGCTGGATGTCTACACCGCGATGGTCACCGGTGCCCAGTTGCAGGTTCTCGCCTTGCACGACAACGACGCGCACCGCGACCTCTGGCAATGGGTGGTCGACCAGTCGGTCACCGTCCTGCACGCGACCCCTTCCCTGTACCGCAAGCTCATGGCCATCCGACGTGGCTCGGACAGCGGCCGCCTGCGCGCCGTGGTACTGGGTGGCGAGCCGGTGCTGCCCGCCGACGGGATTCGGCACTTCGAGCTGTTCCCTGACGTCGAGCTCTACAACCTCTACGGCCAGGCGGAAAGTACCCTCAACTCGCTTCGGCGCTTCGTGCACGGGAACGTCACGCGTACCGTCACGCTGGGCGTTCCCTGCGACGGCACGTCACTGGCCCTGCGCGTCGCGCACGGGGGCAGTCCGGAGGTGTACGAGGTGGGCGAGATCGTGGTCGGCTCGCCGCACGTCGCGAAGGGCTACGTCGGCCTGCCGAGCCTGTCCGCAGACAGGTTCCGCGAGACCGGTTACCACACCGGTGACTCGGGCAGGTTCCTGCCCAGCGGGGAGATCGAACTGGTCGGCCGCGTGGACCGCCAGCTCAAGGTGAACGGCTACCGGGTGGAGCCCGCCGAGATCGAGACAGTACTGATGGGACACCCCGCGGTCGCTCGGGCGCTGGTGCTCAAGCAGCAGCGGGGCGACGGCGGAGAGTCCCTCGCGGCATACGTCGAGGTCCCAGACGAGCGGCGGCGTGCCGCCCTCGACCCCGAGGAACTGCGCGGCCTGCTGGTCCGGAACCTGCCTGGCTACCTGGTCCCGTCCACCACCATGGTGCTGGCCGCCTTCCCGCTCACGCCCAACAACAAGGTCGACCGGGGCGGACTGCCGCAACCGGGCGAGCCCGCACCGTCCGGCCCGGCGGCCGCGCGGCCGATGGACGCGCGGGAACGCATTGTGGCCGACTGCATGGCGGGGGTCCTGGGTGTCGCGCCCACTGGCCCAACGTCGTCGTTCTTCGCGCTGGGCGGGAACTCCATCAGCGTCATCGAGCTACTGCACCGGCTGGAACGGACCACCGGACTGGTACTCACCTTCAAGGACGTCTTCGAGGATTCGACCGTCGCCGCCATTGCCGCGCGGCTGGCGGCGGCCCCGGCACCGGCGTGGCCCGCGCTGTCGCGGAGCCCGTCACGCGCCGAGTACCCCCTGACGTCGAGTCAGATGAGAATCTGGGTGCAGAGCCAGCGCACGTCCTACAACGTCCTGGCTTCGATCCATGTGGTCGGTGGCCTGCGACCCGACCGGCTCGAGCGCGCCGTCGACGCCGTGGTGGCCCGGCACGAGATCCTGCGTACCCGGTTCGTCGTGCGAGGCGACGAGGTCGTGCAGCGCGTCGACCCCGCGATCGCGACCGAGGTCCGGATCGAGCACCTCGACTCCTCCGCCGACCAGGAGCAGGTGCTGGCCGAGCTGGAGAGGCGGGAGCTGCACCGCGGTTTCGACCTGGCCGGCGGCCCGCTGTTCCAGGTGACGTACGTGACCGGCACGAGTCCGCAGGACGTGCTGATGCTCTCCATGCACCACATCGTCTGCGATGCGGTCTCCATCGCCATCTTCACCGAGGAGGTGCTCAGGGCGTACACGACGCGGCGCGAATCGTTGCCCAAACCCGCGATCCAGTACGGCGACTACGCCCTCTGGTTGCGGGACCTCGGCGACCGCGGCCTTCTCGACCCGGGCCGGGCGTACTGGACGGACAAGTTGAAGGACGGCGTACCCGTGCTCAGCCTGCGGACGGACCGGCGCCGCAGGCCGGTGAAGTCGTTCACCGGGTCGGTTTTCCACGGCGCTGTCGACGAGGCGCTGACCGGCCACGCGCGGGAGTTGTGCCGTACCGAGGCCGTCACACTGTTCACCCTTCTGCACTCCGTCCTGGTGCTGACCCTCTACAACCGGACCGGGCAGACCGACCTCTGCCTCGGCACGTTGACCACCGGGCGGGAGTTCTCCCGGCACCTGCGGCCACAGATCGGTTTCCTCGCCAACACTCTGGCCCTCAGGACGACCTTTTCGCCCGACACGAGCTTTCGTGAGCTGCTGGCGATCGCCAGACGGGAGTTCCTGGAGTCCCACACGCACCAGCTGTACCCGCTGGAGCAGCTCGCGGACGTGGTCCCACGCCAGGAGCCGGGACACGGATTCCTGTTCGACGTCCTCCTGGTGCTACACGACTGGGGCGATCTGGAGGAGCGGGTGCTCCGGGAGACCGGCGTGGAGATCGCGCTGCGCGACCGCGTCGAATGCGTCGCCAAGTTCGACCTCACCTTCAACCTGGTGTCCCGTCACGGGCGCGTCGAGGCGATGGTCGAGTACGACCCCGAGTTGTACGACGAGGGCTCCGTCGCCCTGCTCTGGCGGCGGTTCGTGGCGCTGCTGTCGGAGGTCGTCGGCACTCCCGAGCGCCCACTGCACGAGTACCGCGGGCAGGTCGAGGAAGAACAACGGGTCGCCGCCGGCCGTGAGATCGAGTTCGACTTCTAGGAGGCGACGATGACCGGGAAGACCCTGGACCCCAGGATCGCCCTTGACTACTGGGTGCGCAAGGTCAGCGGCTGCGAATGGTCGGACCTGCCCGTGGCGTTGACAGCCTCGGACCCGGCCGGCGCCGCTGACAGCAGTAGACACTGGTCGGTCACGGTCTGCGAGGAGGATCTGCGATTCCTGAAGAAGGCCAGCCGGGGTGACCCGGAGGCCGAGCTGGTCATCTACGTCACCCTGTACCGAATCCTGCTGTCCTTCTACTTCGGACAGGAGGCCGGTGTGGTGGCGGTGGGCGGGCACCCACGCGGCACCGAGGCGTTGCTGTTCTACACCGCGTCGCTCGACCCGGACGGGACGCTGCGCGACGCGATCGGCGCCATCCGCGACGAAACGCAGGACGGCGCCGCGTACCGCGACTACCGCTGGAACGAACTGCGTGACTGGATGACCGCCCAGGAACAGACTGCCCACCTCGTCCGCTTCGGGCTGGTGTGCGGGGCGGATCCGGTCGCGAACCCGTTGCTGGGCGGTGGGACGGCCATCTGCCTGACGGTGCCGGTCGCGGCGGACGACCGGGAGGTCCGGCTCTCCTGCGGCCCGGGATGCGACGAGCAACTCGCCGTCCAGTTCCTCCGGCACTACGTCGAACTCGTGCGCAAGCTGCGTGACCACCTTGACCTGTCGCTGTCGCGGATCCCCGTCCTCACCCCCGCCGAGCTGGAACAGCTCACCGCGGCGCTACACGGCCCGGCACCAGATCCGGACCTGCCCGCGAGCCTGCTCGTGGACTTCAAACGTCAGGCGGCCGCCACGCCTGCCGCCGTAGCGGTGGTGGACGGCGCCGGCGCACTCACCTACCGCCATCTCGACGAGAACGCCAACCAGCTCGCGCACTACTTGCGGGACGTGGGTGGCGTCCGGCGCGGGGACTTTGTCGGGATCGCGCTGCGCGACAGCCGGGACCTGGTCGTGGCGGTCCTGGCGGTGCTCAAGACCGGCGCGGCATACGTGCCGATCGACCTGCGTTACCCGGCGGACCGCAAAGCGCTGCTGGTCAGGGAGAGCCGCGCCGCCGCCGTGATCGTGCGGGAGCCCGATGATCTCGCCACGCCCGTCGCGAACGTGGTGGCGCTGACGCCGGCCGCAGACCGGATCGCCGAACACCCGAAGACGGACCCCCCGGTGACCATCCGCGCGGACGACAGCGTGTACGTGATCTTCACCTCCGGGTCGACCGGGACGCCGAAGGGGGTCGCGGTCGAGCACGGGGCCTTCCGTAACCTGCTGGCCTGGTACACCCGGCAGGTGTGCGGGCCGGGACAGCCGAGCTTCCTGCTCATCGCCCCCGTCAGCTTCGACCTGGCCCAGAAGAACCTGTTCGCGCCCCTGCTGTGCGGAGGACAGCTACACCTGCTGGGTGCGGCGCTCGACGACTACTCGGCCATGGCCGAGTACATCGACGCGCACGGGATCGAGGTCGTGAACTGCGCGCCGAGCGCCTTCTATCCGCTGCTGGAGTTCGGTGCCGAGCACCGGTTCCACGCGCTACGGTCGCTGCGCCACGTCGTGCTCGGCGGTGAACCGATCGACACGTCGAAGCTGAGCACCTGGTCGGAGTCGCCCAACTTCCGGGCCGCGGTGATGAACTCGTACGGACCCACCGAGTTCACCGACGTCGTCACGTTCCACCGGCTCGCCGCCGACGAGCTGCGGCCGGGGGGCCGGACGGTCCCTATCGGCCGCCCGATCGACGGCATCCAGCTGTTCGCCCTGACCCCGCAGCGTCGGTTGTGCGCCCCCCACCTGGTCGGTGAACTCCACCTCGGGGGTGCCGGACTCTCCAAGGGCTACCTGAACGACCCGCAGGAGCAGGCACGGCGCTTCGTCCACGTCAAACTGGACGAGATCGGTTTCGACGGCGTCCTCTACCGGACCGGGGACCTGGTCCGCTGGGACGGCGACGGAAGGCTCGAGTACCTCGGTCGGGCCGACGATCAAGTGAAGATCAACGGATTCCGGATCGAGCCCGGGGAGGTGGAGCGGGCGATCCGCGGGCTGGACGGGGTCGACGACGTGGTCGTCTGCGCCAGAAAGGTCCGGGGCGAGAACGTTCTGGTGGCCTACTTCATCGCGGACACGCCGCTGGACCCGCGGGCACTGAAGGAGCAGGCCGCGCAGAGTCTGCCCCCCTTCGCCGTACCGACCTACTTCACCCAGCGAACGTCCTTTCCCCTGACCCCGAGCGGGAAGCTCGACAGGCGAGCGTTGCCCACACCCGATGCCGAGGTGGCGCGGGAGGTTTTCCTTCCGCCGGTCACCGCGGCACAGGAGCGGCTCGCCCGGCTCTGGGCGGGTCTGCTGGACGTCGGGCGGGTGGGACGACATGACGACTTCTTCGCGCTGGGCGGGCACAGCCTGACCGCTATCCGCCTGCTGTCGCACGTCTCGAAGGACTTCGGTGTCGAGCTCGCGCTCAACACCGTGTTCGAGCACCCGCGGCTCGACGATCTGGCCGGCGTCATCAGCGCGGCCGACCCGGGCCGATTCGCCGGGATCCCCCGACTCGCGCCCGCCGCCGACTACGAGTTGTCCAACGCGCAGCGGCGGCTCTGGCTCGCATCCCAGTTCGAGTCCGCCTCCCAGGCGTACAACCTCCATTCGGTCTACGACATCCAGGGTGAGGTCGAGCCCGGGCGGCTGGAGAACGCGCTCCGGCAGGTCATCGAGAAGCACGAGAGCCTGCGTACGGTGTTCCGGACGGGCCCGGACGGTGACGTGCGGCAGGCGGTCCTGCCCGTGTCGGCGGTGGACTTCAACCTCGAGCACGTCCCGCCGGTCCAGGATCTAGCGGACTCGCTGGCCGAGTTCGTGGGGCGGCCCTTCGACCTCAGCCGGGGCCCGCTGCTGCGGGCCGCACTCGCGGCGACCGGGGGAGGGAGCCACACCTTCGCCTTCGCCATCCACCACAGCGTCTGCGATGCCTGGTCGCTGGGCGTGTTCGTCAGCGACCTGCTCAAGTTCTACGACCCCGCCCTTGCCGGACCGCCGGTCGCCCGGCTCGACATCCAGTACAAGGACTACGCGGCGTGGCAGCGGAGCCGCCTGGAGTCCGGGGACCACGACGTCCACCGCCGCTTCTGGTCCGACCATCTGGCGGGCCTGGAGACGGTCCCTGCGGTGAACCTTCCGGGCTGCCGGGCGCGGCCGAGCGTCAAGACCCACTGCGGCGCCGTCGTCGGGCACACCTTCTCCGCGTCGTTCGTCTCTCGCCTGGAGGAGCTGGGAGCGAAGCTAGGATGCACCCTGTTCATGGTGCTGGTGGCCGGGGTCAAGGCGACGCTGTTCCGACAGACCGGTCAGCCGGACATCACGCTCGGGACCCCGGTCGCCGGCCGGGACCACGTCGACGTCGAACAGCAGATCGGGTTCTACGTCAACACGCTCCCGCTGCGCACGACGCTGTCGGCGGACGAGACGTTCGACGCGCTGCTGGCCAGGGTCAAGGCGGGCGTCACCGCGGCGTTGGAACACCGGGCCCATCCGTTCGACTCCGTGGTCGACGATCTCGGGCTACGCCGGGATCCGGGTCGAAGCCCGGTGTTCGATCTGATGGTCGTCCTGCAGAACGCGACCGAGAACCAGGCGCTGAACCACATCGAGGGACCGGGTTTCCGCCTCACCAGAAGGTCGGCTCCCCAGCGGTTCAGCAAGTTCGACGCGACATTCAACTTCGTCGAACGCGGGCGGAGGGCTGGACTCGCCCTCGAGGTCGAGTACAACACCGACCTGTACGCCGAGGATGCCATCCGCCGGTTCGTCGGCGCACTCGAGACCCTCCTCGCGGCGGCAAGCGACGACGCGGCTCGCCCGGTAGGCCGGTTGCCGTGTGTCCCGCCGGCCGAGCGCGGCACGGTGCTGGACTTCGGCCGGGGCAGGGTCGATCCGGCCTACACGCCGTTCCTGACCATGCTCGCCGCCCGGTGCGCGGACTCGGCGGACGCCACAGCGCTCCTCGTCGACGACGAGGAGCTGTCCTATGCGGAGTTGAATGCCCGGTCTGACCAGTTCGCTGGCTTCCTCGTGCAGGAGCTGGGTGTGCGCCCGGGTGACTACGTCGGCATCCTCCTCGAGCGCGACGACTGGCTCGTCGCGTGCCTGATCGGCGTCCTCAAAGCGGGTGCCGCCTTCGTGCCGCTCGACCCCGCGTACCCCGCCCGCCGAATCGAGTTCATCCTCGACGACTGCGACTGCAGGGTCCTCGTCGATCCGCCGATCCTGGGCCGGTTCCGCGCGGGCCTGGGCTCCTGGCCAACCGTTCCGGCGGCGCCGTCGCCCCCTGACGCGGTCGCCTACCTCATCTACACGTCCGGATCCACCGGCGACCCGAAGGGCGTGCAGATCACCCACGACAATCTCGCCGCCTTCCTGCAGTGGAGCCGGCGCGAGTTCGCGGACACCGACGTCGGGGTGGTCATCGCAGCCACCTCGATCTGTTTCGACCTGTCGATCTTCGAGCTCCTCTTCCCGCTGTCGACGGGGAAGACCGTCCGGCTCATCGAGTCGCCGGCACACATCGGCGAGTGGCTCGGTGCGCACCGGCGCATCCTCGTCAACACGGTGCCCTCGGTGATCGTCGAACTGTGCCGTTCAGGCCACGACTTCTCGAACGTCACGGCGGTCAACGTCGCGGGCGAGCCCGCCCCGCCCGCGCTTCGCAATCTGCTGGATCACCGCAGGATCGAGGTCAGGAACCTGTACGGCCCCTCGGAGGACACGACCTACAGCACGGTCTACCGGTTCGACGACAGCACGCCGGCCGTTCCCATCGGCCGGCCGGTCGACAACACCCGGGTCTACGTCATGGACGCCGCCCAGCAGCCCGTCGGGATCGACGTGACCGGGGAGATTTACCTGTCGGGCCGAGGGCTCTGCCGGGGCTACCTCAACCGCCCCCGCCTCAACGCGGAGGTGTTCACCGACCACCCCGACTTTCCCGGCGAGCGGCTGTACCGGACCGGGGATCACGCCAGGTGGGCACCGGACGGCAACCTGATCTACCTGGGTCGGCGTGACGCGCAGGTGAAGGTTCGCGGGCGACGTATCGAGCTGGGTGAGATCGAAATCGCGATGCAGCGGATTCCCGGCGTGCGGCACGTTGCCGCGCTGATCAGGCAAGTCGGGGGCACCGCCGAGCTGGAGGCGTACTACGTTGCCGACGGGCCGGCGGACGCACCGTCGCCGGAACCGGACACGGTCCGGCGCGAGCTCGCCGCCGCGCTGCCCGGCTATCTGGTCCCGGCTGCAATCGTCCGCCTGGGGCAGCTCCCGACGACCCCGAACGGCAAGGCGGACCGGCGGGCGCTGCTCGCGCGTCAGGCCCCCGACCGAACGGTCGGGAGCCTCGCCGCCGCGCCGGAGAACGAGATCGAACGGCGGGTCCTGGCGGTCTGGCGGTCGGTCGTCGACGCGACCGACGCGGGCGTCGACGACTCCTACTTCGACCTGGGCGGCGACAGCCTCCGAGCCATGACCATCGTCGCCCGGCTCAACGACGAGTTCGGCGTCGGACTGCGGATCAGTGACCTCTACCACCACCCGACCGTACGGAGGCTGGCGGTGCGGATCCGCCACCTGTCGACGGACGATCCGGGCGTTGGATCGCGCACTCAGCCGGACCCCGTCCCGGACGGCTCCCACGCCACCGAGTACCCCATCACCACCTCCCAGTCCGGCATCTACTACCTGCAGCGGCTCGATCCCCGCAGTACGGCCTACAACATCCCGCTCTCCTTCGCCGTACGCGGCCCGCTCGACGCGGCCCGCCTCCAACAGGCCGTCGACGAACTCGTCCTGCGGCACGACGCGTTCCGGACCCGGTTCGCGATCCGTCATCAAAGGGTGGTCGGCCTGGTCGAACCGGCCGTCGCGGTCCCGATCGTCCGCCAGCAGATTGCGCCCGGTGAGGAGGCCGATGTACTCCGCGGCTTCGTGCAGCCGTTCGACCTGACCAGAGCGCCGCTGATGCGCGTCAAACTCGCGAGCCTCTCGGACGTCGAGCACCATGTCGTCATCGACGTCCATCACGTGGTCTTCGATGGCGCCTCCGTCCCCTTGCTGCTGGGAGAACTGATCCGCCGGTACCTCGGTGCCGCGCCGGGCGAAGCGCCCGGATTGCGCTACGCCGATTACGCTCAGCTCGCTGACCAGCAGAGCGCGGAAGAACGGGCGCGGCAGCGGGCCTACTGGCTCGACAAGCTCGGTGGTGGGCCGACCACACCCGCCCTGCCGTACGACTTCCCGAGGGGGAAAGTGCAGCGGTTCAGCGGCGACTACGTCGAACTGTGGATCGGGGCTGAGCGGCGGCGGGAACTGGACTCGCTGGCCAGAGCGGCGGGGACCACCAGGTTCTCGGCGCTGTTCTCGCTGTTTGCCGGTGCCCTCGCGCACATCTGCCGACAAGACACCGTCACGATCGGCATCCCCGTGGAGTGCCGGCGTGATCCGCGAATCCGGTCCACCATCGGGATGTTCGTCAACACGCTGGCCGTCCGAGTGAACGTCGACCGTACGAGTCCGGTTCCGGAGCTGCTGGCGGCACATGGCATCGATCTGTTCGCGGCGCTGGACCACCAGGAATACCCGTTCGAGACCCTGGTCCGCGACCTCGGAATTCAGGACGATGGCGGACACAACCCACTGTTCGAGGTCATGTTCGCGTACTACCCTTACCTGCCCGTCGAGGACCTGGTCCCAGGGGAGCAACTCGCCGTCGAGCACTACCGCGTCGACCGCCCCCGGGTCAGCAAGTTCCCGCTGACGTTCCTTGTCGACGAGACGCGGGACGGCCTGCGCGTGAGCCTCAACTACGACAACTCACTGTTCAAACGTGAGACGGCGGAAGCGATGGGTCACGTCGTCCAGGCCGTCTTCGACCTGGTGGCGACCCCGTCGAGACCGTTGTCGACGCTTCCACCCTGCTGAGTGCCGCTTCCACGACCGACCGAAAAGGGCACCGAGATGCACACCAAAGACGATGTGAGGGCCACGATCAGACAGCTCTGGTTGCAGGTGCTCGGGCGCGACGAGCTGCAGGGGGACGTCGACTTCTTCGCGGCGGGTGGTAGCTCGCTCAAGTCGCTCATCCTGCTGACCGAGCTGAACGAGGCCTTCGCGACCGAGTTCGAGATCGCCGAACTGGTCGACTGCCGGACCATCGACCGGCAGTCCGACGCGGTCTGGAACCGGATCGCGCGAGGGGCGGCTGAGGTCCGCGAGGAACAGACCGTGATCGTGCCGTTGTCCAGGGCCGGCGACGGGAGCGGACAGGACGCTCTCCTGGTCGCGGTGCACGATGTCAGCGGCGATGTCTACGGCTACACGAGCCTGGCCGGGGAGCTCTCCGGCCAGGCGGACCTGTACGGGGTCAAGTTGGCTCACGAGCAGTTCGACGCCCCTCGGGCACTCACGATCGCCGGATTGGCGGGCGACCATGTTGCGGCGATCGAGTCGACGTTCGACGAGTCCCGGCGGCTGGTGATCCTCGGGTGGAGCCTGGGCGGGCTCGTCGCGTTCGAGATGGCGAAACTACTCGACCAGCGGGGACGTCCGGTCGAGCGGGTGGTCCTGGTGGATTCGCCGTACGAGCTGTACCTGCCTGCTGCCAATGGCGCCGGGCACGAGGACTTCCTTCCCGGGCCCGAGCGGGCGCTGCTAGACGAGTTCGGCTGGCTCGCCGACGACAGGCCGCTCTTCCCCGACGGGGCAACCGTGGAGGTCATGTGGCGGTCGGTCCGGGCGCGCCTCGACACCCCGGCCAGGGAACGACTGGCGGCCGCGCTCAGCCGCCGCTTCCCGTTGATGGCCCGGGTGATCCCGCACCTGGCCAGTCTGAACCCGGCGGAGTTCGTCGGCTACCTCAACCGGTTCCGCTCGGTCCTGCAGGCGGGGCGGGCCTATCGACCCACCGGGACGACGGCCGCCCCCGTCGACCTCCTGACTGCGACCCGGTCACGCAACTTCGACCCGCGCTGGTCCATCCACACTTCTGGCACATTCCGGCGGCGATCGCTGGACGGCGACCACTTCTCGATTCTTGACCGACGATCCGCCCGGGACACGGCCCAGGCGGTTCTCGCCCTCGACTCCCGGTAGCAGGGCCTGGCTCAGGCCCGCCTTGGAGGTGCGGCAGGGACCCGTCGGGCGAGTGCTGAGAGATGGTAGCTCGGGTACGGTTGTCGATGGCCGGCAGCTGTGGGCGTCGGCTGGGCAGCAGCAGTGGCGCTTGGGGCGGCTGACCGGGGAGGGAGCGGGTGTGGTGCAGCGGAGAGCCCTTGTGGTCCGAGGCGGCTGGGAGGGGCACTGGCCGGTCGAGGCGACGGAGTTGTTCATCCCGTTCCTCGAACGCAGCGGATACGTGGTGCGGGTGGAAGGGTCGATGGAGATCTACGCCGACGCCGCCGAACTGGCCGGTACCGACCTCATCGTGCAGTGCGTGACGATGTCGCAGATTACCGGGGAACAGGTGGCGGGTCTGGCCGCGGCTATCGCGGCCGGGACAGGGTTCACCGGCTGGCACGGCGGCATCGTCGACTCGTTTCGCGCCTGCTCGGACTACCTGCACCTGGTGGGCGGCCAGTTCGCCACCCATCCGGGCATCCAACCGTGCGAACGTAGTGGCGCGGAGAAGGACAACTTCCTGCCCCACTCGGTCACCATCACCGACCTCGGTCGGGAACATCCGATCACTGCGGGGATCGAGGACTTCGACCTGGTGACCGAGCAGTACTGGGTGCTGCACGACGACCTGAACGATGTGCTGGCCACCACTACCCACCCGACGCAGGTGTGGCACCCGTGGCACCGGCCGGTCACCTCGCCGGCGATCTGGACCCGAACCTGGGGCGCCGGGCGGATCGTCGTGACGACTCCGGGACATAGCCTCGATGTGCTGGAGCATCAGTGCGTCCGTACCGTCATCGAGAGGGGGATGGTGTGGGCGACCCGCACGGCATCGGCGTCGTAGGTCTCGGAGTCATCTCCCGCGCCTACCTGAACACGCTCGCCAACCACCCCACGGTGCGGGTCGTCGCGCTGGCCGACCTGGACGCGGCCCGAGCCGTCGCTGCCGCCGCCGCGATTCCCGGTGCCGAGGCGGTGAGCGTCGAGCGACTGCTCCATCACCCCGACGTGGCGACGGTACTCAACCTCACGATCCCGGCGGCGCACGCCGAGATCTCCGGCGCGGCGATCGACGCCGGCCGGAACGTCTACGTCGAGAAGCCGCTCACCGTCAGGTTCCCGCAGGGCCGGTCGATCATCGACCGGGCGGCGTCGGCCGGCGTCCGCGTCGGTTGCGCGCCGGACACCGTCCTGGGCACCGGTACGCAGACCGCCCGCGCGGCGATCGACAGTGGCCTGATCGGGCGTCCGCTCGCCGCGTCCGCCGTCATGGTCACCCCAGGGCACGAGCGCTGGCACCCCAATCCCGACTTCTACTACGCCCCGGGCGGCGGCCCACTGCTGGACATGGGGCCGTACTACATCTCGGCGCTGGTCCACCTGCTCGGGCCGGTCCGTGCCGTGATCGGGGCGGCCAGCCGGCTGCGCGACGTCCGGGTCATCGGCTCGGGACCCCGCCTCGGTCAGCGGATCCCGGTCGAGGTGCCGACCCACGTGACCGGTGCGCTGGAACACGCGGGCGGTGCCCTGACCACCCTCACGACCAGTTTCGACGGGGTCGCGACGACGGCCGCCGCACCGATCGAGGTGCACGGGGAGAACGGCACCCTCGCCGTACCCGATCCGAACACCTTCGACGGCGAGGTCCGCCACCTGGCGCTCGACGGCCCCGGGTGGCGGACCGTCGAACCGCGGGCCGGCTACGTCGCCGCCGCCCGAGGGATCGGCCTGATCGACCTGATCCGGTCCGACGTGATGTGTCCACCACGGGCCAGCGGTGAGGTGGCGCTGCATGTACTCGAGATCATGACCGCCCTGCTCCGATCAGCCGCTGAGGGCCGACGGGTCGAGCTGACGACGGTGGTCGAACGCCCCACACCCGTCCCGTTCACCCCGGCCGAGGAGTGGCGGTCAGCCCTCGCACCCGGGCGCTGAACAGACGAGGTCGACCGCAGTGGATACTCCGACAGGGAGGCGCGGTTGGACGCGCTCATAGCTGGCACGCTGGCCCTCGTGCTGGCCGGCGTGCTGGTTACCGCGGCGGCGGGGCGCTGGCTGGCGGGGAGGCTCAAGCAGCCGGAGATCGTCCTTGAGATCACCTGCTGCCTGTTGCTGGGCGCAGTGCTGGTGTCACAGGTGGGCTGGGGCGCGCCGGAGTCCGCAGGGCGGGAGGTACTCGAGTTTCTGGGGCACTTCGGTCTCGCCCTGTTCCTGGTGAGCGCCGCCCATGGCATTCGGCAGGGTGGCGGACGGCTCTCTGGCCGAGCCGTGGCCTGGTTGTCAGTGGGGTCCACCCTGCCGGCCATGCTGTCCGGTGTACTGCTCGCGACCTGGGTGTTGACGGTCGGCGGCCCCGACCTCCGAGGGGAGGCGTCGCCCACCGCGTTGACACTCATGCTGGCTGTCTCGCTGGCGGTCACGGCGGTCCCGGTGCTCGCCGGCATCCTGCGGGACCGGCGGATGGAGAACACCGAGATCGGCCGGCTCGCGATGACCTCAGCCGTGGCCATCGACGCGGTAACCTGGGTGTTGCTGGCCGTCGCTATCGG
Source organism: Solwaraspora sp. WMMD937 (assembly GCF_029581175.1). Lineage (NCBI taxonomy): Bacteria > Bacillati > Actinomycetota > Actinomycetes > Micromonosporales > Micromonosporaceae > Solwaraspora > Solwaraspora sp. WMMD937. The sequence continues at coordinate 4,942,543 of NZ_CP120738.1, read as the reverse complement.
TCTCGCCACCGGACGGGACGGTGCCGTCAAAGCGGTCGCCGTACTCCTCTGCGGTATTCCAGCGGTGCTGGCGGTCCGGTGGATCGCCCGGACCAAGGCACTCGATACGCTTGCGGACCGCTACCCGCACGTGGCCATGATCTTGGTCGCTGTCATCGCTTACGCCGCTTCGCAGACCACCAGAGGGCTCGGTCTCACCGAGATCTTCGGGGCTGTCCTGGTGGGCTTCGCCCTTCCCGGCGACGGGCCCTGGGCGCGGGTGAGCCGCCAACTGGGCCGGCTCGGTCGCCTGCTACTTCCGGTCATGTTCACCCTTACCGGAACGGCGCTGGCGGCCGGCGTGCCGAACGTCGTCTCCTGGGAGGCGATCGTCATCGCGACCGTCCTTGCGATCATCTCGAAGCTGGCGGGCAGTTATGCGGGTGCCCGCCTGGGTGCGCAGTCGCGGCTGGCGAGTCTCAAGCTCGCGGCCCTGATGAACACGCGCGGCCTCACGGAGATCGCCGTGCTCCAGGCCGGTTACAGCGCGGGCATCCTCGCTCCCGGCCTGTTCCTGGCGTTGATCGTCATGGCGTTGATCACCACCGGTCTCAGCGGCCCTCTGCTGTGGGCCGTCGACCGCTATGCCGGTGCCCGTGCGGCGAGACTGGAGCCGGCCTCGTAGATATCGGGCGGTGGATCACCTCCCTAGCCTACTGCGCCATCCGCGCTCTCCCGCTGGACGCCGCCAACCCGGCCGGCTACGTCCCGGACCGTATGTCGTTCATCCCGGAGGAAGGATGACAGTAGTTGCCGGAACTCGAGCGGGTGCTCGATCGCCGGCACGTGCCCGCATCGGCCGAGCACGTGCAGACGGACATCGGCCAGGTGTTCGAGCAGGGGCAGGGCTGCCGTCGCGAGCGGGGTTACTCGGTCCTCGGCACCGTGGACGAGCAGCACCGGCGCGCGGACCTCTGCCAGCGTCTGCGCCGAGAGGGCGAGCTCGTCGGCCCACCGCGCCCTAGGCGGAGGGAACAACGACGCGAATGCGGCCGCACCCGCCCGCATCACAGCTGCGCGGGCAGCGACGGCCGACTCGGTCACGAGCGCCTGGTCGAGGACGAGGCGACTCAGCATGTCTCGTGCTCCGAGCGGGCTGGCGGGGGCGGCCCAGATGGCGTCGAGGTCGGCGGAGAGCGGTGCCCCAGGGGCGCCCATCGTCGAAACCGCCACGACACCGGTGACTCGCTGGGGGCGCGCCGCCGCCAATGCCAGCGCCACGGCACCTCCCATGGAGTGACCTACCACGGCATAGGACTCGATACCGAGAGCGTCCATCAGTCCTGCGGCCTGCTCCGTCCACAGCCGGAGCCCACCTCGGGAGCCCGCCGGCACGGGTGTACCGCCGAACCCCGCCTGGTCAGGAGCCACAAAGTGCCAGGATGTGCCCAGCGCCTGCGCCGTCGTCGCCCAGGCTCCGGACCCGGTCGTGCCGGGTCCGGAGCCGTGCAGCATCAGCACCGCAGGCCCGGTGCCGATCTCCAGGACGCGGACGGGGGAGCCGTCGACTGTGACGGTCCGAGATGCCGTCACCGGTGCCGGCCAGGTGTGCTCATGCCGATGCGGGCTTGACGGACTTCGAGAAGAGCTCCATCATCGCCCTGCCGAATTGCGGCATGTCGGGCCATCCGCGGCAGGAGACGAGGTTGCCGTCCACGACGTCGGGAGCGTCGACGACCGTAGCGCCCGCGTTCTCCATGTCCCCGGTGATGGGCGGGAAGCACGCCGTCCTTCGCCCCTTGAGCAGCCCGTACACCGCTGGCACCTGCGCGCCGTGGCACACCAGCGCGATCGGTAGGTCACGCGCGAAGAAGTGCTCGGTGATGCGCCTGACGTCGGCGTCGACCCGGATCCACTCGGGGGCACGTCCCCCGGGGATGATGAGGGCGTCATAGCGTTCGACGTCGACCTCGGCCCAGGGCACGTCGACCGGCAGCTTCCGGCCGTTCTTCTCCACGTAGGCGTCGGAGCTGGGGTCGAACTCGTGGATGACCAGCTGTATGTCACGCATCGTCCGTGACGAGACGTCGACGTCCCAGCCGCCCTCCTGTACGCGGTAGTAGGGATACATGGTGTCGAGCTCCTCGGCGGCGTCGCCGGTCAGGAGCAGCGCTCTGGGCACCTGCTTCTCCTCGCATCGTGGGGCTGCATGAGGCAGATCAAATCCGATCCGATCCGATCTGAGCTAGCATTCCTCGGCCCAGCCCGCCCGTCAAGCCTTCACCGCCATCCCGTCCGCGGCCTTGGCCTCGTCGAACAGTCGTCTGAACCGCTCGCCGGACAGCAGGATGTGCCGACGCATGGCGTAGGCGGCCGCGTCGGGGTCACGCGCGGCGATCGCGGCCAGAACTTCTTCGTGCTCGGCCATGGCCAGGTGAGTGACCTGGGTGTCGTGGAGCAGCCGGAACAGGTGCACGTGAGTGTGCAGGCGAGCGAGCGCTTCGCGGATGACCTGGTTCCCCGCGCTCAGGGCGACGAGATCGTGAAAAGCGGCGTCGCGTAGCCCGAAGGCGCCGTAGGCCATGCGCCCGTTGCCCCCCTCCAACTCTGCCATCTCCTCCAGCATCCGTTGCAGGCCGGCGACCTGCTCCGAGCTCGCGCGTTCAGCGGCTCTGCGCGCCGCTGCCGGCTCGAGGAGCAGTCGGATCTCGAGCATGTCCTCGAATCGGCGCCGGGTGATTTGAGGTGGAATGCGGTAGCCGGCATGTGGTACCCGCACGACCAGGCCCTCGGCCTCCATGCGGTTCAGCGCGTCTCGGATCGGCGTCTGCGAGACCCCCAGCTCTCGCGCCAGGACGTCGATCGTGACGCGGGAGCCAGGCTCGATCCGTAGTGACATCAGCTGTCCGAGCAGCGTGTCGTACACCTCGTCGGCAAGCCGGCCGCGAGATCGTTCCGGCGGCACTCCGCCCGTCATGGCCCCGCGGCCCCGCGCGGTCATCGCTCCGTCGTCCATCGTGACGTGAGGTCCCTTCTTGCGTCTGCGCGAACCTGTTGACATCGGTCGCGACGCTCCTGCATGCTGACGCCGTCCCCCAAATCGTATAGGAACGGTGACGGAGGCTGGCTTCCTGCATCATCGCCGAACCGCCTGCCAGCGCCCTACTCCGATCACCTGAGCTTCCATGAGCATGCTCGGCGCCCTGCTCGGTTCGCCACCGGGCCGCACCAGGACCGAAGGGCTTCTCGGCTGCATGACCCCGGTACGTCGCGGCGTACTCGTGGCGCCGGTCTGCGGGTCGTCCCCCGCGACAGCACGGCAACACGCCTGAACAACGCAGCGACTGCTCGGCGAAAGCATGCGGCAGGGCTCCAGAAGTCCCCTCTTAGAAAGCAGGCAAATAAGATGCGATATAAGAAGCAAACCGGACGACTCGCCTTTACCGGGCGGAAGGCTCGGATGGCGACGGCAGCCGTGCTGGTCGCCACGATGGTGGCGGCCTGCGGCGGCCAGGACGACGGCGGGCAGGGGAGCGCCCCGAAGGCGCCGGCGACCATCCCGACGCTCACCGAGGACCCGCTGACCCTCAGCTTCATCTGGTTCGACTGGCCGCCCGCTCAGGCGCTGGAAGACTTCGCGAACGAGGAGTACGCGAACGAGCGGCCGAACGTGACCATCAAGGTCAACACCGTGCCGAACGCGAACTGGCACGACGCGATGTTCACCCAGTTCGCCGCGCGCAAGACCGACTTCGACATCGCGATCCTGGACTCGCAACACATCGGCGAGGCCGTGACGAACGGCAACATCCTCGACATCACCGACTTCGTCAACGAGAACATCGACGTCGAGGCATACGACCCGTACCTCCTGGCGGCCTACGGCCAGTTCCCCCAGGCGGAGACCGGCCAGCGCGACGAAAACGCCAGCCTGTACGGCCTTCCGCTGCTCGGCGACACCTGGACGATGATCTACCGCAAGGATCTGATCGGCGAGGAGCCGCCGGAGACCTGGGACGAGATGATCTCGGTCGCCGAGAAGTGCCAGGCGGACAACCCTGGCGTCAGCGGGCTGGCTTTCCACCAGGCCAACGGCTCCGACGCCGCAGCCGTAATGTACAACACGGTCAACGGTGTCTACGGCGGAAACCTCTGGAACGCCAAGGAGCGCCAGATCGAGGGCGTCCTCAACGACGAGGCGGGGCACGAGGCGATGGACGTCCTCGTCAACAAGATGAAGCCGTTGACCGCCAAGGGCTCCGGCAACTGGTTCATCGACGAGGTGAACGCGGCGGTCGCTCAGGGCAAGGCATGCATCGCGTTCAACTGGATCGCCGCGAGCGGCGGCCTGCTTGACCCGGAGCAGTCGACGCTCGGCACCTCGCGCGAGGAGATTCTCGACAAGCTGGGTTTTGCCGCCCTGCCAGCGCAGAAGACGAACCTGGTGCCTCTCGGCGGCATGGGGATGCACGTGTCGGCCTACGCCTCCGAGGCGAATCAGGCGGAGGCCCTGAACTTCATGAAGTGGTTCGAGCAGGCTGAGATTCAGAAGAAGTGGGCCTCGGCCGGTGGCGTGCCATCGCGCACGGACGCCCTGGAGTCGCCCGAGTTCCTCGATGCCCAGCCGTTCAACCAGGTGTACACCGACTCGGTGTCACGGATGCGGGACATGTGGAACGTGCCCGAGTACGCGCGCCTCGTTGACATCGAGAACACAAACGTGAACGCGGCTCTCAACGGTGTGAAGACGCCGAAGGAGGCGCTCGACGACATCGCCAGGGAACAGCAGAGCGTGCTCGACTCCAGCGGCCGCGAGGGTGGCGGCGGACTGTGAGTGACTCCGCCCCTCTGACGACCGACCGCCCGGTGCAGGTGGCATCCGCGACGCCACCTGCACCGGGGTGGTCCCGCCGATTGAGTGACCGCGGGCTCGCCGTGGCCTTCATCGCTCCCGCCTTGCTGCTGCTGCTCGCAATGTCGGTATTTCCGTTGCTGTGGGCGTTGTACCTGTCGTTCACCGACTACTCGGCCACTCGCGGGGGGCCAGCCCACTTCATCTGGTTCGGAAACTACACCGCCGTCCTGACTTCGTCGCAGGTCCACCAGAGGGCCTTGACAACGTTGATCTACGTCGTCGGTGCGGTCACCCTGCAGACCGTGCTCGGTTTCGCCATCGCGTACCTGATCTCACGGCGCACGCACGGGCGAGGAGTGCTGACAACTCTGTTCCTGGTTCCGATGATGCTGTCGCCGGTCGTGGTCGGGCTGTTCTGGCGATTCATGCTCGACACGCAGTTCGGCGTGATCAACAGCATGCTCGGCTCGCTCGGTCTGGGGCAGGTGGAGTGGCTGACCCAGCAGCGAACCGCACTGTTCTCCCTGATCCTGGTCGACACCTGGCAATGGACGCCGTTCATCATGCTCATCGCACTTGCCGGCCTTACCGCGGTCCCCAAGTACCTGTACGAGGCCGCCTCGATCGACCGGGCGTCCGAGTGGTTCCGGTTTCGCCACATCACTCTTCCGCTGGTATGGCCGCTGCTCCTCATCGCCGTTATGTTCCGGGCCATCGAGGCCTTCCGGCTGTTCGACCTCGTCTACATCCTCACCAGCGGAGGTCCGGGTGTCTCCACCGAGACGCTGTCGTTCCACGTCTACAAGGTCGCGTTCCTGGGCTTCAACACCGGAACCGCATCGGCGTACGGGATCCTCATGGTCCTCGTCGTCATCGTCCTCTCGCAGTTCTACCTGCGCTACCTGAACAAGCTCAAGGAGGACTGATGGCCGTCGCCATCGACGAGGCCGTGTCCACAGGTCCTGCCCGGGACAACCCGCCCCCAGCGCGCCGCCTTCGTGGCCGAGGTCGTTCAGTGCTGGAGGTCGCGCTGCTGGCCGTGCTGGCCGTCGTGATGCTCTTTCCGGTGCTGTGGATGATCGAGACGTCCATCAAGGAAAATCGGGACGTCTACGCGATCCCAGCCAAGTTTCTTGGTTTCACGGTCACCATGGACCACTTCAAGGACGTGTTCGTCGGCTCAGCCGGCGGTCGCTCATCCTTGTCCGTCGCGTTCCTCAACTCCATCATCGTCGCCGGGGTCTCCACAGTGTTGGCCACCGTCCTGGGAGTTCCGGCAGCCTGGGCCTACTCACGCTTCGCTGTGAAGGCCAAGAAGGACCAACTGTTCTTCATCCTGTCCACCCGCTTCATGCCGCCCGTGGTGGTCGTTGTCCCGATTTTCCTGATGTACCGTCAGGTCGGACTCATCGACACCAAGCTCGGGCTGATCCTCATCTACGCCGCGTTCAACCTCCCGTTCACCGTCTGGATGATGAAGGGGTTCGTCGACGAGGTGCCTGCGGAGTACGAGGATGCCGCCATGCTCGACGGCTACACCAGGTTGCAAGCGTTCTGGCGATTCACCCTTCCCCTGCTCGTGCCCGGCATCGCCGCGACAGCGGTCTTCGCGCTCATTTTCTCCTGGAACGAGTTCGTGTTTGCCATCTTCCTTACCTCCAGCGACGGCGTGCGGACGGCCCCGCCCGCCATCGCGGGCCTCATCGGGGGCACCACCGTGGACTGGGGTCTGGTGGCTGCTGCCTCCGTGGTGTTCGCCCTGCCGGTGCTCGTCTTCGCCTACCTGGTGCGTAAGCACCTAGTCGCCGGTGTGACGCTCGGGGCGGTGCGACGCTGATGGCGGGCATCGAGGTGACTGCGCTGCACAAGCGCTACCCGGACGGGACGGTCGCGGTCGAGCACGTGGATCTGTCCATCGGCGACGGCGAACTGTTCGTGATGCTCGGTCCTTCGGGCTGCGGCAAGACGACCACGTTGCGGGCCGTAGCCGGTCTGGAGAGGCAGACGACGGGCGACATCCGCATCAGCGACACCCTGGTCAACGACCTGCCGCCCGCCGAGCGCGACATCGCCATGGTGTTCCAGTTCTACGCTCTCTACCCGCATCTGAGAACCCGCGACAACCTGGCGTTCCCCCTGCGGGCCGAGGGCCTACCCAAGCCGGAGGTACGCGAACGGGTCGACGAAGCCGCCCGGCTGATGCGGCTCGGTCCACTCCTGAACCGACGGCCGCGCCAGCTGTCCGGTGGGGAGCAGCAGCGTGTCGCGCTTGCCCGCGCCCTGGTCCGACGGCCACGTGCGTTCCTCATGGACGAACCTCTCACCAACCTGGACGCGGAGCTGAGGGCGGACATGCGTACCGAGATCAAGCACCTGCAGGGGGAGCTGGGGGCGACGATGGTCTACGTCACCCACGACCAGGTCGAGGCAATGTCGCTCGGTCATCGAATCGCCATCCTGAACAAGGGCCGCGTCGAGCAGATCGGCACGCCGCTGGAAGTCTACGACCGTCCGGCGAGCCTCTTCTGCGCCGCGTTCATCGGCTCCCCGCCGATGAACCTGATCGAGGTGGAACTGGTCGACGGGAAGCTGCGCAGTCAGGGCGGACTGGTTCTCCCGCCACCGCCAGGCCTGCGGCGCGACCGTCGCGTGGTCGCAGGCGTCCGGCCGGAAGCACTGGAAGTCACCGGACCAGGGGCGGACCGTTCGGTCCCGGCCCGCGTGGTCTCGGCGGAGTGGCTGGGCGACGAGATCATCTACGTGGTCGACCACGGCGGCCAGCGTGACCTACGGGTTCGGATGCCACCGACTGTCCGTTTCGCCGCTGACGTCCCGGTCGGGTTGCGGCACATCGGCGGAACCCCGGCGGTCTACGACGTGAGCACGGAAGAGCTGGTGGCCTGATGGGAACCGTGGCAGTGGACGGGCTGTGCAAGTCCTTCGGCAAAGTCCAAGCCCTGGACGGGGTGACGCTGGACGTGCCGGACGGCTCGTTCTTCGTCGTGCTCGGACCCTCCGGGGCAGGCAAGACGACGACCCTGCGAGCGATCGCCGGCCTTGAGAAGCTCGACGCCGGATCGGTTCATCTGGACGGGAGGGACGCGACCGGCGACACCCCGGCAGCACGCGACCTGGCGATGGTGTTCCAGAGCTACGCCCTCTACCCGCGACACACGGCGTACGAGAACATCGCTTCGCCGCTGCGGGCACGCCGCTGTTCTTCGAGCGAGATCGCCGCTGCCGTCGAACAGATGTCGAGCCTGCTGCACATCGAACGGCTGCTGCAGCGTCGGCCCGCTCAGTTGTCGGGCGGTGAGATGCAGCGCGTCGCCCTGGCCCGGGCGCTGGTCCGGCACCCGCGCGCGTTTCTCATGGACGAGCCGCTGACGAACCTCGACCTCAAGCTCCGCGTCGAGATGCGCACCGAGCTCACCCGCATCCACCGCAGCCTCGGCGCAACCTTCGTCTACGTGACCAACGACCAGGTCGAGGCCTTGTCCATGGCCGACCATGTCGCGGTCCTCAAGGAGGGGAAGGTGCAACAGGTCGGAACGCCGACCGAGGTGTACGAGCGGCCAGCCAACCAGTGGGTCGCGGGATTCGTCGGGAGCCCGCCGATCAGCCTGCTCGCCTGCCGCGCCGAGGGAGACCGTCTGGTGGGTGCGGACGGCTGGACACTGCCGAGGCCCCGCTGGACCACGGCTGAGGACGGTCGTGCGCTGCTGCTGGGCCTGCGCGCCGAGGACCTGTCCGTCGAACGGCGTGGGGACGCGTCGTTGCCGGGGGAGCTCTACGGGCTTGAGCCGCTCGGTGACCGCACGGTGGTCGACGTTCGAGTGGGGACGGAAATTCTCAAGGTCAAGGCACGGCCCACCGTCACCGGCACGCCGGGCGAACGGCTGCTTGTCACGGTCGACCTGGACCGTGCGCACCTGTTCGACGCGGGCACCGGGCTGTCACTGTCCGAGGCGGGGCGGTAGCCGTGTCGGACGCGATCGCCGAGGTCCCGCTGGAGATCAGCAAGAAGATCGCAGGAGGCGACGCAATGAGCGACCCGATGAACGCCCTGGCCCCCGAGTACCGGCGGCTCCGGATCGGCGACGCCTGGCGCGACGCCGCAAGCGGTGCCACCTTCTCCGTCGAGGACCCGGCCACCGGCAGGACCATCGCCGAGGTGGCGGACGCCGACGTCGTCGACGGGCTCGCCGCTCTGGACGCGGCGAGCAAGGCGATGGCGCAGTGGGCGGCGACCCCGCCGCGGAAACGGTCAGAGTTGTTGACCGCGACGTACCGGGCACTGACCGAGCGATCCGAGGAGGTCGCCCGGCTGATAACGCTCGAGATGGGCAAGCCGCTCGCCGAGGCTCGGGCCGAGGTGGTCTACGGCGCCGAGTTCTTCCGCTGGTTCGCCGAGGAGGCGGTGCGCGTCGAGGGGCGTTACAGCACCGCTCCCGCAGGTGGATATCGCATCCTCACCGTGCCGAAGCCGGTCGGACCGTGCGTCTTCGTGACGCCCTGGAACTTTCCGTTGGCCATGGGTGCCCGCAAAATCGCTCCCGCGCTGGCAGCGGGCTGCACGACGATCACCAAGCCGGCAGCTCAGACACCACTCACCATGCTGTTCCTGGCCCGCATCATGGAGGAGGTCGGCGTACCCCCGGGCGTCGTCAACGTGGTGACAACCAAGCGTGCCGGCGAAGTGGTCTCCGCACTGCTAGCCGACCGTCGGACCCGCAAGCTTTCGTTCACCGGGTCGACCGAGGTCGGGCGCGTGCTGCTCCGGCAGGCGGCGGACAACGTGCTGCGCACCTCCATGGAACTGGGTGGCAACGCGGCCTTGATCGTGTGTGCCGACGCGGATCTGGACGTCGCGCTCGACGGTGCCATGGTGGCCAAGATGCGCAACATCGGGGAGTCCTGCATCGCGGCCAACCGGATCTACGTCGAGGAGCCGGTGCGCGAGGAATTCACGGCGCGCTTCGCCGAGCGGATGGGCGCGCTTTCGGTGGGCCATGGTCTCGACGACGGCGTGGACGTCGGGGCATTGATCGACGAGGCCTCGGTCGCCAAGATCGACGAGCTGGTCGCCGACGCGGTCGATCGCGGTGCCCGCGTCTTGGTGGGCGGCGAGCGTCCGGATGGGCCGGGCCACTTCTACCCGCCTACGGTCCTTGTCGACGTGCCCGAAGACGCGCGGATCCTGGAGACGGAGATCTTCGGCCCGGTGGCGCCGATCATCCCGTTCACGTCCGATGACGAGGTGATGGCGAAGTCCAACGACACCGAGCACGGCCTCGTCGGATACGTCTTCACCCGTGACCTGCAGCGGGCGCTGCGGTTCACCGAAGGGCTGGAGACGGGGATGTTGGGCATCAACCGTGGGCTGATCTCGGACCCGTCAGCTCCCTTCGGAGGCGTGAAGCAGTCCGGGATCGGCAGGGAGGGGTCGCACGAGGGCATCCTTGAATACCTCGATCTCACCTACGCGGCGATCGACCTACCGTGACCGACCTGCTGCTCCGGGTGCCCGGGCCCGATCGAGCTCGGGCGCCCGGCGCGCGCCTGCGCCACCGGGCGGCCAACCTTGCCGACGCCGTTCCGGTCTCGCAGATGACCTGGACGTCCCGCCCAGCTAGTCGCCGCCGACGTTCGGAGAGACACTGACATGCTTGAGACCGTCCGCGGACCACGCCAGCTGATAGTGGGCGAAGGGGTCGCGCAGAACATCCCACGAGTGGTGGCCGAGAGCGGTTCGCGAGTCCTCGTCGTGACCGACCAGGTTCTACTGGGACAGCCGGGCGTGGCCGAGATCGTCGCCGCTGTGCGGGAGAAGGTCGAGGTCGTCGAGGTGTTCGCCGACGCCACTTCGGACGTGCCGCTCGCCGATGTCGCCCTGGCCGTCTCGGCCGCCGCAGAGGTGGATGCCGACGTGATCCTCGCCATCGGTGGCGGCACGGTGATCGACCTCGCCAAGATCGTCGGCGTGATCCGGCGCCACGGTGGGACGCCGCGCGACTTCTACGGCGAGTCGAAGGTGCCGGGGCCGACGATTCCTCTCGTCGCGGTCCCGACGACGTCCGGCACCGGCTCCGAGCTCACACCCGTCTCGGTGTTGACCGACCCGGACCGCGAGCTGAAGGTGGGGGTTTCCAGCGTCCACATCGTGCCCGACTTCGCCATCGTCGACCCCGAACTCACCTACACCTGCCCCGTGACCGTCACCGCCCACTCGGGCATCGACGCGTTCTGCCACGCGGTGGAGAGCTACACCGCGCGACCCCGGGCCCACGGACCGCGCGACCCGGTGGAGCAGGTGTTCCTCGGCCGCAACCCGGTCACCGACCACTACGCGCTCCTGGCTGCGGAGCGGATCGCCCGTAGCTTGCGTCGCGCGGTCCGGGACGGAGGCGACAAGGACGCGCGCGCGGACATGTCCTACGGGTCCGTGCTAGCCGGGCTCGCGTTCTCCCACGCAGGCAACGCGGCCCCGCACGCCCTCCAGTACCCCATCGGCGCAGCTACCCACACGCCGCACGGCCTGGGCGTCGGACTGCTACTGCCCTACGCGCTGGCGGCGGCCAGGGATGCCATCGGAGACCGGCTGGCCATCCTCGCCGGCGTTTGCGGGCTCGACGTGACCGACGCCTCGGAGGCCGAGGCCGCAGATGCGTTCCTCACCTGGCTCAACGGGCTCCTTGCCGACATCGGCATCCCACCCACCTTGGCGGACATCGGCGTGGCCCGTGCCGACCTGCCCCGCTTCGCGGAAATGGCCAGTGGCGTCACCCGTCTGATCCAGAACCATCCGGGCCCGACCGACGCCGCGAGCCTGACCGCCATTCTCGAAGCGGCCTGGACCGGGGACCGGTAAGGCGCGGAAGCGGCGGCTGGCATCAGTTGGACCAACTGTGGCCGGCCGGGTACCAGGGCTGCCGGGGGACTGGCTCTGGCCGACGGCGACGGCGACGGCCGTCGCGGTGGCGGCCAGAACGCCTTGGCCCTTGCGCGGGGGGTCGGCGGTCGGCCGGTAGACGATCCGCAGCGAGGTAGAGGGTCCAATGTCCTCGGTGTCGCCTGTCCCGACGTCGAGTCGCCGGCAGGTCATCTGGCGTTCCAGCGAACATCACTGTGGATGATCAAGACGGCTCGGTCAAAGCCCTGGCGTAAGCAGGGTGATACTACGTAAAGTGGCTATGTGGTTACAGCCCGGCTGACCATTGGTTGGATGCGACGCGAACCGGCGACCACTGTGGTCACGGATGAGTCGCCACGCGGATCCGCTCCAGCCGGTGCCACCTGGGGCGAGATTCCCGAACTCGACGAGCGACTCCCGAACCGCGACACGCCGACGGCCGGCGACGGTCGCCAGGGCAGCACGGAAGCGCTCGCCGTCGCGGTCGCGCAAGACCGGGCGGGTCCGACCGCGCAGTGCCGCTGCCCAGGCAGCGGCGGCCGCGGTCATGGTGACGGGCGGATGCCGACGAGGCACCGATCCCAGGCAAGGGTCGACACCACATGAGGGAGGGCACGTGATTCTCTACAACACGTCCATGGGAGTGGCCGCCGGGCTGGCATTGATCCTGGTGTCGCTGCTGCTTCAGCGGGCTGCCGCAGCCGCCCTGCCGGCTTTCGACAACACGGATCCCGATCCGGCGCAGGACCGGCCGGTGGCGGTGGCACCAGCCGGCGGCACCTTCGACCCGCGGCTGTGGGCGGTGGTACTCGGCGCGCTCGGCCTGGTCCTCGCGCCGCTGGGCGCGCTGATGGCGACCACCTGGCCGTTGACCGTCAACCCGCCACTCAACTTCATCTTCGGCGAGCCGTGCCTGATCCTGGGCGTCTTGCTGCTCGCCGCAGCGGTATACCTCTGGCACCTGCGAGGCGACCTTGCCGGTCTGCAACAGGTGGACCTCACCCCCGTCGCCGTGGTCGTCATCGGACTCGGCGGCGTCCTGATCGCCTGTGCCGCCGCGATCGCACGGTTCGAGATCGTCGGCGGCGCGCCGGCCGCCGAACCCATCACCGGGCTGCTCAACAACTATCCACTTGTGGAGAACACCTTCTTCGTGCTGCTCTACCTGGCGGCCGGCCTCGGTGCCATCCTGGCGCCGCTGAGCCGCCTGCGTCCGGGCTGGCTGCTCACCGCCGCGCGGTGGCTGTGGTTCGGCAGCGGACTGGTCTTCGCCCTGTTCAGCATCTTGAACTACTACACCCATGCCGGCCTGGACATCAACCTCCGTCTCGGTACGGAGTACCGGATCTGATCAGCCTGCGCCCGGCCTGACCACAGAACGTATCCGCCGCGACCCGTGAGACGCCGGCACCGGCCCGGCGTCTCACTACGAGCAGACGGCAGCCAACAGCCGCTGCGTTCACCGCGCCGGTGGCGGGGCCGATCTGCCGGGACGCCTGCTGTCAGGCCGGGCGGGTAGGGGCCCCGTCGCGGACGACTGCTATCACATAAAATGGCTACCCTTTCCGACTGGTCGCCCAAGTGAGTTGCGGCCGGCCGGATGGCTGACCTCGTCATGGACCCCGATCGGTGCGTTGGCGCCGGGCGCTGTGTCCGGTTGGCGCCGGAGCTTTCGATCAGGATCCGGGGACCGGTGTCGTGGTGGGGCGGGCCGGGGCGGCTGATCCGCTGGGCAGTGACGCGCTGCGGGAAGCGGTCGGGCTCTGTCCCTCGGGTGCGCTTCGGTGGGGCGGGCCACCACCTAGTTGACAATGGCTTCCATCCCAACCCTGCTGTCTGGGTGCGGGTGATCCGCGCACTCCTGTGCTCGACCTTCCCGAGGAGCATCCCTTGGTGCGTACTATTGATCGGCGAACGCTGCTGCGGGCCGGCGCGGTGTCCCTGACCGCCGCCGCGGGCGTGCCCATCCTTGCCGGCTGCTCGACCGACGACGCGGCCACCACGGGGCCCGTCGCCGGCACGCCGACACCCCGACCCGGAGGAACCCTCAGGGCCGCGTTCGTCGGCGGTGGAGCCGCCGGGACGCTCAACTTCTTGATGGGACCGACCGGTCTGGACTACGTCCGGGCCCGCTGCATGCACGGCGCGCTCGGCGTGCTCGATCCGGCGGCCGAGCACGGCGTCCGGTACGGCGTCCTGGAGCGCATCGACGTCAGCGACGATCTGCGCACGTACACCGTGAAGGTCCGACCCGGCGTCACATTCACCGACGGTTCCACCCTGACCGCCCACGACGTGCTCTACTCGCTCAACGCCCCGGTCACCCTCGGGTCGCTGCCGTTCCTCAAGCCGCCGTCGCAGAACTTCGACCTGGCCGCCGCGACCGTCGACGACGACCTGACCCTCGTCCTGCCGACGCTGCGCCCGATCGCCGACGGCCGGCTCGTGCTCTGTCAGAGCAGCCTGGTCTTCAAGGACGGCACCACCGAGTCACCCCGGACATGCCGAGCTGCGGGCCCTTCACCCTGACCGACTTCGAGCCCGGTCAGGGCGCCGCCTTCACCCGGCACGACGACTACTACGGACTGGCCCTCGGCGGGGGCCGTACCTGGACGGGCTCGAACTGCGGACCATCCCGGACGCCGCCGCCCGGGTCAACGCGCTGACCGGTGGACAGGTCGACTTCGTCAGCGACATCGGGCCGGTTGCCGCCCGGACGGTGGAGGAGGACGAACAGTTCGCAGTGGCCGTCTCCAACCTGCCGTACGCGACGTCGCTGTCCTTCGGGATCAATCTGTCCTTCGCCCCGTTCGCCGGCGTCCGGGTCCGGCAGGCGGTCAAGTACGCGATCGACCGCGAAGCGATCGTGCGTAACGTCTGCTTCGGTCGTGCCTTCGTCGGCAACGACCTGCCCTCCCTCGGCTTCACCGACCACGCCGAGGAGATTGAACAGCGGCCGTACGACCCCGACCGGGCGAAGGCGCTGCTCGCCGAGGCCGGTGTCGGCGCCGTCACGGTCGCGGTCACCACCGCGCCCGAGGTGGCGGGCATGGCCGAGACCGCGACGGTCGTCGTCGAGAACCTCAAGGCGGTCGGCATCGACGCCACCCTCGACCAGCGGCCAACTGGGCAGCTCTTCTCTGACTTCGCGGCCTACGTGCAGTTGCCGTTAGCCGCCAGCTACAGCCCGCCGGTGCCGCCGCTGTCCAGCTACGCCGCGACCCGTACCGCCGGCTCGCCGTCCACCTTCGGCTTCGACCGCCCCGACATCGACGAGCTCGTCAGCCAGGCCGTGGGGCCACGGACGCCGAACAGCGTCGGACGGCGGCGGTGCAGGCCCAGCGGCTGATCTGGGCGGCGGGCAACCAGGTGATCATACCTGGCGTGAGTCTGCTCCGGGTCGCCGCGCTTGTCGTCCGGCGTACCGCCGGCGCGGTGCTGGTGCTCGCCGTGCTGTCGGTGTTGATCTTCGCCGTCACGGAGGTGCTACCGGGCGACGCGGTCGGCGTCGTCGCCGGTGCCGACGCGACAACGACCGATCGGGAAGAGCTCCGCCGGGAGCTCGGCCTCGACGTGGATCCGGTGCAGCGGTACATCGACTGGGCGACCGCCGCCCTGCGCGGCGACCTGGGCACCGGGTACGTCGGCCGCCGCGAGGTGACCGAGGTGCTGGTTGACCGGCTGCCGAACAGCCTGCTACTGACCACCCTGGCGATGGCGCTCGCGGTGCCGCTCGCCGTCGCGGTCGGCCTGGTGGCGGGCATGCGCGCCGAGCCCGATGATGCCGGCGGCCGTCGAGGAGCTGCTGCGTATCCTGTCCGTCGCAGACTCGATCCCGCTGCGCGTCGCCGCCGCCGACATCAACCTCGACGGGACGCGCATCCAGGCGGGCGACGGCATCATCGCCCTGCTCGCCGCCGCCGACCACGACGGCGAGGTGCACCGACGCGACGACGACGGACTCTGCGCCGAGCTGAACCGGCTCGGCGGCACCCACGACGAGGTGCTGGCCGATCCGGAGCTGCGCCGGGCGGTGCTGGGCTACGTCCGTAACGACTACCGTCTCATCGAGACGTACCGGCCGGCGCCGGCGGCGCCGCTGGACTGCCCGGTCATGGTGCTGCGGGGCGACGCCGATCCGGAGCTCGACGACGGGCAGGCGTACAGCTGGGGCCAGCTGACCAGTGGCCGGTTCGACGTGCGTACCTTCCCCGGCGACCACTTCTACCTGGTGCCGCAGCGGCGCGCCGTCATCTCCGCCATCCTGAGCAAACTCGATCCGGTGCTGACCCGCACCCCGGTGGCCTGGCCCAGCATGCCGTGACCGCTACCCGGGTTCCGACCGTCCATGCCAACCCGTCCGATCGGAGGAGAGCCGGTGCGTGACTACTACTCGCCGGTGGCCGAGTTCTACGAGATGGTCGCCGCCCGACAGGCGACCAGCAGCGGACCGGCCCTGGCCGCCGCGCTCGCCGGTGTCGACCCGTCGGCCGGGCCGGTCGTCGAGATCGGTGCCGGTACCGGTCGGGTCACCGAGATCATCGCCGCGGCGCTGCCGAGCGCGCGGATTGTGGCGATCGAGCCGTCCACCGCGATGCGGGGGGTGCTGACCAGCCGGGTCGCGGCCGACGACGGGCTGCGGCAACGGGTCACCGTGGTCGACGCCGCCGCACCGGACCTGCCGCTGCCGGCGACCATCTGCGCCGCCGTGGTGTTCGGCGTCGCCGGCCACCTCGACGAAGCAGCGCGGGTCCGGCTGTGGCGGCTGCTGCGGCGCCGACTCGCCCCCGGCGGCGTGGTGGTGGTCGAGCTGATGGGCGTACGGCAGCCGCGGGAGATCCCGGCGGCGCTGTCGATCCGCGATTCGATCGGCCGGCACGACTACGAATGGTGGGTCGCCGGTGGCCCGGCCGGCGGTGACCTGATGCGGTTCACCACCACCTGGCGGGTGTACCGCTCCGGACAGTTGGTGCGTGAGGTGACCGACAGCTACGACTGGCACACCATCGACGGCGACCAGCTCGCCCGCGAGTCCGGCATGGTCAGCCGGCCCGCCGCCGCCGTCACCGGCGCCGGAGCCCCGGAGGTGGTCGTCCTTGCCGCCGCATGATTCGACTGCGGCCGCCCGCCGCACCCTGGTCACGGTCAGCGTCGCTGCGGCTATCACCACGATGGACATCACCATCGTGAACGTCGCGTTGGCGGCGATCGCCGCCGACCTGTCGGCCACCCTTCCGCAGCTGCAGTGGACAGTCAACGCGTACCCGTTGCTGTTCGCGGCCTTGCTGCTCGTCGGCGGATCGGTGTCGGACCGGCTCGGTCGGCGGCGTGGTGCTGTTCACCATCGGTTCGCTGCTGTGCGGCGTCGCGCCCGATCCGCAGGTGTTGATCGCCGGCCGGGCGGTGCAGGGCATCGGTGGCGCGCTCATCTTCGCGCCCGCGTTGCCGTTGCTGGCAGCCGCCTATCCGGGCGAGCGGCGCAACGCCGCGATGGGCGTGTTCAGCGCGACCGCCGCCGTCTCCGCGGCGATCGCGCCGCTGGTGGGCGGTGCGCTGGTGTCGAGCCTCGGCTGGCGGTCCATCTTCCTGGTGAACCTGCTGCCCGGCGCGTTCGTGCTGTTCGGCGCGCTGCGCTGGCTGCCGGCCGCCGGTCGGCAGCCGGGCCGTCGGCTCGACCTCGCCGGTGCGGTCCTGGGGGTGCTGCTGCTCGGCGCGGTCAACCTGGCAGTCATCTCCGGCGCCGACGACGGATGGACGCGACCGGTCACGCTGGTCGCCGCCGGTGTCGCGGTGGTCACCCTGGTCCTGTTCGTCGCCACCGAGCATCGGATCGCGGACCCGATGCTGCAGCTGGCACTGTTCCGGATCCGGGCCTTCACCGGCGTCAGCATGCTGAGCTTCCTCACCCGTGCCGTGGGTTTCGGGACGATGCCGTACCTGGTGCTGTGGTTGCAGGGCATGCTCGGCTACTCGCCCCTGCAGGCCGGGCTGCAACTGTCGGCCCTGTCGGTGGCGATCGTCGGTGGCAGTCTTGTGGTGGCACGGCTGCAACACCGGTACGGCAACCGTACGGTCGTGGTCACCGGGTTCGTCGCCATCTGCGTGGGCTACCTGCTCGTCGCCCGGGTCGGTGCCGACTCGACCTGGCTGGAAGCGCTGCCGGGTCTGGTGCTGATCGGGGCCGGCATGGGGCTGCTGTTCGCGCCGTTGATGGGCATCTCGGTGTCGGTGGTCCCGCCACAGCAGGCGGGGATGGCCAGCGGTACGGCGAACGCGTTCTTCCCCCTTGGCACAGCCGTCGGTGCCGCGGTCTTCGGCGCGGTGCTCCCGGGTCGCGTTCGTCGACGGCCTGACCACGGTCGCCTGGGTGGCCGCCGGGGCGGCGGCCGTCGGGGGCGCGGTGGCGTTGATGACGGTCCCGTCCCGACGCGACAAGACAGACAGCTCCGTCGAGCGGGTGCCGACCAGGGCCGATGTTCGGCGACCGGCCGGCGGCGACTGATCGCGGAAGTGGGGCGATGTGGGCACCGGTCGCCCTGCCACCGGTGACCCGCACCCACATCGCCACCGACCCTCCTCGCCACCATTATGATAATGAGAACCGTTATGAACAAGGGGGTGGCGTCGTGAAGCAGCCGCCTGCGGAGGCGGGCCGGTCCACCCGCCAGCGCCACGAGATCCTCACCCTGCTGGACGCGACCGCCGAGTTTCGCAGCGCCCAGCAGCTCTACGCCGAGCTGCGTGCTCAGGGCTCGACCGTCGGTTTGACGACCGTCTACCGGACCCTGCAGGTGTTCGCGAACGCCGGCCAGGTGGACGTGATGCACGGCGCCGGTGGTGAGCAGCTGTACCGCCGGTGCAGCCAGACCGAGCATCATCATCTGGTCTGCCGGCTCTGCGCCCGTACCGTCGAGGTAGCCGGACCGCCGACCCAGGAATGGATCGGCCAGGTCGCCGACGAACACGGCTTCACCGATGTCAACTACATGCTCGAGCTGTTCGGGGTCTGCGCCGACTGCGTCCGGCACGGCGATGGCTGAACGGTCGAGGTCGGCGGTGACGGCTGGCCGGTTCCGCGAGGTGATGCGCGCCTATCCGACCGGCGTCGTGGGGGTGACCGCAGCCACCGACCGAGGCCCCCGCGCCTTGCTGGTCGGCTCCTTCTTCTCCGTCTCGCTGCGTCCGGCGCTGGTCGGGTTCTGCATGGGTGAGCAGTCCACCACCTGGCCGGACGTCCGTGGGGCGGCCCGGTTCGGGATCGGCATTCTCGCGGCCGACCAGCAGGACCTCGGCAGAACGCTCGCCGCCCCCGGCCCGCAACGCCTGGCCGGAGTGCCGTGGCGGCCGTCCAGCGCCGGTGTCCCGGTCCTCCCAGGCGTGCTCGCGCACCTGGAGTGCGTACCGGCCGCCGAGCACCCGGCCGGCGACCACACGATCGTTGTCGCGGAGGTCCGTTCCGTCAGAAGTCTTCGCGACCACCAACCGCTGATCTTCTGCCATCGCACCTTCGGCACCGTCACCGACGCCCGCAGCGGCGACCGACAGGTACGGTCCGGCTGATCGCCAGTCCCCGGCGGCGTAGCTGAACGCCGGATTATCGGCCGAGTGCGACGTGCACAGGTTGCGCCCCTGGCCCGCCACGGACTACCTGAGGTTCAAGCGTAGAAGTCACCATCGAGGCTGAGCTACGCCAGCTCGCCGGCCATGACCCTCGCCGAGATCAACACCGTGGTCGAGGCGCTCTCCGGCATCGCTGACGTCCTACGCACCGCCGACCCCGTCGACAAGGCCCAGGTCTACCAGCAGCTCGGACTCAAGCTCACGTACAAAACAGGCCCCCGCATCATCGAAGCGGAGGCCAACCCTGATGGATCAGGTACCAGTTTGTGTCCGAGGGGGGACTTGAACCCCCACGCCCTATACGGGCACTAGCACCTCAAGCTAGCGCGTCTGCCATTCCGCCACCCGGACCTACCCGGACCACTCTACCGCCCCCATTCGGTAGGTCGACAGCCGGACGTCGACACCGTGGGGTCGGCGGCTGAGGGCCGCACGGGGCAAGACTGTACACGAACGGAGTGGATCATGCACAACCGTGCCGACGGGCGTTGCCGGCAGGCACGGCGGCTAACCGGACAGGAGCATCTGGATGGTGCCGGCCACTGCGGTCACCGCGTCGAGCGGGGCGTCCGCGAGCCGGCAGATCGCCACACCGAGCAGCAGCCAGGCTCCTCGGCGGCGCAACACGACCCGGACGGTGACATGGAACTCGACCGGCGGCAGGGGCCGGGCCGCCTGGCTTGCTCCGACGCTGCCATCGCCGCCGGCGTCCGCGCGGTGACCTGGTCCGCGTCGGCCTTGGCCTCCGACCGACCGTCGTCCGGTCGTCATGACCGATTCCGATGTCCGGCCGACCGGTCCCGGATCGACTGACGTACCTCGGTGGCCGACATGCCGAACAGGTGCCTGAAGTCTCGGGCGAACTGGTCCGGACGGGAGTAGCCGTGCGCGGAAACGATCTCGTTGATGGCAGTCGACGACAGTTCCGGGTCGCGCAGGCTGCGGTGGCATTCCGTCAGCCGCAGTTTCTTGACGAGTTGCATCGGTGTCGTCCCGGTGTCTTCGAAGATCCTGTACAGGTAGCGGGGTGAGATGCTGGCGGCTCTGGCGATTGCGTCCGCGTCCAGATGCGGGTCGGCGAGTTTCCGACGGATCACTGCGGTGACGTGGGCGCGGTGCAGCATCCGGCGCGCGTCCGGGCTGATCCCGGGACGTTGACCGAGTCGTTGCCGGATGATGCCGCCCACGCATTCACCGAGAGCGTCGGCGAGCTGGGGGTCCGCCGACGGATCCCCGGCCTCGGCGATTCCGACCAGGAACGCCGCGACGAGCCCGCGTCCCGGCATCCGTCTCGGTAGGATCGAGCCGACGAGTGGGCGTACCGCCGCCTCGGGCGCTGGCACGAGAGTCCGGGGGAAGGTCACCATTGCCAACCTCATGGGGGTACGCCCGGGCACGTGCCGGGCATCCCAGGGGCGTGACGTGTCATAGAGCGCGATGTCCCGTGGGCGTAGCCGTCCCTGGTTACCGTTCTGCTCGACCCGGAGCTCGCCGCTGACGAGGACGCAGACCCGGTAGGACTCCGGATCACAGGCCCGGATCAGCCGTTGCGTCCGGAGGGCCACGCCTTCGGTGTCGGACAGCCAGCTCGTCGCCTCGACCTCATATTGGCCGATCTGGGCGATCCGCATCGCGGCGGTCAGGGACAGCGACGAACGGCCACGGATCTCCACCGGCGCGACCTCGGCAGTCGCTTCGGTTCGGTAGTACTCGTAGCGGTCCAGGGGATGGACCGAACCGGTGTCGTAGAGGGTACGCACTCCAAATCACTTCCTACTCGAAAACTCTGCTGACAAGAGAAGTGTCGGGCACCGTGGACCGAGTGGAGTTGGCTGTGGATGCACGAATCAAACTGTCGTACGTCGATATGCTGGCCGCCTTGCCGGTCAACCGTGTCGGCGTCAACGGCCGGCCAGGGGCAGGTCAGAGCATGTCAAGGGCCGTTGTGCCCCTGCCTGACAGGCACTGGAGCCGGGAAAAACCGCAGCGGCCCCCCTACGATCGGTCGTGGACGTACCCCCTGATGAGGAGGAATCCGCTCGTGACTGCCGTGACCGATCAGCGCACCGCGACCTGGGCCGGCCGCGCCGGCGCGGACGACGGGCTGCTGCGGGTGCTCGCCGCGCCCGACGACGCCGAACTGGCGCAGCTCGACGCCTGGTGGCGGGCCGCCAACTACCTGACCGTCGGGCAGATCTACCTGCGGGGCAACCCGCTGCTGCGCGAGCCACTCGCCCCGGAGCACATCAAGCCGCGGCTGCTCGGCCACTGGGGGACCAGCCCCGGCCTTTCGTTGATCTACGCCCACGTGTCCCGGTTGATCCGGCACACCGGCCAGCAGGCGATCTACCTCACCGGCCCCGGCCACGGCGGCCCGGCGCTGGTGGCCGCCGGCTACCTGGAGGGCACATACACCGAGATCTACCCGGACGTCACCCGCGACGAGGCCGGCATGCTGCGGCTGTTTCGACAGTTTTCCAGCCCCGGCGGCATCCCCAGCCACGTCTCGGTCACCACCCCCGGCTCCATCCATGAGGGCGGCGAGCTGGGCTATGTCCTGGTGCACGCCTTCGGCGCGGTGATGGACAACCCGGACCTGCTGGCCATCGCCGTGGTCGGTGACGGCGAGGCGGAGACCGGTCCGCTGGAGGGCTCCTGGAAGGGTGTCTCGTTCATCAACCCCGCCCACGATGGCGCCGTATTGCCGATCCTGCATCTCAACGGCGCGAAAATCGCCGGGCCGACGGTGCTGGGGCGCAAGGACCGCGGCGAGGTCCGTTCGCTGCTGGAAGGCCACGGGTACGAGGTCATCGAGGTCGAAGGCGACGACCTGCCCGGCATGCACGTGCGGTTCGCCGCCGCCCTCGCCGACGCCTGGGGCAGGATCCGCCGGATCCAGGACGCCGCCCGCTGCGGCGACTGGGACGGCTCCCGCCCCCGTTGGCCGCTGATCATCCTACGGTCGCCGAAGGGCTGGACCGGCCCGGAGCAGGTCGACGGTGTCACCGTCACCGGCACCTGGCGGTCGCACCAGGTGCCGCTGTCCGGCGTCCGGGACAACGCCGACCATCTGGCGATCCTGGAAACCTGGCTGCGCTCGTACCGCCCGGAGGAGCTGTTCGGCGCCGATGGCGCACCGACCGCGACGGTGACCGGCGTCAACCCCGACGGCGACCTGCGGATGAGCGCCAGCCCGCACGCCAACGGCGGCCTGCTGACCCGCGACCTGGACATGCCCGACTTCCGCGAGTACGCGGTCGACGTGTCGCAGCCGGCGCGGCTGCGCGCCGAGTCGACCCGCAAGCTCGGCGAGCTGATGCGTGACATCTACACCCGCAACCCGGACCGGTTCCGGCTGTTCTGCCCGGACGAGACGAACAGCAACCGGCTCGGCGCCGTCTTCGAGGTCTCCGACCGCGGCTTCATGGAGCAGGTGTACCCGTCGGACACCGCGATCAGCCGGCACGGACGGGTGATGGAAGTGCTGTCCGAACACAACTGCCACGGCTGGCTGGAGGGCTACAACCTGACCGGCCGCCACGGCATGTTCGCCACCTACGAGGCGTTCGCCATGGTCAGCGCGTCGCAGACGGTGCAGCACGGCAAGTGGCTGCAGGAGGCGGCGCACCTGCCCTGGCGGGCCAAGGTGCCCAGCCTGAACATCCTGTTGACCTCGACCGCCTGGCGCAACGACCACAACGGCTTCTCCCACCAGGGGCCCGGGCTGATCCAGGTGGTGCTCAACCAGCGGGGCACTGTGTCGCGGGTCTACCTGCCGCCGGACGCCAACTGCCTGCTGTCGGTCGCCGACCACTGCCTGCGGTCCAGGTCGTACGTGAACCTGATCGTCATCGACAAGCAGCCGCAGCTGCAGTGGCTGACCATGGACGAGGCGGTCGAGCACTGCGCCAAGGGTGCGGACATCTGGGAGTGGGCCGGCACCGACGACGGCAGCTCGGAGCCGGACATCGTGCTGGCCTGCGCCGGTGACGTGGTCACCATGGAGACGGTCGCCGCCGCGCAGATCCTGCGGGAGCGGCTGCCCGGCATGAAGGTCCGGGTGGTCAACGTGGTCAACCTGATGCGGCTGCCCCGGCCCAAGGACCACCCGCACGGCATGAGCGAGACGATGTTCACCGAGCTGTTCACCGACTCGGTCGACGTGGTGTTCGCCTTCCACGGCTACCCGGGGGCCATCCACCAGCTGGTGCACGGCCGGCCGGACGCCGACCGGTTCCGGGTGCGGGGCTTCATCGAGGAGGGCACCACCACCACGCCGTTCGACATGACGGTCCGCAACCGGGCGTCGCGCTACCACCTGGTGATGGACGCGATCAACAACGCCCGGCGGCTGCCGCGCGGCGCCGCCGACCTCAAGGTCTGGTGCGAGCAGCAACTGGCCAAGCACGAGGCGTACGTGGTGGAGCACCTGGAGGACATGCCCGAGGTGCGGGACTGGTCGCTGGGCGACTGGGCCAACCAGGGCTGAGCGCGGGTACCCCGACTAGGCTGTCCACATGGCAGTGGTGAAGATCAACGCGATCGAGGTCCCCGACGGCGCCGGCGACGAGCTGGAGCGGCGGTTCGCCGCTCGCCAGGGGGCGGTGGAGAACGCGCCCGGGTTCCTGGCGTTCGAGCTGCTGCGCCCGGTCGCGGGGGAGGGCCGCTACTTCGTCTACACCCGCTGGGAGAGTGAGGAGGCCTACCAGGCGTGGGCGGCCGGCCCGGCCCGGCAGGCCCACGCCGCCGGGGACGGCGAACGGCCCCGCCCGCCGGTGGCGACCGGCGCCAGCCTGCTCGAGTTCGAGGTGGTGCAGTCGACCAGCCGGTAAACGGGGTATACCTGCGCCCATGATGTGGCTGTGGGCGGTACCGGGTGGCGTGTTGATCGCCGTGGTGGTGGTCGACGTCTGGTTGACGATCCTGCACCCGGACGCGGAGGGCCCGCTCGCCGGCGCGGTCCGGCGGTCGGTGTGGCGACTGTCGTCGTTCGCCGCCAACCGGCGTCGCCGACCCGAGCGTACGTTGCTGGTCTGGGCCGGGCCGGTGCTGGTGACCGGCACCTTCCTGGCCTGGATCGTGCCGCTGGTGGTCGGCGTCGCGTTGGTGGTGTGGCCGCACCTGGACGGCTACCACCGGGTCGCCGGCTACGGCCCGACCGGTTTCGACGACGCTCTGTACTTTTCCGCCGGCACCCTCACGGTGCTCGGCTACGGCGACCTCACCCCGGACACCTCGGCGCAGAAGCTGCTCGCGGTGTGCGTCGCGGCGCTCGGCTTCGCGTTGTTCGCCGCGCTGGCGACGTACCTGATCGAACTGATCACCGGGTTGACGGTGCGGAACCGGTTCGCGCTCGCCGTGCACGACCAGGTCCGCGGCAGCGACGGCGTCGGGCTGATCGTGCGCAGCCTGACCGCCGAAGGGGTCGACGCCGCCCGGCAGCGCTGCGCGGACTGGGCGGCCGACCTGCGCGCGATCGACGACACCGTCCGGCGGTACCCGCTGGTGGCGCTCACCTACCGGCCGCGGCGGCCGGACTACGACCTCGAACCGGCTCTGGAACATGTCGTCGAGGCGACCGTCGCCGCGCTGCTCACCGCCCGCTGCGCCACCTGGCGTGGTCTCGGACCACGGGCCGAAGAGCTGGCGTACGCGTTGCTGCGCGCCCAGGACACGATCGCCCGCCGCTACCTGAACGACACGGTCCTGGACGTCGACGACGACGCCGACCACGAGGACGCCGACCAGATGCTGCGGCGGCTGCAGTCGCGGCTAACCGCCGCGCTGGGTGACCGGTACGACCAGAAGACGAGCCGGGACGGGCTGGTCGGGGTGGTGTTGGCCCGGTCTGTACCGTTCCTGGCCGGTCTGCGGGGCTGGTCCGCCCCGTTGGTGACGCTGCGCGACGTCGACCGGTCCTCGGCCGGCACCGGTCAATGTGATTAGCTGGCCGCTGCCGACAAACCGATGGGAAGGAGATGTCGGACGTGTCCGACGCCCTGGTCAGCGCCGCGATCGTGATCGGGTCGGCGGCTGCGGCGGCCCTCGCCGTCACCGTCGTCTACCGCATCCTCCGCTTCGCGGGCCGCCGTTCCATGCTGCTCACCGACATCTCCCGGCGCGCCTTCTGGCCGACGGCGATCATCGCCGCGCTGCTCGCCGCCCGCTTCACCATCCCGATCGCCACCACCAACGGCTGGCACGAGCCGGTGCAGCACGCGATCCTGCTGGCCACCATCGCCACCGGCGGCTGGCTGGTCGCCACCCTGCTCGGCCTGGCCGCCGACACCGCGCTGCGCCGATTCCCGATCGACGTCAACGACAACCTCGCCGCCCGCCGCGCGCACACCCAGATCACCGTGATCCGCCGGGTCGCGTTCGCCGTCGTCGGCGTGCTCACCGTCGGCGCGATGCTGATCACCTTCCCGGGGGCCCGCGCCGCCGGGGCGAGCGTGCTGGCCTCCGCCGGTCTGGTCGGTGTGGTCGCCGCGCTCGCCGCGCAGAGCACCCTCGGCAACATCTTCGCCGGCCTGCAGCTCGCCTTCGGTGACGCGCTGCGCCTCGACGACGTGGTCGTCGTCGAGGGCGAGTGGGGCCGCATCGAGGAGATGACTCTCGGCTACGTGGTGGTGAAGATCTGGGACGAGCGTCGGCTGATCCTGCCGTCGAACTACTTCACCACCACGCCGTTCCAGAACTGGACCCGGACCGCGTCGTCGGTGCTCGGCACCGCCGAGATCGACGTCGACTGGAGTCTGCCGGTCGAGTCGATGCGTCAGGAACTGCGTCGCATCGTCGAGTCGGAGGCGGCCGCGCCGCTGTGGGACGGTCGGGTCTGCGGGCTGCAGGTGACCGGGGCCACCGACGGCAACATCCGGACCCGCGCGCTCGTGTCAGCGGCGAACTCGTCGGCCCTCTGGGACCTAAGATGCCTGGTCAGAGAGCAGTTGGTCGCCTGGGTGCAGGAGCAGCACCCGCAGTCGCGGCCCCGGGTGCGCGCCGAGGTCGGCGGCCACGACGGGGGTGCGTCGCACCCGTCGGCTCCACTGCAGCGAGTCAATCTGTCCGACCCGGCGGCGGTCGAGACCACCCCCGGCGTCGGCGACCAGAACTCGTCCGCCGACCACCGGTAGGGCCGGCGTCTTCATGGATGCGCACCTGGAGAGTTCGATGGTCGCTGTCGCGCCGGGACAGGTGACCTTGTCGGACCGGCGGACGTAGCCGCCGGTGGTCGGTGAATCTCGAGCCGTTTCAGATCGGGGCTCTACCCGTCACGCAAGCCGAGTACGCCGTGGTTGTTGGCGGGCGTCCGAGCGCGGCCTGCGGGGACCGGCTGCCGACCGAAGCTGAATGGGAGCACGCGTGCCGCGCCGGCTCCACCAGCCCACGCTACGGGCCGCTGGATGAGATTGCCTGGTACCGCGACAACGTTGCGAGCGGGTCCACGATGTGGGCACCGGCAGCCGACGACTGGGGCCTGTACGACATGTCCGGTAACGTGTGGGAGTGGTGCTGGGACATCTACGATGCCGAAATCTACGGCATCTACCGGATGCTGCGCGGTGGCGGTTGATTCGATGAGTATTGGAGCTGCCGGGCATCCGTACGCTGTCGCAGCCATCCGACGTACACGGTCGGTGATGTGAGGTTCCACATTGCCGCTCCGGTGCCGTCTCCCCTCACCCAAGGCGGGGCTGGGTCGGATGAGCGTTCGCGGGCCGAGACGTTGAGCTTCTCCGCGCGTGGTGCGTAGGTTATTGGCGGGCGGCGATCACAGACCACCGCCCTCGCATTGTTGGGGCTCCTGTCAGATGCTGTTGTGCTGCCTCGTCAGGATCGCTGATAGCCGGGACAAGTTGTCGCCGGCGGGTCGATCAGACGTAGGTCAGCCACAGCAGGAGCACGGGCCCATAAGCAAGCGCGTTGTGCACTGTTGTGCCTCTCTGTTCGATTGCTGACGACGCCAAGGTCATCTGCTCCATACGTGAGACTACCCCACGTCTGACATACCCCCCAAAGGGGGATTTGGGTAACGAAACAACTACAAGCGGTGTTTTCGCCGTACAGGTAGCCACAAGAGGCACCAAAACTCGATATTCGACGGCTCAATCATTGCCAACAGGGCAGGGGTGCTACGGAGCGTGACGGTCTGTCTGGTTGCGTCACTCACGCCGGGACCCGCCGTGACGGCTTCCTTACATTTGAGTCGATCGCTAGCATGGGAAGCCGGGAGTAATCGCCGGCGGCCGGCGTGAATCAGTGAGGATCGCGCGCATTCACGTCGATCGGTGATCGATTGTGGGAGTGGCGCGCATGCCTGATCCGTTGGTGCTGGCTATTGCAACTGCGGCAGCCGGCAAAGGCGTCGAAACGTTGATATCCGACGGCAGATCGGCTGTTGGTGCCCTGTTCCGGATGATCCGTGACCGGCTGGGCCGGTCCGGGGCGCCGACATCCGAGCTGGACCAGGTGGTCGCCCACCCCGCCGATGTCGACCGTCGCGACGAGCTGGTCAGGGTGCTGAGCAGCGAGATCGCTGGCGACCCGGAGTTCGCCGACGAGCTGCGTCGGCGGTGGCAGCTAGCCCGGGCCGAGATCGACGCGTCGGTCGGCGGGGTGCGCAACGAGTTCAACGGATCTGCCGCGACGGTCATCCAGGCGCGGGACATCACCGGAGGCATCGCCATATAGGGGTGCGCCTCAGCCGGTTAGTCCGTCAATGTGGGAAGGATCTTCCATACAATGGAACGAGCAATTGGTCCCGGGGCGCGGTGAGCGACCCGAACAGCATGACTGGGGTAGTTTCCGGGGCGGTCGTTCAAGCGGGTGCGGTGCACGGTGGCATAACCATCCACAGTCAGTCGTCGCCCGTGACGGCTCCTCGGCAGCTGCCACCGCCTGCTGTGCACTTCACCGCCCGTACGGCTGAACTCGCCGAGCTGCACCGCGTCGCCGCCACCGGCCTGGTCGGTCCCGTCGTGCTGTGCGGCCCCGGCGGTGTGGGAAAAACTACATTGGCCGTCCGATGGGCCGATGACCTGCGAGAGCGCTTTCCCGACGGCCAGCTCTACGCCGCGCTGCAGGGGTTCAGCGGTGAGGAGCCACTCGATCCGTCCACAGTGCTCGGCGCGTTCCTGCGCGCCCTGGGCACCCCGGCCGCGCAGGTGCCGGTAGGCCTGGCCGAGCAGGCCGCCGCGTACCGTACCCTCGTCGCCGGACGACGGCTGATGGTTCTGCTGGACGACGCCTTCTCCGCGGCGCAGGTCCGGCCGCTGCTCGCCGGCCCACCGGCCACCACGATCGTGACGAGCCGGCGGCGGCTGGTCAGCCTGGTCGGCGACGGCGGCCGCCTGATCGACGTGGCACCGTTGGCCGCCGCCGAGTCCGTCGAGCTGCTCACCCGCACGATCGGCGCCGACCGGGTCGACCGCGAGCCGCAGTACGCGGCGGAACTGGCCGGCATCTGCGGCGGGCTGCCGATCGCCCTGTGCGTCGCCGCCGGCCGGCTGACGCTACGTCCGCACATGTCGATGCGGTCGATGGTGGCCGCGCTCACCGACGAGGGTGACCGGCTCGCCACCCTCACCGCCGCCGAACCCGGCCCGTCATCGATCTTCGACACCACGTACCGCAGCCTGACTCCGTCGGCGGCCGTGCTCTACCGGCGACTGTCGCTGCATCCCGGCCCGGACTTCGGCGTCGAGGCGGTCACGGCGGTGCCGGTCGACCTCGCCGACCCGGCCGGCGGCCGGCCCGGCGACGGCCCGCTCGTCGAGTTGCTGGAGGCCAACCTGTTGCAGGAGACGGCCGAGGACCGGTTCCGCTTCCACGACCTGCTCCGGCTGGACGCGCAGCAGCGGTGCGCCGCTGAGGACACCGAGCGGCAACGGCACGCGACCGTACGCCGGATCGCCGAGTTCTACCTGTCCGCCGCGCACCGGGCAGACCTGACCGTCACCCCGTACCGGCGCCGGATCGACTACGCCTACCTCGACGACCGGGCGGTCCGGGTGCCGCGCTTCGCCGACCGGGCCGCCGCGCTCAGCTGGCTGGACCGCGAGCTGGTCAACCTGGTCCACGCCGGCCGGGCGGCCCTCGACCACGGGTACGCCGAGCTGGCCTGGCGACTGTGCGACGTGCTCTGGCCGGTCTTCCTCTACCACAAGCATTACCGGCACCGGCTGGAGGCGGACACCCGGGGCGTCGAAGCCGCCCGGATCTGGGGCAACCGGTGGGCGGAGGCCGACATGCTCAAGCGGCTGAGCCGGGTGAGCACCAAGTTCGGCCGACTCGACGAGGCCGAACGGCACATCCAGCTGGCGATCGGGCGGTACCAGGAGATCGGCGACGAGCGTGGGGCGTTGGACGCCGAGGAGGCGCTGGCCTGGCTGCACCGCGACCGCGACCGGCCCGACCTGGCCGAGCAGACCCTGGTAGGGGTGCTGGCCGGCTACCGGCGGCTCGCCGACGCCCGTACAGTCGGCCTGGCCTGCCTGCATCTGGGCTCCCTGCGGGTGCTGCTGGGCCGGGCCGACGAGGCGTTGCCGTTGCTGACCGAAGCGGAGGCGGTCTTCGACAGGCTGGCCACGGTCGACCCGTACAACCAGGCACGGGCGTGGATCGCCCTGGCCGCCGCACTTGTCGGCACCGGCGACCTGGAGCGGGCGGAGCAGCTGGCGACCCGGGGGCACGACCGGATGAGCGGCCTCGGCTCCGACCACGAGCGGGCCGAGGCACTCGACGTGCTGGGTCAGGTGGCGCACCGACGTGGCAACGACGACATCGCGCGGCTGCACTGGTCGGCCGCCGCCGATATCTTCGCCGGCCTCGGTCTAGCCGACCGGGCCCGGTCGGTCCGCCGTGCACCGTGACCACCGGTGGTAGAGCCGGTGGGCCACCGCGACGAGCCGCTGCGGCGCCGGTCCGGCGCGCCGGGCGCGTCCGGTCGCCGAGCGGTAGGTGCGGACCGTGACGTCGCCCAGGCATCGGATCGCGACGGCGACCCGGCCACGGCCGACCTCTGCGGCGACCGCCAGCACCGCACCGGGGTAGCGGGCGAGCAGCGTCGCGCACCGGCAGCTGGCGCAGCCACCCGTCCAGTCGATCAGGATGTCGGCGAGCGCCGGATGGTACGGCGCGGCTGCAGGCGTGTCGTCGGTCGGCACGTGCAGCACGCTGATGACGGGTTCCTCGTCGGGCGTCGCGTGGGCGACGTCGGCCCGGGTCACCGGGGACTCCGGTGGATGGCTGGCACCGGCACCGGTGCCGCCGACCGGTGGCGGCCCGGTTCCGGCAGCCCGAGCAGTTCGTACAGGCGGCGGCGCAGCAGGGTGACGGCGGCCATCGGGCGACCGGTCAGCGCCGCCGCCACCGCGCCGTGGTCGATCGCCGGTGTCTGGGCCAGCTGCGCGGGCAGCGGCCGGTCCAGGTCGAGCCGTCCGGCGGAGGTGGCCACCAGATGCTGCGGCGAACCGGGTACGGCAACGCCGCTGGGGCCCGGTCCGAGCAGGACCCGCCGGCCGAGGGCTCCGGCGTACGCGGTCACCGAGCCGTGGTCGCCGATGACATGGTCGGCGGCGACGACGAGGGACCGCCAGTCCTCGGCGGGGTCCAGCAGGATCAGCCCGTCCTGCTCGCAGTCGCGCAGCCAGGCGCGGACCTGCCGGACGCCGTGCGCACCCCAGACGGCCGGGTGCAGCAGGGCCGCGACCCGGTACCGGTCGGCCGGCAACTGGTGCATGACGGTCGAGATGAGATCGGGGATCCGGCCGAACAGTCCGGCGCGGCCCCAGGTGGACCCGATCACGACAAGTTGCTGGCGGTCGCCGACCCCGATCGCCTGGCGGTACCGTCGGCGCAGTGGCAGGCTGGCGACGAGCCGGTCGTAGCAGGGGTCGCCGATGACGAGCGCGGTGGGCAGCACCTCCGGGCACTGCCGGCGCAGTACGGCGAGTTCGTGTTCGTGGCACACGGCGACGGCGGCCGCGATCGGGCGTCCGTCGCGGGCCAGGCGTTGCGCGTCGAGGCCGTACACCGGGGCGCCGGGGGCGGGCAGGCCGTCAGGTACGGGCGAGGGTGCGGTCTTGCCGTGCCCGGCGCCATGGGCCATCACCACCAGCGGGGCGTGGATCTGCCGTAGTCCGCCGTACGAGGCGGCGAGCGCGAGGTCGAACCGGTGATTCACCGCCTGGTGCCAGGGCAGTACCAGCGCGCCGGTGCGCCGAAGATACCCGGTGACGCCCCGGTTGAACACGTCCGGTGCCACTGTGAAGACGATCTGCAGACGCGGATCATCCTCAATGTGCTCGATCACGTCGAGCAGACGCTGGGTGCTGACCAGGGTGTGCGCGACGCCGAGAACCGTACGGCAGTTGGCGCGCGTTACCCAGCGATCTGCGTCGATGCCGATCGGTGCGTCGGTCCATTCCGTGATGGTCAACTGGACTCCCTCCGTGGCTGCACGGGCCTATGGGAGTAGCATCGACGCTTCTGTTGTCAGTTGACTTGCCGGTAGCCTTGCATGGTACTTGCGTAGTGCTCGCAGCAGTATGTCGGATTTTGGACTGTGCGTAGTGGACCTTTAGTTAATCTGGCGCAAGGTCGAAAATGATGATGACCGCAACTGCTCGGCAACGGAAGGCTTGCGGTGTTTGTCATACTCGGCCCGACGTCCCTGCAGGTCAACGGCGACGACATTCACCTCGGTCCGGCCCGCCAACGGGCGCTGCTCGCCGTACTGCTCTATCACGCCGGTGAATCGGTGCCGAAGGGCGCGATTCTGGAGCATCTGTGGCCGGGGCAGGCCTCGCGGCGCCGTGGAGGTCTGCATGAGCTGGTCAGCCGGGTCCGGGCGGTGCTGCGCGCGGCCGGTCAGCGCGACGCGCTGGTGCGTTCCGGCACCGGTTACCGGCTCGATGTGTCCACCGACCTGGTCGACTACCACCGCTTCTGTGACCTCGTCGGCAAGGCCCGTCAACTGCTTCCCGACGACCCGCCGGCGGCGGTCGCGGTAGCCGAGGAGGCGCTGCGGTTGTGGCGCGACGAACCGCTCGCCGAGCTCCGTTCCGCGGAGGCCGAGCTGATGCGTGACCGGATGCAGGAACGGCATATCGAGGTCCACCGCATCCGGGCCGATGCGTTGATCGGTGCCGGCCGGCCCGGCCGGGCCGTCGACGACCTGGCAAGGATCATCCAGCGTCACCCGTACGACGTGGAACTTGCACACCGAATGGTGCTCGCGCTCGCCGCAGCCGGTCGGGCCGACGACGCGATGCGATTCGCAAGATCATTCATCGGCACCTACGAGAGCGAAGTCGGGATGCCCCCGTACATCGATCTCATCGCTTCCGTCAAACGAGAGCAGGAAATCGCCGCAAGACGCGTCAACGGCGCACTCGACACGAAGTTCGGGCTCACCCCACCGGCTAGCCCGACGACCGGCCCACCGCCCCGGCAGATCCACCCGAGAGCCGCCCGGCTCGTCGGCCGCGCCTCGGCGCTCGCCAGCCTGGACGAGATCGTGTCGAGCACGATGGTCCCGACGATCCTGCTCACCGGCATGCCCGGCGTCGGCAAGACCACCCTCGCCGCACACTGGGCGCATCTGCACGCCGAGCAGTTCCCCGACGGACAGCTCTACCTCGACGCGCAGGGCCACGGCCCCGGCCCCGGCGTCACACCGGTCGACGCGCTCGGGCGCTTCCTCACCGCGCTCGGCCTGGCGCCCGCACTCATCCCCGCCGACACCGCACTACGCCGCGACCGCTACAACCAACTGCTGCAGGGCAGGAAAGTCCTCATCATCCTCGACAACGTCCGCGACGACGACCAGGTCGCCCCACTGCTCACCAACTCCACGACCTGCCTGACCATCGTGATCAGTCGCAACCGGCTCCGCGGCCTACGGGTCCTCGGCGGCACCCGGCACCTGCACCTCGAACCGCTCACCCCGGACGAGAGCGTCGACCTGCTCACCCACCACGTCCACCACACCCCACACCACGACCAGCCAGACAGCCTGCGCGCCCTCGCCAACCTCTCCGGCGGCCTCCCGCTGGCGCTGAGCATCGTCGGCGCGTACGTCAGCGACCGGCCCGGTATCGACCTGACCAACCTGGCCCGTGACCTCGCGGCCGAGTTGCTCGACCACGACGGCGACGACGGCCGCGCGACCACCCTGCGCACCGTCTTCGGCTGGTCCTACCAGGCACTCGAACCGACCGCCGCCCGACTGTTCCGCCTGCTCGGCCTGTTCCCCGGAGCCAAGTTCAGCGAAGGCGCCGCCGCCGCACTGCTCGCCGCCCCCGCCCGCGACGCTCTCAACGCGCTGATCCGGGCCAGCCTGATCCGGACCGAGGCGCCCAGCCACCACAGCCTGCACGACCTGCTTCGCCGTTACACGGTCGACCTCGCCGCCACCACCCTCACCCCGGACGAACGCCGCGCCGCCCTGCACCGGCTCTTCGACTGGTACCTGCACACCGCCGCCGCCACCGCCGCGATCCTGGCCCCGGGCGAAAACCCCGTCCCCGACATGGCGCCACCCCGGATCCCGCCGCAGACCTTCGACACCGGCCCGGCCGCTCTAGCATGGATAGACGCCGAACGCGCCAACCTCACCACGGTTGTCCACGCCGCCGCAGCGTCCGGTTTCCACCGGTACGCCTGGCAGATCGCCGGCAACGTACACCGCACCCTGAGCCGGTCCGGCCGCCAGGACGACGTCCTCGATCTGCTGCGCACGGCCGTCGACGCCGCAGTCGCCGACCGGCACGACCTCGGCCACGTCGGCACCACCAACAACCTGGCCGCGACCTACTTCGCGACGCACGACTACCGGCGGGCCGCCGCCGGTTTCGCCGAGGCGCTGCGGATCGCCAGGGACAAGGGCCTCACCGAAGTCGAAGGCGCCACCCTGCACAACCTCGGCGCCGCCCACCTCAACGCTGGCGACGCGGCCCGCGCCATCACCCTGCTGCGGCAGTCGCTGGACATCACCGAACAGGCCCGCTTCCTGGCCGGGCAGGCCGCCACCCTGCTCCGACTGGGCAACGCCCACCAGGCACTGCACCAGTACGACGCGGCGGTGACCTGCTACACCGACGCCCTGCGCCGCGCAGAACAGGGCCGGGACCAGCGCGGCCGGGGCCGGATCCAGGTACGGCTCGCCGAACTGCACCTCACGCTGGACGATCCGGCGCTGGCGCTCACCCACTGCGCTGCGGCGCTCGCCATCCACCAGCAGACCCGCGACGACACCGCCCACTGCGACGCCCTGCTGACCGCCGCCGACGCGCACCGCCGGCTCGACCGCCACCACGACGCCCAGCGGACCGCCACCCGGGCGCTGCAGCTCAGCGACACCATCGGCGACCTGCACCGGCGGGCGCGGGCGCTCGCCGTACTCGCCGACAGTCTCGCCGCCACCGGCGACCGGGCGGGCGCCCGCGCCCGGTGCGAGGAGGCGCTCACCATCACCGCCGACCTGACCGACCCGCAGGCCCGCACCGTCCATCAACGGCTGCACGCCACCGCCGCCGCACTGACCCGGCCCCCGCGTTGACCCGACCCCGCGCCCCCGCCGATCCGGGTGTCCCGCCACGGGATCTCGCGGGAACTTCCGCGCCAGCATGTCCGACCCAATTATCGGAAGACCTCGAACGGCAAGACATGTGCCGGCGGCCGGGTGGACCCCGCGGCCGGCCTACCCTCGCACCCGAACAGGGAGAACACGACACGTGAACATCAACGGATCGGACCGCTGGCGTACCGCTGTCGCGGTGGTCGGCTTCGCGGCGGTCGGCGTCCTCGCCGGCTGCGGCGACGACTCGTCCGGCACCACCGACGCCGCCGACGCGACCCCGGAGCCGTCGGCGTCGGCCTCCGCGATGTCCGACAACATGGACTCCGACGGCATGGACGGCATGGACGGGATGATGAACGACCCGTCCGCCACCCCGGCCGACCAGATCGACGGCGCGGTGGAGGCCACGTTCGCCCTGCTCGACACCCGGCCACCGGGCACCGACGACGCTGCCGGGACCGCCTGGCTGGCGCAGACCGACGACGGTACGACAGTCACCGTCACCATGACCGGGCTGGAACCCGGCGCACAGTACATGGGCCACCTGCACGCCCAGGAGTGCGCCGCCGACAACGGCGGACCGCACTTCAAGTTCGACGAGAGCGGCCCGGAGACCCCGCCCAACGAGGTCCACCTCGGCTTCACCGCCGCCGCCGACGGCACCGGCACCGCGACCGTCACCAACGAGCAGCAGGTCGGCGACGCCGCCAAGTCGGTGGTCATCCACCCGATGGAGACCATGGACAACCGCCTGGCATGCGCCGACTTCTGAGCCACGCCACGGCCCTGGCCTGCGCGGGGGTGGCGGCGGTCACGTTCGCCGCTCCCGCGCAGGCACACACCGAGCTGGTCTCCGCCGCCCCCGGGCCGGGCGACGAGGTCGCCCCCGGTGTGGCGACCATCGCGTTGACGTTCGGCCCGCTGTCCGGCACCGGCGAACGGCGGATCACCGTCACCGGCCCCGACGACACCGCTGTCGCGGTGGGGGAGGCGGTCGTGGTCAACGCGAAGACCCTGTGCGCCGCCGTCGACCCGCTGACCACCGGCGTACACGCGCTCGACTACCAGGCGACGTCGGCCGACGGGCACGCGATCAGCGGCAAGTTCTACTTCGAGGTCGTCGCCGGCGGCACCGACAGCGCCGACCCGGCCGACTGCGCCCGAGCGGTGCTGCCGGCACCGGGCGCCGCCGCCGAGCCGGCCGACTCCGTCGACAGCGCCGACCCCGACGGCGGTACGGCCGACACGGCCACCGCCGGGTCGGACGACCGGGGCGGCGGGCCGCTGCTGGCCGGGGTCGCCGCCGCCGCCGGCGGGGGACTGCTCGTGCTGCTGCTCGTCGGCTGGCTGCTGCGCCGACGGGCCCGGCAACGCCCCGCCAGCTGACCGGCGACACCACCGGCTGACAGACAGCCCGGCCGGCTCGACGTCGAGCCGGCCGGGCTCAACCCGCCCGGTCGCGCAGCAGCGCCACCGCCTCGTCGGCGCGACCCTGCCGGGCCAGCAGGGTCACCAACAGACCCACCCCGTGCCAGTCGTCGGCGCCCACCCCGGCCTGCAGCAACGCGATCGCCTCGTTGACGTCGCCCCGCCCGGCAAGCACCGTCGCCAGCTCGGTCCGAGCCGACGGCTCGCCCTTGTCCGCCGCCAGCCGCCAGAAGTGCTCCGCCTCGGCCTGCTCACCCTGGGCGTACAGCAGGGTCGCCAGCCGCGACGCCGCATGCCAGTCGCCGCTGGCCGCCAGGGTCCGCAGCTGGTCCAAATGCCCCCGGTCGGCGAGCAGATCGACCAGAATGTGCCCGGCCGGCGACTCACCGGCCGCCGCCAGGTCCCGCAGGTATCCGGTCGGGTCGGGCAACGCCTCCATGCCCGGTGACTCCGGTCCGGCCGCCCGGCTGCCACCGAACTCCCGCTGCAGCTGGTCGTCGAGGTCGTCGGCGAGGCGGAGCATCGCCCGGATCGCCAGCAGCAGCTGGGTGGGCTGGAAGTCGACACCGAAGACCGGGATCGACGC
Organism: Solwaraspora sp. WMMD937; assembly: GCF_029581175.1. Classification (NCBI taxonomy): domain Bacteria; kingdom Bacillati; phylum Actinomycetota; class Actinomycetes; order Micromonosporales; family Micromonosporaceae; genus Solwaraspora; species Solwaraspora sp. WMMD937. The sequence goes on along the minus strand of NZ_CP120738.1, from coordinate 4,905,579 downwards.
CCACACCGTGTCGCCGGTGCAGTAGATCCGGCCGACCGGCATCGTCACGGTCAGCTCGGTCAACCGCCGCAGCAGCGCCTCGGACGGCTGCACCCCGGTCAGCAGCGGCGAGATGACCTCCACCAGCGGTGGGTCCTCCTGCGCGCGTACCAGGATCATCGCCGAACCGGCGCGGATGCCGATGTCGCCGTCGGAGTCCAGCTGCAACTGGTCCACGGTGGTCCTCAGCAGCTCCGCGACGACCAGCTTGACCTGGCCGGTCAGCTTGTCCCCGGCGGACACCGCGCCGGCCGCAGCCCCGGTGACGGCACCGTCGGCGGGCCGGTCGACCGGCTGCCCGACCACCGGCCGGGCGGCGAGCGCCGCCGCCAGCCGGGTCCGCGCCGGCAGCGGCACCGACGTCGTCGTCTCGGCCGGACGGGCGGCCAGCGCCGCGACCAGCCGGGACAGGAAACCGTCACGGGCATTCATCGCCAGGCTCCCGTACAGGTGAATCCAGGTCGGCGGCGGGGCGGTGCGTGATCGACGGCGGCGGCGTGCCCCGGTCCACCACCCGGACCTGGTCGAACATCCGCGCGATGAACAGCGGCGCGGCGACGCCGAAGACGAACGTCGCGAACGCGGTGGTGGCCACCCCACCGGCCGCCGCTGCGGCGGCCAGCCCGGTGCCCGCGACGGCCCGCAACGTGACGGCGAAGATGATGATGGGCTGGTCCGCCCGGGTACGCCACGGCCACTGCCAACGCCCCTTCGACTCGGTGGTCGGGCGCATCATGGCGTAGAGATTGAGCGCTTCGGCGACCACGCTGCCGACCAGTCCCCACGTCGCTGCGATCCACAGAGGCACGTCCCCACTCTACTGATCGTGGTCGCCCGTTCACGTGCGGGGACCGACCTGATCGACCTCGCTACCGTGAGTCGACCGGTCACTCTCGCAACGGTAACCGAGCCGGGCAACGAACCCGGCGAACATCGATCCGGCCGCCGATGTACGTGCGGTGCTGCCGGCACCGGACGCCGCGGCGGCCGAGCCAGTTGGCCCGGCCGCCCCGTTACCGCTGTCTGCGCACGGCGTCGGTCAGTCGTCGGCGTCGCTGGTGCTCTTCGGACCCTGGTTCAGCAGTCCGCCGAGAGCGCTGACGCTGTCGGCGACCTGACCGGCGGGCACGGCCTTCGAGATGGCTTCGACGGCGATCTGCGCCATCTTCTGCATGTGCTCGGTTGCCGTCTTCATCGCGTCGCTGGCGCGTTGGGCGGCGGCCTGGTCGTTGCCGCCCGCCAACTCCAGGCCCTTGCTGAGAAGTTGGCTGATCTCGGACATCCCGCTCATGTCGCGGAACAGGTTGGCGGATGAAATGGTCCGCAGCGTCGCGTCCATTCCGGTGGGGGCGGGCAACGCCGGCACCACCTGGAGCTTGGCCTCGCTCGGGGCCAGGGCCGCCACCTTCACGTCGACGTCCCGCGCCCGACCGCCGGTGGCGACGGGGGCGATGTCGGTGGGCAGGATCGGGATCGGCGAGTCCTTCCAGTTCCAGAACCGGGTGAGGTCGATCTTCTCGGCGGAGTTGGACCGGCCCAGGACCGCCTCGGCGAAGACGCCGTTGGTGGCGATGCCGACGACACTCGTCACCTCGGGGCCGAGACTGCTGGGGTGTGGCCGGTTGGCCGCCCGGCGGGCGCTGACCCAGTCCAGGCGCTCCTCCTCGGTGGCGAAGTTCCACCGGAAACCGAGGTAGTTGCCGGTCACCGCGACCGGTTTCGGATCGAGCCGCACCCCGAGCGGCACCGTGTCGGCCTTGCCTCCCGGCGGGGTGTACGTGTAGTTGGCCAGGATGCGGCTGAGCGTCAACTCGTCGGCGTTGGCCCAGACCGCCTGGCTGTAGTGCCGGCGGTTGTCGTTGAGGTGGTCGAGGACGTCCTGCGACACCATTCCGCCGCGTACGTGGAACCCGAGCGCCGTGAGGTAGGTGCGGGTGGCGCCGGCCGCCTCCGACGGCTGGGTGACCAGCGTCGACCCGTGCAGGCCGCACAGGATGGCACCGCCGGTGTCCTCGGTGTAGTCCGCCGGGGTGGTCGAGCCGACCGCCGATCCGAAGTCGACCACGCCGGACTGCATGGTCAGCCGCATCCCGGTGAGGCAGCCGCTGCCGCCCGCGCTGTCGGTCCAGTAGCTCACCGACAGCAGCTTGTCGCCGGCGGCGAAGGTGTGGGTCTTGTCGGCGCTTCCGGAGCCACGCGTGTCGCCGCAGCGGAAGGTCTGGCCGGGCGTGCTGAGTGAGACGGCCTGAATGCCGGCGCTGTCCCACCAGACGTCGATCCTGGTGGCCGAGCCCGCCTCGGCTTTGGGCTGGTCGTCGACGGTGTACCGGATGCCGCGGTGGGCGTGCAGCAGACCGGCGGGCAACCGGTCGACCGGGGCACCGTTGGCCGTCTGCGGCGTCGTCCAGGTCGACGTGCCGGGCTTGACGACGAGCAGCGTGTTGTCCTCCGTGACGCCCCAGATAGCACCGTCCGGTGCCGCGACCATCCGGGCCAACCTGCTGGTGGCGGGTGTGCGCTTCTGCCAGCCCTGACTGCCGGGTTCGTCGGTGAGTTCCTCCGTCCTGCCGTCCGGAAATCGGCCCCAGAGTTTGTTTGCGCCGAGCACCACGATGTCCTTCATCCCACTGACCCTGAACTGGTCGGTCAGGGTGCCAGGCCCAGAAAGGCGGTAGGTCGTGTCGTCGGTGCCCAGCATGTACGCGCTGTCGTCCGGCCCGCAGGCGATGTGGTGCGCGGAGGAAGTTGGCTGGTGAACCTTCCAGGTCGTTCCGTCGAACACCACGGAGTAGTCGTTCTCCACCTGTATCGCCCAGACCACGCTCCTGCCCGGCGCGATTGCCTTCAACCGGCCACTGGCCAGCCCGTTGGTCGGCATTGCGTCCCACTTCTTGGTGCCCGGGTTGTACCGGACCGGTGCGCTGTCGGACTTGCGTACGCCGTAGACGCCCATGCTCGACTCGGCTATGTCGATCAACTCCACGCCCTGGGTGGCCGGGGTGGTCGGTGCCTTGGCGGCCGGGCAGCCGTCGAGTTTGCGGACCGCGGCGCTGAACGGGTTCGCGCCGCGGATCTTCTTGGCCCATTCCTCGGGTGCCGCTGCGGCCAGCGCGTCCGAGTACCGCTTCAGGATGCTCTGCGTGAAGTGCAGCTCCTTGAGGGGGATGAACAGACACCGTTCCAGCTTGGTCGGCTTGGTGGTCACCTGGTAGATCTGGACGACTTCGTAGTACTGCACCGACATCGCGTGCATGTGGTTGTAGTTGGTGACCACCCGGGTGAGGACCTGCTCCTTCTCCGACTGTGAGGTCTCCCGTACCACGGTCATGTTCCGGCTGCGTGCTGCGGTCGCCAGCTGCTGGGTCCGCGCGTCGATCCGCTGGGCGGCCTCGGCGGCGACCTCCCGCTGCCCGGTCGAGCGGGCCACCGACGTGGCGACCCCCTTGTTCGTCGAGTGGCTCAGCGAGGCACCGATGCCGGCGCCGAAGAACGCGATGCCCGCGTTGATTCCCGCGCTCGTCGACGAGCTGGACTGGGACATGCTGGACGATCCGTGCTGTTCCTCCATGGCGATGCTGCTGGCCAGCTCGCTGATCGACCGGTTCTGGTCAGTCGCGCTGGTCAGTACGTCGCTTTCGGTCGTTTTCTCCGCGCCGGTCCCGACTGTGCGGCGCTCCCAGTCGATGACCGCGACCTTCGTGCTCTCGCCCGGTGCCAGCGCGAGGCTGTGCAGGAGCCGGCCGAGCGTCACGCCCTTCACGGACCACGACTGCTCGGTGGTGACGATCATGCCTTGTGCCGGGCGATCGTAGAGCGGGAGATTCTCCTCCCCGAGGTCGATCGCGCCGGCCAACTCCGGGTACTGTTTCGCGCCCGGAATGTCGGTCAGTACGACGGTCTGGTACTGCACGATCTCCACCGGATGGTCGCCGCTGGCGGGCAACAGGTCCTTCGGGGTCGGCCCATCGAGTGTGGTCGGTGAAACCGTGGAGGTGGTGCTGGTCGGGGTCGCCGCTCCGTTGGTGCCGGGACTCATCGAGTTCCTCTCCATGTGGGGTTGGTGACAGTGGACTCACCAGATCTCGATGGTTCAGGCACCCCGAAAAGCTGTCAAGCAAACAATTGTGAGAAATGGTTTTCTGGCAAATCCGTGACAGTGTGGATGTCGTATTCCTTGAAAAACTGCACCGTCGGGGTCAATGCCTACATTCAGTCATATCGAGTGAGGTTTCCGGGAGGGTCTGAGCGGCCGTCGACGGCGGGAAGCTCGACCGGTCGCGACCGTGTGTCATAAGCCGACTACCAAGAGTGGCAACTGTGGTGGTTGGGGTCTGGTGCCTTGTCGAAGTGACACAACTCGGTGGCTCCGGGTACTGGCGCACCATGCGGGCGAAATGAGAATGTATGCGCCGCGATGCAGTGACAGAGCCAGGACGGGCTGTGAGCCGGAGGTGGGATGACCGATGTCCGACGAGGACACCCAGCAGGATCCGCCGCGCGTCGGGCGCTGGCTCGCGTCGCCCGAGGGCCAGCCGACGTCCGGCGGCGAGCTGCCCCGCCGGGCCGGCTCCGCCCCGCGTTGGCCACGGCCACCGGCGGACAGTCCACTCACTCTGGCCACCGCCCGGCTCGGCCAGGTCAGCTGGTCGGCGTCCTCGACGATCGACGGCGAAGTCACCGACTGCACATCGGCCGCCGGCACAGGCCCTGCCGCCGACCGCCCGGCCCCGGGCGGCAGGGCATCGGGCGGCAGGGCGCCCGGCACCCACGCCCTACCCGCCGCACCGGTCAGCCACGCCGACCGCTCGACGGGACCGCCGCGCCGTACCGCCATCGGCGCCGTTGCGGTTCTCACCGCCGCTGTCATCGCCGCGACCGTGGCCACCAACCGGGGTGCCCAGCAGGAGCCGATCCGGGGCGAGTTCGTCGCCGGAGCCCCGAGCGCCAGTACGTCCGCCGCACCGCCGACCGAGGAGCCGAGCGGCGGGCCGACCGGCGGGCCGACCAGTGAGCCGAGTGAAGAGCCGACCGACCGGGCTGAGCAGGTTCGCCCGGTCGGCGACGGCGCACACACCACCACGCCCGACACCGACGCACCCGGCGGCGGGCCGACCCCTGCCGCACCGGCACCGCCGCCGGCCACCAACCCGCAGCCGGACCCGAAACCGACCGCACCCGCGTACCTCACCCTGACCGTCGGCGGCACGTACGGGCTGGAGCCGGTCAACCTGCCCGGCCGGCGGGTGCGGCACCGCGACTTCGAGGGCCGCGTCGACGTCGTCGACCAGCGCAGCAGGGCCGACGCCGCGTTCGTGGTCCGTCGCGGCCTGGCCAAGTCGAGCTGCATCTCCCTGGAGGCGGTCAACTTCCCCGGCTACTACCTGCGCCACCAGAACTTCCGCTTCTACCTGCACCGGATCGACGGCAGCGCCCTGTTCCGGGCCGACGCCACGTTCTGCCCGGTCGCCGGACTGACCGGGCAGCACACCTCACTGCGCTCCTACAACTACCCGGACCGCTACCTGCACCACGACGGCAGAGACCTGAAACTCGCCGAGATCGGCAGAGGCGCCAACGCGTCCTACGCCACCTTCATCGTCCGTACCCCGTTGTAGGCGGGGTCGGCCGGGTGCCGGGGTCACGGCGCATCGACCACAGCGGCGGCCCGCCGGGGGAGAGGTGCCGAGGGCCGGGCGTGCGCCAACCGCGCGCAGCCAGCAGGTCACGGGCGTACTCCTCGTCGGTGACGGTGTGCCCGACCAGCCCGGCGGCGTCCAACGTGCGCTGATGGTGGTCGAGCAGCGCCGCGCCGATACGGCGGCGGCGCAGCCACGGCGCCGCCGCCAGGTATACCAGCTCGTGGCCGACCACCGGCTCCGGCGCGGACCCGTCGCCCGGCCCGGCAGACCCCACCGGCGACCGCGCCGACAGGCCGGCCGACGGCCCGACCGGCAGCCGCAGCGCCGCCGCCCGGTGCTCGTCACGCACCGCCCGCAGGTGCGCGACCCGCCGCCGGTAGATGCCGGCCGCGCCGAGCACCTCCCGCTCGTGGTCGGTCACCGTCGTCAACCGCATCGGGTACGGCTGCCAGATGGCCACCCCTTCCCGGTTGCCGGCAACGTGGACGACGCCGTGCCTCAGCCCGTGCGTCAACTCGACGTCGAACAGCCGCAGGAACGTGGTGTACCGGTTGGACACGTCGGTGATCAGCCAGCCGGCCACCGGGTTGGTCACGAACGCCTCGGCGAGCAGCGCCGACAGCTCGGCGATGTCGGTGACGTCGGCGTCCCGGACGGTCATCTCGGATTCCATCGTGGTCTCTCCAGTGGGTTCGGAACGGGTGGCGGCCCGCGCCCAGCCGAGGAACCGGGCGTACGCCGCCGCCGGGGTCAGCCCCGGCAGGTCGAGGGCGGCCGCCGCGGACCGCTCGGCCACGTACATACACAGACCGATCCGGTCGTACGCGGCGACAAGTTGCGCCTTCGCCGGCAGACACGGCCACGGTGCCCGGCACACCCGGCACCGCCACGACGGCCGTGCCGCCACGTGCTCGACGGTCACCGGCCGGCGGCCCGGGGCGCCGACCGCACCCGGGGCGACCAGCGCCGCCCGGTCGTCGGCCGGATGTCGAAGGTGACGAACTGCCGGGAGCCGCAGTCGGGGCAGCGCAGCGTCTGCCCGCAGGCCGGGCACCAGCGCCGCCGCAGCCGGCACAGCAGCAGACCCGGCGGAATGCCGAGCACAAAGCCGGCGGCAATGAACGCGAGGGCGGTGGACATTCCATTTCCTCCCGAGCGAAGATCAATTAATCGTGCGGGCAGGAGTGCATGCGCCGGGCCCGCCGCAGCCGGTCACGGGGGTTTCCCGACTGCGGCGGGTGACTATGGACAGCACCGGCATCAGTTATCTAAGTTGGACCGCATGCATAAGACAAGGCGCGATGCGCCCTCATCGTCGTGGGCAACCCCTGGTCGAGGTCAATCATTTCCGTGCCGAGCGCCTTCACGATTATGAAGGCGCTCGTCAGTTGATTGTCCGCCACGTTGGTGACTACACTCACCACAGAGGATGAAGGAGGCGAGCGATTTGTCCGGCTCCATCGGCACAACCCTGCTCCGCCGACACATCGGCCGCTGGCTCACCGTGTTGCGGGAGGCCGCCGGCATCAGCCAGGACGCCGCAGCTCAGGCACTGCAACGCGGCTCCTCCACCATCTGGCGCATCGAGGCCGGTGACTCGCGGATCCGCTTCCGCGACGTCGACGTCGACGCCATGTGCACCCTCTACCGGGTCTCCCCGGAGACCCGCCACCGCCTGCTCACCATGACCAGGGAGACCCGCGAAGCCCCGAGGCGTGCCTGGTGGCACGACTACACCGAATCGGCCCTACCCGCCTGGTTCGGCCTCTACGTCTCCCTCGAAGACAGCGCCGCCATGATCCGTCAGTACGAGTCCGAGTTGGTACCCGGTCTGTTGCAGACACGGGAGTACGCCGAGGCGGTGAACCGAGTCCTGACCGGCTATGTGACAGAGGAAGACATCGAGCGGCGAGTGACGGTCCGGATGGAGCGGCAAAGTCTGCTCAGGGCACCGCGTCCACCACACCTGCGAGCGATCCTCAACGAAGCAGTACTGCGTCGGGAGGTCGGTGGCCGTCAGGTCATGGCGGATCAGCTGAGGCATCTGCTCGATGCCATCCGGCAGTTCTCGGTGTCCATCCGTATCCTGCCGTACTCGGCGGGTGTTCACGGAGCCATGACCGCGACCTTCACGCTACTCAACTTCCCGAATGCCCCGCTCAGCCCCGATCCCGTTGAGCCGCCACTCGCATACGTGGACACCCTCACTGGGGCGCTCTACCTCAACAAAGCTGATGAGCTTCGGGCCTACGAGATGGTCTGGAACCACCTCGACAGCGGTGCGCTCGATGAGGAATCCTCGACGCAGATGATCAGCGATGCATTGGAGGCATTAGAGCAGTGACCAGACTGACCGGCGCCCGTTGGCGCAAGAGCACCCGCAGTGGCGCTGGCGGCAACTGTGTCGAAGTAGCGACGAACCTGCCCGACGTCATCGCCGTACGAGACAGCAAGGACACGACCGGCCCGGTCCTGACCTTCGCCCCCGCCCAGTGGGCCACCTTCACCGCCCACCTGCCTACCCGATAGGTCGCCGGCTGGCGGATGCAGGCAGGTACCCTGCCTGCATCCGCCCCGCAACACCTCGTTGGACCTGGAGTAGCTCCGAATGAAAGTGAACGAAAACCGGCCGGTAACCTTGTAAACGCCCAGGTCAGGAACTGCTCCCCGCGCACGCGGGGATGGTCCACAGCAGGGGCATCTGTCGACGGAGTACGGGGCTCCCCGCGCACGCGGGGATGGTCCCCAGCTGCGTGGCGGTGTCGACGTCGGCCAGCTCTGCTCCCCGCGCACGCGGGGATGGTCCTGCAATGGAACAACCGACTACATCGAGGGGTTCCTGCTCCCCGCGCACGCGGGGATGGTCCCGTGGTGGTCGACGTGCCGCCGGGCCCGGTGGACTGCTCCCCGCGCACGCGGGGATGGTCCCCGCGCGGTGGCTCATGATGCGCCTGTACGGGCCTGCTCCCCGCGCACGCGGGGATGGTCCCTGGGCCGGCGGGTGTCATTGCTCTCGACGGTCCTGCTCCCCGCGCACGCGGGGATGGTCCGCTGGTGCAGCGGTACAGCCCGAGCATCCTCATCTGCTCCCCGCGCACGCGGGGATGGTCCCCGTAGGGGAAGCCCGTCGAGAACAGGCCCGTACTGCTCCCCGCGCACGCGGGGATGGTCCCTGCGCCCCGATCGCCTCCGACAAAAGCTGATCCCTGCTCCCCGCGCACGCGGGGATGGTCCCGTCATCGATACCATCGTTTTCAACGACACAAACTGCTCCCCGCGCACGCGGGGATGGTCCCCGCAGTAGCGACGGGGACTGATCGGCCCGAACCTGCTCCCCGCGCACGCGGGGATGGTCCCGCGGACCAGGCCACGCGGACAACCCTTTGCCTCTGCTCCCCGCGCACGCGGGGATGGTCCCTGCTTGCTTACGGTCTGCTTGCTGATACCTCCCTGCTCCCCGCGCACGCGGGGATGGTCCCCGCTGTACCCGACTGCCCCAGCTGAAACGGAGCTGCTCCCCGCGCACGCGGGGATGGTCCCCGGCCCGACATCGGATCAGGACTGATCATCGACTGCTCCCCGCGCACGCGGGGATGGTCCCCCGGTGACCTGATCTTCTTCAACTGGATTGGTCTGCTCCCCGCGCACGCGGGGATGGTCCCTCCTCGTCCTCGCCGTCGCACGCCTCGCCCCCCTGCTCCCCGCGCACGCGGGGATGGTCCCGGGCTCAACCGCATCGAGCCGGAGTTGCTGCACTGCTCCCCGCGCACGCGGGGATGGTCCCAGCGCCGCCAGTCCGGCCGCCACCCCGGTGGCCTGCTCCCCGCGCACGCGGGGATGGTCCCTGGTTATGGCGTCTGCCGCCGCTGATCGGGGACTGCTCCCCGCGCACGCGGGGATGGTCCCGTCCACGTCGTCAGCCGGCCGACCTAGACACCCTGCTCCCCGCGCACGCGGGGATGGTCCCGGCTACGCCTTCGAGGGTGACTTCGTCAGCTTCTGCTCCCCGCGCACGCGGGGATGGTCCCGACCGGCCCCGGTGCCGCACCCACCCCGGCCACTGCTCCCCGCGCACGCGGGGATGGTCCGTGGACGTCGAGGCCATCGCGGATGCTCTCGACCTGCTCCCCGCGCACGCGGGGATGGTCCCCGGGTGACCGGCACCGGCATGGCCACCCACTGCTGCTCCCCGCGCACGCGGGGATGGTCCCGACGGCGGGTCACACCGGGCCGGCGATGTGGCCTGCTCCCCGCGCACGCGGGGATGGTCCCTGTCGCGCACCCGACAGACGTTTTCGCAGGTGCTGCTCCCCGCGCACGCGGGGATGGTCCCAGGGGGCGAGGCTTCGGCTTCGGTGACCGGGCCTGCTCCCCGCGCACGCGGGGATGGTCCTACGCGTCGGGCCGGCTGGTCGCCGGTACGGTCCTGCTCCCCGCGCACGCGGGGATGGTCCCTTCGAACTGTTCGGGGTGGAGGCGGGGAACAACTGCTACCCGCGCACGCGGGGATGGTCCCACCAGCGGCCCGGGCGGTACACACCGCCCGGGCTGCTCCCCGCGCACGCGGGGATGGTCCTCCGCCGTGCGACGTCCGGTAGGTGCCGGGAGACTGCTCCCCGCGCACGCGGGGATGGTCCGCAATGCGAGAAACCCCGGGAATGTGGGCAGGGTCTGCTCCCCGCGCACGCGGGGATGGTCCCTGGGGCAGCGAACAGGACCGGCGGCAAGCGGTCTGCTCCCCGCGCACGCGGGGATGGTCCCGACACGGCCACGTTCGCGACGTGGTGACGGTGACTGCTCCCCGCGCACGCGGGGATGGTCCCGCGTCGACCAGCGCCGCGATCCGATCCACCAGCTGCTCCCCGCACACGCGGGGATGGTCCCGGAAGACGGGAGCTGTACATCGCCACCCGGCACTGCTCCCCGCGCACGCGGGGATGGTCCCGGGGGCGGTACTCGCGCGGTGGTGGTCCGGTCCTGCTCCCCGCGCACGCGGGGATGGTCCGTGCCGGCCGTAGATGTTGATGATCTCGCCGCCCTGCTCCCCGCGCACGCGGGGATGGTCCCGCGGCGAAGTGCTGGCAGGCGCGGGTCGTCGTCTGCTCCCCGCGCACGCGGGGATGGTCCCGCCAAGCGATTCGCGCAGGACCACCCGGACCTCTGCTCCCCGCGCACGCGGGGATGGTCCCGGGCACCCGCACCACGACCGAGCGCGGTCTCGCTGCTCCCCGCGCACGCGGGGATGGTCCCCGCGCCCAGGTGGAGGCCGACGTCAAGCGGCTGCTGCTCCCCGCGCACGCGGGGATGGTCCCGGCTGACCCTGCTCCCCACCCAGGTCGGGATGCTGCTCCCCGCGCACGCGGGGATGGTCCCACGCGCAGCCGACGCAACAACACACCGGCCGCCTGCTCCCCGCGCACGCGGGGATGGTCCCTGCCCGACCTCACCGAGGCCACCGGCCGACGACTGCTCCCCGCGCACGCGGGGATGGTCCCTGTATCTCAACTTGGTCAAGGGCTGCTTGAACCTGCTCCCCGCGCACGCGGGGATGGTCCCTGGTCCAGGGCCGGGTTGGCCCACTTCCAGTTCTGCTCCCCGCGCACGCGGGGATGGTCCCCGGGCGGCCGGCTGGCCGGTGCACTCCGCCACCTGCTCCCCGCGCACGCGGGGATGGTCCTCTTCCCAGCTCACAGGCCATGTCCGAGGAAAACTGCTCCCCGCGCACGCGGGGATGGTCCCGGCTGAGAGCATGAGGGGGCGCACAGTCCCTTCTGCTCCCCGCGCACGCGGGGATGGTCCTGGGACGAAAACGCATGAGGCGGTCCACAACAGCTGCTCCCCGCGAACGCGGGGATGGTCCCGGTCGCGGTCAACACCCCGTCGACCCACACGCCTGCTCCCCGCGCACGCGGGGATGGTCCCACCACCCCGCCGCCGGCCGCTCCGGTGCCCTGCTCCCCGCGCACGCGGGGATGGTCCCCGGAAGGGAATCCGGCGGGGAAATTCGCTCGGCTGCTCCCCGCGCACGCGGGGATGGTCCCGAGGTGCTGGTCGTTGTCTCCGACGTGTCGACTGCTCCCCGCGCACGCGGGGATGGTCCGTGCTCCACGCAGGGCCTCCAGGTCGCGGGCCGCTGCTCCCCGCGCACGCGGGGATGGTCCCTGACCCGGTACCGCCGGACCGTCGACAACCTCCTGCTCCCCGCGCACGCGGGGATGGTCCCTTGGGGCGCGGAGCGCGCCAGCCAACCCCAGGCTGCTTCCCGCGCACGCGGGGATGGTCCCTATCAAGACGCACCCCCGCCCAATCGGCAACCCTGCTCGCCGCGCACGCGGGGATGGTCCCTTGGTGACGGTCACCCATTTACCTTTAGGTCTCTGCTCCCCGCGCACGCGGGGATGGTCCCCGGGCCGGCACCGGCAGGCCCGGCCAGTCGTCCTGCTCCCCGCGTACGCGGGGACGGTCCCTCGCATCCGGCGTCCGCATCGAGGTTGACGATCTGCTCCCCGCGTAGGCGGGGATGGTCCCGGGTGGCCGATGGGCGGCTGGTACCTGCCCTCACTGCTCCCCGCGCACGCGGGGATTGTCCCGGAACCGTCGCTCAGGACGAGATCACCGACTTTTGCGCCCCCCGCACGGGGATGGTCCCAAGAACCTGTATGGGGGCGAGGGCGGGATCGTGCTCCCCGCGTACGCGGGGATTGGATTTGAGGTTTCCTGGACGCTGGCGGGCTGGTCACATGGCTGACGCCTGTCAGGTGTGTGAGGTGTCCAGTTTGGTGACGGTGAGTCCGTCGGTGTTGTCGTAGTGCAGGTCGAAGCCGGCGATCTGGGTGTGGCCGGTGGCGTCGACGTCGAGCACGAGTTCGCCGGCCAGCCAGTGCGACGAGTCCCACGCCGGGAAGCAGTTGCGGGCCTCCAGTTCGTCGATCACCTCGTCGAGTCTGCTGGTCATCAGCTGCGGCAGGGCGAGCGTGCACCGGGCCACCGACCGGGCCAGCCGGTTGTCCGGTGCCATCTCCGTCGGCACCTCCCGACCGGGGTCGTCCGGCACCCAGTCCGGGATGTGCAGCCGGCCGTCGCGGCGTACCAGGAGAATCACCTCCAGGCTCTCGGCGGAGTCGGCGCGGACGTGACCACGCCCGCGCGCGTCGTCGCCACCCGCGTCGGCGTCGCCGATGTGCGCCACCAGCCAGCCGAGCAGGGCGGCCGGCTGCGCCGAGACCGGGTTCAGCCGGTACGCGTCCGCCCGTACACAATGCTCCTGCTGCTTTTTCGTCGCCGTCTCGTCGGCTTCGCGCATCGCCGGATGCCAGCCGGTCGGGCCGACCAGCGGCACGTCGTACGCGGTCTGCACCAACGTCGGGATGTCCCCGGGCAGCTCGACCGGGACGTCGCCGTCCACATGCGGCCAGAGGACGCCGGCAGCCCGCCACAACCCGGCCCGGCCGTACACGATCCGTGAACCCTGCACCGGTTCGGGTGGGTCCGTCGACCAGTCCGCGCCGGTGATCAGGCAGCGCGGCGTCGCCAGATGAGCCGGCCGGCTGCGGTGGTGCCGGTGCAGCCGGCCCATCCGCTGCAACAGCAGATCAACCGGGGCCAGATCGGTGAACAGCAAATCGAAATCGACGTCCAGCGACACCTCCGCCACCTGGCTGGCGACCACGACATACCGCTCCGGGCGGTCCGCGACCCGGCTCGGCGGCCCGAACATGTCCAGCAGCCGCCGGTCGTTCGCGGCCCGGTCCGGTGCCAGGAAACGGGAGTGCGCCACGAACACCGGGATGTCCGTGCCGAACCGTCGTCGCAGCACGGCGGCGGTCTCCTGGACCCGTCGGACCGTGTTGCGGACCACCAGGGCGCAGCCGCCCCGGCCGATCTCGTCCGCGAGTAGGTCGGCGAGGCGCTGCGGGTCGTCGTCGAGGCGGCTTACCCGCACCTGCACCGCACGGCCGGACGAAGCCGTCGTCGTCACCGCCGGCTGCCGGTCCGTCGCGCCGGAGCAGGTGATCACCGGGTAGCCGATGTCCCCGGCCAGGTCGGCGTACGGGTCGGCGTCCGCGCCCGGGTCCGCGTCGGGTGCCGGCGTGCGTCGCCGCCGCGGGCGCTGCGTCGGCTGACCGAACCGGCCGTCGTCGTACGCCTTCATCATCTCCCGGCGACGCCGCGCCGGCAGCGTCGCCGACAGCACGATCACCGGTACGCGGTACGCGGCCAGCCACTCCAACGCCCGGTCCAGGTACTGGCTCATGTGCACGTCGTAGGCGTGCGCCTCGTCGACAACGACGATCTTGCCGGCGAGCCCGAGGTGACGCAGCACCACGTACCGGGCCTTCAACGCCATGAACAGCAGCTGATCGACGGTGCCGACGACGAAGTCGGACAGCAGGATCTTCTTGCGCGACGCCAGCCACCGGTGCACGGCGAGCTGCACCCCGTCCTCGTCGACGCCGATCGAACTGGGACGCCGGTCCATGCGCAGCGTGTCGTACTCGTTGTTGAAGCTCGACTTGCCGTGCGCCAGCGCCACCCCGTAGGCGCCACGGTCGGCGTCGCGGTCCGGCAGCCGCTCCATCCAGGACAGCCCCCGGGACAGCATGGCGTCGCTGGTGGCCCGGGTCGGTAGCGCGACGAAACAGCCGGACAGCCCGAACCGGGCGGCGAGGATCTCGACGGCGGCGAGCGCGGCCTCCGTCTTGCCGTCACCCATCGGCGCTTCGACGATCATCAGGCCGGGTTCGGTTATCTGCCGTGCCTGGTCGATCACCGCCCGCTGCACCGGGTACGCGGTCGCGCCGGACGGCAGCCCGAACCGGGTGGCGATGATCGCGTCGGGGGAGAGGTCGAGGTCGACGGCCCGCCACGGCGACGGCAGGTCCAGGTCGTCCCAGGCCTGCTCGACCCGGTGCGCGTCGGCCGCGTACGTCACCGGGAACAGCTCCTGGTTGCTGGCGATCCAGTCGGCGACCACGACGACGCCGGTCAGCAGCGCCTGCACCGGCTGGGGGAGTCGGACGTCGCGCCAGGCGGGCAGCCGGTCCCTCACGCCGCACCGGTCGGTCATCCAGTCCAGCAGCTCCCGCTGCACCGACGGCCACGGCCCGGTGCCGAGCAGGTAGTCGAGGCTGCGGGCCGCGTGCAGCTCCTTGTCCGTCGGCGGTACGCCGTGATGGCCACCGACGACCACGGCGAACGTGGCCGCCGCTCGCGGCACCCAGTCGTGCCCGTCGATCAGCCAGTCCTCCAGCAGGATCTGGCCGGCCAGGGCGTGCGGCGCGATACGCCGGTCCGCCTTGACGCGGTTGTCGACTGTCAGCCCGCGAGCGTGCATCCGGCTCATCAGATCGTCGCGCTGCACAGCGAACGCCGGTGTCGCCTTGCCGATGTCGTGCACCCCCGCCAGCCAGGTGACCAGGAGCCGCCCATCGGAGTCACCGCCGGGCAGCGCCGAGCTGATCCGCTGCCGTACGGCAGCGTTGAGCCAGTGTCGCCACAGCCGTTCCGCGACGGCCGCCGCATCGGCGAGATGCTGCCACAGCGGTAGCCAGCCGGGGCCGTCCTCGCTCGTCTTGCCCCACGCCGACGACGCCGCGTCACTCAACTCAACCGTCTGTTGCGTAGCCACGGCTGTTGATCCAAGGTGCCAACCTGGCCAGTCGCCATAGCGTGATCGACCGGACAGTGTGGCCGAACGGTCGAGGAGCTGTCGGCAAGGCGACTGCATTTTTGCCATCTGTGGTCTTGTTTCGCGTCACCTGGCTCCTCGCCCCCACCAGGGCCCAAGAGACAATTCGCTGCTCAGGGCCAGGATTGTTGGTGAATCGCGACGGCGCCTCGTATTTCGATGATCAAGTTCCGAATGTCGGTGGCCCGCAGTAGGGTCCCGATCCATGTCAGAGCGTCCTGTCTGGCCACGATGGGAAATGCACAATGTCATTTGATCTTGTTGATCGGCCCTGGCTGCTCGTGCAGCGGCTCGACGGGCAGGTGGAGGAGGTATCGCTCGCCGACGCCTTCCGCCGGGCTGGCACGCTGCGCCGGATCACCGGTGACGTGCCGACCCAGGAGTTCGCCGTCCTGCGCCTGCTGCTCGCCGTCCTGCACGACACCGTCGGCGGCCCCGGCGAGGACGACTGGGAGCAGCTGTGGGCTGCCCCCGACCTGCCGGTCGACGACATCGTCGACTACCTCGACGAACGCCGGGAGCGGTTCGACCTGCTGCACCCGACCACGCCCTTCTACCAGGTCGCCGACCTGCGGACCAGCAAAGGCGAAGTGTTCGGGCTCGAACGACTCATCGCCGACGTGCCCAGCGGCGCGCCGCTGTTCACCGCCCGGTCCGGCCCCGCACTGCGCCGGATCACCCCGGCCGAAGCCGCCCGCTGGCTGGTGCACGCCCAGGCGTACGACGTCTCCGGGATCAAATCCGGCGCGGTCGGCGACAGCCGGGTCAAAGGCGGCAAGGTCTACCCGCTCGGCACCGGCTACGCCGGCTCCCTCGGCGGCGTCTTCGTCGAAGGCGACAACCTGCGCGAGACGCTGCTGCTCAACCTGGTGCCACACGACGTGCCGTACCTGCGCCGCGACGACACCGACGCGCCGATCTGGGACCTCGACCCACCCGGCCCCGCCGAGCAGGACGACCTGACACCGTCAGGAGTGCTGCGCCTATACACCTGGCAGTCGCGGCGGATCCGGCTGCACGGCGACGAGCACGGCATCACCGGCGTGGTGCTCGCCTACGGAGACCCGCTCAGCCCCCGCGACCTGCACCAACGAGAACCACTCACCGCCTGGCGGCGCAGCCCCACCCAGGAGAAGGCACTCAAGACCACCCCGGTGTACCTGCCGAAGACCCACGCGCCCGGCAGGGCGCTGTGGCGCGGCCTCGAAGCGATGCTGCCCGGCATCGCGGGGCGCGGCGGCAGCGGCGAACCACCGGCCAACCTCGACCCCGGCGTCCTCGAATGGATCGGGTACGCCGCCAACCGTCGGCTGCTGCGCCGACCCGTCATCCGGCTCCGCGCCGTCGGCGCCGTCTACGGCACCCAACAGTCTGTCCTGGACGAGATCATCGACGACGCGGTCACCATGCCGGTACGGGCCATCACCGACCCGCAGACCGCCATCGAGGTCCAACGCGCCGCCGACGACGCCGACCAGGGCGTACGCGCCCTCGTCAACCTCGGCCGCAACCTGCTGCGCGCCGCCGGCGTCCGCGACGAGAGACGCGTCGATGGTGCCCGCGACGAGACGACCGCCGAGGCGTACGCCGCCCTCGACCAGCAGTTCCGCGACTGGCTGCGCGGGCTCGCCGACGGAGTCGACCTCGCCGACGCCCGCGCCGCCTGGCACCGCACAGCCGCGCAGACGCTGCGCGGACTCGGTGACCGGATGGTCGCCGAAGCCGGACCGGTCGCCTGGGCCGGCCGGGAAATCGACAAGACCCTGATCACCAGCGCCCAGGCCGACGCCTGGTTCCGCAACCAACTGTCGAAGGCGTTGCCCCTGGCCGGCCCGCTCCGGCCGGCGCAGCCAGACACCACCGACCGTCCGCAGGAGGAAGTGGCCCTGACATGAGCCAGACCAACACCCCGGCCAGGGCGGCGATCCGTCGGCGACGTCCGTTCGGCGACGACGTCGCCAAGGACGTCGCCAAGCTCCAGAGCGCCTTCATCAACGACGCGCCCGCCGCCATCGCCACCCTCGCCCGGCTGCGGGCCGCCGCCGGCACCCTCGCCGGCTCACGCCTGGACATCCTCGGCGTCACCGCCGTGCCGACAGAGTTCCTGCCCCGGCGGCTCGCCGACGACCCGGAACCGGTCGAACACGCCCGACACGCCGCGCTCACCCTGTACGCCGTACACCAGCAGTCGGCGCACGACCGTGGGATGCACCGCGACGGGTACGGCTTCGGCCAGGCCATCGCGCTGCTCGCTGCACAGAGCCCCAGCAAGGATGCCGTGCGGCGGCGGTTCGTCGCGATGGGCACCGCCGCCACCTTCACCGAGGCGCTGCACCACTGCCGGGGCCTGGTCCGGCTGCTGCGCGACAAACGCATCGCCCTCGACTACGGGCTGCTCGCCGACGACCTGCGCGAATTCCAGGCACCCAGCGGCCCGGACAAGATCCGCTCGCTGTGGGGCCGCGAATACCACCGCACCACTGACACCACCACCACCACCGGCACTGACGCCGACGCCGACACCACCGACAGCGACTCCCCGAAGGACCAGCCATGAGCCGAACCGTGATCGACATCCACATCCTGCAGACCGTTCCGCCGAGCAACCTCAACCGGGACGACACCGGCTCACCGAAAACCGCCGTCTACGGCGGCCAGCGCCGGGCCCGAGTCTCCAGCCAGGCGTGGAAACGAGCCACCCGGACCGCGTTCGACGCGCTGCTCGACCGTGCCGACCTGGGGGAGCGGACCAAACGGCTCGGCGAATCCCTCGGCGAACTGATCGCCGGGCAGGCACCGGGCCTCGCCGACGCGAAGATCGACCTCGCCAACAAGGCACTGACCGCGCTCGGGCTCGCCAAACCGGCCAAGGCCACCAAAGCTGCCAAGAACAAGGCCGACGACGGCGTCACCGCAGCAGAGTCCGAGTATCTGGTCTTCCTCAGCCACCACCAGCTCGACGCTATCGCCGCACACGCCATCGCCGCGCACCGCGCCGGCAAGGACCCCGACGGCAAAGAGCTGAAGAAGCTCGCCAACCAGCGGCACTCCGTCGACATCGCACTGTTCGGCCGGATGCTCGCCGACCTGTCCGACATCAACGTCGACGCCGCAGTCCAGGTCGCCCACGCGATCAGCGTGCACGCCGTCAACAACGAATTCGACTACTACACCGCCGTCGACGACCGCAAGGACGACGCGAAGGAACAAGGTGCCGGCATGATCGGCACCGTCGAATTCAACTCGTCGACCCTCTACCGCTACGCCACCCTCGACGTCGACCGGCTCAACGACAACCTCGGCGACCAGGAAGCCGCCCAACGCGCCGTCCACGCCTTCGTCACCGCGTTCGCCAAGAGCATGCCGACCGGCAAACAGAACACCTTCGCCAACCGCACCCTGCCCGACGCCGTCATCGTCCGGCTGCGCGACACCCAACCGATCAACTTCGTCGGCGCGTACGAAGAGGTCGTCACCTACGACTCGCCGACCGGCCGGGTCCGGGAAGCCGCCGAGCGCCTCGCCTCCTACGCCACCTCCGTCGAAACCACCTACGGCGAGCAGCCCGTCGCCGCCTGGGTCAGCCGGGTCGGCGACCACACCGCTGCGCTCGACGCCCTCGGCGACGCGTTGCCCTTCGCCGACCTCGTCACCGCAGTCGCCGACGAGGCCGCCGCGCGACTCGGGAAGGAAGAATGAACACCCTGCTGCTGCGGCTCGCCGGACCGCTGCAAGCCTGGGGTGCCAGCAGCCGGTTCGTCTACCGAGGCACCGAAACCGCCCCGACGAAAAGCGGCGTCATCGGCATGCTCGCCGCCGCCAAGGGCATCCGACGCACCGAGCCGCTGACCGAACTGCTCGGCCTCAGCTTCGCCGTACGCGTCGACCAGCCCGGCACCGTGCTGCGCGACTTCCAGACGGCCCGACGCCTCGACGGCTCCGCGCTGCCCCTGTCCTACCGGCACTACCTCAGCGACGCCGTCTTCGTCGCCGCCGTCGGCGGCGACGAAGACCTGCTCACCGGCCTGCACGATGCGCTGCGCCGACCACAGTTCCCGCTCTACCTCGGCCGCCGGTCCTGCCCGCCGATGCTGCCCGTCAGCCTCGGCGTGCACACCGGCACCCCGGTCGAGGTGCTGCGCCGACACCGCTGGGAAGCGTCCACCTGGCACCGGCGTACCAGACGGTCAGCGACCGTGAGCCTGGAGATGCTGCGCGACGCCGATGACACCGACCCGTTCACCGAGACGATCCGCGACCAGCCGGTCAGCTTCGACCCCACCCACCGGCAACACGGGTGGCGGCTCGTCGTGCGGGAACACGTCGAACTGCCCCACCCCGACACACAGGTGGCCACCATCCCCAGCCACGACCCCATGCAAGTCCTCGGAGGCTGACGTGTATCTCACCCGGTTCCGATTCAACAAGGCACGTCGGGACAGCCGACGGCTCCTCGGCTCGCCGCAGGTCATGCACGCCGCCGTCATGTCCGGCTTCGCCGACGACGCCGACCACACCCGCGACGGCCGGCGCACCCTGTGGCGGCTCGACACCACCGGCAACCAGCCGGTGCTCTACATCGTCAGCCCTGGCCGGCCCGACCTGACCCACCTCGTCGAACAGGCCGGCTGGCCGACCATCGGCGAACGGTGGCAGACCCGACCGTACGGCGGCTTCCTCGACCAGCTCGCCACTGGACAACAGTGGGCGTTCCGGCTCACCGCCAACCCGGTCCGCGACGGCCGACCCAAGGACCCCACCGCCGACACCAAACGGTACGGCCACGTCACCGTCGAACAGCAGACCCAGTGGCTGGTCAAACGCGCCGAACCCAACGGGTTCGAGATCCTGCGCGGCACCGACGACGACCTGAACCTGATCCTGCACAACCAGACCACCCAGAGCTTCGGGCGACGCGGGGGAGACCGCCCGGTCGTCATCCGGACCGTCACCTACGACGGCGTCCTCGCCGTCCGCGACCCGCAGGCGCTGCGTCGCGTGCTCACCGCCGGCATCGGGCACGCCAAGGCGTACGGCTGCGGGTTGATGACCCTGGCCCCCGCCGACGCCGCACGATGAAGATCCCCGGCGTACGGCCCCCGGAACTGCCCGACCTGGTCCGCGCCCAGGACCGAATCAGCTTCATTTACCAGGAACGCTGCGTCATCCACCGGGACAGCAACGCCATCACCGCGACCGACGCCAAAGGGACCGTGCACATCGCGGCCGCGAGCCTCGGAGTGCTGCTGCTCGGCCCCGGCACCACCGTCACCCACCAGGCGATGATGCTGCTCGCAGACAACGGAGCCACCGTCGTCTGGGTCGGTGAGCAGGGCGTGCGCTACTACGCCCACGGCCGATCGCTGGCCCGGTCCAGCCGGCTGCTCGTCGCCCAGGCCGCCGCCGTGTCCCACCGGGACCGGCGGCTCGCCGTCGCCCGCGCCATGTATGACATGCGCTTCCCGGACGAGGACACCGACAAGCTGACCATGCAGCAGTTGCGGGGCAGGGAAGGGGCACGGGTCAGACGCATCTACCGGGAGCACGCCCGGCGTACCAAGGTGACCTGGACTCACCGGGACTACGACCCGGAGAACTTCGCCGGATCCGACCCGATCAACCAGGCGCTGTCTGCCGCGCACGTCTGCCTGTACGGGGTCGTCCACGCCGTCGTCGTCGCCCTCGGCGCGGCACCCGGCCTCGGCTTTATCCACACCGGCCACGAACGGTCCTTCGTCTACGACATCGCCGACCTGTACAAGGCGGAAGTGAGCATCCCGGTCGCGTTCGACGTAGTGGCGGGCGGATCGGTTGACGTACCGGCGGACACCCGCCGCGCCGTCCGCGACAAGCTGTTCGAGTTGCACTTGCTCGACCGGTGCGCCGACGACATCCGCAGGCTGCTCCTGCCACCGTCCGCCAGCGACGAGCCGGACGGGCACGCCTTCAGTGAGGACGTCGTCAACCTCTGGGACGAGTCCGGTGTCGAGATGCCCAGCGGCATCAACTACGCAGACGAGTACGAGGTCGACTTCTGATGGTCGTCATCGTCCTCACCGCCTGCCCGGCGGGCCTACGCGGTCACCTGACACAGTGGCTGCTGGAGATCTCGGCCGGCGTGTACGTCGGTCACGTCACAGCTCGGGTACGCGACCGGCTCTGGGGCAGAGTCGTCGAACTCGCCGGCCCCGGCCGTGCCCTGATGGTCTACCAGGTACGCGGCGAGCAGCGGCTGTCGTTCAAGGTGCACGACCACCACTGGCACCCGGTCGACTTCGACGGCATCATGTTGATGCGCCGGCCGGCCGATCCCGCCGCCGTTGCCGCCGCACCGCAAACGGGGTGGAGCAAAGCGTCCAAGCGGCGCAGATTCGCCCGACGCGCCTCCACCCCCACCCGGCCCACCGATAGGCAGGAGTCGAACTAAAGTGAATGAAAACCGGGGCCTGTACCTCTAAACGCCCAGGTCAAGAAGTCTGCTCCCCGCGCACGCGGGGATGATCCCGACCGCGTCGACCAAGAGGTCACCGAGCGACGCTGCTCCCCGCGCACGCGGGGATGATCCTCTACACGCTGTGGTCTCGACTCTTGGGCGATTCTGCTCCCCGCGCACGCGGGGATGATCCTGGCTCCTAGGGGTCGCGTCTGCCGGGCTGAGTCTGCTCCCCGCGCACGCGGGGATGATCCCGGAAGCCGCTGCTTTGCAATTCCTGAAAGAGACTGCTCCCCGCGCACGCGGGGATGATCCCCGGACGGTGCGGTACCGGCTGGTCAACGACGGCTGCTCCCCGCGCACGCGGGGATGATCCCCAGATCCGGCCGGCCGCGCGGCAGGCGTCGCACTGCTCCCCGCGCACGCGGGGATGATCCCATCTCGCGTTTGGCTCTGCGCCAGGGCCGACCCTGCTCCCCGCGCACGCGGGGATGATCCCCAGTTGGACGACTTCGCCGACGATGCCATCGACTGCTCCCCGCGCACGCGGGGATGATCCCGCTGCCGACGTCGTCCCGTCGAACGGACTGACCTGCTCCCCGCGCACGCGGGGATGATCCCCAGCTGGAGTTCGCGGCGTCCGGCGCCGACAACTGCTCCCCGCGCACGCGGGGATGATCCCGCCGCGATGCCGCCCGGCGTCAGCGTGTCGCTCTGCTCCCCGCGCACGCGGGGATGATCCGTGGCAGAGCATGATGACGGCCTGCCCGTGGCGCTGCTCCCCGCGCACGCGGGGATGATCCCGACGTCTCCCGCCGCCTGCGCCCCGCCGCCGGCTGCTCCCCGCGCACGCGGGGATGATCCTTCGGGCGCACAGTGCATGTGTCCGGGAGAATACTGCTCCCCGCGCACGCGGGGATGATCCCTCCCGGACCATCTCCGCCCACGTCCACGCACCCTGCTCCCCGCGCACGCGGGGATGATCCCCGGGAGCGGCCCACCGCTGGCCTGGTCGAAGACTGCTCCCCGCGTACGCGGGGATGATCCCGATTCCCGGCAGGCGAGGATTCGCGACCTGTTCTGCTCCCCGCGCACGCGGGGATGATCCCTGTCCAACAGGACGCGCCCGAATACCCGGCGACTGCTCCCCGCGCACGCGGGGATGATCCCACCCTGCCCTAGTTCCGGACTTGGCACCGCCACTGCTCCCCGCGCACGCGGGGATGATCCCCGCCCCTACGGTCACACCATGATGAGCGTGAGCTGCTCCCCGCGCACGCGGGGATGATCCCCGAGGCTGCGGCGAGATCATCGCCGCCGCCACTGCTCCCCGCGCACGCGGGGATGATCCCTCCCGCAAGCTCGCCAAGCAGATCCGCCGACGCTGCTCCCCGCGCACGCGGGGATGATCCCCGCGCCTCGATCTGCCGCACGACGTCCTCGACCTGCTCCCCGCGCACGCGGGGATGATCCCTGGCTGGCAAGGTAGAACTGGCGTTCGTCGACCTGCTCCCCGCGCACGCGGGGATGATCCCAGGCCGCGCTGGAACCGAAGGAACGACAGCGTCTGCTCCCCGCGCACGCGGGGATGATCCCCGACGGTCCGCCGGAGGCGGGCCAGGCACCGACTGCTCCCCGCGCACGCGGGGATGATCCCGGTCACCCGATTCAGCAGGCGCCTCCGGCGGTCTGCTCCCCGCGCACGCGGGGATGGTCCCAGCAGCGCCCGCAACGGCCACACCCTCGACGGCTGCTTCCCGCGCACGCGGGGATGGTCCCGGCATCTACTCCCGGTTCGGGTCGTTGGCCTCCTGCTTCCCGCGCACGCGGGGATGATCCCTACATCCGGCGGTGACCCGGTGGCGTCCAGCACTGCTCCCCGCGCACGCGGGGATGGTCCCACTCCGCCCCCGGCCGCGCCAGCACCGGGAGCCTGCTCCCCCGCGCACGCGGGGGTGGTCCCGGGGCAGCGTTGCTGCTGACCTGGACGGCGCGGGGATGGCGGCGGCGGGTCGTCGTCGGGCTGCTTCCCGCGCACATGGGATGGCCTTCGCGCGTACCAAGGTAGGGCTCTGTTGGAAGCGCGCTGCTCCCCGCACATGGGGTGGCCCAGAGGACGGCTGGGACCGGTTGAGGACAATTCAGGGGGACCCCTGGCCGATCAGGTACGTGAGGCGTGCGGTGAGTTGAGAATCTAGCGTTTGCTTCGTTTGGTGGCCACGAGTAGAGCGGCGACGACTGCGGCGGTGCCGCCGACGCACAGCAGGCCGGCGATCAGCAGTACGGCGAAATGCCAAGGCTTCAACGCGTGCATGGCAAGTCACCGTACCGGGTCGGGACGACTGTGGATGTACCGCGCCGAAGCCGAGCGGTGTGCCGACCCATGGCGTTCCGTTCTATAAAGCCCACTCGGCTGGGCGGGACGTCCGAGGTCGCGTGGTCCACATACCATCGACGTATGCTCTCCGAGGAATCCGTCGTTACCGTGCCCGCGGATGCCGGTCCGGGGCCGGTGGCCGGCACCGACGTGGTCCTTCTGCCGCAGGGGTTCGACCACGGCACACCGGTCTACCCGGCGCACACGACCCAGTTGGTCGACCAGTTGACCGCGCAGGGGGTCACCGCGCGTACCTGGCATCCGGCGGCGGAGTTCGAGATCGTGTCCACCCGGGGCCCGGTTGCCGACACGTTGCTGCAGATCGCGGTCGGCATCGCGTCGTCGGCCGGCTGGTACGCGATCCAGTCGCTGCTGCGCAGCCGCTCCGGCCCGCTGCGGGTGATCGCCGTGTTCGAGCAGGACGGTCAGCGGCGGCGGGCGGAACTGGCCGGTGACGCGGACGACGTGGTCCGTGCGCTGGAGACATTGGACCCGTTCGGGCCGGGACGGCTCGATTGATCCGGGGCGGGTCGGCCCGGTGCAGGCGGAACGGCCGGCCCGATGTTGGACCCGAGTGACGTCGAGCGGCGTGTGCCGTCCCCGCAGGGGGCGGAGCGTCGCCGGATCATCGCCGAGGTAGCCGGTCTGCTCGAGGAGTCGGACGTGGTCCGGGATCCGAGCAGCCGCCAGGTGCTGCTGCGGCTGGTCGAGGAGGCGTTCGGCGGGCCGCTGCGGCTGCGTGACCTGGCGGTGTTACGGCCGCAGTTGGTGGACCTGGTGACGGCCTGCATCGACCGTACCGGCGGGCTGCGGCTGCTCGCCGAGTGTCTCGACCTACTGGAGCCGGCCGGCGCGCGGACCCTGACGCTGCTCCAGCTGTCCGACGAGTGGCAGGTGTTCGAGCAGTTCGCCGATCACGATCTGGGTTGGCTGCGGGGTGACCTGTCCGAGTTGCGGGTGACGGCGCGGTGGCGTCGGTTCGTGGTCGAGTGCCGGCAGGAGCCGCCGCCGGAGCACTGCACCTCGCTGTGGCATCTGTTCGCCTATCTGGCGGTGGCGCCGTCGAGTGCCGGTGTGGCGGGCGACGGGACGGGGTTTGGCGGGGTGCCGCACTGGTTGCGGCTGCTCGGTCGGCTCGACGACAGTGTGCCGGCCGAGGCGCGGCAGCGGCTGCGCCAGCTGATTCGGGCCCTGGCCGATGAGTGGGACGTGCCGGAGGACGCCCTCGTCGGGGTGGGTGGGACCCGCTTCGGCCGGTCGCCCGTCGCGGCGGTCGCCACCGCCGCCCCCGCCGCCGCCGCTGCCGTGGCGGACGGTGCCGTCGGCCCCGCGACGGCTTACCTGGTCATCCAGTTCGAGAAGTACGGCGGTGACGACGACACGTTCATCATGTCCCACTGGTATCAGTGGGCGTCGCCAACCTGGGCACCCGTGCGGGGTGAGCATCGCCGAGTGCGCTACGGCGACCTGGAGGCTGCGGTCGACGAGGTGCTGTCGGAGACGGAGCGGCGCTGGGCGCACCAGGCGGGGCCGGTGACGATCGAGATCGTCCTGCCGTGGCAGTTGCTCAACGAGCCGGTCGACACCTGGCGCAAGGAACTTCGGTCGCCGGTGCCGAGCCCGTTGGTGGTGGAGTATCCACTGGTGATCCGCTCGTTGGAGCGGCTGCGTTCCCCCGAGTGGCATCGGCGGTGGCGGGTGCGCTGGCGTGGCGTTGCTGCGGACGGCGGGTCTTCTCGGATATTCTGCGCCGCGCCTGATCAGGTCGACGCCCAACTGGAGGCGTTGCTGACGGGTGACGAGGCGGCGGTCGTTCTGGTGTTGAGCGATTCTCCGTTGCCGGACAGCGCGGCCGAGCGGCAACTGCTTGTCGGCGTACGGTCCGGTGTCCCAGCCATCGTCTGGCACCGCGATCCGGTGTTGGCCGTTGAGCTGTGCCGGGTGCTGCGATCGATGGTCGAGTCGGCGAATGGGTTCGCCGGGGGGATGGCGCAGCTGCCCATGCATGTCGCAAAGTTGAGGAAGTCGGCCTGGGGTGAGGATCCGTCTGCTTCGGGCCGGCACGTCGGGCACGGCTTTGTGATCTTGTGGGACGATCCGCTGCGGCAGCCCGGACAGCCTGGCTCAGCCGGCGACGACTTGGGAGAGGCCCGCGAATGAGCGGAGACGGTCACCGGGGGACGGTCGGCGGCACCATCCGCCCCGGTGGTGCTCCATGATGGATTCGTTGTCGTCGCGTGGGTCGGCCTTTGCGGTCCGTCCGACCCTGCCCGAGCCGGCCCGGCAGTTGGAGATCGCCGGTCGTCGTGAGGTCCTCGTCGTCATCGACGACGATCCGGTGATGGAGTTCTGGTCCGACGAGTTCGCCGACTTCCTGGCGATGCTGCGCGAGCAGGAGTGCTTCGCCTCGGTGTCGGTCCGGTCCGTGGTGGTCGCCGACGGCGCGGTGCGCTGGCGTGACGCCCCGCACGCCCCGCTGACCGTGCCGTCGGGTGACGGCGGGCCGCCGGTGGTCTTCCTGGTGACGCACGGCCGGTCGCCGGCCTGGACCACCGGGCTGATCTTCCCGGTGCTGGTCGGCTGGGCGGCGTTGGCGGCGTTGGCCGTGGTCAACGTGCTGCCGCAGCAGCACTGGTACGACCGGGGAATGGACACCGCCGACGTGCTGTGGACCCCGGCCAGCGCCCGGCTACCGACCGCCGAGCGTCCATGGCGGACCAGCGTGCCGGACCCGTGGTCGGCGGCGGAGCCCGGCGGGCCGGAGCGGACCGCGGTGCCGGTGATCGAGCGCGGCGGCGACTGGCTGTCGCGGTGGGCTCGGCTGCTGGCCGGGGCGACAGCCGGCACAGTGCGGATGCCGGCGCTGCTGGTGAGTTTGTCGGATCGGGTTGCGGGATCGGGGCGGGTACCGCGTTGGTCGCGGTCGACGCTGCGGGCGAGCGAGCTGGTCGCCCGGTTCCGGGCCAAGGCGTCGCCCCGGGCGTTCGCGTTGGCGACCCGGCTCGCCGCCGCTCCGCTGACCTCGCGGATCATCCGGGCGGTGCAGCGGACCGCCGGGCGGCTCGACCCGGCGCATCTCACCGAGGTGCTGACCAGTGACCTGATGCGGCCGGTCCGACACGGCGGTGGCACGTCCGGCGATGACACCCGGCTGCGGTACGAGTTCCGTCACGGGGTTCGTGACCAGTTGCTGGCGTCGAGCTACCGGGACCGTATCATCGAGGTGCAGTACACGGTGGAGAGTGAGCTTGGCCGGGACATCGAGGCGGTGCGGAACCTGACCCGTCGGGTCCGCAGCCCCCGCCAGGCCACGTACCCCCGGGTGACCCCGGCGTCCGAGCCGTTTCTGCGGGTCGAGCTGGCGGTGCACGTGGCCTTGGGCGGCCCGAACCTGGTCGCCGCCGAACGGCTCGGTTGGGCGTTGGGTTCGCCGGTCCGGGCCCGCAGATCCCGCAATCCGGCGACAAATTCGCAAGCGAGTCATACAGGTATGGAGCCGACGATGTCTGACATAATGGCGTCGCCGGGAGCGTCCTTCCCGTTCGGCGCCCGGCAGCAGACGCCCCACCCCGGACCCGACCCAGAAGGGAGTGCGGTGTCTCCGACCGGCAGTGTCGTCCCGCCGACCACCGCTGTCCTGCGCACCCAGCGACGCGACCAGCAGCCGGCCGTCGTCGGCAACCTGCCGCCGCGCAACGCCAACTTCACCGGCCGGCGGGCGCTGCTCGACACGCTGCACCAGCGGCTGCGCGCCGGCACCACCGCGGTGCTGCCCGAGGCGGTGCACGGTGCCGGCGGCGTCGGCAAGTCCCAACTGGTCGTCGAGTACGTCTACCAGCACCAGCAGGACTTCGACCTGATCTGGTGGATCTCCGCCGAGCGTCCGGCGCAGATCCAGTCCGCACTCGCCGAGCTCGCCAGCCGGCTCGACCTGCAGGTGCCGGCGACAGCGAACACCGCCGTGCCGGCGGTGCTCGACGCGCTGCGCATCGGACGCCCGTACGCCAACTGGCTGCTGGTGTTCGACAACGCCGAGGACCCCGACGACGTGGAACGGTTCTTTCCCCGGGGTGGGCCGGGCAGCATCGTGGTCACCTCGCGCGACCCCCGGTGGGGCCAGATCGCCAGCGGCCTGCCGGTCGACGTGTTCGACCGGCAGGAGAGCATCGAGCTGCTCCGCCGCCGTGGCCCGGACCTGCTGGTCAGCGACGCGGAGCGGCTCGCCGCCGCGCTGGGTGACCTGCCGCTGGCCATCGAGCAGGCAGCGGCCTGGCGCGCGGAGACGACGATGACCGCCGACGAGTACCTGCAGCTGCTGCACGACAGCCAACCCGACGTCGACGACGTGACCGAGGTGGAGCAGGACTACCCGCCGCTGGTCGCTGCCGCCTGGCACATCTCCCTCAACGGGCTGCGGGAGCGGGACCCGTCGGCGCTGCATCTGCTGCAGGTCTGCGCGTTCTTCGCGTCCGAGCCGATCGGTCGGTCGCTGCTGTCCAAGCCCCGGTTGCAGATCCACCCCGACCTGGATCCGCTGGTGCGCAGCCCGATCCGGCTCAAGCAGGCGATCCGGACCATCGGCCGGTTGTCGTTGGCCCGCATCGACCACCGGACCAACTCGTTGCAGATGCACCGGCTGGTCCAGCGGGTGCTGATCCACCAGATGAGCGAGCAGGACCGCAAGGACCTGCGGCACAGCGCCCACCTGCTGCTCGCCGGCAACGACCCGGACGAGCCGGACGACGCCGACCACTGGCCCCGCTACGCCGAGCTGTACCCGCACATCGTCGCGTCCGGCGCGGAGACCTGCCGTAACGAGCTGGTCCGGGACATGGTGCTCAACGAGGCGAAGTACCTGTGGCGTTGGGGCGACCACATCGGTGCCCGCGACCTCGCCCAGCGGGCGTACCGGTCGTGGATCGACCGGGGTGACGACACCGACCCGGACAGTCTGCGGATGGCGACCTGGCTCGGGTTCATGTACTTCGTCGTCGGCGACTACGCCGCCGCCGCGAAGTTGAACGCCCGGACGTTGCAGCTGTACCGGCAGACGGTCGGCGACACCGAGGAGGAGACGCTCGACGCGCTCGGTGCGGTCGCCGCCGACCATCGCGTCGCCGGTGACTTCGACGGGGCGTTGGAGCGGTCGATCACCGTCTACGAGCAGTCCAAGCGCAACTTCGGTGACGAGGAGCCGTTCACGCTGCGGGCCGCGCACAACCTCGCGGTCAGCATGCGGCTGTCCGGGCTGTTCGGTCGGGCGCTGCAGCTCGACGAGCAGACCTACGAACAGTTGGTGCACATCTACGGCACCGACCACCCGGTCAGCCTGAACACCCTCGGCGGTATCAACCTGGACCGGCGTGAGCTGGGTGACTACGTGACGGCACACGCCAGCCAGGAGAACCTGGTCGCCGACGCCCGCCGGGTGCTCAAGTACGACGACCATCCGGACCTGGTCCGGCAGAGTCACCAGCTGGCCGGCTTCCGGCGTAAGGCCGGCCAGCACCATGAGGCGCTGGACCTGTCCACCGATGCGCTGCGGCGGTTCCGCATCCGCTACGGCGACGACCACCCGGACAGTGTGCTGGCCAACCTGACCGTCTCGATCGACCTGCGGGTCACCGGCGACCTGCGGGCTGCGCGGCAGGCCGGTGAGGCCGCCGTGCAGGGTCTGCGGGCGCTCTACGGCGAGGACCACCCGCACACCGCGGGGGCGCAGGTCGACCTGGCGGTGACGTTGCGCCTGCTCGGTGAGCACGAGCAGGCCCGCGAGGTGGCCGATGAGGGCCTGCGCCGGCTCACTCAGCGGCTCGGGGGCAGCCACGCCCTGGTGTTCGCCGCCCGGGTCAACCTGGCCAGCGCCTTGTACGAACTTGGTGAGTACGAGGCGGCGCGGGCGCTCGACGCCGAGACGTTCGACAGCTGTACGGAGCAGCTCGGTCCGGGCCATCCGATCACGTTGGCCTGCGGGGTCAACCTCGCGATGGATCTGCGCGGGCTGGGCCAGGATTCCCAGGCGAGTCTGCTGTTCGACGACATCGTCGACCGGTTCCGGTCGACGTTCGGTGAGCTGCATCCGGCGACGGCGGCAGCGGCGGCCGGGGTGCGGGCCAACTGCGATATCGATCCGCTGCCGCTGTGACCTGCCCCGGCCGGGTTCGCTCCGGAGCTGCCAGGCCGGGCCCGGACTCAGCGGCGGGTCCGGTTCAGAAGCAGCCAGCCGGCCGGATCCGCCGGCCGGTGCGCGTCGGCGGGCAGTCCGGCACCGACCCAGGCCGCCAGCTCGACCGGATCGGGTACGTCGACCGGGGCGCCCCGGCGGGCGGCCTGCCGCAGCGTCTCCATCACCAGTTCCGGCCGGTGCAGCAGGGCCCGCGCCGCCGGATGCGTCGACCCGTCCGGCCAGGTCAGTCCCAGCCCGATCCAGCTGTGCGCCGCCGTTGTCCCGGCCGCCAGATCGGCTGCCAGCTGCCGCAGATAGCCGGCGCGGGCCTGGTCGGCGTCCCCGCCGACCAGTGCGACGTCGGCGGCGGTCGCGCCGGTGACCAGGCCGGTTACGGTGTCCGGGGCGGCGGTCAGTCGGTCGAAGCCGGCCGGGTCGGTCAGCCGGTGGCGGGTCAGCACCGCGCGGGCGTCGAACCAGGCCCGGTCGGGGCGGGTCAGCGTGGCCGGCCGGCCGTCCCGGGCGTCCGCCAGGCAGGCCGGCAACGGCCGTCGGCCGGCCCAGGCGGCGGCCAGCTCGGTCCGTGCGGCGGCGTCGAGCCGCAGGTTGTGCGCCCGCCACAGCGCCCGGTGGTCGACGGCCATCCGGTCGGCCAACCGTTGCGGGCCGGCCGGTACCTGCTCGGTCCCGAACGTGGCGACCGTGTCGTGCAGGATTTCGACGAACCGGGTGCCGTGCCCGGTCAGCCGGCCCGAGTCGAGCAGTGACCGCACCGCGTGCCGGGTCTGGCGACGCCAGAGCGCGAACTCGAAGTCGGCCAACGCGACCTGCCCGGCCGGGGCGTGCCGCCGGTGCACCCGCCAGAAGTCGGTGATCCCGGCGAACGCGTACACCCCCTGCAGCAGCCCGGCGACGGGGCGCGGGTCGTCGCGCCATGGTGCGTAGAACCGCCGGTCGGGATCGTCGTTCACCAGGGTCAGCAGATGGGCCAGCGCGCCCAGTTTGTGGTGCTGGATCTCGTGTACGAGCGTCATCGCCAGCTGGGTGGCGTCGTCCGGTTCGGACAGCAGGATGGTGCCGAAGGCTTCCGCGCCGGAGGCGGACAGTTGGCGGAACCGTTCCCGGGCCGGCAATGGCGCGACGGTCCGCAGGATCGCCGCGACCGTCCGGGCGCGCTGCGGCTGCTGCCGTACCAGCAGCTCCCAGGCCTGCTGGAGCTGGGCCTGCCAGCGGCGCACCTGGTCGGTGCTCAGCGGTGCCGGCGCTGCGGGTCCGCGCAGGTCCCGGTAGACGTCCCGATCGAGTAGTTCCACCCGCAGGTCGATCCCGCCAGCGGTGGCGACCAGCCGGACCGGCGGATGCCAGTGGGGGTCGCCGGGGCCGACCGGGTCGGTGTCGCCCGCGGTGACCGTGATCGTGCCGGCGGCTGCGACCACCTGTACCCGCTCGATCTGCGGGGGGAGTTCCACGGCGGCGACGGTGGGCAGCGCGAGGTGGCCGTGGCGGGCCGGGACCACCAGGTCGAAGCTGAGCCCGGCGCGGACCGCAGCGGCGGCGGCCAGCGAGTGCAGGTAGCCGACGTCGACCCAGAGCGGCGGGTCGCCGGACCCTGCCGAGGTGAGCCGGCGCAGGGTGTGCGCCACCCAGATGCCGACCTGCGGTTGGGCGACGACCTCCTCGGTGGCGTCCGGGTCGGCGCGGTCGGCACGGACCAGCAGTTGCCACGCGGTGTCGACACCGGGCAGCGGGCCGGCGGCGTCGGTGCGGCGCGCGACGGCGTCCACCAGTGCGCGCAGCGCGGTCAGCCGCCAGCTACGTTCGGAGCCGCGCAGGGCTGCTGCGGTCCGTTCGTCGCCGCCGGTGCTGGCCAGTTGCCGGAAGTCGTCGACGGCGATCGCGTGGGTGGGTGCCGCCGCCCGGCCCGTCAACCGATCCGGTCTTCCGCCCGGGGGTCAGCGGCGGTGGCCCGACTGGCGAACGATCCGCTGTAGCCGCTGATGCTGCCCTCGGCGTCGGCGATCCGCTGCCGTACCCGGACCATCGCGGCGGTCATGTCGGAGTCGTCGACGCCGCGCAGCGTCGCCACGTCCACCGTCGACAGATCGAGCATCTCGGACTCGATACCGGCCGGGGTGCTGTCCATCAGCGGTAGCCCTTCACGAAAGGTGACGGTCGATGTCCTCATCATCGCTTATCCCCGCACGGCAACGGAAGCGCCGGGGCGCATGCGTCACAGCGCCGGCGTCGACCGGCGGTAGCTACCCGGCGAGCCGCTGGACCGTCTCGGCGAGGTGGTCGACGGCAGCGTCGTCGCTGGTGAAGAAGCGTACGGCGGCGACGAGTTCGGACAGTCCGGTGGCGTGGTGCAGGCAGCCTCGGACGATGCTGACGGCGTCGATCCGGGTCGCCGGGTTGCGCCGGATCGAGGCGTACACCGACGGGGGCAGCAGAGACAGAATTTCCTCGCGGTCGTTCGGCCGGCGGAACTCCGCGATATCCAACAGCGCGTCCACCACCGCGCCGATCGCCGCCGTCGACGGCCGCACCGGCCTCTCGACGGGCTTGCGCGACCCGCCCGGGTCCGCCGCCAGCAGCAGACCTTCGTCGCCGGACGCGTCGCGGTACCACAGGTAGGTGGGGGTCTGCCCGGTCAGACCGTCGGCCCGTAGCGTGGTGAACCGGGCCCGCAGCCGCTCCGCGAGCCGTTGCGGGTCGGCCAGCGCCGTGAGGCCGTCGGCGTCCATCAACCGCAGCAGCTCCCGGCTGAACAGTCCGGTCCGCTGCCGGTCCAGGTTGGCGGCGGGCTGACCGACGGCGGCGGCGAACAGCACGTCCTGGCTGCGTCCGGCGACCGGGTCGCCGCTCGGGAAGGTCTCGTGCCCGTCGATCCGGCGCGGCCGGGCCGGGCCGTGCGTCTGGCAGACATCGACCAGCCACAGCTGCCGGTTCAGCACCGCGACGAGGTCCGAGGCGTACGTCGCCAGCAGCGAGTCCAGGTCGAGGTTGACGGCGTCGGCGTCGGTGGCGTCGGCGTAGTACAGCCGGCGTCGCCGACGCGGGTCGACGAAGCCGTGGCCGCCCCAGTAGACGTACAGTTCCCGCGCGGAGCTGGCAGGCAGCTCGCGCAGCAGCAGTTGGCGGACGGTGGCGCGGTCGGCGGGTCGCCGCCGTACCCCAGCCGGCAGGTCGTCGGCCGGGGGTGCCGGGTCGGTGAGCAGGTCCACGTTTCCGGTGGGTACGCCGTGGGCGACGAAGAACCGTGCGATCCGCACGGCGTCGTCGACCGGTCCGGTCAGGGTCCAGTCGTCGCCGGTTTGGTAGGCGCCGACGCCGACGGCGACCACGCGGACGTCGGGGCGCTGCGGCCCGGTCGTGGTCACCGTCGTCCGACGGTACGGGTCGCCGACCCGGCTTGCGTCGTCTGGTCACCGGCTCCGGCTCCGGCTCCGAGGCCCAGGCCGAGGTCCGTTCCTAGGCCTGGGGCAGGGCTGAAACCGGGGCCCGGGTTGTAGCCGGGGCCGGGGCCGGCTGGCTGGACTCCCGCCAACAGATCGCCGGTGGTGTGGGCCCGCACGTCGTCGGGGGCCGCGTCACCGGCGAAGCGGGTGACGACGGCCCGGACGTGTCGTTCGGCGACGTCGGCGAGCCCGTCGTAGACGGCGGCGAAGACCTCCCGGGCGGGATCCCGTAGCCAGTTGGCCGGCAGCAGCTCGACCGGCAGCTGCGGATCGAGGGTGGGGAACCGCCGGAAGGTGTCCATCACCTCGGTACGGGCCCGTACCGCCGCCGGTCCGCCGACCTGACCGGAGCGCACCTGGGGCAGCAGCGCCTGCCACCGGTCGACGAAGTCGCCGTACTGTCCGGCGATGGCCTCGACGTCCCAGGCGTCGAGCGGGTCGCGACCGGTAGTGGCGCCCAGGTCGGCCTGCCGGCCGCGGAAGACCGAGATGGTCCCGGGAGTGAGCTGGGCGAGATGGCGCATCGCGGGCCCGGGCAGCGTGCGGGGGGAGATCCACAACCCGTCGTACAGCGGTGCGAACCCCAGCCACCGGAGCTGGCCGCGCAGCGCCCGCCGTTGCGCGCTGTGCTCCTGCGGCAAGGTGAACGCGACCAGGGTCCACTGGCCGTCCCACGGCCGGGCCGTCGCGGTGGCGGTGAGGATCCAGTGTCCGCCGATCGCCAGGCTGGCGGCGGCGGCGTGGGCGAGCCGGTACGAGCTGTGCCGACCGCGTCGACTGCCTTCGAGTACCCCTCGGCGGGCGAGCCGGCTGATGGCGGTCCGGGCACCTGCGGGGGTGACGCCGGATTCGGCGAGCAGCGCGACGATGGCGGCCGACGGCAGCCAGGCGCGGGTCCGCAGAGTGTAGTCGGCCAGCAGGGTCACCGCGAGGCCCTGCGGCGAGTTGCCGGTCTGCCGTCGGGGCAGCCGCACCGGCCGGCCCGCCTCCTCCGGATAGATCTCCTCGATGCTGAACAGGCTCGTCACGGGCACTCCGGCGTGGCTCGGGGGCAGCGGTACCGACTGTAGACGGCGTGATCTCCGGTTGGCGCAGGTGATCTGGGTTCCTGGCAACGACCCGAAATTGCGATCGAGCTGTATCGATTGACACTTGTCTGTCCGGCGGGAACACTAAGTGCCACACGTTGCCGTGCGAAGGCCGGGCGGGGCAGGGCCGGACGTCCTGCCGGCCGGCACACGACAGGGGACAGCACACGACAGGAAGGAGTCAGGTGCATGAGGGTCAGACGAAAACTGCTGCTCGGCATGGCGATGTCGCTGGTCGCCGCCGGCCTGGTCGTCCCGGCGCTCCGGCCGGCGTACGCGGCGTCGTTGGTCCAGGTGACCAACTTCGGTAACAACCCGGGCGGGATGCAGATGCACGTCTACGTGCCGGACAGCCGTCCGGCGAACCCGGCGATCGTCGTGGCGATGCACGGCTGCGGCGGATCAGGGCCCGGCTTCTACTCCGGCAGTGAGTTCGCCTCACTGTCCGACCGGTACGGCTTCATCGTGATCTACCCGACCGCCACCCAGCAGGCCGGCTTCGGCAACTGCTTCGACGTCTGGTCCGAGGCGGCGAAGCGGCGGGGCGGCGGCAGCGACCCGGTGTCGATCATGTCGATGGTCCAGTACGCCCAGCAGCAGTACGGTGGCGACCCCAACCGGGTGTACGCCACCGGCAGTTCGTCCGGCGGCATGATGACCAATCACATGCTGGCCGTCTACCCGGACGTGTTCAAGGCCGGGTCGGCCTTCATGGGAGTTCCGTACAACTGCTTCGCCAACGCGGCGGACTATCCGCCGTGGAGCAGCCAGTGCACCGGTGGCAACATGAACCGAACACCGCAGCAGTGGGGTGACGCCGTCCGTCAGGCGTACCCGGGTTACTCCGGCCCACGGCCACGGGCGCAGCTGTGGCACGGCACCGCCGACACCCTGGTGCCGTACTCGTTGCTGCAGGAGGCGGTCGACCAGTGGACCAACGTGTTCGGGCTCAGCCAGACCCCGACCCGTACCGACACCCCACGGTCCGGCTGGAACCGCCGCCAGTTCGCTGACAGCTCCGGCACCGTCCAGGTCGAGGCGTACAGCATCCAGGGCGCCGGCCACAGCCTGCCGAGCGGCGGCATGGCCGCCGTTGCCATCGAGTTCTTCGGATTGACCTCGACCCCACCGCCGACGACCGCACCGCCACCGACCACCGCACCGCCACCGACCACCGCACCGCCACCGACCACCGCACCGCCACCGACCACCGCACCGCCACCCACGACCGCACCGCCACCGACGACGGCTCCACCGCCGACGACGGCTCCACCACCCGCCGGTGCCTGCCGGGTCGCGGCCACCATCAACGCCTGGAACAACGGGCTGACCGGGAACTTCCGGATCACCAACACCGGTTCCAGCGCCGTCAACGGCTGGTCGCTGGTCTTCACCCTGCCCGGTGGGCAGACCATCACCGGGGGCTGGAACGCCAGCTACTCACCGAGTTCGGGGCAGGTGACGGCCCGCAACATGTCCTACAACGCCAGTATCCCGGTCAACGGCTCGGTGGACATCGGCTTCCAGGCCACCCATACCGGCAACGCCGGGGCGCCGAGCTCGTTCACCCTCAACGGTGCCGCCTGCACGGTCAGCTGACCAGCGGTTCCAACGCCGGTCCGGACAGGCTGGAACACCGGTCCGGACCGGCGGACAGGGAGAGTCCCCGGGGCACCACCGTTCGGTGGTGCCCCGGGGACTCTGTCCCGCAGTAGTCGTCGACGTCGACCTCGACGTCCGGCGGGTTCGGTCTACTCGTAGTGGTAGGGCCAGTAGATGTACCGGCCGCTGACCCGCTTCCTGCCGGCCAGTCGGGCGGCCAGGTGGCGCAGTGTCCGCATGGCTACCTCCTCGCTCGATCGAGGTGAGTGATTCTCATGACCATTGCACACCGGTTGCCTTTACGCAACGGAATGTGATCACGACTTTCCGTCGACAAAACGGGCCAGCAGGCCGGCCGGTGCGAGCCGGCCGGCGAACCGCAGCCGGATGGCGGCGGCGTTCGACGACTCCACCGAACCGCGCTGGGCCAGCCGGGAGACGGTGAGGGTGAGCTGGCGCATGGTCAACGCCGTACCGATGCAGACCCGGGGCCCGGCGCCGAAGGGCAGGAACGCCGCCCCCGGTGCCGGCCGACCGGCGGCCCACCGGCCGGGGTCGAACTCGTCGGGCCGCTGCCACCACCGTGGATCCCGGTGGATGAGGTAGGCGCCGATCAGCACCTCGTCGCCGGGTCGCAGCGTCCACGGACCCAACCCGGTGGTCGTACGGGCGGTCCGCGTCATCAGCCACGCCGGCGGATACAGCCGCAGCGCCTCGTTGACCACGGCCTCGGCCAGCGGTAGCCGGGCCGCCGGCGGCGGGTCGCCGGACCCGGCCGGCCCGCCCGCCTCCGCCCGCAGCGCGGCGACAAGCTCCGGTCGGCCGGCGAGTTCCCAGACCAGCGAGGTCAGCGCGGCGGCCGGCACGCCGTGTCCGCCGAGCAGGACCGGGCGCAGCGTCGACACGACCGCCCGGTCCGGCATGGCCGGCCGGGCGGCCAGCAGCACGTCCAGCAGATCCGGTGTGGACGTGCCGGCCTTGCTGGACGTGCCGGCCCGACGGCGTCGCACCACCGACAGCAGGGCGTCGGTGAACGCGCGGTGCGCGCGGAAGAACCGACGGTTGCGGCGCACCGGCAGCCAGGCCGCGAACCCGTACTTCGCGGTCTCGAACGGCGCGGTGGCGGCGACGCCCTCGGCGAGCAGCTCCGGAAACCCTGTGGCGTCCACGCCAAAGCAATAATCGGCGATCGTCGCGGCGGCGTACCGTCGCATCATCGCCAGCACGTCGGTCTCCCGGCCGGCGGCCGCGTCGAGGGCCGCGTCGAAGATCTCGACGGTACGCCCGTCGAAGGCGGCGCTCGCCTGTCGGTCGAGACCGGCCCACGCGGCCCGACGCGCCGGCATCCAGGCCTCGGCCCGCTCGGCGGCCCGGTCGAGGTCGGGCCGGGCGTCGAACGGGGCCAGTTCGGGCAGGAACGCGTTGCCCGGCCGGGTGAGCACGTCGTTGGTCAGCTCCGGGTCGATCACGAACACGGTGCGGTCGTCGAAGGTGAAGACATCGCCGTACTCGCGGTGATTGCGCTGGATGAAGCCGATCCGGTCGGCCTCGTAGGCCGGGGTGTTGCCGGTGAGCCAGTGCCCGCGCGGCCCCGGTGGTCGGTCGCCCTGCTGCAGTGGTGCCATCTGCGGCTCCTAACCGAGTGCAGGACCCCGCTGCCGAGGTCCTGCCTTTGCTCCCGGTGTCCGACGGGCTCTACGCCTGGTGGTAGTACCACCAGTCGTACCGGCCGCTGATCCGCCTCTTGCCCACCAGTCGGGCTGCCATGTGCCGCAACGTCCGCATGTCCACCTCCTCGATCGGATTAGGTGAATGCTCTTCTTGATCGTGTCACCTGAGGACGCCGTACACAACGCCGTCCCGGCGGAACTGTCTGTCCGACAGGAATGTGGCAGAGTCTGACGAGGAGGGTCCGATGGATCTGGCGGTGTCACGCGACGTCGACCGGCGAATGGCGGCAGCCCGGGAATGGGACGACACCGTCGCCCAGGTCCGCAGACTGCCCGGCTTCGAGGACTTCCTGCTGCCGCCCCGGTTGTCCACCTTGCTGCCGG
This sequence comes from Solwaraspora sp. WMMD937, assembly GCF_029581175.1. NCBI lineage: Bacteria > Bacillati > Actinomycetota > Actinomycetes > Micromonosporales > Micromonosporaceae > Solwaraspora > Solwaraspora sp. WMMD937. The sequence continues at coordinate 4,867,035 of NZ_CP120738.1, read as the reverse complement.
CGACCGGCAGCGGACCGGTCGCGGTGATCAACGTCAGCCGGTGGCGGTGCGACGCGCTGATCGTCGAACCCACCGGTGTACGGGTGGTCGAGCTGCCCCGGCTCACCGCACAGACCGTGGCCGAGCGGGCGGACGCCTACCTGACCAGCCTCGGCGTCGCCGAACGCGCCGCCCGGGAGTTCGACACCGTGCCGGCGCCGGCCGACGACGACACCCTTGCCGACGTGCTCGGATGGCTCTGGGACGACGTGGCCGGACCGGTGCTCGACGCGCTCGGCCTGGCCGACACACCACCGGCCGGCACGCCGTGGCCGCGGATGTGGTGGTGCCCGACCGGGCCGCTGGCGCTGCTGCCGCTGCGCGCCGCCGGCCGCTGCGGCAGGCCCATCCGGCGTTGGCCGACCGGTTGGCGGCGGCCGGCGCCGGCTTGGACGTGACCGGCTCGGGCTTGGCCGTGGCCGGCGGCCGGGGTGGGCGGTGATCATCCCACCCCGGCCGTCCGGACCGGACGTCCTCAGTGGTGGTGCAGCGGCCGGGTGACTGCGGCGAAGGCGTCGACGATGCCGTGGCCGTAGAAGCCGTTGAAGCCGGCACCGCCGTCGCAGTAGGCGTCCCATTCGGGGGACCGGCCCTCGTTGGCGTAGGAGACCAGGCGCGGCTCGGGGCAGGCCGTGTCGGCCGCGGTCCGGTACAGGTGCCGTTCCACCTTGTCCGGGTCCAGGGTCAACCCGCCCCGGCGGCCGTCGCGCTTGCCGTACCGGCTGACGATCAGCGCGGCCACCCCGGAGACGTGCGGTGACGCCATCGAGGTGCCCTGCAGGTAGGTGTAGTAGCCGCACACCCCGGCCGACGTGCATTCCTTGAACACGTACGACTCGGCGTCCGGCACGATGTTGCCGTCGGCGTCGACCACACCCTCCTCCTGCAGCACGTGCAGCGGGTACGACGACAGGATGGTGTTGTCGTAGGTCCGGTGGGTCGGCGTGCCGTAGCCGTCGCGGAACCAGCCGCCGGGCGCGGCGACCGAGATTTCCTCGGTGCCGTAGTTGGAGTAGTCCGCCTTGGCCTTTGACGGGCCGAGCGCCGACACACCGATCACGTGCGCGCCTTCGACCGGCAGGTCCCAGCAGGTGTCGTTGTCGATGGTGCGCAGCCGGGGGGTGCCGCCGTAGTTGGGGCTGGACGAGTCCGGGCGGGGGTCGCCCAGGTCCTCGTGGTTGTTGCCGAGCGAGCCGACCAGGGTGACGCCCCGCTTGTGCGCGTACCGCAGTGCCCGGTTGACCGCCTCGATGGTGGCCCGCTGCGACGCCTGCTCCTCGGCGGAGTCGGCCGGGTTGTCCAGGCAGTTGTACAGCCACGGGTCGATGTAGAACGACATGTTGACCACGTCGATGCCGGCGTCACCGGCGTAGACCAGGGCGTTGACCACCGAGTCGAGGAAGAAGTAGCCGGAGTCCTGGCCGCCCTTGAGCGCCACCAGCGTCACGTTGGGGGCGACGCCGGACAGGCCGAAGCGGTTCGCGGCGGCGCCGATGGTCCCGGCGACGTGGGTGCCGTGGCCGCTGTCGTCCCGGTCAACCGGGTCCAGGCAGGACTCCACCTCACACGGGCCGTCGATGTCGGGGATGTCGGGGGCGAAGTTGCGCGACAGCGAGTAGCTGAAGTTGGGCTTGAGGTCCGGGTGCTGCCCGTCGACGCCGGTGTCCAGGATGCCGACGGTGACCCGCCGGTCGCCCGGCTCGACCCGGCGTGACTTGTCCGCCCGCATCATCGGCAGGCCCCACAGCTTGTCGTCCAGCGGGTCCATCCGGGTGCCGCGCCGCCCGGCCGCCCCGGCGGATGCCGCGCCGGCGATGCGGTGCTCCTGCTCCACCGCGTCGAAGCGCTGGCGTGGCGCGTACCCGATGGCCCGCCTCTCCGCGGCGCCGAGCAGCGCGGGAGCGGCGGCGACCTTGGCGGCGAACTCGGCGTCGTCGGTGACGACCTGGTACATGCCCACGTCGGCGGTGCTGCCGGTGACGGTGCCGCCGGCGGCCTCGATGGCCGCTGTCGCCTCGGCGGTGCCGGTGCCGGCCTCGGCGACCACCGTGTACTCGGTGACGTCGCCCGAGGCGCCGGGGGCGGCGCCGGCCGGTCCGGCCGGTACGGTGCCCAGCAGGGCCAGGGTCGTCGCGGTAGCGACGGCACCGGCGGTGAAGCGTCTGCTCACCACATCATCCCTTCTTAGAATGTGCACGGACAAACCGTGATCGGCGCCACCGGGGGGCGGTGGCGCTGGGGGTAATCTACCGCCGCCTCCGGTGCCGGAGGGTCCACTGCGGTCTGCGATTCGCCGGGTTCAGTGCGTCTTGCCGAGTCGCCAGTAGCCGGTGAAGCTGATCCGGCGCTTCGGGACACCGATTTCCACCAGGTGACGGCGGGCCCCGGCGGGCAGGGCCTGTTCGCCGGCGAGGTAGGCGGACACCGTGGTCGGACTGTCGGTCGTCCAGGCCTGCACCGCGGCGAGCGCGAGGCTGCCCGGCCGGGCCTCGGCCGGGCGGGGCAACCAACGGACCTCGAACCCGGCGGGCGCGTCGACCGGCTGGGTGTCAGCGGGGTCGGGGATCTCGACCATGGCCAGACCGGTGGCGTCGCGTGGTAGATCCCGCAGGATGCCGACGATCGCCGGCAGCGCGGTCTCGTCGCCGGCCAGCAGGTGGAACGTGGTGTCGGGGGCGAATTCGTAGCCGCGGCCCTGGTCGAGCAGAGCGACGGTGTCACCGGCCCTGGTGCGTTGCACCCACCGGCTGGCGACTCCTTCGTCGCCGTGTACGACGAAGTCGATGTCGAGTTCGCGGGCCTGCGGCCGGAACGCGCGGACCGTGTAGTTGCGCAGGTGTGGGCGGGTCGCCGACGGGATCCGCAGGTACTTCAGGTAGCCGATGGTGTCGGCCCGGTTGGGCAGGTCGAAGGTGGTCTCACCGTGTTCCTGCGGCAGGAAGAGTCGGAACCAGTGGTCGAAGCCGTGGTGGGGCAGGCGCTGCAACTGGTCGCCGCCGAGGGTGACCCGGATGAAGTTCGGGCTGATCCGTTCGGTGCCGACGACGTTCACCACACACAGCGTGGTGTGCTTCTTGGCGTCCTTGAAGCTCATCGCTCTCCATAAGGTCGCGCGGGAGCGCGCCCGGCCGAGCGACAGCGGCCGGTGCGGCTGGCGTGGCCACGGACTCCCGGAGTGGTCAGGTTTGCCTTACCTTAGTTGGTGGTGCTGGCGTCCGGAAGGCCGACCCGCAGCGAGTGTCGGGGCACCGTGTTCCGCCGGGTGGCGAACTGCGGGCCGCCCACCCACCGGGTGGACGGCCCGCACCACGCCGAAGCGCGTCGGTCACTGGGTGAGCTCGGCGACCTCCTCGGCGGTCAACCGGCCCCGCGACGGCGTCGCCGCCGTGGACCGGGCGGCGCTGGCCGCCCCGGCCGGTGCCGGGTCGGCCGCCGGTGGGTCGGCCGGTCGCCGCCAGTGCCAGTCGGTGACCGCCTGGTACGCGGCGGCCACCGACAGCAGACGGTCCTCGGCGTACGGCTGCCCGCCGAGGATGGTGCCGATCGGCACCCCGCCACCGGAGAAGCCGATCGGGAACGCGATCTCCGGCAGCCCGACGATGTCGAACGGCACCGGGCTGGTCTGCACCACCACGTCGCAGCTGCTGAAGATCTGGTCCAGGATCCGGTCCAGCAGCAGCAGCTTGGCGCGCTGGCCGGTGACCCAGCCGTTGGCGCCCAGCAGCGCACCCTGCAGCCAACTGGTCACCGACACCCCGAAGCCACGCAGGTCGGTGCGCAGGTACGGCATGAACGGCTCGCTGCGCTCCGGCAGCCGTACGTTGTTGAACGCGCCTCCGGTAAGCAGGCTCCACTCGTCGGGCAACGGCACCTCGACCAGCTCGCACTCCGGGATGGCGGCCATCTCGGCGAGGAACGCGCGGCGGGCGGCCGCCGTCTCCGAGCTGCCGTCGGCGTAGCCGGGCAGCACCCCGATCCGGGTCTTCCACCGCATCCGGAGGTTGTCGCCGTCGTAGCGGGGCGTCGCCGCGTTGATCAGGTTCGGCACCGGCGGCAGGCCCTGGCTGCGCGGGTCGGCCGGGTCCGGCCCGGCCATCGCCATCAGCATGATCGCCGCGTCCTTGGCATCGCGGGCGAGCGGGCCGGGGTGGTCGCGGGTGTAGGTGAGCGGGACGATCCCGGCCAGCGACACCCGGCCCATCGTCGGTTTGATGCCGGTGAGGTTCTGGGCGTTGGACGGCGAGGTGATCGAGCCACCGGTCTGGGTGCCGATCCCCGAGCTGGCCAGCCGGCCGGCGACGGCGGTCGCGGTGCCGGTCGACGATCCGCCCGGGTTGGTCGACGGGTTCGTCGGCGTCCAGGCGTTGACGGTGGTGACCTGACCATTGGGCAGGGTCGCCCGGGTGGTGGCCAGCGGACCCATCTGGGTCTTGCCGAGCACGATGCCGCCCTGCACGACCAGCTTGGCGACCGAGGTGGCGTCGTACGGTGGGACGAAGTCCTGGAACAGGTACGAGTTCGCGGTGGTGGGCACGCCCTCGGTGAAGTAGTTGTCCTTGATGGCCAGCGGGATGCCGTGCAGCGGCCCCCGGTGCGGTCGGTTGGCCCACTGCCGGGCGGCCTTGACCGCCGCCTCCGCGAGCACCACGTTGAACGCCTGGTACGTCGACTCGTACGCGGTGATCCGGTCCAGATATGCCTGCACCAGCTCGACCGGCACGATCTTGTTGTGCCGGATCATCCAGGCGGCTTCCGAGATGGTCCATTCGGTCGGGTCGGACATGGCCGACTCGCGCGGTTTGTTGTACGCGGCCCCCCGGTCCAGCTCCGGGTTGAATTTCACGGCCGGGGCGCTGGTGCCGCTCGGCGCGGCCGAGGCGAGCCCGGCCAGGCCGGGCAGCGCCACGGTGCCGACGGTGGCGGTGGCGGCCAGCGCGGCGGTGCGGGCCAGGAACGCGCGGCGGTCGAGGAGCCGGTCGAGCGGCAGTTGTACGTCTGTGGATGAGTCTGTCATGGCGTCCTCTGTTGTCATCGGGGCTTGTGCCATTCGGTGCTGATCGACGGGTAGAGGACCGGTGCGGGCTGCTGGGACAGCGCCATGGCGGTCGCCGGGTCGGCGGCGTCCGGGGTCGGCATCTGGTACGCGGCGAGGGTCGGCACCGTACTGCGCATGAAGGACCGCAGCGAGGCGAGCACCGAGTCGCGGCCGGGAGAGCCGGTGACCGGGTCGGCGGTGGTGCCGGCCGGCAGCTGGTCGAGGTCGATGCCGAGCGAGGCGAGTTGGGCGACGATGAACGTGTTCAACTCGTCGTCGGTCGGAGGGGTGGGGGCCATGGAACCTCCTGGCGGTGAAGCGGTGGCCACAATCTCCGGCCGGTTGATGTCGGCACCGTGACGCAGCTGTCACGTGATCATGAATCCGTGCAGCTCAGGCCAGGTTGGCAGGTCATTGGGTCGGCAGTGGGACGGATTGCCAGCCGATTCCGTCGACGGTGACCGAGCCGGGCGCGCCGGGCTGCCCGGCGCAGACCCACAGCCGCCCCGGCAGGGCACCGAGCTCGCCGTACGGGCCGGCGGTGCCGGCCGTGAAGGTCGTGCCGTCGTCGTCGCTGGTCCACGTCGGCGCCGTGTGCCGGCCGATGCCGCCCACCAGCAGCCGGCCGTCGTCGCCGACGGTGAGCGCGCTCTGGCCCAGCCGGGGCAGCGGGGCGGCCAGGTCCTGCCAGCTGCGTGCACCGTCGGTGGTACGCCACAGCACCGGCCGGGCGGCCGACGAGCCGGTCCCGCCCGCGTCGATCGGGTCGAACAGGACGAACGCCTGCCGGGCGTCGCGGGCCGCGAGGCCGGCGACCAGGGCGCCGGCCGGTCCGGCGGTGGTCCGCCAGCTGGCGCCCCGGTCGGTGCTGACCGCGATCACGGTGCCCGGCCCGGTTCCGGCCTGCCCGGCGGTCCAGATCGCCCCGTCCGCGGCCACGTACACCCGCCCGCCGACCGTGGGCGGGTCGGCCAGCCGGTACACCGTGCCGTCGACCGGGTCGACCGCGACCGGCGGGCGCAGGTCGGCGCAGGGGGTCAGACAGTCGACCGGCTGCGCTCCGGGTGGGAACGCGGTGACGGTGCGGGTCGTCGCGGTGGCGTCCCGCCAGGTCCGGCCGGCGTCGGTGGACACGTGATCGGTGACGCCGACGCCGACCAGGAAGACGTCCGGGGTGAGGCTGAACGCCACCGCCCGGGAAACCGGGTGGCCGGCCGCGTCGTGCAGGCAGTCCGCCGTGGTGTCCGGTCCGTTCAGCGGCAGCCACGTCGATCCGGCGTCGTCACTGCGGGTGAACCGGAACCGGCAGTCGTCGCCGGGGCCGTCGACACCCACCACGGTCCGGTCGTCCCACACGGTGATCCGCAGCGGGCCGGACGGCACAGGGCTGTCGGACCGGTGGCGGCCCACCGTGGCGGCCAGGCCCGGCGCGACCAGCGCCACCAGCAGCAGGCCGAGCGCGGCGGCGACGATCATGGTCCGCCGTCGGCGTCGGGCCCGCGCCCGGAGCCGGTCCAGCGCCGGCTGGATCACCGCTTCGCTGATTCGCTCCCGGTCGAAGGTGGTCAGCCGCAGGTCAGGCATGGCTGCTCCGGGTGTGACTGGTCGACGTGTCGACGAGCAGGCCGGCGAGGGCCGTCCGGCCCCGGGATAGTCGGGACTTGACGGTGCCTTCAGTCACGCCGAGCGCGTCGGCGACCTCGGCGACCGGCAGGTCGGCCAGGTAGTGCAGGGCGATCGCGTGTCGTTGCCCGGCCGGCAGTTGGCGTAGCGCCCGCATCAGCGCGACGTGCTCGGCCGAGCTGTCGGCGATCAGCCGTTCGGTGTCGACCGGGGCGGCCAGCCGGGGCAGCAGCCGGGCGAGAACGGCCCGGCGGCGGTGCCGGCTGCGGGCGACGTTGACCGCCACCCGGCGTAGCCACGCCTCCGGGTTGTCCAACTCCGCGAAGCGGTGCGGAGCGAGCAGGGCGCGGACGAACGCCTCCTGCACTGTCTCCTGTGCCTCGCCCAGGTCGCCGGTGACGGCGTACAGCTGCACGACGAGCCGCCGGTAGCTGCCGGCGTACACCTGGCCGATGACGTCGTCAGGGCGCGCCGGGCCGCCGCCGTCGGCGTCCGGCGGGGATTCTCCCATGCAGTGCCCGACTCCCCGGCGGTCCGGAAGGTTCCATCGGTCGCCCGGTGGGCGGTCAGCCGGTGTCGCCGCTCGAGGTCGCCGGTGCCGGATGGCAGCCGGGCGGGTCCTCCGGCTGCGCCCGGCCGCAGTAGAAGACCTCCTGCGGTTCCCGGTCGACCTGCGGCACGCTGGCCACGTACATCAGCGACAGTCGCTTCTCCACCGGCTCGCCGGTGTCGGCCGAGAACCGGGTCGGCCCGGTCACCCCCGGGTACGCCGCCGCGGCATTCTGGCGCAGTACCTCGGTGAAGACCGCGACCGGGCTGACCGCCCGCGCGTCCCACGGCCGGGAGCCGACGTTCAGCCGGGCCGCGAGCTGCTCCACCGCCGCGATCAGCATCATCGTCGCGTCGTAGGCCAGCGCCACCCGTTCGCCGACCGGCGGACCGGAGCCGTCCACGCACCGCCGCTCGCCGAGCAGGTCGTCGCGGCGGATCAGGTCGAGGAACCGGCGGCGTGACTCGTCGGCGACCGCGTCGGCCACCAGCCTGGTGCACATCGCCAACGCGGCCTTCGACACGTACGTCACCGGCAGGTTGCCCGGTGCGTTCGCCCGCAGCTGGTGATTGGCCAGGTACCGGTTGACCGAGTCGTCGGCCACCAGGTGCAGCGGGGGATCGTTCCGGCAGCCCCGCAGCGCCTCCAGGAACTCGTCGAACTCCGAGTACCGGCCGGCGAAGAAGAGCAAACCGGGGTAGCCGCATTCGTGTCCGAGCGAGTCGCCCACCCGGAACGGCCGCGCGGTGGCCTGCTCACCGAGCCGGTCGGTCAGGCCGGTGACCAGCGTGTTGACGTACAGGTCGTCGGCGAGTGGGCTGTTGTCGCCGGTGGTGTAGTAGATGCGTGCCTCGGACAGGTCGAGCACCCGGGTGGCGTACGCCGACACCAGCTCGGCCTGGTCGGCGTTGGGCGGGACCATCTGCAGGTACAGCCGCGAGTTGCGGTGCAGCCCGTCGGCGGACAGCGTCGGAGCGACCGCCGGCAGCCCCACCTCGTTGAGTCGCCGCAGCGCCCGTGCCGTGGTGGTGCGGCTCTCCACCAGGCCGACCACGCCGACCACCGTCGGATCCCGGCGGGCCAGCCCGGCCAGCAGTTCCACCGTCCGCTCCGCGTGTCGCATCTGCTTGCCACCGTTGGCCACCACGATGCGCAGCAGCGCCTGGCCGTCGGTGCTCGCCGACGCCTTCATCCGGGCGTACTGGGCAACCGCCATCCCTTCCAGCTCTTCGCGTTCGGAGACGTAGGAGACCTCCCGGGGACCGGTCCGCTGGCCGGTCATGATGCCCAGATAGACCAGCGTCATCAGCGGGCGTCGGCGCTGGCTGCTCCGCCAGACCTGCATGACCTCCTCGTTCTGCCGGAAGATGCGGTCCTGTACCCCGCGCAGCGCCTCCTGGCCCGGGTCGTGGTTGAACACGTATGCCAGATTGTCGCTGTAGCCGATGCACTCCCCGTCGATCAGTCGCAGCGAGATCTCGCCCTGCCCCGGGTGCGGCAGACAACCGGGACCCCACCGCCCGCCGGCCCAGAACAGCCCACCGGCGAGCAGGGCCAGGACCACGGCGGCGGCGACGGTACGCCGGGCCCACCACGGTGGCGCCGGCGGTGCCAGATCGGTGGCGGTCGGGTGTCCGTACCGGTCGTCGGGGTCGGCGGTCGCCGCCAGCGGCAGCATCCATGCGTCGGCGCGGCGCAGCCGCCGCTGCTCCGGCAGGGCCTCGCGCCATTCGTCGAGTCCGATGTCCACCTCGGTCAGCCGGATCGGGGTCGCGGCACCGGGTACCGGGGTGTAGCCCTCGGCCGCGGTGGCCAGGACGAGCAGGGGGTCCCACCGGCCGGTCTCGTTGCGGACATCGTTGACCAGCCGCAGCAGGGCGTGCCCGGCGTTGTCCGGGGCGACGTCGCGCAGCAGCAGCACCGGGTAGGCGGTGCGCTGCCAGCCGTTCGGTGACCAGACGCGGCGCAGATGTCCGGCGCGCAGGTCCTCCAGGAAGGCGTGCACCAGCAGCTTGCGCACCTGCTCGGGCTGTTCCCCGGTACGCAGGTCGGTGGTGAGTCGCTCGGCGAAGCCGATGAAGGTGCCGCTCTGTCGTGGCGCGAGGTACTGCTGGCGCATGAACCAGCGGTACCGGCCGCCGACCACCGGAAGCCGCCCGGACAAAGCGGCCCGGAAGACCACGTCCGGGACCGCCCGCAGGACCAGCCAGAGCAGCAGGCGGTACGCGGTGGCGAACATGGTCTCGGCGTCCGAGGCGCCGCTGAGGTTCTCGGTGGCGGGCCGGCGGCGCCAGTCGCGCAGCATCTGGGTGAGCCGGGCCCGGCGTTCGGAGACCTCGACGTCGGCCAGCTGCTGGTCCATCAGCCAACGGGCCAGCGGATAGTGGCGGAAGGTGAACGGCTCACCGCCGAACGCGTCGAGCGCGAGCTGGTGGTGCATCGCGTCGAGCAGCGGGCGGATCCCGGCTGCGTCTGGGAACTCGGCGGCGTCGACGTCGACATGCGGCACTCGGCGGCGGGCCGGCCGGCGCAGCCGGCGCAGCACCCCGGCGTGCACCTCGGACCCGGCGGCGCCAACGGCCACGACGACCGGCAGATCGTGCTCGCCGCGCCGGGGCCGGCGCAGCAGCCGGCCGACGAGGGTCAGCAACTCGGCCACGCCCCGGGAGACGAGCCGGTCACGTGCCCGGTCAGCACCGGCCTCCATGGTCACTCGGCACTCCGATCCTGCAGGTGAGCGGACGGTCCATCCAGTGTCGGTCAAGCAGGCCACCCGCTGAATTCACGGTTTGGACGATTGGGGCAGAATGCCCGGCGGTTTGACGGGAACCCGTCAGGTCCGCCGCCAGGGTAGGACGATGAATCGCTGTCATGAGCGGTACTGGCAGGAAGGTGAATGCGGATAAGACCGGCGTGGATGATTAAGTGGATCTTCGACTGTCCCGGGCGGACATCATCCGGAAACCTCTGTCAGTACTATCACTGACATGTCACGTCGAGAACGGCTCGCGGACCCTACGGCCGCCCAGGAGTTGGGCGGAACTGCGGACGGGGTGCAGCCGGGGGCGCAGGATCCCGAGTCGGTCATGGACTCCGCCGCGCCGCCGCGTCGCCGTCGCCGCGGGCTGCGGATCGTTCTGACGGTGCTCGTGGTCCTGACGCTGCTCGGTGGCGGTGGACTGCTCGCCGGTGGGTTCTACCTGCGGTCGATCGAGTCCGGGATCGAGCGGGTGGAGGCGTTCGTGGACGTGCCGGAGGAGCTCCGGCCGGAAAAGGTGACCACCGCCACGAACATTCTCATCCTCGGCAGCGATACCCGGGACCCGCAGAGCACGTCGGGCTCCCGCAGTGACACGATCATCCTGGCGCACATCGCGGCCGACCGGCAGAGCGCCCAGCTGATCTCCATTCCCCGGGACACCTGGGTCTTCGTGCCGGAGAACCAGGAAGGAACATACGGCGGACGGGAAGCGAAGATCAACGCCGCGTACGCGTGGGGTGGTATCCCGCTGATGGTGCAGACCGTCGAGGAGTTCACCGGAGTCCGGGTGGACAACGTCGCCCTGGTGGACTTCGCCGGATTCCGGGAGATCGTCGACGCGCTCGGCGGGGTCGAGATCGACGTCGAGGAGGCGTTCACCTCCAACCACTCCCTCAACCCCGACAACCGACGCTCGTTCGCCGCCGGCCCCCAGACGATGGACGGCGCGGCGGCCCTCGACTACGCCCGCGAGCGGTACGCCTTCGCCGATGGCGACTTCGCCCGGATCCGCCACCAGCAGCAGGTCATCAAGGCCATCCTGGAGAAGGCGGCCTCCGGTGGGGTGCTGTCCAGCCCGGCCACGCTGAACTCGTTCGTCCGGGCCACCGCCGACGCGGTGGCGGTCGACGAGACGTTGTCCCTGATCGACTTCGGCATGGATCTGCGACACCTGCGCGGCGACGACCTCACCTTTGTCACCAGCCCGACCGAAGGCACCGGGCGGGTCGGTGACGAGAGCGTGGTGTTCGCCGACACCGAGGCGGCCGATTCCTTCTACGACGCGGTCCGTCGCGACGCGGTCGACGAGATTCTCGCTGCGGCGCAGTGACCTACGGCACCGACCACCAGCCCCGCTCCACCGAACCGGGAAGGCATGGCCAAGTCGTGGAAGCGCCGTCGCTGCCGCTGGTGCCCCGGCCACGGCCGGACGTGGGGCCGGATCCGTCGGCTGGCGCCACCGCGGTCCTGCCGTACGCCGGTTCGCGGGCATCGAGCCGCACTCGGCCGCTACGGGCCTGGATGATCGCCGCGCCGGTGGACCTCGCCGCGTTGCTCGCTCCGCTGCTGATCTCCGACCGTTACTGGCGGGGCACCCTGTTCATGGCGGCGTTGACCATCGCCGTCTTCGCGTTCAGCGGGCTCTACCGGGCCAGACGCCATGTCAGCTTCCTCGACGAACTGCCGACCCTGTGCGGACGCCTGCTCACCGCGTCCGGCACCGTCGCGATAATAGCCGGGTTGCGCCACGACTCGGTGGAGTACGTGGCCGACCTGATGCGGGGGATCGCCGTGTCGGCCGTACTGCTGATCATCGGACGCTCGGTCACCCGGGCGGTGGTGGTCTTCGCCCGCCGTCGTCGCTGGGTCGAACACAACGCCCTGATCCTGGGCAGCGGTCCGGTCGCGGCCGAGCTGGCCCGGCTGATGCGCCGCTACCCCAGCTACGGCCTGCGGTTCGCCGGCTGCGTGGACTCGGTCACCCGGCAGACCGACGGCGCGTCGTTGCCGCTGGTCGGGACCTTCGACGACCTCGGCCGGCTGATCGACATGGTCGAGTCCGAGGTGCTCATCATCGCCGATCCGGACTGCCCCGAGGCCGGGCTGATGGATCTGCTGCGCCGACCCGAGTGCGCCAGCCAGGACCTCTGGGCGGTGGCCAGACTATGGGGCTCGGGATCGTACGGGCGGCAACCCGACCACATCGGCGCGATCCCGCTCGTCCACGTGCGGCACATCGCCCTGTCCGGTCCGCGTTGGATGGTCAAACGGGCATCCGACGTGGCACTCGCCTCGGTGGCGCTGGTCCTGCTCAGCCCGGTGCTCGCCCTGTGCGCAGTGGCGACCTTCATCGACGGCGGCCGGGGGATCCTCTTCCGGCAGGAGCGCATCGGCCAGCACGGCCGGACCTTCAACGTGATCAAGTTCCGGTCGCTGCGCCCCGAGACCGACCAGGAGGCCCGGACCACCTGGTCGATCGCCGACGACCGCCGGGTCAGCCTGATCGGACGGTTCATGCGACGTACGTCGCTCGACGAGCTGCCACAGCTGTGGAACATCCTGCGCGGCGACATGACCGTGGTCGGTCCCCGGCCGGAACGTCCGCACTTCGTGGCGAAGTTCTCCGCCGAGCTGCCCGGCTACGCGATGCGCCACCGGGTCCCGGTGGGACTCACCGGGCTGGCCCAGGTCAGCGGCCTGCGGGGAGACACACCGATCTCCGACCGTGCCCGGTTCGACAACTTCTACATCGAGCACTGGTCGCTGTGGCTGGACATCAAGGTGGTGCTGCGTACCGTCGCCGAGGTGCTCCGTGGCCGCGGGCGCTGATCCAGCCGACCGGCGCACCGACGCCCACGAGGGGAGCTCGCAAAGTTGACGACACCACTTGCCGGCCGTCCGGTCGCACTCGTCCATGAATGGTTCGGCGACACCGGCGGGTCAGAGCAGGTGTTCCGGCGGATCGCCGACCTCGTCCCGCACGCCCAACGGTTCGTGCTGTGGTCCGACCCCGGGGTGACCGACCAGGGCCTGCGCGAGTCCTGGCTGGCCCGGACACCGCTGCGCCGCAGCAAGACCCTCGCCCTGCCGCTGATGCCGCTGGTGTGGCGGACCCTCAGCCGGGAGCACTTCGACGTGGTCCTGTCGTCCAGCCACGCCTTCGCGCACACCGTACGGCTCGGTGCGCCGGGGCGGACCCGGCATCTGAGCTACGTCCACTCGCCGGCCCGCTACGTGTGGAGTCCCGACTACGACGGCCGCGGCTCCGGCCGGCTGCTCGCCCTGCCCCGGCGGGCCCTGCAGACGGTGGACGTGCGGCTCAGCCGGCACGTGGCCAGCTACGCCGCGAACTCCCGTGAGGTGCGGGACAGGATCCGGCGGTTCTGGCACCGCGACGCGGTGGTCATCCATCCGCCGGTCGACGTCGACTACTTCGCCACCGCCCAGCCGGACGACCCCGTCGCGCAACGCGACTACCTGCTCGGGGTGGGGCGCTGGATCCCGTACAAGAACTTCGATCTGATCATCTCGATCGCCGCGGCCGCCCGGATGCCGGTGGTCATCGCCGGCTCCGGGCCCCAGGAGGCCAGTCTGCGTCGGCACGCCGACCGGGTCGGCGCCGAGGCGACCTTCGAGGTACGTCCGGACCGGGCCCGGCTGCGGGAGCTCTACCGGGGGGCCCGGGCGCTGCTCTTCCCGGCGCACGAGGACTTCGGCATCATCCCGGTCGAGGCGCAGGCCTGCGGTACGCCGGTCCTCGGGCTGCGTCGTGGCGGGCTGCTGGAGACCGTTGTCGACGGTGTGACCGGACACCTCGTCGACTCGACCCGGGCCGACGACTACGTTCCGCTGCTGCGTCGGCTCGACCAGTTCGACGCCGCCGGTATCCAGGCACACGCCAAGTCGTTCGCCGCGGCCGAGTTCGCCGCGAAACTCGCCGACTGGATCGAAGCCGAGTGTCGGTGACGGCACCGCCGCCAGCCGACTACAGCAGCAGCGAACTGCGGAGATAGTTCGCGATCATGCGCAACGGGCTGGCCCCGTCGGCCGGGCCGGTCAGCCGCAGCACCAACTGCCGGTCGATCGACCCGTCCTGCCCGCCGCGCCAGTAGGCGACCATCACCAGACCGTGCCGCCGCTCACCGTCGACCTGCAGCGTGCTGATCTCGGCGTACGCGGTCGCGATGCCTGCCTGCAGCCACCGCTGACTCCACGCCTCCTCGGCCTGGCGCATCCTCGCCTGCCGGTCCGGGGTGCACCGCTGTGGACAGGGCCGGACCACGACCTCGCCACCGACCTGCTGTTGCTCACCGAACGTGCCGCTGCACCGCAGACGGCGGGTCTGTGGGTCCCGGTCGTCCGGGACGGCAGAGCAGTTCCAGCTCCACGGCACCTTGAGGACCAGACCCACGTCGGCCAGGTCGGTGTAGGTGCGGACCGTGTCCTCCGGGGTGAACCGGGGCCAGTCGGCCCGCCAGGAGCTCTCCACCGGTGGCTCCAACCCGGGCTGGTTCGGGGTGGCCAGCGGCGGGATGCCATCCTGCGGAGGGCCGCCCGGCGGGGTGTCGCTCGGCGGGGTGTCGACCGCCCGGCCCGGCGACGCGCTCGCTGCGGACCGTGATGGGTTCTCGGCGGACCGGTCCGGCCACCAGATGACGGTGGCACCGGCAAGCAGGACCGCCACGACCGCCGCCCCGGCCAGCAGCGGGCCCGGAACGCGTCGGCGCGGTGGTTCGGCCGGGGCGAACCGGGGCACCGGAGGGTACGCCGGTCGATAGTCCTGGCCGAGGGCAAGGAAAATCCGCTCCGCCCCCGCACCGGGCCCGGCAGGGCAGGCGACCCAGGGGACCCGTGCGGTGAAGTTCGCGTATCGGAAGGCCGGCGCTCCCGCCGCCGGGTCGGCCAGCGCCTCGGCGGCCGCAGAAAACGCCTCCCGCCACCGTTCGTCGGCGGCCACATCGGCGTCGAGGATCGCCACGGTGATCCGCTCGCCGTGGGGTTCCACAGCCGACCAGACGCTGCCCGCCGGACACGATCCCAGCATCTCGACGAGCCGGTACGGATCTACCGGTTGCATTCGGCCTCCCGCCCCTGTCCTGCTGGGGATCATAGCGACCGAGGGTGGTCACATCGCTGCTCTTGGTTAGCGACACGGCTCGGGAGCCTGCGGATCTGTCCGCACGGCCGACCGGTCAGGCCGCAGTGTCGCGCACCCATGCCTCGGCGTGCGGCCCGGCGCCGACGATCCGGAGCAACTGGACCGACTGGGCCGGATCATCCACCGTGACGAAGTAGGAGTTGCCCCGCCGCACATGCTGGTGCACGGCCAGGCCGAGCGCGTCACCCGCCTGGGTCAGCGCGGTCAACGCAGCCGGGTCCGGCACCCGGACCCGGACCTGGCTGCGGCGGCGGGAGCCGTTGGCGACCAGCAGCGCCGCCCGCCACATCGTCCGGGCGGCCGGCGTACGCAGGCCCGGCCGGGCGTGTGGCCCGACCTGCTCGGTGGCCGTCTGCCACAGCCGCGCGAGCCAGCCGAGCACCTCGTCGGCCCGACCGCTGGGGACGAGTACGTCGAACCGGTCCCGGTCGTCGCGGCCGCTCATCCGGGCGGTGGTGGCGATTCGTACCCCGGGGAACTCGTCGTCGACCACGGTGGCGACCCGGTGGGCGAGCGCCGGGTAAGCGGTGCTGACCAGACTGACCAGCCCGGAGCGCCGCTGCCAGGGCACCGGCCGCAGCAGATGGGTCACGGTGGCGGTCTCCACTCTGGGCAGCCGGTCGGCCGGAACCGCTGCGGCGACCGCGTCGAGCAGCCGTCGGTGCGGGATGGCGCCCCACCGGGCGGCGGTCGCACCGCCGCACCGGCGGGGCTGGGCCTCAACCGACACGGCCGGCCTCCTCGTCCTCGACGAGGGACCGGTACGCGGGTTTGATGACGTCGTCGATGACCGCCAGCCGCTCGTCGAACGGGATGAACGCACTCTTCATCGCGTTCACCGTCAACCACCGCAACTCCGACCACCCCCACCCGAACGCCTCCACCAACAACCACATCTCCCGCGACATCGACGTCCCACTCATCAACCGGTTGTCCGTGTTCACCGTCACCCGGAACCGCAGATCACGCAACAACCCCACCGGATGCTCACCAATCGAACCCACCGCACCCGTCTGCACATTCGACGACGGACACAACTCCAACGGAATCCGCTTGTCCCGCACATACGACGCCAACCGCCCCAACCGCACCCCACCCCCACCCACCTCGATGTCATCCACAATCCGCACCCCATGCCCCAACCGATCCGCACCACACCACTGAATCGCCTGCCAGATCGACGGCAACCCGAACGCCTCACCCGCATGAATCGTGAAATGAAAATTCTCCCGCTGCAAAAACTCGAACGCGTCCAGATGCCGCGTCGGCGGAAAACCCGCCTCCGCACCCGCGATGTCGAACCCCACCACCCCCACATCCCGGTACCGCACCGCCAACTCCGCGATCTCCTGCGACCGCGCCGCATGCCGCATCGCCGTCAACAACGTCCCCACCCGGATCACCCGACCCGCCTCCGCCGCCTCCGCACACCCCGCCGCGAACCCCGCCAACACCGCCTCCACCACCTGACCCAACCCCAACCCCCGCGACAGATGCTGCTCCGGCGCGAACCGCACCTCCGCGTACACCACCCCGTCCGCCGCCAGATCCACCGCACACTCCGCCGCCACCCGGAACAACCCCGCCTCCGTCTGCATCACCGCCACCGTGTGCGCAAACGTCTCCAGATACCGCTCCAACGACCCCGAATCCGCCGCCGACACGAACCACCGACCCAACTCCGACGGATCCGTCACCGGCAACACATGACCCACCTCGTCCGCCAACTCCACCACCGTCGCCGGCCGCAACCCACCATCCAGATGGTCATGCAGCAGCACCTTCGGCGCCCGAACAATCTCCGCCAACGAAACAGCCACCATGCGAATCTATTCTTCCTTCAGTCGTTACTCGCCGATGTCGTTACTCGCCGTCGGCCCGGTCGTGCTGCAGCCGGTCCCACACCCGGTCGGAGGTGAACGGCAGATCGGTGAAGCGGACTCCGGTCGCGTCCCGCAGCGCGTTCGCCAGCGCGGCGGCCACCGGGTTGAACGGGCTCTCACTCATCGACTTCGCGCCCGCCGGCCCGAGCGGATCGCTGGTGCGGGCGAACAGCACCTCGGTGAGCGGCACGTCGGCATAGGTCGGCAGGTGGTAGCTGCGGAAATCGTCGGTGGTCACCCGACCCTGGTCGTCGATGTCCACATGTTCGGTGAGGGCGGCACCGAGAGCCTGCGCCACCCCACCTTCCACCTGCCCCCGGCACTGCATCGGGTTGAGCACCGTGCCGGCGTCCGCGCTGTGCACGCTGCGCAGGATTCGGATCTCCCCGCTGTCCGGGTCGACCGCTACCCGGAACCAGTGCGCGTCGAAGGCCACCGAGCGGTGCGCTCCGTCGGCGTGCCCCTCGGCGGTGAGCGGCCGGCCGGCCGTCGACGCGGCCCGGGCCAAATCGACCAGATCGACCAGCCGGCCGGCGCACCGCACCGTCGTCGCGTCCACCCGGCACTCCCACGGGTCGACGCCGGTCGCCCGCGCGGCGGCGTCGACCAGCACGTCCCGCAGTGCGACCGCGGCGCGCTGGGCGGCGGTGCCGGCCACCACGGTGCCGGTCGAGGCGAACGCCCCCGTGTCGTGACCGACCAGCGCGGTGTCCGACTGCCGGATCCGTATCCGGTCCACGGTGGTGGCCAGCGCGTCGGCGACCAACTGCCGGTGCACGGTGGTCGACCCGTTGCCGAACTCGGCCATCCCGATGTCCAACTGGTAGCCGCCGTCGGCGTCGAGGGTGACGCGGGCCCGGCCGTGGTGACCGCCCGGTGGTCCGGTGGCGATCATCGCCACCGCCATGCCGTCGCCGACCAGCCAGCCGGCGGCAACGTCCTCCTGCCGGGTCTCGGTCCGGGCCCGCGCAATCAGCTCCAGGCACTGGTCCAGGCCGTAGCTGTGCACCCGTACGGTGTCGTCGTGCCCGACCGGGGTGACCAGCGGATCCTGCGGGCCGATCACGTTGCGGGCCCGGAACGCGACCGGATCGAACCCGAGCCGGCGGGCCAGCTCGTCCACGGCGGACTCCACCGCGAACGACACCTGACCCAGCCCGTAGCCGCGGAACGCGCCGGCCGGAACCGTGTTGGTGTAGACCGACCAACCGTCGACCTGCTTGTTCGCACACCGGTAGAGGGCCACCGACTCGCTGCAGCCGTGTGCCAGCACCGCCGGGCCGTGGTTGCCGTACGCGCCGGTGTCCGCGACGACATGCAGCCGGATCGCGGTCAGCGTCCCGTCGCGGCGCCCCGCCACCGTCACCCGGGTCCGGAACGGATGCCGGGTGGTCGCCGCGGTGAACTGTTCGGCCCTGGTGAACTCCAGTTTCACCGGTCGTCCGGTGCGCAGTGCGGCCAGCGCCGTCACGTCCTCGACGAGCATCTCCTGCTTGCCGCCGAATCCGCCGCCGACCCGGCCGGCGACCACCCGGACCTTCTCGACCGGCAGGCCGAACAGCCGGGCCAGCGCCCGGCGGGTCAGGTACGGCGTCTGGGTGCTGGACCGTACGGTCAGTCCGCCGTCCGGCTCCGGCCAGGCGATCGCTCCGTGCGTCTCCAGGTGGGCGTGCTGCACCCGTTGGGTACGAAACGTCGCGGTGAAGACCTCGTCGGCGTCGGCCAGCGCCCGGTCGACGTCGCCGATCTCACCGTGCACCTCACCGGCCACGTTGTCCACTGGCCGGGCGATGCCGCTGACCGCCGGATCCAGGTCGTGCAGGACGGGCGCGCCCGGGAGCATCGCCGCCGCCGGGTCGAACACCGCCGGCAGCGGCTGGTAGCTGACCCGGACCAGGTTGGCGGCCGTCTCGGCGGCCGCCTCGGTCTCGGCGACCACCGCCGCCACCCGCTGCCCGACGAAGCGGACCACGTCGTCAAGGAGCCGGGTGTCAGCCGGGTCCTCGCGCGGGTTCTCGTGCTGGGCGGTGGAGTACCGCAGGTCGGGGCAGTCGTGGTGGGTGAGTACCGCCAGGACCCCGGGTACCCGCACCGCGTCGTCGGTGTCGACGTCGACGATCCGGGCGTGCGGCACCGTCGAGCGGACCAACTTCAGGTGGGCCAGCCCGGGAACATCGACGTCGAAGGTGAACCGGGCGGTGCCGGTGACGATCTGCCGGGCTGCCGGGGCGGCCACGTTGCCGCCGACCGCCGGGCAGCCAGGGCCGCCGCCGGGGGTGCCGTCGGCGGTGCCGGTCACGTGCCGTACCCCGTCGAGCGCGTCGCGGACCGCCCGGTAGCCGGTGCACCGGCACAGGTTGCCCTTCAGCGCGCGCGGCAGGTCGGCGCGCTGGGTCTCGTCGAGCGCGGCCACCGTCATCACCAGCCCGGCGGTGCAGAACCCGCACTGGAATCCCTGCGCGTCGAGAAACCGCTGCTGCACCGGGTGCAGCGTGTCGCCGTCGGCCAGTCCTTCGACCGTGGTCACCGACCGGCCCTCGGCCCGTACCGCCGGGTAGACACAGCTGTGTACCGGGACTCCGTCGACGTGTACGGTGCACGCCCCGCAGTCCCCGGCGTCGCAGCCCTTCTTCACGCCGTACCAGCCCTGGTCCCGTAGGAACGTGCGCAGGCACTGGCCGGCGGCCGGTTCCCCGACGGCGGCGGTGCCGTTCACCACGACGTTCACCGGCCGTCCTCGCCGTCGGTGCCGGCCGCGGCCAGTTCGGCCCGGACCTGGTCGGCCATCCGCAGCGTGCGGTGCCGCCGCCAGCGCGGCAGGCCGTGCACGTCGTCGACCCAGCCGGCGGCGGCGCATTCGGCGTCGACCCGGTCCAGCAGTTCGGACCCGGTCGGTGCGGCCGGCAGCGACAGCACCACCGGGCGGCGGGTGGCTGCGGTCACCGACATCGTCCACCCGCCGGTGTCCTGGTCGACCGAGCCGATGACCAGCGCCGCCGACCGGCCGTGCCGGAACAGCGACGCCCGGCGCATCGCGTACCGGGCCCGGGCGGCGGCTGCCGGCAGCCGGACGCTGCGCAGGTACTCGCCGGTGTCGAGCAGTGTTGCACCGACGTCGCGGATGAATCCGTCGGCGGGCACCCGGCGCTGCCCGCCGGTCAGGTCGGTGAGCAGGTACTCGGCCCGGGCCGCCACCGCCAGCGACGTCATCGGACCGGCCGGCAGCGCCGCACAGATGTTGCCGCCGACGGTTGCCACGTTCCAGATCTTGCGGGAGGCGAGGAACGCGTCGCAGCAGCCGGCGACCAGCGCCGTCACCCGGTTCCAGCCGGGCGGCGGGGCGAACCGGGCGAGCTCGGCGACGGTGCAGGTAGCGGCGATCTCCAGCCCGTCGTAATCGATCCGGATCGACGGCCAGCGCAGCCGGGTCAGGTCACGCAGCCGGCGCACCCCGGGCTGAGGTTGCGAGAACAGGTAGCTGCCGCCGGCGAGCCAGCGGTCACCGGGGCGCCAGGCGTCGGCGTCGGCGTCGATCACGTCGGAGACGGTATGCAGATCCACGGTCCGCATCGTCCGTCGCCGCCGGCGGCCCGGACAATGACGGCGAAACACAATCCCGACCCGCCGATCAGCCGGGTGGTTGGACGAAGCTACAAGGCGTACCCGGGTGCCTTGACCGGGTGATCAGCCGCTGCCCATCGTTGACGGGTGCTTGCCGGAATCGTCCTCGCCGCCGGCGCCGGCCACCGCTACGGTCGGCCCAAGGCGCTGGTCCGTCTCAACGGGACCCTGTTGGTGTCCCGGGCCGTCGAGACGCTGCGCTCGGCCGGCTGCCGGCCGGTGATCGTGGTGCTCGGCGCGGCGGCCGACGCGGTGTGCACCAGTGCCGACCTGGCCGGTGCCGTGCCGGCGGTCAACCCGGACTGGGCCACCGGGATGGGCTCGTCGTTGCGGGTCGGCCTGGCGGCGGTGGGCACCAGCCCGGCGGACGCCGCGGCCGTCCTGCTGGTCGACATGCCGGGGATCGGTCCAGCGGCGGTCCGCCGGGTGGCGGCCGGCGCCGATCGGCGGACGCTGGCTGCGGCCAGCTACGTCGACGGGCGGCCGGGGCATCCCGTGGTGCTTGGTCGGGCACACTGGACGGCGGTGGCGGCGTCGGCGACCGGTGACACCGGCGCCCGCGACTATCTGCGGGCCCACCCCGACCAGCTGCGTCTGGTGCCCTGCGGCGACGTGGCCGACCCGACCGACCTGGACCGGCCCGGTGACCTGGCCCGGTTCCCGGAGCCCGACCGGTTCGCCGGCCTGGCCCGGTTCCCGGAGCCCGACCGGTTCGCCGGCCTCGACCGGCTCATCGAGGGCGGCGGGTCCGGCGGTGCATCGGCCCGGACGGTGGCGACCGGATGATCGGGCCGGTCCTCGACGAGGCGATGCGCTGGTGGTACGCCGGTGAGCAGGTGGCCGTCGCGACGGTGACCGCCACCGCCGGTAGCGCACCCCGGCCACCGGGCACCAGCATGCTCGTGGCCCCGGACGGTACGGTCACCGGAAGCGTCTCGGCCGGCTGCGTCGAGGCCGCCATCTACCAGCTGTGCCGTACCGTGCTGGAGACCGGCGAGGGGCGGCTGGCGCGCTTCGGCGACACCGGCGACGAGCTCTTCGACCCCGGTCTCACCTGCGGCGGCACCATCGAGGTGTACGTGCAGCGGGTGGACCGCGACAGCGTGCCGCAGCTGGAGCGGCTGCATGCGGCGACCCGGGCCGCCCGCCCGGTCGCGGTCGTCATCTGCCTCACCGGGCCGCCAGCCAGCCAGGGTCGTTGGCTGCTCGTCGACGCCGAAGGTCGGTGGGGTTCGCTCGGCGGGCCGACGCTGGATGCGGCGGCGGTCCGGGTCGCCCGCCCGGCGCTGGACACCGGGCGCACCACGCTCGCCCAGCCCGCCGCCGGCACCACCCTGCTGGTCCTCGGCATCCTGCCGCCGCCCCGGATGATCATCTGCGGGGCGACCGAGTTCACCGCCGCGCTGGCCCGGCAGGGCCGGTTCCTCGGCTACCGGGTGACGGTCTGCGACGCCCGGGCGGTCTTCACCACCCGGCAGCGGTTCCCGGACGCCGACGACGTGGTCGTCGACTGGCCGCACCGTTATCTGAGCGTCGAGGCCGCCGCCGGTCGGGTCGACCCGCGTACGGTGCTCTGCGTACTCACCCACGATCCGAAGTTCGACGTACCGCTGCTGCGGACCGCGCTCGACCTGCCGCTGGCCTACCTCGGGGCGATGGGGTCCCGGCGCAGCGCCGCCGACCGGGCGGCCCGGCTGCGTGCCGTCGGGGTGCCGCCGGCCGCGCTGACCCGGCTGTCCGCGCCGATCGGGCTGGATTTGGGGGCGGTGACCCCGGAGGAGACCGCGGTCAGCATCGCCGCCGAGATCGTCGCGACCCGCAGCGGCCGCGACGGCGGACGGCTGACCGGCGGCCGGGGCTCGATCCATCCGACGGAGTACGGGCCTGCGGCGCACGGGTCAGCTGGCGGTGAGCCGCAACGCCAGGAAGAAGTCCACCCGGTCCTCGAACCGGCCGAGGTCCCGGCCGGTCAACTGCTCTATCCGACCGATCCGGTACCGCAACGTGTTGACGTGCACATGTAGCCGTTGCGCGCAGCGGCTCCACGATCCGTCGCAGTCGAGAAAAGCCGACAGCGTACGCAGCAGGTCGGCATGGTGCGCCCGGTCGTACTCCTCGACCGGCCCGAGCAGCCGGCCGCGGAACCCTTGCCGGGTGCCGGCCGGTACCCCGGCCAGCAGCAGCGAATGCGACGCGAGGTCACCGGCGGCCACCACACTGACCGGGCCGGTCGCGGTGCCGGTGGCGGATCGATGCGCGTGCAGCGCCTCCTCGACCGCCCCGCCCAG
The DNA here is from genome assembly GCF_029581175.1 of Solwaraspora sp. WMMD937. Classification (NCBI taxonomy): domain Bacteria; kingdom Bacillati; phylum Actinomycetota; class Actinomycetes; order Micromonosporales; family Micromonosporaceae; genus Solwaraspora; species Solwaraspora sp. WMMD937. The sequence continues at coordinate 4,844,077 of NZ_CP120738.1, read as the reverse complement.
CCCGGCGGCACCCACGCCGGCGGCGGAGACACCCATGATGAGCCGGCCGCCGCGCAGCCCTGGCGCCATCCGGTCGGCGGCGGCGACCAGCGCCGAACCTATGGTGCCGGCGCCCTGCGGAGCCAGCGCCAGCACGGCGAGCGCCCCCGAGGGCAGGTCGGGTTCGAGGACGGCGACTGCCCGGTCGGGTGCCAGCCGGCTGAGGAACTCGTCGACCACGGCGACGGTCAGCGTCGCCGGTGCGCGCATCCCGTCCAGCGTGGCGGCGACCGCGACGAACGTGGCGTCCGGGTCGAGCCGGGCGGCCAGCAGCGCGGCCCGCAACCCGGCGAGGTCCCCCGGCGCCCGTAGCGCCGTGCGCAGCTGACCGGCCAACCGTGCCTCCACCCGGGCGGCCTCGTCCAGGTGCGCCCGTTCCAGCGCCACCACGCTGGTCAGTTCGTCGACCGTGCCGGGCAGCGTGTCGAGCGCGCCACGGCAGGCCACCAACCAGGCAGCCAGCCGGTGCTCGGCCCGGCCGGGCACCCCGAACACGGAGAACCGCGCGCCGTCGACCGTCACCGTCGCGGGCAGCCGCTGCGCGGTCAGGAAGGCGCGGCTCAGCGCGTCGGCGACCGGATCGGCCAGCTCGGCCGTTCCGGCCACCACCCGCCCGCTGGTGGTCAACGTCCAGCAGTCGGTGTCGATCGCCGCTGCGACGGTCGGCAGCAGATCGGTCAGCCGGGCGCCGGCGGCCATCGCGGCGACCAGTCCGCGCTGCCGGCCCAGCACCGCCGCCAGCGAGCTGGCCCGCTGCGCCCACAGGGTCGGGTGAACGTCGTCGATGATGTCGCGGAACGACACGTCGGCGGGCACCTCGAACAGCGGTAGCCGGTGCCGGCGGCAGGCGGCGACCAGATCGCGGGGCACGCTGCCGTGCAGCGCCTCACCCGCGCCCAGCGCGGTCACCCCGGCGGCGGCCAGCGCCGCGACGAAGACCTCGGAATCGGCCGGCCCCCGGTGCCACATAAGGCCGGTGAGCACCAGGTCTGCGGTGGCCACGTAGCGGCCCGGGTCGGGCAGGTCGATGACGTTGACCCGGCCGACGGTGCGGTCCCGACCGTCGTCGCCGGTCAGCGGCACCAGCTTCAGATGGGCCTTGTCGAGCACGTCGGCCAGCAGCACAGGGGTCGCCTCCGGTCACGGTGATTGGATGAACCTCCAAAACCGTACGGTGACGATGTTTCGTCTTTGGTCCCTGCGCCGCTACCGGCCGGCTCGCCGCAACTGCTTGACTGCTGCTGCCCAGCGAAAGGGGGACCGGATTGGACCGCGGACTCGACGTGTTCAACACGTTGCCCGCCGATGATGTGCGGGAACTGCTGCTGAGTTGCTGCGCCGCGCCCGGCTGGGCCGCCGCGGTGGCGGCCGGCCGGCCGTACGCCGACCGGGCGGCGTTGACCGCCGCCGGGCGGGCACGGATCGGGGCGTTGCCCTGGCCGGAGGTGGTCGGCGCGGTCGCCGCCCACCCGCGGATCGGGCGGCCGCCCACCGGCACCGGCCGGGACGCCGAGTGGTCCCGTCGCGAGCAGGCGGCGGCGACGGCCGCTTCCGGCACGGCCGCTTCCGCCGCCGGCACCGTCGCTTCCGGCCCCGGCGTCGCGACCGAACTGGCTGAGGTCAACGACGCCTACGAGCAGCGGTTCGGGTACCGCTTCCTGATCTTCGCCAACGGCCGTAGCGCCGCCGAACTGGTGGCCGCCGCCCGGCAGCGGCTGCACCACGACCCGGACACCGAGCAGGGCGTGGTCCGCACCGAGCTCGGCGACATCGCCGCGCTGCGCCTGGGCCGGCTGGTCGACGACATGGCCGCGCCGGCGCCGCTGTCCAGTCACGTGCTGGACACCACCACCGGCACCCCGGCGGCCGGCATCGCCGTACGGCTCGACGCCGCCGACCCGGAGGGCGGCTGGCGCACCGTCGCCACCGGACACACCGACGCCGACGGCCGGCTGCGTGACTGGGTGCCGGGCGCCGGCTGGGCCGCCGGGACGTACCGGCTGGTGTTCGACGTGGCCGACCGACTCGGGGCGGACGCCTTCTACACCGAGATCCCGGTGGTGTTCACCGTTCGCGACGCCGCCCGCCACCACCACGTACCGCTGCTGCTGAGCCCGTACGGCTACACCACCTACCGAGGGAGCTGACCGGATGGGAATCGTTCTGGGGCCGAACCGGTACGGCAAGGCACAGACCCGGGTGGTCCGGGTGGACCGCGACGGCGACCGGCACACCCTGCGCGACCTCAACGTCTCCGTCGCGCTCGCCGGTGACCTCGCCGCCACCCACCTCACCGGCGACAACAGCCAGGTGCTGCCGACCGACACGCAGAAGAACACGGTGTACGCGTTCGCCCGTCGCCACGGCATCGCCAGCGCCGAGGAGTTCGGCCTGCTGCTGGCCCGGCACTTCGTGGACAGCCAGCCCGGCATCACCCGGGCCCGGGTCGACATCGAACAGTACGACTGGCGACGGCTCGGGCCGCACTCGTTCGAACGCGACGGCGGCTCCACCCGTACCGCCACGGTCCGCTACGACGGCGACCGGGCGGAGGTGATCGCCGGCCTGTCCGACCTGGTCCTGCTCAACTCCACCGACTCGGAATTCCGGGGCTACGTCGTCGACCCGTACACCACCCTGCCGGAGACCGACGACCGGATCCTCGCCACCGCCGTCGACGCCCGGTGGCGCTACGCCGGCACCGCGCCGCCCGGCGGCTTCGACGCCGCCCACGCAGCGGTACGCCAGGCGCTGGTCGACGCGTTCGTCGGCACCTACAGCCGGTCCCTGCAGCAGACGCTGTACGCGATGGGTGAGCGGGTGCTGACCGACCGGCCCGACGTGGTGGAAGTGCGGCTGGCCCTGCCGAACAAGCACCACCTGCTGGTCGACCTGAGCCCGTTCGACCTGGACAACCCGAACAGCGTCTTCGTCGCCGCCGACCGGCCGTACGGGCTGATCGAGGGCACCGTCACCCGCGACGACGCGCCGCCGGAGCTGGGGCAGTGGTGATCGTCGTCACCGGCGCCGCCGTCGCCACGGTCGACGTCGCCGGCACCGAGCACCGCGACGGGCATCTCGTCGTCGGCGCCGACGGTCGGATCGCCGCCGTCGGCCCCGGCGACGTGCCCACCGGCCTGCTCGACACGCTCACCGGCGGGGATCCGCGCCGGGTACGCCGGATCGACGCCACCGGCTGCCTGGCCACCCCCGGCCTGGTCAACACCCACCACCACCTCTACCAGTGGGCCACCCGGGGCCTGGCCCAGCAGCAGAACCTGTTCGGCTGGCTGACCACCCTCTACCCGGTCTGGTCGCGGCTGGACGCCGACACGGTGCACGCCGCCGCCGCGGCCAACCTCGGCTGGCTGGCACTGTCCGGCTGCACCACCAGCACCGACCACCACTACGTCTTCCCCCGCGACGGCGGTGACCTGTTCGCCGCCGAGATCGACGCCGCGCGCCGGATCGGGCTGCGGTTCCATCCCTGCCGGGGTTCGATGGACCTCGGCCGCTCGGCCGGTGGACTGCCCCCGGACTCCACCGTGGAGGACACCGACGCCGCGCTGGCCGCCACCGAGGCGGCGATCGACCGCTGGCACGACCCGGCACCGGACTCGATGCTGCGGGTCGCCGTCGCCCCCTGCTCGCCGTTCTCGGTCACCCCCCGGCTGATGCGCGAGTCGGCCGAACTGGCCCGCCGCCGGGGGGTCCGGCTGCACACCCACCTCGCCGAGACCGTCGAGGAGGAGGAGTACTGCCGGACCACGCACGGCTGCACCCCGGTGCAGTACGCCGAACAGCTCGGCTGGCTCGGCGACGACGTGTGGCTGGCGCACGGCGTCCACCTCGACGACGCGGCGGTGGCCCGGCTCGGCGCCACCGGCACCGGCGTCGCGCACTGTCCCAGCTCCAACGCGCGGCTCGGGGCCGGCACCGCCCGGGTGACCGATCTGCTCGCCGCCGGCGTGCCGGTCGGCCTGGGCGTCGACGGCGCCGCCAGCCAGGAGGTCGGCCACCTCGGCGCGGAGCTGCGCCAGTCGCTGTACGCCGCCCGGCTGCGCGGCGGACCGGCGGCGCTGACCGCCCGCGACGCCCTCGCGTTGGGCACCATCGGCGGCGCACGCTGCCTGGGCCGGGCGGCCGAGACCGGCTCGCTGGAGGTGGGCAAGCTCGCCGACATCGCGCTGTGGCGGGTCGACGGGCTGGGCCATGCCGGCATCGACGACCCGGTCGCCGCGCTGGTGCTCGGCCCACCCGCCCCGGTGGAGCTGCTGCTGGTCGGTGGCCGGCCGGTCGTCGAACGCGGCGAGCTGCGTACCGCCGACGCCGCCGACCTGGCCCGCGAGGCCGCCCGTACGCACCGGACCCTGATGACCCCGGTCCCATCGAACAGGAGTGACCTCTGATGCCCCGCAGCCAGGTCGACCCGCTGCCACCTACCGGCGACGTGCTGACCGGTGACGCGGTGGCCTTCCTCACCGGACTGCACCGCCGGTTCGCCGGCCGGCGGACCGAGCTGCTCGCCTCCCGTGGTCGCCGCCGGGCCGACATCGCCCGCACCGGCCGGTTGGACTTCCGGGCCGACACCGCGCAGGTGCGGGCCGGTAGCTGGACGGTGCCGCCGCCCCCGCCCGACCTGGCCGACCGGCGGGTGGAGATCACCGGTCCCACCGACCGGAAGATGACCGTCAACGCGTTGAACTCCGGTGCCCGGGTCTGGCTGGCCGACTTGGAGGACGCGAACACCCCGCACTGGGCGAACGTGATCGACGGGCAACGCAACCTCGCCGACGCCGTCCGGCGCACCATCGAGCTGCGGACCGAGACGAAGACCTACCGGCTCGGCCCCGGGCCGTACCCGACGATCGTGGTCCGGCCCCGTGGCTGGCACCTCGACGAGCGGCACCTCGTCTTCGACGGTGCGCCGGCCGTCGGCGCGCTGGTCGACGCCGGCCTGTACCTGTTCCACAACGCCGCAGAGCTGCTGCGCCGGGGCAGCGGCCCCTACCTCTACCTGGCCAAGACGGAGAGCCACGAGGAGGCCGCGCTGTGGCATGACGTGTTCGTCCATGTCGAGCAGACGCTCGGCCTGCCGGCCGGGAGCATCCGGGCCACCGTGCTGATCGAGACGATCACCGCGGCGTTCGAGATGGACGAGATCCTGTGGGCACTCGGCCCGTACGCCGCCGGGCTCAACGCCGGTCGGTGGGACTACCTCTTCAGCATCATCAAGAACTTCCGCGACGCCGGCGAGCGGTTCGTGCTGCCGGACCGGGCGGCGGTCACGATGACCGCGCCGTTCATGCGCGCCTACACCGAACTGCTGGTCGCCACCTGCCACCGGCGCGGCGCGATGGCGATCGGCGGCATGTCGGCCTTCATCCCCAACCGGCGGGACGCCGACGTCACCGCCCGCGCCGTCGACCAGGTCCGGGCCGACAAACGTCGGGAGGCCGCCGACGGCTTCGACGGGTCCTGGGTCGCCCACCCCGACCTGGTGCCGGCCTGCCGCGAGGTGTTCGACGAGGTCCTCGGCGACCGGCCCAACCAGCTCGACCGGCAACGCCCGGACGTGTCGGTCACCGCCGCGCAACTGCTGGACGTCGCCGCCACCGGCGGTGCCGTGACCGAGGCCGGGCTGCGCGCGAACGTCGCCGTCGCGGTGCGCTACCTGGAGGCCTGGCTGCGCGGCAACGGCGCGGTGGCGATCGACAACCTGATGGAGGACGCGGCCACCGCCGAAATCTCCCGGTCGCAGATCTGGCAGTGGATCCGCAACGGGGTACGGCTGCCCGACGGCACCCTGGTGACCGCCGATCTGGTCCGGGCCATCGGCGACGCCGAACTCGCCGCGATCCGCGCCGCGCTGACCGAACCGGACTGGGCGGCGAGTCGGTTTCCGCAGGCCCGGGCGTTGTTCGAGGAGGTCGCCCTTGGTCCCGACTACGTCGACTTCCTGACCCTGCCGGCGTACCGGTTGATCGACTGATGGCCCGGCTCGATCCGGCGGTGTACGCCGCGTTGGACGACCGGCTCGCCGACGTCGACGCCGCGCTGCGGGCCCGCTATCCGGGCGAGGCGTCGGGGCGCCAGCCGGTGCACACCGTGTACGTGCCCGCCGACCGGGTCACCGCCGACCTGGTGCCGACCTGGGGCGCGGCGGCGTTGGCCGCGCTGGACGCCCATCCGCCGGCACCGTACCCGGTCGAGCTGGACCGACGGGTACGCGCCAAACTGGCCCGCGAGCCGGTCGAGGACCTGCGCATCGACGTCGAGGACGGGTACGGCGTACGCGACGACGCCATCGAGGACGCAGACCTGCGGGCCGCGGCACGTGCGTTGACCGAGGCACGGGCCGCCGGCGTGGGCCCACCGCGCGTCGGGGTGCGGATCAAGTGTCTGGAGGCGGCCACCCGGCGGCGGGCGGTCCGCAGCCTCGACCTTTTCCTGGACGCCTGCGCTGGGCCGCCCGACGGCTTCGTGGTCACCCTGCCGAAGGTGAGCCACCCGGCCCAGGTCGCCGCGATGGTCGACGTCTGCGGCCGGCTGGAGCAGGCGTACGGGCTGGTGGACGGGGCGCTGCGGTTCGAGATCCAGATTGAGACTCCGGCGGCGATTCTCGCTCCCGACGGCACCGCGACCGTCGCCCGGCTGATCGGTGAGTCAGCCGGACGGTGTGCCGGACTCCACTTCGGCACCTACGACTACGGAACCGCCTGCGGCATCGCCGCCGATTACCTGAGTATGGACCATCCAAGTTCCGACCACGCGAAAGCCGTCATGCAGGTGGCCGCCGCCGGCACCGGTGTACCGCTCAGCGACGGCTCCACCAACATCCTGCCGGTCGGCGACACCGAGACGGTGCGCTCCGCCTGGCAGCGCCACGCCGGCCTGGTCCGCAGATCCCTGGAACGCGGCTTCTACCAGGGCTGGGACCTGCACCCGCACCAGTTGCCGACCCGGTTCGCGGCGACCTACGCCTTCTACCGTGCCGGCCGGGAGCAAACCGTCCGGCGGCTCGACGCCTACCTCGCCCGCCGGTCCGGCGGAATTCTCGACGAGCCGGCGACCGCCCGGGCGCTGGCCCGGTTCCTGCTGCGCGGGCTGGACTGCGGCGCTGTCGACCCGGCCGACGCCGGCTTCGACCGCACCGTACTGACCACCCTGGCCGGTCCGGGCGCCACCGAGGTCGCCCCGACCGCCGACCGCGATGCCGGGCCGACCGCCGCTGGAGATGCCGGGCCGACCGCCCACCTGCCGACCGCGTCCGGTGAGGAGCCCACCGACCATGCCCGTTGATCTGGTACTGCGGTCTCGCCGCACGGTGCTGCCCGACGGTGAGCGTCCGGCCGCAATCGCCGTCGGCGACGGTCGGATCGTCGCCGTCGCCGACTACCGGGAACACGTGCCGGCGACGGTCGACAGCGACCTCGGCAACGTCGCGCTGCTGCCCGGACTCGTCGACACCCACGTGCACGTCAACGAACCCGGCCGTACCGAGTGGGAAGGGTTCGCCACCGCCACCCTGGCCGCCGCCTCCGGCGGCGTCACCACCATCGTCGACATGCCGTTGAACAGCCTTCCGCCGACCGTCGACCCGGCCGCGCTGGCCGTCAAACGGCGGGCCGCCGCCGGGCAGTGCCATGTCGACGTCGGCTTCTGGGGCGGCGCGGTCCCCGGCAACCAGCAGGTGATGCCCGACCTGTACGCCGCCGGGGTCTTCGGGTTCAAGGCGTTCCTCGCCGACTCCGGGGTGCCGGAGTTCCCCCCACTGGACACCGGTCAGCTCGCCGCCGCGTTGGCGGCCGTGCCCGCCCTGTTCGTGGTGCACGCCGAGCAACCCGACCAGCTCATGGCCGCCGCCTCCTCGACCCGCTACCGGGACTTCCTCGCCAGCCGGCCGGCGGCGGCCGAGATCGAGGCGGTCACCGCCGCCATCGACGTCGCCCGTCGGGTCGGTGCCCGGCTGCACATCCTGCACCTGTCCGCTGCCGGCGCGGTGCCGGTGCTGGCCGCTGCCCGGCGGGCCGGGGTGCCGGTCAGCGCCGAGACCTGCCCGCACTACCTGACTCTGGCCGCCGAGGAGATCCCGGACGGGGCCACCGAGTTCAAGTGCTGTCCGCCGATCCGGCAGCGCGACAACCAGGACGCGCTGTGGGCAGCCCTGGCCGACGGCACCATCTCGTGCGTGGTCTCCGACCATTCCCCCTGCCCGCCCGCGCTGAAGGCACCCGACACCGGGGATTTTGCCGCCGCCTGGGGCGGTATCGCCTCGGTGCAGATGGGGCTGCCGGCAATCTGGACCGAAGCCCGTCGGCGCGGGTTCGCTCTCGGTGACGTGGTCCGGTGGATGTGCCAGGGGCCGGCCGACCTGGTGGGGCTGCCCACCAAGGGCCGGCTCGTCGTCGGCGCCGACGCCGACCTGGTCGCCTTCGACCCGGCGCCGAGCTACCACGTCGACCCCGCCCGGCTGCGGCAACGGCATCCCATCACCCCGTACGCCGGACGACGCCTGACCGGCATCGTCCGGGCCACCTGGCTGCGCGGCGCACCGGTCACCCCGGATGCGCCGCGCGGCCGCCTTCTGTCGCGAGAGGGGACCGTTGACCGGTAGTCACGTATCCACGCCACCGCCCGGTCCGCCGGACGGGCCTGACCCGACCCGACTGCCCGACCTGGCGTCCCGCGCCCTCGGCGGGGGAGTGGTCGCCGCCAACGACGAGTTCTTCGCCGCCGCCGACAACCTGGTCGACCCGCGCCCGCCGGTCTTCGCCGCCGGCACCTTCGGGGCGAAGGGCCAGGTGTACGACGGTTGGGAAACCCGCCGCCGTCGCCAACCCGGCGCGGACCACGCCGTCGTCCGGCTCGGTGCCCCGGGGGTGGTCCGGGCCGTGCTGATCGACACCGCGCACTTCACCGGCAACTACCCGCCGTACGCGGCGGTGGACGGTTGCTCACTCGACGGCTATCCCGGCCCGCAGGAACTCGCCACGGCGCGGTGGACCCCGCTGGTGCCCCGCACCGCGCTGGCCGGGGACAGCCAGCTGGTCGTCCCGGTCGACGTGCCGGCACGGCAGACCCACGTACGGTTGACGATCTTTCCCGACGGCGGGGTCGCCCGGCTGCGGGTGTACGGCGAGCCGGTGCCCGACCCGGATCTGCTGACCGAGGTGCTCGACCTTGCCGCGGTCGAGCACGGTGGCCGGGTCGAGGCGTGCAGCGACCGGTTCTACGGATCCCCGCAGCAGCTGCTGCTACCCGGGCCGGCCCGCACGATGGGCGAGGGCTGGGAGACCGCCCGCCGCCGCGACGACGGCAACGACTGGGTCCAGGTCCGGCTCTGTGCCGTCGGCGTCGTCGAGTTCGTCGAGCTGGACACCAGCCACTTCAAGGGCAACGCCCCGGCGGCGGCCCGGCTGCTCGGCACCGACCTCACCGGCACCGATCCGGCCCTCGACGGCGGCTCCGGCGTTGACTCCACCGACTGGCCGGAGCTGCTGCCGTTGACCCCGTTGCAACCGGACACCCGGCACCGTTTCCGGCTGGACCGGCCCCGCCCGGTCAGCCACGTCCGGCTGGACATCCATCCCGACGGCGGGATGGCCCGGCTGCGCCTGTTCGGCCGGCTCACCACCGTCGGCGCCGCCGACCTAGCCGCCCGGTACCGGACGGCGGCTGCGACCGGCTGACCTGGCCGGGACATACGTCGAAGGGCCGGACCCCGCACCCGGGGTCCGGCCCTTCGACGCTGTGTCTGCGGTCAGCTGTTCCAGTGCTGGGCGACCAGTTCGGCGGCCTGGGTCTCCCACTGGGCGTAGTGGAACGGGAACGCCGACACCTGGACGGTCTGGGCGGCCTCGGTCAGCGGCATGTCCTGCCAGCCGTCGACCTGCTTCAGGGCGTCGAGGAACGCGGTGGTGGAGTACTCGACGTCGGTGATCTGCTCGACGGTGCCCCAGCCCGACGACGGGCGCTGCTGGAACAGGCCCTGCGAGTCGTGGTCGTTGCGGTCGCCGAGGTGGCCGAGGTTCTCCAGCTTGGACTCCTGCAGGGCGGTGGCGATGGCGACCACGGCGGCCCGCTCGTCCATGCCGGCCTTCTTCGTGGCGGCGATGATGCCCTTGACGTTGTCGGTCTGCTCGCCGGACAGGCTGATGCGGGACTGTTCGCCCTGCACGCCGTGCGGGGTCAACTTGCCGGTGTCGACGCGGTCGCTGCTGGCGGCGGCCACGGGTGCGGCCAGGGCGGTGGGGGCGTGGTCGGCGGCCAGGGCGGGGGCGGCGACCGCGCCGCCGGCCAGGGTGAGCCCGGCGATGCCGAGGGCGGTGGTGCGCAGGCTGGTACGCAGGGTGCGGGTGATGATCGTGGTCATGGGGGTCCACCTTCCGTTTGCCGAGGGGGCACACCCGTCACGGGCGGGCGGGTGCGCGGTAAACGGTCATCCGGGTGGTACGGGATCTCAGACGTGCGATGTCGGCTCGCGGCGGCTCCGGCACGCCCCGGGGTGGGGCGCGGGTGCGCTGCTGCGCGCCGTGACCATGTACAACCACGCCGGCCCGCCGACGATTCCCGACCGGGTCCACCGACCCGATCCACTGGCCGGGCCGGAGCCTGACTGCCGATTGGCGGCTGCGGGCCGGAGTGCGTGGCGCGACCATGCACAACGAGCCCGCCCGCCGGATCATTCCGCGTCGGCCGCCGGGCCGGGGATGGTCGTCTCCCGCCGAGGTGTCGGCACCTGCGGCGTACCACCGGCCCCGTCGGACTCCATCACCAGGTAACGGGGTCGGCGCTTCGTCTCGTAGTAGATCCGACCGATGTACTCGCCGATCACGCCGAGGATCATCATCTGGATACCGCCGAGACCGATGACGCTGACGATGATCGTGGTGTAGCCGGGGGCGTCGATCCCCCGGATCAGCGCGGCCGCGACCACCCAGGCCGCATACGCCACGGCGATGAACGTGAGCCCCATACCGGCGTAGATCGCCGACCGCAGCGGCCGGTCGTTGAACGACAGCAGCCCGTCGAACGCGTAGTTCAACAGGGACCGGAAACTCCAGCGGCTGCCACCACCGGCGCGGGCCTCGTTCGGGTACGCGAACACCACGGTGTTGAACCCGATCCACGAGTAGAGGCCCTTGGAGAACCTGTTGTACTCGGGCATGGCCCGCAACGCGTCGACCGCCCGGCGGGACAGCAGCCGGAAGTCGCCCGCACCGTCGAGCAGTTGCACGTCCACCCAGCGGTTCATCAGCCGGTAGAACGTCCGCGACGCGACGGTACGGACGAACCGGTCACCCCGTCGGTCGCGGCACGCGATGACCTGGTCGTACCCCTGCCGGTACAGGGCGACCATATCGGGCAGCAGGCGCGGAGGGTGTTGCAGGTCGGCGTCCATCACGATGACGGCGTCCCCGCTGGCCCGGTCCAACCCGGCGAGCATCGCCGACTCCTTGCCGAAGTTGCGGCTCAGCGCGAGATACCGGACGGCCGGGTCGGCCGCCGCCAGCCGGCGCAACTCGGCCAAGGTGCCGTCGGTGCTGCCGTCGTCGACGTAGACGTACTCGACCTCGACGTCGTCGAGCGCGGTCACCGCGGTGGTCACCGCCGTGTGCAGCCGGGTCAGCGAGGCGTCCTCGTTGAAGCAGGGCACCACGACCGACAGCCGCAGCGGCCGACCGCCCGGCGCGGGTGGTTCGGCCTGTGGGCCGGCCGGCCCGGGACGCTCAGTCGAGCCGGTAGACGAGGACACCGTCGATCTCCTCACGGGCGATGCCCAGCCCGTCGACCGGACGTTGGGCGACACCGTCCCACGGCGTCCCGACCAGCCGGTCCGGCATCACCAGCACCGTACGCACCCCCAGGTCGCGCAGGTATCCGACGCTCGCCGGGTCGGGAAAGAACGCGGTGACCGCCCGGGTCTGCTCCTGGCTCGCCGGGACGAAACCGGCCAGGCCGTTGGCAACCTGCGGGAAGTCTCCCTCGGTGGTCCACAGCATTACGTTCAACTCGAACGCGCCGGCGTCGCTGGGCAGCACCAGTACCGGCCCGGTGAGCTGGTCCCAGGCAGCCGGTGGGGTGGGCACCTGCGGGTGAGCGGTCCGGTTCATCCCCTCGACCACCACCAGCGCCAGGGGGATCGCCAGGGCGGCACCGGCGGCCCGCCGGGACCACTGCGGCCATCCGGTGGTGGACCGGCGCAGCGCGGCGGCTGCGGCCGTGAGGGTTCCGGCGGCCAGCACTGCGAGGAGCAGGCTGGTCCAGATCATCATCCGTCCCGGGGTACGCAGCGCGTCCCAGCCCGGCAGGTGCTTGGACAGCGTCAGGTAGCCGGGGTCGCCGTCGCCGCCGAGCGTGGCGCCGAGGGCGAGCAGCGCTGTGCCGATGACTCCGGCGGCGAGCGCCACCCGGTGCCGGATCCGCAACGACGAGACGATCAGGCCGGCGGCGGCCAGGGCGATCAGCGTCACCCCGGGCAGCAGCGTCATCTCCGGCGGCCAGAAAATCTGCTCCCGGGTGCCGGCGTGCCGTTCTCCCCACAGCCAGGACTCGGCGGGTGCGGTGATCAGGCCGACCACCGGCGGGGAGAACATCTCGGTCCAAGCCAGGCTCCGCTCCGCCTGCGGGTTGAGCTCGACGACGCGGAAGTAGGCCGCCGCGATCGCGAGGGTGACCGCGCCGAAGATCACCCCGCCGACGGCGTCGGCGACGAGTAGCCGCCGGCCGAACGGTGGGCGGCGGCGGTGTCGCCACCAGGAGATCCCGTAGCCGCCGGCGGCGACGATCCCGGCGGCGAGCAGGAAGTAGACCAGTGGCAGTCCGATGCCGAAGCCGAGGCTGATCTGCCAGGCGGCCACCAGCCAGCCGGCGAGGGCCCAGCCCGGTCTGCGCCGTTCGGGGCGGTAGCCGTGCCGCAACGACCAGCCGTGGCCACGGGCGAGCATCGCCAGACACAGTGCGATCCCACCAGTGGAGAGGATGTTCATGTGCCCGGAGTGGGCCAGCCGCCAGGGGGCGAAGGCCCACGCGACCCCGGCCACCGCCGCGCCGATCCGGCCCGCGCCGAGCTGTCGGATCAGGGCGTACGCGCCGATGAACGCCAACGCGTACAGCAGCACGTACAGGATGTTGTAGCGGATCAGCGCGGCTTCGAAGCCGGAGCCGATCATCCCGGCCGGTGCGTAGCCGAGGAGTGTGTCGCTGTACGCGTAGGTGTAACGCTCGGGGAAGAACGTGTTGGAGTGCCAGAGCCCGGTCGGGTCGGTCGACAGCGCGTGCCCGCCCCAGGCCACCTGCCAGGCCTGCAGGGTGGGGTCGGCGATGTCGCCGGGGATGGTGCTGGCGGGATGTCGCAGGGTGGGCCAGGTCAGCACCACCGCGAGGAGCAGTCCGCCGAGCACGGCCAAGGTCCATTCGTGCCGCAGGAACCGCCACAGCGGGGGCCGGGGGGCGGACGGGCGGTCTTGAGCGGTCTCCACGAGAATCGATGATCTCAAATCAGGACGTGGGCTGTCGAACCCGCCCGTCACTTGTCGGGCCGGATCTGGTCCGCCGATCATCGTCGCTTCCGGTGACCCCGCGCAAGCCCGGCCGGACCTGCGAGAACCAGGGTTCGCTGTCGCTGACGTCAGCCTCAGCGGCTGTGGTGGGGTCCGTGCCGGAGCGCAGGTCGTGCCGGAACGCAGATCGCACCGGAACTGGTCGCCGGGCAGACCGGGTGACCGCGGATCCGTTGCACAATGAGCCGATTGCCCGGGATTGACCCAGAAAGCCATCTTCAGGCCTGTTGTCCTGAGGGTCGGGTGTGTAACGCTGACGTTTCGCATCTGCCCGACGTCCTGACAGACGTCCAATGGGGAGGTATTGGTGACACGTTCGAGAAGACTCGTGGCGGCCGGACTGGCCGCCGTACTCGTGATCGGGCCGGGGCAACCTGGCCGGGCCACGCCGACGGACGGAGACGGCGCCAGTCGGACCTCTGCCGGACAGGCGCCGGCCGGTCAGCGCGCCACGGTCACCCTGCTCACCGGCGACCAGGTCACCGTCACCGGTTCCGGCGCCGCTGCACTGCGCCCGGGCGAGGGCCGCGAGGGCATGCAGTTCCGCACCTACCGGATCGACGGGGAGCTGCACGTCGTCCCACGCGACGCCGCCGAGCTGGTTCAACGCGGCACGCTGGACCGCCGACTGTTCAACGTCACCAAGTTGATCGAGTGGGGCTACCACGACGCCGCGCGGGACACCCTGCCGCTGATCGTCACCACCGCGCGGGGCGACGTCGCCGCCCGTGGCGCCGCCGTGCTCGCCGTTGACGGCCTCGACGCGCAGCGCGACCTGCCGGCGATCGACGGCGCGGCGGTGACCGCCGACAAGTCCACCATCGCCGATCTGTGGACCACGGTGTCCGCCGGCCTGCCCGCCCGTACCGCCGGCCCCGGCGTCGAACGGATCTGGCTGGACGGCAAACGGCGGATGCTGCTGGACCGCAGCGTCGCGCAGATCGGTGCGCCTGCCGCTCACCGGGCCGGTTTCACCGGTGCCGGCGTCACCGTCGGTGTCATGGACAGCGGCGTCGACACCGGACACCCCGACCTGGCGGACGTGGTGGTCGAGACGCGCAACTTCACCGACGCGCCGGAGGACGGTGACACCGTCGGCCACGGCACCCATGTCGCTTCGATCATCGCCGGCAGCGGCGCCGCGTCCGGCGGCAGGTACCGGGGCGTCGCCCCGGACGCGAAGATCATCTCCGCGAAGGTCTGTCCGGCGGCCTGGTGCGACGACTCGGCGATGATCGACGCGATGCACTGGTTCGCCGTGGACAAACAGGTCCCGGTGGTCAACATCAGCATCGGCGGCGGCGACGGACCCGAGATCGACCCCCTCGAGGAGGCGGTCAACACCCTCACCGAGCAGACCGGCACCCTGTTCGTCATCTCCGCCGGCAACGCCGGCGCCGACCGTACCGTCGGGTCACCCGGCAGCGCCGACGCGGCACTGACCGTCGGCGCGGTCGACCGCGACGGCTCGCTGGCCGACTTCTCCAGCCGTGGCCCGCGGGTCGGCGACGACGCTGTCAAACCCGACATCACCGCACCCGGCGTCGACATCGTCGCCGCCCGCGCCGAGGGCACCACCCTCGACGTCCCGATCGACGAGCACTATGTTTCCGCGCCGGGCACCTCGATGTCGGCGCCGCACATCACCGGTGCCGTCGCGCTGCTCGCCCAACAACAGCACCAGTGGACCGCGCAGCAGTTCAAGTCCACCCTGATGGGGTCCGCCGCGCCACACCCCGGCACCGGCGCGTACCAGCAGGGCGCCGGCCTGGTCGACGTCGCCCGCGCCGTCACCCAGACGGTGACCGCCACGCCGGCCAGCATCTCCTACGGCCGCGCCCTCTGGCCGCACCAGGACGACGAGCCGGTCAGCCGGACCGTGACCTACCGCAACACCGGCACCGAGCCGGTCACCCTCGACCTGGCCTGGGAGATCACCGGACCGGCGGGCGCGTCAGTGCCGGCCGGCATGTTCGCCACCAGCGCCGCGCGGGTCGAGGTGCCCGCCGGCGGTACGGCCAGCGTCGACGCCACCGCCGACACCAGCGTCGACGCGGTCGACGGCTACTACAGCGGACACCTGGTCGCCACCGCCGGGCAGACCCGGGTCGTCACCCCCGTCGGGGTGCACCGCGAGGTCGAGAGCTACGACGTGACCGTGTCGCACATCGACGTCGACGGCGGACCAGCCCAGTCGTACTGGACCGCACTGGTCGGTCTGGACAATTCGCACTTCGACTTTCCGTACCACGAGGACGGCACCGTGGTGACCCGACTACCCAAGGGCGAGTACGGTCTGTTCGCCACGATCGATGAATTCGACGAGGAGGGCGAGCCGACCAGCAGTGCCGTTCTCGCCCAGCCGCGCCTCACCGTCGCTGCGGAGGCCACTGTCACCCTGGACGCCCGGCAGGCCGCACCGGTGCGGGCCACCGTGCCGCAACCGGCCGCGCGGGCCGCGATCGTCGACGTGACCGTCGGCTTCGACACCGTCAGCGGTCCGGCGGGCGTCGGTGCCGCGTACCCCGGATTCGACGGGGTGTCGTCGAAGCAGCTCGGCGGCGACGACCCGGCGCCTGCGTTCGGCTCATCCATCTCCCACCAGTGGTTCAAGCCGGACCCCGACGGCGGGTACGCGAACAGCCCGTTCGCCTACGCGCTGAGTGAGGTCTTCGACGGCCGGCTGCCCACCGGGTACCAGCGCGACTACGCCGCGGGTGACCTGGCCCGGGTCCGGCAGGACTTCCGGGGCATCCCGACCGGTGACGTCTCCGACCGGCTGCTCGTCGCCGAGTTCGACGACCCGAAGTTGGGCGCGCTCACCGAGCTGACCGAGGTGCGCGTTCCAGGCGAACGGATCGAGTGGTACAGCACCGACCGGGTGGCCTGGTTCTCCGACCTGTACTTCTCCAACTACTCGGTGGAGGACGACTGGCTGGAACCGGTGTCGTTCCTGTACGCACCGGCCCGCGCCTACCCCGCCGGCGCCCGGCGCACCGACATCTGGAACCTGCCGCCGTTCGGCCCGGCGATGCCGGCGACGTCGTCGCCGACCGGCTGGGCCAGCCGACTCGGCGACGAGATCCTGGTGGAGGTGCCGCTGTTCGGTGACGCCGCCGGGCACGCCGGCGGTTCGGTCGCACTGACTGAGCGCACCGCGCTCTACCATGCGGGCGAGCTGGTCGAGGAGTGGGAGACCGGTGGCTTCGGCTATTTCGTCGTGCCACCCGGCCAGGCCGACTACCGGCTGGAGACGTCGGCAACCCGTGACGCCGGTGACCTGGCCACCGAGGTGAGCCTGGCCTGGACCTTCAAGTCGGGTCGGGTCAACGGCGATCAGTGGCGGCGGCTGCCGGTCATGGTGGCCCGGCCGGCGCCGCCGGTCGACGAGGCCGGCGCCGCCCCGGCCGGCGACCAGGTCGACATTCCGGTGACGGTGCGCCGGCAGACCGGGGTACCGGTCAACCTGGACGCGTTGTCGGTCGAGGTCTCCTACGACGACGGCACCACCTGGCTGCCGGCTCCGGTGCGTGCCGACGGCCGCAGCTGGGTGGCCACGGTCCAGCATCCGGACAGCGACGGCTACGTGTCGCTGCGGTTCGGCGCCGAGGACCGCAAGGGCAACACGCTCACCCAGACGGTGATCCACGCCTACCGGCTGGCCTCCGCCGACTAGCGTTCCTCGCCCCGAAGGCCCCGGTGGCCGTGACCCGAGTACGGGTGGCGGCCACCGGGGCCGCACCAGCTGGGGCGCCGGATCGATCTGAGGGGGGTGCCGGTTCGGCTCAGACCGTGCCGAAGAAGGACTTCAGCGCGGGCACCCGGCGGATGAGGAACTGGTCCAGCGCCAGGACGACCAGCAGGGAAAGGCCGAACAGGGGCAGGAAGACGCCGAGTACGACCATGGAGGCGAGCAGTACCCAGTTGCCCCAGACGGGGAGTTTCGCCCGCGGTGCGGCGAGGCCGGAGGCCGTTGCCCGACGGGTCCACCACATCATCGGTCCGGTGACGCACATGAAGATCACGGCGAGGCAGAACAACGTGGACATGATCGTGTTGAAGGTGCCGAGGCGGCGCCCTTCGTGCAGGGCGATGCCCTGCGAGACGACCTTCGCCATCGCGCTGTAGTCGTCGTAGCCGTACTGGCCGACCACGTCGCCGCTGTACTGGTCGACGTGGATCGTCGTCTCCTGGGTCACGTCGGATTCGGCGGGGTTGCCGACGTCGTACCACTGGCTGCTCATCACGCTGAACACCCCGGTCTCGCCCTCCGGGTACAGGATGAGGTACGGCTCGGGGGCACCCAGCGCCCGGGCGGCGTCGATCGCGCGGTCGATCGAGATCGGGGTGCCGCTGCCGGTGCTGCTGCCCTGCGGGGCGTTGCCGGAGGCCCACCCGGCGGGTGCTGACTGACCGTCGGCGTCCTCGATCTGCTGTCTGATGGTCGACTCGGCACCTGGGTCCGCGCCCCACAGCCCGGAGCCGGAGTCGACGGCGATCTGCTGGGCCTGAGCACCCCACACACCGGTCCAGGGCAGCCCGGAGACGACCAGCAGCAGGATGCCGAGGCCGACGGGGAGCCCGACGAGGGCGTGGTAGCTGCGCAGCCGGGCACCGCGCTTGCCCTTGGCTTCGGCGCCACTGCGCGCACGGCGGCCGAGGAAGAAGATGATGAACCCGGTGATCGTCAGCACGATGGCCCAGGACGCACCGAGTTCGACGATGCGGTCGCCGAACCCGCCGTCGCCGATGAGCAGGTCGCCGTGGATGCGCTCGGCCCAGGTGGAGATGAGTTGGTCCTGGCTGAGCTCGCCGGTGACGGTGGCGGTGTAGGGGTCGACGTAGATGTTGGTGCTGCCACCGTCCTCCAGACCGGCGACGAACAGGGTCGCCCGGTCGCCGGTGCCGTCCTGCACGGACAGGATGGGACGGTCCGGGAACTCCGCGCGGACGGCCGCTTCCTGGGCGGACAGCTCGGCCTGTTGCGCGCCGTCGGCCACCGGCACCTGCAGTACCCCGGGGTGGGCCAGGGAGTCCACCTCTGCCCGGAACATGTACGTCATGCCACTGACGGCCAGGCAGAAGAGTACGGGTATGACGAGGACCGACCCGTAGAAGTGCCAGCGCCAGAACGCGGCGAACCAGTTCGTCTTCCGCGGCCGGGCCGGGGACGAGGGTGCGTCCTCGGGCGGCGTCTCCCCGGGAGGCGGTGTCTCGGCTTCCATGGTGGTCATCGCGGTGGCCCTTCCTGATCAGCACGTTGTTCGTCGGCGCGGCCTGTGGTACTAGCTAGAGTCGTGCTGGAGACGCCGTGGGTTCCCGTCCTGACGATCGTTTTCCTGCTGACAGGGCTCGTCTGTGTCGGTGACCTGGTCATCCGTCGTCGTGGCGTGCCACCCGACCAGGCGTTCTCCGACGCGGAGCTGATCGACATCAATCACTGCGTGATGAGTGTCGCGATGATTCTGATGGCCTGGCTGATGGTGGACGGCCCGGTCGCCTGGGCGCAGGTCGCGATCTTCGGCATCCTGGTGCTCGCGTTGCTGCCCGGGTACGGGCGGGCGCGTGGCACGTCGGAGCGCGTCGACGTGCTGGGCCACGTCACGCAGAACCTGGCGATGATCTGGATGCTCGCGGCGATGCCGACCCTGATGTCGGAGTTGGGGGTCGGCGGCGGCTCCGGGCACGCGCATGGCGTAGCCGCCGCCGGTGCGGAACCGACCCCCACCCCGGCGTGGGCGGACATGACGAACGTCGTCTTCGTGGCCCTGAGCACGGCCGGGGCGCTGTGGTGGCTCTACCGCGCCGCGACGACGTCCGGCCATCGGCTGCATCTGCTCAGCTACGGCGTCATGAGCGCAGGCATGGCGACGATGCTGCTGCTGATGAACGTGTGAGACCCGCTGGCGGGTACGGATCAGCCCTCGGTCCGGTCCTCATCGCGGACCGGACCGGACCGAGGCTGCGGTGCGTGGCAGCCGGGCCGGTCAGCTTCCGGCTGGCCGGTGATCAGCGGGTGACGGTGATGTTGGCGATGAACGACCGCCAGGCAGCCGGGGCGAAGTCGAGGGTGCCGCCATCGCGGTCCTTGGTGTCCCGGACGAACACCCGACCAGGAATATTCTCGGCCACCTCGACACAGCCGCTCGTGTCGCTGTGCGTGCTCTTGTGCCAGCGTGCGCCGGTCATGTCCACTTCTCCGCCATCCTCACGATCACGTCGCGGCTTTGATTCCCCGGCAGAGCGTACTCCCGCACGGCCTCCCAGGTCCGTTCGAGGTCGGCGGTGTCCTCAGAGCCCTCCACGACGCGACCCTTGAGGTGGCCTTCAAGGTAGCCGACTGATCTGCCCTCGACTGTCGCGAGCGTGAACGGGCCATCCATCCCGAGGTAGGCACCCGCGCTGGTCGGAACGATGTGCACCCGGATGCTGGGCAACTCGCTTGCGGCGACGATCGCGAGTAGCTGTTCCCGCATGACCTCCGGCCCGCCGATCTCCCGATGAAGCATCCACTCGTCCATCACCGCAACGAGCTGGCAGGGGTCGGGTTTGCGGCGCAGAATCTCCTGCCGGGTGAGTCGCGTGCCGAGCGCGGCTTCCAAGTCTTCCTCCCTTGCGCCGTAGGCGGTGATGATGGTTCTCGCGTACGCCTCGGTTTGCAGTAGGCCAGGGACTGCGAGTGGTTGGAAGACACGGAGCAAGCTGGCCTGCTGCTCGTGTTCGATGAACGGCCGTAACCACACGGGGGCGTGTTCGCCGATGACGAACTCGCGGTAGAACTTCATGAAGGCGGTGCCGAACACCTTGTCGACCATGCCCAGGTAGTTGGGCAGGGCGGGGCGTTCGCCGCGCTCGATCGAGCCGACGTGCTTTGCCGAGAAGTGGACGCGCTCACCCCAGGACTCCTGGGTGAGGCCCATCGACTCGCGCACCCGCCGTAGCTCCGATATCAGATACTCGCTGCCGCTCACAAGCCCCTCGCATCCCTCGGATTCCCTCGTGCCCACGCGCCGGAGGCATCGCCGAAAGGCGTCCCCGTTGCGTGAAGTCGCCAACCATCTTCCTTGACGAATGCAGAGGCGTCCAGCATGGATCTTGGTCCTGTGGATAACTGCCAGATCAGGCTGAGGAATTGATCTTCGGGCTTCTATCAGATCAACTCTCACCGTTGCAAGGCTTTCGCATCCCTCAGCTCCCCTCGTGGTGGTCGAGCTTCGCGTCATGGGACTCCCGGCGTGCACGGGGTCACCGGTCGGGTTCCGCCAACTGCGAATCGGAGTCCAGGGTGGGATGTCGCAACTGATTCGGCTATCCAAGGAGGATTCTGGTGGTGCACAGGGATGACGGGATCGGCGGGACGCGCCGGCTGACCGCCGCCCGCGCGGTCGCCCCCGCCCCGGCCAGTGCGCTCGACGCCGCGCTCGACCCCGGCGACACGGTGGTGGCGCAGGCGGTGCACCGGGCGCGGCTGGACATCGCCGAGCATCTGCCGTCGGCGCGGCTCGGCGAATGCCGTACCTGTGACGTCGCCGCGCCGTGCCGGCCGTTGCTGCGGTCGCTGGTCATCCTCGACCGCTGGGACCCGGGCAAGGCCCGCCGGGTGCGGGCGGTGCTGCAGCTGTCCGGGCTGATGCCGGACGGCTACCCGCACGGGAAGGACGACGACGATGTCTGACCAGCCGCTGCGGGTCGGTGAGACGCTGCACCTGGGCAAAGCCGACTGGGTGTACGGCGACTGCTCGATGCGGGTGCGGGTCTCCGACATCCGGTACGGCCACGACAGCGACGAGTCGCCGGTGATCGGCGTCATCGCCACGATCGTCGGCGGTGGACGCGACGGCCGGATGGTGGCGATCGCGATCTACAAACAGGCGCTGAACCGGCCCGGGGTGCGGGAATCGGCGCGTGCCGTCAACGGCACCGACCCGTACCAGTGATGGAAGCCGGCTGCGGCCGGCGCGGCGCTGACACCGTCGCACCGGCCGCGTCTACCCGATCAGCCAGCGGATACCACTTACAGTGGTGTGACGATTTCTCGCTGATGCCGGATTGAAGGGCTGCTCGTGCAGATCGAACCGTGGTGGACGGCGGAAGACGTCGCCAACGTGGAAAAGGACCTGGCTGCCCGCCGCCGAAGGGCTGGCCGCACCGAGCGTGGATCCACTCGACGCTGATCTTGACGAGCTGGCGCGCGCCGCATGGGCACTCGCCGGCTGGTACATCCGGATGACCGTGCCGAAGCCGGTCGAGACCGACGGCAAGTTGTGGTTTCTGAACCAGCGGCGGGTGCGGGGCCGGTCGCTGCTGCGGGTGACCCTCGGCCGGCTGGAGACACTGTGACTCTACGAGGACGGCGACGGGATCAACTTCCACCTGGACAAGGCTGCCCTCGATGCGGCCTTCGACGCCGGTGTCATCGACGAGGACGCCTGGGCCACCCGGGTCGCCGAATATGAGGACGACCCGTTCGACACCCTGCGGGGCGAGAAGATCGGCTGCGTGTACGACACCGTCGACGACGCGCTGTGGGCGCTGCGGCAGCCGCCGGTCGTCGCCGCAGCGCGGCTGGTCAACGTCAAGTGCCTGGCCGTTGGCGGGTTTTCGTTCCAGCGGCTGCACCGGCCGGAGCGGCTGGCCCGGGCCTGGTCCGCCGCGCAGGCGCGCGTCGACTCCCCGCCTCTGCGGATGGAGCCGGTTGCGGGTGCGGCGTTCGATCGTCCGTACCGGTCTCCGGTGGTGGACCCGGCGACGCTGACCGACATCCGGGCCTTCGACAAGCAGGCGTACGTGGTGGGCACCGGGCTGGCCGGGGTGCCGGTGGACCTGGCCTGGCAGGACGCTGACGGCCGGCAGTACATCGCGGAAGTCAAGAGCCTCGTCGGTGCCAGCCCGGAGGAACAGTTGCGGCTCGGTCTCGGCCAGGTGCTCGAGTACCGCCACCGGCTGGCCCTGCTCGGCCGGGCGGTCACTCCGGTCCTGCTCACGTCGGCTCCGGTCGACGCGGCGTGGCGCGACATCTGCCGGGACAACGGGGTGACGCTGCTCGTCGACAACGATCCGCTGCCGCGCGGTTGTTGATCCACTGCGCTTCACCAACTTGACACGCCGATGGACAGTTTGCTGAGGCGCATTGGATCACGCGTCGGGAAAGGGAACGGCGCCCTACTCCCCGAGGAAGTCGTCCAACTTGAAGGATTGGCTGCTCGCCAATCTGGCGACCAGATTCTCTGGCTCCGGCGACGTGGTGTGCCTCTCGTGGTGGATGCGGCGCAGGTCGTCCGCCACGATCCAGTCGCTGGTGTAGAGAGAGGCCGAATGGATCACCGCTCCAGCGCTGCTGACCCTGAGTAGTCTTGCCTGGCCGTAGTGGGCGTAGTCGAGTCGCCAGGACGGATCGTTGTCGAGTAGCTTGACCACAACCTTCAGCGGAGCACGGGTGAATGCGATCAGGCCCCTGTCAGTGGCAGCCAGGAACGTTCCGTGTAGCAGTCGATGTGATACTGAGCATCGAGAACGACCTCGGGGGACGACCAGAACAGCCGTTCGTCATCGCTGATCAGTCCCATCTGACGTCCGTGCGTCGTCTCCTCCCGTGACCTGCTCGCCCGCACCGCCTCGTTGATCTGATCGGCGAGAGCGATCCCGGCAGGGTTCCACCCGCCAAAGCTGATGATGATCCGCTTGCTCCGCTGCCCGTCGTGGTCCCTGACCCGAAACGCAATTTCGCCGCGATCCCTACCGAGAACCTGACAGTGACCGATCTTCTCGATCGGGATGACCGTCGGCATCATGGACTCTACGGTTGTCCGATGCAGCCTGCTGAATGAAAACAGCCTCAGCCTCTCGCTGGTCAGGCAGGCCACCACCTTCGACCCGCTGTCGCCCGGTGGATCCCACAAGCCGGCCGCTATGCCATAGAAGGTCTCCTCGTTCGCGTCGATGCTGAGGTCGACAGCGCGGTCGAAGTCTGGGTCACCAACACGCATCCGTCCATCGTGCCGTCGTGCCGGCAGCGCGCCATCGGCGGATCGGTCGGCCTGCCGCGTCGGATCAGGCGTCGACGCCGACGCGGGCGGCGAAGGTGCGCAGGTCCGGAAGAGACCGGTGGCGGTCGCTCGCCAGCAGGTCGACGGTCAACCGCTGAGCCCACGGCCGGTAGCGGACCTCCTGCGGCGCGGTCTGCTCGGCGGCGAGCAACGCCCGGTACGCCTCGGCGTTCGCGCCTCGGCCGTGCAACGCCAGCGCGGTGTCCTGCCAGTAGCGGGCCCGACGCTCCACGGTGCCCAACTGCTGCGGGGTGATGGTGCGGGCGCATTCGACCGCCGAGCCGAAGTCACCCAGCGCTCGGCAGATTCCGATCCGGTACAACGCGACGTCGACGCTGCCGAAGGCGGGCTTCAGATCCGCTCGCCGGGCGGCCTCGTCCGCCTCGGCGAGCAGATCCAGTGCGGTGTCCCGCCGGTCGCCGAGTGCGGCCGTGTAGGCGGCGGTGGCGAGCAGCCGCCCGTACGCGGTGACGTCATCGCGTTGCCGCAGCCCGGTGGCGGTGTCGAGCGTCGCCGCGCCGGTGAGCACGACCTTCTGGGCGGTGTCGCGGTGTAGGGTCCGGCGGAGCACGATCGCGGTGATCCGGGCATGTTCGGCCTGCAGCAGCGGGTCCCCGCAGGCTCGCGCCGTCTGACCAGCCCGGTCCATGATCGACCAGGACATGCCGTCCTCGTGCAGCTTGATCAGCACCTGTGCGGTGAGGTGGTACGCCCGGGTCGCCAGGGCGGTGGCCGCACATCGTCGGTCATCGGCGGCGTTCGCGGTGACCGTCGCCGCGCCGGTGACCAGCTGCGGTAGGCGGGTGGCGAGTCGCGCGTACCGACACGCCTGAAGGTCCGCCGACGCGGCGGCCAGCGTGGCGCGCAGCTCGACCGGGCCGACAGGTGGGGTGGTGCTCGGCTCCGCGCCGAGGAGCAGGCCCGACAGTCCGGCCGTCAGCTGCGGCGGGCGGGCAGTGGCGTGGCCGGCAGAGCCTGGGCCCGTGGGGATGGCCGCACCGGCGAGCCCCGCCAGACCGCTGAGTACCGCGCGCCGTCGGATCACGTCCTCTCCCGTCTGCGGCCAGGATCGGCTACCGGGAAGCCTAACGATCGAAGTGGACCCGTGGTGGCTGGCCGATGTGCCAGAGTTGGTCAAGCCGAACAGCTCCGGTGGAATGTCGAACACGTCGGCGAGCCGTCGTAGGGCGGACACGTCGGTCAGGCGCTGGCGGCCGCGTTCTATCCGCGACAGGCTCGCCGCGGAGTAGCCGCAGCGTCGTCCGGCCTCCGCGAGGGTCAGCCGGGCGGCCGTGCGGGCCAGCCGGATCAGGTTGCCGTAGTCGCCGGCTGCCGCCGCCCGACGCGTCTCGGGAAGGCCAGCCCACCGGCGGTCGCCGCTCATCGCAGTCTCCCACCCATGGTCACGCTCGGTATTGCCTCCACTGTGCAACGGACGTGCCAGCGCGTGCAAAGCGCTTGCGTATCCGGTAACGGGGCGTGTCGGCGCTACCTGGTCGCTGCTGTCCTGGAAGGGCGGCGGTGATGGCGCCGGACGGTGGGTGAGGAGCGAAGACAATGGATCAATCGGATCGAGGTCGACCTGGCCTTCGCCGGGTCGCTGTCGTCAATCGGACACTTGGCGTGGGCCTGTTCGGCGTCATGGCGATTGTCGTCATCATGCTCGTGGCGGGTGGTTCCGGGCGATCGGCTGCGGTGAGTGCGATCGGCGGGATCGTCGCCGCGCTGGCCGGCCTCGCCGCCGCGTACCTCCGTCAAGGATGAGCTGGGCGTCATGGATTCATAGCTGATGGTGATTGCTGGGCCGCCCCGGTGGGCGGAAGCGGTCCGCGTGGTCGATGCGCATTCCGTTGCTCTCGGTGCGGAAAGCGATCATGTTCCGGCAGCAGCCGGTGGGATGGCCTTGCGGAGCTGGGGGTGACCATGAGCCCGAGATCGGGGCCCATCTCCGGAGCGAGGACGACACGAACGGCGCATGACCGAAGTCTGAGCGTAGTGGGGATGTAGCGAGCGGAGCCGCCCCTGGCAGGTCGATGAGGTTGACAGGTGTCCATGACGGCAGCCGCCCCGGCCAGTGCCGAGACCGCCAGGATCGATACGTGGGTGCGCGACCGCAACACTGGTGCCCGGGTGGCTGGCGTATGCGTGTTCGCGACCCCGGTCAGGGTGTTCAGCATTCCAGCGCAGTGCCGGCCGAACAGCGGCCGTACCGGCCGGGTGTCCATCGATGTAGCAGGGCCGGCTCCTACCACCTCTTCGCGTTGCCGGCTCCGGGCAGCCCGTACGGCGCGCAGTGGGTTGGACCGGACGGCGGCACCCGGGTCCAGTCCGGGGCCCGCCGCGGTGTGGTCGGTGTCGCCGGTCGTGCCCAAGCCGACCTCGTCCCGGCGGTCGTCGGCACCCCGGACCCGGCGACCTACCGGCTGCGGCACGGCGGCGAGTTGACCGTTCACATCCTTGACGAGCCGACGAGCGCCGGCCGGCAATTGGTCCTGTACAACTCCGGATCCGGCGAGCATGTCGGGTCGGTGGCGATCGGCGACGACGCCACCTGGGGATTTTTCCGGGTCAGCGGCGGGCAGCACGTCAAGATCCGGTGCCGCTGTACGGGTGGCGACCGCTGGTACGGCGGTTCGGACTTCGCCACGGCCGCCTCGGTGCGGGTCCGTCACCGGGACTGGTCGAACCTGATCCTGTGAGTCGGTGCCGGACCGGGTCAACCGATCCGGACTCCGACCAGACTCAGCAGGTAGACGACGGCGAAGGCGCCGAAGAACACCCCGGCGGTGCCGAGCGCCACCTGGCTGGTCCACGACGGCCGTACCGGTGCGGGGAGCCGGCGGTTGACGTACAAGGTGAGGCCGACCACGACGGGGGTGTGCGCGGCGGCGATGATACCGCCGACCGACAGGATCTCGACCGGGTTGCGGACCAGCAGGAACAGCACCAGCGGGGCGAGAGTCATGGCGACCGCGACATAGGTCAGGTAGACCGCCCGTGGGTGGCGGCTCAGGCGGGCCAGCCTGCCGGTCTGTTCGCCGTCATCAGCCGGTTCGTCGTCGGATCGGCCGGCGGTGATCAGTCTGGTGGCGTCGGCGTACGTGCGCGCCCAACCGTCCTGGTTGGCGAAGATGGTGCCCCAGAGAGCAACCACCACACAGGTCAGCAGCAGCACCTCACCGAAGGTGCCCCACAGGTCGCCGAGCAGCGCGGTCAGGTCGCGGGCGACGTCGACCCCGTCGGGTACCCGCCCCTGCGGGGCGAGCAGTTCGGCGCCCAGCACCAGGAAGGAGACGATGACCAGTCCACCGCCGGCGACGCCGAGCGCGGCGGTCCGGCTCATCGTCCGGGTCCAGCCGCGTACCCGCTCGATCCGCTCGTCGCCGCCGACCTGCCCGTTCGAAGGCACATCGTCGCGGGCCCCGGCATCAGTCTGATCCGTCGACGAGGACGGGCCCGTCGGTCCGCCGAAGCCACGCGCCGCCACCCAGTAGGAAAACCACATGATGCCGACGGCACCGGCCAGGATGAATCCGACCCAGGGCAGCACGAAGTACAGGTCGAGGTCGTCCGGCACGCCCGGCACCAGGCCCGTCGCGATGTCGCCGCTGACCGTGCTGGCCGCCGCGGTGATGGCTGCGCCGACCAGGACCAGGGCCATCACGGCGGTGATCCGTTCCACGCCCTGGTAGCGGCCGGCCAGCACCAGTGCCCCGGAGCCGAGGATGACGGCGCTGGCGTAGACCGCCTGTCCGCCGGGCAGCGCCACCATGAGCGCGCTGCCGACCAGGGCGGCGATACCGGCGATGGTGACCACCCCGGCGACGATCTGCGGCACGAAGATCACCCAGATCGCCCAGTTGGCCAACCCAGGTACGTCGCGGAAGCCGTCGAGCAGGGTGCGGCCGGTGGCAACGCTGTACCGGCCGGCCTCCCGGATCATGATCCACATGAAGACGGTCACGATCAGCGCCAGCCACAGCAGTTCGTAGCCGTACCGCGCGCCGATCCGGGGGGTGAACAGCACCGAGCCGGAACCCACCGACGACACCATCCACAGCAGGCCGGGCCCGTACCACCGGAGCTGGCCCCGGCCGGCCGGGACGGGGGTGGGCTGTTGACGCAGACGGAAGGTGGTCGGCACGGTGAGTTTCCCTGGGTCGTGTTCGAGCGGAGGGTCGGACCTCTCCGGACCTACCCACGTACCGGTCGGCGACACCTGGATGACGGACACTCGTCGACACGCCGGCTGTCCGGGCCCTCGACGTCCCCGACGATCATCCATGCGCGTGGTAGGTGTTTGACTACTCCACGTCCAGGAAGGATTGGCAGGTGGGCAGTGACGAGTAGTAGGCAGTGGTCTCCGGGTGCCCAGTCGGGCGTCCGCTCCGGCCACCCTCGGTGGCTGTTGTCGGCTGCGGTCGGTGTAGCGCTGGCAGTGGTGATGACCAGCGGCGCAGCAGCGGTGCCAGCCTCGGAGAGCGACGTTGGTGCCGCCATCACCACCCGGGTGTTCGACCGGGCCACCGGCGAGCCGGTCAAGGGCGTGTGTGTGCTGGCTCTGCCGGTGCTCACGTTCCGCCTGCCCAACGCCTGCTCGACGCGCAGCGGCGGCGGCGGACGGGTGACCGTCGAGGTGCCGGAACCCGGGCAGTACAACCTGTTCGCGCTGCCCAAACCGGACAGCCCGTACGGTGCCCAGTGGGTCGGCCCGGACGGCGGCACCGGCCGGCAGCAGGATGCCCGGCGAGTCACCCTCGCCACCGGTGAGGCCAAGCGGGTGAATCAGATCCTGCTGGATCCCCGCGCCACGATCAGCGGTGCGGTCAATCACTGGACCGGGGAGAACGCCGGGCTGGTCTCCATCGCCGCACCCGACCTGGACCTGCACCAGGAGATGTGGTCCGTGCCGGTCGCCGCCGACGGCGCCTTCGACATCGACTGGGTCGGTCCGTACGAGTGGCCGGTGCTGTTCCGGTTGGACCGCGAACCAGCACAGTGGAGCGGAAAGGTCGGCAACCGGCTGCGGGCCGAGGCCGTGCCGGCGGTGGTCGGCGGCCCGGCCGAGCCGTACCAGTTCTGGCCCACGAGTCAGACGCGGGGTTTCGTGCGGGTGGTGGTCCGCGACGAAGGGCCGGGTCTGCCGGGTCGGGTGGTCTTCTACAACGCGGTCACCAGGGACGTGATGGGCTTCGACGACTTCGGCCAAGGCAGGTGGAATTGGGTGGTGCAGGAGTACATCACCGGCGGTCAGCAGATCAAGATCGAATGTCAGTGCCCCGAAGGGACCCGCTGGTACGGCGGCACCGATTTCGACAGCGCCACCCCGTTGGCCGTGACCTACTTCGGCTCCGTCTCGGTCGACCTGCGGTAACCCGACAGCGTGGCCTTGTCGTCGGCGGTCGGGCCGTGCGAGGTGAGCCGCACCGGTACGCCGAGTGCCGCCTCGACCGCCGCCACCCAGGAGTCCGGCTCGGGCTCCGGATCGGTGGCGTAGCTGGGCCGGCTGGCCAGCAGCCGCCGGGTCAGCGCCGCCTGCCGGTCCAGGTTGCCGGTCGGGCCGACCGGCAACCGGTCGGTCCAGTCGTACGCCTCGCACAGCCGTAGCCGGTGCGCGCCGACCAGGTCCAGATGGGTCAACGCGAGGGCGTCGACGCCGCCGGTGACGTCGAGGGCGTACCGGTGGGCGACGGTGTCGAAGTGGCCGAACCGGAACCGCCCCTGCCAGGCGTTGGTGCCGTTGTGCCGCTCCGGCGGGCGCAGCGCCGGGTCCTCGGTGACCAGCGGGCCCGGCCCGTGCCGGGGGGTGAGGGTTCGCAGCACCCCGAGCCGGGTCACCGTACCGGGCATGCCCGCCTCGGCCAGCAGCGCGTCGACGTTGCCGTACGTCGTGGTGCTCCACGTGGTGTACGGGTGAAAGCCGTGCCACTCGTCGAGCAGCACCCCCTGAGCGCCTTCGAAGACGACGGTTCCGGCGCGCAGTAGCCGGGTCGTCCATGACCGGTCGACGATCGACACCCGCCGCGCGAACGCGGTGAACGCGGTGACGGTGTCCGCCACCGGCGGGGCGTCCAGCGGCCCCAACTCGGCGGTGAGCCGGTCACGCAGCAGGGTCAACCGGTGTCGCAGCAGTCCTTCGTCGAGGCAGTCGCCGACCCGGGGCGCGGTGTCGGGGTGGGCGAGAGCGTACGACATGCTCTCGCCCACCCCCATCCCGCAGGAGCCGTGCCGGTCGGCCCCACGGGCGATCTCCCGGGCCTGGTTCGCGGCCCGGTGGTACGGGGTGGCCAGCAGCGCCTCCCGGTCGACGGTCACCCGGTCCAGTGCGTCGGGCAGCCCGACCCCGGCCAGGTGCGTCGCCTCGCCGGCCAACGCCAGCGGGTCGACGACCACGAACCGGGACAGGTGCGTCGGTACGCCGTGGAAGGTGCCGGCGCCGAACTGGGCGAAGGTGTGGGCCCGGCCGTCGGGCAGGACGACGTTGTGTGCGGCCTGCCCGCCCCCGTTGAACCGGATGACCGCGTCGACCGGCCGGCTCGCGCACAGCCAGTCGACGACGGTGCCCTTGCCGGCGTCGCCGTAGCCGAGGTCGACCACGGCGACGTGCCGGCCGGTCGGGTCCCCGGTCATGCTGCTGGCCACCGGGTTCACAGCCGGGTCACCCGGTCGGCGTGGCCCGAGGCGGCCGGCAGGGTGCCGCGTACCGCGGGGGTGCGGCTGCTGCCGATGCGGGCGAGCGCCCGCGACACGGTGGTGGCGGCGTCGCCGGCACCGACGTCGCGCAGGTCGGCCAGGGCGGTGTCGAGGTCGCAGGCCTCTTCGCCGAGTGCCACGGTGGTGGCGATGGTCTCGCAGACCGCGTCGAGGTCGTCGAGTTCGACGGCGTTCTGCCCGAGCAGGTCCCGCCAGAAGTCGAGGATGCGGCGGTTGCCGGCGTAGTGGCTGCCGGCCGGCATCAGGTAGTAGGTGTCCCACCGGCGACGGACCTCGTCGACGACGGCGCTTAGCGGGACGTCTTCGTTCAGGTCGTCCCCGATGAACTTCCGAACCTCGCGGGCCTTGACCTTGGGGTACGCCATCTCGTCGCCGATGACGAACAGGTAGCCGCGCTTGCCGCGCCGCTCGTGGCAGTCGATCGACGTGTGCCGGGCCATGAAGTACATGGCGAGCTCGTACGACTCCATCATCTGCCCGCCGCCACCGCCTTCGAGCACGATGTTGCCCAGGTGGTCGTCCATCCGGTTGTCCGACTCGAACTGGCCGATCTGCAGCGGCACCCGGTCGCAGGTCGCGTCGCCGATCGCACCGAACAGGATCTGCGGGTCGGTGACGTAGCCCTTGCGCAGCAGCAGGCCGAGCAGCTGCGGCAGCTTCTGCTGCAGCGTCCGGGGCACGCCGCCCATCGATCCGGTGACGTCGAACAGGACGGCGACGGCCAGCGACTGCGGGTGTTCGGCCGAGTCGCGGCTTTCCCGGGCGGTGACGCCGCGCGGGTCGAGGGTCGGGTGGACGGTGCGGGCGCCGCCGTCGCTGTAGGCGAACGCGCTGGCGCCGGTGGCCTTGCGGTAGGCGCTCGCGGCGCGGTACACGTCGGTCGACCAGGCTCCACTGCCCATGTCGGGCCTCCTTCGAAGCGGGTGATTCTTAACGGTGATTGCGGTCGGGGATGGTGAACGGCCGGAACCGGCGGCGGCCCCAGAGCCGTTCGAGCAGGTCGTCGAATTCGGCGAGCAGCCGCCACGCGTCGTCGGGCCGCTGCCGCAGCGATGCCAGTTGGCAGCCGTCGGTGAACCTGCGCATCGGCTCCGGTGCCTGACCGCCGGTCAGCCAGTCGAGGCAGCGGGCGGCCATCGCGAGGTCGGTGCCGGGCCCGGGACTGCGGCGCCGGCGGATCTCGTCGGGGTACCAGTCGGCGTACGCCGGGACCAGCGCCGGCACCGGCGTGGCGTCGATGCTGGCGTAGCACCAGTCGACCAGCACCACGCCGTGCTGGTCGGGCTCGATGAGGACGTGGTCGGGCAGCACCGCGCCGTGGACCAGCCCGGCGCGGTGGGCGAAGCCGAGCGCGACCAGCAGCCGCCGCCACATCCAGGCCGCGTCCCGGGCGTCGACCCCGTCCGGGTACGCCCGGCGTACCTCGGCGAGGCTGCGTAGCCCGGCGGCGGTGCCCAGCACGGTGACCTGCCGGACGGCGCCGGTGCCGGTGTCGCGGTGCCGGAACTCGTCCGCCACCCGGGGCACGTACGGCAGGTAGCGGGGGTCGCCCTGCTCGGCGAGCCGGGTCAGCGCGGTCGCCTCCCGGGCGATCAGATCGTTGTTGGCCGGATCCCGGGGCACCTTCACCAGTTGGTCGTCGCCGTGCCGGTACAGGTCGGCGAGGTCGCCGGTGTAGCGGGCGGTCCGGTCCACGACGTACCGGTGCCGGCCGGTGTCGATGGTGACGGTGTCCCGGCCGTCGGCGAGGTGCTCCCGCCACAGCTCGGTCAGCTGCATGAACGCGGCGGTGGCGCGCGGGTCGGGTGTGGCCGCCCCGGCGGTGTCCGGGTGCAGCAGCCGGGCCAGCTGGTGGTAGCGCCCGGTCGTCTGGTCGGTGCCGAACACCTCGGCCGGGTGGTGCGCGGTCAGGACGAGTTCGATCGCCTCGGTCACGGTCACCTGACCTCATCCTCCCGGGCGGGTCGCAGCAGCGCCGGGTGCAGCAGCCGGGCGTCGCCGGCCCGGTAGATGCGCGACCGGGGTCCGCCGCGTGGGCCGCCGCGTTCGGTGGTGGCGCCGACGCTTTCCAGGAAGCCGGGTACGGAGAGCACCTTGCGGTGGAAGTTGCCGGCGTGCAGTTCGACACCCCAGACGGTCTGGTAGACGCTGCGCAGCTCGCTGACGGTGAACTCGTCGCCGACGAACCGGGTGGCCAGTGGGGTGTACTCGAGCTTGGCGCGGGCCCGGTCCAGGCCGTCGACGACGATCCGGGCGTGGTCGAAGGCGAGTCGCCGGCTGGTGCCGGGCAGTTGCCGCACCGGCCGGTCCGGGTCGGCCCGTTCGGGTAGGCCGAGCGCGTCCACCGGCACCCAGGCCGCTGCGGCGGCGTCGCTGCCGGCCGCCGGGTCGGGCAGCTCGGGCGCGAAGGCGAGGTACGCCACGGAGACCACCCGCATCCGCGGGTCCCGCTCGGGTGCGCCGTAGCTGGCCAGCTGCTCCAGATGCACCCGGTCCATCGCGGCGGCCCGGCCGGGCCGGGTGTCCAGCCCGGTCTCCTCGGCCAGCTCCCGGGCGGCGGCGGTGGGCAGGTCCTCGTCGGGCTGGACGAAGCCGCCGGGTAGCGCCCAGGCCCCTTCGTGTGGCGGCGCGCCCCGCCGCACGAGCAGCACGTGCAGCTGTGCGTCGCGGATGGTCAGCGCCACCACGTCGACGGTCACGGCGACCGGCGGGAACGCCCGGGGGTCGTAGCTGGCGAGGAACTCGGCCTCCGACATCGCGGTCCTTCTCGTTACTAGAAAGTCTCTTATCAAGAACAACTCAATCTGAGAATAACCTATCTCATGGTGGACCGGATGTCACCCCAACGTGGCGACTGTCATGTCCGGTGCCGGTGATCGACGATGGAGCCCGGTCGCGGCTTAGGTTAGCCTCGGCTCACCGGTAGCCGGTCGGTGAGCCGGCCCGTCACCGACTTCCGGAGAGAGATCCGCCGTGCCCGTACCCCGTCCCGCCCCGCTGACCGCGGCCCGGCTGCTGCGGCGCACCCTGCGCCGGCACCGCGGCCGGCTCACCGCCGGCGTCGTACTGCTCAGCCTGCACCAGGCGGCCGAAGCGGCGGTACCGCTGGCCATCGGACTGATCGTCGAGCAGGCCGTCGCGACCGGCGACTGGACATCGCTCGCGGTCTCGGTGGCCGGACTGGCCGCTCTGTTCACCGTCCTTACCTTCGCCTGGCGGTTCGGTGCCCGGCTGACCGAGACCGCGATCCACCGGGAGACCCACCGGCTCCGGGTGGAGGTCGCCGGGCGCGCACTCGACCCACGCGGGCACCGCACCGGGCTTCGCTCCGGCGAGCTGCTCGCCATCGCCGCCGCCGACGCCGAACGGACCGCGTTGATCATCCGGGCCGCCACGGTCGCCGTCGCCGCCGTGGCGGCGCTGGCGGTCTCGTCCGTGGTCCTGCTCACCATCGACGTGCCGCTCGGCCTTGGTGTCCTGCTCGGCGTGCCGGCGCTGGTGCTGGCCCTGCAGGCGCTCGCCCCAGTGGTCACCCGGCGTACCGGCGCGCAGCAGGCCGCCGCCGGGGCGACCACCGCGCTCGCCACCGACCTGGTCAACGGGCTGGGTGCGCTGCGCGGATTCGGCGCGCAGCGCAACGCGGCCCGGCGCTACCGCGAGTCGAGCCGGCACACCCTCCAGGTGACCCTGCGGGCGACCACCATGGCCGGCGTCCACCAGGGAGTCACCGCCGGTGCCAGCGGGCTGCTCCTGGCCGGCGTCGCGGGCGCGGCCGGCGCGATGGCGGTCCGGGGCCGGATCGGCGTCGGTGAGTTCATCACCGTGGTCGGCCTGGCCCAGTTCATCGCCGAGCCGGTCCGTGTACTCGGCTTCTGTGGTCAGCTCGCCGCCGCCGCGCGGGCCTCGGCCGAACGGGTCGCCCGGGTGCTCGCCGCGCCGCCCGCCGTGCTGCCCGGTCAGCGTCCGGCGCCCCGGCCGCAGCCGGCGCGGCTGGCTCTGACCGCGGTCAGCTACCGCTCACTGCGCGACGTCGACCTGCGGCTGGCAGCGGGGGAGCTGCTCGCAGTGGTGGCGTACGAGCCGCGCGACGCCGAAGCGCTGCTCGACCTGCTGCGCGGTGCCGTCGCCGCCGACGACCATCGGGGAACGGTGGCGGTGGACGGCGTACCGGTCGCCGAGCTGACCCTCGACGGCCTGCGTGAACGGGTCCTGGTCGAACCGCACGACACGGCGCTGTTCGCCGGCACGCTGCGCGCTAACCTGCTGGTCCGGCCCGGCCAGGCCGTGGACCCGCTGCCGGCGGCGGTCGGTGCCGCCTGCGCGGACGACATCGTCGCGGCGCATCCCGCCGGGCTCGACCATCCGGTCACCGACCGGGGCGCCAGTCTCTCCGGCGGCCAGCGACAGCGGATCGGGCTGGCCCGGGCGCTGGCCGCCGACCCGCCGATCCTGGTGCTGCACGACCCGACGACGGCGGTCGACGCGACCACCGAGGAACGGCTGGCGGCCGGTCTGCGGGCGGCCCGCCACGGCCGTACGGTGAATCCGGCCGTCACGGCAGAGGCCCCGGCCACCCTGGTGGTGACCAGCAGCCCGGCGCTGCTCAGCCGGGCCGACCGGGTCTGCGTCCTGGCCGCCGGCCGGGTGGTGGGCACCGCACCGCACCACGACCTTGTCCGGACCGATCCGACCTACCGCGCGGCGGTGCTGCGATGACCGGCCCCGATCGCCACCGGCTGCCGACCGCCACCGGGGGGCGCACCTGGCTGGTGCTCGGTGGGCAGCTGCGCCGAGCCGGCGCGCTGAGTGGATCCGCGCTGGTGACCGTCCTGGCGGCCAGTGCCAGTGGGCTGGTCGCGCCCTGGGTGCTCGGCGTCATGGTCGACGACATCCGGGCCGGCACCGGCACCGGGCAGGTGGTCCGTTCGGTGGTGCTGATCGTGCTCGCGGCCACCGTCGGCGCCGTACTGACCGGTCTCGGCGCCGCGCTGGTCGCCCGGACCGGCGAGACCGTGCTGGCCCGGTTGCGCGAACGGGTGCTCGACCGGGCCCTGCACCTGCCCGGCCGGACGCTGGACCGTACCGGCACCGGCGACCTGCTGGCCCGGGTCGGTGACGACGTGTCGGTGGTGACCCGGGTCATCACCGATACCGCGCCGGTGCTGGTGTCCGCGCTGCTGACCGTCGGGCTCACCGTCGCCGGACTGTTCGCGCTGGACTGGCGGCTCGGCCTGGCCGGGTTGACCGCGGTGCCGATGTACCTGCTCGCGTTGCGCTGGTACCTGCCCCGCTCCGGGCCGAACTACGCGCGGGAACGGGTGGTCACCGGGGAACGGTCCGAGGCGATGATCGGCGCGTTGCGCGGCGCGGCGACGGTCCGCGCGTACCGGCTGGAGGCGGCACACCTCGCCGCGATCGAGCAGCGCTCGGCGGCGTCGCGCGACCTGTCGGTGTCCGTGCTGCGGATGTTCACCCGGTTCGGCTCCCGGCTCAACCGGGCCGAGTGCGTCGGGCTGACCTCGGTGCTGGTGGTCGGCTTCCTGTTGGTGCGGGCGGACCTGGTGACGGTCGGGGCTACCACGGCCGCTGCGCTGTACTTCCACCGGCTGTTCAATCCTCTCGGGGCGCTGGTCGCCGAGTTCGATCAGGTCCAGCAGGCCGGGGCCAGCCTGGCGCGCCTGGTGGGGGTGGCCGATCTGCCTCCGGCAGCGGCCGTGACCGGGCCGGTCGTGTCAGCCGACACCGGGCTCGAGATTGACGGCGTCAGCTACCGGTACGACGACGGCCCGTTGGTGCTGTGCGACGTGACGCTGCGGGTCGAGCCGGGGCAGCGGGTGGCGCTGGTCGGGGTCAGCGGCGCGGGCAAGAGCACCCTGGCCGGCGTGGTCGCCGGGCTGCTCCGGCCGACCGTGGGCACGGTCCGGCTCGGCGGGGTGCCGGTCGCCGGGCCGGATCGTGCCGGTCACCCGGGGCTCGCCGGTCGGATCGCGCTGGTCAGTCAGGACGTGCACGTGTTCGCCGGTCCGCTGACCGAGGATCTGCGGCTGGCCCGCGCCGACGCCACCACCGACGAGATCACCGATGCGCTGGCCACGGTGGGCGCGCTCGGTTGGGTCCGGGCATTGCCCGACGGCGTCGACAGCGTAGTCGGTGAGGGCGGTCACCAGCCGACCGCCGCTCAGGCGCAGCAGCTCGCTCTGGCCCGGTTGGTGCTGGCCGATCCGGACGTGGCGATCCTCGACGAGGCGACGGCGGAGGCGGGCAGCGCCGGCGCGCGGGACCTGGAACGGGCCGCGTTCGCCGCGACCGCCGGCCGGACGACTCTGATCGTCGCGCACCGGCTCACCCAGGCCCGACGGGCCGACCGGATCGTGGTGCTCGACGCCGGCCGGGTCGTGGCCTCGGGTACGCACGACGAGCTGATCGCCGCCGGCGGCGACTACCGGCGGCTGTGGGACAGCTGGACCGGTGGTCCTACCTCGACGGTTGACCTTATAGACAATCTTGTTTAACGTCGCACGTCGATATGTTGTCCCCGCTGACCTGAGGGAGGGCGTCGTGCGCCGTTGGAGTTTCGTCGTCGCGGCTGGAGGGCTCGCGGCGGCCGTCGTCGGGGCGGTGGCCCTACTCGCACCGTCGGCCAGCGCCGCCACTGCGGCCTTCGTGAAGGTCAACGACTGGGGCAGCGGCTACGAGGGCCGGTTCACCGTCACCAACGACACGGCCGGCACCATCACCTCCTGGCAGGTCGGCTTCGACCTGCCGACCGGCAGCCGGATCGGTTCGTCGTGGAACGCGCGGTCGGCCGCCGTCGGTAACCGGTACACGTTCGACAACGCCAGTTGGAACGGCACCATCGCGGCCGGCGGCAGCACCACGTTCGGCTTCATCGTCGTCGGCAGCGGAACACCCGGCAACTGTACGGTCAACGGGGCCGACTGCGCCGGCGGACCGGCCCCGACCACCCCGCCGCCGACCACCGTGGCCCCGACGACGGCTCCGCCGCCGACGACGGCTCCACCGACGACTCCGCCGCCGACCGGCACCACGCCGGTCGCGATCAACGGCCAGTTGCGGGTCTGCGGGGTCAACCTGTGCAACCAGCACGGCCACCCGATCCAGCTGCGCGGCATGAGCACGCACGGACTGCAGTGGTACGCCCACTGTCTTGACGATGCCTCGCTGGATACGCTCGCCACCGACTGGCGGGCCGACGTCCTGCGGATCTCGATGTACATCCAGGAGGACGGCTACGAGACCGATCCGCGCGGCTTCACCGACCGGGTGCACGGACTGATCGACGAGGCGGCCGCCCGCGGCATGTACGCCATTGTCGACTGGCACATGCTGACCCCGGGTGACCCCAACTACAATCTGGACAGGGCAAAGACCTTCTTCGCTGAGATCGCCCAGCGGCACGCCGGCAAGCCGAACGTGCTCTACGAGATCGCCAATGAGCCGAACGGGGTCGACTGGGCCGGTATCAAGAGCTACGCCGAGCAGGTCATCCCGGTGATCAGGGCGGCCGACCCGGACGGTGTCGTGCTGGTCGGTACCCGAGCCTGGTCGTCGCTGGGAGTGTCGGAAGGCGGCAGCGAGGCCGAGGTCATCGCCAATCCGGTGAACGCGACCAACATCATGTACACCTTCCACTTCTACGCCGGCTCGCATCACGACGCGTACCGCTCGGCGCTGTCGCGGGCGGCGGACCAGCTACCGATGTTCGTCACCGAATTCGGCATCCAGACCTACACCGGCGACGGGGCCAACGATCTGGTCAACGCCCAGTTGTGGATCGATCTGCTGGAATCGCGCAAAATCAGCTGGGTGAACTGGAACTATTCCGACGACTTCCGGTCCGGGGCGGTCTTCCGGACCGGGGTGTGCGGCAGTGGCTCCTACGCCGGTACCGCCCCGCTCAAGGAGGCAGGTGTCTG
Source organism: Solwaraspora sp. WMMD937 (assembly GCF_029581175.1). Lineage (NCBI taxonomy): Bacteria > Bacillati > Actinomycetota > Actinomycetes > Micromonosporales > Micromonosporaceae > Solwaraspora > Solwaraspora sp. WMMD937. Next base: position 4,805,776 of record NZ_CP120738.1, on the reverse strand, counting down.
GATTCGGGAACGGATTCGCAGTGCGGACGACTTCCCGACCCACTGAAAGCCGGCATTAGCCACCGAGCGGGAGTATTCGCGTCAGCCGGTGGGGTGCCGTGACGGGCCGTACCGGAAGGTCGGCACGGCACCCCACCACCTTTCCGGCATGTGCCGCATAGGAGCTATGCGGCGTAGGGGAGCGGGCGTGCCGGTTGTCGGGAATCGTCGTCACGCAAAGTTAGATGTTTTCACTTCTGCCTATTTGACATAACCTCTCTGGGTGATGGTCCGATCGCGGTGAGTTCTGCGTTCGTGGTCGATCGGCGGCGCGCCGTCGCCAGGGGAGGACAGCGGAATGGCATCCGAACGTGTCCAGGCCAGCGACGGGACGGCGGCGTCCACCCGGGTGGCTCCGACCGTGGCGACCTACCGCACGTCCTGTGCCGGCGCCCGGACGTCGATCGACGAAGCCCAGGCGGTCGTCTTCGGAGCGCTCGCCGCGCTGGAGACCGCCGCCCGGTTGGACCGGCCGGTGCCGATCCGGTCGACCACGACGACGCTCGGCCTCGACCTGGTCGACCCCCCTGAGCAGCTGCGCCACCTGGCCGGCCCGGCGGTCCGCTCCTGGCTGTCCCGGCGACTGCGCCCGGTGGACCTGCTGCCGGAACGGCGGGACACCCTGCTGGTGCGGGCGACCACTGGGGTGGCGGCCCCGCCCGGCCCACCCACGGCCCGAATCGACTGGCGGGTCACCGTGAATCACCTGACCATCCACGCCAGCTGCCCCGGCGGGGACCCGTGGCGGCGCTGCCTGCCGGCGGTCGCCGAGCTGTACGCGGAGGTGCTGCGCGAACTGGTCGACGAACCCGGTCAGGCCAGCTGGCGTACCGCCGGCATCAGCGGTACCTCGCGTGACCTGTTGCTCGACCGGTACGCCGGTCGTCGGGTGGACCGCGGGCCGTTCCGTCCGCTGCACCTGCTGGTCGAGCAGGCGGTGGACCGGCATCCCCAGCGGGTCGCGGTCAGTGTCGCGGGAGGCGGCCTCACCTACCGCGAACTGGACGACGCCGCCAACGGACTGGCTGCGACCCTGGCCGAGGTCGGCGTCCGGCCCGGCGACCCGGTGCCGGTACTGCTCGCCGCCGGCCCGGCGCTGCCGGTGGTCAGTCTCGCGCTGCTCAAGATCGGGGCCGTCCATGCCAGCGTCGATCCGCGCTGGTCACCGGCCAGGCTACGGTCCGTGCTGGCGGAGGTACCCGGTGCGCCTGTGCTCGCCGCCGCCCCATCCGGGGACCCGGCGCTGTCCGGCGCCCGCGTGATCGACGTACGGCCGGGTCAGCTCCCCTCATCCCGCCGGCGCCCGGAACCGGCGGGGACGCCCGACGACCCGGCGCACGCTCTGGTCATCGCCGACGCGGACGGGGTACCGCGCTGCACCGTCAGCCGGCATGTCGCCTTGACGGACCGGGTGCACTTCATGACCCGCTTCTTCGCCGCGACCGGCGGTGAGGTCGTGCTGCCGGGCAGCCCCGGGCCCGCTCCGTCGGTCGGCAACCTCCTCTGGCCGTTGACCGCCGGCGGGCGGCTGGTGCTGCCGCCCCCCGCCGCTGGCCGGCCGGATTTGTCCACCTTGGTCGCCGTTGTCGCGGCCGAGCAGGTGACGATGATTGAGACTGAGCCGGACACGCTCGACGCGATGGTGGCGGCGATTGAGCGGGACGCTGTGGTCGCCGGGCGTCTTGCCAGCCTGCGGCATGTCGTGGTGCCGGGTCCGGGACTGCGGCCGGCAAGCGTCCGCCGGCTGCGACGCCTGCTACCGCAGGTCGAGGTCAGCGCCGGGTACGGCCCGGTCGGGACGGCCGCTGTCGCCTACCACCGGGTGGGTGAAACCGACGGTGACGCCATCCCCGTCGGTCAGCCGGTCGACAACTGCCACCTGCTCGTCGCCGACGATCGGTTGCGGCTGCTGCCGCCCGGTGCCACCGGCGCGATTCTGATCGGTGGGGCCGGCGTCGGCCCCGGCCGGCACGGCACGCCATGGCGCGCCGCTGCCGGGTACGTCGCCAACCCGTTCCCGGAGATCCCGGGTGAGCTGCTCTACCGCAGCGGGGACCTGGGCCGCTTCGACGAGGACGGCCGGCTGCACCTGGTCGGCCGGGGTGACCGCCGGACCGACGGCGACGAGACAGCCGAGCGATCCGGGGTGAACCGGGCCGCCGGGCCGGAGCCCGACGTCCGGCTGCGCGGCGAGAACCGGGAGGTGGCCGCGGCCAGCGCGGGTGCCGTCGGTCGTGGTGGCGGCCCCGGGCCGGGGTGACCTTCGCCGCCGTCGATCGGCGGGCGGGCTACCGCTCGGCGGCCGCGTACCGGATGATCGATACCGGCGGTGGACCGGACACGGAACGCGGACGGGAGGGCGGCCACGGTGACGGTACGGCAGACCGGCGGCGACGGGGAGGCCACAGGGACGGCACCGACGCTGTGGGCGATCAGCGACCTGCACATCGCGTACCCGGAGAACCGCCAGATCGTCGCCGACCTGGCGGCGCCGGCGCCGCAGGACTGGCTGATCGTCGCCGGCGACGTCGCCGAGACGATCGCCGACGTGCGGTGGGCACTGGCCACGCTGCGCGAGCGGTTCGCCGAGGTGATCTGGTCGCCGGGCAACCACGAACTGTGGACCACCGCGCACGACCCGGTACAGCTGCGCGGCGTGGAGCGCTACGCGCACCTGGTCGACCTCTGCCGGTCGCTCGACGTGCGGACCCCGGAGGACCCGTACCTGATCTGGTCCGGTGCCGGCGGACCGGCGGCGGTGGCACCGTTGTTCACCCTGTACGACTACAGCTTCCTGCCACCGGGCACCAGCACCAAGGCGGAAGGGCTCGCGTACGCACACCGCACCGGCATCGTCTGCACCGACGAGGCGATGCTGCACCCGGACCCGTTCCCGACCCGGGAGCAGTGGTGCTGGCAACGGCTGGCGGAGACCGAGGAGCGTCTCGCCGAGGTGGGACCGCAACTGCCTACCGTCCTGATCAACCACTACCCGCTGGTCCGGACGCCGATGGACGTGCTGCACTACCCGGAGTTCGCCATGTGGTGCGGCACCGACCGGACCGCCGACTGGCACCTGCGGTACCGGGCGGCGGTGATGGTCTACGGCCACCTGCACATCCCGCGCACCACCGTCTACGACGGCGTGCGCTTCGAGGAGGTGTCGGTTGGCTACCCCCGGGAGTGGCGTCGCCGCCTGGCGGTGCCCGGCCAGCTGCGCCGGATCCTGCCCGGCCCGCAGCCGGGCTGATCAGCCGCCGGTCAGCCCGGGGCTGCTCAGCGTCCGGTCAGCCTTGGCCGGTCGACCGGTCGGTGCCGCCGCCGGCCGGGCCGGTGAACGCCGCCAGCAGTTGCGCTGCGGCCTGCGCGGGGGTGATCTCCCCGGCTAGCACCCGCTTCTCGGTCTGCGGGGTCAGCGCGACCACCGCCGGATGCCCGCGCAGCTGGTCCAGCAACCCGTCGCGCACCATCGCCCAGACCCAGCGCAGCTGCTGCTGCCGGCGGTGCCGGTCCAGCTCACCGCTGGCCCGCCGCCGGTCCTGGTGGGCGGTCACCTGTTGCCACACCTCGGCCAGCCCGGTCCCGTCCCGGCCGCTGGCGGTGAGCACCGGGACGGCCCAGTCGTCGTGCCCGCCGCGCAGCATCCGTAACGCCCCGGCCAGCTCACGTGCGGCTGACCGGGCCTCCGCCGCGTGCGCGCCGTCGGCCTTGTTGACCACCACGACGTCGGCGAGCTCCAGCACACCCTTCTTGATGCCCTGCAGTTGGTCACCGGTGCGGGCCAGCGTCAGCAGCAGGAAGGTGTCGACCATCTCGGCAACGGTGGTCTCGGACTGTCCGACCCCGACGGTCTCCACCAGCACCACGTCGTAGCCGGCGGCCTCCACCACCACCATCGCTTCCCGGGTGGCGCGGGCCACCCCGCCGAGCGTGCCGGCGGTCGGCGACGGACGGACATACGCGGCCGGGTCGGCGGCCAGCCGAGCCATCCGGGTCTTGTCACCGAGGATGCTGCCGCCACTGCGGGCCGACGACGGGTCGACCGCCAGCACCGCGACCCGGTGCCCGTCGCCGGTCAGCCGGGACCCGAGCGCGTCGATGAAGGTGGACTTGCCGACCCCGGGTACGCCGGTCACCCCGACCCGCCGGGCCTGCCCGGCGTACGGGGCCAGCGCCACCAGCACCTGCTGGGCGTGTGCCCGGTGGTCCGGCCGGGTCGACTCGACCAGGGTGATCGCCCGGGCGAGCCACGCCGGTGCCGCCGCCCGCACTCCGGCGACGTAGTCGGCCACCGGTGCCGGTCTGCGTCGTCCGCCGGTCATCCGGCCTCGGCGGTGTCGTGCCCCAGCCGACGGGACAGCTCGGCGAGCAGGTCCACTGCGGCGTCGGCCAGCACCGTGCCGGGCGGGAAGATCGCCGCCGCACCGGCGGCGCGCAGCGCCTCGAAGTCCTGCGGCGGCACCACCCCGCCGACGATCACCATGATGTCGTCCCCGCCGAGGGCGGCCAGTTCGTCGCGTAGCGCCGGCACCAGGGTCAGGTGCCCGGCGGCGAGGGAGTTGACACCGACCAGGTGCACGTCGGCCTCGACGGCCTGTCGGGCGACCTCGGCCGGGGTCTGGAACAGCGGACCCACGTCGACGTCGAAGCCGAGGTCGGCGAAGGCGGTGGCGACCACCTTCTGCCCCCGGTCGTGCCCGTCCTGGCCCATCTTCGCGACCAGGATCCGGGGCCGGCGTCCCTCGGCGACGGCGAACGCGTCGGTTGCGGCCCGGGCACGGTCGATCCCGGCCACCGCGCCCGCCTCCTGTCGGTACACCCCGCTGATGGTACGGATCTGCGCGGCGTGCCGGCCGTACACCTGCTCCAGCGCGGTGGAGATCTCCCCGACGGTGGCACCGGCCCGCGCGGCGTCGACCGCCAACGCGAGCAGGTTGCCGGACAGCCCGTCACCGCCGGCGTCGGGTCCGGCGTCGGCGGCGCGGGACAGCGCCGCCAGCGCCGCGTCGCACGCCGACCCGTCCCGCTCGGCGCGCAGCCTCCGCAGCTTGTCCAGCTGCGCGGCCCGTACCGCCGTGTTGTCGACCTTGAGCACCTCGATCGGCTCGTCGGCGTCCGGCCGGAACCGGTTGACGCCGATCACCGGCTGGCGGCCGGAGTCGATCCGGGCCTGGGTGCGGGCGGCGGCCTCCTCGATCCGCAGCTTGGGCAACCCTTCGTCGATCGCCCGTGCCATCCCACCGGCGGCCTCCACCTCCTGGATGTGCTGCCAGGCCCGCCCGGCGAGATCGTGGGTGAGCCGTTCCAGGTAGTAGCTGCCACCCCACGGGTCGATCACCCGGTTGGTGCCGGACTCCTGAGCCAGCAGCAACTGGGTGTTGCGGGCGATCCGGGCGGAGAAGTCGGTCGGCAGCGCCAGGGCCTCGTCCAGGGCGTTGGTGTGCAGCGACTGGGTGTGCCCCTGGGTGGCCGCCATCGCCTCCACACAGGTGCGGACCACGTTGGTGAACACGTCCTGCGCGGTCAGCGACCAGCCGGAGGTCTGGCAGTGGGTGCGCAGACTCAACGACTTCGGATTGGTGGCGCCGGCGTCGCGGACCAGCCGGGCCCACAGCAGCCGGGCGGCCCGCAACTTGGCGACCTCCATGAAGAAGTTCATCCCGATCGCCCAGAAGAACGACAGCCGGGGCGCGAAGGTGTCCACCGCCAGCCCGGCGGTCTGCCCGGCCCGCAGGTA